>JAFTSA010000003.1 GCA_017461985.1 Clostridia bacterium
ATATCTTAAATGCAAATGAAATACTTTCTCGGAAAATCCATTTTCGGTATATCCTTTATTAAAAGAAATTCTATCTTCGCTTTGCGACATACAAATATAGCCGTTGTTTGTAATCAAATCTTTATAATCAAACAAGTTGCTATCCTTATTAACTTCCACGAGAATATCAACAATAGGCTTTGCCCAAATGGAAGAAATTGCGGTACTTCCTATATTGCTTATCCTTTGGACTTTTGGAAGAAGTTTCTTTAACAGGGTTTCTTCTTCCAAATACCATTCTTTCCAACACTCTTGATGTTC
This sequence comes from Clostridia bacterium, assembly GCA_017461985.1. Classification (GTDB taxonomy): domain Bacteria; phylum Bacillota; class Clostridia; order Christensenellales; family CAG-917; genus RGIG4097. The sequence goes on from JAFTSA010000003.1 coordinate 301, forward strand.
TGTTAAAATGATAGGAAACAACCGCCACAGTTCTTCTAAACTCATTTCGGTTAATTTTTTGCTCATTATACACTCACTTGTAAATTCTTATTTATCGTTCAGTTTATTATAACACAAAAAATCAATTTTTTCAATATGTTCACCCTGCCGTACAACGAGAAAAACTATCCTTCCGTTGATAGACCTTTCGTTCCGTAGTTGTTTCAGTTAAAAGAAAAGCCACCCTCGAAGGATGACTTAATTTAGTAATGCTTAGTTTGATTTCATTTTTCTTTTGAAAGCCACTATTGCCAAAATGAATGATACTATCGTATATGCAATAACAATAATTAATGGAATTAAAAAATCCTTATATACATCATTTATCCCATTCATTGTATTTTGAACAAGTTTTGTTGCATTTCTGAATGGTAATATATTCATAAAAGTAATCATTCCTTCGCTTAATCCTTCAATTGGAAACCACATGCCAGATAGTACTGATTGGCCAGCAATAACAATTGAAGAAATGCCACCAATAGATTTTTCATTGCATAGGGATCCAAGCAAAATTCCTATGGCAATAAAAAGAAGGGATGTAACTAAGCTTATAAGTATCGCAAATATCATATTGATGCTAAATATTGAAGAATCAATTATTCCGCCAACCAAGAAGAACAATAATGATTGGACAAATATAATCGGAATCATAGATAAAGCGTATGAAAAAATAAATTCATATGATTTTGCATTGGATACATATAATCTTGTTAAAAAAGATGTCGATCTATCTATAGCAATTAGTAGTCCTACAAAGAGTGCAATGAAACTTTGAGCAAACACAACTATTCCTGGAGCCAAATACTTCATCTCAAATTGAGGTGTTAATTTATGGAAAATTAGATAAAACAATATTTCCATAAACAAAGGCATTCCTAAGGTAAATATTAATGACAGTGGATCCCTTAATATTTCTTTGAAATCTCTTTTTGTTAAAATGATAATTCTGGATAATGATTTTTTCATGCTAGTTCACCTCCAGAAACTATTTCAATAAAAGAATCCTCAACATTTGTTTTGCTTGTTTTACTAAATAATTCATCTTTCGTACCAACAAACAACAGTTTTCCATCTTTCATTATACCGATTCTATCGGATAATGCTTCTGCCTCTTCCATATAATGAGTAGTTAGGATTATTGTCATCTTTCCTTTTAATTCATTTATGGTTTTCCACAATTCGCTTCTAGCTATTACATCAAGCCCTAATGTTGGTTCATCCAAGAATAATATTTTGGGCTTGGAAATCAAAGCTAAGGCAATTGATAGTTTTCTTTGCCAGCCACCAGATAATTTTGAAGCCTGCTTTTTAGCTATTTTATCAAATCCGAATGTTTCATAAATGGCTTTTTTGGTTTTGTTTAGTTCTAATTTATCTAGTCCAGATAATTTACCATAAAACTCAATATTTTCTTCAACTGTTAATTTTCTTGCAATAGCAGTCTCTTGCATGGAAATATCAATAATCTCTTTTATTCTTTCTTCATCTTTCAATATCGAATAATCAAAAACTTTGGCATCTCCACTTGTTGGTTTCACAAGTGTTGCCAGCATTTTTATAGTTGTTGTTTTCCCAGCTCCGTTTATACCAAGTAAAGAAAACAATTCTCCTTCATATATTTCTAGATTTAATCTATCAACTGCTGTGACATCTTTGTAATTTTTTGTAAGGTCATTAATCTTTATTGCTGTTATCATTATTAAAAATACCACCCATTAATTGATAAAATACATCGTCTTTAATTAATGCGATTCCCCTTTCCTTGTCACCCATCACCATCAAGGTGTCACCTTCTTTAATATTAAACATTTTTCTTGCTGCAGCAGGTATTGTAATTTGACCCTTGGGTCCAACCTTGACACTAACTATAAACCTATCTTCTTTTATGTCTTTCATTTACATTCCTCCCAAATAGATATCTTACTTTTCCTATTATATCTTACTTTTCTTACATTTTCAATTGTTTTTTATTAATATATAACAATTGATTAAATGTAAAAAGAAAAAAAGCCTTGATACAATGTATCAAAGCTATTGTGTCAATATGGTGCAGATGAAGGGACTTGCTCCGCTTCGCTATCACGCCAAGGTGGCAAGTGATGGGTGTCCATCATTTGTCTGAGACAAGCAATAAAATTTGCCATAGTGTCTGCGATACCCACCCGTTCAAGTCCCTTATTGAGTGGAGTGTACAAAAAAATGGCTTATGCCAAATTGACATAGCCATTTTTGGTGCGGATGACGAGACTTGAACTCACAAGGGCAAATGCCCACTAGAACCTGAATCTAGCGCGTCTGCCAATTCCGCCACATCCGCATCGCATTGTATTTTACAAAATCGGTGAGGCGTTGTCAATCTATTTTGAGGATTTCTTCATTTCAAGTTCCGTCTTTTCAAACGGGAGTGGGTGTGGTATAATGTTTTCATTAAGATGATAGGAGGAATTATGAGCAAGACACAAAAAATTGTCATCATAACAGTGGCGGTGGCGTTGGTGGTTGCCGTTGTGGCTTTTTGCATTTTCTACTTTTTGGGCCTCACCGGCATACATCATCACTCCGAGCCGAAAGAAGGTCAAATCAAGGTGGCTTGTGTTGGGGATAGCATAACATACGGCCACGGCATTTCGGATTGGGGAAAGAACAACTACCCCGCTCAACTGCAAGGTATGCTAGGCGATGACTATCACGTGGCAAACTTTGGTCACTCTGCTCGCACCCTCTCCCCCGACGGCGATAGACCATATATTGAAAGTGAGCAATACCGACTGAGCCTTGAATACGATGCGGATATCGTTGTCATCATGCTTGGTACAAACGACTCCAAACCTGCAAACTGGGTGAACGAAGAGGATTTCATCAAGAAGTACGACAACTTCATAAACTCCTACAAGGAGAACAACCCCGACGTGAAAATCATACTCTGCACCCCAGCAAAATGTTATCTTCCCGTCAAGGACAACTACGGCGATTTGGACATTCGCTCAGAGGTGGTGGACGTCATCAAGGACGCAACCTACTCCTATGCAACCACAAAGGGATACACCATCGTGGATATCTACGCCCTCACCGACAACCACGAAGAGTGGTTTGGGGACAAGATTCACCCCTCAAAAGATGGGGCAAAGGTTATGGCTGAGGCTATTGCCGATATGGTGAGAATTGTGGCAAACGCTTGAAACCTTTGACTGCAACCTCGATAAAAACGAGCCGATTTCGGCTCGTTTTTTGGTTTCCGTCTTTTCAAATAAATGTTGTTGTGATATAATGACTTTATGGTTTATCTTGACGAGCATTTGAAGAAATATCCTCTTATGACAACCCAGGACGTGGTCAAACTCTTTATGCAAGGGATTATGGGCCCTGCTCACCTTGTGGGGCTTCTTGACGACGTGGTGTGCCGTGTCACCGCCGAATATGAGGATATGAAGGACAACGACGTAAAATACGACCTTGTTGAAAGAGTCAGTGACCTGTATTCAAGGGTGTACATCAAGCCGTTTTTTGAGAAGTTTGGCACTTTCCTGCCCCTTGCAAAGGCATTTAAGGAGTCCGCTGTTGAGGGGGATATATCCGCACTGCACTGCGCTCTCAACGAAGTCAAACACAACTTTGACGCCGATTTCATTGACAGATATATATCCTCAGGCAGAGTGCTCATATCCCACTCGGAAACCTACCGCAACAACTATCACCCCCACTACTTGGTGGTGGCAAACAAATTGATACCCGACCTCATAGGAGAATAATATGAAAGCAAAAGTCTATTTCACAAAGGATATTACCCCCGAAAGTGTGCTCCGCCTCTACAAAGCACTTGGCGTCAACCTCCCCGGCAAAGTGGCGGTGAAAGTCCACTCCGGTGAGCCCGGCAACCAAAACTTCCTCCGCCCCGACTTTTGGAGAGATATGATAAACTACGTGGGTGGCACTGTGGTTGAATGCAACACCGCTTACGCCGGCAAACGCAACACCACCAAAGCGCACCTTGAAACCTTCCACAACCACGGCTGGGATGAATTCCCCATTGAAATTTTGGACGCAGAAGGTCCTGACACCGTCCTTGAAATGAAGGGCAACGTCATACAAAAAAACTACGTTGGCAAGGGTATGGCAAACTATGACTCCATGCTGGTGCTCTCCCACTTCAAAGGTCATCCTATGGGTGGATACGGTGGCGCAATCAAGCAACTGTCCATAGGCTGTGCTTCCGCTTTTGGCAAGGCATACATCCACGGCGCAGGTGAGCCCGACAAACTTTGGACAGCCGACCACGACCTCTTCCTTGAATCAATGGCAGACTCTGCAATGTCCGTCATCGACTTCTTTGGAGGCAACGTTGCATACATCAACGTTATGAAAAATATGAGTGTGGACTGCGACTGCTGTGCTGTGGCAGAAGACCCCTGCATCAAGGATATCGGCGTCCTTGCATCCCTTGACCCTGTTGCCATTGACAAGGCTTGTGTGGACCTTGTCTATAACTGCGATGACCCCAAGAAAGGGCACCTCATTGAACGCATCGAATCCCGCAACGGCACTCTCACGATAGACAAAGCGGCAGCCCTTGGCTACGGCACAAAGGACTATGAACTTATTTGCCTAGACTGACAAAACAAACACTTTATAAATGAAAAAACGGACTGTAAAGTCCGTTTTTTGTTTGCAGTTTGCTTATTTTGAGCGTTCTTATGCACGTACTTACTTTTTCGAAGACGGAACGCGAGGAGCAGCGGCGACGAGGAAGGGAGCGCCGAGCACCAGACGAGAGTACGAAGTTGCGGGTGCGCTGTGATTTTTTGCACCAACGCAACGAGTGGCATAATGAGGCGACGCCGCTTAATGTGCGAGAGCCGAGTGTTGCCCTGCCCGTAGGGCTCTGCCGAATGGCAGAAGGGGGAAACACGTGAGGAAGGGGGACATGCGATTTGAGGAGTTCGCACTTCACTATTTATGTTTTCTATACCTCGAAACAGCTGCCGCCGACGAATTCTCTTATGATGGAATTGCAGGGGATTACGCTTTCGTCTTCAAGGGGACGGAAATATTTGAGATACTTGATGAGACGGTTTGCCACAACGTATTGAGGGTCGGTGGGTTTAATCTCTCTCAAGGCAGGAAGGGCTTGGGTGCGCAATATGCAAAGCTCGTAAAGTAGGCTTGAATTGAACACAAAGTTGACGCCCTCTTGGTGAGGATAAATCCACTTGAATTCACCGTTGCGGACAGACTTCCACATATCAATGGTGTTGGCGGCTGTGCTTCCGCGGTGTTTCATATCTCTTACAATACGGCGGATGAGGCGCACGTCCGTTGTGGACAGAGGGGCGTGATCATCAATGTTGATTTGGGCTTGAGGTGCAATGAAAATCTTGAACTTTTGGTGCTTGGGGATTGATGAAGTCAATCTTTCGTTCAAGGCGTGTATGCCCTCAATGATGATGGGGCTGCCACTGTCAACTCTTATCTTTTTGCCCTCTTCTCTGTCTCCTGTTTTGAAGTTGAAATAAGGCAAAGTCACCTCTTCACCGTTGATCAGGTCATAGAGGTCCTTGTTGAACTGGTCAACGTCAAGGCAGTTGACGTGCTCAAGGTCAAGTTCACCTATGGGCAGGCCTTGGATTTCACTGATTTGGGTTTTGGGCAGATAATAGTCATCCATTGAAATCATCACAGGGTTGATGCCACGTGACAACAATTCTATACGCAGACGATTGCAGAAGGTTGTCTTTCCGCTTGAACTAGGGCCTGCGATTGCGATGAGGCGGATGTCCTCCTTTTCCTTTTCAATGGCATTGCCCAACTCACTGAGCATATGGTTGTGGCGTGCTTCGCACAGTTGGACGAAATCTCTAGGGCTTTCCTCCACCTTTTTGTTGATGCCCACTATTGTTTGAAGCCCAACCTTTTTGGACCATTGATAGGCGCTCTGCAAGGTCTTGCCGTAGGTGGATTCCTCTTGGAATTTGGGGATTGTGGCGTCAAGTTCGTGTCGAGGATATTGAATTATCATACCCGGGCTGTAAGGTGCAATGCGGTAAGTCTTGATTGCGCCTGTTGATGCCACCATATAGCCGTGAAGATAGTCATAATACTCTCCGCACTTGTAGAGGTGCACAACGGTGTCGGGGCGATATTCCAAAATCTCCAATTTGTCCTCGTGGCCAAACTTGCTATATATCTCCCTTGCCTCTTCCTTGGTGACGGTGACACGGGTGATGGGCAGGTTTTCCTTGATAATCTTTGCCACTTCTTGCTTTATAGGCTCAGTGGCGCGGGACATATTGAAGCCCTGAGTCAAGGATTGACAAAAGATTGCGCGGGATACGTTATAACTGAAACGCACGCGCACGTCGGGGTACAAGCGGTGAAATGCCATTGCGATGATAAAGCGCAGGCTGGTTTCATAGGCCTTTGATGCTTCCTCATGGTCAAGACCGAGAAGGGTGATTTCCACACCGTCATTTCGGTCTGTCAGTTGATAGTTGAGTTCTTTGACAACTGCCCCCACCTTGCAAATGACGTGGTTGCATCTGTCCTTTTCGGGAATAAGGTCGATGACTCTTGTTCCGCTGTTTACGGCGACCACTTCGCCGTTCATTTTGACGTTGAACATAATTTTCTCCATTTTTGTAGATTTGCCGTTTTCTTATAGTCTATTCTTTTTGCTTGATAATTTTATCATCTAACCGCTTTTTCGTCAATACTGAATTTTTTGAGAGATAAAAACCGCATATCTAAACGGGTATTTTGAAAAAGCGCACCCGATTTGGGTGCGCTTTGTGGGTGCAATAAGTATTGATTGTGTTTTGTTATTCTGCTTTTTCAGTTTCGGCTTTTTGGGCGAGGAAGCGGGTGAGTTTTTTCTTTTCAAGTGCAAGATATGCCCACTTGATGGGAGGACAGACTGCCATCAATACCTTTGAGAAAACAAAGAGTTTTGAGGGGTTGACAAACTTCTTGCCTCTTTCCATACCCTTGACCATACGTCTTGCAACCACAACGGGGCTTTGCACGGGGAAAGGACGCTCGGTGATTTTTCTGCCACTGCCTTCTGCTGCCTTCTTGAAGAAACCGGTGTCGGTTGCGATGGGATAGAGGCAGGTCAATTTGACGTTTTTGGGGAGTTCAAATCTCAGTCCTTCTTGGAAGCCTTGCATTGCAAACTTGGATGCACTATAAATTGTGTAGCCGGGGATTGCCATTGTGCCGATTGCGGACACGGTGATTGCCATGTGACCGGGTCTGCCGTTCAAATACTCAACGTACTTTGCGTAGGAATAGATGGGTGAATAGACGTTGGTTTCAAACATTCTTTCAACTCTTTCCCAATTGACGTAGTCGAACTTTTCATAGTAAGGATAGCCTGCGTTGGCAAAGAAAATGTCAATTTGGCCAAGGACCTCGATTGCTCTGTCAAAGATTTGATCCACGTTCTCTTTCTTTGACACGTCCATAACCATAGGTGTGACCTTATTGGGGTCGAAAGTTTCGATTTTGTCTGTGTACAAGTCCACTGCCAAAATTTGGTTGTCACCCTTGACAAGAAGTTTCAACACTTCAAGACCGATGCCACTGTTTGCTCCTGTCAATACGATTTTTTTGCCGTTGATCATAATTTTCTCCTGTAAAAATAAATGTATGTTTTTTGTTTTTGTCTTACTTTAAGTTTGGGTTGGAGGGGCATATCCCCTTTCCACTACGGTTGGTTTCGGCGGGAGCAAGCCCACCGCCCTACAATCGTGTTATTTTCACAAATCCTATGTTTATTATTGTGTTTTTACACCTTAAAGTGCTTGTTTTGTGATTTAAGTGGTTATCTATTCAAGATGTCTGCCACCATGCTTGCCTTTTCGTAGAGGGTTTCTTTTGTTCCGTTGTTGAGGATGATTACGTCCGCTTGACGGCGCAGTGCTTTCATAGGAGGTTGCACTGCCATAATCCTTTTGGCACGCTTTTTGTCAACGCCCCTACCTTCTAGTCTTTTGAGGCGCAGGCTCTTTTTTGTGTCGATGAGGACGACGTGGTCAAACTCGGCAAGTATGCCACTTTCCAGTGACAAGGGCAACTCAACTGCCAAAAGTTCCTCTTTGCTTTCCACTATTTTGCTGACGATGAGGGGGTGGGAGATTGAGTTCAAAAGTTCTCTCTTCTCGTCATCTGCAAACACCACTTTTGAAAGACTTGCTTTGGTGATTTCACCATCTATCACTGCCTCAGGAAAGTTCAGTTTGAGGGTGTTGAGATACGCCTCGTCTTGCCAAAGTTCACTGTTGATTTTGTCTGCGGAAAGCACTGCGTAGCCGTTGTCGCCAAAGGCGCGCATTGCTTCACTTTTGCCACAGCCTATTCCGCCTATCACTGCAATTTTCATTTCAATTCCGCCCAGTTGTCGCCAACAACTGCCTCTGCCACCAAGGGTACGTTGAGTTTCATCGCTGAGCCCATTTCCTCTTGGAGAATTTGTTTGACTTCTTCCACTTCGGTTTCGTCTGCATCTACGATGAGTTCGTCGTGGACTTGAAGAATCATCTTTGATTTCATACCTTCAAGACGCTTTTCAACGGCAATCATCGCCACCTTGATTATGTCTGCGGCAGAGCCTTGGAGAGGTGTGTTCTTTGCCATACGCTGTGCTGCGGAGCGGACAAGATAGTTGCTTGCGCTGAGGTCTTGGAGATTTCTGCGTCTGCCAAGGATTGTGGTGCTGTAGCCCTGCTCTGTTGCCTTTTGCACGTTGCCGTCAAGGTATGCTTTGACTGTGGGATAACTTTCAAAATATCTTTCGATAAACTCCTTGGCGCGGTAGTTTGATATGCCCAGTTGCTCGGCAAGGCCAAAGTCACTCATGCCATAGATGATGCCAAAGTTGACCGCCTTTGCGTCACGGCGCATATCGCTTGTCACTTCATCCACTGGCACACCAAAGATTTGTGATGCCGTTGATGCGTGGATGTCTACCCCAGTGTTGTAAGAGTCCACAAGGATTTTGTCCTCACTGAAATGAGCAAGAAGCCTCAATTCAATTTGGCTGTAGTCTGCGGACACAAGTCTGCAACCCTTTGAAGGCACAAATGCTCTCTTTATGTCCTTTGACTCCTCGCTGCGGACAGGGATGTTTTGCAAATTAGGGTTGGTTGAGGACAGTCTGCCTGTGGCGGTGATGCACTGATTGAATTCGGTGTGTATGCGACCGCGGTTGACAAGTGGTTGAAGCCCCACAACGTAGGTGGACAACAACTTTGAATAGTGCCTGAAATCCAGTATAAGCCCTATTACGGGGTGTTCGCCCTTCAGGTTGGTCAACACCTCTTCCCCAACGCTGTAGCCCGTTTTGGTCTTTTTGCCGTGTTTCAGGCCTAGGCGTTCAAAGAGGACTTCCCCAAGTTGTTTGGGTGATGCCACGTTGAATTCAAAACCCACTGTTTCATATATCTTTTCAGTCAAGTCATTGACGATGGTGCTGTACTTTTCTTTCAGTTTTTCAAGTTCTGCTACGTCAACTGCAAAGCCCCTTTCTTCCATACGTTTCAACACTACGGCAAGGGGTTGTTCTACTTCGTAGAAAAGTTTGGTCAGACCCTTTTCTTCAAGGGCCTTTTTCAGTTTCAAATGGAAATGGAATATTTCCGCCGCCCCTACTTCATAGCCGTCACCGCCAAGGCAAGCGTCTATGGATTTTATGGGAGCGCTTTCTCTCACAAGGTGGGTGGCAATCATGACGTCAAAGAAGTCTACGTCAAGGTCAAACTCCTTGGAGAGAGATTTATAGTCATAACAGACAACTGTCTTGCCATTGAGAAGGCTCTTGACCTTGTCTATTGCGCTGTCAAAGGTGAGTTCGGCAAAGAGGTCGTCACCGCAACTGATGACGTATTCCGTCTTGCCGTCTGTGGAGAAGGATATTCTGTCACGGATGAGGAGGGCCACTCTGTCCCCTGTCATCGCCTTTTCAACGGCGGAGAGGGTGTCAAGTTCAACAACGGTCTTTTCAAAGTTGACTTCCCCTGTTTCCTCCTCGTCAAAGGTCATACTGGCAGATATGGACATAAGTTCCATTTCATAGAGTCTGCGCTTTACTTCCCCTGAATAGACGGGGTTGAAGGTTATATCTTCAAGGGTGCAGTCGATAGGTGCATTGACCTGAATGGTGGCAAGTTCACGGCTGAGCCTTGCAACGTCTTCGTTAGCACGGATTGTTTCACCAAGTTTGCCCTTGATTTCATCTGCGTGAGCGTACACTCCGTCAAGATTGCCATAGGTGGTGAGAAGGTCTCTTGCGGTCTTTTCACCAACTCCCTTTACACCAGGGATATTGTCGGAGGGGTCACCTCTCAACGCCTTGTAGTCAATGAAAGTGTCCACGGTGAAGCCGTCGTCAAGAAGCCACTGAGGTGTGATATATTCAATGTCAGTGACTCCCTTTTTTGTCCAAAGGATTGTGGTTGAATCGCTGACAAGTTGGAAACTGTCTCTATCCCCCGTGACGATGTAGGTGTCGTCCTTGAAGCGGTTGGCAAGAGTGCCCAAGATATCGTCCGCCTCATAGCCCTCTTTGGATACGACCTTTATCTTCATAAGAGAAAGCAATTCCTTGAGAGGCTCGACTTGCATGGCAAGTTCAGGGTCCATAGGCTTTCTTGTGCCCTTGTAGTCGGCGTAGCGCAAATGCCTGAAAGTGGGGGCTTTAAGGTCAAATGCCACTGCCATATGGGTGGGCTTTTGTTCCTTCACCAATTTGGTGATAAGGCGCATAAAACCAAAAATCGCTCCCGTAAAGAAGCCTTTTGAGGTTTTAAGGCCGGGGAGCGCGTGATAAGCACGATGGAGCAAACTGTTGCCGTCTATGAGGATAATTTTGTTCATATCAGTTGTTGTAGGGCAGGATTTTGCCACTGTCAAGAAGTCGCATTGCGTCATTGTAGCCCATTTTGTGCATTGTGTCGAACTTCTCGGGATTGAACGCCATAGGACGTCCTAAATCGGTTTTGGGCATGATATAAGTGAGGTCAAGGTCGTCACGCTCAATGAGGCGTTTGGGTTGCTTTGTTGCCACGTTGGTGCGGATGACAATCATCTTGTCATAGCCGTGGCGCGCAAGCAAGTTGACGGGCATATTGTCGTACACTCCCCCGTCAATATATTTGACTCCGTCAATTTCCTTCGCAGGGAAAATGGGGAAAGATGCCGATGCGATGACGTAGTCAATGAGTTTGCCCTTTGGGATGTCCTCTTTCATCACTTCAACGGGTTTCATGTCAGTGATGTTGTAGGTGACAAGGCCAAAGTCCATAGGGGATTTGCGGACGGCTTCCTCGTTGAGATTGCTGTAAACGAAGTTTTCCGCACGAAGATATGAATCCTTCAAAACCTCGTGGACGTTGCCCAGTTTCTTGCCTGCGTAGGTGATGAGATTCAGGTCAAAGTCCTTGTGTTTGTATTTGGCAAGCCAATCTTCATCCAACTCGAAAGCATCGCTTTCCATGACCGTCTTCCACATTGAAGCAAGGCCTTCTATGCCAGCACCAATAAGCGCCGCTCCGTTGAGTGCGCCAATGGACGTGCCTGCAACACCGTCAAAGTGTACGCCTGCTTCATATAGGGCTTCAAGCGCGCCAAGTTGGTATACACCCTTGACTCCGCCACCTTCAAGAACAAGTCCTAGTTTCTTCATAGTTTTCTCCGCCAAATGAGATTTTTGCTTTATTTAGACGTTGGAGTTGGGAGCCACTCCTTGTCAAGTTTAGATTTCGCCGTGCAAGTGACGGATGAGTCTGTTGTTGACCTCGTAGGTGCTGCCGGGAGTGATGTTCCCGTTTTGACCGTAGGTGAACACAAAGATTGATTTTCCGCCCAATGCGCCGTTGAGGATTGCGCCTGCACTGCCTGCTTCGGGGAGGATTTCACTGGTGTCAATCATTTGGATTCTTTCGTCCTCGAAAGTGCTAAGTAGATAAGGTTGCTCAACTTGACCAAGTGCCTTCCAACCGCTGACGATAAAGCCAAGGTGGAAATACTCGGTGTTTTCATAATAACGGCTGTACTGTTTGAAGGTTTCACTTGCTGCAAGGGCGTCACGAATCATACCGTTGATTGCGCCAATTTCAGGAATAAGATTGAGAATGTTGGTGGGTTGCCAGTTGTAGATGTCCCAGAAGCCTGTTTGAGTGATGACTGCGGTCTTGCCTTCTGCCACCCATTGCTCTGCTCTTTCAACAGCCTCTTCACTGCCGTCACAGTAGCCTTGGAAAGCCATACTCATTGCAGTGCCAAGCATATTTGAGAAGACACAGTTGTTGATGTCAACGTGGGAATATCTGGGTGCAATCTCGTTTGAAGTGAGGTGGACGAAAATTGCCGTCTCTGAGGTGTTTCTCACGATACAGCCGTCAAGCTTGAAGTCGCCGCCGTAAACACGGAAGGTTGTTCCTGCGTTTTCAATGATTGAGAACTCAACAAGGTTGTTGGGCACACGGATTGTAAGGTCGCCGGGATTCAATGATTCTATGCTGATGCAAGTGCCGGTGAGGCCTTGGGTGTCCTCTGCGTCGTTGATGATGGTGTCGCCAACTTCGCAAGCACGCAACGTGACGTTGGAGATGGTTGCGTTGCCTTCGCTTATTCTGACCAAACTGTTCCAAGTGCCCCAGTATTGTGACTTGTAGCCGTAAATCATATTGCCGTTGCCGTACAGCGTAGAATTGTTGATGCGAATTTCAGTGGCCTTAACGTACTCGCGCATTTGCAAAATATATTCAAGGCCTTCGTGTTCACCATTTTCAAGCCAGAGTTCCTCTTCCTCATCCTTCAATTTCTTGTCCTCATCAACTTTCGCTTTGATGGCTTGAAGTTCTGCGATGAGTTCATCGTCAGGAACCCAACCACTTGCTCTTTCAACGTCTCCTGCAAGGCAGATGTCCAAGAAACTTGCCTCGTAAGCAGGATTCAAGGTTTGTTTTTCAAGTTCATTGTAGTTCTCTTCGCCGACTGCAAGGGCTTCTTCCCAAGAAGTAATTGACACGCCGTTTGTCACTTTCACCACAAACTCAACGGTTGTGTATTCAGGACGGGCGGCAAACTTGGGGTATTTGGCGCTGATTGTGACGATAAGTTCAGTATATCCATCAATGAGAGCGCTGTTGAAATACATCTTGTTGTTGACAAAATATGCCTTTTCGCTGTCAACAAGTTGTCTTTCGTCACCTTCGCCAACGTATTCTTGTGCCTTGAAATTGTATGCTGAATAGAATTCCTCTTTGTTTGCCCCTTCGGGGAAGACGGGGCGCATAAAGTTGAATTCAAATGAGTTGTCTTTCTTTGTGTAGTTGAAGGTTGCCACGTTGGGGACATAGGTTGAAAGGTCGTCAACGTCGCTGTAAATGTCCACGTAGACCATACTGCCGTTGACGGTTTCTCTTGCAATGCCTTCTTCTGCGCATGCGACAGGAGTTTCAACAAGAAGCACCGTGACCACTTCTCTTACGTTGATGGTGACGGACACACTCTTTCCACCTGCGGTGGCGGTGATGACTGCCTTGCCACTGCTGACACCGGTGACAACGCCGTTTTCGTCAACCTTGGCAATGGTTTCACGATTTGATGACCAAGTGACTTCAGGTGCGCCCACTGCAAGCATATCTGCAAAGCTGGCGGTGAGATAGAGTTTTTGTCCTCCTGTTGAAAGGATGAATCCGCCGTCCTCTTGTGCTTCAAACAGGTCTGCGTTGTCAATGACGATTGCGCCCTCGTCACACTTCTTGACGTTGACCAAAACGCCGTCAACTTCAATGATTGCGGTGCTGTCTGTGAGGAGGATTCCGTCACCTGTTCCGTTGAGGGTTGCTCCTGCAACCAGAGTCACTTTGTCTCTATCAACGCCGAGGGCACTGAACAAAAGTTCATTGCTGGCGGTGGTGACGTTGTTGCCAAACACTGTTGCGCCCTTTGACACTGTGACGTCGTGGGTTGATTCAACGTAGGCATCACTGCCGTGGACTGATGCCTTTGCTTTGATGGTGGCTGTGCCTTCACCTACTGCGGTGACCACGCCGTTGAGGTCAACGGTGAGGATTGAGGTGTCACTGCTTTCATAAAGCATCTTGTCAACCTTTGCGTCAACAGGAGTTGTTGCCACTTGCAAAAGTGCGCTTTCACCTACGGTGAGAGTGTCGTCACAAATGATGTCAATGCTTTCAACTTTGTAGCCGACGACGTAGACAATGCAGGTTGCCACGTGGGTTTCTGCATGGGCTTTCAGCACAAAGGAGCAATAGGAATTGACGTAGAGATAGCCCTCTTGTGAGCAGGTCTCGTCTTCCCCACCTCTTGCGGTGCTGGTTTCGTTGAGATATGCAGGTGCGGGGGCTGTGCCTTCGTCCCACATTTCCTTGTAGTCCTCGTCAATGCAGACAAGGTCCTCTATCGTCCAAGTGTACGACTTGTTTGTTGCGCGGTCAGGCATGACGTTGACCGTGAATAAATCCGAAAGTTTGTAGACGGAGTTGTTGGTGTCAAACTCCATTTCAACGTAATTTTTGTCAAGCGTAATGTCATCCACAGCGATGTGCGTGCGTGCCGAAACGAAGACACTGACCAGTGCCACGACAAGCACGATTATCACAGGGATAATCACAAGTATGCCAATCATTACTTTTTTCATAATATCTCCTTGGCTTTCACAAAACAAGTTTTGTGATTGCCTACAATTTTCTAGTGTTTACGGAACTATCTTGTGATAGCGTTTGTCAAGGTTGACAAAGAGCAGGCTTGCACTTGCAATGAGCAGTGCGGCGGATACTCCGATGAGCACGCCGTAGACTTCGGCAGGTTGCATATCAATGACCAACTTGCCAATGGCAAGGCCGTTGAAACTGAACACCATTGCAAACACGCCGTAGACCACTGCGGTGAAGATGCCAGTGAAAAGTGCAAGTGCCACGTTTTTGTTGGCTGCAACCAACTCGCCGTCGCCACCTACGTTGAAGGTGGGTGACTTGATGTCTGCCCACACTGACAAGCAGGTTTGTGCAAGAACTGTAAGTTCGCAGATGATGAATATCATACCCACGTCAAGAGGGGTGAGCAGATTGCCCCCTGCCTCAGTGCCAAATGCCGCCGCCACAGTTATGCAACAAAGTGCCACTGAAACTGAACCCACAATGCCGTAAAGGAACAGTTTGGTGAGAATTTGGTTTGTGAAACTGACAGGGATAATCTTTGTGTGGTAGAACACGTTGCCCTCTCTTGAAATTGAGGTTGATGCAAAGGACACGATGATGGTGACAAAGATGACCACAACCAAAAGTGTCAAGCCGGGGACGATGGACGTGCCAACGCTCTTTGTGCCCATTGCTGATGCAAGCGCGTTGCAGTAATACACCATGACAGGTGCTGCGCAAGCCATTGCAAGATATTGGAAGGAGTAGTTGAAACTTCTGAAAATCAAGAAGAATTCTCTGTGCAACAATGCTCCAAACACACTGCGTTTCACGTTGCGCTTGACCAGTTTGACCATGGATTGTTTTTCGGTTTCTATGCCCTTCAAAATTGTGCCGTAATAGCACTTTGTGGTCACAAAGAATGCGCTGACGCCAAGCACTCCGTTGATGAGGAACAAGTAAAGGAATGAGAGCCCCATTTCCTTTGCCCCAAGGCCGGCGTGGATTTTGCCTGCAAGAAGATAGGCGTACCAGTTGAAGGGATAGCAGTTGTGGGCAAACTTCATCACGTTTTCTCTGATTGTAGGGTCATCAAAGAGGTTGACGTTGTTGTCTGCAAGATATTCCAAAATGCTTGAAAGTGCCGTCATATAAAGGACGAAGCATCCGCAGATTGCTGCAATGATGATGACAAGCACCAACAGGAATTGGTTTTTGATTGCGTTGACAACTCTCATCACGGGGATTGCCACCAAGTTTGCGATGAAGAAAGGAAGCATTGTTGAGAAGAGGATCATCGCGATTGATGCAAAATAGAATCCTGCTCCTGCTCCGGTGATTGCTCCATACACCACGTGGAAAGGCAGAGTGATGAGCACTGTCACTGCCAAATTGTGCAAAGCACAATAGATTGATTTTGCAATGAGGATTTCAGTGCCGTTGACGGGGAAACGGAACAACAACTCATTGTCGCCGTTCATATACAAGTTTTTCACCACGTTGCCTATTGCCACAATGGTTGAAATGCCGATTGTGATAAGGTTGACTATGGTCAAAAACTCGATGCGCATACCCGCGCGCACAACAAACATCCTCGTAAGGAAATAGATGCCCACAATAAGAAGTGCGTAAACCACCAGACCAAAAACAAGGTTCAGGGCCTTCATGGCCTTGTCCTTTTTGGTCAACTCAGTGGTGACGTCCTTGCGGGATCGTAAATCAAGACGGAAAAGTGTTTTTACACTTTGCCAAGAAATTGTTTGTTTCATTATTTTTCCTCCGTCTCAACGGCGGTGTCGTCGGTGTTTTCAGTGGGAAGGTCGGGGCGCATATCTGCACTTTCTTGTGCCACGTAGTCCTCGAACAAACGCTTGTCGTAAGTGCCGGTGATCTTGAAGAATCTTTCTTCAAGGTTTGCCTTGTTGGCTTCGTTGTTTTTCAGGTCAAACATATCAATCAGTTGACCGTCGTTGACGATTGCCACTCTGTCACAAAGTTTCTTGACAAGGTCAAGGTTGTGTGAGCTGAAAAATACGGTGTTGCCCTTTCTGCAATGCTCACGCATATATGCAATGATTTCTGCAATTGATTGGGGGTCAAGGCCCATCATAGGCTCGTCAAGCACCCAAAGTTTAGGCTCGTGGATGAGGGCGGCGATGATGCAAATCTTTTGCTTCATACCGTGTGAATATGCCTTGATTTGTCTGTCAACTGCAAAGCGAAGACGGAAGAGGTCAAGATAGTGCTCAAGACGGGCGTTTCTGTCTTCAAGAGACACCTTGTAGAGGTCGGCAACGTAGTTGACGTATTCTCTGCCGGTGAGTTTTTCATATACTGAGTGGTTGTCGGGGACGTAGCCCATTTCCATTTTTGCTGCGATAGGGTCTTTTGCGATGTCGTGGCCACAGATTTCAATTGTGCCACTGTCAAAGGGCAAGATGCCTGTGAGACACTTGATAGTGGTTGACTTTCCTGCGCCATTTTGTCCAAGGAAACCAAAGATTTCACCGGGTTGAAGTTCAAATGAAATGTCGTTGACGGCAAGTCTGTCGCTCTTGGGGTAGGTCTTTTTCAAGTGTTCGATTTTTAACATATCAATTTCTCCTTGAGTATTGTTCATTCATTGCCAAAGGGCTTTATCACGTGCGATGACGCGTGCGTTTGTAAATTATTTATTTATAAATAAATACAACACATCGTCATTTTACCACTTTCAAAATGCGGTGTCAATGATTTATCCTCTTTTTCAAGGGAGAGGGGATTTCCCTTAATAATTTACAGTTTTGTTCTATTTGTGGATTTTTTGTAAAAGCGATATTCTAACCGCTTCAATTAAAATGCAAATTTTGTCATATCCTGTTTTTGCTTGACTGAAAAAATAAATAGTGATATAACACTTTGACGAAAGAAACCCTTATTTGAAATATTCAAAGACTAGAAATCGGATTATAGATATGTCAAAAGAACTCTCACAAGAATTGAAATCTAAAAAACTTGGCAATATGCCCATTGGAAAACTCATCCTCACAATGAGTGGCCCTGCCATACTTTCAATGCTGGTGCAAGCCCTCTACAACATTGTGGACAGCATCTTCATCGGTATGTACGACCCCATCAACGGAGTCACTGCTCTGTCATACGCTATGCCTATGCAACTGCTTGTCAATGCCTTTGGCATTGGTCTTGCCGTGGGCACAGGCTCTATGATTTCTCGTCTTCTCGGTGAAGGCAGAAACGAGGACGCAAGTTTGACCGCTCAAACAGGTCTTTTCCTCGCCCTTGTGATGAGTGCTGTTTTTGCCGTCTGTGGTTATTTCATCTCCCGCGCTTTCATTGGTCTTTATGCCAAAAACGACCCCGTTGTCTATGAAATGGCGTCAACTTACCTCACCATCTGCACCTGCTGCTCTTTTGGTATGATGCTTGAAATCATGCTCAACCGCATCATTCAATCAATGGGCAATATGATAATCCCTATGATAACCCAAATCGTGGGGGCAGTGGTCAACATCATCCTCGACCCTATCCTCATCAGCGTGGCAGGTATGGGTGCTGTGGGTGCTGCCGTGGCAACAATCATCGGTCAAATCGTGGCAATGTGCGTGCCTATTGCAGTCATACTCAAAGACAAATCCAAGTTTGACATTGAAATTTTCTTTACAAGAAAATTCCGCCTCAAAAAGAAAATCATCGGTGGCATACTGCAAGTGGGCTTGCCTACAATCGTTATGAACTCAATCGGCTCAATTATGTACACCGTGGCGAACTTCATACTGGGCGAATTTACAACACCTATCCTTGCAAACGGCGAAACAAAGGACTTTGCCGTGGGCGTGTGGGCATTTGGCATCTACTTCAAACTGCAATCCTTTGCTTTCATGCCCTGTTTCGGTCTCAATCAAGGTTGCATACCTATCATGGGCTACAACTACGGCGCAAACAACAAGGCGCGTTTCAACAAGACCTTCCGCACCGCAATCATCATCGCATTTTCATATATGGTGTTTGCTTTGATCATATTCCACGCAATGCCCGAGATTCTTCTCAAGCTGTTCTCTGCCCCTGACAACGCAGTTGTCATCGCTGAGGGTGCAAAGGCTCTTAGACTCTGCGCAGTGTGCTTTATCCCTGCGTCAATCAGCGTCATCACAATCGCTATGTTCAATGCGGTCGGTCACGGCACAAAGGCAATGCTTATGTCAATCATCCGTCAAATCGGCGTGCTTATCCCCGTGGGATTTGCGCTTTCAAAATACACTCCCCTCGGTCTTGCAGGTTTCTGGGCGGCATTCCCCATTGCAGAAGCAGTTGCACTTGTCATCTTCCTCCCTATTGCCCTTGCAACAATCAAAAAGATTTTCTTGAAGAAAGACCTTGAAAATCCTATTGCAGAGTTGGATGGACACCTACCCACCCCTGCCCTAGATAGTGAGCAAGAAACACCATTTGAAGAAGAAAATATAGCCTAAATTTAATTTATTGGTAAAAAAAAGAGCAAGCAATAGCTTGCTCTTTTAATTTTTACATCATCATTATTTAATGATTGCACGATCCCATGCCTTACAAGGCTCAAGTCCCATAAGTTTTGCAACGGTTGCCGCCACGTTTGAAAGACCAAATTCGCCTTCTGCGATTTCTGCATCTGCGCCGTAGATGATGAAAGGCACAGGGTTGAGACTGTGTGCTGTGCGCACTGCAACTTTGCCTTTCTTGTTCTTTTCAAGCATTTCGTCTGCATTGCCGTGGTCTGCGGTGATGACAAGAATTGAGCCGGTTTTGTCTATGACGGGGAGGAGTCTGTTGAGGGCAAGGTCCACTGCCTCGACACCGATGATTGTGGCTTCAAGACTGCCGGTGTGACCGACCATATCTCCGTTGGGGTAGTTGCAACGTATAAATTCATACTTTCCGCTTTCAACCGCTTTGATGACTGCATCTGTCACTTCTGCGGATTTCATCCAAGGACGCTCGTCAAAGGACACTTTGTCACTTTCAATTTCTTCCCAAGTTTCAAGTTCGTTTGAGAACTTTTCACTTCTGTTTCCGTTCCAGAAATATGTGACGTGGCCGTACTTTTGTGTTTCACTCACTGCATATGAATTGATGCCGTGATTGACACAGAATTCTGACAAGGTGTGCTTGATTTTGGGAGGCTCAACAAGGAAGCGTTTGGGGAGGCCCAAATCTCCGTCATATTGAAGCATGCCTGCGTACAAAACTTTGGGCATATCTCCTCTGTCAAAGCCGTCAAATTCATCATTGTCAAATGCCATTGAAAGTTCGATTGCTCTGTCTCCGCGAAAGTTGAAGAGGATGACGCTGTCGCCGTCTTTCATTGCGCCAACAGGTGCTCCGTTGTCTACGACAACGAATGCAGGCAAATCTTGGTCGATCATGCCAGGGTTTTCTGCTCTTGCACTTTCAATTGCTTCGGTTGCGCTTGCGTATCCTTTACCCTCACCGTACACGTGGGTGTAGAAACCGTTTTTGACCATATCCCAGTTGGCAAAATATCTGTCCATTGTGATGGTCATTCTTCCGCCGCCTGATGCGATTTTGCTGTCAAATCCGCCGTCGTTGAGGTCTGCCATTGCGCTTTCAAGCATATCAACGTAAGTCAGTGCGCTTGTTGCAGGCACGTCACGGCCGTCAAGCAAAACGTGGACTCTAACTCTCTTGACACCATCGTTTTTTGCACCCTTGATCAGTGCGATAAGGTGACCGATGTTGCTGTGGACGTTGCCGTCTGAAAGCAAACCGATGAAGTGCATTGTGGAGTTGTTGTCAAGGCAGTTATCTTTGAGGGTTGTCCAAGCAGATGACTTGAAGATGTCACCACTTTCAATTGCTTCTTCAACAAGTTTTGCGCCTTGTGAATAGACTTGTCCGCAACCAAGTGCGTTGTGTCCCACTTCACTGTTGCCCATATCGTCATCACTGGGAAGACCGACTGCCGTGCCGTGGGCTTTGATGTATGTATGAGGACAGGTTGCAAGGAGTCTGTCCAAAGTGGGAGTATTTGCCAAAGTGACAGCATCGCCAAGTCCTGTTGTTGACTTGCCGACACCGTCCATTACTACGAGAACGATATTTTTCATATAAACACCAAACTGCACCGAAACAAGTTTCGGTGTTTCAGTGCAGCCCTAAGTCAAATTAATAGTTGACGACTTGTGAGAAATCCACTGCCTTCAGTGATGCGCCACCGATGAGGCCACCGTCAATGTTGGGTTGTGCCATAAGTTCACTGACGTTTTTGGGATTCATGCTGCCGCCGTATTGGATGCGGAGTTTGTTTGCAAGTTTTCTGCCGTAGAGTTTTGCAACCATGCTACGGATATTCTTGATGGTTTCTTCTGCTTGTTCGCTGGTTGCGGTCTTGCCGGTGCCGATTGCCCAAACAGGTTCGTATGCCACGACGATGTTTTTGAGTTCGTCTGCATCGATGCCGTCAAATGCGCCGTTGATTTGCTTGCGGACCACTGACTTGGTGCGGTTCTTTTCACGTTGTTCAAGGGTTTCACCAACGCAGATGATGGGTTTGAGGCCTGCTTGGAGGGCTGCCTTTGTTCTTGCGTTGACGGTTGCATCGGTTTCACCGAAATATTGACGACGTTCACTGTGTCCAATGATGACGTATTCTACGCCAAGTTCAACAAGCATCTTTGCGCTGATTTCGCCGGTGAATGCGCCCTTTTCTGCCCAGTGCACGTTTTCTGCGCCAACTTTGATGTTGGAGCCTTTTGTCAGCTCCACTGCGGTTGCAAGGTCGGTGTAAGGGGTGCAGATGACCACGTCACACTTTGCATCTTTCACGAGGGGTTTGAGGTCTTCGATGAGAGCCTTTGTTTCAGCGATGGTGTTGTTCATTTTCCAGTTGCCTGCGATGATAGGTTTTCTTGCCATAGTTATCTCCTGATGCCAAAAGGCAGTTTTTTCTTTTATTTTTTGGTTTTTTATAAGTTGATGCCCAAGACAAGTCTTGGGCAAAAGGGGCTTATTTGTTGTTGAGGCATGCAATACCGGGAAGGACCTTGCCTTCAAGATATTCAAGGGAGGCACCGCCACC
>JAFTSA010000004.1 GCA_017461985.1 Clostridia bacterium
CCTATGAGTGATGATAAGGATTTGACCGAATACTTATGGCCCATTGTTCGTGAAATGATTAAAACGGCTATTGAGAACAAGCAGAACTTAATTATTGAAGGTTGCTATATTCCGTTCGATTGGCAAAAGGACTTTGAGCATGAATATCTTGAAAACATCAAATATTACTGTCTGGTAATGAGTGAGAAATATATCAAAAACCACTTTGCCGACATTAAGAAATATGCAAATGCCATTGAAAATCGTTTGGATGATGAATGGTGTACAATGGAGAGTGTGTTAGCAGACAATTTAGAAATGTTAGCCCTTGCACAAGAGCATAATGTGAACTATATACTCATTGACGATAAGTACGAAATCAATATTGAGTTATAACGATAAATTCCAATTTGTCGGTCAGTTTTAATGTACGCATTTGAGGTAAACCGTACGCGAATTGTATCAAAATAGGTATTTGCACACAAAACCATTAGGCACTGCCTGATGGTTTTTTTATCACCCAATTTTATAGTGCACTGTAAATTTCGTTATTGATTTTCATCGTTGCCAGTGCTATATTGAAAGCATGGAAATGGGAGAGAACAAAGGACAAAGAGTTTTGAAGTGTCTTGTGGCAGTGGCATCGGCGATGTACTGTCTGTCTTTGGTGTGGGTGCTTTGGCTGAAATTTGCGGATGCAGAGCAACTTCTCATCAACTTCAAAAACGTCAATTTGATCCCAGAAGAGGAGCTGTGGCTCCCTGACAAATATCTTTTCAAAGACCCCGAATTTTTGACAAGGCAAATCCTTGAAATTGTCCTCAACTGCCTTGTTTTGTTCCCTCTTGGGGTAGGGCTCAACATCCTCACAGATGGCAAAAAAGTGTGGCTTCACGTCCTCATCTGCACGTTGTTTGCTGTCACCATTGAGCTTGTCCAACGCTTCACCCTAATAGGCGGATTTTCGGTCATGGACATAGTCACCAACGTAGCAGGCTACTTTGTTGGCTGGGGGCTTTACAAGCTTATTTTCAAAAGGTTGAAAGCCAAAACTCTCACGGTGATAGCCTTGGTCTGCATAGTATGTTTGACCGCCGTGCTCATCTACGCCGTTGTGTCCATAGTCAGCATAAAAGACACTTTAAACCACATGTTCAGTCAACTTTAACCCTCGATTTTGAAAATTCTGCTAATTTTACAACAATAAAAAGCGACCAAACGAGGTCGCTTTTTTGGTGTGAATTATATGTTGTCTCCAAGCAATCTGCCTAGAATATCTTTCCAAATATCTTCAGCTGAGTGGACAACCAAATAGTAATAGTGCGAGTCGGTTGCGTAGGACAAATATGTCTTGCCGTCTTTGCGTTGAATTCGTTGACCTTCAACATCTTCAAAGGGCGCTGTTTTTCTGTCGGGGATATACCTGTCGCCGAAGATGTTTTTGTAGTCTTGTCCAAAGTGTCTGCCGTAGGTGTTCTCGGTGTAAACCACAAGCAAATCAACCCTTACCCCGAAGAGAATTGAGGACTCCTCAATGAAGATGATGTCATCGTTATACTTATATGTTTTCGCACCTATCACGGAGCAGTCAATTGTGCCAAAATTGAGGAGGTACGTTTCACTTGTGTTGTTGAATTCTCGGATAGATGATATATCTTCAACCGCCATATCATCGAGGTGAATTTCGCTTGCTACACCCTTTATATACAACCCTAAATGGAAAATCCCTACACCTGCACCAAAGGCAAGCACGACAGAACAAATGACAATGATTGCAATCTTTCCGCTTTTAGACAACTTTTTCATAATTTCTCCTTTTGATAACTATGTGAATTTGGTAATGGCTACGTTGTTATCCTATACATAGAACCGAACACACTATAACTTGTGTAATTTATGGTAGAAACAGAATAGTCTTCCCATCCAAAATGTGCTAGGAATGAATAAAGAGCTCCACCAGTTCCGCCACTTTTATACCCATAAATAACAACGGCATGTTCCCCACCTTCTGGACCGATATTTCCGTCTGGGCTTGTTGCGTTGCCAAGATCTCCAAATAATATGCTAGGGGTATTATTGTCAATTAGATTTTTTAATGTAGTGCCGGAAAAAAACGGCGTAATCATATCATAACTACCGAGATTATACCCATACCATGAAAAGTAATTATTCATAGTTTGTCTTATGGTAGTCGATGTAGATGAGCTGTTTCCTGATGGAGAGTGGGAAAATAATCTATCAGTTAGACCGCTTCCAGTAAAGTGCCTATTTATACCAGTTCCAGACATATATAACCAACCATCGTCCATACAATCTCTAACAAAGGTGTCGTAATAGCCAATTAACATAGCAGCAGCGATGTATCCACAATATCCACCGCCTCGATATCCCATTTGGTCCAAGCTTGTTTTATACCTGAAAAAAGCACTATTATTTATACAAGTCCAAGTTGTGTTATAAAATGATACTCCCACAGTGCGAGTTGCTATACCATTATTAATGTAGTTTAAAGCATCAGCATCTGAGTTAGAAACAAGATCTGAGTGCATTGTATCACAAATTGAAATCAAATTACTAGATGAAGATCGATTAATCTCCATAGGAAGGGTCTCTCCAGTTATCGCGTGCATATATTTGCCGTTGGAAAGGACATAATAATATGTGGGGCCAGCATAATAGAGGTTAGAATTAAATTTGCTATATGGAGAAGGACTTGACGCGGAATATTCAACCATTGTTGCTGAAGCGTCGCACATAATCATGTATCCAGAAGGATGGCATTCGATTAGAGTATATGTATTTCCTGCGAAGTCCTGTAGAAGTTTCGTTCTATTTCTGAGAACATGTGCACCATACTCCAAATTCATGCCTTCAATGTTTTTATCAATAAATTCAAGCTTTCTCAATTGGATTGAAGATGATTCTTGAGCACGTGCTAAGCTTGAAACAGGATAGAGATAAAAACTGGTGCATGTGGCTAATAGTAAAATTATTGCAAAAAGAATAAGTAGTTTCTTGTGTTTACATATAAAATTGGTTTTCATAGGCTTCTCCTTGTAGATTTTTATTAAACTACAAATAGGAAAGCCGCTTTTTCGGTTTAATTGCGAAACTCACTAAAAATTTTTTTCCATACTCTGGTGTCAGTATCATGAATTATCAAATAATATATATTTTTTTCGCAATAAAATTTGATATATGTTTTACCGTTGAATAGCCCAACAAAAAGTTCTTTATTGTCGCAACTTTCCCAGTTTCCATCTATTAGACCTCTACCACATTTTTCGGTTATTACATTAAAATGCAGTTGTTCAGACTTGTCGCTTATGTCAATCAACAACTCTACTTTTACACTATCTACCAAATACACTTCTTCGAATATCACTAATTTTTCATTGTAATAGTAAGCCTTTGTTAAGATAGGATTGTCAAAATGTAGTATAGCAGTATCGTGGTTGAGATTATATTCTTCAATTGATAAAATAGATTCTATAACCATATCATCAATGGTCACAAATAATGGGTCACCGCTGTTGGCAGGTATCATTGCAGGTATCATACCAAGCACCACAGCCACCACAATGACACAAGCAATAGGGGCAAGGATTCTTGCCAGTCTTGTGTTGACGCCTTTCTTTTTGGGCATATATGCCTTTGCATCTTGAAGCACACTCTTGTCGGGAGTGTCAAGGGCAGGGCTATTCAGGATTTTCTTTTCGTCTTTAAGCATTGTTTACACTACAATTTTTCCGGTTTATTTTTCGGTATTAAGGTGTTGTTTCAGTTTTTTGCAAGTGCGTTTCAGCATATCGTGGGTGGTGGACAGAGGCTTTCCAAGTTTGTCCGCTATCTCTTGTATGCCGTAGCCCTCCCAATATCTTAGATAAATCAAGTCCTTTTCCTCATTTGACAGGGTGCTGACGGCATTTTCAACAAGGATTGTGTCAAGCCACTCTGTGGAGAAATCCTTGTCCGCCACGTTTTCGGGGATAGGCTCAGTGAAGTTTCGTTCCTTCAAGTTGTGGTTGAGCGCGCCGTTTTTGACAATTTTGTATAGCCAGTTCAGTCCGTTTTGTTTCTTGTCAAAGGAGTCCGCGCTTTTCACCACTTTAAGATAGGTCTCACTGACCAAGTCTTCGGCATAGGATTTGTTGTAAAGATATTTCCTCGCCATAAACAAAAGCATACGTCCCGTGATGACAAAAAGTTCATCAAGGGCATAGGTGTCGCCTTTTGCAATGCGCACAATGAGTTTGTTTATCTTTTCAACAAGTTTGTCCATATTTCGACTATATCACGGATGACATATCAAGTCAATGATGTATTTCGCAGGTAAGTCTTGCAAAATATGGGCATTTGTGCAATAATAGTGAGGTATGAGGTTATATGGAATATCATATCTACAAATGTACAGATGAGGACGTATTCGAGGTGGGCAAGGTGTATGACACCGTCACTGAATACCTTGAAAATCACGTCAACTACCCAAGGTGGGTGCACGGGGATTATCCCTCCCTCAAAAGCGCCCAAACCGCCCTTGAAAACGGCAGTCTTTACGCTGTCAAAAATGAGGGTGAAATCGTCTGCGCATTTGTCCTCAATGATGACCCTCAAGGGGACTATTCAGTAGGGGACTGGAAAGAAGCTATCCCCGAGGGAGAATATATGGTCATACATTCCCTTGCAGTCCTTGACAAATGCTATGGTCAAGGGGTAGGGCAGAGAGTGGTCAAGTTTTGCCTTGACACTGCAAAGGAGAGGGGCTACAAGGGTGTCCGTGTTGACGTAGTGCCCGGCAATTTTCCTGCACGTAGACTCTATGAAAAGATGGGCTTTACCTATGCTGGAGAAAAGGATTTGAAGCGTGGATTTGACCATATCCCCACCTTCCAACTTTTGGAGTATAATTTCTAAACAAATGGTTTATCTTGTCAAAATGGCGTGATAAACCTCAATTTATGATAAGACACAAAAACAAAGGACAAATTATGAAGTACGATTTCACATCAATTCCTGACAGATCAAACTGTGGCTCATCAAAATGGGATGCCGTTGGTGGCACTGTTGAAAACGTCCCTCTTTCAGTGGCGGATATGGAATTTCCCACCGCACCTGCAATCAAAGATGCGCTGAAAAATCTTGTTGAAAACACCATCTTAGGATACGCTTGCCCCACAGAGGAATACTTTGACGCCACAATTTCTTGGATGAAACGCCGTCACAATTTTGACGTGAAAAAGGAGTGGTTTGTGTCCACCCCCGGCGTCATTCCTGCGCTGTCAATTTTGATTCAATCTGTCACAAAACCCGGTGACGCAATTTTGCTTCTCACCCCCGTCTATTATCCCTTTGATATGGTGACAATTTCAAACGGCAGACGCCTTGTATATAGTCGCCTCATCAACAAGGACGGAAGATATGAAATCGACTACGATGACCTGACCGAAAAGGCAAAGATGCCCGAGGTGAAAGCAATTCTCTTTTCAAACCCTCACAACCCTGTCAGCCGAGTTTGGACAAGAGAAGAACTTGAAAAAGTGGGCAACATCTGTTGTGATAACGGTGTTTTCATCATCAGTGACGAAATCCACAACGACCTCATTATGAAGGGTGTAGAGCACACCGTTTTTGCCAACGTCAGTGAAAGGATAAAAGATAATTGTGCCGTCTGCACCGCACCCTCAAAAACCTTCAATCTTGCAGGGGTGCAATGCTCAAATGCATTTATCCCCAACGACAAAATTAGAGCAAGAGTGAAGACCACCTCAATGCTCAATATGAATATGCACCTGAACATCTTTGCCTACGAGGCTTGCAAGGCGGCATACAACCACTGCGAGGACTGGCTTGATGAACTCCTCGACGTCATCAAGGACAACGCCAAATACGTGGAGGACTTTATGGCGGAGCATTATCCCGCAGTGAAATGCTCACCTCTTGAAGGCACTTATCTTCAATGGATTGACGTGAGAGGCCTTGGACTCACCCACGTGGAAATGAGGAAGGCTCTTGAAGAGGAAAAACTTTTCCTTGACAACGGTGAAATGTTTGGCGAATCTGGCAGGGGATATCAACGCATCAACTTGGCTTGCGCAAGAGAAACCCTTGAAAGAGCAATGGCACATTTCAAGAGGGCAGTGGACAAAGTTTTGGCAGGTTGGAAAGAAGAGGGTAAGCCCTATCACAAGACCCTTAGTGTTGGCGACAAGGTGGAAGGATTCGTCTATGACACAACAGAAAATAGTGGGTTAGATCTCGCAAAAACAATCAAAAAGCCCACTCTCATCGCTTTCCTGCGTTTTGCTGAATGCGACCTTACAAAGGCTATGCTTTCTCTCCTCAAAAAGAGTTTCGCGGACCTGAGCGCAGAGGGCGTTGACGTGAAAGCAGTGGTGCAATCTTGCGCCGAAGACGTGAAGGCAAATTGCACCGATTGTCCCTTTGAAATCATAGCAGACGGAGAGGGAAAACTCTATGACCGATTCAACGTGTTTGAGTCAAATAGCGCAATGCAACTGGTGGCAGGGGACGAGCGTTTTGCTGAGCTCATTGATGGGGACGTCCGTCACCTCTATGACAACCCCTTGTTTGACACCTTTGCACCTTTGCTCATAGGCGGTGGTGAATATGGCACAAAGAGAGTTTTGCAACTGCCTGCATTTATTGGCATAGACACCGACATGACGGTGAAATTTGCTCACTACTCAAAGACGATAGGTGATTTGCCAGAAGCCAAAGCAATCCTTGACGCCTTGAAAAAATAATCAGGTCATAAAAAATAAACCGAAATACGCAAAAACATAAAATAAACCGCGCATTTCATATAAAATTATATATAATTTCAAAAATAATACGAAATCGTTTGACAGATAGACTCAAATTTGTTAAATTATTCGTCGAGCCGCTCGAAAGTGGCGGAGAACTGTTTCTTTGAAACGGCCACAACGGCGAGACTGGTTAGAGGAGGTAAAAAAATGTACGCAATCGTAGAATGTGGTGGCAAGCAATACAAAGTCGAAAAAGACATGCTGGTCAAGGTTGAAAAGCTCGATGCAGAAGTCGGCGCAACAGTTGATCTCAAAGTGCTCATGCTCGCAAACGACGGTGTTGTCAAGGCAGGCGCAGACTGCAAAGATGCAAAAGTATCAGCAGTTGTCACACGTCAAGACAAACACGCAAAGATTTTGGTCGTTCACTACAAGCCCAAGAAACAAATCAGAAAGCGTCAAGGTCATCGTCAACCCTACACAGAGTTGAAAATTACCGCAATCGAAGGTTAATTTGTTATGACCAAGGTGAAGTTTTCAAGAAAGAACGGCAGATTCGTAGCCGTTGAATGCAGTGGCCACAGCGACTATGCCGAGCACGGCATGGACATCGTATGTGCAGCACTGTCATCAGTGATCCAGACGGCGGTCCTTGGACTTATGCAAGTCGCAGGGATAGGAGTTGGATACGAGGTGGATGAAGAGAAGGGTTATCTCAAGGCCACTCTCCCAAAAGACGTATCACCCTCACAAGCCCACGATGCTGATGTCATCTTGAAGACTGCTTACTTAGGGGCGTCCGACCTCTATGAACAATTTTCGGACTACATTAACGTGGAGGTAGAATAATATGTTTATTAGAATTCAATTATTCGCTCATAAAAAAGGTACAGGCTCATCTCACAACGGTCGTGAGAGTGCAGCAAAAAGATTGGGCCCCAAGCGTGCAGATGGTCAATTCGTTCTCGCAGGCAACATTCTTGTTCGCCAAAGAGGCACAAAGTTCCATCCTGGTAAGAATGTAGGCATCGGCAAGGATGACACACTCTTTGCACTTGTTGACGGCACTGTCAAATTTGAGCGCACCGGAAAGGGTAAGAATTTTAGACAAGTTTCTGTTTACGCAGAAGAATAAGACAATACGCCGAGCGGAAACGCTCGGCTTTTTTTCTTTTGGAAAAGTTTTTTATCCCGTCAACTCCAACCTTTGATCTCAAGCAAACCCTTGACTGCGGTCAAGTTTTTCGCTACGTGGAGAAGGACGGAATCTTTGATTTGAAAGCCTCGTCAGAGCATGCAATTTTCACCGAAGTAGAGGGTGGATGGCAAGTTGAATGCACTGATGCAGGTTTTTTTCAAAAATATCTTGATTTTGACACAAAGTATGATATAATACAGTCAAAAGTGGCTGATAAAGGTCTTGTTTCGTCAGCAATCGAGTTTGGCAAGGGTGTCCACATCCTCCGTCAAAACACCGTCGAAACAGTCTTTTCCTTCATCATTTCACAAAACAATCACATCCCACGCATCAAGGCCATCATTGAGCGCATCTGTGACGCTCTTGGCGAGGACAAAGGAGGCTACAAGGCTTTCCCCACGGTGGAGGCTCTTGCCTCAAAGGATGCCGATTGGTACGCCTCGATAGGGGCAGGTTATAGAGCGGAGTATCTCTCCCTCACTGCCAAACGATTTATGACCGAGGGTGTGCCCGACTTCACCACTATGGACACGGACACCGCAAGGCAAGTGCTTCTTTCATACAAGGGCATTGGCAGGAAGGTGGCGGACTGTGTTTTGCTCTTCGGTTTAGGACGTATGGACGTTTTCCCAACGGACACTTGGATTGTCAAAATCTTCCAAGAGGAATACCCAAATGTGCCTGCCGACAAACTGGCAAAAATCCTTGTGGAAAGGTTTGGAGAGCACTCTGGCTACGTCCAACAATGGCTCTTTTATTACAAGCGCGAAAAAAAAGTATAGACAAATCATAAATTATAGGTTAAAATAATCATAAGAATAAATAAAACATCATTTGCGTCAATACGCAAGCAAGGAGAAAGATTATGGCAGCAACCAAAAAATACGTAGTTCTTGCAGACATCGAAAGTGTCAGAGTTCCTTTCAGCGCATTTGCAGCCGCTCTTGAAGAACTTTCACGCATCGGCGAAATCGCAGGATGCAAATTCTATGGCTACTCAGCAAAACGTACCAAAGATTACGGCGAATTCATCCAAGAAAACAGCTACGATGCACTTTCAGCACTTCCCAGAAAGAGAAAGGGCAAGCTTGACCTCCGTCAAGTCATCGACGCAGCACGTCTTGCACAATTCCCCAATATTGATGGTTTCTTCCTCATCTACGGCAATGGCGACATCACTCCCCTCATCGCATACCTCAAGGCATACGGCAAGGACGTTGTTGCAGGCGTAGTTGAACCCGACAAGAACAGCGTTCTCTGCAACAAGGTCATCACCCTCAACGCAAACGCAACCATTTCAAAGGTCCTTGATCACGGCTACAAGAAGGTGGCAGCACCCGCTCCTGCAAAGAAAGCTCCCGCAAGAAGAGTAGCAGAGCCCGCATATCAACCTGCACCTCAACCCGTCTACTATGCACCTCAACCTGCTCCCGCACCCGCACCTGCACCTGCACCCGCACCTGCACCTGCAAAGGACACCTCAGCAGAAGATGCACAATTCGCACTGCTTCTTGAACAATTCAACAAGATCATAGCAGGCACAGAAGAATAAGAATCTTTATTTTGGCACGCCCTAGTGGCGTGCCAAATCCTTGTTTTTCACCACACGTTTAGAAGACTCGCCTAGAAATAGGTGTGTTTGTCTTGCGCTGAAACGCTCGTTGGAGCGTTTTTTATTTTGCAAAAATACTGCCTAGAAATATTAAGAAATTTCCTATGACTATTGAAAAGCCTATTGCCTTTTGATATAATGTTATCTATGATAACAAATATCAAAATCTTCATCTCACCATCCACAGACGTCTTTTTCAATCAGGCAGTTGAAACAGATCTTTTCAACAAGGTCGAAGAGGGAGAATATCTCCTTTATCTGTGGCAAAATGATGGAGTTGTTGTCATAGGCAGAAACCAACGTGCAAAGGCGGAAGTTGACCTATCAGCCTTGCACTCTGACGGCAAAACTTTGGCAAGACGATTGTCAGGGGGTGGTGCGGTCTATCACGACAAAGGCAACCTCAATTTCACCTTCATTGCAAAAAGTGCGGACTTTGACAAGGACCGCAACAGAAAGATTATCCTCAGCGCACTGAAATCCCTAGGATTTGACGCCAACCTCACAGGCAGAAATGATATTGAGATTGACGGACACAAAATAAGTGGAAATGCTTATTACAAGTCAGGGGATATGGAATTTCATCACGGCACCTTGCTCATAAACTCAAAGGCGGAAGAGATTGCAAAATATCTTACCCCCAGTGCAGAAAAGTTTGAAGGAAAGTCAGTCCGCAGTGTGGTGTCAAGGGTGAAGAGCCTATGTGACTTCAAATCGGTCACCATAGATGAAGTCATCTCGGCAATAGCAGTGCAGTTTCAAGAGGAATGCAAGGAGAGTTGCGAGGCAGGAGTTGTCACCGCCACCGATGAAAGCATAGCCTTTTTCAGTGACAAAGGTTGGAGATATGGTGACGACAGAGTTTTTGACAGATTTGTGAGGGCAACTTATGAAGGAAGCAAAGTCACACTGCACCTTGATTTTGAGGGCAACGTGGTGAAAGATTGCCTTGTTGAAAGCGACAGTCTTGATTGCGATATAGAAAACAAAATTTCAAGAGAAATTTTGGGTAAGAATTTAGACATAGACAGCGGTGAAATCCTAGACCGCATAAAAGAGGAAATATATGGCGTATAACCTTGTTGTAATTGGCGGTGGCCCTGCAGGCTACGTTGGTGCAATCCGTGCTTCAAAGCTAGGCATGAAAGTTGCCCTTGTTGAGAGAGACACCCTTGGTGGCACTTGTCTTAATCGTGGTTGCATCCCCACAAAAGCCCTTTTGCACTCCGCAGAAATCTATCACAGCGCAAAGGATTTTAGCGCTTTAGGTGTCAAGGTTACAGGTGTAGAATATGATGAAAAGGCGGTGTATGACCACAAAAACGCCGTGGTTGGCACACTTGTTGACGGCATACGCGCCCTCATCAAAGCAGGCAAGATTGACTTATACGAAGGTCAAGGCAGTTTTGCCAGTAGCCACACCGTCGTTGTGGGTGACGTCACTCTTGAAACAGACAACGTGCTTATTGCAACAGGCTCATCACCCCTTGTGCTTCCCATAAAGGGCATTGAAAATGCACTGACCTCTGACGACGTGTTGTCCGCACCTGTAGAGGGCAACAAAATTGCCATAATCGGTGGCGGTGTCATCGGCATGGAGTTTGCCTCATACTTCTCTAGTGTAGGCAAGGAAGTGGTTGTCATTGAGGCAATGGACAAAATTCTCCCTGCCCTCAGCAAGGAAATATCCGTCCAACTTGGGGCATATATGAAGAAAAACGGCGTCACCATATTGACCTCATCAAAGGTGACCGAGATAGGCACGGACTATGTCCGTGTTGAAAAGGGCGGAGTGGAATCCGTCATAGAGTGCGACAAAACTATAGTCGCCATAGGCAGAAAGGCGAATATCTGCGGTCTGCACCTTGAAAATGCAGGAGTAGAGCACGATAGATTTGTCATGGTTGACGACAGATTCCAAACAAACGTAAAGGGTGTTTATGCAGTAGGTGACGTGATAGGTGGCATTCAACTTGCCCACTACGCATCTGCCAGCGCAATCACCGCCGTTGAAAATATGCTTGGCAAGGAAAACAGCACTGACCTAAGTGTTGTGCCGTCCTGCGTATATACAACTCCCGAAATCGCCGTAGTAGGAGCAAAAGAGGGGGCAAAGACAGGCAAATTCCTTTTTGGAGCAAACGGACGCGCCCTCATCAACGGCCTTGACAGAGGCTACGTCAAAATCATAGCAGACGAAAATGACGTAGTCATTGGCGGTGAACTTTTTGGCAAAGGCGTCACCGAAATGGTTGGTGAAATCGCTCTTGCCGTGCGAAATAAACTGACAATAGACCAAGTTGCAGGCACAATTCACCCCCACCCCACCGTGTACGAAAGTGTGGCAGAGGCCTGTGAAGATGTGTTGCACCTTGCAACCCACAAAAGATAAGCAACTCACAAAAAAGCACTCACAAGAGATAAAAAGCTCACAAGAGTGAACTCAATCCAAACAATCCTAAACCTACAAGAAATAATTTATAGGGGTAAAATATGGCAAAAAGAACTCCACTTTATGACAAGCACGTGGCACTTGGCGGAAAAATCGTCGAGTTTGCTGGCTACGACCTTCCCGTACAATATTCAGGCGTCATTGCAGAGCACAACGCAGTGCGCAACGCAGTAGGACTCTTTGACGTATCACACATGGGCGAACTTTTGATTATGGGAGAGAAAGCAGAAGAAGCACTGAACGCAATCCTCACCAACGATATTCGCGGTATGTATGACGGTCAAGTGAGATACTCCCTCCTCCCTAACGAAAAGGGTGGAGCAGTGGACGATATACTTGTATATCGTGAGGCATGGGACAAATTCTGGTTTGTTGTCAACGGCGCAAACGTAGAAAAGGACGCAGAGTGGGTGAGCACTCATCTCCCCGAATACGTTCACTTTGAAAACCTTTCAGACGCCATAGGACAAATTGCAGTGCAAGGCCCCAACGCTCTTGCCCTCATTGAAAACTTGGTGGATGGGGACAATATCCCTATGAAGAATTATTCCTTCAAATGGAATGTTAAAATTGGTGGCATTTGCACCTATCTTTCACGCACAGGCTACACCGGCGAAGACGGCTTTGAAGTTTATTGCAAGGCAGAGGACACCACAGCTCTCTATGATGTTTTGCTTGAAGCTGGAAAGGATTTGGGCGTAATTCCTTGCGGACTTGGTGCAAGAGACACCCTCCGTCTTGAAGCAAGTATGCCTCTTTACGGCCACGAACTTGGTGACGATATCCCCGTCAACGAGGTGGGTTTGGGCTTTGCAATCAAAATGGCAAAGGATGATTTCATTGGCAAAACCGCCCTTGAAAATCACACCCCTGAGTATGTCCGTCTTGGTGCAAAGGTTGTTGGCAAAGGCATTGTGAGAGAACACTGTGACGTCTACGCCGGTGATGAAAAGGTGGGTGTCAGCACCAGCGGAACACATTGTCCCACCCTTGGTTATCCCGTTTGTATGCTCCGTGTGAAAAAGGAATTCAAGGACGAAAAACTCTTTGCAGACGTCCGTGGCAGACGCATAGAACTTGAAGTCGTGCCTATGCCTTTTTATAAACGCAACAAGCAATAATTCAACCGAAATCACAAAATAAATACTTTAAGTATAAAAAATAAACATATAAAACGTCATTTAGACAAAATAGGAGTTGTTATGGCAAAATTTACAAAAACTCACGAATGGGCAGAACTTGATGAAACAGTCACTATGGGCATTTCAAAATATGCCGCAGATGAACTTGGCGACATCGTCTATATTTCACTCCCCGAAGTAGGTCAAGCAGTTGTTGCAGGTGAACCTATGTGCGAAGTGGAATCAGTGAAGGCAGTCAGTGAAATCAACGCACCTGTCACAGGCACGGTTGTTGAAGTCAACACTGACCTTGAAGACAGCCCCGAACTCATCAACGAAGATGCAATGAGTGCTTGGATCTGCAAGATTGAAGCAACTGATATCCCTGCAGACTTGATGACCGAAGCAGAATACGACGCAATGGACAAATAGTCCTTTAGGCTCACACAAAACAAACTAGTCAAAAAACTATGGCAGACTATCTTTCACTTACTGATGCCGAAAAGAGAGCAATGCTTGACACCATCGGTGTGGACAAGGTGGACGACCTTTTTGAGGATATCCCCAACAAACTGAGGTGCAAAAAGCTCAATCTCCCCGACGGCAAATCACAACAAGAAACCTACGCCTTTATGCGAGCACTGTCCAAGCGCAACCGCATATACGACAGCATCTTCATGGGCGCAGGCAGCTATGACCACTATATACCCTCAGTGGTCAAGTCTATATGTTCAAGATCCGAGTTTGTCACCGCCTACACCCCCTACCAAGCGGAAATGTCACAGGGCATACTCCAAGCCATCTTTGAATATCAAACGATGATATGCAACTTGACTGGAATGGACGTCAGCAACGCCTCTCACTATTCAGGGGCAACCGCCGCTGCAGAGGGTTGCATTATGAGTGCAGACAAGGTGAAGAGGGTTGTCACCTTTGACAACATCAATCCTGACGTTATGGACGTCCTCAGCACCTATCTTACCGCAAGAGGCATTGAACTTGTGGTCCTTGACAGCGTAGACGGCAAAGCAGTGCTCCCAGATGATATCGGTATAGTGGGCGCGGTTTACTGTGAAAACCCCAACTTCTACGGACTTATTGAGGACACAACCTCAATTGCAGTGACCTGCCACAACAACGGTGGCAAGTTTGTCCTTGGCATGAATCCTATTGCTATGGGGCTTTTGAAGTCACCGAGAGAGCAAGGGGCAGACATCGCCATAGGCGAAGCCCAACCTCTAGGACTTCCTATGAGTTTTGGCGGACCATACATCGGCTTTATGGCAACCACTCAAAAGGAAATGCGCAAGATGCCCGGCAGAATTGTTGGTGAAACCGTGGATAGCGCGGGCAATCGTGCCTACGTGTTGACGTTGCAAGCAAGAGAGCAACACATCCGCCGTGAAAGAGCCACCAGCAACATTTGCTCCAACCAAGCACTTTGTGCTCTCACTGTGTCAGTGTATCTTGCCTCTGTTGGAAGCGAAGGTCTCCGTCACGTGGCAAAAGCCTGCACCTCAAACGCCCACTACCTTGCAAACGGCCTTGTGGAGAAGGGAGCAAAACTCTGTTTCAACGGAGAGTTTTTCCACGAATTTGTCACCTTGACTGAGGGCAAAGCAGAAGAGATCATCACCGCCCTCAAAAAGGAAAATATCCTTGGCGGACTTCTCATTGATGCCGACACAATCCTCTGGTGTTGCACCGAAAAGGCAACCAAAGAGAGCATGGACAAGGTCATTGAAATCGTAGGAGGTGTCCTATGAAAACAATCTATGAAATCTCAAAAAGCGGAAAGAGAGCAGTGACTTTTGCACCTATCTCCGTCCCCGAATACACCCTTGACAGCACCCTCACAAGAGATGAATTGAACCTGCCTTCCCTTGCAGAAGTGGACCTTGTCCGCCACTACACAGCCCTATCAAAGAGAGCCTTTGGCGTTGACGACGGCTTCTATCCTCTTGGCAGTTGCACCATGAAATACAACCCCAAAATCAACGAGGAAGTGGCATCTCTTGAAGGATTTGCATCAGTGCATCCTCGTCAAGATACTGACGAAATCCAAGGTTCATTGGCACTTATGAGCACTTTAAGTGCCTATCTTGCAGAAATCACAGGTATGGATGCAGTCACACTGCAACCTTGTGCCGGTGCTCACGGCGAGTATCTTGGACTTCAACTCATCAAGAAATATCACGAGAAACGTGGTGATGTCAAGCGCACCAAAATTATTGTGCCTGACAGTGCCCACGGCACAAACCCTGCATCTGCATCAATGGCAGGATTTGACATTGTGGCAGTGAAGTCAAACGATGAAAAGGGTGTTGACCTTGATGAACTGAGAGCCGTGGTCGGTGAAGACACCGCAGCCCTTATGCTCACCAACCCCACAACCCTTGGTCTCTTTGAAAAGAACATTGAAGAGATCAGCAAAATAGTCCACGAAGCAGGTGGTCTCCTTTACTACGATGGAGCAAACCTCAACGCAGTTATGGGCATTGTCCGCCCCGGGGATATGGGCTTTGACGTGGTGCACCTCAACCTCCACAAAACCTTTTCAACTCCTCACGGCGGTGGCGGTCCAGGCAGTGGTCCTGTTGGTTGCAAGAGTATGCTTGCACCTTATCTTCCCAACCCCGGTGTTGTCAAAACCGACAATGGATATGAATTTAGTTTCAGTGAGGACAGCGTAGGCAAGGTGACCGCATTTTACGGCAACTTCGGTGTGTACGTGAAGGCACTGGCATACATCGTCACTCTGGGCGCAGAGGGCTTGAAAGAAGCCTCAGAGACAGCAGTGCTCAACGCAAACTACTTGAAAGCACGCCTTGAAGACCTCTATCCCACCGAAAAGGGCAGACACTGCATGCACGAGTTTGTTGTGTCCCTTGAAGATTTGAAGAAGGAGACAGGTGTCAGCGCAATGGACGTCGCAAAGGCAATGATTGACGGAGGAATCCATCCTCCCACCATGTATTTTCCCTTGATTGTCCACGAAGCCCTTATGTTTGAGCCAACTGAAACAGAATCAAAGGACACTCTTGACGAAGCGGCAGACCTTCTCCGCAGTCTGTATGAGAAGGCACACACCTGTCCTGAGGAATTGCACACCGCACCTCATCACGCAGCAATCAAGCGTCCTGACGAAGTGAAGGCGGCAAGAAATCCCATTCTTCGCGGTTAAAATAGTCCAAAAACAAAATTCGGTGTTTACACCGACAAAAAATCGTGATAAAATAAAATCAGCAAAAACCTCGGAGGTATATTTATGGCAAAAAAAGGTAAGAAAGATTATTTTGGTCTTCCCTACGTGGCAAGCGTTATCCTTGCAATCATCCCCTTCACAGCATGGCTCTTTGGTGCAATCACCAGACTTCTTGAAGGCAAAATCGTGGCAGGAATCCTTCGCCTCATCGGCCTTGGATTTATCATGTGGATCCTTGACATCGTGTTCATGATCACAAAGAAACAAATCTGCCGTATCCTCAACGTCTAAAATGATAATTTTAGAAAGCGAACAAAAGCAATTTGACGACAAAAAGCAAGCGGTGAACACCCTTGCTTTTTGCCATTATCCCGTCACGATTGTGATAGACGGAGACACTCGCACTTTCTGGTCCTTTGACGAGGCAAGAGAGTGGGTTGAATCCACCGCAAAATGATGATAGGATATTCAGAAATTGAATAAAAATTCAAAATGGGGGGGGGTAGAGATACTCCCTCGTATTTTTATGAAAAACATATTTAGAACACCTGTTTTTAAGATCTTTGCACTGGCAATTTTGGTTGCAATTTTGTGTTTGACAGTGGTCGCTTGTGACCCCAAACCTACTCCTCCTAGTCATTATTTGCCAGATTATCCTGATGGAGCAACTGTGCTCACCAAGGAGAATTTTGAGCAATATTTTGACGTGAAAGTGCACACAGATTGCACCTTTGACTTTTCAACAAGCGGTGACGATCTAGTATTCCCCAAGGCGACCACTTACGTCGCTTTCGTTGCCAAAAACGGATTTTTAGACGTAGCGTGCGAAGTCAAATACACCGTCAATACAAAAGTCTTTCAGTCAAGCTATGCAGCGACGAAATATTCCGTTGTGATGGAGGAGCAGACGCTTATCCTTCACGAAACGGATTATCAAAACAAGGCGTACACTTTGATATCAGGTCAACCCTCTTATTATGAGTTTAAGGTTGAAAGTGGCACGGACAATATCACAATCAATTCAGTGGAAGGCTACGTCATCTTGGGAGATAACTACACTCCCACTGACTACGAAAAACTGCTGGAAAGTGATTATGCAAACTCCGAATCCATAAAAGAAGCATTAGAAGGGGAGATCAACGACTTGGCAATGGGCATAGCTATGGGCACAACAAAAACCTATGGCATGAGTGCAAAGTCCGGTTTCACCTTTAAGTCTGTTTACGGAAGCGACCGCAACTTGTCAAATTCAGTGCGTAGCACTATAAAGGCAGACGTAGAAAATTATAGATATGCCCATGACGGAGAAGTTTATTACTATAACCGAGACGATGGCAAAATCTATCATCAATACTACAACAAGTTCGGGCTTATCGTAGAAGAAGTGCTGCCTTGGGAAGTCAGCGATATGCTGAACGAGATGATTCCTCCCCTTGATGGGTTACTTGATGAAAATGCAGTATACGTCAATCGTGATGGAGTGTTTTACGCATACACCACTTTAAGCGATATGGCAGACGGCGAGTATAAGGACACATTTGTCCAGTCATTTGATGCCCTTGAAATTGACTGCAATCTAGACAAGGTGTATGTGACCTACACCTATGATTTTTCCGATGGTTTCTTCTTTGAAATCAAGGTAGAACACAAGGACATAAAGCAAGATGAATACGTGGACAACAGTTTGTACATCAATTTGAGCGTGTTTGACGTCAATGAGGTTTCCGTTGAAATCTACTCCGAAGAGGACTCAAAGTTTGCTCTTGCCACTGACATAGAGCATGCAATGGAATTCAAACTCGGTATGGTGACAGTAAACAGCACCACCGAGACCTTTGAATACGTCATCTCACAGGACAAATATGAAGACAATCAACGCATTGACAACTATCTCCCTGTCCTCGTCACCGAAGGTGGAATTTACACCTTTACAAGTCTCAACAGCGGACAGCCTTTGACCACCACAATATACGATGCAGAAGGTGGCATTCATTACGAAAGATACTTCGCGCCCGGAGTCTACTTTATTCAAAATGTTTATGTACCCTATGGCAAAACCACTTTGACCATGGAAGTTGACTGTGTTGTTCTTGACGACTATGGCGACATTGAATCTCCCACACCCATAGACGGCAATGCGTTCACCGCCAACCTTGAAAGAGTGGGTGATATGCAAGCATTCAGCTTCACACCGACAGAATCTGGCATATACGAGTTTACCCCCACTGAAAGCGGTTTTGACGTGGCGATCCTTGTTTACGATGGTGATCTTGTTGATCAAGGCTACGCCATCTACACCGCATCAAACTACCTTACTTGTTCTCTCAATGCAGGTGAAACCTACGTGTTCGAGGTCAAATATCAATATGGCGAAACCGAAGACGCTGTTTACGAGGGTGTTTTGACCTTTGTGGGCAATCCGTCAAGGGAGCCCCAAGCATTGACCACTGAAATGCAGGAATACTTTGTTGGCAATGGCGAATTCAAGTTTTATTTTGATGTTGAAATCCCCGGTTATTACGCCCTTGAATTTGAGCATATCGCAGGTGTAGAGCCTTCTGGATACTCAGTTGACGACAGCGAAGGTGAATATTACAACAAGACCGTCACCATTGACAACGCAACATACTACGTGCTAGAAAAGGGGAGATATTATTTCAATCTTTATGGCGGCGGAACAAGACAATATTTCAAAGGCAACGTGAGAATTTTGTTGTTTAGAGAAGGGGTGCAAGAAGAAAGATTCATCACACTTTCTGATGATGAATACACCACGTTGACCGTCAATTTGCCCACAAACAATTCATACGTTGAATACGTTTTTACAGTGAGCGAGGAATGCAGCTTGTTTAGATATGGCTACAACTGCACTCTCTACAAGGAAAACGGCACAACAGTTGTCGGTGGCAGATATACGGTAGATATTGCTTTTGATGTGACAAACGTTGTTGAGTCCACACTCACCCCGGGCACGTATATCTTG
The DNA here is from genome assembly GCA_017461985.1 of Clostridia bacterium. Classification (GTDB taxonomy): domain Bacteria; phylum Bacillota; class Clostridia; order Christensenellales; family CAG-917; genus RGIG4097. Next base: position 19,318 of record JAFTSA010000004.1, read on the forward strand.
AGAGTTGCCAACTATTCATCGGGGGATGAAATTGAAGCCACCGTATATGTCCGCCTTCAATACCAAACTGAATAAATGAACGGAAAATGCGCGTGGTCAACTCGTTGCAACTCAAAACTCACAAATCACAATTAAAAAAAGGACTGCGATTGCAGTCCTTTTTGTTTTGTCTTTTTTTGTTTTGTTGGGTTAGAATGCCGATTAGTCCTCAACTTTCACTTTGCCGAAAGCCATCTTCATACGCATTTCACCAGACAGCACTGTCTTTCTTATGCGGATGTTTTTGGGGGTGACTTCAAGCATTTCGTCATCGTTCAAAAACTCGATTGCTTCTTCAAGGGAGAATCTGCGGATTGAGTTCAAACGCAGTGCTTCATCACTGCCTGCGGCACGCATATTTGTGACGTGCTTGCGCTTGCACACGTTGACACGGATATCGTCTGACTTAGGAGACACGCCCACAACCATACCTTCGTACACAGGGGTTTGAGGGTCGATGAAAAGTGTGCCACGGTCTTGTGCGTTGAAGAGGCCGTAGGTTGCGGCTTCGCCGGTTTCAAATGCCACAAGGCTTCCAGTGTATCTGCGGGGGATAGGTCCTTTGTAGGGGCCGTAGCCGTCAAAGAGTTGGTTCATGACGCCTTCACCTTTGGTGTCGGTGAGGAATTCGTTTTTGAAGCCGAAGAGTCCGCGGGCAGGGATGATGAATTCCATACGGATTCTACTTCCTTGAGGTGACATGGTGACAAGTTCACCCTTTCTTGTGCCCATACGCTCCATAACGGTGCCCGTGCATTCAGTGGGCACGTCAATGAAAAGTCTTTCCATAGGCTCACACTTGACGCCGTCAATGGTCTTGAAGATGACCTTAGGAGTGCCAACGCCAAATTCATATCCTTCACGGCGCATAGTTTCAATGAGGATAGAGAGGTGCATTTCACCACGACCGCACACTTTGAAGGTGTCTGCGTTTTCAGTTTGATACACGCGGAGGGACACGTCCTTCAAAAGTTCCTTGAAGAGTCTGTCTCTCAGGTGACGAGAGGTGACAAACTTACCCTCACGGCCAGCAAAGGGGCTGTCGTTGACGGAGAAGTTCATTTCAATGGTAGGCTCACCGATTTTGACAAAGGGGATAGGGTCGATTTTGCTTGTAGAGCAGACAGTGTTGCCGATTGTGATGTTTTCAATACCGCTGAAACAGACGATATCGCCCACCTTTGCTTCGGTGACGGGGGTGCGCTTCAATCCTTCAATTTGGAAGAGGGTGACAATCTTGCCCTTGTAGGGTGAAAGTCCGTGATAGTCGCACACCATAACTTCTTGGTTGACCTTCACAGAGCCTCTTTCAATCTTGCCTATGCCGATACGACCAACGTATTCGTTGTAGTCGATTGCGCTGACAAGCAGTTGAAGTTCGCCGTCCTCATCTCCCTCGGGAGCGGGGATATAGTCCACGATTGTGTCAAAGAGGGGTTGGAGTGAAGTGCCGGGGGTTTTATAGTCAAAGGTTGCAGTGCCTGCCTTGCCGGAGCAATAGAGGATAGGGCTCATAAGTTGCTCGTCGTCTGCGTCAAGGTCAAGGAGAAGTTCAAGGACTTCGTCTGCAACTTCGTCAAGACGTGCGTCAGGTTTGTCAACTTTGTTGACAACGATGATGATTTTCAGTCCAAGTTCAAGGGCTTTTTCCACCACGAAACGGGTTTGAGGCATAGGACCTTCTTGTGCGTCAACCAGGAGAAGAACACCACTGACCATTTTGAGCACACGTTCAACCTCACCTGAAAAATCTGCGTGTCCAGGTGTGTCAATGAGGTTGATTTTCACGTCTCCCCAGTGGATAGAAGTGTTTTTTGCAAGGATGGTGATTCCTCTTTCCTTTTCAAGGTCACCGCTGTCCATGACGCAGGTTGCCACTTGTTGATTATCTCTAAAAGTGCCTGATTGACGGAGCATACCGTCAACAAGAGTGGTCTTGCCGTGGTCGACGTGGGCGATGATTGCAACGTTTCTCAAATCTTCTCTGATCATAATATCCTGCTTCCAGTGCTTGAAATGAATTTTCTGTGCTTTGTTCTTGGGTCTCGCGCCTGTGCGATAGCCTTTGCGTATGATACCACAATGAGAGGACTTTGGCAAATAGTTTGCAACTATTTGGAAAATTTGAAAAAAATGAATTATTGACTTTTCACTATGGACTTGCCGAAATGGTTGTGCTATAATTAATGCGATGCCTTATGAAAAGTCTTAAAGAACTCTACAAAACCGGCCGTGGGCCCTCATCATCCCACACGATAGGCCCTGAAAAAGCAGCAAAACTGTTTGAGCAAAAATATCCAGATGCAGAAAGCTATCTGGTGGTGCTTTATGGCTCTCTCGCCCTCACCGGCAAAGGCCACGGCACAAACACCGTCTTGGAAAAGACCTTCACCAAACCCGTCAAGGTCATCTTTGACAAGGAAACGATGGACGTCCCTCACCCCAACACTATGGATATGTACGCAATGGTAGGGGATGAAGAGCAAGGACACTGGCGTGTATGCAGTGTTGGCGGCGGAGCAATCGAGATTGAGGGCGAAGCCTCATACGTCCCTGAGGAAGTCTATCCCCACAACTCCTATGAAGAAATACGCAAGTATTGCGAGGAAAACGACATCACCATCCCCGAATACGTAGAAAGATTTGAGGGTGAAGAGATATGGGATTTCCTTGATGAAATCTGGCACCAAATGCAAAAATCCATCAAGGCAGGTCTCAAAGCCACCGGCATATTGCCCGGAGGTCTTGGCACTGAAAGAAAGGCAAGAATGCTGTATCGTCAAAAGCATATAGACGAAAGCCCCGAAACAAGAGAGAATCGTCTTGTATGCTCCTACGCCTTTGCAGTCAGTGAGGAAAATGCAGCCGGCGAGCCCATCGTCACCGCTCCCACTTGTGGTGCTTGTGGCATTGTGCCTGCAGTGCTGCAATATCTTCTTGACAGACACTCTTACTCAAACAAGGACATTTTGCGAGCCCTTGCAACCGCAGGAATAATAGGCAACCTCATCAAACACAACGCCTCAATTTCAGGGGCAGAATGTGGCTGTCAAGCAGAGGTTGGCTCTGCCTGTTGTATGGCAGCAGCAGGTGCAGCGGAGCTTTACGGCATGGACTTTGACCAAATTGAATACGCCGCAGAAGTTGCAATGGAGCACCACCTTGGACTGACCTGTGATCCCATCGGAGGCCTCGTTCAAATACCTTGCATTGAACGCAATGCAGTTGCAGCAATGAGAGCACTCAACGCCGTGTCTCTTGCCAACTTCTTGACCTCGTCACGTATGATCTCATTTGACACCGTCATCGACACGATGTATCAAACTGGCAAGGACCTCAGGAGCGAGTATCGTGAGACCAGTGAAGGTGGTCTTGCCAAGATGTATTATAAATCCTTCAGTTGCGATTAAAAGCACTTTATCCGTCAAAAACCGAGGGTTAAACCCTTTATTTTGACAATACACGACAAGAATTTCAAATGCAGTGGACTTAAACTCACTGCGTTTTTTCTTGTCAAAAACACCTAGACAGCCACCTAGAAACTGCACCTTGTTTCATCGTAAAACCGCCAGTTGCTTTGCTCTAAAACAACACACATTTCACCGCCAAAACATTGCAAGTGCAACACAATAGCAACTCAAAACCAAAGGATGTTTTCCCCTCAAAAACCAGTGATTTTCCCACCACAAAATCAACGCTAGAATTAAATCAAAATTAAAATTGTTAGTTTACGAACTTTTTTCTAAAATCTGTTGACACCTACACCCGTGAGGAATATAATATTGTTCGTCAACTAACAATTTCACCCGCTTTGGCATACACTGATTTACTTATTGACAAATTCAAATGAAAACCATGGGTAGGTATTTATGGAAGAAAACAAAGTTATAGTGGCAAGGGACATCAAGTGCCTTTCAAACCTTTTGAGAAGAGTGCACTGCTCATCGCCTTTCCTAAAGGAATGCGAAAACCTCACTGGCATGCACAGCTACGTTTTGGGATATCTTAGACGTGAGTGTGAAAAGAGGGACGTATTCCAAAAGGACGTGGAGGCAGTATTTGAGATGCGTCGTAGCACCGCCAGTGAAATCCTGAAACTTATGGAAAAGAACGGACTCATCACTCGTCAGCCCCTAGAGAGTGACGCCCGCCTCAAAAAGATTATATTGACTGACAAAGCAATGGAAGTCAGCAGAGGCGTTGAAAAGTCCTTCAAGGAAACTGAGGAAAAACTGAAAGAGGGCATAACCCCCGAGGAACTTGAAAACTTTTACGTGGTCTATGACAAGATCAAGGCAAATCTTGCAAATATGCTGGCAAAATAATTGAAATTTGTAGGCGCATACGCGCAGAGGAATATATGGAAAAGAAAAAAGAAAACAAAAAAATAAGCAGAAAGGCATTAAATCAGTTTTTGACCTGTGTCAGTGATTACAAGACACCGTCAATTCTTGCAGCCCTGCTTGTTGCCATTGAGGTTGTTTTTGACGTGTTCATCCCCATTGTCATGTCGCAAATCCTCAACGTAGGCATGAGGGAGGGCGCAACCGAGTTCACCTTCTGTCTTGAAATGGCAGGCACAAGCACCCCCGTATTTACGCTGTACGACCGCACCACCTTCATAGTTGTATGCGGAGCAGTGATGGTTGTGATGGCGCTTCTTGCCCTAGTATGCGGTATGCTCAGCGGAAAATTTGCCGCCCAAGCCGCCACAGGCTTTGGCATGAACATCCGCCGTACGCTGTTTGACAAGATAGAGCAATTCAGTTTTGCCAACCTTGATCACTACAACACAGCATCAATCGTCACAAGACTGACCACAGACGTCAACAACATTCAATTTGCATATATGATGATTGTCCGCACAATGGTGCGCTCGCCCTTTATGCTGGTGATGGCGTTGACCATGGCAATCCTCATCCAACCCACCTTGTCCATAGCATTTGCAATCGCACTGCCCATACTGGCCCTTGGCATAGGCGTTGGCGTGACGATTGTGTTCCCTCGTTTTGAGAAGATGCTGAAAAAGTACGACCACCTCAACGAGGCAACCCAAGAGAACTTGGTTGGCATCCGTGCAGTCAAAGCCTTTGTGAGAGCGGACTACGAAATAGACCGTTTCAAGAAGGTCAGTGCAGCAGCACAAAAACTTCAAATAAGCGCAGAAAAAATAATCATCACAGCATTCCCATTGATGAATATTTTGGTATACGCTTGCATAATCGCAATAGTTTGGCTTGGCGGAAACAACATCATTGCAGGCAAAATGGCAGTGGGTGATTTGTCCGCATTCCTCAACTTCGTTATGCAGATTATGATGTCACTGATGATGATTGCAATCATCTTCATCAACATAGTTATGTGCCGTGCATCAATGCAACGTATCGGTGAAATCTTTGATGAAGTCATCGATATTACGGACAAAGAAGACGCTCTTGACATCACCCCTGCAGACGGCAGCATTGACTTTGACAATGTAGACTTTTCATACAGCAACAACCCTGACGTTTTGAACCTTGAAAACATCGACCTCCACATAAAGAGCGGTGAAACAATCGGCATCATCGGTGGCACAGGCAGTGCAAAAACCACTCTCGTCCAACTCATCCCTCGCCTTTACGACACCTTTGATGGAGAGGTGAAAGTCGGTGGAGTAAACGTCAAGGACTACAAACTTGACAACCTTAGAAACAGCATTGGTATGGTGCTTCAAAAGAACGTTTTGTTCAGTGGCACAATAAGAGAAAACCTCCTTTGGGGCAACCCCGATGCCACCGAAGAAGAGATAATTCACGCAACCAAAGTTGCCCAAGCCCACGACTTCATTATGTCCTTCCCCGACGGCTATGAAACCGAACTTGGACAAGGTGGCGTAAACGTGTCTGGCGGACAGAAACAAAGGTTAACAATAGCAAGAGCGCTACTTAAACACCCGAAAATAATGATTTTGGACGATTCAACCTCCGCAGTTGACACCGCCACAGACGCTTCAATCAGAGCAGGACTCAAAGAAGAATTTGGTGACACAACCGTCATCATCATTGCTCAACGTATTGCCTCCGTTGAAGAAGCGGATCGCATCATCATTATGAACAACGGACGCATTGACGCCATCGGCTCACATGAGGAACTTTTGGCATCCAACCCTGTCTATCAAGACATCTACAACTCTCAAAAGGGAGGTGACATCGATGGCTAAGAAAATGAAGAATATGGAAAAGGATATGAGAAAAGGCGGAAAGCGCATTGTGGCAAAGAGCCCTATGAAGGCACTGAAGCGTGTTCTCACTTATCTCAAGCCCTACAAAGCCCGTTTGGCAGTGGCACTTGCATGTTTGATCGGTCACGTCTTCACAAGCGTTGGAGGTACTTTCCTCCTCAGCGTTGTGGTTGACCAATACATCCTTCCTCTTGCCTACAAAGCAGGGGTGATCACCGCCGCAACTTATGCCGCACGTGCAGCCGTTGTCACCACCACGGACTTTGCAATTATGGTAGGCATTATGGCAGCAGTTTACGTCTGCGGAGCACTGATGCACTATTTGTATAATTATTCAGTCACATACATCACAACCAAAGTTCTCCAAAACGTCCGTGATAGTCTTTTCGTCAAGATGCAATCCCTTCCTATCAAGTATTTTGACACCCACACCCACGGCGAATTGATGAGCCTTTTCACCAACGACACAGACACTCTCCGCGAGTTGTTGTCAGGTGCACTGCCCAACATCATTTCACAATCCATGACGGTCATAGGCATCTTTGTGATGATGATGGTCATAAGCCCCGTGCTGACACTGTGCATAATAGTTATGATAGTGGTTGGTATGGTAGTCACCAAATATATCGCAGGCAAGAGCGGAAAGCACTTTGTACGCCAACAAAAAGAGGTAGGCGCACTGAACGGCTTTGTTGAAGAGCATATCGAAGGCCTGAAAGTGGTCAAGGTGTTCTGCCACGAAACCCAAGAAATCAAGGACTTTGCCGACAGAAACAGCGCACTGGGCTTTGCCTCACGGAAGGCACACACCTACGCCAACGTGCTTATGCCTATCATGGGCAACCTTGGCTACGTCAACTACGCCCTCACAGCGGTTGTAGGCACGATTATGGCAACCACAGGATTCCTTGGCATGACTTGGGGCGGACTGGTGTCCTTCTTGCAATACTCACGTCAATTCAACGCACCCATCTCACAAATGGCGCAACAAGTCAACGGCATTATGATGGCGCTTGCAGGTGCAGAGCGTATCTTTGATCTTCTAGATCAAGAGGAAGAGAGCGATGAAGGCTACGTCACCCTTGTCAACGCAAGAGAGGACGAAGAGGGCAACATCATCGAGTGCGCCGAGTACACAGGCATCTGGGCATGGAAACACTACCACAAGGCAGATGACACCACCACCTACGTCAAGTGGCAAGGTGAAGTTGAGTTTGAAAACGTCACCTTTGGCTACGTGCCCGAAAAGACCGTGCTGAAAAACGTGTATATGGAAGCAAAACCCGGTCAAAAGATAGCCCTTGTTGGCTCAACCGGTGCAGGCAAAACCACCATCACCAACCTTATCAACCGCTTCTACGACGTCACAGAGGGCAAGATAAGATACGACAACATCAACATCACCAAGATCAAGAAAGACGATCTCCGTCACTCAATGGCAATGGTGCTTCAAGACACCCACCTCTTCACAGGCACAGTCCGTGACAACATAAGATTCGGCAAACTTGACGCCACCGATGAGGAAGTGGAAAACGCCGCAAAACTTGCCAACGCCCACTATTTCATCTCTCACTTGCCCGAGGGCTACGACACAATGCTCAGTGGTGACGGCGCAAATCTTTCTCAAGGACAAAGACAACTCCTTGCCATAGCAAGAGCAGCAGTAGCCAACCCTCCCGTGCTTATTCTTGACGAAGCAACGAGCAGCATCGACACCCACACCGAGAAGCTGATCAGTGAGGGTATGGACAAGCTTATGCAGGGCAGAACAGTGTTTATCATAGCCCACAGATTGTCCACCGTCCGCAACGCAGATATGATATTGGTGCTTGAACACGGCGAAATCATTGAAAGAGGCAACCACGAGGAACTTTTGCAGTTGAAGGGCAGATATCATCAATTGTATACTGGCGCAATCGAACTCGACTAAAAACGCGCTATTTGGCACAATAAAAAAGCACTCGTGTTGAGTGCTTTTTTTTACTAATTGTGTGCGAACTCCTCTAAGCATATGTCCCCCTTCCTCATGTGTTTCCCCCTTCTGCCTACGGCAGAGCCCTACGGGCAGGGCAACACTCGGCTCTCGCACATTCAGCGACGTCGTCTCATTATGCCACTTGTCGCTTTGGTGCAAAAAAACAGAGCGCACCAGCGACTGCGTACAAATTCTGGTGCTCGGCGCTCCCTTCCTCGTCGCCGCTGCTCCTCGCGTTCCGTCTTCGAACAAGTGAGTGCTTGTATAAGTACGCAACAAACATCACTGAAAAAGCAACGGCAAAATTTCCGTTGATTTTTCAATTACCCCTGGAAAAAGTGGGTTTTTTGGCGTTTTTTTGCTTTTTTGAGGTCGTAAAAGTTTGGGACGGAAACCCTATCGGCGGCAGTAAGCCACCGCCCTAACACAAGCAAAACAGTGAGCCAAACTACACCCAAAAATGAGGCAAATTTTTTGCCCTCACAAAGCCTGTTGCCTTGGGAAAAACATAACTTTTTTAACTTTTTTTCAAAAAAATCCAATAAAAGTCTTGCCAGAATTGTACATATAATATAAAATGTAAAAAGATTATTCTCTCCAAATTTCGGTTGGGTGCGTCAATCGGGCGCACCGCAACCTAGTATCCCAGCCGAAGGCGGATACAACTTGCAAAGCAATCATAACGTGCGCAAGCACTCACAACTCTAAACTTAAAAGCAAAACTTTCTCCCTGCGAGAAATCATACAAAGGCAATATGAACACAACAAGAAAGGAAAGATTCATCCAAAAAGCAACCCGCCTCACCGTAAAGGTGTTGCTTTTCAGTCTTCTCCTTTCTCTTTTTTTATACGCGTGTATAGGTGCAGGCGCTGACGCTCCCACAGGCGTCGCTGAAGCAACCGCAGGCGATTATTATTCCACAACTGGTGGAGATATTGTTCTCAAAAAAGAGGCACTTTCTGCAGGATATTTTACTCTCGATGAGACTTGGGGAACTTCATCTTATTCATCATACTGGAACTATAGTTACAGCAATGGCAATTACATTTCCTATTCTCCTGGCATTTGTGACGGTAATGGTGCGGGCATTAAGGCAATTAGTGACAATGTAAAAAACGGATATAACACGAATTCCGCATATGCATATATCAATCTTGTTGCACCTGCAAACGTGACAATCGAGAGTGTGACTGTTAAAGTCGATATTTATGCACGATCCGATGGTTCAAACTGGTTGTCATCTGCTGACCACTCAACAAAAGCAAACTTTGATATTGTAGGTATCAGTAAAACAACTAGTGTTGCACAAACCACGGCAGAAGAATATGGGGATAGAGATGGAACAAACTCGTCTTCAATAACAACTGGTGTGACACATACGGAAACATTTTCTAATGGTCAGTCTATTCAATTGCGCCTCACTGGAACTTATTACAAAGAAGCTGGTTCTGTTCAAAAGAATGAAGTTCAACACTGGGCTCAGGCAAAGAATATTTCTATTTCAGTCACTGGCTACTATAATGTAACAGTCAACACTCAAGGAAGTGGAACTATCGCTGCTAGTGATGCAAGTGGTGCATCTTATTCAGGCACAACTGCGAAGTTTACAAAGACATCTGACTCCATCAAGTTTACTGCAACCCCTACAGACAGCAAATATGTTTTCACTGGTTGGTCAGACGGCAACATAGACAATCCTAGGACATTCACTGGTGCAGGTGTGACTCCTGGTGGCACATACACGGCAATCTTTGAAGAAAGAGCGATTGTCGCTTATGACGCCAATGGTGGCGTTGGCACTGAGGCGTGGACTACTGAAACGAAATACACCACAATAACATTGCGAACTGACTGCCCATACACACGAGACGGTTATTATTTTGTTGGGTGGGGCACAAGTGCAAGTTCGACTACGCCAGTGACAAGTGTGACAACTGGTGCTGGAGGAGAAACCACAAGAGTTTATGCCATTTGGAAAGGCATCAACTATACCATAACTTATGACGCTAATGGTGGCACTGGCTCTGTAGGACAAACCACAGGTACGTTCAATGGCGGCGATGCACCGCTGGCAGCCAATTCATTCGTCAGGACTGACCGCTTCTTTATGGGCTGGGATGTTGACGCAAATGCAACTTCAACTCCAAATTGGCTCATCGGCACACACCCAAATTATAGTGTTGCCAAAGCCACAATGGGTTCATATTTGACTGCACTGCAAAACGGTAATATCAAAACCAGCAGTGTTTCATTCACAATGTACGCCATTTGGACACCTGCACTGGAATTTGGCAGTTATTCAGGCAGAACAGGCAAGTGGGGCACGGAAGGCAATCCCTATGTCATAAGAAATACAACACATCTCAACAATTTGAGAAATATTGTCAACGGAAATGCAAATGCAACAGGAAGCACCACGGGTTCATCTTTGGCGCGTTATACAAATCCTCAAGCAACTTCGCACAATTACTCAGGTGCATTTTTCGAGTTGGCGGCTTCTTTGGATATCGGAGGAGGAACGGTCAATCCTATAGGAACAAGCACCAACAATTTTAGAGGAACTTTTGATGGCCTCAACAACACAATAAGCAATTATAGTATTCCTGCCGGTCAATACGGTGGGCTTTTTGGCTATATCAATGGAGCAACCCTCAAAAACTTTACTGTAAGACCCGGCACAATCAATGGTGACGCCACGGACAAGGGCGCTGTGGTTGGTTATATGACAGGGTCCACGCTTTCAGGCATAACCACTTCAGGTGGTGCTGTTTGGGGGCATGGTTACACGGGTGGCATAGTTGGTCGCGCCGAGGGCACAAGCTCCATCATCAATTGCACAAACCTGGGCACTATTGTCTACAACAATGGCTCGACTGCTGGCACAGGTGGCATTTTGGGTTATGCAAATGGCACAATCACTGTCACTGGTTGCAAAAACTATGGCACAACCAGCCCCACATCTGCCAACAACAACACAACGTACAACGTGTATTTCTCCAACGATACAGCCCGTGATGGTTGGGGAGGAATTGTCGGATATTCCAACAGTATGCTCACCCTTTCGGGTTGTGAAAACAGAGCAAGCTTGATTTGGAAACAAAACAATGCCGGTCACGACAATTTCTACGCAATCGGCGGAATTGTTGGCAAAATGAACAATGGCTTGATTTCAAGTTCCAAAAACTTTGGCAATATCGAAGGCGGAAAACTCACAGGTGGCATTGTTGGTGAAGTCATTGGCGGAGCAACCGTGTCACAATGTTACAATGCAGGCGCCGTTCAGACCTGGAGTTTTGGCAAATATACATATTATAACGGCGATGGCGCATACGTGGGTGGCATCGCAGGCGCATCGCGCGGTACTATAGAATATTGTTATTCAATCGGTTCAGTCACCGACAATTCCGGCAAGGGTTTTGCTGGCGGCATCGCCGCAGCAACAGAAGGAAACATCAACTATTGCTATAGTGTTGCAACCATCTCTTCATCAGTAGGCACTGGCGTTGGCAACTTGCTTGGACACTCACCCAGTGTTGTCAACGTTGGCACCAGTTGGGCATTCTTCTCAGGCGCAGTGCCTTCAACCAGCAACACATGTGAGCTTAATGGTTCAACTTGGACTCGCGGCAGAGCAGCAGTTTTGCCGTCTTCTATTGCGACAGCAAGCATACCCTCGGTGGTTGTTCCCGCTCTTGGAAACGTTGCTTACTCCTCTTGGGAGCAAATCACAGAGTATAAGTTTGATGGGTTTGGCCTCACTTTCACAACCAACGCAAACAGCTTCGTTCAAGCAGTCAACCTCACCACCAGCAAGGTGGCAGGCACTACACCCATTGAGGCTTCATTTGTCAGTTCATCAACATCAATTAACGGAACAACAAGCACTTCTGTCAGCAACCAAGTCACTCTCAGCATGGGCTTCAGTGCCAACATAGACAATAGCCATGCAGGTCTTTATATTGACCCCGGCAAAGCAATAGGGGCATCCATAAATTCAAAGACTTATGATGCAACAAGCGAGGCTCCTGTTCTTGGAACTGGCAACGCAGGAAGCCAAGCAAGATTCCTTTATTATCATGGTGGCAAGTGGCAAACAACTGCACCCACAAATGCTGGAACATATAGTGTGGCAGTTGAAGTCATTTCAAATGGTGGTGTCATCGGCAGACAAACAGGACTCAGCTACACCATCAACAAGAGAACATTGACAGTGACTCTTGAGATGTCTGGTGGTTGGGCTGCATACACGTACAATGCGGCTCACCAAGGCGTGACTTTTGTCAAGGTTGAAAATCTCCCCACCGCGCTGACAAATGCACAAAAGGAAAACGTATTCCAAGTGACATCTGATGGGACAAATAGTGTCACCTTGAGTAAAGTACATGGTTCTGGAACATTGCAATATAATGTAAGCGATGCAGTCAATGTCGGCAGTTATAGCGTCAATATCACACTCAGTGACACTTCAAACTATACGCTTACAGGACGTGCTGCTGGATCATATAGTTGGACAATTAGCAAGAGAGAACTTACTCTGACCGCAACGTTTGAAAATAACCAAAATCTGTTTTCTTACGAATATTCTGCTGGACATCAAGGTGTAAACCAACTGCAGATTTCAAATTTCCCCACAAATTCAGGCAATCAAAACATTGTCACAGTTGAAACACTTTCGGGGTCAACCAAACCTACCGTAAGCCAAAAGACACAGAATCCTCTTGTTTACAGCATATCCGGTGCAAAGGACGTTGGCAACTATGGTTTTGTTGTCACCCTAATAGATACCCACAACTACACCCTAAAATATGGTTCAACAACCAGCGCAACCCACAACTTCTCTTGGGCAATCACTCCCAAGAATTTGGCAGACAGCGATATAAATCCTAATTTCAGCCAACCTGATTTGGAATACACAGGCGAGGAAAAGGATGCAGGGTATACTGTCAAGTGGGCAGCAGGCAGTGGTGCAGGCAATGGCGCAAATGATAGTGGTGCTGAAATTACACTACTCAAGAACAACGACTTCACTGCATCATACAATGGTGTCGATCGTGTCAATGTCACTGGTCAAGCAATCGTCATCACCATAACCGGCAAGGGCAACTATACTGGCACACGCACATTCTCTTATACAATCGTTCCTTATGATCTCGTTGCGCACATTTTGACCACACGAGATGCTTTCATCTATTACGGCGGCACAGCATTTGGCGCTCCTTCAAGAAATGAAACTTACGGATGGGATATGTATCCTTTCGTAAATCTAACCGACTCAAATGGCTATGCAGCCCTTGACGCAGGCATCACTTCGGATGCACAAATTTATGACATTGTTTATTCTGCCGAAAGATTCAAACTGGTCACCAATCTCGGACAATTAAATCCCAATCTCATCACCGCAGAAACAACGTTGACGGATGGTGAGGTTTTCGACAGCATAAATGCTGCCACAGGCGTGTCAAGTTTGACCACAATCACATGGAGAGGCACACAAAATTACACAGGCACAATCACCGTCAAATTTGTTGTTGTCAACAGCGACTTTGGCGCAGTTTCACCTGCGGATCGCAATGGTGACGGCAAGGTTGAAAGCGAGTGGGGCAGTGTGGACAATCCTTACGTCATCAGCCACTGGATCCACCTCCTTAGACTCAGTGAAATCGTCAACGGCAACAGCGATCCTATCAATAGTGTCCGTGGCATGGGCGTCAACGAAAATAATGCAAGCGCCAATGTGGTTGCATCAGATATATTCTATTCTGCCCACAATGCAGACGGAACAATCAAGAGATCATATTTCTTGATGAATTCCGATATTGACATTCCAGAGTATGTTTCCTTCAATCCTATTGGTGGCGTCACATTCTCCTCCGCAAAGAAAGACGCATTCAACAATGACGTGACACTGTCATATTTTGGTGGCGTGTTCAACGGTTATGAGGCTGGTGCAAACAGAACTTACACCATCAATCTTAGAGATCATCTCAACGATGATTACACACTGCTTTCTGAAAACTTTAGAGCCGGCGGAGAAGATGTGGACAATCTCTTTGACGGCAACACCGCAACCAAGCTTTGTTATGACAACGGAAGCGGAAGCGCAACATTCATCATCGAAATCAGCAATCCTAGATACCTCCGCGGTTTCTATTGGGCAACAGCCAACGATACATTCCACACCAGCTATACATCTAGAAACCCCTACAATTTCCAAATTTGGGGTTCAAATGATAATTCCACATGGACACAACTGATCAATATCAGCAAAGATAATTGGGTTGGAGAAAACTTTACTTATTCAGAAAACGTAAACTTCACCAACCCCGGTGCATATCGCTATGTCAAAGTGACCGTACGCAACAAGTCAAACAGTGGCCTCTTACAACTTTCAGAGTTTGGTGTTTATTCTGACTATGTTGGTCTGTTTGGCGTTGTCAAGGGCAATGTAATCAACAATACAGCTGCTCATGCAGAAGTCAACAACGTCGTCATCACAACCACATCAGCCATTGAAGGAAATGACTATGTTGGTTCACTTATCGGCAAGGCAGACAGTTACGTGCGCGTTGATTATACCTATAAATCAGGAAATGCGTTGATAACAAGTCAATATAACAACACAATTGCCATCAACGGCGCAAACTACGTCGGTGGTGTTGTGGGCTACCTTGGTCTTGGCAGTGAAATGTACGGCGAATTTGTCAACAATGCAAATGTCAGCGGATCAAGCTACGTTGGCGGCATCATCGGTCAAATTATGGCAGGCGCAGGCCGTCAAGGCACAGGCGCAAACGCAGGCACCTATTATCTTGGTGAATACACCATTGACGGAGTCAAACGTGTATCATCAATGACCAACTACGGCTCAGTGGTTGGCTCACAAGCATACACAGGTGGTGTCATAGGTGCAATGACTCAAAACAACGTAGCACCTTATGACGGAGTCATCACCGTTTTCGAGCCTACGTTCATCCGCAACGAAGCCAACGTCACAGGTCAAACCGTTGTTGGTGGTCTTGTTGGACGCATTGAATTGAACAACGCGATCCGTCTCATCAACACCGAGGACGAAGGCCAAGCAAATTGGTCATACAACGGCAACATTGACAGCACTGTCTATGAAATCACCACAAACACCAGTTATGCAGGCGGTTTGTTTGGCGTGTTGAGCACAATGGGACACCAAATTGAAAGTGTGTTCTCAACGGCAGTGGTCAAGACTTCAGTTGACTACTCATTAATCAACGAAGGCAACTATATCGGCGGTCTCGTTGGCTATATGAACGGTGGTACGTTCAGATATTCATTCGTATCCCTCCCTGGCAACCAAAACGTGGACACAACCACGGATATGGTCCGAGGCGACAAATATGTTGGCGGTCTTGTTGGCAATATGGCACTGGGAACTTTGGACACTTGTTACGTCCAAGGCTTCATGTATGACAACAACCTTACCACCGCAAGGGGCGGTGTTGCAGGCGTTGCCGCAACAGTTGCAACCATCAAGGACACTTGGGCGCTCTATCTCACAGCAGATCCTACGTACCAAAGTGTCCCTGCCAACGCATACGGCAACTATATCCTCTCATTCTGCAGCAGTAGTGACGGCGCAATGAACGCATACATTGACGAAATGTTCGTCTTTGCAGGCCTCATCTCTGACGGCGCAGTTTCAAGAGCCCACGCAACAGGCTCAGCAGGCGAAATCGAAGCAAAGAAGGGAAGCATCTCTCTCGGCATCGCTCTGCCCAGTGTTGGCACAATCACAGGCTACGACCAAAAGGCACAAGTTGTGTTCTACGACGGCAGTGGCTATGAAGATCCCTTCGAACACGCCTTTGAAGCCGCAGCAAACGACAGCAATGAACAAAACCTTTTCCTCCGTCTGAGTGCATCAACAGAGGGCAGTGTCATCATTGCAAAGACAAGCGTCCGCTTTGGCAGTATTTCAAACTACACCAACAGCACCGCTTGGGAAGAGAAGTATCTCTACATCGGCAAGACAGGTCTGTACAAGGTTGACGTGGTGGATCATCCCGACGACGACGGCAACTATCACAGAGGCAGTTATCAAACCTCTTACAGTTTCGACTATTCCGCAACAGGCAACTACGTCAAGACTTCAAGAGATTTGACTTTCCAATACGCAAAATATTCAGCAGTTGCACCTCGTGTCATCGCATCAGTTGCAGACTGGAACGCATTTGCAACCGACGTCAAAAATTCAGGCGTAGGCGGGCTTAGACAATACGTCAAACTTGCCAACAACATCACAGTCACCCAATCAAACCTTGCAGGCAGAGAAAGCACGGACGACATCAGTGCGCACAACTTCCAGGGCACCTTTGACGGTGACGGATATACCATTACAATCAACATTAACGGAGCAAACGCAGCATCACGCAATGAACTTGGCTTGTTCCCTCAAGCAGGCAATGCAACCTTCAAGAACTTGACCATCAAGGGCACTTGGACCAACCTTGGCAACGACTGTGGAGCATTTGTTGGACACGCACGAGGATGGCTCACCTTTGAAAACTGCATTTCAGACGTTGATATGTCAGGCAACGGACACAGCCACGGCGGTATTCTTGGCTCAACAAGTGCGCAAACCAAGTATGACTACACCTTTATTGCATGCGTCAACCTTGGCGATATTACGTCATACGAAAGTGGCAGTCAGGCATACGGTGTCGGTGGCATCATCGGCAATGTTTGGAATGGCTATCGTGACAGTGGCAACGACAGTTATTCCAGCACATTTGGTTCACAACCCATAATCCGCCTTGACTCATGCCGTAATGCAGGCAACATAATGGCATCATACAACGTTGGTGGCATCATTGGCAGAACAGGTGGCGCAACAGAAATCATCAGCTGTGGTAATACAGGCAACATTGAGGCGCTTTGTGAAGGCACGCCCTCAGCACCTTTAGCAACAAATAGTATTTCCAAAGATGGTAGTGCTGGTGGTATCATAGGTCTTGTTGGTGGCTCTGGTTATGCTGACGTTTACGCATCATACAACACTGGCACAGTCCACGCATGGGGCAACAAAGCCGGTGGCATCATGGGTTCAGACACTGAATATACAACTCAATCACACGTCACCAAGGTGTACTATTGCTATAACACGGGAACGGTTAGCACAGGTGGCAAGAAATTTGCCGTATTCAATTGGGCAGGCGTTGAAATTTTTGGAGTCATGATTGGTGATCCTTCACTTTCTGATAATGGAACGTACACAATTGTAGCTCTTGGCTCTGGTCAATGGTGGGGTGTCAACTGTGGTGGTATTCTTGGCACTGCAGTCAATTCAGATATAAGGTACTGTTACAATGCTGGCGATATCGTTGTGCGAGGAGCATCTGGTGAAGTAGGAACATGGCACGGACGTGTCGGTGGTATTGTTGGCATGGTTGACGGAACCACAACCTATATCCGCAATAGCTACAACGTTGGCGATATCAAGGTTGAATCACGTGGTGCAAGCAATGACAGACCTAAATATGCTGGAGGTATCGTTGGATATTTCAAGGTTGTTGAAGGCACCGAAGCAAACATATTTGACTGCTACTCACTTAAGTGGCAAATTCAATGGCAAAACGACAGTGGCAACTACAAACGCTATCATATTGGTGGATACAATCACAGTGGTATAAGCATTGGTGGAGATCAATACGATACTGATACCTATGCATCAAGTGGTGGCGCAGGACACGTGCTTTCTTCTGTTGCAGAACTCACTGCAATGATGAAGAGTAATGAAGAAATCAGCACCAACTCCGTCAACAGTTTGAACGGTTCATCTGAGAGTGACGCAGGTGTGCTCATCAACAACGACATCAAGAGTGGCAATTACCCCGGCTGGATTTTCTTGCCTGGTTGCTTGCCTCAACTTTCAATGTTTGCAGTTGACACTCAAAACGGCCTTGCAATGACCTCTCTCGGCTACGGCAGAAATAACCTTGGAGAATTTGTCCAACAAGTGGCAGGCAGTGAGTTCAACCCTTACGTCATCAAGGACGGCATAGACCTCCTCGGCGTTATGGCACTTACCTCAGCAAAGGGCGGAAATTCAACCTTTGGTTTTGACGGCAAGTTCATTGAATTTGCAAATGGCACAAACAACCTTGCAGGAGACGTTTGTACGTATATTCAATTGCCCACCAGCGATGTCAACAGTGGCAATGACTACGTGTTCTATGACGGCTCAACCAAGAAGAAAGGCAAGAGTTATCACCTCTATGACCGTGGTGCAAACGGACTCCATAACGGAACGCTGTCCACGTCAGATGCAACGATTTCAGCATCTAACAAGACTGCTCCCGCAACGAGTGTCTACGCAACCAATCAAGAAAGCAGTGGCAACTTCACGCTGAATTCAAGCAATGCATATGCAACTTGGAAGGCACGCAACTATGGTTATAACGGCTCTTGGACGTCAAACGTGGGATACGGCACAACCAACTGGAATCCCATCGGCTATCTGGGAGATAGCTCTGTCACGTCAGGCGGCAAAACCTATTATCGTGATTTCCGCGGACATATTACAGGTGACCTCGGCGACGGCACCAATGCTGAAATAAGAGACATCAACTCCTATTATGGCTTTAATAGAACCAACGTTTACGCTGGTCTGTTTGGTGTTGTCCGCAACGCACACGTTGAAAACATCACCGTCACCGGCACAATTCACGCAGACACATTGAACGACAATGGTATAATATCTGCAGGTATCGTTGCAAAGGCTCTCGACAACTCCTATATCAGCGGACTGCAAGCAGGCACCGCAGGCACCGCAGGCACCGAACCACGTTCTCTCACCGTAAAGACTGGTCCTAATGGCGGAGCAGGCTACACCGGCGGTATCGTTGGCATGGCAGACAGTGGAGCAACAGGCAATCGTCTCACCATTGCCGATTCAGTTGTCATCAATGCAAGCATAAAAGGTTTCAAGGATTCTATCGGTGGCATTATCGGTTATTCAGTTGGCGCAGATGCGTCTTCATTCACTGATATCATAGGTTGCCACGTAGTGGGCGCTCACATAGAGTCCACTGCTTCCGAAAAGAAACTTCTTGGTGGCATTGTTGGCGCACAAGGCGCAACAGGAGCGTTGACAGTTTCTGGATGCCACGTTGGCACAGAGGGCAACACACCTGCTGATCTTGACAGCGAAAGCAGTTATGGAGTAGTCATCAAAGGCGACCACTCCTTCGGTGGTATCATTTCCTTCGCAGAAGCAGGAGCAGGATGCGCCAACGCATTTATCGATTGTTACGTCTGGGAAGACGTTCTCATCAAGAGATACAACGACAACAACGAAACGGACAAAGGCTATGGCACCGCAATCGGAGGCATCGTAGGCTACGTCAGCGACGACGCGGCGGGCTATGCAACGTTCCGTGGTGAAATAGAGTTCCACGGCACTATCAACGTAAGTGGCTTTGACAACGTACAAAACGTAGGTGGCGTGGTCGGTTATATGGGCAGTTCAGCCCGAATGGAACAATGCTTTGTGACGGTGGCTGGCACTATCGATGCAGAGAGTTGTTCAAATGCAGACAGCATAGGTGGGTTTGCAGGCATTTCAAAGGGTGTTGCTCTTGACGGCATTTTCACAATCGCGCCCAGTCTTTTGACAGACACTGCCGACAACGTCGGTGGCTTCATCGGTCTCAACGACGGTGACACCTACATTACAAGAACAACCACCATCGAAACCGGTGGTCAAATTAAAGCCCACTACAACGTCGGTGGCTTCATCGGCGCAAACGCAGAGGGAAGCGCACTCCACATGGGCGCAGCCGAATACAAAGGCACTGTGTATGGTGAAGACGGTGACAAAGCAAGCATCACACTCGGCGCTTCAGTTGACGGACAGAGATACATCGGCGGATTCCTCGGCTACAACAATGGCAAGGTCTTTGGTGAACATTGCTTGGTCACCAACACCGGCGCAGTTGGCACAAATGACAGCAGTAAGGGCACCAGTCTTGACGATACGGTGGACTGCATCGGAGGTGTCTTTGGCGACAACTCCTCCAACGGCGACATCAATATCAGCGCTGACGCAACTTTCATCAACAACGGTCAAGTTGGACATGAAGATCACGCTGTAGCATATCAAGAATTCGTGGGCGGTGTCCTCGGCGTTGCACTGGGTGACATCACCAATGAGGGCACCCTTGGCAATACAGGTTCTGTGTATGGCTATCAATATGTCGGTGGTGCAATTGGCGGTCTTGTTAGGGGCGTTATCAGTGGCGAACTTTCCAACGGCAACGATGTTGTCCTCCATGCAACAGCAGAGAGCGAAGCCCTCGTGGCAAGCGATGAAGCAGTGTCAACGGCAGCCACAGGCAGTTCAAGTGTTAAGGCAGTTGTCAACGTGGGCGGTGTTATCGGCGTCATCATGCAAGGCGCAACCATTTCAGGCGCAACCTTGACCAACTACGGCTCAGTCACCTCCACAGGCGACAGCTACAACGTGTCCAACTTGGGTGGTGCAATCGGCCTCAACTACGGCATCATTGAAAACTCTGAATTCTACAACTACGGCAAAATCAAGGCAAAGAACTTCGCAGGTGGTGCAATCGGCGTCAACGACGGCACAATCAGGAATTCAGACTTTGTCAACTCAGCAACAATCACCTTCACCGGCGACACCGCTCTCGGTGGAGCAGTGGGCTATATCACAAACAACTACACAACACACGGCACAACAGCATACTATCCTGACAATCCTGCATTGTCAGCGTATGAATACAACGACAGCACTCGCAACTTCTCAACCGTCACTGATTCATACTTCGGTTATGAATCAA
Organism: Clostridia bacterium; assembly: GCA_017461985.1. GTDB lineage: Bacteria > Bacillota > Clostridia > Christensenellales > CAG-917 > RGIG4097. Next base: position 40,383 of record JAFTSA010000004.1, read on the forward strand.
TTGACAACAGCAAAGTGGTTGTGCAAGCAACCGGCGTTGATCCTTATGCCTTTAATGCCAATGATGATGCAGATTCAGCCTTTGCTGCACAGGGCGGTCTTGGTGGTGTCTTCGGCGCAATCAACTCTGACGATATGAAAGCATCAGGCGGATGGTCAGGCAACACCTTCTTCGTCTATGGCGACGTGTACGGCGGTGTGTTCAAGAGCAATGATGATGACGGCGGTGTTTACGTTGACGATGCAACAACACCTTTCACCAACCAAAACTTCGGCGGTACTGTCCAAGCAGTTGGTGGCGTTATCGGCGCAATTGAAGTGTCATACATCTCAATCCACAACATGCTCATCTACAAGTCCAACGTTGGTGGCTTGAGAAGAGTTGGTGGTGTGGTTGGCTTCAACGGCAACGCAAACAGCACCGAAGGTGCTGGCGCAGCAGTTGACAACTGCTACAACGTTTACGGCAACGTCATCGGCACAAGCACGTCTGTCAGAAAGGTCACCGACTCTCAAATCGAAGTTGGCACAATCACAGTCAACTATGAAGACGTCGGCGGTATCGTTGGTTATATTCCCACAGACCCCAACGTTGTCACAGGCGAGGCATACGATCCCAAGACCAACGCCAGCTATTGGATCAAGTCCTACGCAAACGAATTGTTGCAGAACTCCAATCCTGACAACATAACAGAAACCCTCGACAAGGCAAGCACTTGGACGGAGTTCCTGTCATACGCAGATTACTCCAACAACGTGGACGAACTTGATGCCAACGGCAATCCCATCCACTTGGTTGGCGAAATCGACACTTGGGACAAGTATTTCGCAGCAAATCCCGGCTTGTACGTCCAAAATGCAAACGGCGACTGGGGTTCATATAGCGAAGAAAGTGTCACTATCAAATATAACACTGGCACCTTGGAGACAGGTTATTACTATCTGTTTGCAGACGACTCCGCATCCTTCACAGATCACCCAGAAGGTGTTGTGGTTGACCATGAAAACTCAACTGATCCTCTTGACAAGCCTTATTCATCCAACGAAAGCTTGAACTACTGGCTCATCATCGTTGGCTCAGCAAAGAGAGCACAACAACCTGACGGCACCTACTACAATGAATATGCGTCTGATTCAGTCCACGAAAACGTGGGCGGAGCAGTCAAGGCTGGATATATCTATTCAACCGCATATGCTTCCACAAAGAACGGATTCTACCTCTACGTCAAGGACCAAGGCAACGCAACCACCCTCAACGGCGAAGGCGACAAGATTTATATCTCATCTGACGCAAACACCGCAGGCAACATTATGATCTTCTACAAGGAAGTCGTTCCCTACAACAACTTTGTCTACAACGGATATGAAAGATATGCCCAACTTGTGGACATCAACTTCTCAGAAGATCAACCCACCGAAGGTGTCGGCGAAGAAAATATTAACAATTACTTCGGCAAGTACTACTACACCTTCAACGGCACAGTGCCAGGAGAAGACGGCATCGGCATCAACCGTGCAACCAATGCAGGCAGCCACGACCTCAAGGCAACCATTTGGACGGTTGACAGCAAGGGTAAACCTATCACTCTCGGCTCAGTTGACTCAACAATAGATGGTGCAGACCAATATAAGTGGTCCATCAAGAAGAGAAATATTGAGGTAGACTTCGACACACAATCACCTCACATTGTTGACACCAAGAATAATGAAGATCCTGCCGACGCATTCCGTTTCGACAACACCTTCTCACACTACATCAAATTTACAGTGTCAAATATTGCAATCGACGTAGATGAAGACGTTTCAAGCGGTGAAAAGATTATGGAAATCATCAACAAGATTGTCACACCCAAGTACTCATTCAACGGTGGCAGTGAATCATCACTTGTTGACCTTAAAGAAGGCAGTGTCGTTCCTGAAATTCAAGTGCCTCAAAACAGCGAAGTCGCCAACGTGTCATTCTATGCAGTGGGCGCAAACTCAACCTCAGGCAGCAAGAACGACACCGACAACTGCTACGTTTATGCCACAGATGAATACAAGAACATAGGCAGTGTCAAGCTGTACAGCGCAACCTACATCGTCTATTTCAAGAAGGCTGGCTCACACAAGGTTTCTGTGACAGCAACAGACACCAACCATAGAGCATCATCAAGCGACAACAAGACAGTGTCCGTTGACAAGCGTGAACTGAAACTTGAAGTCAACACCTCAGAAAACAACTGGAAGACAGTTTACACCTTCGACGGCGGAAAGAACTGGCAAGGTGTCACCTCAGTTGTCATCAGCAACTTCATTGCAGGCACCCTTGACGACAAGACGGATTACATCACAACCACAGGCTCAACGGAAGGCCTCAGCAACGGCAAGAACAATGGGAATGCCGACGAGCACATTGTTGTTGACGCATCTGCAAACACAATCACAGTAAACTTCTACGCCAACGACGCTGCAAGCTACAACGCAGTTGTAGAACTGGCAGCTCTGTTCAAGGACAGCTATTACTTCGTGTTCAAGGGCACGGAAATCGGCACTTTGAGCAGTGGCACAGAGCCTTCAAAGTGGAATGTGGGTTGGACAATCAATCCTTACACAATTGTTGCACAAGCAGACGGCATCAGCGGTGGCACGTACGTCTATGACGGCACCATCCATGCAGTCAAGATTGCATCTGGTGACGACAGCATCACCGGCGGTGTTGAAGGAGCACCTGAAACGGTTGAAGTGTCAATCGATGTCAATATGACTGACTCCGTAGGAAACAGCATTTCACAAGCCTGCAACGTTGGCACATATACAGCAACCATCGAAGCAGCTTCTGGTGTGGCAGGCGTAGGCAAGGTCATTGCAGAAAGCTCATCCAAGTCATCTGCATCCATCAATAACTACGTCATTGAGTTCTCATTGAAGGAAGGCAGCAACCTTACCGCAACCATCACCATTACACCTTGCCCCATTGAAGTAAACTGGAAAAACGTGTTCAACAACAAGGCAGGCAACGGCTACGTCTATGACGGCAACACAAACGGACCCGTCATCGGCAGTTTGACGGTGGGCGAAGTAGAAAAGGCCTTCTCAAACGGCAAGGCAGAAGGCGTCACCAAGGATGAATCAATTTCATTGTCTGTTGGCTACACTGTTGAAAAGAACGCATCAACAAGTGTCACAGCCTACACCAAGGACTTCAAGGTGACAGGCACCAACGCAGTTGGTGATGCACTTGCAAGCAACTACACCTTTGTTGGTGGTGCTGGATATGACGAAGGCGAAGACAGAGTCGAAAAGACCTTCTCAAGAGCAAAATCAATCGTTTACGTCGATGTCACTGTCGAGAACATCCCCGACAAGGTCTTTGACAACACAACCAACGTTGGCACAATCACTTATGACCATACAGTTCGTTCAACCAACAGCTCAAAGACTTGCTCAGTCACTGGCAGATCACTTACAGGCAAGTTCAGCGATGCAAACGTTGGATCAAACAAGACGGTCAACTTGACCTTCAGTGCAAGCCTTTCAGACACAACCAACTTTGAATGGGCAAGCACCAAGTATAACATCACAGGCGTCAAGACGGCAGATATAACTGCAAGACCTCTTTATATCCAACTGAACAACGGCGCAAACGGAAGCATCTACAAGACCTATGACAACAGCACCTTGTATGCATCAGTCACCTCAGATTCAGGTGACGAAAAGCAAAGCACCGGCATTCAATGGCGTACAGGCAGAGGTATCTTGGTCAGTAATTTCTGCACAAGCGACATCACGGTCACAGCATCATTCCTTGAAGTTGATCAAAAGAACAGAAGTGACTTCAATGCATACGTCAACGATATCTACAAGGATACCAATGGTGAATACGTCATCGGTGGCACAAGCGCCACAGACACCTCCTACAAGATGCTCAGATTCGTTTTGAGTGGAGAAGGCAGCACCAACTACTATATTGCTCAAATCACCGACAAGAGTGGCAACGTCCTCAAGAGCAACGCAAACACAGGTCTTACAACCCTTGACATCGTTGACACAGCAGAGGACAACGTCAGCATCGTCATCAAGAAGGCATCAGTGAAGGTGAACTACTCCAACACCTCACAAAGCTATGCAAATGCTGACAACACCTACAACACCAACTGGAATGAAGTGACAGGTCAAATTTCAACCAGCAAGTACAAGAATTTGGCAGACGTCCACGTTGAAAATGGTTGGATGTATGACGAAAACGGTGATGCCGCGGTCTATAAGAAATACACTCGTATTGCAGGCTCAGCAACAAGCCCTCGTTTGGGCGCAACCCTCACCAGTGCTGACGGCAAGCACTTGTGCTTGACCCTCCGCAACCAACCCACCCTCATCATCGGCTACTTCGTTGAAAAGAAAGGCGGATATGAGATCGGTTCAATGGCAGGTTTGCTCATCGCAAGCGAATACTTCAAGAACAACTTCAACACAAGTGATGAAAAGGGCTATGACTATATCCAAACCGAAATTCCTTTCAGCAAGGATGACATAATCAGTGGTCACTCGTCATTGCACCTCAAAGTGCCCGAAAATGTTTACACTCAAATCGCAAACAACGAAATCACCACGTGGGAACAACTGCTTGCAGCAGTGCCCGAATATGATCCTAGAGGATATACACACGAAAACGTTGAATACGAAGGGGCAAACTACTATCTCAGTCTCCTCGATGATTTGGACGACGTGACAGATGAATACTTGAAGGCAGCACTGCAATCACAACTTGACTCCTTCGAGTTCGTGTATGAACTCATCAATGCATCAGGTGAAGCAGTGGAGTCAGAAACATTGCACCTTGTCTGGTGGGTACCTGTTGAAGTCAAAGACACCCGCTCATACAACTCATTCATCCTTGTTGACAACATTGATGCAATCCTCACCGATGCAGACATCGATATGCTCACAGGTGCATTTGGCAGCAACTATGGTGTGGGCAAGACCTATCTTCCCAACGTGGTCTTTGCCGAAGCAGGCAGTGTGGTCATCTTCAACGGTCCTATCTTTGATTACTCAACTGACAAGGACGACAACAAAGTTGGATTCAACGGCATCTTTGACGGCGACGGATATTCAATCGATCATCTTACAATCGCATACGTTGTCACAGAAACGTCCCACAACAACGTTGGTATGTTCGCAGAAGTCAGCGGAGAAGGCAGTCAAGTGACAAAGGTCAACCTCCGCAACCTCAATATCCAAGTCATCGACACAACCGCATCCGCCAAGGTCATCAACGTTGGTGGTGTGGCAGGCAAGTTTGCTGCATCAACGGTTATGGAAGACGTGACAGTCCACGGCACAATCTCAGTGAAGTCAACTCTTGGCACGGTCTATGCAGGCGGTGTCATCGGCAGTGACAGCACTGGCTACGTTGACGGTGGCGTGTCTAAGGTCATTGACGGCGCAATCGTTGTGGCAACGGTGAGAGCAGAAGGTGCAATCGCAGTTGCAGGCGGTGTCATCGGCATTATGAACGAAGTCAACACAACTCTCACCGACGTAGTGTCACTGAGCGAAGTGTACGCAGAGGGTGCAAACACCTACGCAAACGGCTTCGTTGGACAATATGCAAAACTGGTGGATGGCAACGCATCATACGATCAAGACGGCATCGACTACGCACCTTTGAACAGCACTGGCAAGACCTCTGCATATATGAACAGCGTCTTTGAAATCAGTGCAGACGGCACATACACAAGAATCGCAGGCGGTGTGCCCTATGACACCCTCTACGTCGGAAGCACATCAATCTTTATCGAGAGCGGAGCACCTGGCGGATATGTTGTGTATCCCACTTCAGATCAAAAAGATAGTAAGCCCGAATCAAATACTTACGATGTGATAAATGAATATCTTGCTGGCAGTGAAACTAACGCTAGAGAAAGCATGCGTCTTAGAGATATCGTGGACACCTATGTCCTCGGCTATGAACTCACAAAGACAACGGTTGGCGAAATTGCCACTTATGCAAAGGCAACCACCTCTAAGTACGTTGGCGAAGCGAACGGCGTAGCATACAGCACAGATCCCGACACAAAAGCCAAACCCATCAACATTGCATATCAACAACACCTGAACCTCATCCGCATGTTCAACTATATGAACTTCACGTTGAACAAGGACGTCACCATGTACACAGGATACAAGCTCTATATGGTTGACGAGGCATTCACAGGTACGATAGAGTCAAATGGACACGAGGTCAACGTCCGCAGTTCAGAATCCAACAAGGACTTTGTGGATGACGATGACGACGACACAACCTATCCTCAATTCTTCGCATATCAAGACGTAAACTTTACCTGGCTCAAAAAGGACTAACCCGCGCGGTTAGATGACTGAAAACTATGGCAAAAGAAGGCAAAAAGTTCAATAAAAAACTTGCATTGACGGTGGCAATACCGGCACTGGTTATGGCTGTAATAATTGCAGTCATAGGTGTGTCATTTGCTTGGTTCACCGACAGTGTCACTGCCGAAATCGCAACCATCAATCTTTCGGTTGCGGAAATGTTTGTCATGGAATTCGTCCTTGACGAACAAACCTTGACAAACCCTGAAACTATGCAAAATTACATCTATGAAGGGCAGACCGCCTATGATAATGCTGGCATGCTTGTTACAGATGTTCATGCAAACGAGCAACTCGGTATTACGACAGGTGCAAGTTATGTTTCATACATGAATGACAAAGCATTTGTTGCTCCATTCAGCCTCCGTCTTGACACAGAAGGATACAAGGTCGCGTTCAGTTGTAAGATCACCAATGTCAGCATTTCCAACTCAAGCAGTCAAAACATATCTCCAATCGTTTTGCCCACGGACAATGATACCAAGGATGATTTGACCGACGATTTGACAGAAGAAGACATTAAGCTTGGATTTACGTGGTATATTAAGAATTCTAAAAATAGTCTCTATACTCCATTCGGAACGATACCCAACATCGTTTACACACGCGAGGATACAATTGAGCCAGCGTTGGATATTGAAAATTGGTCAGTGCCTGTTTTGAATGAAAACTTTGTGGCATCTCACGACGGCAGTGAAGGCTACAATTACACATTCAATATAGTGTTTGCACCTGAAATCCTTTATTGGCAACAATATGGATCAGTTGATGTCTATAATCAAACTGCGGAACAAATTTATGGAGACGCCAACGAAGATGGTGGATTTAGATCAACCAAGTGGAATGCGATCAACAAATACTCCTCCCAGGTGTATTCTGGCTCGACCTATAAGTTTACCGTCGTGTTAACGGTTGACTCAGTGGTGAAGGTAGGATAGAAATGAAAAAGACTTCAATACTTCTTGCATCTTCCATAATGATTCTTGCTGTTATCGTGGCAATAGTGGGCGTCACTGCCGCTTGGTTTGGCAATCAATACACCTACAACGGAGCAGTTGAAGTCTCTTCTCATAACCCCGACAACAACGCAATTATCGTCCCTGACAGCACAAGTCCGTTGCCTACAGGAGAAAGTGCAACACTTGCTCCTGCACGCATTAAGAGGGGGTATGTCCTTGAAGACGTGTTTGGCGAAGGCGGATACGACAACATAGATGTCACCAAGCCTAACGATGCATTGGAGACAACAGCAGTGCCAGTCACAGTCACTTTTGACTTTGTCTACAATGGTGCACCTTCAAACACTGACGGAATAACTTCAAAAATGCAAATAGAACTCGTTTCTGTTACACTTGCAAATCCATTGCAAGAAGTGGATTTTGACGGAGATGGAGACAAAGATGAGGCAGATAAGGAAGCATTCCAGGCTGCCCTTGTAAACTATCGTGATGAATTTGCTCTCTCAATGTTCATTACCACAACTGACAGCAGTGTCATGATGTTCACAAATAGCGATGGTCAAACTCTCTACACTCAAAAGACAAAGGAAGTAAAAGAGGATGACACCACCGTCACGATCACTTATTATGAACTGAACGATGACTATTACATTGCTGACGACAACAATCATAGAGTGACTTTTAATATGATTCCTGTCACTCACACCCTAAATGCGACCATCTATTTCATCCACGTTGATGAAGAGACTCCTCCCGAACTTATAAACGCACAATTGTTCCTCAATTTTAAGGTTACGTTTGTTGCATCATAATTTGATATGAAAAACAAAAAAATAATGATTATTGCACTCGTAGTTCTTTTAGTCGGTGCTGTGGCGGTTGCCACAGGGCTTACTGCTGCATACTGGGTTGGGGCAGAAGGCGACAGCGAAATTGCTCCCCAAACAGATACAACAGATTGGAACTATTGGAGCAAATACTTCATTTATGAAGCCATCAAAGAAAACAATAATACCGTTGGATATAAGATCGTAGGCTTTGAGGGTGCAGTCCTTGAGAATGTAATCATTCCACGTATAGCGCGCGGTGGCAGACTTAAAAATGCAGATGGCACATACAGTGAAATCGTGGACTCAGCTCTTGTAAAAATTGTTGGCAATAGCATCTTCGCAAATACTACGGACAAGGCTATTCCCACAAGCATCACACTTCCAACTACAGTTGCAGTTGAGCCTGGTGCATTTATAGGACTCGTCAATTTGATTTCAATTAAAGTTGTGTCTGTATTAGGCGAAGATAACGTTATTTATGACAATTCAATTGAGATAGGAACAATGGCATTTTTTGGCTGTGATAAAGTAGAAAGATTTATTGCCGCAACAGATATCCAGTTTACGACAGATGCAAATGCAAGTGGCATGAGTTTTGATGCGCTCAAAACCGCCACTGGACTTCCTGCTGACCTTACTCGTTCTGCTTCGTAAAACGGCGTTAAACCGCACAAATTAAAGGATAAAACCCATTATGAAACAAAAAGTTGAAAAAAAGAAAGTTGCTCCCATCAAGATTTTGATGGGACTTTTTGTCCCTTTCATCCTTCTCACCATCTTCTTTTCGGTGCTTTTGAACGATGCCACCGTTGACGTAGGCACGGGCGCAACTGACGGCAAATACGCCTCAGTGTTGTCAGGGATTGACGGAATTGTGGAGGCAAATCCTCGTCTTGTTGACATTGCAATGCTTGCTTCTCACGACGCAGTCACTGACAAACTTTCTCCCGACAGCCCTATGGATTATCACGACCGCCCCACAGTGCTTGGCAAGCTTGACCCTATCACCAGCGGTTTTCAATATCGTTTTGGCAAGACACAAGCCGTAGGCCTTGACGTCCAACTTAGACAAGGGGCAAGAATGTTCCACATCAAGTACACGGACTATGAGGGCACTTGGTACGCAACCCACGCCCACCTGTCAGACACCATCGAGGCATACGTTATGCAAGTGCTTCATTATCTTGCATCTCCAGAGGCAAAGGGCGAAATCGTCATCTTGTTGTGGCACCCTATGTATTTTGGAGAGGGAGTCACCTTGGACACCTTCCACCACTGGCTTGCAGGGGTGAAACTTGACGGCAAGAGCCTTTACGACTATGTCCACTACGGCACTACAAACACCTTTGATGAAGAGGGCAAACCAGGCGTGAGAATAGGTGACCTCCGCTACAATGACCTTACGCTCAATGGCACCGCCCCCGGCGTTGTAATGTTTGACCGCAGAGAGGGCACACGCTTTTATGAAGACGGTATGGAAGGCACTTTCACCGATGAATATATGGGCAAATTCTTTGATATGGACGCAAACGCCACCCACGTATGGCACAGCCGTATTGGTCAAGACACCCTCATTGAAAAGATAAACGCCCAAGCAAAGATAGTTGAAGAAAGTGATCAGTGGGACAACAAACTTCGTATGAATCAAACTCAAGCATCCTTCTCGGCCGGCGGATTCAGTGATATCTTCATCGACATCGGCGCATGGAGTTTGCTCCGTTTTGCAAAGGACTACAACGTCGCCCTAGTCAACCACGAAAACTTTGATTATTGGCTCAGTGTTATGCCTGTCTTCCAAGTTGACTTTGTCAACAGCAACTATGGTGACTTCAACAACTTAGTCAACCAAAAGATAATCGCCTACAACACCACCCTAGTCAACTCAATCTTGAACGCATAAAATAAATGATTAAAAGTGAAACCTGCACTGGGAAGTGCAGGTTTTTTATTAGTGTTTTGGCGGAAGTGGGGATTCGTGAAATAGCGAGTGGTCAAACTTGTTTGAGAGAGCGAGCGCCAGCCCCGTAGGGGGTTCGTAGGCGGAACGCCTCACAATGGCTACATTGTGAAAGACCTTCGCGAAAGAAAAAACCCTACACTTTGTGCAGGGTTTTGGCGGAAGCGGAGGGATTCGAACCCCCGTGGGCTTGCACCCAAACGGTTTTCAAGACCGCCTCGTTATGACCACTTCGATACGCTTCCAAATATTTAGTTGAACTGAATATCAAATCCAGCCTTGTTAGTATATCAATATTGCAGTCTGTTGTCAACTTAATAAAGAAAATAGCCAAGAAAATTAGAAAAAACATAATTTTTGCAAAAACAAAACCCACTCGATTGAGTGGGTTTTTTGTTGGGGTTGGGGAGGATTATTCCTCGTTGCGCTCGATTGAGAGCAAGTGGTCGGGATTGTTGCGGATGAGGCTGTTCATCACGTCAACAGAGAATGGGGCGTTGGTGGTCACTTCAACGGTTGCAATCAGTTTTCCGTCCACTGTCTTCACCTTGTATGACGCCACTTTAGGTGAGCCCAATTCGTGAACAATCTTGTTGAGGACGTCATCGGTCTCAATCCAAATCTGCATTTTGATGACAGAGAGGTGAGGGGTGCGGAAAGCCCTGATAGGCAAGTGGAAGACGATTTGCAACACAAGGATAAGAAGGGTTGCTGAGACGCCGACCACGATGAAACCTGAGCCGATTGCCATACCGATGGCGGCAGTTGCCCACACGCCAGCAGCGGTTGTAAGGCCGTACATGACGTCACGGCGGTACATGATGATGCCTGCGCCGAGGAAACCGATGCCGGTGACAACTTGAGATGCGATACGGCTAGGGTCACCACTTGCGCCAGTTTCATTGAACATGGCTGTGGTCATATATTTTGAGATGATCATAAACAGGCAAGCGGCCATACACACGATTGCGTGGGTGCGGATGCCTGCTTCCTTACTGCGTGTCTTTCTTTCGACACCGATTACGACACCGCAGAGAATGGATGCAACAAGGCGGACGATAAAGTGCCAAACCTCACCATTCCAGTCTACGATGTTGACTGCGGAAAGCAACATAATTTTCCTCCAATAAATGAAACGCTGTTTTAATGTATTCATTATACACGAAAAAAATGAAATGTCAATAGGCGGATTTTTCTGGGGGCGTCATTTGACACAAAACGACATTCTAACAGGCGATTTTGAAAGATAAAGTCTGCGTTGTGAAAGGGTATTGACTTTTTTAGGTTTTTGTAGGATAATCATATAGAGGTGAATTATGATAAAGCATATCGTTTGTTTCAAACTTGAAAATCCCACAGCAGAACTCCTTGCAAAGACCAAGGACATCCTTTTGTCAATGGAGGGCAACGTCCCCGAAGTACGCTCAATCGAAGTAGGTCTTGACCTGTTGCACTCACCGAGAAGCTACGACGTCATCCTGCAAGTTGTAGTTGATGACCTGACCTCCCTTGACAGCTATCAAAAAGACCCCTATCACTGCGACGTTGTCAAAACACATATGCACGCGGTGGCTTCTAGCTCTATCGCATTAGACTACGAAATCTAAAAACGCGCTATTTGGCGAATAGCATTGTCAAAAAAGCACTCCAAATGGAGTGCTTTTTATTGCTAAAAAGTGCTTAATCACCTAAGCGAATGTCCCCCTTCCTCACGTGTTTCCCCCTTCTGCCTACGGCAGAGCCCTACGGGCAGGGACACACTCGGCTCTCGCACATTAGGGATATACCACTCATTATGCCGCTCGTTGTGTTGGTGCAAAAAATCACAGCGCACCCACAACTTCGCACCCTCGTCTGGTGCGACGCGATTGACGGCTCTGCCGTAGCAATACGCTCTTCCGTTCCTTACAGCGGCGCTCCCTTTCTCGGCGCCGCTGCGCCTCGCGTTTCGTCACGCAACAAGTGAGTGCTTGTATAAGAACGCAAAAAATGGGCAAAGTGCAAAATTAATCCACAACTGCGAACAAAGTGAGCAATATCACTTGCCGTAGGCAAATATAACTGCGAAGCAATATAACTTCTTGCTTGCAAGAAATATAACTTTGCAAAATGCATATTTTGCAAAATAAAAAAGCACTCCCTTTGGAGTGCTTTTTATCTATTGCAGTTCAATTGCAACTAGTCGTTATCCTTTTTGATGATGGTCTTTGTGACGGTGGTTTTCTTCACGGGAGTTTCGGGCATATTGCTCACTTCACTCATTGCGGTCACAAGGCCAGAAATGTTGGCAATATCTGTAGGCACAACGATTTTGGTTGCATTGCCTTTGGCAAGAGCCTTCAATGCTTCAAAGCTTTGCAGTGTCACGTATGCTTGGTCAGGATGAGCATCAATGATCATTCTGATTGCGGTTGCTTGACCTTCTGCTTCGGTGATGAGTGCTTCCTTCTTTGCTTCTGCTCTAAGGATTGCAGATGCCTTTTCACCTTCTGCCACCAAGATGCTACTGCGTTTTTCACCTTCTGCTTTCAAGATTGCTTCACGGCGTTCACGTTCAGCACGCATTTGTTTTTCCATTGCATCTTGAATATCTTTGGGAGGAAGGATGTTTTTCAGTTCAACGCGGTTGACTTTGATTCCCCAAGGGTCGGTTGCTTGGTCGAGGATGACGCAGAGTTTTGCGTTGACGGTATCACGTGAAGTGAGGGTTTCGTCCAATTCCAAATCGCCGACGATATTACGAAGGGTTGTTGCGGTCAAGTTTTCAAGAGCGCTACGAGGGTGTTCTACACCATAGGTGTAGAGTTTGGGGTCAGTCACCTTATAGTACACAACTGTGTCGATGTGCATTGTGACGTTATCCTTGGTGATGACGGGTTGAGGAGGGAAGTCCGCCACTTGTTCCTTGAGGCTGATTCTATTTGAGATTCTATCCACAAAGGGGATGATGAGGTGGATACCGCTTTCCATAGTGCGGCGATATTTACCCAGACGCTCCACCGTATATGCGTGTGCGTGCTTGACGATTTTGATTGCCAGTGCAAAATATATGATTGCAAGGCCGGCGATGACGATAAATGCGATAAGTGCAGGATGCATAGTTGACCTCCTATAAACTTAGTTTACACAATGATTATTGTATTATGCAACACCGTGATAGGTGAAGCCTTTTCCTGAAACGTCTCTTGCCTTTGTGATGTAGACAAATGCTTCAGGGTCGTGTTTTGCGATGATTTCCTTGACTTGGTTGATTTGTTTTTTACGCACAACGCAGACCAGCATATCGTGCTCCACACCGGTGTAGAAACCTGCTGCATGGACAAGAGTGCATCCACGATGGAGTTTCTCTGTGATTTCCAAAGCGATTTCATCGTGGTGGTCTGACACGATATTGAAGACGATTGAGGAGTGCAAACCAGATTGAATGACGTCAGCGATTTCCGCACCCGTAAATAGGGACACAGCGGAGTAGAGGATAGGTGACAACACCGATGTTGTGATGACCTCTGCGCCAAGGCTCATATCAAGGCCGATAAAGCCGAGAGAGCCTGATGCTACAACAACAATCAAATCGCAAGCAAGGATGAGCCATTGCACGTCTGCCACAGGGTTAAACTTATAAATAAGTTTACCAATGATGTCAGTTCCACCCATTGAGGAGTTGTAGCGGAGGATGAAACCAAGGCAAACGCCACTGCCCACACCGCCTGCTGCTGCGGCAAGAAGGTTCAAAGCACTTGCTGAGCCGATTGCTTTGTACACGGGGAAGTCCACCACGTCAAGGACGCCCATCCACATTGAGTGCAAGCCAACTGCGATGATTGTGTAGAAGCAGAACTTCTTGTCAAGGAAGAAAAAGCTTGCGATGAAGAGAGGCACGTTGAGGAGCATACTTGTGACAGCGGGGTTAAGCCAGGTGTCAGCAAGATGAGGGTTGAAGGGGTGGACTGCATTGTAGATGATTGATGCAATGCCTGTCACGCCACCGGGAGCGAATCCGTTGGGCACGACAAACATATAGGTGGCAAATGAGCGGATGAAAGCAAGCAGGTTGAGCATAAAGATCAACTTGCAAAAGTTTTTCACGTCTTTGCCTGTTATTTTGATGTTTTTGATATTCTTGAAAGATTCCTTGATGGATTTCATAGCTTTATCGTTGCGAGTAGTAGTTATCTGTTTTTCTTCTTAAAGCCACGGCAGAATTTTTTGAATCCGCCCTTTGTTCCATTGCACATATCAACGATGCCGTCCACGGACATTTGTGACACAAGACCGCCGGTGAAACCGCTGAAACTTCTAAGGGGCATATCCTTGACAGATTGAGTGATCATATCGGGGTTTTCAGTGCCGATTGCCACAAATTGACTGCCAAACACAAGGAGGTTGTAGAGGAATTTGCCAAAGCCGGTGCAGGAGATTTGAGTGATACTGCTGTCGATGGTGAACTCACCTCTTTCATAAGGCTTGTTTTCAACGAGGGGTTTGCCGTAGAGATATTCAAATTGTTCTGCGGGGATACGCTTCTTTTCTGCCTCTGCCTCGGTGCTGTAGTAGTAATTTGCTTTTTCACGATAGTCGGGCACAGGTGCATCGGGGTTTGCGCTTGTGACGTTGACTGTTCCAGTCAAGCGGATATCCTTTGATGATGCGCCCACGAGGATGTTGAAGTCACCGCTTTCCACGTGCCAGTCGTTGATGAGCACGTTGTAGTATGCAAATGAACGGCTGTCGAGAGTGAAGGTGACGGTGGTTTCTTCACCTGCTTCAAGGAAGACTTTCTTGAAGCCCTTCAATTCCTTGACAGGGCGGAAGATGGTGCTTTCAACGTCTTGGACGTAAAGTTGTACAACTTCTGCGCCAGCTCTGTCACCGGTGTTCTTCACCTTGAGGGTGACTGTCAAACCGTCGTTTTCGTTGATAGCAGCACTTGAAAGAGTGAGGTCGCTGTATTCAAAAGTGGTGTATGAGAGGCCGTGACCGAAGGGGAATTGCACTTGCTTGTTGGCTGTGTCGAAATAGCGGTAGCCAACGTAGATGCTTTCACGATATTCCACTGTGCGAGGTCCCATAGGGAAGTATCTTGACACGATGTTGTCGTGGTTGCGGTAGGGGAAGGTTTCAGCAAGTTTACCGCTGGGGTTGACGAGACCGTACACAAGGTTGTAGGTTGCTTCGCCACCGGCTTGACCGCCAAGATAGACGTTGAGGATTGCCTTTGCCTTGTCCACCCACTTTGACACCTTGATAGGTGAGCCACAAGCGGTGACAACGATGAGGTTTTCATTGACCTTTGCCAGTTCTTCCATAAGGACATTGTGTGATTCGGGCAGGTTGATATGCTTACGGTCGAAGCCTTCGCTTTCGTATGCGTCGGTGAGGCCGATGAACACAAGGACTACGTCCTTGCCCTTTGCCACTTTCACTGCTTCCTTGATGAGTTTTTCTTTGTAGCCGTCGCCCTTCAATGAATAGCCCTCTGCGTATTCATACTTTTGACCTGCGTTGTCCATTGCTTCAAGGAAGGACACGGTCTTGGGGGGATTGATATGGCTTGAACCTGAGCCTTGATAGCGGAGATTCTTTGCAAGAGCACCGATGACTGCCACGCTTTGATCCTTGTTGATAGGAAGGGCATTGTTGTCGTTTTTGAGGAGGACTGCGCCACCTTCTGCGGCACGTCTAGCAAGGGAGTGGTGTGCTTCGAGGTTTTGAGGAGCATTGTCAGTTTCACTTGCTTTGCACTTGTCTGCAAATTTCAGCATACGGAGGACAACTTTGTCAAGATCTGTTTCGTCAAGTGTGCCGTCTTGGACAGCCTTGATGATATGGCGGTCGTTCATACCCTTGTTGCCGGGCATTTCAAGGTCGTTGCCTGCCTTGATTGATTCAACGCGGTCGTTCATTGCGCCCCAGTCGCTGACCACGATACCTTCATATCCCCATTCGTCACGGAGAATATCATTGAGCATACGCTTGTGGTCGGTGAGGTGCTTTCCTTCAAGGCAGTTGTAGGAACTCATTATTGTTGAGGGTTGTTCAGTTTTGACAATATGTTCAAACGCGGAGAGATAGATTTCACGGAGAGCACGTTCATCAACCAAGGTGTCGATGCTCATACGGAGATATTCTTGGTTGTTGGCGCAGAAGTGTTTCACTGACACGCCGATGCCGTTCTTTTGGACACCGTGGACAAATGATGCACCCATTCTTCCTGCAAGGAAGGGGTCTTCTGAGAAGTATTCAAAGTTTCTTCCACAGAGGGGGCTACGCTTGATATTGACGCCGGGGCCGAGGACGGTGCTGACCTTCAGTGCTTTTGCTTCTTCAGCGATTGCAGAGCCAACTTCTTCAATGAGGTCAGTATCCCATGATGATGCGGTGGTGACTGCAGGGGGGAAGCAGGTTGCAGTTTCTGCGGGCTTCATAACGTTTGTGCCTGCGTTTTGTTTTTCTTTGCGGATTCCGTGAGGGCCATCGGACATCCACACTGAAGGGACGTCAAGTCTTTCGATGGGCTTAGTCTTCCAGAAGGTAAGACCGGAGCAAAGGGAAGCCTTTTCTTCCAAGGTCATTTGCTTCAAAATTGCTTGATAATCTCTTTCCATAAATTTCTCCACGTAAGTATTCATTATGTAGGTGTGCGAGGGTACGCCCGCGCGTTTATCCTATACGAAATCAGTATAACATAGTAAAAATGCAATTTCAACATATTTTTTCTTAAAGCCGTAAACGGCTTATAGAAAAATCTAGGGTTTAGCGGTTGAAATAGGCGTATGAAGTGGCGGAAATGTTTTTTTGGCGGCGGAAAACAAAAAAATCTTTCATCTTGAGAAAAAAAGTTGTATAATTTGTGTAACCAATTTCGATTTCAATCGTTTATTAGGTGAGTATGAAGAAAGAAGCCCTTGAAAACCTTTTCAAAAAGTATTACAACGAAGCAAAACTCTACGTTTTGTCGCTGTGTCACGACCAAACTTTGGCGGATGACATAGTGTCCGAAGCGTTCTACAAAGCCTTCGTTTCAATTGATGAAGAAAAGGATTCCTTCAAATATTGGCTTCTCAAAGTGTGCAGAAATTGTTATTTCGACTACGTGAGAAAAAACAAGAAAAACGTGGAACTTGACTCTGATATGAGATGTGACGACGACCCTGCCGACCAACTCATCAAAGCGGAGGAGTATAGGGCACTATATCACGCACTCTCCCTTCTTCAACCCAACTACAAAGAAGTGCTTGTGTTGTACTATTTTGAAGGTATGTCCGTGAAGGAAATCTCCGCCATCACAGGGGATAGCACGGACAGCGTCAAAGTGACCATGCATAGAGCACGACAAAAATTGAAATCATTATTGGAGGCCAGAATATGAACTACGAAGAAGCATTCAAAAACTATGAAAACGGCACAGCCACCGAAGAAGAAAAGGCATTTGTCAAAGCCGAACTTGAAAAGGCAAAAGCACTGTCAAGTATCATCGACGACGACAAAGTGGTTGAAACACCGTCTCCCATTGCAGAGGCAGACGTTGAAGAAATCAAGACCGCCAAAAAACAATTCAAAATCAAGCATTTGCTCTTTGCTCTCGGCGCAGTGGCAATGCTCATCGCAATGGTAGGCGCAATTCTCGGCGGTGTGTTTGGCTATGCCGCATCAAGTGCCAAAAAGCAAATGGCAGTAAATGAAACAAAAGCAGTTGAAATCGGCAGAGCAGAACTTCTTGATTGGCTCAACGATATGCGCAGTGACACCAACAACCAACTTGGACTCCCTGCAGGCACACTTATGTACACCATTGAAGAAATCCGCTCAGAGGGCGTTGACGTTGACTTCAACTATGAACTTCCTCTTGACGAAAGTTATTACGTCTACAAGGTTGAGTTTGAAGCCCGCGACACAGACTACAAGGTGGTCATCGACAGCCGTGACGGAAAAGTTATCCACATAAGAATAGAGGATTAACCTGTTTAGAATATCGGTTTTTCAAACCAAAACGCCAAAATCACAACTTAATCACAAAACCAAAAGCACGGCAAAAATTAATGTCGTGCTTTTCTTTTTGCGGATTTTGTCGCTTTATTTATCCTGAAAATCAAGGGGCTTTTGATTATAAATATTTCCTCTTTGCATAAAATAGGGGTATGTGGTCAAACGTCATCAGCATAGACAAATGCTTTTCAAAAGAGATAGATTACCTTATTGCCAGTGTAAAAAAAGTGAGAGATTTGTCCTATGCCATTGAGGAAAGCAAGGACAGAATTTGGATATATCTTGCCTCCCTTTGTGAAAAGAGTGTAGAGATTGAAGAAAAGATAATTTGTCTTGTTGAAGACGTCATATTGACATATATGAAAACAAGGTTTTTCCTTGAAAGACTGCCCTCGTTTTTGATGACACACCCCACTTGCTCGCTCATATGCTCACTTGTACATTTTGACAGGCGTTATGAGGAAAATATGCTTCGTAGGGCAGTGGCAGAAACGGCGGATTTCAACGTGGACGGCATCTACAATTTTCGTCTTCAAGAGTTGAAACAAAACTGGGAGGAAGTGTCCTCGCTTGCCTCACGGCTTATGAATTCCACTGACGGCGACACCTATGACGTTGCATCTTTCATCACCTCAACAGAGGGCGCAAAAAACCGTATCGCCATTGAAAGGGGCAGAGTGTTCAACGTGACCGAAAAAAGAGAAGTGAAAGTCCTCAACGTTTTTGATGAAAACGAGCATAACCTAATTATGGCGGTGATAGGTGAAAGTCCTGAGGAAATCGTCATAGAAGACACCCCCTTGTCAAAAGAGATGTATGACACCTTGAAGCATATAGCCGTTGTGTACAAAAACTAAAAATCAACAAAAAAAGCCGTGCCCCAGCACGGCTTTCACTTGGTTAGAATGCCACTTTTTTATTTGTTTAGAAAACTTTTCTCCATTTGATTGAGTCAGCAAAATTGTTTGTGTCGAGTTCATCATCGCAGTCAATGATGGTGTATCTCAAACCGTTTTTCACTGCACTGACTCCGCCATATTCTTTGTCCTCAACTGAAATCACGGTGTATCTATGTTTCTTTGTAGGCTCAATTGAAATGTTGGGCAGATTGACTGAGTTGATCACGTTGCCTTTTTCCAGATATTCAATGAGGCTTTCACTTGCCATAACTGCGCAGTTTTCTTCGGATTCCTCTGTTGATGCACCAAGGTGAGGGATTGCAGTGATTTTGTCATCACCAAGGGCCTCAAAAGTGGGGAAGTCCACAACGTAGGCACGGACCTTTCCTTCACCAAGGGCAGTCTTCACGTCGTCTAGGTTGACAAGTTCTGCACGGGCGGAATTTATGATGATGACGCCGTCTTTCATCAAAGCAAATTTGTCCGCATTGAGAGTATGTTTTGTTTCGGGTTTGTAGGGGATATGGATGGACACAAAGTCCGCCTCTTTCACCGCATCATCAAGGTTGTCAAAGACCTTCACAAATGGCACTTCGGTGTCAAAAACTTGGTGATGTCTAGGGGCGTATGCCACCACTTTCATGCCAAGAGCGTGAGCGGAGGATGCAACCTTTCTGCCTATTGCACCAAGTCCAAGGACAGCAAGAGTTTTGTCCAAAATCTCAGTGCCCACAAATTTTGACTTGCCTTTTTCCACTTGTTTTGTCACGTCGTCACCGGTGAGAGTTTGCGCCCAAGTCATAGCGGGGAATAGGTTTCTTGCCGCCATAATCATTGATGCAATGACAAGCTCCTTCACTCCGTTTGCGTTTGCGCCGGGGGTGTTGAAGACGCAGACACCACATTTTGCATACTCTCCGTGAGGTATGTTGTTGACGCCGGCTCCAGCCCGTGCCACAGCAATGACACTGTCAGGAAGAGCCCACTCATTCATATTGAAAGAGCGCACAAGTATGGCAGTGGGATTGTCGCTTTCTGCGGTGAGATTGTAGTTGTGCAACACGTCGTTTGCCTTTGTTGATATAGGGTTAAGTTTCAATATATCCATAGTTTTTAGGGTTTGTTTTAGACTCAATTATTTTTGTTTATTCACACAATCAATGGTTTATTGTCGACTTTTGACACAATAAACGCTTTGCCACGTGATTATTTCATTTTTGTTTGTCCCAGCAATTTTGTTGAAACTTGTCAACTGTTTGCCTTTTCAAAACGCTTCATAAAGTCGATGAGTGCCTCAACGCCTTCAACGGGCATTGCGTTGTAGATTGATGCTCTCATGCCACCAACCAGTTTGTGACCTTTCAAGGACACAAGACCTTCCGCCTCTGCCTCTTTGATGAATTTTGCGTTCAGTTCATCGGTGGGTGCGACAAAGGGCACGTTCATGATTGACCTGTATTCCTTGTCAACACTGTTGGTGTAGAAGGGTGTGCTGTCAATATAGTCGTACAGCATCTTTGCTTTTCTGCGGTTGATTTCTTCGATGGCTTTCACACCACCCATATCTTTCAATCTGCGGAGGTTCAGCATCATCACGTAGATTGCCCAGCAGGGAGGAGTGTTGTAGAGGCTGTTGTTGTCCACCTGTGTGCGATATTTCAGCATAGTAGGGCAGATGGGCATTTCGTTGCCGAGAAGGTCCTTTCTCACAATGACCAGAGTGACACCAGCAGGGGCAAGATTCTTTTGCGCACCGGCGTAGATGAGACCGTATTTTGACACGTCGATTTCCTCACTCATTATGCAAGATGACATATCTGACACAATGGGCAAATGGGTGTCGGGCAGAGCAGGGAATTTCGTGCCGAAAATGGTGTTGTTTTCGGTGATATGCACGTAGTCTGCGTCAGGACGGAAGTCCTCACGGGTTGTCCTAGGGATATAGGTGAATTTTTTGTCCTCACTGGATGCAACGGTCTTGATATCACCATACTTGCCTGCCTCTTTGAAAGCCTTTTTTGCAAAGTTGCCTGTGACGATATAGTCCGCTTTGCCGTTTTTCAAAAGATTCAAAGGCACGGCCTCAAACTGAGTTGAAGCACCACCTTGCACCAAGATGATGGCGTAGTCATCAGGCACGTTCATAAGTTCGCGTACAAGAGCGAGACACTCGTTGTTGATTTCGTCATACCACTTACTTCTGTGGCTCATTTCCATGACGCTCATACCCGAGCCCTTGTAGTCTGCGATGTTTTGACCTGCCAGTTCGATGACTTCCGTGGGCAGAGTTGAAGGCCCAGCGGAGAAGTTGAATACTCTCATAATTTTCCCCTTTCAAAAATTGATTTTTGTATGGATATTATACAATTCACTAGTGCAAAAGTAAATAGTCACCTTGAAAATAAAGCCCAAAACAAGGACATTTTTGAAGATTTTTGTTGGAAAATTTTGAAAACGACAGAAAGAAAACTCACAAATCCTTATAGGCGGATATTTTTGTGCAGTCAAGTTGCAATAAGCCACGATGTATGCTATAATAAACTGCTAGTTATAATTATATGCGTAATACACGGGCGCGACCGTGTGGACTTATAGAGGAAAAATATGGCAAAAACAGTACGAGTCGTTTTTCTTGGCGGTGTTGGCGAAATTGGCAAAAATATGACCGCCATTGAGTATGATGACGACATTATCATCGTGGACTGCGGGGTTGAGTTTCCCCGAGACGACAGTCCTGGAATAGACGCAATAATCCCTGACGTCACTTATATAAGAGAAAATCTCCACAAACTTCGTGGCGTAGTTTTGACACACGGTCACGAGGACCATATCGGCGCACTGCCGTACTATGCAGAGGAGTTTGACACCCCCATCTACGGCACAGCCCTGACCCTTGGTCTTCTTTCAAGAAAAATGCAGGAGAAAAACGTGCCTGCAAGGATGAAAGAGGTCAAGGAGGGTGACAGAGTCACCCTTGGTTGCTTCACGGTGGAGTTTATCAAGGTGGCACACTCAATGGCAGGTGCTTGCGCACTGTCAATCACAACACCTCTTGGTGTCATTTTTGTCACCGGTGACTACAAAATTGACCGTAGCCCCATTGACAACAAAAAGACAAACCTTAAACGCATAAAAGAGATAGGCGACAAGGGTGTTATGCTGATGCTTGGTGAAAGCACCAACGTAGAAAGAAAGGGGCACTCCACCTCAGAAAAAATCGTAGGTCAAGGTCTTGACCACATTTTCAGTGAAAACCCTGACAAGCGCATTGTCATATCCTGTTTTTCATCAAGCAACTACCGTGTGCAACAGATTTTGTGGCTGGCAGAGAAGTACAAGCGCAAAGTCTATCTTGCAGGCAGAAGTATGAAGAGCATAGTTGACGTGGCGTCAAAGGTGGGTGAGTTGAAAATCCCCAAAGGCGTCATAGTTGACGGCGTAGGCAACACCAAGCCTGAAAAACTTGTTATTATCGCAACAGGCACACAGGGTGAGCCGGACAGCGCACTTTCAAAACTTTCAAAGGACGACTTCGGCAAGGGCATATCTCTTGGCGAAAAGGACGTGGTTGTGCTTTCATCAACCCCTATCCCCGGCAACGAGAAGTCAGTGTATCAAGTCATCAACAACCTGTTCCGTCAAGGGGCAAAAGTGGTGTATGACTCTATGAACGACGTCCACGTTTCAGGCCACGCCTATGAAGATGAACTTCGCACTATGCTTGAAACTGTTCGTCCCAGATTCTTTATGCCCGTGCACGGTGAATATCGTCATCAATACAAGCACGTAGAGTTGGCGGTTGAAAGTGGCGTACCCGTGAAAAACACCGCAATCCCCAACGTAGGTGAGGTGTGGGGAGTCAACCACAACAGCCTTCGTCAACACTCCAACGTCACCGCAGGCAACGTGTACGTTGACGGCGACATTATCGAGGACGGAAACGGCATTGTCCGTGATAGACGCAGTCTTGCTGAATACGGCATCCTCATCGTCCTTGTAGGCTACAACAACAAAACCCACAGCATTGACGGGGATATTGAGATTATCCCTCGAGGCGTCAACGTGACTGATGAAAAGCGTCTTGACATAATCCGCGCCATCAACAAAGCGGTCAGTGAGGACGAAAGTCACAACTTATTTGAAATTACGGGAGCAGTGAAAAAGGCTGTTCGCAAGCAATTCTATCGCGACAGACAATTCCCAATCGTAGTTCCCGTGGTTATAGAGGACTGATATGCACAGAAAGCCTATAATTCTCATTTTGACAAGCCGTGATGAAAGGGCAGGTCTTTCCAAAAACCTTGCAGACTCCATCAAAAAAATCGGCACGCACAACGTGGTTGTCATCAGCGATGACAAGTATAGTTCTAGACAAAAGACCTCAAGGCTTGACAGACTTGTACAAATGCAAGAGGACTATCAACAAATCCTTGTGGAGAAATCCCGCAAGATAAAGTCAGGCAAGAAAGGAGTGAAATCGGGCAGAGCATTCCGCATTTCAAACGCAGTCAAACGCTATCGTCCGGAACTTGTCCTTGCAGTGACACCCTACGCCTATTTCGCCCTCACCGAAGCAAAGAGAAAGGCAGGTTTTTCAACTGCAATCTTTTACGTGATGCCTTATTTTGTCCTTGACAAGCAATCCTATGGCGACGTGGACAGCACCTTCATCGTTGAAAACCAAGACGTCAAGAGTGCCCTTGTTGCACAAGGTGTGCCTTCAAGAAAGGTTATGACAATGGGGCTTCCGTACGATATTGAAAAGAAGACACCCCTTGAAGTTGCCGCACTGAAACAGGAGTTGGGACTCCCAAAAACAATGTCCGTATTTTTGAACGCAACCAAAAAGGACGGCGTTGAGGAACTTTTCCGTCTTCTCCTTGACCAAGGTGGCGTCATCAACACAGTCGTGTATGCTGGTGACAACAAAATGGGAGGGGAACTTCGCCTTATTGCAGACGAATACAACGCCAACAACGTGGTCATTTTGCAAAGAGAAGAGCAAGTGGATGAATATCTCACCGCCTGCGACACCGTCATCACCAAGTATGACATATCAACAATCTACAAGGCTTTCAAACTGGGCAAACCGGTCATCACATTTGGTGGCACAGCCCACGCAAATAGAGAGATTGACTATCTTGTCAGCCACGGCCTTGTCATGCACGCAAGAGAGAATCTTGAAATCGTAGGCCTCACATACAGACTTATCGAAACAGGGGTTGCCGCCACCTACGTCCGTGCAGGAGAGAAGTGGGTGGAAAACGCATCAATAGACAACATCGCCAATTATTTGGTCAGCTACATAGGATACTAAAATGCCAAAGATTTTGAACATATCCCCCCTTGCAAAAAAGCTGGGGTTAAACGTCGGTGACGAAGTGGTGGAGATAGGAGGATATCCTTGTCAGGATATTCTTGACGTCCTCTATTTTGACAACGAGAAAAAGTTTGACGTGGTGGTGAATCGTGACGGCAAATTGAAAAAAATCAAAGTCCACAAAAAGGAAGGTCAATCCCTTGGAATAGAGTTTGAAGAGATGGAAGTCATACGTTGCAAAAACAAGTGCGTATTTTGCTTTGTTGACCAACTTCCCAAGGGGCTTCGTGACACCTTGTACGTCAAGGACGATGACTATCGTCTCAGTTTCATCAGCGGTTGCTACGTGACGATGACCAACGTCACTGAGGCGGAAATTGAACGTATAATTCGTTTGAAACTTAGCCCTCTCTACATATCCGTCCACGCTTTCAACGACGACAAGAGAGTGGAACTTGTCAAAAATCCCAACACCAGAAACCTCATCAACGTTATGAGAAGACTTGGTGAAAACGGCATTGAAATGCACACCCAACTGGTCATCGTGCCTGAACTTAATGACGGCGCAACCCTCATTGAAAGCATTGAGGGATTGCACTCAGTTGAGGGAGTTCGCACCGTGGCAGTGGTGCCCGTAGGCATCACAGGACACCGTGACGGACTGAGCAAAATCCGCCCCGTAACAAAGGACGAGGCCGTTGAAACCATCGAGCACGTTGAGTGGCTCAACCAAAAGTTCGGCGGAGAATTTTGCTGGTGCTCAGACGAGTATTATTTGAAGGCAGAAAGAAAGATGCCCGACTTCACTTTCTACGGCAACTTTGACCAAATTGAAAACGGAGTAGGCCTTGTAGCTGACTTCCAAGACAACCTTGACTTTGCCCTCAGTGAAAGTGAAGACAAGTGCTTCAATGGCAAAGCAACCCTGATTACAGGCAAGTCTTTTGAACCTGTCCTCAACGAGGAGAAAAAGAAGATAGAAGCAAAACTTGGACTTAATCTATCCGTAAAAGGCATTTCAAACTCCTTTTTTGGCGAAAGCGTCACAGTTGCAGGCCTTGTTGTAGGCAGAGATATTTTGTCACAAGCAGTTGAAGAGGACACGGACGTCTACGTGATCCCTGACAATATGCTTCGTGAATTTACAACCACTTTCCTTGACGACACCACCGTCAATGAACTTGAATTGAAACTTGGAAAACCCGTCCTTGTGGTTGCCCACAACGGTGGGGACGTGGTGCAAAAACTGACAGAATTTTTTGAGGCACACAAATGAGCGTAAAACCTTTGATTGCCGTAGTCGGCAGACCTAACGTTGGAAAATCAACCCTTTTCAATCGCCTTGTTGGCGAGCGTATTTCCATTGTCGAAAACACCCCCGGTGTCACCCGCGATAGAGTGTATCGCGACGTTGAGTGGTGTGGCAAAGTTTTCACAATGATAGACACAGGCGGTCTTGAACTGAAGAGCGAAGACGAGATGTGGGGACACATCCGCACCCAAGTTGAGATTGCAGTGGAAGCCGCAGACGCAGTCCTTTACGTTGTGGACGGAAAGACAGGTCTCACCCTTGATGACCAAACCATCACCAACTTCCTCCGCAAGACAGACAAGCCCGTTATCCTTGCCGTCAACAAGTTGGACAACAACGAAACCCACGTCCTTTACGATTTCTACGCCCTTGGTTTTGGTGAGCCTTACGGCATTTCAGCAGAGCAAGGCAAAGGCCTTGGTGACCTTCTTGACGCCATCGTTGAAACCGTTGACGCAGTGCCTCACGAGGACGAGCCCGACAGATTGAAGATTGCCATCGTAGGCAAGCCCAACGCAGGCAAGAGTTCACTGACAAACAAACTCCTTGGCTACAATCGTTGCATCGTCAGTGACATCGCAGGAACAACTCGTGACGCCATTGACACCGCTCTTGACATCGGTGATGACAAATATCTCATCATTGACACCGCAGGCATGCGCAAGAAGAAGGCAGTGGCAGATGGTGAAGACGTTGAAAGATATTCAGTCATCCGCGCAATCCTTGCCATCCGCAGAGCAGACGTAGTGGTTATGGTGTGCGATGCAGAGGAAGGTATGACCGAGCAAGACGTGAAGATTGCAGGCCTTGTTCACGAAGAAGGCAAGCCCTCAGTCATCGTGATGAACAAGTGGGACCTTGTTGACAAAGACACCTACACCCGTGAGCAATTTGAAAGAAAACTCCGTGAGGATTTGAAGTTTATGGACTACTACAAATCCCTCTACATTTCCGCAAAGACAGGCAAGAGAGCAGACGCAGTGCTCCCTGCATGCAAGGAAGTTGTGGCAGCGGCACGTAGAAGAATCCAAACAGGTCTTCTCAACGAAGTTTTGACAGAGGCAATCCGCATAAGCGAACCTCCTGCACGTCTTGGCAGAAAGTTGAAGATTTACTTCATCACCCAAGTGGCAGTGACACCCCCTACCTTCGTCATCAAGGTCAACGACCCCGAACTTATGCACTTCAGCTACAAGAGATACATTGAAAACTCCCTTCGCAAAAGTTTTGACTTCAAGGGCACCCCGATTCGTATACTGATAAGGAAGAATAGTGAAGACTAACCGTCTTTTAGGAGATATATGGAATATTCCCAATATGATCAAAATGAACTGGTGAAGATGCTTGACGAAGAGCGCAAAGCTTTCAAGCAACTTCAAAAGAGAGATATATCCGTCGATATGACAAGAGGCCGTCCTGAATCAAGCCAACTGGACGTTAGTATGCCTATGCTTGAAAACGCAGGTGGCTATAACTACGTTATAGACGGCGTTGACACAAGAAACTACGGCGGACTTCAAGGCATCAAACCCGCCCGCGAACTCTTTGCATCAATCATGGGTTGCAAGGATGATGAAGTCATCGTGGCAGACGGCAGTTCTCTTGACCTTATGTACACCGTTGTCCAATTCGCAATGCAATTTGGTGTCCTCGGCTCAACCCCTTGGAACAAACTGAAAAAGGTGAAATTCATCTGTCTTACCCCCGGCTATGACAGACATTTTTCAATCTGCGAGCGTCTTGGCATAGAGATGATAGCAGTCCGCATGCGCGGTGACGGCCCTGATATGAATATCATTGAAAGCCTTGTCCGTGACGACGACTCAGTCAAGGGCATTTGGTGTGTGCCCAAGTACAGCAACCCCTCGGGCATCACCTTCTCAGACAAGGTTGTAGAGCGCCTTGCCACAATGAAGACAGCGGCAAGTGATTTCCGCATTTTCTGGGATAATGCTTACGTTGTCCACGACCTTTACGACAAGGGTGACAAACTGAAAAACATCTTTGATGTGGCAAGAAAGGCAGGCACACTTGACCGCATTTACGCCTTCACGTCCACTTCAAAAATCACCTTTGCAGGCAGTGGACTTGCAGTGTTTGCATCCTCAGTTGACAACGTAAATGCCATCACCAACGAACTTTTCTACAAGACCATCGGCCCCAACAAAATCAATCAAGTGATGCACGTAAACTTCTTGAAAGACCTGTCAAACGTCAAGGCAATTATGAAGCGTCACGCCGAAATTTTGCGTCCTAAGTTTGAACTTTTCAATGAAAAGATGACCGCAGTATTTGAGGGTGACCGCTACGTCACATGGAGTAGACCCCGTGGAGGATACTTCGTATCCTTGGACGTCAAAACCTGCGCAAAACGTGTTGTAGAGTTGTCCGCAGAAGCAGGAGTCAAGTTCACTCCCGCAGGCTCGTCTTTCCCATATCACATTGACGACCTTGATGAAAACATCCGCATCGCACCCTCCGTGCCCACTCTTGAAGAGATGGACTATGCAGTGGACGTCCTCATCAGCGCAATCAAGCAAGCCCGTATGGAACTTGTCCTCCGCAAGATATACCACTACGACGCCCGCGCATAAGCGGATAGTGTAAAGACAAAAACAATACAAAAACAAACCATAATATCAAACGCATCGAAAGGTGCGTTTTATTTTTTGTCATAGTGCGGAAACTGTGTGCATAAGGTTATACAAAGAAAAATGGAGGACTTTATGGACAAATTTGACCTTTACCGTGACATAGCAACCCGTACGGGCGGAGAAGTGTATGTTGGAGTTGTCGGTCCGGTGAGGACGGGCAAATCCACTTTTATCAAGCAATTTATGAGTGAAATCGCCTTGTCGGGCATAGAAAACCCCGATGCAAGGCAACGGACCATTGATGAATTGCCCCAGTCTGCAGACGGCAAAACCATTATGACAACCCAACCGAAATTCGTGCCAAACGAGGCGGTGAAGGTGTGTTTTGGTGATGGAATCAACGTGAAGATGCGCCTCATCGACTGCGTAGGCTATATGGTTGACGGCGCACTTGGCGGTGCAGAAGAAGGCAAAGAGCGTATGGTGCGCACCCCTTGGAGCGATGATGAAATGCCTTTTTCAAAGGCGGCGGAGATTGGCACGGACAAGGTCATACGTGACCACTCAACAATCGCCCTTGCTATCACCACAGACGGCAGTTTCACGGACATTTCAAGAGGCGAATACGAGCCTGCCGAGGAAAAGGTGATTGCAGAGCTCAAAGCCACCACAAAACCCTTTGCAATCATACTCAACGTAAGAGATGAAAACGCCCCTCACGTTGAAGGATTGAAGGAGAGCCTTGAGGCAAAATACGATGCCCCCGTCATAGTCAAAAACGCCCTCAAAATGGATGAGAGTGACATAAGTGAAATTATGGAAAACATACTCCTTGAATTTGGCGCAAGGACAGTGGATTTTGTCCTGCCCAAATGGGTGCAAGCGCTGGATATTGACAACTATGTTGTCAAAGAGTTGATTTCAAGGGCAAAATCCTTTGCCGATGAACTGACCAAAATGAAGGACTACGAGCGTCTTGACGGCCACTTTGAAGATGCTGAATATTGGCTAACTCCTTCAAAGGTCAACCTGGACACCGCCACAGGCAAAATCACCGTCAATTTGAGCCCAAAAGAAGACGTCTTCGTCAGGGTGCTAAACGACGAATGTGGCATAGGCGTCGAGGATCAACTTGGCCTTTATCTTGCAGTCCGTGATATGGCGTATGCTCGCGAGAAAACCGCCCGAATTTTGTCCGCTCTTGATCAAGTTGATGCGGTGGGCTACGGCATAGTTGCCCCTGACCTTAGTGATATGGAATTGAAAGAGCCCGAAATCATCCGTCAAGGCCAACAATACGGCGTCAAACTCCGTGCATCCGCCCCATCACTCCACATTATGAAAGTGGACGTAGAAACCGAGGTCAGCCCCATTGTAGGCACCGAGCAACAAAGTGAAGAGTTGGTGTCCAATATGCTCAGTGACTTTGCGGAAAACAAACAAGCAATATGGCAGACCAACATTTTTGGACGGTCATTATCCTCCTTGGTTGCAGATGGAATTATGAGCAAACTTGCCTCAGTGCCTGCCGAGGCGGAAGTCAAACTGAAAAAGACTCTTGGCAGAATTGTCAACGAGGGCAAGGGCGGAGTCATCTGCATACTTCTTTGACCACCGTTTGCAAAAGATGAGGATTTTCAACCACGCTAAAAGCGTGGTTGTTTTATTTTGCTATTTACAAAACGGATATATGTTGCTATAATGTTTTCACCAAAGGCAAAAGGAAACAACTATGAAGATTTTGGTATTAAACGGAAGCCCCAAGGGGCAAAACAGCGTCACTTTGCAGTACGTGAAGTATCTTGCAAAGATTTCAAAAAACCATGAAAAATTGCGTGCGGATTTTGACGTATTAGACGTAGGCAAAACCGTCTATTCCTTGTCAAAACCTGACAAATTGCAAGGGGTTTTAGACAGCATTGCATCAGCAGATATGCTGTTGTTTTCCTATCCCGTCTACACCTTTTTGGCCCCCTCACAACTGCACAAATTCTTTGAAATCCTTCGTGACAATCACGTCGACCTCAGTGGCAAATACGTCACTCAACTGACCACTTCAAAGAAGTTTTATGACGTCACCGCCCATCGTGCCGTCCGCGATATGATTTTGTCACTAGGTGGCAAGTATATTGGTGGTTATTCGGCGGATATGGACGACCTTTTAAAGGAAGACCTTCGTGAAAACTTCGTCGAGTGGTGGAGATACGTCCATTTCCAAATAGAAAACGATATATACGAAAAGGCGGACGCCATCACTCCTCACCGTGAAACCTACATTTTCTCATCAACACCAGTTGAAAAGAAAGGTGACAAGAAGATAATCGTAGTCACCGACAACACCGAAAACGCCAGCCTTATGGCTATGGTCACAGATTTTGTCAACCTTTGCCCTTATGATGTTGAAGTCATCGACTTGAAGAAAGACGGACCAAAGAGCGGTTGTAGAGGTTGCCTAAAATGCGCCGCAACAGGTGAGTGTGTCATCAAGGACGGCTTTGAAGATTTGCTCAACAACAAAATCAATCGTGCCGATGCAGTCATCATGGCGTTTGAGGTGACAATGCACACGGTGTCCTCCACCTTCAAAGCCTTCTTTGACAGACAATTTGTCAACGGCCATCGCCCTGTCACCGCAGGCAAACCCACCGCATACCTTGTCAGTGGCAGTTATGAAGGGGAATCCAATCTTCAAATGTACGTTGAGGCCAAGTCCGCAGTGGGTGGCAACATGAACGTAGGCGTTGTATGTGACGAAAGCGCAACCCTCACCGACCTTGAACAACTTGTGTCAAAACTGACCTACGCCCTTGAAAACTGTCTTACACCTCACAAGAATTTCTATGAGGTAGGCGGTATGCGCATCTTCCGTGATATGATATGGATTATGCGTGGTATTATGAAACTTGACTACGACTTCTACAAAAAGCAAGGTCTCCTTGATTTCCCCCAAAAGCAACGTGGCACAATGCTTGCGATGAAATTCCTGGGCAAAGTGCTCAGGGTGAAGGCTCTTCAAAAGAAGATGCCCAATATGCTTGAAGAGGGTATGTTGATGCCTTATCAAAAGTTGACGAGGGAAGATTAATCCAAAAATCAATCCTCGCCGATTTCAAAACATAAAACACGAAAAGTGCACCGAGCAAAATCAACTGCTCAAAATGAGCGTCAAAACAAAACGTTGTGAATAGGGCAGAAAAGGAGGTAAAATCCTCAAAATCATATCAAAACAAGGGGTTTTTGATGAAATATCCGCTGAAATCAATGAGAATGCAAAGGACGGCAACATAATCTGTGCCGTCCTTGTTTTTTGTTGTTTTTTCAACATAATGCACGAAAAGTGTACTATATTCAATCTAAATCACACGATACGTGTATCAAAGATCGTCCACGTCTTGTTCAGGTGTAGGATCTAGATAGCCAAACGCAACGTCTGCTGGAGTGCCAGTCCACATACCGTTTGGGTCGTACATTGCGTTTTGCATTGTGAAGTTGCCCATATTGCCGTCAGCAAGGGCAGGCATACCGGTTGATTTATTTGCATATTTCTTTTTCTTTTTTTTCATATTCACCTCCAAGGATAGTTTGTCACGGAATTTACGATGTATTCAAAGAATAAACTTATTTTTTTCATCATTTTCCCTTAAATCGTTGACAATGGCAGTTTGATGTGCTAAGATTTTCAAGCATTCAATGAATGTGGTGCGCTAGTAGCGTATGAAAGTGCGGGTGTAGCTCAATGGTAGAGCCCCAGCCTTCCAAGCTGGTTGCGTGGGTCCGATTCCCATCACCCGCTCCAAACATGAGTCTGTAGCTCAGCAGGATAGAGCAACGGCCTTCTAAGCCGTGTGTCGGGGGTTCGAATCCCTCCAGGCTCGCCAGAAAGCGAGTATGGGGAGAAACCCTCCCCATCTTGCAGAAATGATGGTGGGTATAGCCCAGTTGGTTAGAGCGCCAGGTTGTGGCCCTGGAGGCCGTGGGTTCGAGTCCCACTACTCACCCCAAACACACAAACAAAACCTTACATATAGGGGTATCGCCAAGCGGTAAGGCAACGGATTTTGATTCCGTCATTCGTTGGTTCAAATCCAGCTACCCCTGCCAACGATGCCCAGCAAGTGCTGGGCATTAAAATGACTCACTAGCTCAGCCGGTAGAGCATCGCACTTTTAATGCGATGGTCCGGAGTTCGAATCTCCGGTGGGTCACCAAGCAAATCCCAACAGAACATTGTTCGTTGGGATTTTCTTTTTGTAGTTTGCTGGTTTAGCCATCAAAAAACAAAAAGCACACAACTATGTTGTGTGACTTGGTGACACAAACGGAGATTTGAACTCCGAGGAGTTCGTTGTTGGCTATGCCAACTCCGTGTGCGGTGCAATATGTGTGACTTATTTGTTTGGTATTAAAATACGCCTATAACAGGTTATAGAATAGTCGCGTATCTTCGTGTGGGTCATACACCTTTTGTCTTTGTTTTTAGCCTAAAAAAGTAGATAAAATCAATCAAAATTGGCACTTTCTTCGTTTGAGAGTGCCTATTTTTCGTTTATATATAGATGAAATTGATTTTATTAACAAAATATTGTAAAATTTTCTTAATATATCTTTTGAGGTGTTTTATGGAACAAATGATTGTAGCTTTTATCTTTGATAGCGGCAGAATGGGAACGAGTATGTACGGACATGAAGTTTTTAAATGTATGCTTCAAGGAAAAGAACTAACACGAAATTCTAATAAAATGGTAATTTCTCATGGCGACTTAAATCCGAAAACTATGTACCGTTTTATAGATATTGAACCATATATAATTAAAGATGATTTATGCACTGTTGATTTTACACAAACGATTCGTGAAAAGCCTTTTAAAGATTACCCCTATTGTTGGATAATTGAAGATGTTGAAAAAACAATAGCAACCGATTTAGATAAGTGTCTTAAAAAAACATGCGAGGGCTACATTGGACTATCACGTATAGATATCAATAGTAACGATGAAAAAAAGCAATTTTGGAAACGGTTAATCAGAGATTTCACCATATATAATAATAAGATAACTGTCTTTCAAGACCCCGATATCGAAGATGTTTTTTGCTATGAAGAAATAGCAAAAAAGTTGGGATATTTTATAGAGTACAACAAAGAAGCCGAATATATCTCAGTTGAAGAAAGCAAAGACAAAAAATCGACATATGTTAAGTCTGATAACGATTTAAAAATCAAACGTCAAGAGAAGCAGAGCATTGATAGAAATTTGCTTGAAATTAATTTTGACCTAAGAAAGGAACTGCAAATTTCAGGGGCTTTAATTTGGCAATCCATAAATGATATAGATAAAATAGATTTTAATATGGGAGAAGATTACCTCGTTGAATTTCCCTTCTTTACATTATATCACGCAGCTCAAGGGCTAGAAAGATTGCAAAAATGTATTATTGAATTGATTTGCAAGAAAGAACACATTAAAGAGAATGAAAAAGAAAAGGTTATGAAACTTCTTTATAGCCATTCTCACGATAGTCTTAATAATTGGATTGAAGAGAAAACAAATAATAAATTTAATAGTAATTGCAGAAACATGATTAATATTCTTATGGATTTTTACAACAATGTAAGATACATAAGATATTCTGATGAAAAAAAAGAAAATAGATTGATTTCCGAATATAGCCTTTTATATAAGCTTTCCCCCCAAAAATCAAATAATTTAAATAAGCAAATAAAAAATAATTTCGGTATATATTTGGGTTCTTTGTCTAAAAAATACTATGAGATATATTATGAACTTTGTCATGATTTACTAATATTTGCATATGAATTAGATTCTTGTTCTAGTGCAAATACGGTTTACAATCATTCAAATGAGGTAAATCTTTATATTAAACTAAAACAAACACAGCAGGCAAAAAAAGAACTGTTATTTTGGCTCATGAAAAAAGGAAAAAAATATCCTAAATATCGGCTAATTAAAGATAAAGCCTTAAATTTAGATAAAGAGGAAATAGAAACATATTTACATGATTTGATTTATAATTCGGAAAATGGTTGTGGGTTGGGTTCAATTGTTGGTGAAATGTATGATGAGTTATGTTCTAAGAACAAAGAAAAATGGAAAAAAAGAGAAAATTTAATTGATTATTTAGTTGAAAAAAATTAAAAGCAGAGTAAATGTTACTCCGCTTATATGTCGCATAAGGAGGTGACCCACGGTGCCATTTGGGAGCCAACTTATTTATGCTTGATATCTCCAAAAGAAAATATCATAAGAGCCTTAAGCAAGGCTTTCATAAACATCACCTCCAATCACGCCCCGAAAACAATCGGCACCTATGTTTTGGTGATACAATTATAACGAATATAACAAATAAATGCAATTAAAAAAGCGGTGAGAAAATTAATCCTCACAGCTTTTCTACCGCTTCTTGCGGTCTAAAACTTCACATACAATGCTCCTATGATTACAACGGAGCTACATTTTTTTTGATTTTTAATATTAAGTTGTCGTTGTTTTTGCCATTCAGCATAATCTTTTTTACCCTTTTCAGAATTGCAATATTCTATTATAGAAGAGTATAAAACTCTTGCAATAGAATCGAGTTCAGAGTCTGCCAGTCCCGTAGTGTACTTGCGCCTTCTTGTCATTAAAATTATATATTTAACACATCTTTAACTTCAGTAGTTGAGCGAGACGGCGCTTCTACGGTAAATCAAGTTGATTTATTTAGAGTTGAGAAAAGAGTTTTTCCGACTTTTATTTGTTAATTTTGAGTGTAAATTTGTCTTTTTCTTGGTGACACAAACGGAGATTAGTTGTGCTATGCACAACGCACATACTGAGTATGTGCCGTAGGCAGGCCAAGGTCATAAAAAAAAGAGAGGCTATGCCTCTCTTTTCGTTTACGTATTAAGTTGCTTATAGCTTAGAAGAAGTCTTTGACGCCTTGTTCAGTGCCCATATAGAACACTTTGCCTTTCACGCCGTAGATGAAGTCGATCCCGCCCATTTGACCTCCCACTGCATCCATTGCAAAGTCCATGATAGACTTGAAGTTTTCTGCCTTTTCTTTGGTTTCAAACCAAATTGCGGCGATTTCATCCATGCCTTTTGTTGCACTCATCATGCCTTTTGCGCCGAAATTCAAAGGCATACCTGCATATTGTTGAAGGATTTCATTCATTTCTTCGCCGGACATAATCTCAACGGTGTAGCCTTTCTTTTCAAGTTTTGCTTTTGCCTTATTCTCATTTGCGGGAGCGCAACCCACGAGGCAGGCGGTGAGGATGACAAGCACCAGCACAAGGCTGATGATGGAGATAGTCTTTTTCATATTATCCCTCCAAAACGAATGTATATTTCAATTATACGCACGCCTGCGCAATATGTCAATATGGTGTATATGAAAAGGGTATTGTGTTTTCGGTGGAAAGTGCTAAAATAATGTTGTAGAGGTGCCTATGTACAAAGTGAAGATTACAGCGATCCGCAAAGCAAACTACACCGACCTACAAGGGGTGTATGAAAACCCGATCACCCACGCTTGCGACCTGAACGAAGGCGACGCTTTTGTGTCTGTTGACGGACAAAAGCCTGAGGGCCTTTGCGACAGCGCATGGGGCAGTATGGAGGAGTTTGTCACCGCCTTGGCAAAAGGTGAGGGCAACTTCTATGACGGTTGGATGAAAAACCCGTATAGCGCAATGATATCTTGCAACGACGGCTTCCGCCCCGTCAGTTTCTATCTTGAAAGAATAGAGGACTAAATTCAAAATTATTTTTTTAGGGAAACCACTCGTTGAGTGGTTTTCTTTTTTACAACAAAAAATTTCCAAAAAAAATGTAAACAAAACTTGACATTTTCAGCGCGCCGTCATATATGGATAGGCATTGATTTTGCTTTGCTTGTATGCTACAATAAGTCATCAACTTATGGGGGACAACTATGACAGCAGAAATTTTGCGTCACGCCATTGAAACAAACATCACAGCAACCATAGCCACAATATGCCTTATGTTGTATTTTTTCGGCACGGCATTTGTGTTCATCAAAAACCCTTTGAAGTACGGCAAAAACTATTCAGTGCAACCCGTTGACAACGCAGGCAAAACCGAGATAAGAGTCTATTACGGCGCGATTTCAGCGGCATTAGGCTTGTTTCTTGGTTTCCTGGCCTTTGCTTGTGCAAGACCCTTCTATTCACTTTGTGGCGGACTCTTCTTTGCCAACGCAGTGTTTTGGACACGCCTCATTTTCACCTTTGTGGACAAGGGTTGGAAATGCCCCTACACCAAACTTGCAATCCCTGCCGAAGGCCTTTTTATCATCGCTCTCTGGACCTGCTTTGCCATCGCAATCGCCGTTGAAGGCAGTGGAATAATGTAAAAGTGCAACCTTGGTTGCATTTTTTTATCCAATAATTTGTCGAGCTAAATTGTATATATTATAGAAACTTAGCAAGAGGTATTAACTTATGAAGAATAAGTTTTTTGTGGTTTTGTTGATTGTTGTGCTTGCCCTGACGGCGGTGCTTTTCGTTGCATGCAACAAAGCCCCCACTGCTGAATATTGCACCATTATTGTGGAATATGGCATCTTCGCTACGGACGATGGGATTTCTAGAGGGCAATATGAGTTCAAAATAATCAAGGATGAATATATTACAATCAATCAAGTTTTCAACAAAATAAACCCGGGTGGATGGGGAACAGGATATGGTTATGACTTGTTTGCTCTGTCAGAAGACGGATTGACTGTTTACGATGAGAGCCAGCCAGTTGAGCGAGATATGAAATTGTGCGTGCTGGATGGCATGTGTTTTTCTGCTGCCCGCGTCACAGTTGTTGCAAAAAGTGATAGGATGAAAAAGTTCTGGGAATTGTCACACTCACAAGAAGAAAAAGAATATTTTAATGCATATAAGGCCACAACGTTTTTCCATAATGGAATCATCCCAGACAACAACACGTTTGCAAAAATATTAGGGTTGGAAACAACAGATTTTCAATTTCAGTTGGAAGGCGATGAAACGATATACAACAATATCAATGAGTTTTATTCATTAATTTTTGATCGCGAAAATCTGGA
Source organism: Clostridia bacterium (assembly GCA_017461985.1). Classification (GTDB taxonomy): domain Bacteria; phylum Bacillota; class Clostridia; order Christensenellales; family CAG-917; genus RGIG4097. Next base: position 77,695 of record JAFTSA010000004.1, read on the forward strand.
ATACGATGAACATAACACATATGGTGGAAATGTTTTCTGTACTCCGAATAGGCATTATCACATACCAAACGTGATAATTTATTTGTACTGAACAAACTTTAAATCACAACAAAAACCCACGTTTATCCGTGGGTTTTTTCATATTGAAGTGGTTGTTTGGTGATTTATGCTGATATCAAGATATCAATATATGTCCACAATTTTGGCGGTCATTTTATCGCCTTGTATGACCACGTATGCATATGACGGAGTTCCTGTCATAGGTGAGTGGATTGCGCCGGGGTTCAAAAAGGTGATGCCGTCTTCTTCGACGATTTCTGCGTAATGGGTGTGCCCGTAGCACACAAGGGTGCAACCAAGTTCCTTTGTCCTATATGACAGGGGGAGCAGACCTCTTTTCACTGAATACAAATCCCCGTGGGTGACGAGGCACTTGACGCCCTCAATTTCCATCACGGATTCACGAGGGAAGGGAGTGTCGTCGCAGTTGCCTTTCACCGCCACAAGTCCGTGGTGAAAGAGAAGGTCACCAAGCCTACTTCCGCCGTCACCGAGGAAAAACAAATAGTCCGCCTCATTTGCGACGGACTTTATTTTGTCGGGGATTGTGTCATAGTGCAAGTCTGAAAATACAACTATTTTTTTCATTTAAGAAGATGGTGGTTTTCTTTTAATATTTCAAGCATTTTGCGGAGGGCTCTGCCTCTATGGCTCACGGCATTTTTTTCTTCAAGAGAGCCTTCTGCAAACACCTTGCCCATATCAAAGCAGTAGAAGAGAGGGTCATATCCAAAGCCTGTTGTGCCACTAGGGGCATAGGTGATTTTGCCTTCAACTCTGCCTTCGCAGGTCAACTCTGTGCCGTCAGGGAAGCACACTGCAATGACCGTTGCAAAGTGAGCGGTGCGCTTTTCATCGGGGACGTCCGCAAGGTTTTTGAGGAGTTTTTCGTTGTTCTTTTGGTCGTCATGCTCCTCACCTGCATAGCGAGCGGAGTACACCCCGGGCTCACCGCCCAGAGCGTCAACCATAAGACCTGTGTCGTCAGCAAGGGCAACCATACCTGTCATATCTCGGATAGTGCGCGCCTTGATGAGAGCATTTTCAAGGAGGGTAGTGCCTGTTTCGTCGATTTCAATATCCAGCCCCAAATCCTTGATGGAGAGGAGTTCGTCAAAGCAACCACCGAGGATGCCTTTGATTTCGGTCAATTTATGCTTGTTGTTGGATGCGATTGCCAGTTTCATATTTCACCTATTATGCATTCAAATCTGTTTCGTTGTTGGTGTCGAGGTGTTCTTCAAACACTTTTGCGGACTCTTCTGCGGATTTGAATTCGTCCTTGATTTCGTGCTTGACTTCCTTGATAGAGTGTCTCACAGAGGACTTGACAAGGGGGAGGAGACCGTCTGCCACGTTGGTGAAGTGGTCAGCGATACGTTCCACGTTTGAGGTGAGGGCGAGATAGAGTGCGCCCACGTCAGCGGTGCAAGTGCCTTGGGCAAGACGCTCAATGTGCATATTGGACATATGCTCAGTGAGGCGGTCGATGGTTTCTTCAAGGACGTATGCTTCACGGAAAGCGGTTGTGTCCTGAGTGGAGTAGATTTGCATTATCTTTTGATAAAGTTCACCCACAACCCCTTGCAGTTTCTTGATTTCCTCTTGTGCGTCAGGGGAGAAAGCGGACTCAGATGCCTGCAATTTTTCTGCATATTCCATGATGTTTTCCGCATAGTCGCCAACACGCTCGAAGTCGGTGACGGTCTTAAACACTGTTGAGGTATACTTGCTATCCTCGTTGCTGAGGTCCAGTTTTGCAAGTTTCACGTTGAATTTTGTGATGCCCTTGTTGAGGAAGTTGATATATTCCTCATTTTCCTTGAATTGTTCCGCTCTTGACAAGTCAAGAGAGCAGATGGTGTCAAGGGATATATTCAAGTTTGCCATAGCCTTTTCAGCCATATAGAGGACTTCGTTTCTCACTTGTGCCACAGCGATAGGAGGTGTCTGCAGGAAGTGCTCGTCAAGATATTTGAAGCGATGTTTTTCATCTTCCACCTTTTTCTTGTCGGGTATGACCTTTGTGACCAGTTTGACAAAGAATTTTGTTATGGGCAGGACGATGATGACGGTTGCCACGTTGAAGATGGTGTGGAACATAGCCAGTTGTGTTTGAGGCACGCCGGGGAACATATCTTCAAAGAGAGTGCCAAAGGTGACGGCACCCTTTGAGCCAAGGCGGATTGCCATGCCCACAAGCATAAACACAACGACGCCGAAAACGTTGAAAGTGAGGTGGATGAGAGCGGTGCGCTTTGCATTTGTACCACTGGTGATGCCTGCGATGATTGCCACCACGCAAGAGCCGATGTTTGAGCCCATTGTGAGGTAGATGCCTTGATCAAGAGAGATAAGCCCTGTGAAGACCATTGTGATTGCCACGGAGGTCATAACAGAAGAACTTTGAATTATTGCGGTGATGACCGCACCGATAATGACGAGGAGGATAGGATTTGTTATCTTTGCAAGGAAGTTCTTGACTGTGTCAAGCTCAGCAAAGGATTCCATTGAACCGCTCATCATTGAGAGGCCCACAAAGAGCATGCCGAAGCCTGCCATAATGCCACCCACTTTCTTCACGGTGTCCTTCTTTGCAAAGGCGTTGACAAATGCGCCAATGCCCGCAAAGGTTGCAAAGATAGTGCCTGTGGACACTGCGCTTTCAAACATACCAAGGGCGGTGATTTGACCGGTGATTGTTGTGCCGATATTTGCGCCGAATATGATTGATGCGGCTTGTGTCAAGGACATTATGCCTGCATTGACAAAACCGATGACCATGACGGAGGTTGCACCAGATGACTGGATTGCCGCCGTGGCCGCCGCGCCAATACCAACGCCCACCAACTTGCTGTTTGAAGTCTTAGCAAAGAGGGCGCGGAGTTTTTTAGAGCTGACCGATTCAAGGTTTGAACTCATCATATTACAGGCGATGAGGAAGATACCTACGCCTGCCACGAGAGCCAAAACTGCATTTGCGATTGTGCCTGCCATAATTTTTCCTGTGTAAATAAATAGTTGTAGCGGTAGTGTTCGCTTTTGAGTGGTCTATAAGATTACTTGGTGATTGTCACCTTATTAAGGTTTCTAGGGGAGTCGGGGTTGAGGCCTCTTGTTTCGCAGTAGGTTGCCACCCATTTTTGCATTGCAACAAGATAGCACACTGTCTGCTCATCTTCGGGAAGAGTTGGCATATCGATGACGGATTTTGCCACCGCCTTGACGTCCTCAATATCAGTGAAAGCCACAATATACGCACCTCTTTCATTGAGGTCTGTTGCAGTTTTCACGTAGTTGTCACGATTGATTCCGTTAGGTGCAAAGATGATGACGGGCAAGTCCTCACGGATAAGTGCTTTTGGTCCGTGTTGGAATTCATTTGTTGATGAAGCATAGGTGAAGAGATAGCAAGTTTCAGTCAACTTCAATCCACTTTCCTTTGCAACTGCCTCGGTGACACCACGGGACAAACTGACCATTTGTGTGGCGGTGAGAGTTTCGTCAGTGAAAGAGGGGAGAGTGACGTCAAGGGCTTTTTTCACGTTGTCAAGGTGGTAGGTTGTAGTCTTGCCGGCAAGTGCGTCTGCAAGGACTTGAAGTGCCACGATTTCACCAGTGAGAGTCTTTGTTGCCGCCACAGCCTTTTCTTCTCCTGCTGAGATATGAAGGGTGAAGTCGCACACCTTTGCAAGGGCAGAGTCGGGATAGTTGGTGCAAGCAACGGTGAGAGCACCTTGATTTTTTGCACTTTGTGCAAAGGCAAGGGTGTCAGGGCCTGCGCCGGATTGTGAAACCACAATATACAAAGAATCCGTCAAGTCACGCTCCGCTTTAAACAGAGTGACCATTGACGGATACTCAAAGGACAAGACGTAAGGGGTTTGCTTTTCAAGGAAAAACTTGAAAGCAATGCCTGCATGAAGTGAACTGCCACGGCCTGCAAGGATAACACGTTTTATCTTTCTTTCCTTGCATACGTCAGCAATATTTTTTGCAGTGGACAGGTTGGACTCAAGTGCCTTTTCCACCACAAAAGGTGCTTCAAAAAGTTCCTGCATCATTATTGACATAATAAACCTCAAATGGATATTGATTAGATTATATCTAAAAATACGCAAATTGTAAAACAAATGTGCGTGAAAACAAAAAAATACGCTTGAGACTCAAGCGTATTTTTATAATATATGCGGTTAGATTGCCGTTATCGTTTGAAAGGCTCAAATCCGTCTTCTTCGTGGAGATTGCCTGTAAGGTTGTTGGCAAGGACAACTCCACGGGTTATTGCATTATATCCATACTTGCCACGGATTTTGTCAACGCTGTCCTCAAGTCTTTCCTCTCTTTCGCCGTCGTCAATGAGACAGAGTTGTTTCACGCACTTGTCGTCAAGGCGGATTGCCCCCACGGTCATAGCACGGAGAGGGGTGGGGAAGGAGTGCATTTCTTTGAGCAGTTCAACTGCCGCTTTTGCAAAATCCGCCGAGTTAGATGTCGGAAATTCAAGGGTTTTATGACGAGAAACCCCGTCCAAAGTTTCTGCATATCTTATGGATAAAGACACCCCGTTTGCCACAAGACCGTATTTTCTTAGCCTAGTGCCCACCAACTCCGCAAGAGCATAAATGACTGTTTTTGCATCCGCCATTGTGGTTATATCACGAGGGGTGGTTGTGCCGTTTGATATGCTTTTGGGCACGTGAGTGTCGTAGTAGTGTTTCACCTCTTCGTGCTCAATGCCTTGGGCGTAGTCCACCATATGCTCACCCACAACGCCGAAGTGGTCACGGAGCATTTTTCGTGAGGCATTTGCCAGTTGTCTTATGGTGTGGATATTCAGTTTTTTCAGTTTTTCAGCGGTCTTTCTGCCGATCATAATCATCTCGCTAGGTGACATCTCACCGATGATATCCATATAATTTGACCGCATTAGAACACTGGTTGCGTCGGGTTTTTTAAGGTCAGAGCCCAGCTTTGCAAGCACCTTTGTGAAGGACACGCCCACGGATATAGTAAGCCCTGTCCGTCTCTTCACCTCTTCACGGATATGGTCGGCGAGTTGTGGCCCTGTCATACCGAAGAATTTAAGTGAACCGGTGACGTCAAGCCAACACTCGTCAAGGCCGAAACTTTCCACTCTGTCCGTAAATTCCGTATAGATTGAGCGGACAAGGTTGGAGTAGTGGACGTACTCCTCAAAATGAGGGGGCACAAAGATGATGTTAGGGCATTTTTTTCGTGAAATCCAAATGGCCTCACCGGTTTGAACGCCTGCCTCTTTTGCAAGATAGTTTTTTGCAAGGACAATACCGTGTCTGTTTTCAGGATTTCCCGACACGGCAAGAGGCATCCCAACGTATTCGGGATGATTTTTTTGCTCCACCGAGGCGTAAAAATTGTTCAAATCGCAGTGTAAAATGACCTTTTCCATAAACTTATTTTTATTATAACCCACAAACCGTTGCAAAACAAGCGGTTTTGGAGTATAATATTTCAATAAAATATTAGAGAGGCATTTTTTATGATTCTTGTCACAGGCGGAGCCGGCTATATCGGCTCACACACAGTAAGAGAACTTCGTGAAAGAGGCATGGACGTTGTGGTCTATGACAATCTTTCCACAGGCCATATCGAGTCCATCGGCGACACACCCTTTGTCAAAGGTGACCTTTTTGACGTTGAACTTCTTCGCAAGACTTTCCGTGAATACGGCGTTGACTCAGTGATTCACTTTGCCGCATATTCACTGGTTGGTGAAAGCATGGTCAACCCTGCCAAGTACTATCACAACAACGTTGCAGGCACTTTGGCACTTCTTGATGCAATGCTGGCAGAAAACGTCAAATATTTGGTCTTCTCATCATCTGCCGCCACCTACGGCGACTGCGGAGATGGTCTCATCACCGAAAACAGCCCTCAAAACCCCACCTCAGTCTACGGTCAAACCAAACTGATGATGGAGCAATTCATGCAAGACTACGACAAGGCATACGGCATGAAGTACGTTGCACTCCGCTATTTCAATGCAGCAGGCGCACACGCCAGCGGAGAAATCGGTGAAGCCCACAACCCTGAAAGCCACCTTATTCCTCTCATCTTGCAAGTGTCCAACGGCAAGAGGGAACAAATCAACATCTTCGGTGACGATTATCCCACCCACGACGGCACCTGCATAAGAGACTATATCCACATCACCGACCTTGCAGACGCACACATCAAGGCTCTTGAATATCTCAAAAACGGTGGCAAGAGCACTTATTATAACCTTGGCAACGGCAACGGCTTTTCAGTGAAGGAAGTCATCGACACAGTTGAAAAGGTTGTTGGAAGCCCTGTGAAAAAGCAAGTTGTAGAGCGCAGACCCGGTGACCCTGCATCACTTGTTGCATCCAGCGAGAAGATTCAAAAGGAACTTGGCTGGAAGCCCAAATACGACACTCTTGACTCAATCGTAGCATCCGCTTGGAAGTGGCACAGCACCCACCTCGACGGATTCAACAAATAGTGATTAACTTCGTTAATCAACAAGGGGGATTATGACAGTTTCAAAAGCAGTTATACCTTGCGGAGGTTTTGGCACTAGATTTTTGCCTGCAACCAAAGTTTTGCCAAAGGAGTTGTTGCCCATAGTGGACAAACCCACTCTTTGGTACGTGGTTGAAGAGGCGGCAAAAGCCGGCATCACCGACGTCCTCATCATCATTGCCGAAGGCAAGGAAGCGGTGCAAAGATTCTTTGAGCCAAACGACAAACTCAACGCGCGCCTTCTAGATAGAGGCGCAGATGAGTTATACTCACTTGCCAACCACGATTTTGGTGTCAACGTCACTTTCAAGGTGCAACCCAGCCAAAAGGGAAGCGGTGACGCAGTCTATCTTGCCAAGGACTTTGCCGGTGGTGAGCCCATTGCCGTGCTCTTTGGTGACGACATCGTGTACACAGGTGCAGGGGAGTGCGCAACCAAGCAACTCATCAATGCATTTTCATCAACAGGCAAAACCGTTGTTGGCGTCCAACGCACGTCAGAAGAAGTGGCAAGACGCTGTGGTGTTATGATGACAAAAGGTGAAGTGGGCAGAGTGACTGAAATCACTGGCATAGTTGAAAAACCCACAGGCGACCTTCCCAGCGAGCTTGTTTCACTTGGCAGATTTATCCTCACCCCCGAGGTGTTTGATGCTCTTGAAAACACAGCCCTTTCAAAGGACGGTGAGATTTATCTCACCGATGCAATAAGCGCCGTGGCAAAAGATGGCGGAGCAGTGGCTTGCCTCTTTGACGGCAGAAGATATGATGTAGGCAACAAACAAGGCTATCTTGAAGCGGTTGTAGAGTTTGCCCTTCGTGATGAAAAACTTGGCAAAACTTTTGCCGACTATTTGAAGACAAAAAGATAATGACCTGTGACGTATGCGGTGCGCTCACAAGATACGTGGAAAGAGTCCGCACTGGCGACAAAATCATTGAGATACATCTTTGCGAAAGATGCCGTAGTTCAGCCCTCAAAAACGGACTGACACCTCTTGATTTGCTTGTCACTCTCAAAGAGTCGCAGGGCAGATATTGCCCAACTTGTGGCACGACTGAAAAGGACGTGGCAGAAAATTTCAAGTTTGGCTGTGCGGACTGCTACAAATATATGCGAGGCATTGCCCTCACCTTGGCGGACAAAGTGCAAGATGACCTTGTCCACAGAGGGAAGGAGGTGCACCGTGGATGAGCTGACACGGTTCAACGTAATATCATCACGCATCCGCCTTGCAAGAAACATTGAAGGCATAGCCTTCACAGGCAATCGAAAGGGCATAGACCACTTGAAACGCATGCGACTCCCCGACGGCATAGAGAGACTTCTTAGAGGCACTTTTGACTATGACTATTTCCGCCTTCGTGACCTTGATGACGTCAGGATAAAAGCCCTTGTTGAAAGGCATATCATATCCCCCACTCTTGTGCACAATCGTGAAGAGGCGGCGGGGATTGTTGAGAGAACTGAGGGTCTTGCATTCCTCATAAATGAGGAAGACCACATCCGTGAGCAGTGTGTGGAAAGGGGATTCAATCTTCGCAGGGCGTATGACAGGCTCAGCAGATACGATGACATCATCGTGAACACTCTGCCCGTTGCATACGACAGTCAACTTGGTTTCCTCACCGCTTGTCCTACAAACCTAGGCACGGGTATGCGAGCATCCACGATGTTGTTTTTGCCTGCACTCCGTCACGCAAATGCCATAGAGGACACGGTCAAGGTTTTCCGCGAAAGATATGGTCTCACCATACGTGGCATATACGGAGAGGGCAGTTCCGCCCTTGGTGACGTCTATCAACTTTCAAACACACGCAGTCTTGGAATGACCGAGATGGACATAATTGAAGTGATAGAGAAAGCAACCCTTGCCATGTGCACCGCAGAAAAGGTTGCCCGTGACAAACTAGTCCTTGAACGTGGACAAGAAATCAAGGACAGAATAGAGCGCAGTTTCAACACTTTGCGCACAGCATATTCACTGACGTCGGACGCTCTTATGGCGCTTATATCCGACGTGAAATTAGGGGTGATTTTGGGGCTTGTTCCCCTTGACGACACCGCACCCCTAGACAGACTGACAGTTCTGTTTTCAGCGTCGTCATTGACACTTAAAATAGGAGAATGCGCCCCATCGGTCAGGGACATAACCCGTGCCAAACTGGTGCGCGAAATTCTCTCGGAGGTAATTTGATGGAGTTTTCCGTAGATTTGAAAAACGCTCTTGAAATGGCAGGCCAACTTGCCGCAAGGACGGGCGGTGTGATATGCACCGAGCACTTGCTTTACGGCGTATCCGCCGTAGATACAGGCAAAGCCAACAAGTTTTTGAGAGCATACGGTCTCAATCCCGAATATCTTATCCAACATTTTGTCAGGAAAAATATCCGCTCACAAGTGGAGATGTCTTCCCGTGCAACCCGTGCCGTCAACGGCGCAAAATACGTTGCGGAGCAACTGGGCTCAAAATACGTAGGCACAGAGCACCTTCTTTACGCCCTCATTGACGACAAATCCTCAGTGGCAGTTGGTCTTATTCAGTCAAGAGGAGTGGACGTCACCACCCTTCAAAGACAACTGTATGAGTCAATCATCGGCAAGGACAAAAAGAGAAGTGCATCCCTTGACGAAGTGTTGACAGATTTTCTCAACTTCGCCTTTGGTGGTGTTGTAAAGCCCGAAACTTTTGCAGGGGCAGTAGAACGCCCCGATATGGCGCGCCAAGACAAGGCAAAAAACCGTATGAAAGAGGACAAAAAGCAAGGTGGCATTGACGATTCCCTTGACGCTTTTGGCACAAACCTCAACGAAAAGGCAAAGGAAGGCAAGTTGGACCCTGTCATTGGCAGAGGTGCAGAAATTGAACGCATAATTCAAATCCTTTGCCGTCGCACAAAAAACAATCCCATCCTTATGGGTGAGCCCGGTGTGGGCAAGTCTGCCATCGTAGATGGCCTTGCTCAAGCAATCGTTGAAGGCAAAGTGCCCGACGTACTCCGTGACAAAATCATCTTCTCACTGGATGTGACAAGTATGGTTGCAGGCACAAGATACCGTGGTGACTTTGAAGAAAGACTGAAAAACGCCTTGAGTGCAGTGCAAGAAAAGGGCAATATCATCCTTTTCATTGACGAAATCCACACAATCCTCAAAGCAGGCAGTGCAGAGGGCGGACTTGACGTTGCCAACATCATGAAACCTATGCTTGCAAGAGGAGAGCTTCAAACCATAGGCGCAACCACCATTGACGAATATCGCAAGCACTTTGAAAAGGATGCCGCATTAGAGCGCAGATTCCAACCCATACTGGTTGAGCAACCCACCGTCAGCGACACCATCGAGATTTTGCAAGGTCTGAGAGAGAAATATCAAAACCACCACAAAGTGGAAATCACAGATGAAGCAATCTCATCGGCAGCAATCCTTTCAGACAGATATATCACAGACAGATTCTTGCCCGACAAGGCCATTGACCTCATTGACGAAGCCGCATCTCGCAAGAAGATTATCCACTACACAACCCCTCCCGAAATCCGCGCCCTTGAAGACAAAATCAAGCAAGTTGAGCTGGACAAGAGTGAGGCATCTCGCCGTGAGCAATATCAAAAGGCAGACAAGCTGAAAGCAGAGCGCGATTCCCTTCTTGAAGAAAAGGAAAAGATGGAAGTGGAGTGGAGAGAAAAGTGCAAGGACGTCAAGTTGTCAATCGGAGAAGACGAAATTGCAGAAATCGTTTCAGGCTGGACAGGTATTCCCGTCAAGAGAATCACTGAGGGCGAAAGTGAAAAACTTGCTCGCCTTGAAGACATCCTTCAAAAGAGAGTTATTGGGCAAAACGAAGCAGTTGTGGCAGTCAGTAAGGCAATCAAGCGTGCTCGCGCAGGGCTCAAAGACCCCAAACGTCCCATCGGCTCATTTATATTCCTCGGCCCTACGGGCGTTGGCAAAACCGAACTTTCAAAGGCTCTTGCAGAGGCAATGTTTGGTGATGAAAACCTGATGATAAGAGTGGATATGAGTGAGTATATGGAAAAGCACAACGTGTCCAAACTCATCGGCTCAGCCCCCGGCTACGTAGGCTTTGAAGAAGGCGGTCAACTGACCGAGAAAGTCCGCAGAAAGCCTTATTCAGTCATCCTTTTCGATGAAATCGAAAAAGCCCACCCCGAAGTGTTCAACATACTTCTTCAAATCCTTGAAGACGGACGCCTCACAGACAGTCACGGCAGAGTGGTGTCTTTCAAAAACACCGTCATCATTATGACTTCAAACATCGGTGCAAGCGAAATTTCAAAGATGAAAGCACCCCTTGGATTCAACAGCGGTGACAATCGTGAAAAGGACGACTACGAGATGATGAAGGAGCGTCAAATGAACGCCCTGAAAGAGGCAATGAAGCCCGAACTCATCAACCGCATTGATGAAATCATCATCTTCCGCAAACTGAACAAAGAAAACATTGAAGCCATTGCAGAACTTATGTTCAAAAACCTTGAAAAGCGTCTTGACGAAAAGGACATCACCCTTGTCCTCACCGACCAAGCAAAGCAATACATCGTGTCACAAGGCTTCAACGACGAATATGGTGCAAGACCTTTGCGCCGAGCAATCCAACGTCTTGTTGAGGACAAACTCAGCGAAATGGTGCTGACAGGCTCTCTTATGGACGGGGACAAAGTGACCGTAGGATTTGAAGGGTTCTCTCTCACCTACAACGTTGGAAAATAACTGAATAGTAGGCTTTCAACCTCCTTTTTGAAAATTCGGTATTGTAATAACAAAAGATTTTTGTTATAATGACCTTAGAAAACCTCAGGAGGTACTACTATGAAGAACGAAAGCGTACTCAACATTGAAATCTTCGGCAAAAACTACACGGTAAGCGACGGCCTCACCAATGTCACCCTGAAGAAGTGCAGCAAACTGGACAACTATTTCAAGGACGATGAAAATGCAAAGGTCAACATCACAGTCACCCTTGAAGGCGACACCTATGAAACAGACCTTGTTGTGTCAACTCGTGGTCTTGTCTATCGTGCATCAGCAGCATCAGACTCTCCTTACACCAACCTTGACCTTGTGATCCCCAAGGTGCTTGGACAAGTTCGCAAGCAAAAGTCAATCTGGGGCAGAAGAGGCATTGCAGTTGGCAAGAGAAAAGCAAAAAAACCTGAACCTATCATCGAGGATACCAGAGAATAATGCTCGTAGGAATTTCTACTGCAACATATTTTACTAAGCTGGTGACCGAGAATTCTTTCTCGGTCATTTGCCGCAATGGGGGAAAAATCGCAGAGGTTTTTCTCACCACGTACAGTGAGTTTGAGGAGGATTTCGGTCATCTTTTGAACGAGGTCAAAGGAAACGTAGAAATCTACGCAATCCACTCACTTTCCACTGCCTTTGAGCCTCAACTTTTCAACAAGGCAGAGCGCACGAGAAATGACGCGGAAAAGTTCTTCCGCAAGGTTCTTCGTGTAGGACAAATCATAGGGGCAAAGTGCTACACCTTCCACGGCTCAACCCGTATGAAAAAGACTCAAGTGATAGACCCCGTCTTTTTCGGCAAACGTATGAAGGAACTTGGTGACATTGCCCTTGAATACGGCATAACGTTGTGCCTTGAAACAGTGCACTGGTGCGCCTTCAGCACACCGGACTTTTTCAAAGCGGTCAAGGAATATGCGCCAAATATCAGTGTCACCCTTGATGTAAAACAAGCGTGGCAAAGCGGATATGACTGGAATGAATATCTTGACGTCATCGGGGACCGCCTCAAAAACGTTCACCTCTGCGACCACGACAAAGACGGAAATATATGTATGATAGGCAAGGGCGTTTTCCCTTTTGACAAACTGATTGCAAGGCTCAAAGAAGACGGCTATCAAGGCCCTATCATCATCGAACAATACGCAAAAGACTATGACTCCTACGACCAAGTGGGAGACAGTGTACAATATTTGAACAACATTATCGGAGGCATTTATGCTCATTAAATTTGATTTCAACAACATGATGACTGATTTCATCGGCGAACAAGGCATCTCAACTCAAGACATCGAAGCAGTCAAGGGCGTTGCAGAAGCAGCGTTTGATTATTTTGAAGACAACCGTGGCACTGGCATGACCGGCTGGGCGGAACTTCCTTACAACCAAGACGAAATCGTAAACGATATTATTGCAACCGCAGCAGACGTCAGAGCCAACTACGACAACTTTGTTGTCCTGGGCATCGGCGGAAGCGCACTTGGCCCTACGGCAGTATTCAACGCACTCTGCCATTTCCGCTACAACGATCTTCCCAAAGAGAAACGTGGCGTAAAGTTTTTCGTTGAAGACAACGTAGACCCTGAAAGAATGTTGGCACTCCTTGACGTCATAGACGTCAAACGTACAATGTTCAACGTCATCACCAAGAGCGGTGCAACCTCTGAAACAATGAGCCAATACCTCATCATCAGCGACATTTTGAAGAAAGCAATCGGTGAAGGCTGGCAAAAGAATATCATCGCAACCACCTCAAGCGCAAAAGGCAACCTTATCAAACTTGCAAAGAAGGAAGGATTCAAACTCTTCTTCATCCCCGACGGAGTAGGCGGACGTTTCAGTGAACTTTGCCCCGTTGGTCTTCTTCCTGCAGCAGTCCTCGGCATTGACGTCAAGGGCCTCCTCAAAGGCGCAAGAGAAATGGACAAGGCTTGTGTCAGCGCAAACCCCTATGAAAACCCTGCACTTATGGCAGCACTCCTTCAAGTTGTGGCAATGAGCAAAGGCAAAAACATTTCAGTTATGATGCCTTATGCAGACAGCCTCCGCTACATAGCAGACTGGTATTGTCAACTTTGGGGCGAAAGCCTTGGCAAGGCAGTGGATCTTGACGGCAAATTGGTCAACGTAGGTCAAACCCCTGTCAAATCCCTCGGTGTCACCGACCAACACAGCCAAGTTCAACTTTACACAGAAGGTCCTTTTGACAAGGTCATCACCATGATCGCAGTGGACAAATTCCGTGGCGACGTCACAATTGCAGAGGGAGCAGAGGAGTTCCCCGACGTCAATTTCCTTTGCGGACACACCATGGGCGAACTCATCAACACCGAAAGACGCGCAACTGAATATGCCCTCACCAAGAGCAAGCACATGAACAACACAATCATTCTGCCTGAAGTCAATGCAAACACAGTTGGACAACTTCTTTGGTTCTTCCAACTTGAAACCGCATATGCAGGCGCAATGCTCAACATTGACACCTTCAATCAACCCGGTGTTGAAGAAGGCAAAAACGCAACCTACGCACTCTTCAACCGCAAGGGATACGAAGAGAAAAAGGCAGAACTTGAATCTGCACCCAAAAAGCAAGACAGATTCATCATCTAATATAGGGCAGTGCAGTAGTCATCCGCACACTTAAACGCACAACCCTAAACACAAACCCTAAACACAAACAATAAACCGAAAAAGCCCCGCCGACTATTGTCGGCGGCGGTGAAGGACACTATGGAAACAAACAACAACCACACCTTTTTTGCCCTTATGAACAGGATGAAGTATATCACTCGTTGGAGTCTTATGCGCACCAACATCCGTGAAGACCTTATGCAACACTCCGCTTGTGTTGCCATCTTTGGTCAAGCCCTTGCCATCATCCGCAACGAAATGTTTGGGGGCAACGTTGATGTGGACAAAGTGGCATCACTTGCCCTTTATCACGACACGGCTGAGGTGCTTTCAGGAGATATGCCCACACCTGTCAAATACTACAATGACGCAATGAAATCCGCCTATGCAGAAATCGAAGACGTCATCAACGTGAAGATCATCAATTCCCTCCCCGAGGAGTTGAGGTTGAGTTATGCGGACTATCTCCAACCCGACGTTTCCACCGATGAATACAAACTTATGAAAGTGGCAGACAAGTTGTCTGCCTACGTCAAGAGCCTTGAAGAAAAGCACGTGGGCAACCACGACTTTGACAAGGCATTTATCACCCTGGGCAACTCAATCGACAAACTGAAAGAGGAATATCCAGAACTTAAATACTTTGTGGACAACTTCCTTGACGGCTTTGCAGAGCCCATTGACACCCTTCTTTAAGAGGCGAATATGCTGAAACTTGAAGGAGTGGTCAAGCAATATTCCTACGGCAAACGGCTCTACGGAGCGGTGGATTTGACCGTGGAAAACGGCGAGATCTTGTCTGTGCTTGGTGGCACAGGAAGTGGCAAAACCACCTTTCTCAAAACAATATCAGGCATAGACGACCATGAGGGGTCCATCACCCTTGACGGCACACCTCCCTCGGCAAAGACTGACGACGTCATCATGGTCTTTGACGATGGTGCATTGTTTCCCATGAGGACAGTTTTTGACAACCTTGCATACCCCCTCAAAATACGTGGAGTTGACAAGGTCGAGATTGCCAAAAGAGTGGTGCAAGCAGCAGAAAAGTTTGGCCTTGTTGCTTGCCTCAAAATGCGTCCTAAAAGCCTCAGTGCAGTGGAGAAGAGGAAGGTATCCCTTGCCCGCATTTTGATGCGTGACGTCAAACTTATTCTTCTCGATGACTTCCTCTGTGACCTCACACGAAAGGACGCTGACGATCTGTTTAGTGAAGCCACAAAAGTTCTTTACACCCTTGCAAAGGACAAAGGCACAAGTGTCATTTTTGTCACCGACAACCCCCGCTATGCTTTCAGTTTTGGGGATAGGACAATGGTGCTTGTCGGTGGTGACGTGAAGCAAATCGGCACTTACACTGACATCTTCAATCACCCTCACACGGTGTGGTCGGCAGAAGCAGTTGATGAAAACTATAATGCACTGAAAGGCACTTTAACCGCTGAAAACGACAACTTAAACTTTGTTTTCAGCGTATTTGGTCAAAATTTATCCCTTGACGTCACTTGCCTTAAAGACCAAATCCAAGAGGACTACATCGGCAAAGAAGTCCTTTGCGGTTGGCACGGCAAAGACGTGGTGATGAGTGAGGACGGCATCAAAATGGACGTCAACTTCTCAAAGAGAATAGAGGACAAATTCGTCCTTGAAGGGGCGGACAGTTTTGACCGCTTGAAGGTTGTCACTGACCAGTTTAGTGACCAAATCTCATTCCTGCCAGTGGCGGACAAAGTACACTTTTTTGACGTCCGTGAAAACAGCGTGATGAAAAGAAATTAGCAGATAGTTTCGCATTAAGCGGAGAACAAAACCGCAAAAAACTAATATGAAAAAGCGCAACGAAAGGTTGCAACTATAAACAAAAAGAACAACGTAAAACGGAAGGAAAGTTTATGATAATTTTGGGCATTGACCCCGGTCTTGCAACGGTGGGGTTTGGAGTGATTGAGGCTGACAGAGGACACTACACGGTCCTCGATTACGGCATCATTTCAACACCCAAAGAGGACACCCTTCCTGTCCGTCTTGGCAAGGTGGAGAGTGGCATTGAAACCCTCATAAAAACCTACAAGCCTGACCAAGTTGCCGTTGAAGAATTGTTCTTTTCAAAAAACGTCACCACAGGCATTGCGGTGGCAGAGGCAAGAGGGGTTATTCTCCTCACTTGCAACAAACTTTTAGGTGAAGAGGTGTATGAGTACACCCCCAACCAAATCAAGATGACAATCACTGGCTACGGCGGTGCAGAAAAGAAGCAGATGCAACTTATGGTGCAAGCGCTTCTTAGGCTCAAAGCAATCCCTCGCCCCGACGATGCAGCAGATGCCCTTGCGGTTGCGCTGTGTCACGGACAAGTGGCAGGCATGTCAAATCAATTTAGAGTAAGATAATAGGGCTCAGCCCGAAAGGTGAAATATGTACAACTATATTATCGGCAAAGTGACCTATGCCATGGGCAACACCCTCGTCGTTGAAAACAACGGCATAGGCTATGAAATCGGCGTCAGCGCAACAACCCTTTATGACTGTTGCACCCCCGGCGAAATCGTCAAAATCTACACCTATCTCTACGTCAGAGAGGACACCTTCGCACTTTACGGCTTTTCAAAACTTGAAGAAAAGACCTTGTTCCTCCGTCTCATTGACATCAGCGGTGTAGGCCCTAAACTTGCAATGCAAATCCTTGGCGGTATGGACCTGAACTCCTTGACGGTTGCCATCGCCACAGGGGACATCAAAACCCTTTCAAAAATCAAAGGACTTGGCAAGAAGACGGCAGAACTCATCGTGGTCAGCATGCGTGACCAAGTGTCCGCCGATATGGCATGCGCCATTTCACCCCTTGAAAAGTATGCAGACAAGGATCAAAGCGAAGCAGTCTTCGCCCTTGTATCCCTTGGCATGTCAAATACAGAGGCAGTGAAGTTGGTTGCAGAGATTGCAAAGACCACCTCCGGCCTTGAAAACATCATCAGAGAAGCACTGAAACGCTTACCCTAGGAAATTATGGAAAACAACGGAATTATCAGCAGATTCAATCGTGACAACGTGTTGCAAGAAGAGGACAGAGTGATCACCGCCGTCTATCGTGACGACGATGATCAAGAAAACAAACTTCGTCCCAAAATGCTTAAGGACTACGTTGGACAAGAAAAGGTCAAGCACAACCTTGACGTGTATATGCACGCCGCAAGAAAGAGAGGAGATGCCCTTGACCATGTTTTGCTTTACGGCCCTCCCGGACTTGGAAAGACAACTCTTGCTCACGTCATAGCCAATGAAATGGGCGCACAAGTGAAAGTGACCAGTGGTCCTGCCATTGAAAAGGCACTGGACCTTAGCGCAATGCTTTCAAAACTTGAAAAGGGCGACATTTTGTTCATAGACGAAATTCACCGCCTCAACCGCAACATTGAGGAAATTCTTTATCCTGCCATGGAGGACTTCACCCTTGATATGGTGACGGGGGCAGGGGCAATGGCATCAAGCCTTCGTATGCAACTGAAACACTTTACTCTCATCGGTGCAACCACCAAAGAGGGTATGCTTTCAAGCCCTCTTCGTGACAGATTTGGCATCAAGTTCCGCCTTGAGCCTTACACCAACGAGGAGTTGACCTCAATCGTACGCCGTTCAGCCACAATCCTCAACATACCCATTGACGAGGACGCCGCCTTTGAACTTGCACGCAGAAGCCGTGGCACTCCCCGTATTGCCAACAGACTTTTGCGCCGTGTCCGTGACTTTGCAGAATATGAAGGACTTGATTGCATAAATCTTGAACTGACCAGAAAAGCCCTTGAATTTATGGACGTTGACGAACTTGGCCTTGATGCAGTGGACAGAAACATCCTTGACACCATCATCAAAAAGTTCAGCGGTGGACCTGTCGGCCTTGATACCCTTGCCGCAGCAACTGGTGAAGACGCCACCACCATTGAAGACGTTGTCGAGCCCTTCCTCATCCAACTTGGCTTTATCCAACGCACCCCCAGAGGCAGAGTTTGCACCTTGGGTGCATACAGACACTTGAAACTGAAACGTTAATCATCGCGGACACAGACAACACACCGCATATATAAGGAAAAGGGCTGTCGCCCAAGAAACAATGACAGACTTGAAAACCAGCGACTTTTACTATGACCTTCCTGAGGAGCTTATCGCCCAAACACCGGCAGAGCCTAGGGACAGCAGTCGTATGCTCGTGTACAACAGAGAAAGTGACACTCTCTCCCACGAGCATTTTTACGATATAACAAAACATTTGAAGAAGGGTGACCTTCTTGTCATCAACAACACAAGAGTTATCCCTGCCCGCATATTTGGACACATTGACGGAAAGCAAACCACCTTTGAAATTTTGCTTTTGAAACGCCTTGACTACACCCATTGGGAAGGCATTATGCGCCCCGCTCGCAAGGCAAGAAAGGGCAGTGTCATCAAAATCAGTGACGAACTTTCTGCCACAGTTGAAGACGTCGGTGAATATGGCATCCGCACAATATCCTTCCAATTTGACGGAGTGTTTGAGGACATTTTGGACAGAGTAGGCAATATGCCTCTCCCTCCCTACATCCACGAAACTCTTGAAGACAAAGAGAGATATCAAACGGTCTACAGCAAAGTTGACGGCAGTGCAGCAGCCCCCACGGCAGGGCTTCACTTCACCCCCGAACTTATGAAAAAACTTGAAGAAATGGGAGTGGAGTTTGCCTCCGTCCTTCTTCATATAGGCCTTGGCACTTTCCGTCCTGTGAAGGCAGAAAACATCATAGACCATGATATGCACACCGAGTATTACGAGGTTGACAAGGAAAATGCGGACAAGATAAACCGCGCCAAAAAAGAGGGCAGAAGAGTTATCGCAGTGGGCACAACCTCAGTGCGCACCCTTGAAAGCGTAGCCGATGAAAACGGTCTTGTAAAGGAGTGCAAAGGCAACACAAACATCTTCATTTACCCCGGCTACAAGTTCAAGACGGTGGATGCGCTCATCACAAATTTCCACCTTCCCGAAAGCACTTTGATCATGCTTGTCAGTGCACTTTTAGGCAGAGAAAAGACCCTTGAAATCTACCGCAAAGCCGTTGAAGAAAAATACAGATTCTTCTCATTTGGTGACTCTTGCTTCTTTGAGTAGAGGCACTGACGAGGTGTAATCACGCGCTTTTACGGCAACATACATAAACTAGACAAAATTCAACAATTTCACACAACAGTGGGTTTACACACCCAAAATAGATAGGTAAACTATGCGTTTTGAAGTTTTACACGTAGACAAACAAACAGGAGCAAGAACAGGCAGACTCTACACAGACCACGGCGTCATCGACACACCTTGCTTTATGCCCGTTGGCACAAAAGCCACAGTCAAAGGCCTTTCACCCGAAGAAGTGAAAGAGACGGGCGCACAAATTCTTCTCTCCAACACTTATCACTTGTATCTCCGTCCCGGCCACGAACTTATTGAGCGTGCAGGCGGTCTTCACAAGTTTATGAACTGGGACGGCGCAATCCTCACAGACAGTGGCGGATTCCAAGTCTTTTCACTTTCATCACTTCGCAAGATAACTGACGAGGGCATGTATTTCAACAGCTTTATTGACGGAAGCAAGCACTTCTTCTCACCTGAAAAGTCAATGGAAATCCAAAGAGCACTGGGCTCAGACATCGTCATGGCTTTTGATGAGCTGACCGCCCCCGACATCTCCCACGAGAAGGCAAGAGACGCAATGGAACGCACCCTTCGTTGGCTTGACCGTTGCTCCAAGGTGGAATTGAAGCCCCACCAAACTTTGTTCCCCATCATCCAAGGCAACATGTATGAGGATCTCCGCATTGAAAGTGTCAAGCGCTCACTGCCTTACGCAAAGTGTGGTATCGCAATCGGCGGACTGTCTGTTGGTGAAACCTCAGAGCAAATGTACAAGATGCTTGACGCTCTTCAACCTTATCTCCCCAAGGACCAACCTCACTATCTTATGGGCGTTGGCACGGCGGACTATCTTGTTGAAGGCATCGCAAGGGGAGTGGATATGTTTGACTGCGTCCTGCCCACCCGTATTGCAAGAAATGGCACGGCAATGGTGAGAGAAGGTTTCCTCACCATCCGCAACGCACCTTACGCCGAGGACTTCACCCCCATCGACGACACTTGCGACTGCTACGCTTGCAAAAACTACACTCGTGCATACATCCGTCACCTCATCAAAGCGGACGAAATTATGGGCGGAAGACTTTTGTCAATCCACAATATTCGTTTCCTTGAAAGACTTTGTGCTGAAATAAGACAAGCCATCAACGAGGATAGATACGGCGATTTCCGCGAAGAGTTTATGAAGCAATATTCTGACAAATAATCCCTCAAAACCTCACCGCAATAACTTAAAATAGAATTAAATGCCAACACACGGGCAAATTTTGCTTGCAAAGAGCAAAAAATAGTGTATAATGTTTACGATTAATAAAAGTATGTGACGTCACGACGCACAAATAAAGGAGAAATTATGTTCGCATCCGCACTCGCAATTTCACAACAAACAATTATGTATATCGTCATCGGTGTCGTTCTTGTCCTCATGATTGCACTCTCAATCATTCCTCAAAGAAAGCGCAAAAAGCAACAAGAACAAATGATGAACAGCCTTACAGTTGGCACAAAGATTATGACCATCGGCAGAATGGTTGGCAAGATCGCACAAGTCAACGCAGACAACACCCTCGTTGTCAACGTCGGCACAGACGACAACCCCACCCTCATCGTCATCGACAGACAAGCAGTGGGCCTCGTCCTTGAAGCAGTTGCAGCACCTGCACCCGCAGCCCCCGAAGCACCCGCAGCAGAAGAAACAACCGAAACAACCGAAACAGTTGAAGTTGTTGAAGAAGTCGTCGAAGAAACCACCGAAGAATAAAATCACAAAAATGAAGAAAAGAGCAGCCTCGGTTGCTCTTTTTTTTGTGCAATTTTTTGCATAAAGCAAGTTTTTTAGGTCAAAAAACTTTCAAAATCAAGTGTTTTTTTGTGCTGTTTATTGAGCACGACCTCGCTTTAATCCTTTCAAATTGACCTTGATGACACCAATGATTCCACCGCCGAGAGTGAGGAAAACAAGGTCAAGAGGGCGGAAGTTTACACTCTTGAAACCATCCATTGCAGTGAAGATAAGCCAAGAGAGAAGCATAAAGGTCAAACCAACGATTGCCCCTTTTAGAATGCCGTTTTTGCGGTGTTTGAACCCTATCATAATGCCTAGCAAAAGTGACAAAAACTTGATGACGTAGTTCACCGGAGTGATGACCGTGTCAGGAAGAGAAGCCCACCTCAAAATGAGGGCGAAGATGAGTACGAAAGCGAGGGCGGAGATGATTGCCACAAGCACACTGCGTAGAGTGTCTTTCAAGTCAAGGATGAAATTTTCTTTGTTTTTCATACCAAATTTTATGCCGTTTTTGTTTTGGTTATGACTTTTTCACAAATTGCTTTTGATGAAAGCGGTTTTCTAAATCGGTGTACGCCTTTTTTGCATTTTTTTGTTCATTTCCTGCTTTCAATTTGTTGACTAATGATTGTCTTATAGTTATAATATCTATGTTTTACTATTATGGAGGTTAACTCGTGAGTAAGAAGAAATCAATCATAGTGTTGTCATTGGTTGCAGTGTTCATCATTTTGATGGCAGTTTTCGCAGTCGTTGATTTCCCCATTGGCAACACAGTTTACGACTATCACGGATACGCAAAGACAATCAAGCTGGGTCTTGATATGTCAGGTGGCGTTTCCGCCGTGTTCAACGTCATTGACGATGGTCATCCCGATTTGGATGTCCGCATTGACGGCACGGTCGCATCATTGCAAGAATTGCTTGTTTCAAAGGGCTATACAGAAGCCACCGTCACAAAGGGCACAAACTCAAACGGTATGAACACCATCCGTGTTGAAGTCCCCGATGTTGACGATCCCGAAACCGTCCTTTCACTTATTGGACGTCCCGCAACCCTTGAATTCAAGCTTGAAGAAAGTGACACAGCAGAAGCCGTCATCATCGGCAGCGAGCACCTTGAAACCGCATACGTCACAACCGACGACAACAGCGCATACGCAGTTGGTTTGAAGTTCAACGACGAAGGCACAAAGGTCTTCTCAGACATGACTTCAGCAAACGTTGGCAAGAGCACTTACATCTACATCAATGGTGAACTGTACACCACAGTCAACATCAACAGTGCAATCACCAACGGCAGTGCAATCATCACAAGCCAAGCAGGTTATAGTTTTGAAGAAGCCAAGGACTTTGCAACACGTCTTCAATCAGGCACCTTCGGTGTCAAGCTGCAACAAGCAGAAGTGAGAAGCATTTCACCTACACTTGGTGCAAACGCAGTCCGCAACGCACTGATCGCAGGTGTCATCGGCATCGCACTCATCTTTGTTTTCTTGGCAGTTGTCTATCGTGGTATGGGTCTTGCAGCAGACGTTGCACTTTGTGTTTACATTGTCCTTTTGCTTTGGTTCAGCGCATTGCTCCCTTGGGTGCAACTTACACTCCCCGGCATTGCAGGTCTTCTCCTTTCAATCGGTATGGCAGTTGACGGCAACGTCATCATCTTTGAAAGAATTCGTGAAGAATATCGTGGCACTTCAAAGCCCATCAAGTCAGCAGTCAAAGCAGGCTTCAAGCGTTCAATTGCAGCAATCATCGACGGCAACGTCACAACCCTTATTGGTGCAATCGTTCTTTGGGCAGTTGGCTCAGCAGCAATCCAAGGCTTTGCAGTCACCCTGTTCATCGGTATCATCCTTTCAATGTTCACGTCATTGCTCATCACAAGACTGGTGCTCAACGCATTCCTGCCTTTGACAGCAAAACTTGACAAGAAACACAAAGGTCTCAATGAAAAACTGTACGGTCTCAAACGTTCCGCATCAGTAGAGGAGGGCAAATAATATGAAAAACAACAAACTTTTGTCTTCTCTTAGCAGTATGCCCATTGCAAAGAACTGGAAGTTCTGGATCATTGCTCCCATCGTGATTTTGGTGGTTGCAGTTGTTCTCATCGCAGCACTCGGTTCACAAATCGGCTACACCAACGCAATCAACATCGGCATCGACTTTGAAGGCGGCACGCTTGTCACCGTCACTATCGGTCAAGACGCCATTGACAACTATGATTATCACGTGGATCGCATCACCAGCGCCATTGAAAAGCACGGCGTTGTGGTCAGCTACGTCCAACTTCAAGAGGCACAAAACGTAAATGAAACTTCAATCAGTTTCAGATACAAGAACATCTCAACAAACGATGATGAAATCTCAGCCCTCAACGAAGTCATCCGTGAAGAACTCAACAACAGCCTGTATGCAGAAATCAAAGACAACGTCACTTACGAGTCAATCGGTGCAACAGCAGCACAAGATTTGCTCTCAAAGTCAGGCATTGCACTTGCAATCTCACTTGCACTGATCCTCATCTACATCATCATTAGATTCACCCCTGCAAGTGGTATCGCAGCAATCCTCGCATTGATCCACGACGTGGTCATCATGTTCTGCTTGTCAGTGATCTGCAGAGTCCAAATCAACCAATCATTTGTTGCAGCAATCATCACAATCATTGCATACTCAATCAACAACACCATCATCATCTTTGACCGTTGCCGTGAAAACGTCAAACCTCTCAAAGGTCAAAAGGATATTCCTTATGCAGAAATCGGTGACCAATCAGTCCGCGAAAATATGCGCAGAAGTTTGTTCACCACTTTCACCACAATGGTGACAGTCATCTTCCTTGCAATCTTCGGAAGCGACACCATCCGCGAATTCTGCGTGCCTATCATCCTCGGTCTTGTTGCTGGTCTCTATTCATCAGTCCTTCTCGCAACACCTTTGTGGGCTGGCCTCAGCAAGGAATTTGACAGACTTATGGCAAAATACCGCAAGTCAAAGCCCGTCTACGAAGGCGCAAAGGTTGATGAAGAAGACGAAACCGTCTACAGAGGCGAAGCCATCAAGGAATACTACGGCGAAGAACAAGTTGTTGCAGCACCCAAGGCTGACAAACCCAAGAACAACAAGTCCAACGCAATCCACAAATACTCAAAGAAAAACACAACCTTCAAAAAGAAGAAATAATCATGTTTCTTATGCTACCCCCAAGTCACTTTGGGGGTAGTTCTATTTTTTGTGGGTGAAACCCACTGAAAACACACTGAAAAAGGACAAACTCGTCAATGGAAAGAACGGCACTGGCACCCAACCAAACCGCAATGGCAAGAAAACTCGGCTTGTCCGATGATTTCATGCGCATTTTGGCAATGAGAGGTCTTGACACCGAAGACGAGATTTTGTCTTTCCTCCGTCCTTCACTTGACAAGATGTCATCACCCTTTGACATTGAGGGCATGCGTGAAGGCGCAGAGAGAATCAAAAGGGCAATCTTGAAGAGAGAAAAGGTGCTCATCTTTGGCGACTACGACTGTGACGGCATAGGTGCAATATCCATTTTGATGTTGTATCTCCGTGACAAACTTGACGTCAAATATTTCATCCCCAACCGTGTCACAGACGGCTATGGTATGAACGTAGACACCTTGAAGAGCCTGATTTCCCGCCGTCGTCCCGACCTTGTCATCACCGTTGACTGTGGCATCACCGCCAGTGAGGAAGTGGAATATTTGAAAGGGGAAGGCATTGACGTCATCGTCACCGACCACCACGAGCCTCAGGACGTTTTGCCCGACTGCATAGTCATCGACCCCAAGGTGAAAAGAGAAGGCTTTTACGATTTTTGCGGTGCAGGAGTTGCACTGAAACTGGTTGAAGCCATGGCAGGCAGAGAAGAGATAAAGAAGTATCTTGACATAGCCGCCATATCCACCATTGCAGATGTCGTGCCTCTCAAAGACGACAATCGTATCATCGCATATTACGGATTGAAACAGATGGCAACTTCTCCTCGCAAGGGCATCAAACTCTTGCTTGGCACCGAAAGACTGACATCTCACGACGTCATGTTCAAACTTGCCCCTCGCATCAACGCAGCAGGCAGACTTGGCTCCGCCATGAAGACGGTTGACCTGTTTCTTGAAGACGACATATTCCTCCTTCGCAACCTTTGTGAAGACCTTGAAAGCGACAACCAAAAACGCCAAAACATTTGCGAAACCGTGGTTAATGAAGCCAAATCAATGCTTTCAAACACGGATTTCAACAAAATAGGCGCAATAGTGCTTGCCGGTGAAAACTGGGAAGCAGGTGTCCTTGGCATCGCCGCAGCAAGGATTGTAGAGGAGTTCAAATTCCCCGCAATTCTGTTCACAAGAAGTGGAGACCAATACAAGGGCTCGGCCCGTTCAATAAAGGAAGTCAACCTCTTTGAGGAACTTTCAAAGTTCTCACATCTGTTCACCACTTTTGGCGGACACTCACAAGCGGCAGGTGTCACTTTGCCCGTTGAAAACTTTGACACTTTCAAGGAAGGCATCAACAACGAGATTCTGTCCCGCATAGACAAAGAAGCGTTTTTGCCCACCTTTGATTATGATATGGAACTTGATGCAAACACAAATCTTTTGCCCTTCGCAAAGGAACTTGCCTTATTAGAGCCCACAGGATACGGCAATCCCGAGCCTAGTTTCCTCATCAAGGGAGATTTCAAGTTTGACCGCATAGGCGTGTCAAAGCACGTCAAATGCTCACTGAAAGGAGTTGACCTTGTGGGCTTCGGTAAATACGAGCACAGCCTTGGCTCAACGAGGGGTGAAAAGGAATTCAACGTCACTCTCGGCGTCAACGTATATCAAAATCGTCAAACCGCCCAAGGCATAATCCGTGCCTTCAAGGCAAACAAAGTGACAATGACCAAGGAAGAAAGCACCCTTGTCAACCTGCATCAACTGTCCTATAAAGGTGATTGTGAAATCCCCTCAGCAACGGTAGAGCAAGTTGAAAAGTGTCTTGACAAACCCTTCGGCACTCTCATCGTCTGTTTCAGCGCAGACGAATACGAAGTCCTTTCATCAAAGAGTGAAAAGATAGCATCACTTCCTATGCTTGTGGCAGGGGCAAGAATGCTTGGCCCCGTCAATTCAGTCATAGTGTGCCCCCAAGAGAATTTTGAGTATTCCTACTACGACAGAGTTATCTTTGCCGGCAAACCCCTTTCAAAGGGTTATATGGCGTGGATAAAGGACGCTGTAAACGAAGTTTACACACTGGGTGATTGCACCCCCACCCACATCACAATAGAGGACGATGCTTTCCGCGTTGTATTTAGAGAAATGCGTCGTATGGCACTTATGAAGGAGCGTCTTGTAGGCTACAATCGTCTGCTTTCCGCTGTCAATTCAGTGAAGAGCCTGAATTATACCCAGCTGATGATTATCCTTGCCGTCTTCAAGGAATTGAGGTTGGTCACAGTCAGTGACAAGGGCGTGATCAACGTATCAAACGACAAAACAGACCTGAATAAATCCGCAATATATTTGAACGTAAAGAAGTAAACATTATGGACCTGTTGCTCAAACTTCGAAAAGCATATCCAGACCGCTACAGTGAGATCAAAAAAGCTCACGATTTCGCACGGGAAGCCCACGAAGGGCAAAAACGCAGTTCAGGAGAGGATTATTTCATCCATCCTTGCGCCGTTGTTGAAATCCTTGCGGACTTCGGCTTTGACAGCTCAACCGTCATAGCCGCGTTTTTGCACGACGTTCTTGAGGACACTCCCGTCACCGCAGACGAACTTCGTGATATGTTCGGTGCAGAAATATTGTCCCTTGTTGAAGGCGTCACCAAGCTGGACAAACTGCAATTCAACAACCGCGAAGAAGCACAGGCAGAAAACTTCCGCAAACTGTTTATGGCCCTTGCAAGAGACCTCCGTGTCATCATCATCAAGCTTGCGGACAGATTGCACAATATGCGCTCGCTGGAGTATTTGCCTCCCGAAAAGCAACAATACATTTCAAAGGAAACCTTGGACATTTACGCTCCTCTTGCAGGCAGACTTGGTATCTCTTTCTTCAAGTGTGAACTTGAAGACCTTGCAATGAAATACCTTTATCCTGCGGAATATGAGGACATAGTGTCCCGCACTCAAGAGATAAGACGTCAAAGTCAAGTGTTTTTGGAGCAAATCTGCAACACCCTCACCGAAGAATTGAAAAATCTGGGCATTCATGGTGAAGTCAACGGCAGACCTAAGCACTATTATTCCATATTCAAAAAGATAAGAAAGGCAAACATTGACATAGACCAAGTCTACGACTTGCTTGCCGTCCGCATAATCACGGATTCAGTGAAGGATTGCTACACCCTCCTTGGCCTTGTCCACAATCTTTGGAAGCCTATGCCGGGCAGATTCAAGGATTATATCGCAATGCCCAAGGCAAACAACTATCAATCCTTGCACACCACCGTGGTGACAGGCTTCAACGAAACCTTTGAAATCCAAATCCGCACCTACGAAATGCACAAGATTGCGGAATATGGTATCGCCGCTCACTGGAAATACAAAGAGGGCAAAACCTCTGGGGTGGAGAGCGATATGGAAAGCAAAGTCCGTTGGCTTCGTGAAGTTATGGACGCAGAGAAGGACGCAGGTGGCGCAAGAGAATTTATGGACGCCATCCGCATCAACGTCTTTGACGACGAAGTCTTTGTGTTCACCCCCAAGGGCGACGTCTATGACTTGCCCGTCAACTCCACGCCCATTGACCTTGCCTACAAGATTCACTCTGAAGTGGGCAACCACTGTACAGGTGCAAAGGTCAACAAAAAGATGGTCACTTTGTCCACAAAATTGCAGACAGGCGACATTGTTGAACTTATAACACAACAAAACAGCAGACCTTCACTTGACTGGCTCAAGTTTGTTCGCACCTCAAGCGCTCGCTCACGTATTCGTGCATATTTCAAGAAAGAGCAGAGGGAAGAGAACGTCCGTCGTGGCAAGGATATGCTTGAAAGAGAATCCCGCAGACGTGGCTATGCCCTCAGTGATTTGTTGTCAGTTTCAGCACTTCCCGGCATATTGCAACGTATGACAATGACCAGCGAAGAGGACCTTTACGCCAACGTTGGTTTTGGTGGCGTCACCACCAATCAAGTGCTGACAAAACTTGTCGACGCCTACCGTAAAGAGCATCCTATCGAAACGATTGAAGTGCCCGTCGTTGCAGAGAAGAAAGTGCAAAAACACTCAAAAACAGGCATTCTAATCGGTGGAGATTCATCTTTCACCGTCCGTATGGCACACTGTTGCTCACCTGTCCCCGGAGATGAAATCGTTGGATATATATCTCGTGGCAGAGGCGTTGCAATCCACCGCAAGGATTGCCCCAACGTGGCAGGACTTGGCAAGGAAAGACTTATTGAAGCCAGCTGGGACAACAGCGGAGCAGAGTCCTTCAGCGCAACTCTCCACATCATATCTGAAGACAAGAGTGGACTTCTTGCTCAAATCACCGCATACATTGCCGCTGCAAAGATTTCAATCACCAGCGCAACAATCAAAACAGACAATGCACAAGGCACTGCCGAAACAGTCATTTCAATACTCATCAATAACGCAAACGAGGTTGATGACTTGATGGGCAGAATCCGCAACCTTAGCGGAGTAATCGAGGTGTATAGATGACCGAAATCAAACGAATTAGAGTAGGCCAACTTCTCACAAACTGCTACGTCGTTTCCAAAAACGGCGTTGCTTTTGTTATTGACGTAGGGGCAAATGCAAAAAAGGTAAAGGACTATTGCGACAGCCAAAACTTAAAAGTTGAAGGGATTTTGCTCACCCACGGCCACTATGACCACGTAGGAGCAGTGAAGGAGTTTCAAGACTTGACTGACGCAAAGATCTACGTCAGCACCCTTGACGGCACTCTTGCAAATGACCGCAGAAATATGGCAATAGAAATGGGCTGTGTTATGGACCCTTTCACCCCTGATGTCCTTCTTGAAGACGGAGATCATATCACCATAGGTGATATGGACGTCACAGTCATTTCCACCCCCGGCCACACCTCAGGAGGAGTATGTTTTGTCCTTGAAGACCAAATCTTCTCAGGAGACACACTCTTTCAAACCTCTTACGGCAGAACAGACTTGCCCACAGGCAACTACAATGAATTGAAAAAATCAATCCACAAACTTTTCGCCCTTGACGGAGACTTTAAAGTGCACCCCGGTCACGGCTTTTCAACCACCCTTGATGACGAAAGAAAGCACAATATGATCAACTTCGATGATTAATTTTATTGCAATAGAAGACAACTACACCAACGACCTTATGGAACTTGTCCGCGCCCTCAACGGCAGATTGGACAAGGACTTTGACCTATCCTTGAAATATGAGTTTGATGGGGATAGAATGCTTGTTTCTGTAGTATTAGGTGAAGAAAATAGGACATACAGCACTGAGTATGACGTGACAGCCAAGGACAAGATGGAAAGAAAGCGTCTTGAAAAACGCTACCTCAAAGAATCCATCTATAATGCAGTGGTTAATTACGCAGACGTATCACTCCCTTATGGTTGTCTTACAGGCATCCGCCCCACCAAACTGTTTAGAGAGTTAGGTGCAAGAGCAAGGGATATGTTTGAAAATGAGTTTTCAGTGTCCAAAAAGAAGGCGGATTTGGTTGAAACCACAGTGAGAGTGCAAGAGCCCGTCCGCAACGACGGTGATGGCCACGACGTCTTCGTTTTCATACCTTTTTGCCCCACAAGATGTGCCTATTGCTCCTTTGTGTCCGTTGCAATTGACAAGCAAAAGAAACTCATTGAGCCCTACGTCAACTGCCTTCTTCAAGAGATTGAATTTTTAAAAGAAGTGGTTGAAAAAAAGGCTCTCAAAATCCGCACGGTGTATGTGGGCGGAGGCACTCCTACCTCAATACCCACTGAATATTTGGACAAAATCCTCAGCGCACTCGTGCCTTTCAAACCCTTTGAATTCACCGTTGAAGCAGGACGGCCCGACACCATCAATTCCAGCGTTCTAAACGTGTTAAAGAAGAACGGAGTCACCAGAATTTCCGTCAATCCTCAAACCTTCAACGATGCCACCTTAGAGCGTATAGGACGCCGTCACAAGGCAGAAATGGTAGAAGAAGTCTATCGTGAAGCCAAGGACGATTTTGACGTCAATATGGACCTTATCGCAATGCTCCCCGGTGAATCCCTTGAGGACTTCAAACGCACCGTTGACAAGGCAGTAGAACTTGACGCCGAAAACGTCACCGTCCACACTCTGTATCTCAAAAAAGGCTCGGCGCTGAAAGTGGATGGCTATCAATCAGTGGACAACGACACTGCCGAAAAAATGGTGGACTATGCCTACACCGCACTCACAGGAGCAGGCTACGTGCCGTACTATATGTACCGCCAAAAATATACAAGCGGAAACCTTGAAAACGTGGGTTACGCAAAACCCGACAAAATTTGCGTGTACAACGTTGACATTATGGAAGAGGACACCTCAATCCTCGCAGCAGGCGCAGCCGCAATCTCCAAAAAGTGGGACAAATCAATCAATCTAATCACCCGAAACGCCAATTTCAAAGAGCCTCTTGAATACGTCAAGCATTTTGACACGGTTATGGAGCGTCAACGCGCTTTCTGGCTTGAAGAGGAATAAGGGCTAGCAAAGGATAAAACCTCAAAATAAGGCAAAAATCATAGAAAATTCCTTGAAAAACGCCCTCAAAACGTTTTACAAATAATTTTTTATATGATAATATAATCAACGTACTTTCTACAAGGTCTAGATAATCTCCAAATCTCCACTTTGTTGAAAGCGAATCATCTATCCAAAGAAGGAGGCAAAAAAATGGATAAGACAACAAAGCAAGAAATCATCGCAAAGTACGGCCGCTCAGAAGGCGACACCGGTTCACCCGAAGTTCAAATCGCATTGCTCACAGCAAGAATCAACGAACTCACTGAACACCTCAAGGTTCACAAGAAGGATCACCACTCACGTCGTGGTCTTCTCCAACTCGTTGGTCAAAGAAAGAACATGCTCAACTATCTCAAGGATACAGACATTGAGCGTTATCGTGCAATCATTGCAGCACTGGAACTTCGTAAGTAAAAAATCAAGCGGGCGGTTTTGTCGCCCGCTTATTTTTATTGAAAAACAATAGGGGATGATGGAATCCCCAGAAGGAGAATATAAATGGAAAGAAAAATTTTCAAAACAACACTCGGCGGCAGAGAACTCGTCATTGAAACAGGCGCATACTGTGGCCAAGCAAACGGCAGTTGTATCGTCCGCTGTGGTGATACAGTCGTCATGGTCAACGCAACCATGGCAAAAGCACCTCGTGAAGGAATGGACTATTTCCCTCTCGGAGTCGACTATGAAGAAAAGATGTATGCCGTAGGCAAAATCCCCGGCGGTTTCAAGAAGAGAGAAGGCAGAGCATCAGACAAAGCCATCCTCACCAGCCGTCTTATCGACAGACCCATCCGTCCTTTGTTCCCCAAGGGACTTTACAATGACGTGACAGTCATCGCAACCGTCCTTTCAGTTGACGTCAACATTTCACCCGAAGTCCTCGGCATGATTGGAAGCTCAGTTGCACTCTCAATTTCAGACATTCCCTTTGCAGGCCCCACCGGTTCAGTGGTTGTTGGCTACGTTGATGGTGAATACGTCATCAACCCCGACCTTGAACAAAGAGCCAAGTCAAAGCTTCATTTGAACCTTGCAGGCACCAAAGATGCAATCATGATGGTTGAAGCAGGTGCAAACATTATTTCAGAAAAGGAAATGCTTGATGCAATCCTCTTCGGTCACGAAGAAATCAAAAAGCTCGTCGCATTCATCGAATCAATCCAAGCAGAAGTGGGCAAACCCAAGGCAGAAGTTGAACTTGAAAAGATCCCCGAAGACATCGACGCAGCAGTCCGCGCATACGCAAATGAAAAGATGGATGCAGTCCTCGAAAACTTTGACAGAAGTGCCCGTGAAGTTGCAGAAGATGCACTTGACGAAGACGTCCTCGCACACTTTGCAGACGATTTCAACGACGTTGCAAAGAAGACCAAGTTCATCCTTGACAGCCTCTACTATTTGAAGAAAGAAAAGGTCAGAGCAAAGATCGTCAACGACGGTGTCCGTCCCGACGGCAGAACACTCACCGAAATCAGACCTATCTGGTGTGAAGTCGGTATGCTCCCTAGAGTCCACGGCAGTGCAGTGTTCACCCGTGGCCAAACCCAAGCAATGACAACCTGTACTCTCGGCACAATCAGCGAAGTGCAAAAGCTGGAAGGTCTTGATGAAGACTACTACAAGAGATATATGCACCAATACAACATGCCCGGCTACTCAACAGGCGAAGCAAAGCCCTTGAAGAGCCCCGGCAGACGTGAAATCGGTCACGGCGCACTTGCAGAACGCTCACTTGAACCCGTCCTTCCCAGCGAAGAGGAATTCCCCTATGCAATCCGCACAGTCAGTGAAATCCTTTCATCAAACGGTTCAACCAGCCAAGCATCAGTGTGTGGCAGCACCCTTGCGCTTATGGATGCAGGCGTGCCCATCAAAGCACCCGTAGCAGGCGTTGCAATGGGCCTTATCAAAGACACCGAAAGCGGAAAGGTTGCAGTCCTCACGGACATCCAAGGCCTTGAAGACTTCCTCGGCGATATGGACTTTAAGGTTGCAGGCACCACCGAAGGCATCACCGCAATCCAAATGGACATCAAGATCAAGGGCATTGACGAAGCAATCTTGACAAGAGCACTTGAACAAGCACGTCAAGGCAGACTTCACATCCTCTCCAAGATGATGGAAGTCATCGACGCACCCAGAGCAGACCTCAGCAAATGGGCACCCAAGATCGTGTCATTTGCAGTTGATCCCGACAAACTTGGCGACATCATCGGCAAGGGTGGCAAGACCATCAACAAGATCATCGAAGAAACCGGCGTCAAGATTGACATCAGTGAAGACGGCACAGTGTTTGTTGCATCAAATGACGCAGCAGCAATCAAGAAGGCACGCACCATCATTGAAAACATCGTCCGTGACGTTGAAATCGGCGATATCTATGAAGGCAAAGTTGTCAAGATCATGGAAAATGACAAGGGACAATTTGGCGCAAGCGTCAACTTTGCACCCGGCAAAGACGGCATGATCCACATCTCAAAACTTTCAAAGGAAAGAGTAGAGAAGGTGACAGACGTTGTCAACGTTGGTGACACAGTTCTCGTCAAAGTCATCAAGATCGATGAAAAGCACCGCGTTGATCTTATGTTGAAAGAGGTCATCAAAAAAGCCTAAAAACGCACTATTTGGCGAATAACTTCGTCAAGTTCAAATCCCACGAGCAGTCACGTACGCCAAGTACGCTCCTGTCCGTGGGATTTTTCTTTCCTTGTTCTTCATCCAAATATTGCGTTTTTATAAAATGTTTTTTCGCGCTCTTCATCAATTTATTGCGTTTTTAGATAACGTATGGTTTATTAGGGGCGTACTTATACAAGCACTTACTTGTTGCGTGACGGAACGCGAGGAGCAGCGGCGACGAGGAAGGGAGCGCCGAGCACCAGACGAGAGTACGAAGTTGCGGGTGCGCTGTGATTTTTTGCACCAACGCAACGAGTGGCATAATGAGGCGACGTCGCTTAATGTGCGAGAGCCGAGTGTGTCCCCACCCGAAGGGTTTTGCGGATAGCAAACGGGGGAAACACGTGAGGAAGGGGGACATATTCTTGATATGTTCGCACTCATTAATTTATCACGTTGCTCACGGTGTCGGCTTTGAGGCCGACACTTTTTATATATTCAAGGATTTGGGGTAGGGCAGAGAGGGTGGCTTCTGTAGGGTGCATAAGCACAAGGTCACCGGCCTTTATATCTTTAGTCGCGCGGGCGAAGATGAGGTCTTTGTCCTGGTCACGCCAGTCGATAGTATCCCTCGTCCACATAATGACTTTGTAGTTTAGGCTTTCGCAGGCAGTGAACATATCCTTGCCCACAGCCCCTGAGGGAGGGGCAAAAAGTTTGCTGTTTTTGTAGTCTGGAAAGTCTTTGAGATAGGCGTCTATGAGCCTTTCAGCAAGGGTGATTTCATCCACGTTTTTATCGTAATTGAGGGTGCTATGGTCACGATGAAGATAACCGTGATTGCCTATCTCCATGCCCATATTGTAGAGCCGTATGAGGGCAGTCCCGTTCCTTTCAACCCACTTGCCTCCAACAAAGAAAGTTGCACGAAATCCGTGTTCAACAAGCAATTCCGCTATTTTAAGTGTCGTTTCTGCGTTTTCATACACGTTGAACATAAGTGCAACGCTTCCTGAATTTTCATCTCCAACGTAGATTGCAGAGGTGGGCTCTACATCGGTTTCTTTTGGTGCAACCGCCCACAGTGTGACCGCAAAAGTGCTGACAAGGACGGCAAGGATGACCACGTTTGAAACAGCAGTGAAGACCTTAGATTTTTTCCAGTTGAATTTCATATTCTAAAATATGTTTACGGAGCGGGGGTTATGTGTTATAATAACCATATATTTCCTGCATCTGCAGGCAAGGACGGACTATATGAGAAAAATCATCACCTTTGACAGCGGACTTAAAGTGGTGCTTGTGCCCAACACCGCAGTGCGCAGTGTTTCAATCGGCATATTTGTCAACGCAGGCACCGAGTATGAAACCTCTCGTGAAGCAGGCATCTCCCACTTCATTGAGCACATGGTTTTCAAGGGCACGGCCACAAGAAGTGCCTTTGACATTGCCAACGAAACGGACAGCATTGGCGCACTCATCAACGCCTACACCACAAAGAGCCACACCTGTTTCTACACAACTTCTCTTGACACCCACATGGAGAAGTGCTTTGAGGTGCTGACTGATATGTATCTCAACCCCAAATTTGACCCTGCCGACCTTGAAAGCGAAAGGAAGGTTGTCTTTGAGGAAATCAACGAAAGTGACGATATGCCTGACGACGTTTGCCTTGAAACGCTGATGAATTCTCGCTACGAAGGACACCCTCTCGGCAAGCCTATTTTGGGATATAAGGAAGCCCTTTCAAAACTTAATAGGGAAGACCTCTTCGACTATATGAAACGCAGATACACCCCCGACAACACAGTAGTGGCATTTGCAGGCAACGTTGATGAAAGCGCCTGTGTCGCCCTCGTCAACAAATATCTTGAAAGCAAACTGACCAAATCCCAGTCTTCAAGAGTCCACACCGCCCACAACACCACAGCGGTATATAACGGCGTCAAAAAGGACATTTCACAAGCCCACATAGCAATCGCATTCCCCTCATACGGATTTGGTGATGAGGGCCTTTACACCCTCAATCTTATGAACGCAGTTTTTGCAGCGGAAATGTCCTCAAGGCTTTTTCAAAGCATACGTGAAAAACTTGGACTTTGCTACACAATCTCCGGCTCATCATCTGCCTATGAAAAGAACGGAGCATATATCATCTACACCGCAACAAGCCCCGAAAATACCGAGGCAGCCCTCCGTGCAATCAAAAAGGAAATAGATCTTCTCGTAGAAAAGGGTATCACCGAAGAGGAGTTGAAAAAGGGCAAGGAGCAACTGAAGACCTCTCTTGTTTTAGGACAGGAATCAACAAGCGCAATGATGCGTGCATTTGGCAGATACGCATCCATCACAGGCGAACTATACGACACGGATAGAATGCTGGAATTCTATGATTCTGCCACCATAGAGGACATAAACGAAGTGGCAAAATACGTCTTCAATTTCGACAAAGTGACCTTGTCAATCGTGTCTGGAAATCCCCCCGAAAACGCCCTTGATTTCTTGAAATAATAGAGGCAAACGGCAAAAAACCGCAAAAAGAAAAGCACCTTTTGGTGCTTTTTTATTTTTCAAAAAATATGGTTTTGTTTTCAAAAACTTGTTGAAATTCTGGTTATACTATGTTATAATTTTTAGAAGAATATATATAGGGCGAAACTATGCAATCAAACACCAGACACGTCAGAGCGAATACAGGATACAAAATCGGGCTTGGCATTCTCATTGTCCTTGCCTCTGTCTTTTGTTTTATATGTGACCTAGGAGCATTTGGCTCAGTTGGGGCAGCAGTGTCCCGCTTCACCATTGGCTTCTTTGGTCTTGCGGACTATGCCTACTGCATTGTAGGTGTCATAGTCGGCTTTGCCATTATGTTCAATTTCCGCCTTCGTATGCGCCTCAGCAAGGTTGCATTTTTCGCAGTGCTGTTTGCCCTAGCGGTGCTTGCACTTCAAGTTTGGACGTCAAGCCCCTACGTTATTGACAAAAATTATAGTCAATATCTCGCCCTTTGCTACAACAACACCAACACCGCAGGCGGTATGCTTTACGGCCTCACCGCATTTCCTATGATGAAAGCCATCACCACAGTTGGCGCGCTGGTTGTCACTTGCGTAGCATTTTTCGTGGTGGCATTTTTTGGTTTTTATCCCGTCATCAAAAAGAACGTCGTCTACGTTGCAAAGGAAAGAAAGGTCAAGGCAGAAAAGCCTGTCAAGGAACGTAAATCACGTAAGGAAAGAAAACTTGAAAAGGAAGCCTCAGCACCCGCTGAAGAGTTGTATCTTGCAGAAAACGACGAGGACTGGCTCAGTGACAACACCTCTTTCAACCCCCTCTATCCCAACGGAGCAGGAGCGGTTGAAGACGAAGAGCGCAGAAATATCCCCGACAAGTATTCATCAAGAGGTCTTGCAAGAGACATTCTCTTTGGCAGAGATTCCTATGGTGACAGCTTAGAGCGTTTCAACACAATCAAAAATCCCGAAACCGCATTTTCACGCCCCGGCGCGTCTTATAGCGCAACAAGACGTATGGAAATGCGCAATCGTCTCGGAATTGACAGCACCTCAACCGCCGAGTCATATATGATTCCTCGTGAAGAGGTCAAGCCCGAGCCTATCCCCGAGCCTGTCAAGGAAGAGAAGAAGGCAGACACCCTTGATATGGAAGCCCTTCGCAACTCCGTGAAGAAGGACGAGAGTGGTCCTCTCGGCTATTCATCATTTGAAGACCTCAAAAAGGATCAACTCCGTCTATTTGGCGCAAGAGCAATGGAAGAAAGAGAGGTCAAACCTCAATTTGACGCCGTTGCATACAACAAGCAACAGACAGCAAACCCTGTGCAAGGTGAAGTTGAAAAACTTGAGGTTGTCCGTCCTACAAAGGTTGTTCAAAAACCCGAACTGCCCAAGGCACGTCAACTTGACAAAGCAAGCACAATGGCAGGTCTGCAAGGGGATGTAGTCCGTGCAATCACCGGTGAAAAGAAGGTGGAGACCCCTGTCTACAAGGACGAAGTTGAGGCAGAAGCCTATGAAGGCACCGTCCTTCCTGCAGAGTTTGTTGCTCCTGCCGAATCAAAGATGGTCTATCCTGCAACTCCTGTTGTTGACCCTGTTGAGGAAGAAAGAGCAAGACGTGCCCGTCAATCCTTTATGGAAAAGAGGGCAGAGACACCTGTCCAGCCTGAAAATAATGAAATCACAAACGTGCGCGTAAGCGAGCCCGCACCTGTTGTGTCTGCACCCGTGCAACCTGCACCTGAGCCCGCCCCCGCACCTATACGCATTATGCCCACGCCTGCACCCACCAAGCCTGCACCCACCAAGCCTGTGGAGAGCAAACCTGTTGAGGAAAAGACTCCCACCGCAGAACCCGACTGGCGTAGGATTTTTGCCGAGCAAAGTGGCAAGCCCCTTGAAGAGCGTATGTCCACTCAACCCACCAATCAACATGTGGTTGGAGCAGTGGGCGTTGAGGACAAATCCCTTGACGATGAAGGCACGATGTATCAAACCTCCTTCCTTGCAAAGCAACAAGCAGACTCAATTGCCAAGGCAAGAAAGGAAGCCCCTGCACTGTCAAGAGCAGAGCGCGCTCAAATTGAAATCGAAAAGGAAAGAGCAAGAGAAAAGCGCAAGATATCTCTCCCCAAAGAGCCTTCAACAAAGGCTATGGAAAACAAGGTCAAGAAGATGGAATCCATCGACACTTCAAAGGAAAGAGTGGCACAAGTCACCATTGATCAATCCATCTATCAAGCCACTCCCAAAAAGCCTTACGTCGCTCCTCCTATGAGTCTTTTGAAGCCTCCTGCACCTGAAGTTGACCAAAACGAAGACTACGAGGCAAAGAAAGAGGCACTTGTTTCCACCCTCAACTTCTTTGGTATTGAGGCAGAGGTGACCAACATTGAGGTTGGTCCTACATTCTCACTGTACACCTTGTCCGTGGTTATGCCCAGAGGCAAGTCGGTCAGCAGCATTGTGTCCTATGAAAACGACATTGCAATGCGTATGGAAGAGGAGAGTGTCCGTGTCATCGCACCTATCCCCGGCAAAAACGCAGTTGGCATTGAAGTGCCCAACAAGAAGAAGCGTATGGTGCGCCTCAGTGAAATTCTCAATTCACCCAAATTCAATGCATCCAACTCACCGTCAACCTTCGCACTTGGCGTTGACCTTTACAACCAAGTCCACGTAGGCGACATAAAAGACCTGCCTCACATGCTGGTCGCAGGTGCAACCGGCGCAGGCAAGAGTGTGTGCATCAACACACTCCTCATCAGTTTGCTGTACAAGGCAAGCCCCGAGGACGTGAGATTCATCCTCATCGACCCCAAACGTGTTGAAATGACGGACTATGCGGGTCTGCCTCACTTGATGCTTGATGAAATCATCTGTGACGTTGACAAGGCAATCCGTGCCCTCAACTGGGCAATCACTGAAATGAACAGACGCATTCTGTTCCTTGAAGCCAACAAGTATAGAAACATTGACGACTACAACGCGGACTGCGCAAAGAGTGGCAATGAAAAGATGCCTCGCATCGTGGTTGTTGTTGACGAACTTGCGGACCTTATGTCCCTTGGCAAGAGAGCAGTTGAAGATGCAATCAACCGCATTGCACGTCTTGCTCGTGCAGTTGGCATACACCTTATTTTGGCAACTCAACGTCCTTCAGTTGACGTCATCAGCGGCACAATCAAAAACAACCTGCCCACACGTATTGCATTCCGTGTCACCGCAGGTCCTGACAGCCGTACAATCCTTGACGCAGGCGGAGCAGAAAAACTCCTCGGCTATGGCGATATGCTTTATATGACCGCAAAAACACCTCTCCCCGTCCGTATGCAAGGCTCATTTGTGGACAGCAAGGAAATTGAAGCGGTTGTAGAATTCATCAAAAAGAACAACGTTGCCACCTATGACCCCAGTGTCAAGGAGCAAATCTTCAAGGAAGAAAGCGACGCTCCCGAAAAGGAAGAGGGCAAGGCAGACAAGCGCAAGCAAAAGGGATTGCCTCCCGAACTCTTTGACGCCATGAAGATAGGCATGGCAGAGCCCATCTCAATCTCATATCTCCAAAGAAGACTGGGTCTTGGATTCCAAAAGGCAGCGCGTATCTTTGATACCATGAAAGAAATGGGCATTCTTGTGCCCGATGACAAAGACCCCAAACGCTCTCGCGTCAACTTGACAGACGAGGAGTATGAAGAGCTTGTCAATTCCAACGATGAAGAAGAATAAAGGTACAATATGAAAATAGGCGCAATATCACTTGGCTGTGACAAAAACCGAGTGGACACTGAAAAGATGCTTGCCCGCCTTGTAAGTGGCGGACACACTCTTGTTGGCAATGAAGAAGACGCAGACGTCATCATTGTCAACACCTGCGCATTCACTGACGATGCAAAAAGCGAGGCAATAGACGAGATTTTGTCCGCAGTAGGCCACAAAAAGCACTCAAAAAAGAAGAAGATAATCGTCACAGGTTGCTTGCCTCAAAGATATATGGAAACCCTTGAAAAGGAATTCCCCGAAGTGGACGCATTTTTGGGCATAGCCGACTACGACAACATCCTCGACACCGTGGAGAAAATCACAAGAGGTGACAAAATCTTTGGTGGTGCATGCGGTGATGAGTTTTACAGCGGACGAGTGCTGACCACTCCTTATCACTACGCCTATCTCAAAATTGCAGACGGTTGCAACAACCATTGCACGTACTGTGCAATCCCCTCAATAAGAGGCAAATACCGTTCTGAAAAGATGGAAGATTTGCTTCTTGAAGCAAAAGGCCTTGAAAAGGAAGGAGTCAAGGAGCTTATTTTGGTGGCACAAGACGTCACCAGATACGGCATTGACTTTGACGGCAAATCCCACCTTGTGGAGTTGGTTGACGCATTGAGTCAAATGGATTTTGACCTTATCCGCTTGCTGTATCTTGAGCCTGAGGCCATTGACGACAGCATCATCGATATGATTGTCACAAACCCCAAAGTGGCAAAATATGCAGACGTACCCCTCCAACACATTGACGGAGACACATTGAAGCGTATGGGCAGACGCGCAGGGGAGGACTACACCCGCGCCCTCATAAATAAGATGAGAGAAAAGGGCATCACCCTCCGTTCATCATTCATTTGCGGATTCCCCGGTGAAAGTGAGGATGCCCATGAAAAACTGGTGGAATTCATCCGCGAAGGCAACATTGACTATGCAGGATTCTTTGCCTATTCAAGAGAAGAGGGCACCCCTGCAGACAGGCTCAGCGACCACCTTGACGATGAAATCAAAGTGGAAAGAGCAGAAAGACTTAGAGCAATTCAAACCGAAGTCATCAACAATCGCAATCAACAGTTGATTGGCAAGACGGTCAAGGTCATCTACGATGAAATTGACTATGACAAGCAGTTGTTTTTGGGCAGAGCAGGTTTCCAAACCCCTGACATTGACAACGTAGTTTACTTTACAGCAGACAAGGAAGTCCACATTGGCGAATTCTACGACGTGGAAATCACCGGTGTCGACGGCATTGACCTTGTCGGGAAGGTATTATGAAAATAACTTTAGCGACAAAAATCACGATAGCAAGAATATTCCTCATCATCCCCACCGTCATCGTGTACGTTTTTGGTATGGTTTTCAGCGCAAACTATGCCGCCTACGTTGCACTTATGACAGTGGCTTGTTTCCTTTTCATCGTGCTCTGCGCAACAGACTTTGTTGACGGACACATTGCAAGAAAGACAGGCACCGTCAGTGACCTTGGCAAATTCCTTGACCCCATTGCAGACAAAGTGGTTGTGGTCATCATGCTTTTCCTTGTCATAGCACACAGGGCAGGGCTTGAGGTTTTCCCCTACAACACCCTTGTCATATCCCTTTGTGGCGGACTGATTTTGTCAAGAGAACTTATCGTTGGCGCATTCCGCTCAATCGCAGCAAAGAAAGGTCTTGTTTTGGCGGCGGACATCTACGGCAAAGTGAAGACGGTGCTTCTTGACATATCTCTTGCTTTCCTCATCATGGCAGGCGTCCACGAAGTCATCGGCTGGATGGGCACAATAGTCTACTATGCAGGGGCAGTGATGACAGTTGTGTCAGGGCTCAACTATATCCTCAAGAACAAATCAGTCCTTGTTGACGAGCCCAAAATGGAAGAAGTCGAGGAAACCACTGAAGAAACAAAAGCAGAATAATAGTGATTTAACTCGTTAAATCAAAAAAAGCACACAAAAGAACAAGCAATGATACAAGAAGTTGTCAAAATTTGCGGGCTAGATATGGCCACAATACGTCTCAAACTCAGTGATTACCTCGGCATGGGAGTCACCTTTGACGTAGAGGAAAATTGTCTTGACGCAAAGATTACAATGACTTCAGCGGGCACAAGAGAAAGTTTTGAAATGGTCAAGTCTTACGTTTATAACTGCTTCAACGAGCAAGTGTACGCAACGGAGGACGTTGAACTTCACGTGCTTGCGGCAAAACTTCTCAAACGCAACAAAAAGGTGCTTGCAGTGGCAGAGAGTTTGACAGGAGGGGAGATATGCTCCCGCCTCACCTCAGTTGCAGGCATCAGTGAAAACTTTTATGAAGGCATAGTGTGCTACAACCGCCACTCCAAGATGGACAGGTTGAATATTCCTCGTGCATTTATCGGGGAATACGGCACTGTGTCAAAAGAGACCGCTCACATGATGGTGAAAGGTCTACTCAGCCCCAAAGTGGACATCGGCCTTGCCACAACAGGCCTTGCAGGCCCAACAGGGGACGAAGGCAAGCCCGTTGGGCTTGTGTATATCGGCGTAGGTGGAGGAGAGTTTATCACCACCTTTGAAAGACGACTTTCTGGCGACAGAAATCAAATAAGAAACGCAACGGCAAACTTGGCATTATTCTATCTCGTAAGATACTTACGCGGTGACATTTTGCTCTTGTAAGTCGGTGAAAATATAGATAAAAGGAGAACTCTAATGGCAGAAAAAACCAATCTCGAACTTGCCCTCGCGGCAATCGAAAAGAAATATGGCAAAGGTTCAATCATGAAGATGGACGGCGAAATGGTGCAACAAGTCGAAGCCGTGTCCTCAGGTTGCCTCACCCTTGACAGCGCCCTCGGCATCGGCGGTTTCCCCGTAGGCAGAATTGTGGAAATCTACGGCCCTGAATCATCAGGCAAAACCACGGTGGCACTCCACGCTGTTGCAGAAGTGCAAAAGAAAGGTGGCACAGCAGCATCCATTGATGCAGAGCACGCCCTTGACCCTATGTACGCATCAAAACTTGGTGTTCAAATTGAAGACCTCTACATCTCACAACCCGACAGTGGTGAGCAAGCCCTTGAAATCCTTGAAACTCTTGTGAGAAGTGGGGCAATCGACATCGTAGTCGTTGACTCAGTTGCAGCCCTCACACCTCAAGCAGAAATCGACGGCGAAATGGGTGACAGCCACGTTGGTCTTCAAGCAAGACTTATGTCACAAGCACTGCGCAAACTGACCGCAGTTGCATCAAAGTCAAAGTGCACCATCATCTTCATCAACCAACTTCGTGAAAAGGTTGGCGTTATGTACGGCAATCCCGAAGTGACCACCGGCGGCAAGGCACTGAAATTCTACGCATCAGTCCGCATTGACATCCGCAAGACAGACGCCCTCAAAGACGGCACAGAAATCGTTGGCAACCACGTCAAGGCAAAGATCGTCAAAAACAAAGTGGCACCTCCTTTCAAAGTTGCAGAATTTGACATCCTTTACGGCACAGGCATTTCAGCACTTGGCTGTATGGTTGACGTCGCAGTTGAAAAGGGGATCATCCAAAAGAGTGGCAGTTGGTTCAGCTACAATGACGAAAAGATCGGTCAAGGCAGAGAAAGAGTCCTTGAATATCTTAGAAACAACGCTGACGTTGCA
The DNA here is from genome assembly GCA_017461985.1 of Clostridia bacterium. GTDB lineage: Bacteria > Bacillota > Clostridia > Christensenellales > CAG-917 > RGIG4097. The sequence goes on from JAFTSA010000004.1 coordinate 120,906, forward strand.
GAAGAAATCAATGCAAAAGTCAGAGAAAAACTTGGTTTCTAGTCATTGACCTGACCGCTTTAACATCAAATGTATTGAGGGTGAAGAGGTGTTTTCGTGCTGAAAAGCCATTTTATCCCCATACACGCCCGCGTAAGTGCTTATAATATGCTATTTTTGTGTATTATGGGCGCCGAAAAAATTGACTATTGAACTATTGTGTTCTATAATGTTGATAACAAGAGATTTATCTCTTGATAATATATATGGAGGTCAGTGATGACAAGCAATATCATTTTGCTTGCTGCACTTGACGCCGGTCCTGTTGTTGGAATAGCCATAGCAACCCTCGTTGTAGGTGCGCTTATCGGGCTGTTTGTGTATAGATTGTATTCACAAAACAAAATTGGCGTGGCAAAGAGAGAAGCAGCAAGAATCATAGAAGAAGCAAATCTCGAAGCAAAAGACATCCGCAAGGACGGTCTTCTCGAAGCAAAAGAACAACAAAACAGAATGCGTTCAGAGTTTGAAAAGGAAACAAAGGAACGCAGAGCCGACTGGCAACGTACTGAAAATCGTCTTGCCCAAAAGGAAGCGGCACTTGAAAAGAAAGAGGACTCCATTGACAAGAAGGAACAAACTCTTGACAGAAAACTGGAAGACCTCGAAAAGGCTCAAAAAGCCCTTGAAGAAAACAAAGAAAGGCTGAAAGCAGTCGAGCAAGAACTGAACGTGGCACAAGAAAGTGTCCAAAAGGAACTTGAACGTGTGGCAGGCATGACCAAGGAAGAGGCATCACAAGAACTGAAAGATGCACTCCTCGAAGGGGTCAAAAAGCGTGCAACAGCAGAAGCCAAACAACTCATTGCAGACGTCAAAGACAATGCAGTGAAGGAAGCACAAAACATTATCGGTCTTGCAATTCAACGTTGCGCTGCAGACCACGCAACTGAAAACACAGTTTCAGTTGTTGCACTGCCCAGTGATGAAATGAAGGGCAGAATCATCGGCAGAATGGGTCGCAACATCCGCGCATTGGAATCAGCCACCGGTGTTGACCTCATCATCGACGACACTCCCGACGTCATCACATTGTCAAGCTTTGACCCTGTGAGAAGAGAAGTGGCAAGACTCACCCTTGAAAAACTCATCGCAGACGGACGTATTCACCCTGCACGCATTGAAGAAATCGCAGACAAAATCCGCAAGGAAGTTGAAGCAGGCATCAAGGAAGCAGGTGAAGAAGCAGTGTTTGAAGCAGGACTCCACGGCGTCCACCCCGAAATCGTCAAGATCCTCGGCAGACTCAAATACCGCACCAGTTATGGTCAAAACGTTCTCAAGCACTCACTGGAAGTGTCCTATCTTGCCTCACTTATGGCACAAGAGTTGGGCATTGATCCCAGAGTTGCAAAGAGAGCAGGTTTGCTCCACGACATAGGCAAAGCAATCGACCACGAAGTGGAAGGCACACACATCCAAATCGGTGTTGACCTTGCCAAGAAATATCGTGAAAGTGGTGAAGTCATCCATGCAATCGCTGCCCACCACAACGACGTAGAACCTGAAACCATTTCAGCAGTCCTCGTGCAAGCAGCAGACGCAATTTCATCAGCACGCCCCGGCGCACGCCGTGAATCTCTTGAAAACTACGTCAAGCGCATTGAAAAGTTGGAAGTCCTCGCCAAGTCCTTTGACGGTGTTGAACAAACCTTCGCAGTGCAAGCAGGCAGAGAAATCCGTGTCCTCGTCAAGCCCGAACAAGTCAATGACGAAGCAACAGTGTTCCTTGCAAAGGAAATTGCTGAAAAGCTTGAAAATGAACTGGAATATCCCGGCCAAATCAAAGTCAACGTAATCCGTGAAGTGAGAAGTGTAGAATATGCAAAATAACGTGACCACGGTCAAAACCGCAGAAGAAATAGCAAAAATCGTAAAAGCAGCAGAAATCATTGACGATGTCTTTGATTATATTCTTGGTGAACTGAAAGCAGGCGTCACCGAAATTGAAATCGCAGACAAAATCAAAGCAAAGGTCCTTGAACTTGGTGGCTCAGACGTGTCTTTTGACACAATCGTAGCGTTTGGCGCAGGCGGATGCGAACCCCACCACGTTCCCACCGACACAAAACTTAAGTGGGGCGACCTCATCACCATCGATATGGGCGCAATCTATGATGGCTACTGCTCAGATTTCACCCGCACAATGGCATACGGTGACATCACTGACGAACAAAGAAAGGTCTATGAAATCGTATTGAAAGCATACCAGCTTGGCATGGACGGCGTCAAGGAAGGCGCATCTTGCAAGGCAGTTGATGCTCTCACCCGTGACTATATCTCACTTTGTGGCTATGGTGACAACTACATCCACGGCACAGGCCACGGCGTAGGCACTGAAATCCACGAAAAGCCCACTGTCAACGCACGCAGTGAAGAATTCCTCAAAAATGGGGAAGTCATCACCATCGAGCCCGGCATCTATCTCCAAGACAAACTTGGCGTCCGCATTGAAAATATGATCATCGTTGGCACAAAAGGCCCCGTCAGCCGTCAACCGGTTGAACTCATCACCATCAAATAATCCGCCTCTGGCGACAAATAAGAAATTTAATTAACAGGAGAAAAATATTATGGCACAAATTATGGCAGGCGACATCAGAAAAGGCGTGACCTTTTTGTATGAAGGCAAAATCATGACCATCGTCGAGTTCCAACACGTCAAACCCGGCAAAGGCGCAGCATTCGTCCGTACAAAGATGAAGAACGTCGTTGATGGCAGAACTCTTGAAAACACCTTCAACCCCACCGACAAACTTGAACTTGCACACATCGAAACAAAGGAAATGGAATATCTCTACACCGATGGCGAATTCTACTACTTCATGGACAAAGAAACCTACGAGCAAATTCCTTTGAACCACAGCCAAGTTGAAGACGCACTCCAATTCGTCAAAGAAAACGGCACAGTGAAGATGAAGTTCTTCCAAGGCTCACCCTTCTCAGTTGAACCCGAAAACTTTGTTGAACTCCTCATCACCATTTGCGAACCCGCAGTTGTTGGCAACACCGCAACCAACGCAACCAAACCCGCAACCGTTGAAACTGGCTACGAACTTATGGTTCCTATGTTTGTCAACGAAGGCGACACCATCCGCATTGACACAAGAACAGGCGAGTATATGTCACGTGTCTAATCTAAACCCCTGTGTTTATAAAACGCCCACTCCACGGAGTGGGTTTTTTATTGCCAAAAAAACGAAAACGAATAAAAATTTCACTTGCGCGTGCCCGCACACGATAAACTTATATACTTATTGCTTGTTTAAGTTTACATTATATACAAGGTAAATTTTGTTCAAAAATCATTTGAGCGCACTTTTTGTTTGACGGATTTTGTCTTGCTTTGTCACCGCTGAATTTTGCTCACTGCCACCACATATCTTTTAGTATGTTTCGTGGACTTATTGACGGACGTCTTGAAAGGGTTTTAGAGGACTTTGACGAGGGTTTAGTCACCGAGGTTAGGCTTCGTGTTGGCAAGCCTCTTGTCTTCTTTCAAGGGGGCGTAAGGTGTTGTCCACGGACTGAGAGCGGAGTGTACGTTGTCACCCGTGACGACGTAGATAGGGTGCTTGGCATTGCCAGTGATTTTTCAATCTACGCCGTCAACGACCAACTGACAAAAGGCTATCTTGTCAAAGACGGCATACGGATAGGAGTTGTGGGTAGGGGAGTTGTTGAAGGGGGCAGAATTGTCACCGTAAAGGACGTAAACGCCCTTGTGCTTCGCATTCCGCACGAGGTTAAGGGCTGTGCCGACAAAGTGATAGAAAGGGTTTTAGACGAAGGTTATCCCCACTTGAAATCCACCCTTGTCATATCACCGCCCGGGGCAGGCAAAACAACTCTGCTACGTGATATGGCACGGCAGGTGTCCGCGCACCTCAACACCCTTGTCATAGACGAAAGGTTTGAGTTAGGGGGTGTAGACGGCACTCTAGACCTAGGTGAAAGCGAGGTTATGAGCGGAGTGCCAAAGGCGGTAGCCTACGAATTTGGCGTGCGGTCAACCTCACCTCAACTTATCGTCACAGACGAGCTGTTCCGCCGTGAAGATATTGAGGCGGTCAAGGATATTATGAGGTGTGGCGTCAAGGTGTTTGCCTCAGTCCACGGCAAAAATTTTGATGATTTGAAACGCAGTGAAACTTTCGCCCGGATAGAGGAGTGTTTTCAGTGTTTTGTCACCCTTGCACCCATAGGAAAGATAGTGTCAATATATGAAAAGTGAGATTTTGCGGTTTGTGGCAGGGGGAGTGCTTGCCCTTGTGTCCACCTATATAGGACTTATGGTGAAGAGAGGATACGCCGAAAAGGTGAAATTCTACAAGGATTTAGTGGAGTTTTGCGGAGTTTTCAAGGGAGAGTTGTCTTTCAGTATGCCCACAGTCACCGACTTTTGCACCAAGTACGTTAAGGACAAAAAGGGCAAGTGGGTTGACGTAGTCAAGGAGTATCAAACCGACCTGACCACCAAAGGTAAGTTTGACCGCGACCTAGACAAATGGGAAGTTTTGCACTTGAAAAAAGAGGAAAAGAGCGAAATCCTCCACTTTTTGCAGGGCATAGGCAAAACCTCTCTCACCGAGCAAATATCTTTTGTTGACAAATGCAATGTTGTTTTCACCTCTCGTCTTAAACAAGCGGAGGAAGATATGAAGAAAAAGGGGAGTATGTACTTCAAGTTGTTTGCCCTTCTTGGGGTGGCACTCCTAGTGATATTGGGCTAGTATGGGCATTGATATAATTTTGAAAATTGCAGGCATAGGCATACTGACCGCCATAGTCAGTATGATTCTCAAAAAGAGCGACAGAGATGACGTCGCCACTTTTGCAACCCTTGCAGGGCTCATCGTTGTCATAGTCCTTGTGATAGACATGATAAGCGGACTTTTTGACACCATCAAATCCTTGCTGTCTTTGTACTGATGATATTCAAACTGATTTCAATAGCCTTGATAGGAGTGGTGGTAGTGTTGCTTTTGAAGTCCACCAAGCCGGAGTTTGCGGTGTTTGCCACCATAGTGACGGGAGTTGTTATGGTGATATTGCTGTTGTCCACCCTTCAAGACGTCATATTATCCTTTGACAAAATTGTGAAAAAGAGCGGAGTTGACGAGGGCATTTTCACTGCCGTGCTGAAAATCATAGGCATAGGCTATCTCACCGAGTATTCATCGTCAATAGCCAACGATGCAGGCTGTGGGAGTATCGCATCAAAGTTGCAGTTTGGTGGCAAACTGACCATTTTTGCAATGAGCATATCCATCGTATCCGCCCTCATTGACGTGGTGACGGAACTTGTAAATATGGTATGAAAAGGGTGAAAGGGAAGTGGAGAGTCATACTTTTGTTTTTGACGGCGGCGGTGATTACGCTAGCCCTTTTTTCAAGTGAAGGAGTTGCTGTCGCCAAAGATGAAGATGACCTTTTTGACAACTTATCATCTAGCACACTGAAAGCCATAGAAAACCTTGACACAGACGCATTTCAGCGGTTTTTGGATTCACTAGAAGATGAGCAAAAATCCGCAGTGCCTTTTCACGATTTGAAGGAGTTTATCAAGGGGCTTACAAAGGGTGAAACAGAGGACTTTTTTTCAAACTTTCTCACCGCACTATTAAAGTCCCTAGGCAAATATTTCGTAGGTTTTCTGCCCGCTATTATCACAATTTTAGTGGTGTCTCTCTTAAAAAGTATGCTGTCTGGTATGACCTCAGGTTTTTTGAAGACGGGCACCAGCGAGATTGTCCACGTGGTGTGCTATGTAGTCATAGTTGTGGTTTTGTCATCAGCCATGGTCAGCGTAGTGCAGGTGACAGTCACCACCATAAACAATATGACCGCCTTTGCAGGGGGTGTATTTCCAGTGCTTCTCACCTTGCTTGCAGGGCTTGGCGCAACAACGGGAGTTGCCACCTATCAACCTATGATGGCAGTGCTAGGGGGCGGAGTTATGGCGCTCATATCAAAGGTGATTTTGCCTGCATTTATTGCTTGCGTGGTGTTTGCGGTAGTTGGCAACCTGTCAAAAAACGTGAAGTTGACCAAAATGAACAAAATGTTCAAGTCGGTGTCAAGTTGGCTTATAGGCATAGTGTTTGGGCTTTACGGCACTTTCCTCACCGTAGGTGGCATAGCAGGGGGAGTTGTGGACAAAGTAGGGTACAGTGCGGCAAAATTTGCACTTTCAAGCTACGTGCCAATCCTAGGGGGCTATCTCTCAGACGGCTTTGACCTAGTCGGTGCATCAATGATGCTGGTGAAAAACGCCTTTGGCTACACCGCAGTCATAGTCCTTGTTGCCACGGTTATGTTTCCTCTTTTGAAGATTGTGGTATTCATCTTTTCACTGCGCCTTGCCTCAGCGGTGGCAGAGCCCATAGGTGACGACAGAGTGTCCAATATGCTGTCCACCGTTGCAGACAACTGTTCACTTCTCATATCTGCCCTTGCAGGGGTGGCGTTTATGTTTTTTGTTCTCCTTATGCTTGTCATAGGCGTATTCAACGGGGTGTAGCGTGAGTGAGTGGCTTCTTGGGATTGTAGGGATAATAGCACTAGGGCTTCTCCTAGAAATAGTCTTGCCAGACGGACAAATCACCAAATATGTCCGCGGTGCTTTTTCATTGCTGGTTATCGTGGCGGTGATAGCCCCCTTGCCAAAAATTTTCGGCGGTGATTTTGAGTTTGTTTTTGACGGCGTAAGTTATGAAATTGACAGCACCTATCTCGCTTCACAGGGTGAGGAATATGAAAGCACTCTTGAAAACAATCTGGAACAAATCCTTTTGAAAGAGGGCTACAAGGCAGAGGTGAAAGTTGTCGTAAAAGAGGGAAGTGTGAAAAATGTTGAGATGATTTCAGTGAAAATCTTTCTTTCAGGAATAACCGCAAGTGAAGAGAATACACATATATCAAGGGTGAAATCCACCCTAGCAAAAGTCACTGGAGTGGACGAGGACAAAATATCAGTGGGTGTAGAAGATGGAAGTGGTTGACAACAGGCGGACGTCAGTCCTTGACAAAATAAAGGACAATCCTTTTGTGAAAAAGGTTTTCCGCTCAAAAAAACTGCGACTTGTCATCTCTGCAATCATAATCGCCCTAGCCCTCATCATATACTCTGGTGTAAGCGAAAAAAAGACGGAAGAAGTCAGCGCCGTTATGGACGAAGAGGAAACACGGCTTTCAAAGGTGCTATCCTCAATTGAGGGGGCAGGGCAGGTGGAAGTGATGATAGTCCGTGAGGACGGCGTAGTCACAGGAGTCCTTGTGGTGGCAGAAGGGGCAAAAGATATAGGAGTAATGCTGAAACTTTTAGACGCCACGTCCACGGTTATGGGCGTTGACAAGAGCGTTGTTGAAGTATATCAAATGGAACAAGTTTAGGAGGAGTTATGAAAATAAAACCAAGAACAAAAAAAGCAATCGTCCTGTCAGTTATGGTGGTTTTGCTTGTGGCAACAGGTGTGCTCAACTGGGCACTCAACGACAAACTTTTGTCAAAAGATGAGCCTGCATCAGCAGACACCGTCACTGAAACTTTCTTTGCAACCTACCGCAGTGACAGAGATTCAACAAGAGAGTCAGAGTATCTATACCTTGACGCAATCATCACGTCTGCAGACTCATCAGCAGAAAGCAAGGCCCTTGCCGAAGAGCAAAAACTTGCTCTCGTCATGAGAATGGAGCAGGAGTTGACCCTTGAAACCCTCATCAAGGCAAAGGGTTTTGACGATGCCATCGTGGCAATAGGCGACAACGGTGTCAGTGTGGTTGTGGGCACAGAGGAACTATCACAAGAGCAAGCCACCCAAATCCTTGCAATCATCACAGACGAAACGGACTACACGGCAAATGACGTAAAAATCATCCCTTACAACTAAAAGAAAAGCCCATTATATTTGAAGAAGTATAGTGGGCTTCATTTTTTTCTTGCTATAAATTTTTCAGTATGTTATAATACTGCCATGGCAAACGACAACAAAAAAAATATGTCCGTATTTTCGGACGTCATCAAATCACTTGCTTTTGACGCAGCAATGGGCGTGGAGGGTGTCATCGTCCTCCGTGGCAATGACGGCTTCAGGAAATCAGTCCGTGAAGGCGGAGTTTCCGTTGAATTTTTACCCAACGATAGAGTCAGCATCAACCTGACGGTCAACATCCATTTTGGATTTACAGTGCCCGCACTTGTTGCAGCAGTACAAGAGAAAGTGAAAGCAGAGGTTGAAGGCTCAACCAAATATCATGTACATTCAATCAACGTCCACGTCAAGGACGTATTGCCTCAATAACCTATGAGAAAGATCGCAAGAGAAACAGTTTTCAAGCTTTTATTTGAACATTCCTTTTTGAACGAGCGCAACGACGACGGCATAGAACTTTTGATGCTTGCCGACGACTTCACTGAAGATGACAAGGACTATATCAAGCGCACCTATGACGGCGTCATTCTTTCAGCAGACTCATTGAAGGAGAAGATTTCCGCACGTCTTGAAAACTACCGCATTGAAAGACTTTATCGTCCTGACCTCATAGTCTTGATGCTTGCCACTTATGAACTTGAAAGGGGAGACGCCCCTGACAAGGTGGTCATCAACGAGGCTGTGGACCTTGCAAAACGCTACGGCACCGAAAAATCGGGCAAGTTTGTCAACGGCGTCCTTGCAAAAATGATAAAAACCTAGAAAATAGGTTTTTTTTTGTCCAAAAATAGGCAAAAATCAGTGGAAAAACCCGAAAAAAACGTTTGTAGTTGCAAAAAAGGAAGATAATACATCAAAAATGGAAGATAAAGTGCCTGTTTTGAAAAATGCCATATCTGTAAGTGAATTGAACGCAACAATTCACGCGTGTATGGACGCCCCGATATTCCAAGGTTTGGAAGTTTTTGGGGAGATTTCAGGCTACAAACTTTCAGGCCCCCACGCATATTTCACCTTGAAGGACCAAAATGCCCAAATTTCTTGCGTGCGTTTTTATGCCTCTCGTGATTATATGCCCAAAGACGGCGAAAGCGTCATCCTTTGTGGCAGACTTGACTACTACGTAAAGGGCGGAAGACTGACTTTGCAAGTGTCCTCAATCACCCCCGTAGGAAAGGGGCTTCTTTTCTTGCAGTTTGAAAAACTCAAAGAGCAACTGACAAAGGAGGGCATATTTGACGAAGCCCACAAAGTGCCAATCCCCAAGTATCCAAAAAGCGTTTTGGTTGTCACCTCAAAGACGGGCGCAGTCATACGAGATATCGTCACCACCATCCGCAAAAAGAATCCTGTCATCAACATCGTCGTCCGTGACGTACGCGTGCAGGGTGAGGGCGCAGGCAAGGAAATAGCAAACGTCCTTGCAAGAGTGGACAAGTTGGGCTATGACGTCATCATCATCGCAAGAGGGGGAGGCTCTCTTGAGGACCTTGCACCTTTTTACGATGAAACACTTGTCCGTGCGGTTTACAAGATGGAGACACCGGTCATATCTGCAGTAGGCCACGAAACAGACTTTTCACTTTGCGACTTCGTTGCGGACGTCCGTGCAGCCACCCCTACCGCAGCAGGGGAGTTGGTGGGATACGACTACTACGACAACGTGAAGAGAGTGAAGGAGTTGTCTGCACGACTTGGTGGACTTGTTTTGAAGCAAGTTGAAAGAAAGTCTATGCGTGTCAACCTTGCCGTTCAAAAGTTAGGACACAAAGCAAAGAGTTTTTACGGCGACAGAGTGAACAAAGTGCAGACTCTTGTCACACGCATAAGCACCCTTGTCAAGGAGAAGTTTGTCCGTGCGGACTTCCGTCTTGAAAAGGCAATGACCAACCTTGACAACCTCAGCCCCTTGAAGACCTTAAAGCGCGGTTATTTTGCACTGACCGTAGATGACAAATCAGTGACCGCCGTAAAGGACCTGAAAGTGGGGGACACAATAAAGGCAAAAGGCGCAGACGGCACGTTGACCGCAACAGTCACTTCCGTCACCAGCGAGGAGAAATAATATGAGCGAAATGAAAAAGTTTGAAGAAGCCCTCGGTGAACTTGAAACAATCGTGAGAAAACTTGAAGGCGACCTTCCCATCGACGAAGCCACCAAGGCATTTGAAAGAGGAATCCAACTTTCAAAAACTTGTATGGATGAACTCAAGGAAGAGAAGGGCAAAATCTCCCTTCTTGTTGACGACTTGAACAAACTGACCGAAGAATTCATCATTGACTAAAATGGAATTTGCCACCAGGTTTATCCAAAAAATAAACGGCAGACTTGCTGAACTTCTTTCACACGCAAAGGTAGATGCGTGTGATTTCGGCATTGTCAATCCTTTGCAAGAGGGATATTCTTATGCGGTGAAAGACGGCGGAAAACGTATCCGCCCTATGTCAGTATATCTGGGCGCATTGTCAACTGGGATTGAAATTAACAAGGCTAAGTGTGACGCCCTCATTGACCTTGCTTGTATGGTTGAACTGGTGCATAGTTATTCACTTGTCCACGATGACCTGCCTGCAATGGACAATGACGACTATCGCAGGGGCAAACTGTCCACCCACAAAAAGTACGGTGAAGCCAACGGCATACTCATCGGTGACGGACTTTTGACACTTGCAATGGTTGTTGGGCTCAACCTTAACCACGGGGAGGACTTTGTCCGCGGAGCAGGATACATTGCAAAAGGCGCATTCAATATGGTGACAGGTCAAGCCCTTGACCTTGCAGAGGGCAAAAAGGATTATCTTGACGTCTACACCTTGAAGACTGCGGAACTTATTTCAAATTCCTTTGCCGCAGGAAGCACACTTATGGGAGCAAGTGATGATATGGTCCGCCTTGCCAAAGAGTACGGTCATCATTTAGGACTTGCTTTCCAACTGGCAGACGACCTTCTTGACGACGGCACAGAAGTGTCCCTAGTCAGTGAAAAGGGGAGAGAATACGTTGTGGCGCTCTTAAATGAAGAAACCGAGAAGGCAATAAACTGCGCCAAAACCCTAGGTGAAAGTGAATTGTTGACCACTTTTGCAACAAATCTTCTCAAAAGAACAAAATAAAATCAAAAACTTGTTGCAAAATTCAACTTCTTTTGATATATTATTAAGGCAGTCAATTCTGCGGGAGTGACTCAGTGGTAGAGTGTCACCTTGCCAAGGTGAAAGTCGCGGGTCCGAATCCCGTCTCCCGCTCCACAAGCGGACGTGGATGGCGTAAGCATCCACGAGACCCGCTCCACAAGCGGACGTGGATGGCGCAAGCATCCACGAGACCCGCTCCAATTAAATATGGCATCATAGCCAAGTGGTAAGGCAAGGGTCTGCAAAATCCTCACCCCCAGTTCAAGTCTGGGTGATGCCTCCAAAAAATTAAGCGGCCTGTTAGGTCGCTTAATTTTTTATCCAAGCCGACGAAGGGGGCTTGGTATGTAATCAACGCACTGCGTTGTATGTAATCATGGCCTAGCCAGGTATGTAATCTCATTGCCTGCTTGATGCCATACAACAATTCTTGTTGATTCCATACGCGAAAATCGCGATTTCATACAAGGTTGCACCTTGATTTGTCAACAAAGGTACAAGTGGGGAAGAGTCTATGTCAAAAAATGTTTTGCTTGAATATGCAGAGCAACTTGCAACAAGTTGTGAGCTATTGTGCAAATCTTTAAAGAACAGTGCAAACACAGTTTTTCAACTACGCAAATCTTCATCAAGTGTTTATGCAAATATAAGTGAAGCGCAATATCCCCAAAGTCTGGCAGATATGCTTTCAAAGTTTAAAATTGCTCGCAAGGAATGTGCTGAAACTGAAAGTTGGCTCAAATTGCTTTTCAACACGGGATGTATTGATGAGCAAACCTTCAAAGACTATCGCAATTTATGTGGAAGAATTACGAGATTGCTCACTTCTTCCTGTGTGACGATAGAGAAGAGAATAGCAGAACAAAAATAAACAAAAACCACCAAAGGAAGTCTAAGGTGGTTTTTTTGTTGGTGCCGAAAATCGCTTGTAGGGTCGCCCGTCAGCGATTGCTGACTTATAGGCCAATCGCGTGACCGGACAGGTGAGACCCCGTTTGTGGCTAAATAAAAAAATCACCCAAACGAGTGATTTTTTTGTTGGTGCCGAAAATCGCTTGTAGGGTCGCCCGTCAGCGATTGCTGACTTATAGGCCAATCGCGTGACCGGACAGGTAAGGCCCCGATTGTGGCTAAATAAAAAAATCACCCAAACGAGTGATTTTTTGTTGGTGCCGAAAATCGGGGTCGAACCGATACGATGTTGCCATCGAGGGATTTTAAGTCCCTTGCGTCTGCCTATTCCGCCATTCCGGCTTATGTGTTTGATTAAGTTGTAAAAGGGTGCGTAGTTATTTGTTTGTGTTTGTATTTTAGCATAAGCATCGACATTTGTAAATTGAATATTTTGCAAATATTTGTTTCTTTCCCCCAACAAACCGTTGCACAATAAAATTAACCTGTAAACCATTTCTTCAACACATTTTTTGTTATGTTCAATAACAATCCAAATGTTATTTTTTGAATTTAATTTCTTTCAAAAATTTTTTCAAAAAGTTTTAGAGGAGTAGGGAGGTGAAATGGGAAGTGAAAACAGTCAAAAAGTGCCTATTTCAGCGGATTTTAGCGGTTTTTTGCATATTTTTCTAAGATTTCAATGTGGACAACTCGGTTTCAAAAAAGAGTCAAAAACACAAAAAATGGGCATTTCGGGTTGCGTTTGGGTCTTTTTTGTGATAACATAGTTATATATGTAAACTATTGTGCACACACACGTGAGCGCATTAGGGGGATTATGAGTTCAACGACATACGCAAAAAGAACGCTCTATAAGCCTATTGACTTTTTCTACCGCAGTGTAGCAGAAACCAAGACAAAGAAGGTTGCATTTGTAGACGCATTCCAAATCCTCAACGACAGATATCTTGGTCGTATGAGTGTTTGCAACTATTTTTTCATTGCGGAAAATTCCGTCCGCATCAATGAACTTAACGTCATCGCCCTTGACGAGCTGAAAAACTATCACCTTGTCATGCGCGAAAATTTCCTTATCCCCGAAAAGGTCACTTACAGTCTTCCCATCACCACCAGATTTTTGGAGAAAGAGAGCGAGTTTGAGGTGTTGCTTGCATCCCTCAAAGACAACGGCTACAAAAAGGGCAGTCTTATCATCTCTTTCAACAGCAACACAATCGTACGTCTTGATGCAGAGGGCAAAAAGAGATACGACCGACTCAGACGCCTCGGCTATCAAACCTGCATAAACGGTTTTGGCGAGGAATTCAATTCCCTTGACATTTTTGCAAAGTTCAATTTTGACTATTTGCGTCTTGAAGCAAGTTATTTTGACAGCACCCAACCCAAAAAGAAAATTCTCTCAATGTTGGTGAAACACTGCAACGCCAACAAGATCGGTCTTGTCATGGAAGGAGTGGACAGCCCCGGCCAATACAACCGTTTCAAGAGAGAAGGCGTCAAATACGTCACAGGCAAAGCGGTGTGCAAGTTGTCAAGATTTGTCACCAATGAACTTTTGAATTTGCCCAACCCCACCGGCGAAAAGAAGGCAGCATACCTCAAAAAACTTGAAAAGGAACTTGCAGACATCGCAAAGAAGGAGCAAGCGGAATACGATGCACTTCGTCTTGCCGCCAAGGAAAAGGCAAAGGCAGACGCAGCCAGCGGAAAGGTGTCACCTGTTGCACCCAGACCCGAACTTATCAAATCACCTTATCAAGTGCGCCTTGAGCAACAAAAGGAAGCAGCCCGCAGAGCCGCCCTACAAAGAGCGGAGCGCAACGCTGCAAGACAAGAGGAATTGCGCCTGACCAAGGAAGAATATCAAGAGAAACGCCTCATTGAGGAAGCAAGCCGTGGTATGTTTGAAGGCGACATCCAAAGTATGCTTGCCACAAGAGCCTCCCTTGACGCCAAAAAGGCAAAGGCGGAGAGCAAGGCAGACAAAGAGGACAAACCCGCAAAGGCAAAGGCAGACAAGCCCAAGAAAGATATCGCCCCTGACACCGCCACTGAAAACAAACTTATGGCAGAATATGCAGGAAGCAGTCTTGACAGCGGACTTGGTGGAAGCATGGGCATGGGCGGTATGGGCCTCAGCGGATTTGGTGGCGCACCCGTCATCCACAAGCACGATGATGAGGAAGAAAAGAAGGCAAAATCCACCAAAAAGAGCGATAAATCGGCAAAAACCGACAAGGACGAAGTGACAGAAACCGTCACCAATCCCGAAGATACAGCAAAAACCGACACAAAATCCACAAAAACGACAAAAGCCGACAAACCCAAAAAGGACATCGTGGCAGACACCGACAAGGAGAAGAAGTTGCTCAACGAATTCAAGGGTGGCAGCCTTGACAGTATGCTTGGCATGGGCGGACCTATGGGCGGATTTGGCGTGACCTTGTCCTTTGACGACGACGATGACGAAGAAGTGATCGTAGGCCACTACAACGAAAAGGGCCAATGGATTGACGAAGACGGCTACATCTACAACGGCTACTTTGACGAAAACGGCGACTGGCAGGACTATGAAACCTTCGACAGCAAGGAAGAAGGCTCTTACAATGACCAAGGTCAATGGGTTGACAAAGATGGCAAAGTCTATGACGGCTACTTTGATGAAAAGGGCAGATGGATTGACTACACCTATGTCAATGCTGAAGGTCAAGTGGTGGACAACGGCTACTTTGACAAGAAGATCAAAAAGTGGATACCTTACGGCTACTTCGACGAAAACGGTATCTGGCGCGAATACAATTAATCGCGCGGCGATAAAGTGATATGCACTTCGTGCGTGATATTCACTCCGTGAGTTATATGTCCTTCGGACGTGATATTCACCTGCGGTGAGTTGCGGTCGAGAGAATATCCATAACTGCGAACAAAGTGAGCAATATCACTTGCCAAAGGCAAATATAACTGCAAAGCAATATAACTGGCGCAAGCCAATATAACTCACCAACGGCGAATATAGAGATCAAACAATGGCAGAAGAAATCAACCAAAACCAAATTCCTGAAATGGATGAGAATTTGACTGAGGCACCCGCTCCCGAAAAGGCAGAAAAGCCCGAAAAGACAGCGGACAAGGCTGAAAAGGCAGACAAGCCCAAAAAAGTCAAAGCCCATCGCATGACCAAGGAAGAAAAAGCGGCGGCGAGAGAAGCGGCAAAGAACAAGTCCCGTGCTCAAAAGGAGTGGGAGGACAGTCTTGTCGCGCACAAGCGCGTGAAGAGAGAAGAGATGAAGCGCAAGATGAAACGCGCAATGCTCATCCTTTTGGTTTTCTCATTGATTTTGACCTCCGTTGTGTACATTATGTTGTTGTTCATTGAAGAGAACAACATCCGCATCACCGCATCCAGTAAGGAAGAGAAGAGCATATCCCTGTCCTTTGACAAGGTGACTTGGACGCCCTACCTTGACGTAGACGGCCCCGAGAATATGTGGAACATAAGCTACAACCCTGTCTACAAACTTGACGATATTCCGTCCCTAGGCGAAATCAACGCAATGCTTGTTGATGCCGAAAGCGGACAAATCGGTGGCAACCACTCCGCCGAAAACGTGATTGAGTTCTGTTTCTATCTGCGCAACAACAGTGACGTGGCAGTGCCGTACACCTTTGAGATGCTCCTTGAAAGCAACGACAAAGGTCTTGAAGACTGCATGCGCGTTATATGGGCAAACCACTACATTGGCACCAACCCCGACAGAGAGGATCGTCCCGAGACCAGCATCAACTGCTACGCCTCACTTTCAAAAGATCCTCGCATGGAGTATAATACCTTGGGCGCCAACGGCATAGAATATGAAGGCGGAGGAGTGGAGAAGATCGCATATCCTCAAGGCAGTGAAACATACAACCAAGAGCAACTTATGATGTATGAGCAAGGCAAGATCTTGGGCTACAACGGTCAATACAAGGACATCAACCTCAACGGCCCCACCGGTGAGCCTATGTATCCTTCCATTGCCAACTACCTTGAAGAGACAGGCTACGTCAACACCACACCTTTCTTCAGTGATGAATACGTCCTCCACGAAGAGAGTTATCTTGACGTTGGAGAAATGCTCTGTGTGTACGTCTGCATCTGGATTGAAGGCAGTGACTTCGAGTGTGTGGATAGCGCCCTCGGCGGATATATCACCTTGAGCATCACGTTCACCGCAAATTAAAAAATAAACTTGTGAACAAAATTTTCAAAAATTTTGTCCACAATTTAGAAAAATAAAAAAACTTTTTTCTGGCACGTGCGTATGCACTTGCGCCCTCACTCACACACATATATGTGAGCAAACGCGCGCTTGTATGGACGTGCATATACGAGGCGGAAAAGAGCAGGAAAGGGAAGATAAATGCATAAAAATGCAATCAAAACCCAAAATCCTGCATAAACACTGAATAGAACAAAATCGCAAAAAAATGTCAAAAACAGCCTATTTTTTCAAGAAAAATTGTTGAATTTTGTGGATAACTGACATCACGTTTTCCGAGAAAATCAACAAAAATGGAAAAATGTATTGACAAAAAATTGTTGGTTTTATACAATAGACTGTGCCAAAGTGCATCTTTGGGACACTTCCACCCTTTTTGAAGTTGTCTAGATGCATTGGGCGAATGATGCAAGCCGTTGCTTGCATAATCAAATCACGGCACACCAAATCAACTGACTTCGGTCATTGATATAGAACTTTACAGCAACAAAAACAAAAAAAATAAAAAAAGCAGGTACTTGCCTGCAATAAGGAGAGAATAATTTATGAAAAAGAAAGGATTGATAGTGGCAACTATCGTGATGGTGCTCGTCCTCGCAGTATCACTCACCACTGCAACCTATGCATGGTTTACAGTGACCGACGTGACAACTATCGATGCATTCGAAATTTCAGTTGTCGCAGGTAATGCTGTCAACGTTGGTGTCAAACAAAACAATACCTATGCAGCAACAGTCACCGCAAACGACTTCAGAAATGGAGCTGTCACATATACTCCTGGTAATGCTGGCACAATTGGTGGTGGCACATGGGATGGTGCAACAGGTCTTGGTTCAAGAATTGACCATGACATCGCATGGGGCGCACAATCAGCAGCAGTCGGCATCACTGGTGATGTTCTCACAGATGCAACTGGTGGCTACTGGACTGGTGCAACAGACGCCAACACTGGCTTCTGGAATTTGAAAGATAAAGCTGGCTCAGACCTCACAGAAGGATCACAAAGTTTCACTGTAATTGCAGCAAATGCACCTACACAAGAAGCACCCACAGCACTTACCGGCGTGACAAAAGCAATGGCAAATAAGAACGGCGTGAGATATACCGGACAAGTTGATGATGACTCAAAAGTTGGTGATTATGCATACCTTTACATTGGTGCATCACCCACAAAGGCACTCACAAGCAATCAATTGGTTATTATGCTTGAAGCAGACCAAGATGCAGGTGCAATCGTTGGTATCCTCTCATCAATTCACGTAGCATATAGACTCAATGGCGGAACTGGTGCAACAGGAAACACTCCTGGTACATGGACAGATGTTGAACTTTGCGGGGATGGCATTCACTACGATGAACTTCTCCAAAACGTTACATTGGAATATACTTCAGCAGAAGCAGCAGCAGTCAAAAATGCATACGAACAATCATATAGCGGAAAAACTGCTCCCACAACAGGTGCTTGGTACATTACCATCGATGGTCTTACAACAACTCAAGGTGAAATCGACCAAATCGAAATCGTCATCTACATTGCTGGTGCAGATAGCGACTGCCGTGACGAAGCAAAGGGCGCAGAAGGCTCAATCAGCATCTTCTTTGTCACAGAAGAACAAACAGCATAATCCACAACTCACTAAAATGAAAAGAGAGTCCAAATGGACTCTCTTTTTTATATTGAGTTCAATCTTGACAAAATTTGGACATTGGTGTATATAGATAGTAAACACAAATGAAGGAGTCTTATGTGATGAATCAAATACTCACTAGTTTAGGCATTATTGCAAGCTTCCATGACAATGATAGGAGTGTCTTAGATGCATTTGTGCCTGCGGTCGAATTTTGCATCGCAAGTCTCAATGCAGAACACAATGCAAATCACTACAATATTGTCGATTTGCAAGACAAATTATTCAGAAGCACAGGTCTATCTATAAGCCAATTTTCATTAAAAAATTTACTTAAAAAATTTCATAGACAAAAAACTATTTATTTAATGTCGGACGATTCATTTAGGATACTAGAAACTTTTAAGGAAATTCAACCGGAATATCTAGAAAGTGTACAATTTTTCACAAGAAATATCAAAAAATTTATAAAAAACTACAGAGAATTTTCGCACGATGAACGTTCGGAGGAAGAGATCACTGATTGGATATACAAGTTTATTGCCGATCATAAACATTCAGTAGAAATTAATAGAGGAAACATATCGGCAGACAATGGAATTGACAATTACTCCTTATTTGTGAAATTTTTAAGGCACATCAACGAATATGATAATGATTTAGTTAAAATATTCACTGGAATTTATCGCGGTTATACTTTGTGCGAATTATTCAACACAAGCAAGTTTGATTCAGATATATCTTTAGCAAAAGAGTTAACAGTGTATCTAGATTCAAACTTTATTTTGCGATTGTTGGATTTGCAAGCAGAGAGATTTACAAAACAAACAAAGGAGTTATACGGCTTATTAAAGAAGAATAACATAAAACTAAAAGTTTTTGAAGAAACGCTAAAAGAAGTCAAAGATGTAATATCATACTACCGACAAACATATCAACACAATAAAAATTTGTGTGACACATTTTATGTAAATGATAATATCGATGGTGTATTGGGCGCTTTTTGTAGAAGAAAACTTACCAATACAATTATTGATCAAATATTGGAATCAATTGATTCTACTATTTCTGAATACGGAATAAGTTGTGACTCTATAAACCGATATAAGGTTTCATACGATGAAAAAAATGTGGAATTGCTCTACAATAGAAAATATGAACAACAACTCGATGAAACAAATAAAGAAAGTAGGTATAGGATAAACAAATGCAAGACCTATTTAGAGATAATTGAGACTATTAAGTATCTACGTACTCGTACAGGTGCAACAGCTTCTTGTCTAGGAGATTCTAAATATGTGTTTTTAACCTGTGATTGGAAACTTTTTAAATTCATAAAAGATGAATTTGATGGAAATTTTGGATTTTTCCCTATTATTACACAAGAACTTTTATCTGATGATATGTTAGTATTGAATCCACAGGATTTTTCCAAACTTTCATTTGATTTGCTCATATCTGCATATACAAATTCTAAATATTTGGATATAGCAATTTTGTCAGACATAAAACAAAAGATTCTTGAAATAGCAAAAACAAACCCTACAGAAGCAGATCTCATCATAAGAGCAACAAAAAACGTTGAATATTTTGATGAAATCAGTCAACTTTATGATGATAATGATCAGGTAAGTGAACGACAGCTTATCGACTTTGTTAATGAGAGGAAAGACATTCTTCAAAAGGATGAGATTGCACATGCTGATCAGTTAGCAAAATATCAAATCAAATTAGATGAAGCAGAAGAACAAAACAACACACTAACTCGAGAAAATTCTGAAATAAGTCAAAAATATGCGAATTTGTTAACAAATAATAACGAATATATTAAAAACGAACTTAAAAAATACAAGAAAAAAATCAAAATTATTACAATATCGGTTACGGTAATCGTTTCGATATGTGAAATATTAGGAGCAGTTTGGAGCTTCCTTTCCAGTCTTAATAACACAAACAAAGTAGGCTTGATTATCGGTGGAATAATTTTAACTCTTACGACATTAGCAACATGCTTGGTTTCTGTATTTAAGTTCCAGACGAATGAATACTATGAAAAATTAGTAAACAAAAAAGAACAACAACTTAAAGATAAGTTGTTAGTTAAAGAATAAAAAATCAGGTAAAAAATGAAAAGAGAGTCCAAACGGACTCTCTTCTTTATTGCGTTAGATTACTGATTATGCTGCCTTTTCGACACCAGCAAATGTGATGTTAATGGTTGATGCAACACCCTTGGCTGCTTCTTGACAGTCGTCGTCTGCACCAGCAATGTAGATGACGAGTTGAAGTTGATAAATGTCACCAACGCTAATAGTTCCTTCACCAGCTGATGCGATAGGAATTGCAACTGTCATTGAATGACCTGCATTGTACAAATTTGCACTCGTTCCACCGCCCAAGCACTCAAGACCAGTTGAATTGTAGCCGTCGCCCATCTTTGTATCGAATGCGGTCTTTGCATTGTTGTACACTGCGTTTACAACCGTTGTGTCGTCGAAATGATAATCACCATAAATGTCAACATCGTGCAAATCGCCTACTGTGTCATCCCCAGGTGCGACAACTCTCCATGCCACATGGATTGCTGCATTCATGCCGATAATTGCATCCCCGGTTCTAGGAGTAACTGTGACATAGCAAGTCATAGTTTCAAGATTTGCATTTGTTGCTTGAATTCCAAGAACAACATCAAGATAGTGCACATTCTTCCATGCTGCATCAACAGTTGTTGTATCAACAGTTCCACCTTGACCTTCTGCTTGAATCATACCACTTGCAGTATAATGGGCCATGTTAAATGCTGTATCAGCATCACCACCCATATCTGTTCCAGGTGTAAATGTGCTTGTTGCATTATCGTAAGTTCCAAATGAACCACCATCTTTGAGAGTACCAGTTCCAACTGCCTTTGAAATGTCGGCGAATGTAAGACCATCGAAGTTAACTTCACTGCCAAGTGCATTAAACTCTCCTTCCCATGTACCAGGAGCTGTATGTGTTCCGCCCGCGGTATAGTATGTACCACCGCTCCAGTAGTCTGCAGCTGTTTTAGCACCAGTTGAGATTGTATTGTTTTCATGCACGCCAATAACCATATCAGCTGCTGAACTTATTTCAAATGCAATTGTATCAACTTGGACCAATGAAGTTTCAGTGAACCATGCGTAAGTTGCAGTAGTCAAAGAAACAGCCAGCACAAGAACCATAACTATGGTTGCGATGAGCATTCCTTTCTTTTTCATAAATTATTCTCTCCTTGTTTGCAGGCAAGTGCCTGTTTTTTTTTATTTTTTTTGTTTTTGTTGCTGTAAAGTTCTATATCAATGACCGAAGTCAGTTGACGTCAAGATGCCATGCCACTCCGTGATTTGTTCACTGCCTCACGCAGTTGAACAAATTCGCCCGTTAGACACAAACAACCGCAAGCACTCACTTGTTCGCACTCGCTTTGAGCGTACAAAACAAAAAAATCACCAAAAAACATAGTTTTTTAGTGTTTTTTCATATCTTGCTTATTGACATTGTCCCGCCTTAGGTTTATACTCATACTGTATAAATATAATTAGGACAGTTGTGCGCTCCGTTCGGACGGCGAGGTTTTCTCTTCGTGTGGGCAAAAAGCATTGAACGGCTCGCTGACATATACTCTGCAAAGCAGGGGACAATACATCACCTACTGAATCAAGCGGCAACGTGAATATGGCAATAAGCATAAGTTCAGGCAGGAAAGGAAATTCGGATTATGTCCAAGATCAACCTCTTCAAAAAGAAGGAGCAGAAGGAACTGACTCCTAAGCAACAAAAGGTCCGTACAATTCTGGGCTGGGTTGCAAGTGCGCTTTGTGTGGTGATCATCATCATCGCACTGGTCATTTCTATCATGACCATCACACGTACCACCGGTGAAAAGGGTGTGGCAAACATCGCAGGCAATGCCTTCATGCCCGTCCAAACCGACTCAATGGAACCCACCTTTGACAAAGGCGACCTCATCATCACAAAAATCTACGAAGGCGACGGCTCAGACCTCAAAGTTGGTCAAGTCATCACCTACAAGGCACGTGTCAACAATGGTGGCACTCTCATCGAAATCTTCAAGACACACCGTATCAGTGAAATCACCAACACCAACGGCACTCTCCGTTTCACAGTGGTTGGTGACAATCCCAACCCCGAAGACGGCGCAGCAGGCAAGGATTTTGTCTACGTGGACAGCATCGTTGCAACTTGGGGCAGTCCTGCATCTCTCAATGCTGATGGCACTTTCAACGTCACCAAAGACAGCATGGGCAAGAATATGGGCAAGATTGGTGTGTTCATCAACTGGCTCCAAGGCAACCGCACCAACTATTTCTTGGTCATCGTCTTGCCTTTGATCCTTATGTTCGTCGTTTACGCCTACATCCTTATCCGTTCCTTCATCATTGCAAAACTTGCAAAGACCAAGGAAGAAGCAGTGGCATCAACCGCAACAGTGGACGGTCTCTCTGAAGAAGACAAACGTCGTCTTGCAGAAGAGTATCTTGCAGAACTTGCAAGACGCCAACTTGAAGCAGAACAATCCACCGCACCCGCAGAGGACGCAACCCCTGCCGAAACCAACACTGATAAGGAGGATGAGCAAGCATAACACGTAAGTGTTATGATTGCGCTTTTACACGCACTCTCTCGTTCGAAGACGGAACGCGAGCCGCAGCGGCGGCGAGAAAGGGAGTGCCGAGCACCAGACTTTGTACGCAGTCGCTGGTGCGCTCTGATTGTTTTGCACCAGAGCGACAAGTGGCATAATGAGGCGTCTGCCCCTAACGTGCGAGAGCCGAGTGTGTCCCTGCCCGTAGGGCTCTGCCGAATGGCAGATGGGGGAAACACGTGAGGAAGGGGGACATCTAAATCTCGCGGGATATTGTCTGACAGCAAGTAAAAGACGCAAATATTGCTCAAATAGGTATGAATATCAATCTCGTTTTTAAGTTCCTCAAAGCATTCTTGGGATCTTTCTATGACAAGGGCATAGGAAGCATTTTCTGGGGATTTTTGCACATTTTCTACAATGAAGGTTATCGTGATGCATTTGTCAACTACACCGACCAATTCGGCGCCGGTGAGTGGGCTGTTGCCATCATTTTCATCATTTTGATTGTCGCAGCACTGGTTGCAATCGTCTGGCTCATCGTTTTTGGCATTATGAAGCTTATCCGCATCAACAAAAACGCCGTTTTGCCTCAAGACCTTGTTGAAGAGTGCGCAAATCTCAAAAAGCAAATCATCAAAATGTCCGCTGAAAAGGACCGTATCCTCGGCATGAAGGTCAGCGACATCGGCAATTACACCGGTGAAGAAGGCGAAGAAGGGGAGGAAGGAGCATCAGAAGAAGCCGTCAAAGCCGGCGAATCTCGTTTCTACAAACTCACCGAAATCGACCAAATCTACGAGAACTATGTTCCTCCCGTATATGACGACGAAATCACTTTGCCCGAACTTTGTGATCGTTTCCGCTTGTTTGCTTGCTCAAGACGTAAACTTTTCTATGACATCCGCATCATCCGCTTGTTCATCGCAGGTATGTCAACCACACGTCTTATGATTTTGCAAGGTATTTCCGGTACAGGTAAAACTTCACTGGCTCACTGTATGGGTTTGTTCCTCAACAATCCTACAACAATCGCATCAGTCCAACCTTCTTGGCGTGATAGAACAGAACTTTTCGGCTACTTCAACGAATTTACAAAGCGTTTCAACGAAACCGAAGTTCTCAAAAAGATGTACGAAGCCACTTGGAACAAAAACATCTACATCACCGTTCTCGACGAAATGAACATCGCACGTGTCGAGTACTACTTCGCAGAAATGTTGTCAATTCTCGAAATGCCCTCACGTGATGAATGGGTTGTCGACCTTGTTCCTTCCGGTTGGCCCAACGACCCCAAACACATCGACAAGGGCAGATTCCGTCTCCCTCAAAATATGTGGTTCATCGGCACAGCAAACAACGACGACTCAACCTTTGCAATTTCAGACAAGGTTTACGACCGTGCTATGCCCATCAACATCAACAGCAAGGGTGTTCCTTTTGAAGCCCCCGAAACAGACGGTGTCTACATCAGCTTCGAGCACCTTGAAGATATGTTCCACAAAGCAATGGAAGAAAACAAGGTTTCTCAAGAAAACCTTGACAAAATCGATATGCTGGACGACTACGTCATCGAACACTTCCGTTTGGCGTTTGGCAACCGTATCGTCAAGCAACTTAAGGAGTTCGTCCCTGCATACATTGCTTGCGGTGGCACTGAGCTTGACGGTCTTGACTACGTCCTCTGCAACAAGATTCTTCGTAAGTTTGAATCACTGAACTTGTCATACATCCGTGACGAAATCGACGGCCTCATTTTGTACCTCTCCGAACAATTCGGCGAAGACGCAATGGGCGAATGCAAGGACTATCTCCAAAGACTCAAAAAACTCTTCTAATTCATTTTGTATTGTGTTGTACTGCGCGGTGTATTCCGCGCAGGCTGAAAGACTATGGCTGATAATAAACTGACAAGAGAAATCTATCTCAATTACGCCAAAAAAATCGTTTCCGTACTTTATGGTGACGAGTTCTTTAACCAATACAAAAAAAGGGTAGAGAGTGGCTATGCTGATTTCAAACTGGTCAAAAAACGTTTGATTCAGGATATCTCAATTGACTGGATTTCTACCATTGAGCAAGTTTTGCCCAACCTTGATACCATCGTCCGTAACCCCCGTAAGTTTATCGTTCAGGAAGAAGACATCGTGGATATCTCCCTCTGTAAGGCAATATCCACTGAATCGGTCAAGCACCTCGCTCAACATACAAATATGATTTCAAAGGTTGACAAAGACGGCACGGTCACCCCCAGCCGTATCCTCAACATAACAAAAGAGGAGTCCTACGAAATCTATGAAAACCGCTTCATTTACACCCTTCTTCTCAAACTGAAAGACTTTGTGTCAATCCGTTACGACAAAATCAAGAAGGCATCCGCAACTCAGGACGTTTTGCAACTGAACGTGGACAGCAAGTTCAATTTGCCCTCAAAAAAGGTGACCTACCGCACCGAATATATGGCACAACTGAGCTTTGACGAAGTCATGCGTATGGACGCAGAAACCCTCGAAAAAATCGAGAGAATCGCCAAGATCGACAAGATCATCACCGACTTCCTTGCGTCCTCATTTGCAAAGGCAATGCGCAACTCCGCGCCCGTCCGTCCTCCTATCACAAGAACAAACGTCATTTTGAAAGAGCCCAACTTCAAAAAGGCTCTGACACTGTGGCAATTCATTGAAACATATCAAGCAACAGGCGGTTTCTCAACCAGTGATGATATCGAAGATATCAAGGTTGAAACGGAATCTCAACAACAACTCCGTCAAATGGTCACTTTGAACACAATGCTCTTTGAGAGTTTGTATGACCAACATGAGACGGATATGGACCTTGACGACGCTCAATTCACCGACCTTTTGAGAGTTGGCGACCTAGACTTTGCAAAGGACGAAATCCAACGCGACGAGTTTGCTCAAAAACTCGAAGAAGAACAAAAGGACGAAGCCGACAAGGAAGAAGAAACCGAAGAGCCTCCCACTCCTCCCGAAGAACCCGAAGTGGAAATCGAAGAGGAAGAGGTTGAAGTCGAAGTCGAACAAGAAGTCGAAATCGAAAAAGAAGTGGACAAAGACGTCACCGTGGAAGCCCCTCCCAAGGACGAACCCGAAGACGAAGAGCCCGACGCAGAAGAATTCGACCAACATCTTTTCGACGTCCGCAAGCTGTACAAGCGCCCCGAAGACGACAAACTCCGTCAAGAGGAAATCTCCAAGATCAAAGACGCCATCGACAGATGTCTTATGTCTTATCGCAAGATCAAGCAAGAAGAGCTTGACGACCGCGAGAGAGAAGAAGCCCTCCGCAGAAGAACTGAGGAACTTGAACGTAGAGCCGAAGCCTTCCGTCAACGCAAACAACAACTTGAAAAGGAACAAGGACAAGTGTATCTTGGCAACGATGCCTTTGACAAGGCAGACGTCAAGGCCAAGGATGACTTCAAGAAGGCACACCAAGAACTGTTTGTCAACAAAAACGAAAAACTCAGCCTCACAGACGACGACCTTGAAAACATCCGTAAGAGCATTGAAATTATGGATCACGAAAGGGCAAAGAGTGAGGCCAAGTATAAGATTGCATTTGCAGGGGACAATGACAAAGTCATTGACGAGGCAGAAAACGACACCGAAATCCCCACCGTTGACCTTGAAAAACAACTGGCAGAAAAGGCCCACGACGAAGAGGTCAGAAAGGAACTTCTCGGTGAAGTAAAACCCAGAAAGAAAGCAAGCAAGCCCGTGGCAGAAGAGGCTATCCCTGCCCGCAACGGACTTAATCTTGGCAGAAATCTGTTGTCTGGTGGCAACGACATCGGCAGTGAACTCAAAGGCGTGTTCATTGACAGACGTGAAACCCAACCCGAACAAAAGGAAGTCAAAGAAATCAAGCCTGTCAAGACCATCGCAAAACCTGTTTCTGCAGACAAGGCAGTCAAACGTCAAAGAGCAATTGCCATCGTTGACGAATCAAAGGTCGGCGTAGGTGACTCACCCATCAAGGGACTGGGCACAAACGCACTCCTTGACGGCACTTTCGGTGAACAAAAGGCAGACCTTGGCGACCTGACCAAACCCAACGCACCTGCGCCCAAGCGCAAGCCCAAGGCAAAAGCAGAGGTGAAACCTGAGGAAACAAAGGTTGAAGTGGCAGAAGTCAAGGCAGAAACCCCCGTAGAAGCCGTAAAAGAGACAGAAACACCGGTCAAACCCAACATTAGAAAGTCCAGTGGACCTACTGATCCTTGGTCACTCTCAGCCACCACACTCAATCAAAAGTACGACGTGGCAAGCGGAAAGGTCCGCAACTTTGAAGCAGTTGACGAAAACAAGGTTAAGGTCGGTGACGCACCTGTCAAGGGCAAGGACGCAAACGACTTGCTTGACGACACCTTCGGTGAACAAAGAGCAAATCTCGGCATAACCAAGGCCGAAAACCCCGAAGTGGAAGAGGTCAAGGAAGAAAAGCCCAAAGCACCCAGAAAGCCTAGGGAAAAGAAACCCACCCCTGCCGTGACTGAAGAGAAGGAAACACCCACCCCTGAAACACCTGCGGAGGCACCTACACCCGAGGTGAAGGCAGAGCCTGAAAAAGCCCCTGAAAAACCTGCCAAGAAGAAGGCATCAAAGCCCAAGACGGAAGAGCCCAAAGAGGACACTGTGAAGGCAGAAGAAAAGGCAGAAGACGTGGTGAAACCCAAGACAAGAAAGGCCTCTGAACCCAAAGACCCTTGGGGACTCTCAGCCACAACCCTCAACCAAAAATATGACGTCCCCAGTGGAAAAGTCCGCAACTTTGCACCCGTAGACGAAAACAAAGTAGCCGTGGGCAAGTCACCCATTAGACTGGCATCCACCAATGAACTTTTGTCCACCTTTGGTGAACAAACCATCTCAAAACCTGTCATAATCAAGCACGATGAAGAGGATGGCAAGGACGAAGAATAGTCAATGACACAAGACCAAAAAATCAAAGCAAAAAAAATACTCAATGTGACTACCACGGTGTTATTCGCCGTGGTATTCATCTTTCTCGTTGTCATAGTCGTATTTTCAGTTGTACAGCGCAAGGCAGGCAAGGACGTCAAAATCTTCGGTCACTATATGTTTGTGGTCATGACAGACAGTATGACTCCCACCATTGAGCCAAAAGAGGCAATATGGTGCAAATCCCCCGAAGAGGGCGACATTGTTGAGGGCGCAATCATCACATTTATTGCTCCTAGCGGAGTGCTGAAAGGTCAAAACGAAACCCACCGCATAGAGAAAATTGAGTACAACACCGACGGCAGTATATCAAAGATATACACCAAGGGTGACAAAGAGGGTTTGCCCACTGACGATTGGGTGCTTGAAGAAGAGGACGTCAAGGCAGTTTACGTCCGCACGATGCCTCTCATCAGTGGTATTATGCGATTTGTCCTTGAAAAACCTTTTGTGGCATACGTAGTGCTTATAGCACTGCCTCTCATTTTGGTTGCAGGTCTGTTTATTGCAGGATTTGTCCGTGACAGACTGAAGAAGGAGAAAGAGGAAAAGGCAGAAGAGGACAAGCCTCAACTTGACACCCTCAGCGAAGAGGACAAGAAGAAACTTCTTGAAGCCTACCTTGCAGGCGTATCCCAAGAAAAAAGTGTAGAAGAAGGGGAAGAAACCCTCGCAGAAACCGAAAAAGTTGACGAAGGCAGCTCCGTAGAGGAGTAAAATACTCCGCAAAGGAAAATTCAAAAAACAAACTGAAAAAAACAGATGAAAAATTGCTTGCTTGCAGGCAATTTTTTATTTTCGGCATTCTATTGGGCTGTTTGTTTTTCTGCGGAAAAATATGGAAATTAGGAGAGGCGCAATGTTGTTCAAGGTCTTGCGTTTTCACCTATACTATGATAAACTTATTTAATAATATATAATAGGGGAGAATCGTATGCTCGCAAAAGTGAAAAGCTATGCCCTTGACGGACTTCAAGGATACGCCATAGACACCGAAGTTGACATCAACAGCGGATTGCCCGGCTACGAACTGGTTGGTCTTGCCTCAACCGCAACAAAGGAATCAAAGGAGAGAGTGCGCTCAGCAATGAAAAACAGCGGACTCCTTTATCCTATGAAGCGTGTGACGGTCAACCTTGCTCCCGCAGACACCAAAAAGGAAGGCTCCGCCTTTGATTTGCCCATTGCAATAGGACTTCTTGCCGCCAGCGAGCAGATTGTCAGCAAAAAATACAAGGACTACGTCATCATCGGTGAACTGGGTCTTGACGGCAGACTACGTCACGTCAACGGCATTATGCCTCTTTTGTTGTCCGCATTGCAAAATGGTGAAAGCAAGTTCATCATCCCTGCATCCAACGCAAAGGAAGCCAGCTTTATAGAGGGCATTGAGGTCTACGCAATGGAAAGACTTCGTGACGTAGTGGACTTCCTCAGCGGAGTGGAATATAAACCCGTTGAAACTTCAAGTTTTGCCTCAACTTGCGCAAACCACGGCTACGGCGTAGATTTCAGTGACGTAAAGGGACAATCCGTTGCAAAACGTGCCCTTGAAATTGCAGTATGCGGAGGCCACAACGTGCTTATGATAGGCCCTCCCGGCGCAGGAAAAACAATGCTTGCCAAGTGTGTGCCCACAATTATGCCGGATATGAGCTTTGCTGAGGCTGTCGAAGTCACCAAAATCCACTCTGTGGCAGGCATACTAGACGCAGGCGTAGGCATCGTGACAACCCGTCCATTTAGGACACCTCACCACACAACCACAGTGCCAACTTTGGTAGGCGGTGGCAACAAGGCAACCCCCGGTGAAGTGAGCCTTGCTCACAACGGAGTTTTGTTCCTTGACGAAATGCCCGAATACAGCCGTAGAGCACTTGAAACTCTCCGTCAACCCCTTGAAGACAGGCACGTGACAGTGGCAAGAGTGGCAAGGTCGGTGGACTATCCCTCCAACTTTATGCTCATCGCCAGCATGAATCCTTGTCCTTGCGGAAACTATGGATCAAGGACACAAGTGTGCAAATGCACTCCCTCACAAATCCACAACTACGTGTCAAAACTGAGCGGACCTCTCCTTGACAGAATAGACTTGCAGATTGAAGTGGACTCAATCCAATACGACGAGTTTAGAGGCAAGGAAAAGCCTGAAACCTCCGCAGAGGTGAAAGCCCGTATCAACCGCGCAAGAGCAGTGCAAGCGGAAAGATTCAAGGATGACGGCATAAGAATCAATGCAGAAATGGAAAGTGCCCACCTTGAAAAGTATTGCGCCCTTGACGAGCACGGCGAAAGACTCCTTCAAAAGGCATTTGACCGCCTGAACCTGTCCGCCCGTGGCACAACGAGAATACTGAAAGTGGCACGCACCATAGCGGACCTTGACGGAAGCGTAAACATTGAAAGCAAGCACGTTGCAGAAGCAATTCAATATCGTGGCTTGGACAGAAAATACAACAGATAATGAACAAGAAAACTCCCGAAGCGAAAATAATAGTGGCATTGACACAAGTGGAAGAGTTGTCCCTGAAAAAGAAAAGGGATATCCTTTCAGTTTTGCCAAATCCCACTGACTGGATAAGTGAAAAGCATTCAAAGACGGTGGAAAAGGTGCTAGGCGACAAGCACAAAACAGAGTTTTTAACAAAATATTCACTTATCGATTCCACAATGGAAGAGATGGAAAGGAAGGAAGTTGGCTGGGTGACCTACTACGATGAGGAATATCCGCCCTTGCTTCGTGAAATTCACGATTTCCCCTTGGTTCTGTACGTGAAAGGCAACGTTTCACTTCTCACCAGTGATTGTATTGCAGTGGTTGGCACACGCACTCCCACAAGGTACGGTCAAAAGGTTTGCGACTCCTTCACCCACGACTTTTCAAGAGCAGGGCTCACGGTGGTGTCCGGCTTTGCAAGGGGAGTGGATTCAGTGGCTCACAAAGCCTGTGTCACCACAGATTCACCGACGATAGCGGTGTTTGCCGCAGGTTTAGACGTTTGCTATCCCGCAGAAAACAGAGGGCTTTATGAAAGCATTTTGTCCTCAGGGGGAGCGGTCATAAGTGAATATCCTCTTGGCACAAAACCGTTGCAATATCATTTCCCCGAGAGGAATAGAATTATATCAGGGCTGTCCCGTGGCGTATTCTTGCCCGAGGCGACCTTGAAGAGTGGCTCACTCATCACTGCAAGGCTTGCAGTTGAGCAGGGCAAGGAGTTGTTTGTTGTGCCCGGCAACATAAATTCACCCGAAAGTGAAGGCACCAACAAACTTCTTCAAGAAATGCCACACGCCCTTGTCATCGAGTCCGAAGACGTGTTGTCAAGGCTGGGCGTTAGAGCAGTGTCCGTGGACACCGAAGTGGTTGAATTGAATATATGCGAGACGTTGATTGTGGAGGCCCTTCACGACAAGGAACTTCACTTTGAGGAACTTTTGGAAATCACGTCACTGAGCGCGGGAGAATTGAGCACAATGCTTATGAATCTCGAAATAAATGGAATAATTGAACAGACGGGCGGAAACTTTTACAGCCTGTCATAACAAGGAGATATAATGAAGCAACTCATAATAGTTGAGTCCCCTCACAAGGCAACGACAATTCAAAACTATCTTGGACAAAGCTACAAGGTTGTTGCATCAAAGGGACACGTTTGCGACCTGCCCCAAAAGACGCTGGGCATTGATATGGAGCACGATTTCGAGCCCCAATACATCATTTCACCTGAAAAGCAAAAGACCATCGATTATCTTGTCAAAGAAGTCAAAAAATATGACAGAGTATACCTCGCAACCGACCCGGATCGCGAAGGTGAAGCAATCAGCTGGCACTTGAAGAATTGTCTTGGACTCAAAGACGACAAAATCCGCATTGAGTTCAACGAAATTTCAAAGAATGCAGTGCTCAAAGCAATGGAAAACCCCCGTGAAATCAACGACGACCTTGTCAACAGCCAACAAGCAAGACGCGTCCTTGACCGCCTTGTAGGCTACAAGATTTCACCTATCCTTTCAAGAAGAATCAAAAGTGGCTCATCAGCAGGCAGAGTGCAATCAGCAGCCCTCAAAATGATTGTTGAGCGTGAGAACGAAATCCGCAACTTTGTCCCCGAAGAGTATTGGAATATGGCAGCAATGCTCTACAAAGAGGGCGACAAACGCGTGAAGGCAAACCTCATCAAGGCAAACCTTGTTGAATACGGCAAAAAGAAGATTAAAGTTGAAAAGGGTGACTTGGCAGATGAAATTGCATCTTTGATGCAAAACGCATCCTACTTTGTTGACGCAGTGAAAAAGGGCACTTCAACCTCACGTCCTGCACCTCCTTTCACCACCTCAACCTTGCAACAAGAGGCCAACCACAAACTGGGTATGTCCTCAGACCGCGCAATGAGAGTTGCACAACAACTCTACGAAGGTGTCACCATCACAGGTGAAGGTCAACACGCCCTTGTCACTTATATCAGAACAGACTCCGTCCGTATCTCACCTGACTTTGCTGCAAAGACACTTCACTACGTGAAGGAAAAGTACGGCGACAAGTTTGCGCCAGCTCGTCCCAATATCTACAAGACCAGCGAAAAGGCACAAGACGCCCACGAAGCAATCCGTCCCATATCTCTTGAACGCACTCCCGAGTCGTTGAAGGACAAGATTGACCGCGACAGCTATCGTCTTTACAAGTTGATTTACGAGCGCTATCTTGCCTCACAAATGACTGCCGCGGAGTTCTACACAATGACCGTCCATATTACTGGCGAAACCACAGGCAAACCCCTCGGCTTTGCAGTGAAGGGCAAGAGTGTCAAATTCAAGGGCTTCACCGCAGTGTACACCGCAACAAGCGACAAGGAAGAGGACAAGGATGAACTTGGCACAATGCCTGACCTGAAAGAAGGGGACAAGTTTGAACTGGCAGAGGTTGTCAAGGAACAAAAATTCACCACACCTCCTCCTAGATACAACGATGCAACTCTCATCAAGGCACTTGAAGAAAACGGCATTGGACGTCCCAGCACCTACGCCTCAATCATCTCAGTCATCGCAAAGAGAGAATACACTGAAAAACAAGGCAAAAACCTTGCTCCCACTCAACTTGGTGAAACAGTTTGCCAGTATATGCAAAACTATTTCCCCACGGTCATGGACTTGTCCTTCACAGCCCGTCTTGAAACAAAGCTGGACTTGGTTGCAGAAGGAGGAGAAGAGTGGCACAACCTTGTCAAGGTCTACTACAACCACCTTGCAAAATATATCGAATATGCATCAAAGACAGGTGGCCCCAACCTTATGCCCGCCGTTGAAACAGACGTTGTCTGCGAAAAGTGCGGAGCAAAGATGGTCATCAAGGAAGGCAAGCACGGCAAATTCCTTTCTTGCCCCAACTATCCCAAGTGCAAGAATATCAAAAATATCCACGAGCAAGTGGGCGTCTGTCCCAAGTGCGGTGGAGCAATAGAAAAGAGAGTGTCAAAGGCAGGCAAAACCTTCTACGGTTGCGCCAACTATCCCAAGTGTGACTTTGTCACGTGGGACCTTCCTGCACCTCACCTCTGTCCCAAGTGCGGTTCACTTATGAACGTCAGGACAAGAAACTATGAAAAGAAATACGTTTGCGCCAACAGTGAGTGCAAGCACGTAGAAACCCCTTCAGAAGAATAGTATGGCAACAAAAGTAGTGGTAATAGGCGGCGGACTGGCAGGCACGGAAGCAGCGTTCAAACTTCTTGACGCGGGATTTCAAGTGGAAATGTTTGAAATGCGCCCAAAACGCCTCACAGGGGCTCACGAGAGCGGTGGACTGGCAGAGTTGGTGTGTTCAAACAGTTTGAAGTCCACTTCACCTGAAACCGCCAGCGGACTGCTGAAAGAGGAACTTGATATGCTTGGCTCACGACTCTTGCCTTTGGCAAGGGAGAGCGCAGTGCCTTCAGGCAGTGCACTTGCCGTGGACAGAGTTGCATTTTCAACCGCAGTTGAAAGAGAACTTGCCAAGTATGAGGGTTTCACCCTTCATAAGGACACCGAAGTCACTTGCCTTGAAGAGGGCGTTCCCACAATCATTGCCACAGGCCCTTTGACTTCACCGGACTTTGCGGACTATCTTGCAAAACTGACCGGTCAAGACAGACTGTTTTTCTACGATGCCATCGCCCCCATCGTGTCCTTTGACAGCGTGGACATGACGAAGGCATATTTTGGTGGCAGATACGGCAAGGGCGGAGACGACTATCTCAACCTGCCTATGCAGAAAGAGGAATACGAAGTCTTTTACAATGCCCTCGTCACCGCAGAGACAGTCCACCTTCATGATTTTGAAAAGAAGGAATTGTTTGACGGTTGTATGCCTATTGAGATTATGGCAAAGAGGGGCAGTGACACAATGCGCTACGGCCCTATGCGCCCGGTAGGCCTCCGCAATCCCAACACAGGGGAAAGTGCCTATGCGGTTGTCCAACTGAGGAAGGAAAACGTGGCAGGGGATTGCTACAACCTTGTAGGTTTCCAAACCAACCTCACTTACGGTGAGCAAAAGAGAGTGTTCAGCATGATACCCGCCATCCACAGTGCGGAATTCCTCCGCTACGGTACCATGCACCGCAACACTTTCATCAAATCTCCCGACCTTCTCACCAACCGCTTCCGCTTGAAGAATTCAACCACACCAGTGTATATCGCAGGTCAAATTTCAGGGGTTGAAGGCTACGTGGAGAGCATTATGAGCGGGCTTATTGCAGCCGATGCTATGGTGAGAGAGTTGACGGGCAAGGATGAACTCAAATTGCCCGCCACTACAATCACAGGTGCTTTGACTGAATACGTGTCGTCTTGCGCCAGTGATTTCCAACCTATGAACGCAAACTTTGGACTGCTTCCTGAACTACATACAGTCCACAAAAAACAACGGAAACAAGCCTATCACGACAGGGCAATCAAGGATTTAGGCGAGTTTTTGTCAAAAGAAAATTAACCTAATGCTCAGGCATTTGGAGGAATTATGGAATTTAGAGGAACAACCATTTGTGCAGTAAAGAGAAACGGTGTCACCGCAATCGCAGGAGACGGCCAAGTGACCATGGGTGAAAGCGTCATCATGAAAGGCAACGCCGTCAAGGTGAAACGCATTTACAACGGCAAAGTCGTCATCGGTTTTGCAGGTTCAGTGTCAGACGCATTTGCACTCAGCGAAAAGTTTGAAGAGATGCTCAACAAGTACAGTGGCAATCTTATGCGCTCAGCAGTTGCCGTTGCAGAACTTTGGCGCACCGACAAAATGTACAGAAAACTTGAAGCACTTTTGATAGTGGCAGACCACAACTCACTGTATATTGTTTCAGGCAGTGGTGAAGTGTTCGAGCCCGAAAGTGGCATTTGTGCAATCGGCAGTGGCGGAAACTACGCCCTCGCAGCCGCAAGAGCACTTGCAGGGGCAACCGACCTTGACGCCGCAGACATTGCAAAACGTGCTTTGCACATTGCAAGTGAACTCTGTGTTTACACCAACGACCACATCACCGTTGAAACCGTCTAATCGGTGGCATACGAAAAACAGAAATACGATTTTTTGAAAATCTTTGATTTTCACGGTATAAAGGAGCAATATGGACACCTTAACCCCAAAACAAATAGTTCAAGAACTTGACAGATACATCATCGGTCAAGACGAAGCAAAGATTGCAGTGGCAATAGCCCTCCGCAACCGCTATCGCCGTAGCAAACTCTCCCCCGAAATGAGAGAGGAAATCACCCCTAAAAACATCCTTATGAAAGGCCCTACCGGTGTTGGCAAAACCGAAATCGCACGTCGTCTTGCCAAAATCGTCAAAGCACCTTTTGTCAAGGTTGAAGCCACCAAGTTCACCGAAGTCGGCTACGTAGGACGTGACGTTGAAAGCATCATCCGTGACCTTGTTGAAGTTTCAATCCGTATGGTCAAGGATGAAAAATTCAAAGAGGTCCTTCCTCGTGCAACAGAAATTGCAGAGAAAAACCTTGTTGAAATCATCCTTCCTCTCCGCAAAAAGGCAGAAACAGGCGACAAGTCAGATGCAGAACTTCGTGAGGAACTTCTCAAAGACATCCGTGCAGGACACCTTGACGGCATCACCATCAAGATGGAAGTGAAGGCCACACCCAAGCCTATCCAACTTAATCAAAACGCCCACGGCGGTGAAATTGATATGAACGGCATCATCGGCAACATTTTCGGTGGTGGCGGACAAAAGAAAGTGCGCACCCTGACAGTGAAGCAAGCAATGGACTTTATGATCAACCAAGAAAGTGAAAAGATGGTTGACCAAGACGCAATCGTCACTGAAGCACTGCAAAGAGCAGAGCAAGACGGCGTTGTGTTCCTTGATGAAATTGACAAGGTGGCGGCATCAAGCGGTCGTGAACACGGCCACGACGTGTCAAGAGAGGGCGTGCAAAGAGACATCCTTCCCATTGTTGAAGGTTGCACCGTCCAAACAAAACACGGCACAATCAGGACAGACTTCATCTTGTTTGTGGCAGCAGGCGCATTCCACATTTCAAAGATGGAAGACCTGATCCCCGAACTTCAAGGCAGATTCCCCATTCGTGTGGAACTGAACAACTTGACCGAATCAGACTTTGTGAGAATTTTGAGAGAACCCGACAACGCAGTGCTCAAACAATACAAGGCACTCCTCGGTGTTGACGGAGTTGAACTCAACTTCACAGACGACGCCATTGACGAAATCGCAAAAGTGGCTTTCATTGAAAATGAAAACAATGAAAATCTCGGCGCAAGACGTCTCCACGCAGTTATGGAACATCTCTTGAAGGACGTCCTTTACGAGGCAGACGACAACGAAACAAAGCAAATCAACGTGGACAAAGCATTTGTTGATGAACACATCGGCAGTGCACTCCGCGAAACAAATCTCAAACGCTATATTATTTAAGGTGGGTTATGATCAACATACCAAAAGGCACAAAAGATATGCTCCCCAGTGAAGCATACAAATGGCACTACGTAGAAGACATCGCAAGAAGAACGGCACACTCCTTCGGGTTCAAGGAAATCCGCACCCCTACGTTTGAACACACAGAGTTGTTCCTTCGTGGCGTAGGCGAAACAACGGACATCGTCACCAAGGAAATGTACACCTTTGACGACAAGGGAAACAGAAGTATGACCCTTCGTCCCGAAGGCACCGCAGGTGTTGCTCGCTCATACATTGAAAATGGTCTTGCACAAAACGGCCTCCCCTTGAAGGTCTATTACATAGCATCAATTTTCCGCTATGAAAAACCTCAAAACGGTCGTCTTCGTGAGCACCACCAATTTGGCGTTGAAATGTACGGCAGCGACCTCCCCAAGGCAGACATTGAGGTCATCTCACTTGCATATTCCTTCTTGAGAAACGCAGGTCTTAAGGATTTGGCACTCAACATCAACAGCATTGGCTGTAAGGAATGTAGAGTAGCCTACAACAAGGCTTTGAAGGAATATATCGGCGCAAACCTTGACAATATGTGTCCCACTTGCAAGTCACGTTTTGACAAGAATCCTCTTCGTATCCTTGACTGCAAGGAAGAGAAGTGCAAACTTATCACCGCACAAGCACCCAAAATCATAGATTATCTCTGTGACGACTGCAAGGAGCACTTCCACGAAGTGCAAAACGGACTGACCGCCCTTGGCATTCCTTTCGCAGTCAACCCCGGCATCGTCCGTGGTCTTGACTACTACACACGCACAGTCTTTGAGTTTATCTCAACAGACATCGGCGCACAAGGCACAGTGTGTGGCGGCGGAAGATACAACCACCTCGTTGAAGAAGTTGGCGGAAAGCCCACTCCCGCAGCAGGTTTTGGCCTTGGTCTTGAAAGACTCCTTCTTGTCCTTGAAAACACTGGCAATATGAAAGCCGTGGAAAAGGGCATTGACGTCTACGTTGCACCTCTTGGTGACAGAGCCGCAGTTGAAAGTCAACCCATATGTCAAGCACTTCGCATGGCAGGTTTGAGTGCAGAAACTGACCTTATGGGACGTAGCCTCAAAGCACAAATGAAGTACGCAGACAAGATCAAAGCATCATACGTTGCAATCATCGGCGACGATGAGTTGGACAGCGACGTCGCAACAGTCAAAAACATGGCAGAAGGCCAATCAAAGCAAGTGTCACTTGCTGACCTTAAAGAAGGCAGAGTATGGTAGAGCGTGGTGTCGTCACCAAAGTGAAAGGCAAGCGTGCCACCGTCAGTTTTGACAGACGAAGCGCCTGTGACCAGTGTCATATGTGCGCCGTCACAAAGGACGGTATGAAAGTGGAGGTTGTGGTTGAAAACACCCTTGGAGCCAACGTCGGTGACTTTGTCACCGTTGAGATGGGTGAAAGGTTTGTTTTGACCGCGGCTGCCATAGTTTACGTGTTGCCCCTTCTCTTGGTGGGTGCAGGCATTGGCATCGGCACACTCTTATCAGAAACCGCCCAAATCATCATGGCAATAAGCGGACTTGTTCTTGGATTTGTCATCGCATTCATCCTTGACAGATTCGTCATCCGTAAAAGAAAAGGTTTCAGCCCTGTTATGAAAGAAATCACCACAGGAGAGCCTGAAATAAAAGACAATATTGAAAATAAATAGAGCAAAATGCTCAAGGAGAACGTAATATGAGTGAAAACGCAAAATACATCACATTGACAGAAGAAAACTTTGACGCAGTTCTTGCATCAAACCCCGTAGTCGTCGTTGACTTTTGGGCAACTTGGTGCGGCCCTTGCAAAATGCTTGCCCCCGTCATTGAAGAACTTGCAGCAGACTTTGAAGGCAAAGCCGTCATCGGCAAGGTTGACGTTGATGAAAACGAAACCCTTGCAAGAAAATTTGGCATTATGAGCATTCCTTCAGTGTTCATCTTCAAAAACGGCACAGTGGCAGACAAACTCATCGGTTTTAGACAAAAAGCACAACTTGCAGAAGCAATCAACGCAGTCCTTTAATATCAACATCGGGGGTGGAATATGGTAGATCTATCCGTAATCAAGTCAGCAGACCCTGAGCTTTACGGCTCTCTTGTTGACGAACTGAAAAGACAACAACACAACATCGAACTCATAGCCAGTGAAAACATCGTGTCACCTGCAGTCCTTGCAGCGGCAGGCAGTTTCCACACCAACAAATATGCAGAAGGTTATCCTTCAAGACGCTATTATGGTGGTTGCGGTTGCGTTGACGTGGCAGAAAATCTTGCAATAGAACGAGCAAAACAACTGTTTGGCGTCAAATTTGCCAACGTTCAACCTCATTCAGGTTGCAACGCAAACTTTGGCGTGTATTACAGTGTCCTTCAAGCAGGGGATACAATCCTTGGCATGGGACTTGACGCAGGCGGACATTTGACACACGGCTCAAAGGTCAACCTCAGTGGCAATGGCAAGTTCTTCAACTCAGTCAGTTATGGTGTTGACCCTGTCACAGGTCTTCTTGACTATGACGAAGTCCGTCGTCTTGCCCTTGAACACAAGCCCAAGATGATTGTTGCAGGTGCAAGCGCATATCCCAGAGTCATCGACTTTGCCAAGTTTAGAGAGATCGCAGACGAAGTGGGCGCATATCTTATGGTTGACATCGCACACATCGCAGGTCTTGTGGCAACAGGTCTTCATCCCAGCCCTGTGCCTTATGCAGATTTCATCACCACAACCACCCACAAGACCCTCCGTGGACCTCGTGGCGGTATGATTATGACCAACGATGAAAACCTTGCAAAAGCAGTGGACAAAGCCATTTTCCCCGGCTCACAAGGTGGTCCTCTTATGCACATCATCGCAGCAAAGGCAGTGGCTTTCAAGGAAGCATTGTCCCCTGAATTCACCGCATATCAAACCCAAGTGCTGAAAAACGCAAAGGCTCTTGCAAAGGGTTTGACCGACAGAGGCATCAACCTCGTCACCGGTGGCACAGACAATCACCTTATGCTTCTCAACCTTGTAGG
Source organism: Clostridia bacterium (assembly GCA_017461985.1). Lineage (GTDB taxonomy): Bacteria > Bacillota > Clostridia > Christensenellales > CAG-917 > RGIG4097. The sequence goes on from JAFTSA010000004.1 coordinate 160,402, forward strand.
CACAGGCGTCACAGGCAAAGCCCTTGAAAAGATGCTTGACGAGGCACACATCACCGCCAACAAGAATTCAATCCCCGGCGACCCCGAAAAACCCTTTGTCACCAGCGGTCTTCGTATCGGCACACCTGCCATCACCACTCGCGGTATGAAGGAAGAGGATATGAAGGTCATCGCAGACTGCATAGCAGACGTCATCTTCAAAGGTGAAGATATTCTTGAAGACGTGAAGGCAAGAGTCATCGCACTCTGCGACAAATATCCCATCTACACCAACGACGTTTTGTTTTAATAGCCAAATCAAAAGCAAAGAAAAAAACAGAAAACAGCAAAAAGAAGACAGGACTTAGTCCTGTCTTTTTATTTTCCACAACTTGCCCAGATTGTATATCACCTCATTTCCTGCAAAAGATACGGCGGAGTATTTCCCCTTGTATCCACCTTTTTTGTTTTCTTTCACGTTTTCTTCACCGAACACCTCGGCAGATTGTTTTTCAACATTTTCAGTGGTTGTCGCACTGAAGTTACTAAGCGGATTTCCGCCCTTCAGCATAGAGATGAGGGGGAGCAGTTTTGTTATGTCAACCCCTTGAGCGTTCATTTGTCCAAAGCCTGCAGAGTTTTGTCCAGTTTTGTTCAACCCTTGAAGAAGGCTCATCATACCTATCAATTTTGACATATCAAAACTAGACTGCGGAATATTTGATTTATCCGTCTTTTCTTGACCACCGTTTAGTGCTCCCAGCATATTGATGATACCCATCATTTTTTCGTCAAAAAACATAATTCACCTGCACAATCAATATATGCTTGCATACTATGAATGTGAAGGAGACAATATGAATTTTTGGGAAAAGGACTTACATAATTCGGCAGAAAATCAAAGCAACGCTAATTCTCATCAAGGAAACGGAAATCCTCGTCAAAACAGCAGTGCAAACGCAAGTATGGCAGAGCAAATCGCAAGGCTCAACTCTATGAGTGAAGAGGAACGGCTCAGTGAACTTATGTCCACCGCCGGCAAAATGAATATGAACGGCTCACTGAACGTAAACGACCTTGAAAGGCTATATCAAACCGCAGGTATGTTTATGTCACCCGACCAACTGAAAAAACTCCGCACCCTCATTGACGCAATAAAATGACGGCACGGATAGACAAAAATCTTGTGAGCGTCTTGTCCGTTGAAGACAAGGCGCAGGCAGTTGTCAAGTTGCGCTCACCCTTGGAGTTCGCATCATTAAGACATAGTCTTAAAGTTGTGCGATATTATCCTTTCATCAACTCAATAGGCGTAGAGTGTGTGAGAGATGACCTTGTCAAGCTTTCGCGCAGTCACTCGGTGGAGTTTGTTTCCGCATCGATGCACGTATCCGCCTTAGGTGACACACTCCTAAATCCTTTTGACGAATCTTATCTGCCTGAAAACGGCAGTGTTCACACCTTGAAAGCGGAAGGCTTGACCGGCGCGGGAGTAGGCCTTGCAGTCATCGACACAGGCGTGGGCACTCATCTAGATTTGTGTGTGCCGAAAAACCGAATTTACGGCTTTTACGACGTCATCAACGGCGAGGAAAATCCCTACGACGACAACGGCCACGGCACTTTTGTGACGGGAGTTGCAGTAGGCAACGGGCTTTGCTCGGGCAAAACTTGCAAAGGCATAGCCCCTGAAAGCGGTGTTGTGGCAATAAAGGCAATATCCGCAAATGGAGACAGCAGCACTTTCAAAATCCTTGACGGCATGCAATGGCTTTATGACAACTTCCATCGTCTTGGAATAAAAGTGGTTTGTATGAGTTTTGGCGCAGAGCCAACAGACACCGCAGATCCATTGAAAATCGGCGCAGAAATGCTTGTGCGAAGGGGTTTGACGGTGGTTTGTGCGGTGGGCAACAACGGAGAAAATAACCTGAAATCCCCAGCCGTCAGCGGTGAGGTTATATCTGTAGGCGCAGTTGATGACGATGGAGTACCCGCCAAATTTTCCTCATACGGCACTTATCACGGCATATCACGGCCCGATGTTTACGCCAAAGGCGTAAGGCTCAAAGGTTTGGACGTAGGTGGCACTTATTCCTATATGAGCGGCACGTCTGTGTCCGCACCTGCCGTTGCAGGATTATGTTGTCTGTTGCACCAAAAATACAAAAACCTTTCACCTAGGCAGGCAAAAGGTTTGGTTGTGTCCTTGGCGAAGGAAAAGGACGGAATCAAAGTCCTTGACCTTTGATTTTTTCAACTGCGGACAGCAGTTTAATTAAGTCTCTTTCGGTGTTATCTACCCCAAAACTGACTCTCACCGCACCTTGTTTGTCCGTGCCAAGCCGTTTGTGAATGAGAGGCGCGCAATGGACACCCCCACGGACAGCAAAACCCATTTCGTCAAGGCTAGATGCCACTTGTTGAGAGTCCTTGTCGTCAATATTGAAAGTGACGATGCCGGTGTCATACTCCTTTGAATACACCATCACGCCCATATTTTCAAGGTTATAGGCGCACTCGGTTGCCAAAGAGTGGACAATCTTGCGTATTTTATCAACTCGATCAAAAGTCCACTTAGCTCCCTCACCGAAAGCACATATCCCTCCCGAAAACATAGTCCCAGACTCAAAGCACTCAGGGATAGTGGTAGGTTGATATGGGCTGAAAGATTCTGTTCCCGTGCCACCATAAAGAATTGGATTCAGTTTCACGTTATCATTGAAGATTAGCGCACCCACACCTTGCACTCCGTGAAGCCCTTTGTGGGCAGGAAGGGCAAGCATATCCGCAGAAGTCATATCGAAAGGAATATATGGCACACCCTGTGCACCGTCCACAAGGATTTTAGTATTTGAGTTTTTCAATGCGGATTTTAGTGTAGGGATATCAACCGTTGCCCCCAAAACGTTAGATGCAAGGCTCACCACAATGAGATCCGCCGTCTTCCCAGCCTCTACGAGGCTCTCAAAGGGCGTTTTCCCGTCAATTACTGGCAGGACGAGTAAAGTTATCACCCCACGCCGCTCAAGGGCGTAAAGAGGCCGTAGCACGCTATTATGCTCAGCTTCTGTGGTGACAACCTTCATTCCCTCCGTCAAATAACCCAAAACCCCCAAATTCAACGCCTCTGTGCAGTTTTTTGTGAACACAAGATGATCCCCGCCGAACTTTTGAAGAAGGTATGACCTTGAATTTTCAATGGCTAGCGAGCGTGACAAAGCAAGTTTATGCCCACTGCGCCCGCTGTTTGCAGAATTTTTAACGTCGTAAAGAAGAGCGTCATAAACGCATTTAGGTTTGAAATGCGACGTTGCAGCATTGTCAAGATAAATCATGTTATAGTATATGACCGCAAACATTTCCGTTTGCTAGGCTTTTCACCAAAAATTGTCGAATTGAGTAGAGTATAAATAGGAACGGATACATATATTTTGGAGAGAGAGTTATGAGAGAGTTTTTTATTGCGTTCCGTTCCAGAAGAGAAGCGGCACTCTACTATGAGCAACTTGCAGTCTATCGCATATCCGCCACCCTCATCAACACGCCCTCATCGGCGTCAGTAGGCTGTGGATTGTCTGTAAAATGCCTAGTCCGCAACTTACCCGTTGCCATGCAAGTCCTTGAAAGGGGGAGATACAACTCGGTCATCGGCAGGTTTTACTTGAATAGTGACGGAAAAAGTGTAAAATTTTAAGGAACTTAGGAGTGGAGTTCCTTATTGCACTTGATAAAACACGCGTGAAGTGATATTATTTGTGTATGACAAAGACCAATGAAGAAATCTACAATCTTTTGTCCACGTTGCACGCCGATGCCAAATGTGAGTTGGACTTCACCACCCCCTTCGAACTTCTCGTAGCGGTGATTTTGTCTGCCCAATGCACGGACAAGCGTGTCAATTTGGTCACCAAGGAACTTTTCAAGATTGCCTCAACCCCTGAGGCGTTTGTCAATATGCCCATAGAGGAACTGGAAGAGCATATCCACTCCTGCGGCTTTTATCACAACAAAGCAAAGTCAATCAAAGAGATGTCTGCAAGCGTCCTTGCCCTCGGCGGAGTGCCCGAAACGAGAGAGGAACTTATGAAACTCAGTGGGGTAGGTCGCAAGACCGCCAACGTAGTCAGTGCAGTCGCTTTTGGCAAAAATGCAATAGCAGTTGACACTCACGTGTTTAGAGTTTCCAATCGTTTAGGCATAGCAAATGGCGACACGCCAGAAAAGGTAGAAGAGCAGTTGATGGCAGGTTTTGACGAGGAAGTTTGGTCAAAACTTCACCATTATCTCATCTTCCACGGCAGATATGTTTGCACCGCAAAAAAGCCAAATTGTGGGGATTGTCCTTTGAAAAACCACTGCAACCACTATAAAAACAGCCAAAATTGAGAATACTTTTCCCAAAATCATCGTTTTTTAGGATAAAATCATGGAGAAATACCAAATCGTTTCAAAAAAGAATTTGTGTGACCGCGTCAACGAGTACGTGATATACGCACCTCTTGTGTCCAGACACTGCCGTGCCGGTCAATTTATTATTTTGCGCACAGACAGCGAGGGCGAAAGAGTGCCATTCACCATCTGTGATTATTGCCGTGAAAATGGCACGGTTTCCATTATGGTGCAAGAAGTCGGCGCAACAACAATGAAACTTGCCTCAATGAAAGAGGGTGAGTGTCTTCACGATTTTGTCGGCCCTCTTGGCAATCCTACCGACCTTGAGGAGTTTGAAAATATCCTTCTCGTTGGCGGTGGAATAGGCTCTGCAGTCATCTATCCACAAGCAAAGGAATTGCACTCAAAAGGCAAAAATTTTGAAATTGTTTTAGGTGCAAGAAACGAAAGTCTTTTCTTCTATGAAGATGAATTCACCTCTCTTGCCCCCACTCACTACGTCACCGACGACGGCAGTAAGGGAAGACGCGGTCTTGTCACCGATGAAATAACTGCTCTTATTGAAAGCGGAAAGAAATTCGACGTCATTTTTGCAGTCGGTCCTCTTGTGATGATGAAGTTTGTGGCAAAACTTGCCGAAAAGTATGGCATAAAGTCAGTTGTCAGCATGAATTCAATGATGGTTGACGGCACAGGTATGTGTGGATGCTGTCGTTTGACAGTCGACGGCAAGGTGAAATACGCTTGCATTGACGGCCCTGAATTTGACGGAGCAAAAGTAGACTTTGACGAAGCAATTGCACGCTCGTCCACCTATAGAGAGTTTGAGCAAGCCCATGTTTGCAATATTAGGGGGTAGTATGGATAGGACAATTATGCCCACACAGGCACCAAATGAAAGAATCCACAACTTCAAAGAAGTTGCTTTAGGCTACACTCCCGCCCTTGCTCTTGAAGAGGCTAGTAGATGTCTTAATTGCAAGCACGCGCCTTGCATGGCAGGTTGTCCTGTTGGAGTCAAAATCCCTGTATTTATCTCTCAACTGAAAGAGGGGGACGTTGAAGGCGCATATCACACCATCACCCTTGACAACAATTTGCCCGCAATTTGTGGCAGAGTTTGTCCTCAGGAGCACCAATGCGAAAATCTTTGTGTCCGCAAAGTAAAACTTGGTGGCTCAGTGGCGATTGGAAGCCTTGAAAGATACGTAGCAGACTGGGCACTTGAAAAGGGCATTAAGCCAGAAAAACAAGCATCTAACCCCTTCAAAGTTGCAGTTATAGGCAGTGGACCTGCCGGTCTTACTTGCGCCAGTGACCTTGCAAAAGCAGGTGTCAACGTTGTAGTATACGAGGCTCTTCACGAAGCAGGTGGAGTACTTGTTTATGGCATACCCGAGTTCCGTCTTCCTAAGGAACTTGTCCGCAAAGAGATTGAGAAACTTATAGATATGGGTGTCAAAATTGAAACAAACGTAGTTGTTGGCAAAACAATTTTTGTTGACGAACTTCTTGAAGAATACGATGCGGTTTTCATTGGCTCAGGGGCAGGACTTCCTATGTTTTTGCGTATAAAGGGCGAAAATCTTGGTGGAGTGTATTCCGCAAACGAGTATCTTACTCGAGTTAATTTGATGAAGGCATACAAAACTGACTCCGCAACCCCTGTTTTGCTTGGCAAGTCTGTGGTGGTTGTAGGCGCAGGCAACGTGGCAATGGACGCCGCTCGCACCGCCCGTCGTTTAGGGGCAGATGTGCGCCTTGTCTACCGCCGCAGTAGAGCGGAAATGCCCGCCCGTGAAGAGGAAATCCAACACGCAGAAGAGGAAGGAATTGAATTCAATCTTCTCACAAACCCTGTGGAAATCCTTGGAAAGGACGGAAAAGTGACAGGAATGCGTCTCATCAAGATGGAACTTGGTGAGCCTGACGCCAGCGGACGCCGTCGTCCTGTTGAAGTCAAGGATAGTGAGTATGACATTGAGTGCGATGAGGTCATAGTCGCCCTTGGCACGTCCCCAAATCCTATCATCAAAAATAGTTTTGCATCACTTGAATTTAGCCCCAAAGGCACTATCGTTGCAGATGAAAACGGACTTACGTCCGTTCCTCGCCTATACGCAGGCGGAGACGCCATGACAGGCGCCGCCACGGTTATTCTTGCAATGGGAGCAGGCAAAAAGTCTGCAAAAGCCATATTAAACGAATTGCAAAGTGTTGAAAAATAGTATATAATCACACCACACAACAGAAAAAGGTGCATTATGTTTCTAGATTACGTAAAAATCTTCATAAAAGCAGGCAACGGCGGAAATGGCGCCGTGTCTTTCCATAGAGAAAAGTACGTCCCCAACGGCGGTCCCGACGGTGGTGACGGTGGCAATGGTGGTGACGTCATCTTTGTTGCAGACAAAGATATGAACACCCTCATCGATTTCAAGTTCAAAAAACACTTCCGTGCAGAAAACGGCACTTCAGGTGGTCCTAAGTGTTGCACAGGCAAGTGCGGACAAAATCTTGTCATCAAAGTCCCCACAGGCACAGTCATCCGTGACACTGAGTCAGGCAACGTCATCGCAGACCTCTTTGACGACGGTGAGGAATTTGTTGCACTGAAAGGTGGACGTGGTGGAAAGGGCAATATGCGTTTTGCACACGCACAACGTCAAGCCCCTTCATTCTCACAACTTGGTGAAACCACAGAAGAGCACCAAGTCACCCTTGAGCTGAAAACAATCGCAGACGTAGGCCTTGTTGGATTCCCCAACGTTGGCAAGTCAACACTTCTTTCAATGTTGACTTCAGCCAAGCCCAAAATTGCTAACTATCACTTCACAACCATCAATCCCAACTTGGGCGTTGTGCAAATGTTTGACGATTCATTTGTCATCGCAGACATCCCCGGACTTATCGAAGGCGCCAGTGACGGAGCAGGCCTTGGACACTACTTCCTGCGCCACATTGAAAGAGTCCGCCTCATTGTCCACATCGTAGACATAAGTGGCAGTGAGGGCAGAGATCCTCTTGATGATTATCACAAAATCAATCAAGAACTTGAAGCCTATTCTTTGAAACTCGGCTCACTTCCTCAAATCGTTGTAGCCAACAAAGCAGATATGCTTGAAGATCCTGCCTACCTTGAAGAATTCTCAAAGAAAATCGGCAAAAAGGTGCATCTAATCAGTGCAATCATCGGTGAAGGCCTTAAAGATTTGCTCACCGACATCAAGCAACAGGTGGACGAATTGCCTCCTCCCAGCCGTGAAGAAATCAATGAACTCTTCACCTTGGAAGAGAAGTCCGACCAAAAATACACCATCGAGCGTCTTCCCGACGGTACCTTCTTTGTGGATGGTGGTCTTGTTGACTTCCTTATCCAAAACGTCACCATCTCCGACACCGATTCCTTCGCCTTCTTCCAAAAGGTCCTCAAAGACCGTGGCGTCATGCACGACCTACGCAAGATGGGCATAAAGGAAGGGGATATAGTGTCTATCGGTGACATCGAATTTGAGTGGTACGACTAAAAAGGCACTAAATCGCGAATAGCATTGTCAAAGCCCTGATATCCCACCCTTATGTACGCCAAGTACACAGCGGTCGGTCTATCAGGGCTTTTTCGCGCTCTTCATCGATTTATTGCCTTTTTATATTCTCTCAAATGAGAACAAGTCACGTGCAACAAGTACGCATCAGCCGGAAAGCTGAGGCTTTTCTCATTATACATCTCTGTGATGACTTTTAATACTTTTCAACAAACGCGCTATTTGGCGCCTGACTTCGGCAGATTCAACTCACAGGATTCTTACGTACGTTCAGTACGCTACGACCCCTGTGAGTTTTTCTTTCTTGTCATCCATCCAAATATCACGTTTTTTAAGATTATGCTGAAATTGCTAAGGTTTTGCTCTGTACATCTAAGGGAGTTTTCATTTTTATAAAATTAAAAAACCACACAAAGTGTGGTTTTATTTTTGCAATTGATAGGGGTTAATTTTCAAAAGTTACTTCTTCGGGAGTATCTTCAGCGGTTGATTCTTCCAGCAGTTTCTTCTTTGTGCGTTTGCGGAAGAGGATATAGATTGCCACTGCCATAACAAGAACAATAAGTTCAGTGAGGACGTAGGCAAGCCACACGCCCGTCATACCCATAAAGTGTGAGAAAAGATAAATGAAAGGGATTATTATCACAAGTCCTTTAAGTATTGTTATGGCTTGAGAGGGGATAGGCTTTTCAATTGAGGCAAAGTAGGTTGAGAAGATTGCATTTCCGCTGGCGAAGATAGATCCGATGAAGTAGATTATCATGCCAAAGGAAGCAATTTCTGCCAGTCTTATGTTATTTTCGCTGTTGAAGATTGCGGTGATTTCAGGGGCAAATGCTGCGATGAAGACGTATATCACACTTGACACCACCCCAACGGTCAGAAGGGAGTATTTGAGAAGGGTGTCTTTTGCTTTCAAATCCTTTCTTCCGTGAGCCTCACTGAGAAGAGGTTGGACACCCTGTGCAACACCAGAATACATGGATAGAACCACGAAAGCGATGTTTGCCACCACGCTATATGCAGACACACCTACGTTGCCTTCAAGGTCCAAAATGACACTGTTGAACACGATCATAACAATGCCACCTGCAAACTCTGTCACCAGCGAGGGCAGACCAAGACCGAGGACTGAAAACACTGTTTTAGGCTTGAAATCTGTTTTTGCAACACGGAGAGGACCTTTTTTCAGTATCCAATGGAATCCGCAAATGACGATGCCTGTGATAGGTGCAATGCATGTTGCGAGCACTGCGCCAAGAATGCCCAAACAGCAAGGGAAGATGAGCACGTAGTCCATGACTATGTTGAACAAACTGCCAAACAAGGTTGCAAACATTGCCAGTCTAGGATTTCCATCGTTGCGGACAAAACTTGCAAATACGTTGCTGAAAATGAATGCAGGGGCAAAGATAAGTATGACCTTTAGATATTGATGGGTCATTTCAAAAACTTCGCTATCTGCTTTAAGAAACGTTGTGAGAGGCCTTGATGCAAGAGCCCCAAGAAGCACAAATATCAATGAAAGCACCGCGGACAGCACCAGTGTGACGGTGAAGGTGGAGTTTGCAGACTTTTGATCACCAGAAGCCTTTGCCACAGCATACTTTATGCCACCGCCAACGCCCAACATAAGGGACACGCCTTGTATGAAACTGAACACAGGCAAAGCAAGATTCAGGGCAGTCAAACCAAGGGTGCCAAGACCCTTTGAAATGAAAAAGGTGTCCGCCAAAATATAGCAAGACAGCCCAAGCATTCCAAGGACGTTGAGCATAACGTATTTAGCAAAAGGTTTAAGATAAGGGTGTTTCTCAGTCATACTCACAAAAAAAGCACCTTGACGCCACCTTCAAAGGTCTACTGGTGAGCGTCCTGATGCCAGCGTTTTTACCCGACGGCAAAAACAAGATTGATATTCGATTGATTTGATACTACACTTTTCAATGGCAAAAGTCAAGTGAAAAGGTGTTTTATATTGTTCTACAATATATTTTCAATTTCCTTCAAGTGATTCACGGTAAATTTAGGTTTGATATCATCGGGCAAACTCTCTCCTCGGTGATTAAACCAAATCGTGTCAAGACCATATTTCACACCACCTTTTATGTCCGCGGTGGGGGAGTCACCAATCATTGTCACCTCGTCAACAGAGTAAGGGAGAGAGGCAAAACAGACGTCGAAAAACTCCTTGCTAGGTTTTTCAAAACCCACTCTTTCAGAGATGAAATATCCGCTGAAATACTTGTCAAAATCCGCATTTTTAAGTCTTGAAATTTGTTGCTCGTATGTGGCGTTGCTGGTGGCATACACCTTGTATTTTGATGAAAGATATTCAAGGATTTCTTTTGCGTAATCTATGGTGATTGCAACAGTGTTGATATAATGCTTGAATTGTTTTTCCATCAAAATGCCGTCCGCTTTCACGTTGAGGGCGGCAAGGACAGTGGACCATCTTATTTTGAAGAGTTGATCTTTTGATATATATCCATTTTCAAGGCTATGCCAAAGAGATAGATTGACTCTCTCAAAGGTGTCAAACATACTGTCGTCAAAGGGGAGACCGAAATCCTCAAATGAGTGCTTCATAGAGAGATGTGCGCACTTGTCAAAGTCAAGGAGTGTGTTGTCGATGTCGATAAATATTGCTTTTTTCATATCAGCTGATGAGGGCTATTTCAATGCCAAGCACTGAGTGCTTTTGTTGTTTTTCAATAGGGTAGTATTCTTCCATATCCCTGTATGACGCAGTAGGGATTTCCTCGGGCAAATATCCACATTTGTCAAGTGGCAGACTTTCATACAATTCCTTGAAAGTAGGGAAGTTATGTACGTGTTTCACAATGCAAAGCATTGTGTCGCCATCAGGAGAGGTGAATGAAATTTGATCTCCCGCCACAATGTTTTTTCTCTTTTCGTCATTTAGGCGGAGTTCAATTGTTTTTCGTCCGCTCTTTATCATATCAAAGGGCTGACGATTCAAATTCATTTTGTAAGTCATCATTTTGCCTTTCTGCTTATTTCAGCATCGTGCGCCATTTGGTGTGACACCACAGTGTCGTTTATGTAGGTGACGTATTTGTGCTCAGTTTTGCCAGTTGTAAGCAGACTTGCAAAGCTATGAACTGTGCGGATATCACCTTCAATATGCCCAAGCATAGACCAGATGTCACGATTTCTCAAAACCTTACGCTTGATGCCATATTGTTCAAGGACGATTTTGCCATTTCTTGCCACAACTTCACCCTTTGTGCCGACGATACGTGTTTCACGCTCGCATCTTTCACCAAAAGCGGTCATAGTGAGCCGTCCAGACACGCCGTTTTCAAAGAGGATATTCACTTCTTGATGGTCGCACACGTCGTTGTCGTTGAGGAATACGCACTTTCCATAAGCACCCGTACGGAGGATTTCACGCTTTTCCTTTTTCGTAGGGTTGGGCTTGCCGAAAACGGTTGTAGGCATATATTTGATGAACTTCGCCTCAAACACGTTGTCGGTGATATAAAATGCTTCCGCATCGTAGGGGCATTTACGTTGACACTTGCAACCTTGCATACAATATTCGGTTGCACCTGCGGTTGCATTATTGCGGTTGAAGAAGAAGAGGTCGCCGTAGCTGTCCACAGACACAGGCTTTGATCCTGCAAACCAATAGATGAGGTCAAGGTCATGACAGCACTTTGCAAGGATTGAAGGGGAGGAGTCCGCCTCGTTGTGCCACTCACCGCGCACGTAACTGTGTGCAAAGTGGAAGTATCCCACGTTTTCACGTTGCTCAACTGATATGACTCTGCCAAGAGCACCGCTTTCAGCGGCATTTTTCAAGGTGAGATAATAGTTGGAGTAGCGCAGCACGTGACATACAATGACCTTTGCGCCCTTTTCTTCGGCAAGACGAGCGATTTCCTTGGTTTCCTCAATATCCTTTGACACAGGCTTTTCAAGGAGGATAATCTTGTACCCCACCTCAAGAGCACGTTTTGCGTGCTTGAAATGTTCGCGGTCAGGGGTAGAGATGATAAGACCGTCTGCGATAGGCCCACGATTGAAAAAGTCCTCATCACTGGAAAATCGCATATCCTTTGCGATTTTATATTTCTTGCCAAAGCGATCAAGTTTTGCGGGGATAATATCGCATATAGCCACAGGCTTGACTTCTTTTTTATGAAAGATTTTCAGTTCAAGGAGATATTTGCTACCTCTGTTGCCAACACCGATACAAGCGACAGTTTTCATAATGACCTCTCGTTTATGATATACAACAATTTTAACACAACTTTCCCGAATAGTAAATATACAATATTTACGATATTGCGGTGAAAGAGAAAATTTAAAGAAAAAAACCACCGACGTTTCGGTGGTTTTTGGTGCGTCCTCAGGGATTCGAACCCGGGACCCACTGATTAAGAGTCAGTTGCTCTACCAGCTGAGCTAAGGACGCACGGTTTATGGGTCTGTGGAGCGGGAGACGGGATTCGGACCCGCGACTTTCACCTTGGCAAGGTGACACTCTACCACTGAGTCACTCCCGCACAGCATTGATAACTATATCACTCAAATCGAAAAAATGCAACTATATTTTCACATAATTTTCAAAATTTTCATCAAATATTTCATTGACTTTACTTTTTGTTGGTTTATGATATAATAGTTGACACGCAGTTGTGGCGAAATTGGCAGACGCGCTGGATTTAGGTTCCAGTGGGCAACCGTATGGGTTCAAGTCCCTTCAACTGCACCAAAAAATGGCTATGTCAATGAGGCATAAGCCATTTTTTTTGTATTTTTCACCAAATAAGGGACTTGAACGGGTGGGCATCGCAGACACTATGGCAGACTGTTGTTGTTTGTCTGCGACAAATGATGGACACCCATCAATTGTCACCCTGGCGTGATAGCGAAGCGGAGCAAGTCCCTTCAACTGCACCAAAACACCGGGTTTATTCTCGGTCTTTTTTGTTGCTTTGTTTTGATTACAACACTTGTAGAACGAAGAATTTGAGATAACTTGTTTCTTCTGCGTTGACAAGTGCAGGGTGATCAGGGGCTTGAGTTTTGATTTCAATTTGACGGACTCTGCGTCCGCTTTCTTTTGCGGATTCTGCCAGCATCTTTTCAAAGAGAGGCAAGGTCATATAGTGTGAGCAAGATGCAGAAATCAAAAATCCACCTGAACGCACCAACTTCATGCCAAGCACGTTGATGTCTTTGTATCCGCGATATGCGTCTTTAACCTCGGAAGCACTCTTGCAAAAGGCAGGAGGGTCAAGGATTACAAGGTCAAAGACCTTGTTTTCTTTACGATAATTGCGCAATACTTCAAAAACGTCTCCTTGCAGAGTTCTTACATTTGTAAGATTGTTGAGAGAAGCATTTTCTTCAACGCTGTCAAGGGCGGTGCGAGATACGTCAACAGCAGTGACTGATTTTGCTACAGTTGCGCAGTTAAGTGAAAAACCACCCGAATTGCAGAAGCAGTCAAGGACGTCACCATCCTTGCAATATCTGCGTGCAGCGTATCTATTTTCCTTTTGATCAAGGAAATAACCTGTTTTTTGACCGTTTTTCACGTCAACGGCCATTTTCAAGCCATTTTCAGTGATGATTATGCGGTCGGGCACTTCACCATATATGACGCCTTTTGTTTCTGTGAGACCTTCCTTCACGCGGACTGCAACGTCGCTGCGCTCATAGATTCCCTTAGGTGCAAAGAGGTCGACCAGGCACTCAACAATCAATTTCTTCATTTTGTCAATGCCAAGTGACAGGAATTGCACTGACAGATATTCATCATATTTGTCAACAATAAGGGCGGGAATATCATCTGCCTCAGCAAAAACCATACGATAGCAGTTGTCATATCCAAGATTTTTGCGGAAATCGTCTGCATTTTTCAGTCTTTCAAGATAAAACGCCTTGTCGTTAACTTGATTTTCATCACGTATGAATATGCGCACAAGGATTTTGCTCAGGTGATTTATGTATCCTTTGCCGATGAATCTACCGTCATGGGTGAAAACTGAGGTAAGAGAGCCGTTTTTGTCTTTACCTTCAATTTTTGCCACTTCATTGGCATACACCCAAGAGTGTCCGTTGAGAATACGTTTTTCTTCACCTTTTTTGAGATAGACTGAATACATAATGCACCTTCAAGCTGTTTTTTACCATTTTAATGGTATACGGGGCATTGTGCAAGCAGTTTTCACAATTTATTTTCAATGGGGAGGAGTTTTGTCGTTTTGGTCGATTTCTTCATTTTCCTCATTTTTCTCAAAATGCTCCTTTCCCTCAACAAGATTGTCTAGGGCAGTGTCAGCGGTGCTTTCACAGCCAAACACGTCTTTAAGTTTCCAAGTCGCACCAAGATTATCCTTGCCAAGGGGTGTCAAAGTCAAAATGGCAAGGAGAAGGGCAACACTGCCAAACACCAAATAATAGATTTTGAGAGGTGTGAAAAAGGCTGTGACGATGAGCACTGCACCCGAAAAAATCAATCCCTTCGTGTTGCCTTTTGATAGCAAAAGAGAAGGAATATCTTTCACTCGAAAAGTCTTTTTTTTGGTCAAATCTGGCAGGGCATTATGCTTTTTAAGAAGGCGATAAATCTGCTTGATTTTCACCACTGTGACAAAAATTCCATAGGTTTCAAGAAGGCGCAAAGCCTTCCTTTCAACCCCTCTTGCAAGGAGAAAAACCCGTGTTTTGTTGTATTTTACTGCCGTTGAATAGATGTTTGTGACATCCGCAAGAGAAACGTTTGAAAACTTAAAACAAGCCAAAATTAGCACATTTTCAAGGCAAATAAAGTTAAAACCACTCTCAAAAACCCTATTTTTGAGAATACTTTTCAAAATTTCAACCAAAAATGACGGACCCCGCACCGACAATTCAAGAGCAAGTCTGTCATATCTATAGGGCTTCTCCTCTCTTCCTCGCAGTTTCACCATTATTGTGACAAAAACCGCGGTCACAGTGACGGCAACCACCACCGCCAAAACTATGTTGTCAAGAAGAAGTCCTGCCCACGTAAAAGTCAAAAATGCAAGAAGCACACTGACACTGAAAAAGTCTGTTATTTTCGCCATACAATGATTTTTGACAGGGCGGAGAAGATTATTCTTTTTTGTACGTCGCAAATTATTTTTTCTTTTATGTACGTTTGTACATTTGCTGTTATGCTTGATTTGACATAGTAGAGAACGTTTACATCATTTGACAAAAAAGTTCTATCATATGCGGATTTGAACATTTGTTCAAAGTTATATATGAAAATGTTTCACAAGTTTTACGGCAACTATTGAATTTTTGCGATATTTTGATATAATAATCCTATGAAAACTATCGTCTTTGTGGGAGCATTTGATCCTCCTCACCTTGAACATAGCCGTCTCACCAAGTTTGTCATAGACAAATTGGGTGCAAAAAGGCTTGTCATAGTCCCCACCCATTGTCCACCTCACAAGAGTGGTGGATTTTTGTCATTTGAGGACAGAGTGGCACTTTCAAAGTTGGCTTTTGAAGGTTGTGCGGACGAAGTTGTCATCGACACCATAGAATATGATAGAGCGGCAGCAGGATATGAACACAATTACTCCAGTGAAGTTCTGCCTCTTCTCAAGGAAAAATATGGCGAAATCGTATATCTAATCGGGGGAGATAGCCTTGAGCACTTTCATACTTGGCACAAACCTGAAGAAGTTGCCTCCGCTTGCCCGATAGCTGTTGTAGGCAGAGAAGGCTATGACGATATTGAGGAAAAAATCGCTCAAGTCACTGAAAAATTTGGCGGAGAATTTATCCCCATTGATTTTGAGGGCAGTAGCGTGTCCTCATCAGAAATCAAAGCCATGCTTCTTCTTGGTGAAAAGCCTGAGGGTGTCGCTGATGAAGTCTATAAGCATATTATAGACAATCACCTTGCGGACAAATACAAGCCTTGGCTTGAAAAACTCAAAACGTATCAAAGTGATGAACTGTACAATCACACCAAAAATGTGGTGCTGAGAGCAGTGCACCTCAACAGTGCTCACAACTTGAAGCAAGACTTTGAAAAGGTATTCAAGGCGGCTGTTCTTCACGACAATGCTAAGGAAAGACCATCTTTAGATGGTCTAGTCATACCAGAGGACTCAATCGACACTCCCGTGATGCATCAATTTTTAGGTGCAAAAAAGGCGGAGAGAGATTTCGGCGTGACGGACAAAGACGTTCTTGATGCAATCCTTGTCCACACAACAGCCTGCAAGGATATGACAGTCCTTCAAAAACTCATCTACACTGCGGATAGCACTTCATACGACAGAATGTATGACCCTATCCCCAAACTTAGAGAAACCGGCGATGAAGATTTTGAAGAAGGATTCAAAGCTGTGCTTCAATACACCTACGACAAACTCCTGAAAAAAGGAAACCCCATTTATCCGCTGACCCTTGAAGCGGTGAAATGCTATTTATAATGAAATCGGCACAAACCATTGTGCAAATAGGAGAAATATGGAATCTAACCAACTCAAAAACTTAATTTGCAAAGAACTTGATGAGCGCAGAGCAGTGGACATCACTGTCCTCAGCGTTGAACATCTCACCGTTGTTGCAGACTATTTCATCATCTGTACCGGCAAGTCAAACAGACAAGTCAAAGCCCTTGCTGAATATCTTGAAGAAACCCTTGACAAAAACCACGGCGTCAAGTGCTTGCGCATGGACGGCGTCCAAGAAGGCAAGTGGGTTGTCCTTGACTACGGCGGAGTCATCGTGCACATCTTCAACGACGACACAAGAATGTTCTACTGTCTTGAAAAACTTTGGACAGACGGCGATAACGTAGAGTTCTACAAAGGCGAAGACAAATAACAACAAAATAGCGGGCAGAGTTTACCTTTGTACGCTTAATCAATATGAATTTTGACCTATTTATAGGTCAATCACAGCGTTCTAGTGCCATGGCAAGGAGTTTTTGCTTGTCTAAGTCATCAACCTCATCCATGGCCCTATAAAGCTCCATATCAAAGGTGACGATGACCTGTTCAAGGCTCACATCAAGCCTATCACTGACGTCGGCTTGCACTGAGTTTTTCAGTGCTATACGCTCAGTTTGTGAAAAAATCGGTCCGGTGAGCAAGGCAATGACCACGTATCCGTCGTGCTCAAAGATGCGAGCGGATAATACGTTATCATTTGATAGGGCAATATAGGTTGCTGTGTCGATTTCTGCGGTTGAAAGATACATACCACTATTTTTGCCCACGCAAGAAGAAATATTCAAAACTAAGTTTTGAGTCGCAAGATGGTGCAAACAGATTGTTTTTATCAAAAACCGCACAAAAATCACAAAAATTGGCACTTTATTGTGCTTAGTCATTGACAATAACAATATAACATAATAAAATATTATTGCTTCGGGGCAGGGTGTGATTCCCTACCGGTGGTGACAGTCCACGACCACGCATTGCGTGCTGATGAGGTGCAATTCCTCAACCGACGGTATAGTCCGGATGAAAGAGGCAGATTTTTGTTTCCCCCGAGAATAATTCTTGGGTTTTTTAATGCCCGAAAGGATATTCTTATGACAGAAAAACTTAATGAGCAAACAGAAACTTTGGTTGAAGAAGTCGCCGAAGTTCAAGTGGCAGAGGATGTAGAAGTTGAAACCGCCGTGGCAGATGGCGCAGAAACATCCAGTGACAACAAAGGCAAGTTTTCCTTTGGAAAACTTTCAAAGAAAAAGATACGTATTCCCACAAGAAAACTTTGTGGTATGGCAGTGCTTGCCGCCCTTGCGGTGACACTTGCATGCACGGTGCATATCCCGTATTTTGCCGCACCCTTCCTTGAATATTCACCCAGTGACGTGCCCATCCTCATCGCATCCTTTATGTACGGTCCTGTGGCAGGCATTTTGATTACGGTCATCGTGTCACTTATTCAAGGTTTCACAGTCAGTGCATCAAGTGGACTTATCGGCATAGCAATGAACTTGCTTTCAACAGGCGTATTTGTGTTGAGTGCAGGTCTTGTCTACAAATTCAAACACAACCTGAAGGGCGCGCTCATCGGTTTGTTGACAGGTTTTTTGAGTGGTGTTGTGACAATGCTCCTATGGAATATATTATTTACACCCATATTCATGGGTGTAGAGCGCAGTGTTGTCCTCACAATGCTCCCCACAACCATACTTCCGTTCAACGTGCTGAAATACGCAGGCAACGCAGGATTGACATTTGTGCTTTACAAGGCAACAGGCAAACTTTTCAAGTTGGCGTTTTCAAAAGTGCCCGACATGACTGTTGACGACGGCGAAATAGAGGGAGAACACATTTCAAGAAGCTTGAAGGATACAGAAGCCCTTGCAAAGCGCATTGCAGACACTTTGACAGGTGGAGAGGTGATTATCCTTAGCGGTGACCTTGGCGCAGGCAAAACGACCTTCACAAAGGGTTTGGCAAAGGCTCTTGGAGTAGAGAGTGAGGTGACAAGCCCCACATTCACCATAATGAACGTGTATGAAGAGGGCAGACTGAAACTGAACCATCTTGATATGTACCGCATCGAGCACGAAGACGACCTCTATGAACTTGGCGTCGAAGACGCCATCGGCGGAGATACAGTGACGGTCATTGAATGGAACAAACTGACCTCACTTGGTGACAAAGTCATCTACATTGATGTCACCGTTGACAAAAAGAACAGGAAATTTAACGTAAGATATGAAAATACTTGCAGTTGACACAACTTCTACAACCTTCACCGCAGTGCTGATTGATGGTGACAAAACTCTTGCAAAATCCTTTGAGGTGGGCAAGAGCGGTCACTCATCTCTCATATTGCCCACAATAGCCGACCTTCTTACTGAGGGCGGAGTTGAGGTGAAAGACCTTGATGGCGTAGCAGTGGTGGTTGGCCCCGGCTCATTTACAGGCATACGTATTGGTGTGTCTGCAGTGACGGCAATAGCCTATGGCACGGGAGCAAAGAGAATTGCGGTCAACTCCTTTGAACTTCTTGCATATAGTAGAAAAAGCGGAGTGCTTGCCATTGACGCAGGCCACGGCCACACATACACAGCAAAGCTTGAAAACGGCAAGATTGTGTCAACGGAGTTTGTTGAAGAAAAGGACCGTGCCACGTTGCCAGAGGACAAAATCACTACAACAAGTTGTAGTGTTGTCACGGCTCTTGACAATATCGTCCGCACAAAATGGGCAGAAAACAACTTCGTCAACGTCTTTGAGCCCTACTATATGAGAAAGTCACAAGCAGAGAGGAACAATGAGATTTGAACCGCTAAAATACGAACATCTCGCCCAAATGGCAGAGATTGAACAAGAGGCCTTCGACACACCTTGGACGAAAGCGATGTTTATCCCCGAACTTTATTCGGCGGAAGCATTTTACACCGTTGGTGTCCGTGGTGACGAGGTCATTTGCTACGGCGGTTTTCACAAAGTCCTTGACGAAGGGCATATAACAAACATAGCAGTCAAGCACACAGAGAGAGGCAGAGGAATAGGCAAATTTCTTCTTGCAACCCTCATCAGCAAGGCAAGAGAGGTTGGCGTAGAGCATATGACACTTGAAGTCAACGTCAACAACGCACCCGCAATACACCTATACGAAAGCTACGGCTTTAAAGGGGCAGGCATACGAAAGAAGTATTACAACAATCGTGACGACGCCCTTATTATGTGGCTGGACGTATAGGAGGAGTTATCAATTATAAGATAGTCGGTGATGGCATAAACGTAGTATTTTTACATGGCTGGGGCGGAAACGCTTCCGCCTTTTTATTTGTCGCAGAAAGGCTGAAAAGTTTTTGTCGGAGCATAGTTGTGGACTTCAACGGATTTGGTGACACCCCTGAACCTGATAGACCATATTCGGTTGGGGATTACGCAGGTGAAGTGCTGTCCGTCCTTGAAAAGGAAGGAGTGAAAAAAGCAATCATCGTTGGTCACTCCTTTGGTGGCAGAGTGGCCCTAGAAATCGCAGGCAAATTTCCCGATGCAGTAGATGGACTGGTGCTTGTGGACAGTGCCGGCTTGAAGCCTCGGCGGAAGCCATCATATTATGCAAAAGTTATATTACATAAGATATTGAAAAAACTCGGATTTCGTGGGCTGCAAGGCTCACGAGATTACCGAGTTCTTTCATTTATAATGAAAGAAACTTTCAAAAAAGTGGTGTCCTATGACCAAACCTATCTCCTTGAACACATAAATACCCCCACCCTTATTTTGTGGGGTAAAAACGACAAGGAAACGCCTTTATATATGGCAAACAAACTTGAAAAGAAAATCAAGGATAGTAAGTTGATTTTGCTTGAAGGTGGACACTATGCTTACGTTGAAGACCTTGCCAATTTCGTCAAGATTTTGTCCGCATATGTAAAGGGAGTAGGGGTATGCTAGTCAGGGGAAACTGGTTCTTTTTGTTGTTGTCAATCCTTGCCACCACCTTTATGGCAAAGCCGTACATATACGTGATTCAGCAGGATAATTATCGCCTTAAAGGGATTTTCAAAAGCAAGAATATCCGCACTGCATATCTGATGGACTTGGTGTCGGTGCTGGTGTTTGGCGGGATATATTTTGGAGTCAGTTTTTTGCACTCACGGGTGTTTTGGGGCTTTCTTACAGCAATGTTCTTTTTCATTGCGGAAATGGTGTTGTATTTTGCCGAAGACGGAGACAAAAAGAAACCGCTTAAATACACCAAAAGAGCAGTGCGAGGTTTTGTGTCCGTGGCAGTGGTTGAAAGCGCATTGATTGTTGGCACGCTGTTTTACTTGAATGGCTTGCTCGGTGGTGACGATGCCTTTTACCGCTATGCAGGATTTTTTATTTTTCCAGTATTCTATCCGCTTGTTTTCCTTTTGACAATGTCCGTAGTCAACGTATTTGAAAGGCTAAATAATTTGAGGTATGAGAAGAAAACTAGGGCTATTTTATCTCGTAGTGATTGCATCAAAATTGCAATAACAGGAAGCTTTGGCAAAACCTCAGTGAAAAACTATCTCAAAGACTTGCTTGAAATCAAATACAGGGTGCTGGCAACCCCTGAAAGTTTCAATACGCCTATGGGCATTTCAAAGACGGTGAAGGACCTTGATATGTCCCACGAAGTTTTCATTGCGGAAATGGGTGCAAGACGAGTTGGTGACATCAAAAAATTGATGAAAATTGTCAACCCCGACGTGGCGGTTTTGACGGGGATAAACTCTCAACACCTTGAAACATTCAAAAGTCAAAAGAATATAGTGGATGAAAAGATGAGGGTCATTACCGACTTAAAAAAAGAAGGATTTGCTGTCGTAAACAACAATCTTATGAAGATTGTTGAAGACAAGCAAAACAAGATTTTGGCAAACGTAAATTTTGCAGGAAGCGGTGGAGAAGTCTGGGCAAGCGACATAGCCTTGTCAAAACGAGGAAGTGAATTCAACTTGCATTTTGGTGATGAGGTTCATAGGGCAAGGACTGGGCTCATTGGCGAGCACAACGTGGAGAATTTGGCAGTGGCGTCAGCAGTGGCCTTTGCACTTGGCATCAGTCCAAAGCATATTGTGGAGAGGATTGCCCACGTAGAGCCTGTGCCACACCGCTTGCAACTGATTGTCCGTGACGGCATTACAATCATTGACGACACCTTCAACTCAAACCCAGACGGGGCAAGAAAAGCTCTTGACACTTTGTCTCAATTTGAGGGCAGGAAAGTGGTGGTGACACCGGGGCTTGTTGAACTTGGTGAACTTGAAGAAGAGGAAAACTACGCTCTTGGCAAAAAAATAGCAATGGTTGCTGACGTTGTTGTGCTCATAGGAAAAAGAGGTGAGCAAGTGGCAAGAGGGCTAAGTGATTTTGACGGCAAAATCCTCAAATTCAACACCCTAGCAGAGGCACAAAAGTCCTTTAAGGACTTTCTCCACATAGGGGATAACTTGTTGCTTCTCAACGACTTGCCAGACATATATGAAGATTAGGGGGAGAAATGAAGAAAAAAGTTGCTTTGATTTTTGGCGGAAGGTCGGTGGAAAGGGATATATCCGTCATCACCGCAGTGCAAACCTATCGGCACCTTGATGACAAAAAATATGCAGTAACACCTGTTTTTTTGTATGAGGGTGATTTTTACACCGGTGATATGAAATCGATAAAGGACTTTGCACCCTTTGTGCCCTCAAACCACAAGAAATTGGTGCTTGTCAGTGGCAAATTCTATTACGTCAAAAAGGACAAGATGATAGTGGCACTAAAACCCGACGTTGTTGTCAATTGTTGTCACGGCGGAGAGGGTGAAAACGGCGTTCTATCTGGGGTTTTTGAGTTCAACGGATTGCCTCATACAAGCCCAAGTTTGTTGCCGTCAGCCCTTTGTATGGACAAAGCGGTCAGCAAGGAACTTTTTGAAAATATGCTTTTCAACCAAGTGAAACACTTTGTGTTTTCAAGAAAGGAGTGGGAGAGGGACAGTGACAAAGTCCTTTTCCACGCAGAAAGTTTTTTGCGATATCCACTCATAGTCAAACCTGCACGGCTTGGAAGTAGCATAGGCATAGGGGTTGCCTACAAGAGAGAGGACTTGATTTCAGCAATAGACATCGCGGGGGAGTTTGATGACAAAATTATCGTTGAAGAAAAACTCACTGACTTCATAGAAGTCAACTGCGCCGCATTCAAGGACGGCGACAAGATTGTTGTGTCTGAAACTGAACAACCTTTGTCCACCAGTGATTTCTTGTCCTTCAACGACAAATATTCCACAGGCAAAATGGGCGGTGGTGGTCATATAATCCCTGCAGAAATAGGCGATCTCAACAGCCAAGTGAAGGCATTGACCGAGCGGATATATCGTGAACTTGAGATGAGCGGTGTGGTGAGAGCGGACTATCTTGTTGACGTCAAACGAGAAAAGATATACCTCAACGAAATCAACACCGTGCCGGGGTCACTGGCCCATTACCTCTTTGAGTCCGCAGGGATAACCTTCAAAGACCTTTTGGACAAAATGATAAACACTGCAATAGAGGACCACCTAGACCGCAAATCCCGCACCCATAACTTCTCAACAGGCGTCCTCGACAACTTCAAAGGCGGTGGAAAAACGCAAAAAGTGTAATTTGACAAAAAGAAAACGCTACCATAGGTAGCGTCTTTTTTATTTTATTGTTTTTTAGTTTTGTGCAACTACGTAGTTGCCAGTGAATTCAACCTGTCCTTCAAGGGATTTGGGCAAGTAGATACGGATTTGTGCTTCAACCTCATTTTCATCAAAGATGAAGAAGAGCATTTTTTCAAGATTTCCGTCTTTTTTGGGAGAGGGATTTTCGTGGATGACGATTGTGCCACCGCCGTAAGTGACAGACAGTTGTGCAGGGAAGTTTTCATATCCCTTTATGGTGACAAAACTGTCATCGGTGTAGATGACCACTGCGTTTTTGCCATCAAGGTCAAAGACGATTTTATCGATGGGTTTGTCGGGGTTGGTGCTGTCGTAGGCCACCTCAAAGGACTTTGCGTCTTGATAGTAGCCGTTGGAGAGGATATAGTCCTTTGTTGCTTCATCCCACTTGTCTGCACTTGTGACACCAAGGCCTGCGGACACGATGATGAACACTGCGCCAACAATCATAACGCCAAAGCAAATTGTTTGCATTGTGACGGTGAACTTCTTTTTCACAACGGCAGTCTTTTGTTCTTCCTTTTCGGGGGCGACGTCTTTGCGGTCAAGTTTCTTTTTGAGAGAAACGAACTTGTCCACAAGGGCAGCGCCGATGCCTAACGTAAGCACTGCGCATCCAAACAAAATGAGGAACACCATTGAAGAGCCAAAGGCAAGATAGGTGACTGCGGAGTATATCAAAGCGATGACCGATGCACCCAAAAACACCACTGCAAACAACATTGTCAGCACCAGAGGAGTGTAGGTCATCACCTTTTTCAAGTTTTCTTTGTGTTTGTTTTCTGTTTCCATACCACCATTTTACAACTTAGTTGGAAAAAGTCAACAGATTGGGGCGGTTGCGCCTTTTGTCAAAAGATTTCCGCTCAGTTCTAAACCTCATTTGCTTCGCGTAATTTATCACTATAGACGAAGTGCGAACTTTTACGACAGGATTTGTCATTTTCTGTCAAGGCGGTTGGTCTAATATGGAGGCATAAATGTTTGTAGTGCTAAAACGTAAAAACATTTTGTTCTACGGTGTTGCCATTGTGCTGATTGCAGTTCTTGTGACCCTCATATCTACTTCATCGGTGGCAGGAGTGTTCTTTGGCAAAACCTCACGGAAGATCCCCGTATATTCGGTGTCAGTGGCGGAGGAGGACAAAGTCATTGCTCTCACCTTTGACGCCGCTTGGGGCGCAGACAAAACCTTGAAAATCATTGAAATCTTGAAGGAATACGACGCAAACGCCACTTTCTTTCTTGTTGGATTTTGGATTGACAAATACCCAGAGGAAACAAAGGCAATAGCCTCAGCCGGCTTTGACATAGGCAACCACTCCGAAAACCACCTCAATATGCCACGGCTATCCCGTGAAAAGATTGTGGAGGAGATTCAGTCCGTAAACAAAAAGGTCTATGACCTTACAGGCAAAACGCCCACTCATTTCCGTGCTCCTTTCGGTGACTACGATAATAGCCTTATGACCGCCCTAGAGGACTTAGGCATGGTGGGAGTGCAGTGGTCAATAGACAGCCTAGATTGGAAGTGGCTTTCAGCAAAGGATATTGTGGCGAGAATAGTGCCAAAGGCAAAGAGTGGGGATATTGTCCTCTTTCACAACAACAGCGACCACGTCTTAGACGCCTTGCCCCTTGTCCTTGAAGCTCTAAAAAACAAAGGATTCAAATTTGTGGCACTAAGTCAAATGGTGTTGACAGACAACTACACGGTGGACTCACAAGGTGTCCAACGGAAAAATGATTAGAACAAAAAAGGAGAAATCAATGAGCTACGATCAACTTGAAAACAACAAAGTGTACTTGAGCGGAATAGTGTCCACAGAGCCAGTCTTTTCCCACGAAGTTATGGGGGAAGGCTTCTATGACTTCACCCTAGACGTGCAACGCCTCAGCGGACAATATGACAAAATCCCCCTCACCATATCCGAGCGACTTATGGGAGATATGGCCCTCGGCGTGGGTGAAAAGATAGGAGTGTATGGTCAACTGCGCAGTTATAACAAAGTGGTGGGAGAAAGAAGCAAACTTGTCCTCAAAGTCTTTGTGCGAGAACTAGGCATAGGCGACGACCAAAACCCCAACTATATAGAAATCGAGGGCTATGTATGCAAGCCCACCGTATATAGAACAACCCCCTTCGGTAGAGAGATATGCGACGTGCTCCTTGCAGTCAACCGCGCTTACAATAAGTCAGACTATATCCCCTGTATCGCTTGGGGAAGAAACGCAAGATACGCCGAGTCCTTTGTGGTTGGAGATAAGGTGCTACTTTCAGGACGAATCCAATCAAGAGAATATCAAAAGGGATTAGAGGACGGCTCATATGAAAGTAGAACGGCATACGAGGTGTCAATAAACAAGTTGGAGAAGACAGAGTAAGGCAGCGGATAGAAAAATAGGCAAAAAACCATTCTTTCTGCATATCGGTATTTACAAGAGCGATTTTTTCGTGTACAATATACATTTAGAAAAATATTAGCGTTACGTGTGGGCACGCTTGCACGTAAGGGGGCATTATGAACATAAAAGATTACACACTGAAAGTCGTTTACGAGTACGCAGGCAAAACAAGAGTCATCAATGAAAGCGATGATATCCTCACTTTTGTGGATAATGGCGAAGACAATCACGTCCATATTACAGTCACCGCAAAAGAAGCAGTCAAGATCACTCTTGCAGAGCTCATCTATGATCACTATTTTGAAAGTGAAGAATGGTTCTATGGCGGCGGTTATCAAAGCTGGTCAACCTCAAGAGAATACAAGCGCGGAGATAGACAATATGGTCTTCGTTTCCCCTGCAATATTATTCCTCTTGCACGCACCTTTGCAGCAGCATCTGGCGACACATATTTCACCGAATACGGCAAGGACCTCTATCACTCAAACACATACACCTATCTCCGCAAGGGAGCAGACGTTGAATTCTTTGGCACTCTCAACGACAGAACTGGCTACACCGTGTTCTATGCAGATATGAGAGAAAACGTCTTTGCCATCGAAAAGGACGTTGAAGGAGTCACAATCATCGGCGACTATGAACTTTTCAACGTCACTCATCACGTTGGCACTTATGATGAAGTGTTTGACAAGTATTTCCAAGAATATCCCGGCAAAGCAACTGGCAGAGTTGATCACTTTGCAGGCTACACCTCATGGTACAACTATTTCCAAAATATTAGCGAAGAAATCATTATGCGTGACCTCAACGGCATGTATGAAAAGGCCGGCGACAAGGCAAATATCTTCCAAATCGACGACGGCTATGAAAGCATGGTCGGTGACTGGCTCACTTTGAAGCCTGAATTCCCAAAGGGAATGGGTTATCTTGCAGATGAAATCCACAAGAAGGGCTACAAAGCAGGATTGTGGCTTGCACCTTTCAGTGCACAATTCAAGGCAGAAGTTGTCAAAAACCACCCCGAATGGCTCATCAAGACCCCCAAGGGCAAGAATATGATTGGTGGTTTTGCTTGGAACGGATTCTACGTCCTTGACATTGAACAACCTGCAGTTCGTGATTACATCAAGAACGTGTTTAGAGTTGTTTTTGATGAATGGGGCTATGATATGGTCAAACTTGACTTCTTGTATTCAGTGGCAATTCAACCCAGAAACAACAAGTCACGCGGACAACTTATGCACGAAGCAATGGACTTCCTACGTGAATGCTGTGGCGACAAGATTATCCTTGGCTGTGGTGTTCCTCTCAGTGCAAGTTTTGGCATTGTTGATGCTTGCAGAATCAGTTGTGACGTCGAGCTTTCCTTCAAGGAAAAATTCTACGTTAAGGTGACCAACCAAGAAATCATCTCTGCAAAGATGGCAATGAACAACAGCATCTTCCGCAGACACCTCAATGGCAGAATCTTTGCAAATGACCCCGACGTGTTCTTCCTTCGTGACGACGGCATGAAGCCTGCAAAGTTCAACTGGGAACAAAAGAAACTTCTTGCACGCATCAACCATATGTTTGGCTCAGTGCTCTTTGTCAGTGACAACGCAGGGGTATACGATGACAAGAAGGTAGAAGTCCTCCTTGACTCATTCAAGAAGTTTGACGGCAAAGTCATTTCCGCAGAATACATCAAGGAAAAAGGCAGTGGAGACGAAGTCATCGCCATCGAATATGAAGAAAACGGCGTGAAGAAGTGTCTTGCATACAACACTCTCACCGGCAAACATACAGACTCAGTCGTTGACTAATTGATGATTGATTTAGATGCTCTCAAACGCATAAGGGAAGATGTGGCGGCAACGGGCAGAGAAATAATGCTCATAGCGGCCACAAAAACCCAAAGAAAGGAAACTGTGGACGAGTTTATGACCATTGCGCCCGATTTTGTGCTGGGTGAAAATCGTGTGCAGGAACTTGTTGCAAAATACGACGAGCGTTATAGATGGCATCTCATCGGTCAACTGCAGACAAACAAAGTGAAATACATAATCGACAAGGTGGAGCTTATTCATTCTCTTGACCGCATTGAGTTGGCAAAGGAGATTGAAAAGCAAGCGTTCAAGCACCAAAAGGTGCAATCTTGCCTTGTTGAAATCAATATGGGCGGAGAAGTCACAAAGGGCGGTGTTGCGCCCGAGGAAGTGACAGATTTCATCCGCTCGCTTGAAGACTACAAACACATAAAAATTGAAGGGATAATGTCCGTCCTTCCAAATATAGACACACCCGAACTTGACGCACTTTATGATGAACTTGATGTGATTTTTGACAAAGTCAAAAAAATCAAGCAAGACAACGTGGAAATCAAATATTTATCCGCAGGTATGAGTGGGGATTACAAGACCGCCCTCAGCCACAAATCAAACGTGTTAAGGCTCGGCAGAATCATCTTTGGAGAAAGAATCTATACGCCGAGCGTGTAGGTGACTATGGACAAATTTCAAAAGGGCTACGCCGGTGCTTTCAAGGAAACACCTCGTGGCAAATATCACTCAGAAGCAACTGTAGGCGCGCGCATTAGCCGTCTTTTTGCCGAGCAACCCCCAGAGCAATACGTTGCCAGTGGCACCGTCATCTTCAACCCTAAAAACTATGATGACGTGGGCAAAATCATTGACCACTTGAAACGAGGGGAACAAGTCATCGTTGACTTTTCATCCACAAATCAAGGGGTGGTGGCAAGGATATTGGACTTTATGAGCGGTGCTGTCTACGCCTTAGGCGGCTCGGTGAGAAAAATCAATTCCGATATATTTTTGTTTGCGCCAAGCAATATGGCTGTGGCGTGTGGCTCTACAATAAGCAAATAGAAAAAGGAAAACCTATGAAAAAGATTTTGGACTTTGACAAAGTCAAAGACTACTTCAAAAACTCAATAAATCAGTTAAAAACTGACAAATCTCTGCTGAAAAAGTTTCTCATCATCAGCGGGATTGAATTTTTGCTTCTTGCATTTACAATCGTATTTGACCTTTGCATGAAGGAATATCTCTACGACTTCCTTTTGGACAAGGGTGGAAACTACACAGTCATCAAGGGTTTTCTTGACTTGACCTATTCAGAAAACACCGGTGCGGGCTTTGGCATGTTCAAAGATGGCACTTTGGCACTTACAGTCATAACCGCAATCATCATCGTGGCAATCTTCGGTTATCTGCTTGTGGCAAAGCGCAACGAAATTTGGCTTAGAATATCTCTTGTCCTCATCGCAGGTGGTGGCATAGGCAACTTGGTTGACAGAATCGGTCTCAAATACGTCCGTGACTTCTTTGAATTCACCTTTATGGATTTTGCAATCTTCAACATTGCGGACTTCTTTGTCACCGTCGGCGCATTTATGTTGGTGTTCTACCTCATCTATGTTTTGGTGAAGGAATTTTTGAACGGCAAAAACACGAATAAGGATGAAAATGTCACTCTAACCGCATCAAACGCCGCAGAAACCGCAGTTGACAACAAAGTTGACTCAGTGGTTGCAGCTGAAGAGAAATCCGAAGAAACTGTCGTAGAAAAGGCAGACGAAGAATAATTATGGCAACATACGTAGCAAATGAACAAATCCGCCTTGACGTGTTTCTTGCAAAAGAAACGGGAGCATCACGTTCAAACATCAAGACCGTCGTTGAAAGCGACGGTGATTTTGTAAACGGAGTTTTGCGCAAAAAGAGCGGTTTTGAGTTGAAAGAAGGGGATGAGGTGGAGTTTACTTTGCCCGAGCCTAAAACCCTTGACGTTGAGCCTAACAGTGAAATCAAACTGAATATTGTCTATGAAGACGAGCATTTTGCCGTCATCAACAAGCCTCAAGGTATGGTTGTGCACCCTGCATGCAGTTATACCAAAAATGATACACTTGTCAATGCGCTTCTTGCAGACCTTGACAAGCTCAGTTCAATCAACGGCGTAATCCGTCCAGGAATTGTTCACAGGCTTGACAAGGACACTTCTGGGCTTATTGTAGTGGCAAAAACCGATGAAGCACACAAATCTCTTGCGTCACAAATTGAGAGAAAGACAGCAAGACGAATTTACTTCGGTTTGTGCGATGGCAATTTCAAGGAAGACACTGGCACAATTGATGCACCCATTGCAAGAAACAAACGCGATAGAAAGAAAATGGGCATTGACCCCGACGGCAGAAGAGCGGTCACTCATTATACCGTCCTTGAAAGATTTGGGAAATACACCCTTGTTCGTTTTGAACTTGAAACAGGTCGCACCCATCAAATCCGTGTGCACTCATCGCATATTCATCATCCAATAGTAGGGGATGAGGTGTATGGTGGCTCAACCGCACTCTACAAAAATGGTCAACTTCTTCACGCAAGACAACTTGTTTTGACTCATCCTATATCTGGAGAAAAGATGACATTTGAGGCAGAATTGCCGGAATATTTTGAAAACGTTTTGGAAAAATTGAGAAAGTTGCAAAAGTAGAAAACACGTAAATCTCCCAATTTATATCAAAATTCATATTTAAAATTATTCTAAAAAAGCCAAAAATTTAGAAAACAAATTAAAAAATCGAGCCAAAATGCTCGATTTTTCTGGTTTTTTGATTATTTCAGTGTTGGTGATGATTTTTGTTTGCCCTACTTTTTCAATTCATCGTGTGCACAAGGATTTGCAAGTGCTGTTTTGTAGTTGACGTAGATGACTTGACCGGGGTGACCGTTGGGCATACGTTTGACGTTTCGTCTTTCGGTGTAATCTACGTTTTGACTTCCTTGGAAATCAGAGCAGGCTATCTCTGCTGCAACCTTGATTGTTTCATCGGGGACTTTTTTGCCTTCTGCAAAAACAATGACGTGAGCCCCGTGTCCATTCTTCACGTGCAACCAAAGGTCACTTGACGAGGCAATGCGGAAGGTGAGTTCATCGTTTTGCAAATTGTTTCTTCCTTTCATAATGGTGAAACCATTGTGCTCAAAGGTGTAGGGAGGCTCACTCTTTTCTTTGCGGACTTTGCCTTTTACGTTTTTCTTTTTCAAAATACCCAACTTTTCAAGCTCTTCTTCAATTGCAACTGTAGAGCAATCGTAGGGTAATGAGTTCAGTTCAGTTTCTATTGACAAAACATAGTCCAAAAGGTTTTGGTCTGTCACCAGTTTTTTCTCGGTAAACTCTTGTTGACGTTTTAGTTTATTATACTTTGTATAATACATCTTGCTGTTTCCAGAAGGTGTCAACTTTTCGTCCAACTTGATTTCAACCTTTTCACCGGTATAGTAGTTGTCCAAAACCACTGACTTGTCACCTTTGTTTATGCGATAAATATTGGCTACGATAAGTTCACCAAAAAGGCGATATTCGTCCATATTTTCGCATTCCTTCAAACGTTCAAGGTCGGTTTTGATGTTCTTTTCAACCCTTGCTTTCAAGTGTTTGACCGCAGTAGTCAAGGTTTTCAGTCTTGCCTTGTTACGGATTTCTGTGTCGGTCACTGAAAATAGAGCATCATATGCCTCACTCATTGTGCTAAATGACTTTGATTCTTTATCTTTCAGCACGTTGTAGTGATAGGGATACACGTCATTTTTGCCTATAATAACAGGGCAATAATTTTCGCTTTCGGTGATGTTTTGAAACTCTCTTATGACAGCACAAATTGCGGCCTTTTCGTCATCATTTAGGGCAGTGGAATGATTGCTTTCAAGTCCTGCACGAGAAATAATTTCAGACACTGTGACGCCTGAAAAACCTGAAATGTTGTCAAGTATATATTTGTGTAGGTCTCCGCCGTTGAAATTGTCAAAAACTGAAAAACAACTGGTTAGATAACTGATTTTGTTTTGTCCAACAGGCTCATATTTGACTCCGCGAAGCACAACGTGACTGCGGGTTGCGTCAAGAGGAAGATGTTTGACCGCATCAAGAATGATCAACTTTTCATCGGTGAAAACGATGTTGGAGTAGCGGTTCATTATCTCAACAAAAAGATAATAGACAGCGTCGTCTTTCATCTCAGTGCGAGCATTGAATTTTATCTGCAAAATGCGATCGTTGTTGAAGACTGCTACGCCCTCAATGCTGCTTATTTGCAAGTGCTTTCTAAGGAGCATACAGAGGGAAGGAGCATTTAATGGATTTTGCTTTTTTGTAGATGTGATATGCATTCTAGGTGCACCGGCATTGCAAGACACGCAAAGGCAGAGGTTTTTGCCGCCGTTACGCAAGAAAAACCTCAATTCATCAGGGTCAGGTTGGACAATTTTGTCAACTCTTGCTCCTGAAAGTGTGTTATTCAGCTCTGCTGTCAATGCTGACAGTGCAACCAAATCGCTTCCCATACGCCTATTATACACCAAATTTTTTCATAATCAACGGGAATTTGACTATAAATTCACTTCGTGACAAAGTTTTTGTTTGCATTTTCAAGCCTATTGTGATATACTCTTTCATACTTTATGAAAATATTTATTCAGCCGAACAATTTCGGCAATATGGAGGACAAATGAGTTATACACTTGAAAAACTTG
This sequence comes from Clostridia bacterium, assembly GCA_017461985.1. Lineage (GTDB taxonomy): Bacteria > Bacillota > Clostridia > Christensenellales > CAG-917 > RGIG4097. Next base: position 192,443 of record JAFTSA010000004.1, read on the forward strand.
AAAAGAGTCAAGTCAAATTCCAATTTGACGTAGATTCAACAACCTTTGCAGACGCAATCAAAGAAGCCTATCAAAAGACAAAGCACAAATTCCAAATCCAAGGCTTCCGCAGAGGTCACGTGCCCATGAAGGTCATCGAAGGAATTTACGGCAAAGAAGTATTTTATGAAGATGCAATGGATATCGTCATCCCCAAGGCATACGGCGAAGCACTTGCAGCAGAAAATCTTGACGTCGTCGCACAACCTGAACTCACAGCATTTGATTTCAAGGAAGACGGTGGCGCAACATTTACTCTCGTTGTCACAGTGAAACCCGAAGTCACCCTTGGTCAATACAAAGGTCTCGAAATCGCAAAGAAAGTTGACAAAGTCACAGCAAAGCAAGTTGACGAAGTCGTTGAACAAAATCGTCAAAAGCAAGCACGTCTTGTTGACACCGACAAAACCGCAGAAAACGGCGACATCGTCGACATCGACTTTGTTGGCAGTGTTGACGGCGTGAAGTTTGAAGGTGGCGCAGCAGAACACTATGAACTGGAACTTGGCAGTGGCCAATTTATCCCCGGTTTTGAAGAACAACTTGTGGGTGTCAAAGCAGGCGACAGCAAGGCAGTCAACGTCAAATTCCCCGAAGAATATCACGCAGAAAACCTTGCAGGCAAAGACGCAGTCTTTGAATGCACAGTCCACGCAGTCAAAGTGAAGGAACTCCCCGCACTCGATGACGAATTTGCAAAAGATGTTTCTGAATTTGACACTCTTGCAGAATATAAGAACGACATCAAAAATAAAATGAAAGCAGATGCAGAACTTCGTGCAGAACATGCATACGAAGACGCACTTGTGGATACAATCGTTGCAAACGCAACCGTTGACGTCCCCGATGCAATGGTGGAAACTGAAACCGAAGATATGGTTGCAGAATTTGAATACCGCCTTATGTATCAAGGCATCAAACTTGACGACTATCTCAACTATGTTGGTCTCGACAAGGAAGGTCTTAAGAACGAATACAAAGAACAAGCTGCAAAGAGCGTTAAGGTCCGTCTTGTTATGGAACAAATCGTCAGAGCAGAAGACCTCAAGTTCAGCGATGAAGAAATCGATGACAAACTTGCAAAGATGGCAGCAGATGCAGGCAAGGATCTTGATGACTATAGAAAGACTCTCCGCAAGGAACAAATCGACTATATCGTCAACCAAATCCTTTCAGACAAGTTGATGGCACTCCTCAAGAAGGAAAACAGCGCAGTTGTCAAAACAGCAAGCAAGAAACCCGCAGCAGCACCCGTTGGCAAAGTCGGTGAAGAAACCGAAGAAAAGCCCGCAAAGAAGGCTCCTGCAAAGAAATCAACCAAAAAAGCAGAACAACCCGAAGCATAATTTTTAGGGAAGTTGGAGAATAATATGCACAACACACTCATCCCCTATATCGTGGAACAAACAGGCCGTGGCGAACGCTCCTACGACATCTATTCCCGCCTTCTTGAAGATAGAATTATCTTCCTCACCGGCGAAATTAATGATGCCGTGGCAAACACTGTTGTTGCACAACTTATCTATCTTGAAGGCAAGGACGCAGGCAAAGACATCAGTCTTTACATCAACAGCCCCGGTGGCTCTGTGTCTGCAGGCATGGCAATCTATGACACAATGAACTATATCAAGTGCGACGTGTCAACCATCTGCATCGGCATGGCAGCATCAATGGGCGCATTCCTTCTTTCAAGCGGAGCAAAGGGCAAGAGATATTCTTTGCCCAACTCAAAGATTATGATTCATCAACCGCTGGGTGGCGCACAAGGCCAAGCCAGTGATATTGCAATTGTCGCAGAAGAAATCCTGAAGACCAAGAAGAAACTCAACACAATTCTTGCTGAGAACACAGGACAATCTCTGGACAAGGTGGAAATCGACACTGACCGCGACTACTATATGACCGCAGATGAAGCACTCAGCTACGGCATCGTGGACAGAATTTTCACCAACCGCCTGTAATAACTCCAAAGGAGTTAAGGCAACAAAACAATAAATGACGTTCAAGGGCATATTTGTGCCCTTGGGCGTGTTTGGAGTAGAAATGGATTATCAAAAAGTAGTACATTGTTGTTTTTGCGGACGTAGCGGAAACGAAGTTTCTGACCTTGTTGCAGGACCCAATGACTTGTTCATTTGCAATGAATGCATAGAGCAAGCGTCATTTGTCCTTGAAAGAAAAAAAGGCAACACAGGTGACCTTGTTTCACTCTATACTCCTCAACAAATCAAGGCAAAACTGGATGAATATATCATCGGTCAAGACAGCGCAAAAAAGGTGTTGTCCGTTGCCGTGTACAATCACTATAAGAGAGTCAATCATGCAAAGAAGCACAACGCAGACGGCGTAGTCCTTGAAAAGAGCAATGTGCTCCTTCTCGGCCCTACAGGAAGCGGTAAAACCCTTCTTGCAAAGACTCTTGCTCAAATCCTCAACGTGCCTTTTGCAGTGGCTGACGCAACCACACTCACCGAGGCAGGATATGTGGGCGAAGATGTTGAAAACATCTTGCTCAAGCTTATCCAAGCAGCAAACGGTGACATCAAAAAGGCAGAGGTTGGCATCATCTATATTGACGAAATCGACAAAATCGCTCGCAAGAGTGAAAACGTGTCAATCACCCGTGACGTAAGTGGTGAGGGCGTGCAACAAGCACTTCTCAAAATCATTGAAGGCACTGTTGCAAGTGTTCCTCCTCAAGGTGGAAGAAAGCACCCCAACCAAGAGTGCTATATGCTTGACACAACCAATATTTTGTTCCTCTGCGGTGGCGCATTTGTTGATCTCGACAAAATCGTTGACCAAAGAAAGGACAGCTCAAAACTTGGTTTTGGCAGTTCTGTCAAGGGTACTCTCGACTATCACTATGATGAACTTATTGCAGCACTTCAACCTGCAGACCTCATCAAATTTGGCCTTATCCCTGAATTTGTGGGCAGAGTTCCCATTGTAGTGGGCCTCAATGCTCTTGATGAAAACGCCCTTGTCAAGATCCTTTCTGAGCCTAAAAACGCCCTTACAAAGCAATATAAGACCCAATTTAAGATTGATGACGTCGACCTTGAATTTGAAGATGATGCTTTGAAGGCTGTTGCAAAGAAGGCAATCCAACTGAACACAGGCGCACGTGGACTTCGTGCGATACTTGAAGATTTGCTTCTTGATATGATGTATGATATCCCCAGTGACAAGTCCATTGAAAAGGTCGTTGTAAGAGAAGATTGCATCACGTCAAAGGCACAACCCAAGATTATCCGCAGAAATCAAGCGGAAACTGCATAAGAAATGAAAACAGCACCTTGAGTGCTGTTTTTCAAAAGGTGAGATTATGGTCATAAAAAATGCAAAATTTGTCACGTCTGTCGCTGACAGCAAGGCACTTTACGATACAGGTGCTTGCGAAATTGCAATAGCAGGCAAGTCAAACGTTGGCAAATCATCATTTATCAACTATATCTGCAACAACGGAAAACTGGCAAGGACTTCTGGTGACCCCGGCAGAACAAGACTCCTCAATTACTTTGAAGTCAATGGAGGAGAGTTTTATTTTGTAGACCTTCCAGGCTATGGATACGCAAAAGTGGCAAAAGGGGAGAAGGCAAAATGGGGAGCAATGATTGAAGGTTATCTCACAAGCAGTGAGAGACTTAAGAACGTTTTTGTCCTTCTTGACATTCGTCACAAGCCCACAGACGATGACAAAATGATGGTGAATTTCTTGTTCCATTACAACATTCCTTTCACCCTCATCGCGACAAAAGCAGACAAGTTGAGTCGTATGCAACAGACCAAAAACAGACAAATGTTGGCAGCAGAAATGGGGGTAGGGGTGGACAACGTCTATCTTACGTCCGCGCTCAACAAAACGGGAAAAGAAGCGATTTTTGATAGAATTACTCAAATTTTGGGATAAAAGCACTCTAAAAAATAGTAAAAATTAGAATACTTTTTCCAAAACATTAGAAAAATGTAAAAAAATAAAACTCGCAGTGATGCGAGTTTTTTTGTTTGCTTTTCTTTGTGCACTATTGTTTGTGGCAGAGGTCTGTCCATTGACAATCGCCGCAAATGCTTTCACGTTTTCCACAGTTGATTATTCTTTCATCGGCCAGTGTTCGAAGTGTAGAGTATAGGATTTGGGAGTGTGAGTTTGTGTCAATGCCAAGTGCGGTTAAAGTCAGTTGGTCATATCTTGATGATTTGTCTTCGGCTGTGCAAATTCCGTTTTGATTGTTGGGGCAGTGGGTGCAAAGGTCGTCTTCTCCCGATACCAATGAAATGGGAGTGTCTTTGTTTTCTTTAAGTGCGGACACGATGCTGGTCATATTGGATACAAATTCATTGCTATAACCCTTGCCTTTGAAGAAGGAAATGCAAAGAAGATGATGGGGACGAAGATTGATTGTTTTGTTCATCGTGTCTAAATATCGTTGAGAAGGCAAAGGTTTTATTTGCTTGTTATAAACTTGTTTATAAAACTTCAATAAGTTTGTTGCCTATGAGGTCGCAGGAAGTCAAATGATAGCTGATACCATTTTTGTTGACAACTGGGTTGACACGGGCGTTTTTGCCGTGCAAATGGCCGTACAGGACCTTGTCGACCTTGTATTCTTCGAGAAGCGCTGTCACCTCGCTGTCGTTGAATAAAACGTCAAAGGGAGGGTAATGGAGAAGCGCAACTACGTTGTCTTCATCACAACGTTGCTCTTTCATGGCGTCAAGGGACATTTTGAGGCGGAGAAGTTCGCGCTGATAGATTTTGACGTCCTCAGCAGAAGAATCGTTTGTGGGGATTGTCCATCCTCTTGAGCCGGCAACTAAAAGGTTGCCGATACGGATGCAGTTGTTCTGTAAGAACAAAAAGTCAGGAAACGCAGTGCGCATTTTGCCAAGAGAGCTCCAGTAATAATCGTGGTTGCCTCTCAAAACAACTTTGCGACCAGGAAGGGCAGAAAGCAATGCAAAGTCAGGGGCAGCCTCTTCAATAGAAATCCCCCAAGAAATATCCCCGCCTATGAGGACAATGTCCTCATCTGTCACCTTTTCTTTCCAGTCTGCGGTGATCTTTTCAAAGTAGTTGTCCCAGTCTGCGCCAAAAACGTCCATAGGCTTATGGACGGCAGTAGAGAGATGGAGATCGCTGATTGCAAAAACTTTCATACTCATAGTGTATCACAAAACCTGCTGGATTTCAAACGTAAACGTAAAAAATTGAGGATATATTGAAAAATGTTTTTAAAAATGAAAAGAACGGCTAAAAGCCGTCCTTTTTTTTGCAATAAAAACGGGGAGGTGTTTTCATTGCTTGCGAGATTTGGAGCTCGTTGATCATATTATAATCTTACAATTGTAAGAAGTCAAGATATTTTCTTACTTTTGTGAGAAAATATAAATATGGAAAACAAAAACACATTTGGAAAAAATTTAAGAGCATTGCGTGAAAGCGCTGGAATAGGGCAGGTTAAACTTGCGCTAGACCTTGGTGTAAGCAAGGGTATAATAAGTTTGTGGGAAAACGAAAAGCGTGAGCCTACGATGTCGTATCTTATTGCGCTTGCAAAATATTTTGACGTATCAATTGATTATTTGGTAGGGTTAGAATAGCGAAAAATGTAGAAAATTGAAAAATTAAAAGGACGGTTTTACCGTCCTTTTTTTTGTTTTGATTTTACTGGTTGCAAGTGGGGAAGAGCGGCAAGTCAAACACTCCTTGACACACCTCTTGTGAAAATGGTGTGCATTCTGGGATACGGCAATAGCCGTATGAGGGTATGAGAAGTTCGACGTCTGCTTCTACTTTGAGCACTACGGTTGTGCAGGCTGTGATTGAGAATGTGCTATCGCTTATGTACACGCCATTGGGGCTTGCCATATTCACTCTCGCTGCAAGTTCAACAGGGAACACGCTTCCTGTGGGGACACACATCACCACGTCTTGTTGATAGGTTATGGTGCCTGTGCCGCTGCCTGCAACGCCGTTTGCATCGGTGTAGTTGATGACTACGGGGATTGAGATTGTGGCTTGAACTCTTGACAATCCTTGTCTGTCAGACAAGGGAGTGACTGTGAGGGCGGTGACCGTGCCTACACTAGTGGTTGATTGACCGCTGACAAAAGTCAAAGGCAGAGCAGGGTCTGCGGGGGTTAGATTTGTCAGTGTGACGGTGGTTGATTCTAGGGTGGATTGAGTCATGCAAGCATCAAACACTTTTCGTGCTTGAATGCAAACCTTTTCACTCAGTCCATTGATTGGGTTTCCGCTGATATTCCCTGGGCATCTATCAGCGCCATTGTTGTTGCAAAAAGACATCTTTTTACCTCCTATTTGTTGTCGCTATACAATATGCAGGCGGTTTGTTTTTGGTGAGAGAAGGGCGAAAAAGAGCCGTTTTGGGGCGGAAAATCTGTTAAAATTTGGTGCAAAAGGTAGAGAAAATTGCATTTTTGCATATAGTTCACAAGTAAACTAAAAAAAAGTTGGAAATTCAGTAAAAAAAGTGGTTGACAGTGGTCAATGCGTGTGTTATACTATGCTCGAATAAAGAAAGTAGGGTGGTTTATGCTCGATTTTATGCTCGGCAACGTTCGTCATCAACTTGACGAAAAAGATAGAATGAGAATACCTGCCAAGTTCCGTGAGGCACTGGGCGGCACTTCTTATATTCTTCCGGGCAGAAAAGTGGACGGAAACCATTGTTGCCTTTATATCATCCCTTACGAAAAGTTTGAAAAGGTCCTTGAAAAACTTGACACTGACGAACTTTATGGCGGAGATGAAAAGATTGATGCAGCCACCACAATCTTGGGTGCAGCAGACAAGCTGACTGAAGATCCTCAAGGTCGTGTAAGACTTTCAAAGGAACTTTGTTCTTGCGCATCAATTGACAAAGATATGGTCTTCGTAGGCAAGGGAACTTATCTCGAAGTTTGGTCCGCAGAAGTTTGGGACGAAAGATATAGCATCCTCAACAAGGCAAATCTTGACAAGGTCCTTGATAATCTGAAAAAGCACGGAGTGTAAAATGGAATTTTCTCACGTTTCCGTATTGCTGGATGAGTGCATCGACGGACTAAAAATTAAAGAAGACGGCATATACGTTGACGGAACTCTCGGAGGCGGTGGTCATTCACTTGAAATCGTCAAAAGACTTGGTGAAAAGGGAAGACTCATTGCAATCGACCGTGACGCAGATGCATTGATGGCGGCAGGCGAAAGGCTTCACGCACACGCGTCAAAAATAACATACGTGCACGATGACTTCAAAAATTGCTGTACCGTTCTTGATGAACTTGGCATTGATGAAGTGGACGGCATACTCCTTGACCTTGGTGTCAGCTCATATCAACTTGACAACGCAGAACGCGGATTCAGTTATATGAAGGACGCACCCCTTGATATGAGAATGGATCAAAGCCAATTTCTCACAGCATTCAACGTGGTCAACGAGTTTACGGTCAGTCAACTGACAAAGATACTCTATGAGTATGGTGAAGAAAAGTTGGCGCCCCGCATTGCAGAAAGAATTGCCACAGTGAGAGATAAAGAGACAATTTCAACCACACTGCAACTGGCAAAACTGGTGGAAGGTTGCTATCCTGCAAAAACAAGATGGAAATACGGACACCCTGCAAAAAGAACTTTCCAAGCAATTCGCATTTGTGTCAACAATGAGCTTACCGGTCTTGGCGACACAGTGACAAATATGGCAAGACGCCTTAAAAAGGGCGGTAGAATGGCGGTTATCACATTCCACTCCCTTGAAGACAGAATTGTCAAAACTGCATTTAAAGATATGGCTCTGTCTTGTACGTGCCCACCTGATTTCCCTGTGTGTGTATGTGGCAAGGTGAAAGAAGTGGAGCTGGTCAACAAAAAGCCCATTGTAGCATCACAAGAAGAACTCAACAGAAATTCACGTGCAGAAAGTGCAAAACTGCGTATAGTCGAAAGAGTATAGAAGGAGAAAATTATGGCTATCACACTTGATGAATTGCTTGGCATGAACACCAGGACAAGAAACGATGCTGAACCTATGGATCGTTTTCCGTCGTATGATGATTTCACAAGAAGAAACCGTGCTTATCAAAACGAAGAGCGCGTTTCATACAATGGATACACCCCCGCACCTCAATCAAACGGTGCACGTAGTGTTGAATTCATGAGAGAGTATGAAGCCACTCGTCCTTATGCACGTCCTATGCAAAGTGAATATCAAAATGTCGACTATAATTTTGACGCACTTCGCGCACGCAGAGAAGGACAAGCAGTTCAAACCATTGAAAGACCTGTTTATGCTGAACCTGTCCAAGTTGAAGAAAGTGTGAATACACTTTATGAATACGCACGTCAAGACAAGGAAAGACCTTCTGACAGAGAACTCTATGACAGATTGTCTTCAACCGGAGCAGTGGCACGTCCTGTTCAAAAGACTGAAAAAGAAGTTCAAAGAACAAGCGAGTTCACCCACGTCAAGACAAAGCAAAAGAACGACACCCAAAAGAAAGCACGCCTCACCACAAAGGGCAAGATTCTTCTTGGCGTGTACGTTGCAGTGATCATACTCGTTGCTGTGTTGATTATTGTCAACGCAGGCGACCTTAATAGCGGTTCCGCCACCACACCTTCCTCCTCCATCTCGGGTGTGGTGTCCGCGGACGCAAACACAAGTAATATTGTGGACGTGCCTGAAATAAACTATAACCATGGCGCGTTCAACTTCCACATCAAATAAAAGTACTCAATCATATCTTCCAAAGAAAAGACTGCTTGCATCAATATTGCTGGCAGTTTTTTTGTTTACTTTGATTTTTGCAAAACTCATACACGTTATGCTTGTTGAGGGGAAAAGCCTTCAAGTGAAAGCTCTTGACCAATGGACGAGAGATTTGCCAAACGATGCGCCAAGAGGTCAAATTCTCGACCGAAATGGAGTTGTGCTTGCAGGCACTGCCACACGATACAACTTGTACGTCCGCCCAAACTCCGCAACCGATAAAGAAGGTCTCGCCCAGTGTCTTGCGGAGGTTTTTGGCTATGACAAGGACAAAGTCCTTGAAAAAATATCAAAGAAAGTTTCTGAGGTGACTGTTGCAACAAAAGTGACCAAGGAGCAAATGTCCGCTTTGTTTGATATGGGTTTTGACGGGCTATATTATTCTGAGGACAACTTCCGCTATTATCCCTATGGGGATTTTATGACGCAAGTGCTTGGTTTCACTGGTGCAGACGGAAATGGACAAACTGGGCTTGAAGCCTATTATGACAAGTATCTCACAGGAATAAACGGATATATTTTGACTGAAACCGACCTAGTCGGTAGAGAAATCCAGGGCGGTGAAAACTATTATCTGCCATCTATCAGCGGACTGAATTTGACCACTACGTTGGACAGTAGGGTGCAAGAAAGTGTTGAAGGCGCAGTTGAAAAGGCGGTTGCTTTATACAACCCTAAGGCAGTGGCTTGTCTTGTGATGGACTACACAAATGGTGAAATTATATCCCTTGCGGAATATCCGTCTTTTGACCTGAACAACGTGCCAAGAGATGACCTTGAAAAATTGTTTTCATCTTCAAAAAGTATGCTTGTGTCCTCGGTGTATGAGCCGGGGTCAACATTCAAAATTTTGACTGCTGCTGCCGCCCTTGACACTGGTGCTATGAACACTGCAAAAAGGTTTTATTGCCCGGGATTTCGTATTGTTGACGGCAAAAGGATTCGTTGTTGGAAGACAAAAGGTCACGGCTCAATAGATTTTGGAGAAGGAGTGGAGAGCAGTTGCAACTGTGTGTTTATGGACAGCGCACTTGCTATGGGCACTGACAAGTTTTACACCTATCTCAAAAATTTTGGATTGCGCGCAAAGACTGGTGTTGATATGACTGGTGAAACCAGTGGAATATTCATATCCCAAGACCTTGTAAAGACTGTTGACCTTGCCCGCATAGGATTTGGTCAAGCGGTTGCGGTGACCCCTATTGGCATGATGACCGCTTGCTCTGCGGTGGTCAATGGCGGAAAGACAGTGACGCCTCATCTTGTAAAAGGATTTGCCGATGAAAAGGGAAACAAGATAGATGATGTTTTTGTAATCGAAGAAAAAAATACAGTTGTCAGCGGTGATACCTCGGCTACGATGCGTGAATTGTTGTCACGAGTTGTGTCTCACGGCAGTGGAAAAGGGGCAGGTGTCAATGGATATAACATTGCAGGGAAGACAGGCACTGCACAAAAGTATGAAAACGGCGGAATTGCACAAGGGAAATATATCTCGTCTTTTCTTGGCTTTTCACTGGAAGCAGGCGCATCTTACGGGGTGCTGATGATTGTTGATGAGCCCAAGGGATACGTTTACTACGGCTCACTTGTGGCAGCACCTCTTGTGGGTGACATTTTCCGTAGTGTTTTTGACCTGTTTAGTTTGCCAAAATCCAATGATTTTGACGTTGAAAGCAGTTTCAATCCTGACAACGTTGAGGACTATATAGATTTGGTTGAATAGTGCAAATATTTTCGGTTGGTGACTAGTTTTGCGGTCCTATTGACCAGCGTAAATACACTTATTAAAATAAGTGTACAAAACTGGTTGGAGGCAAAATATGACACTGAAAACTTTACTTGACGGATTAAAGATTTTAAGCACAAACGTAGATGAAAATTTTGAAGTTAAAGATATAAAAATCCACTCAAAATCAGTTGATGATGGTGACCTTTTCTTGTGTATGAAAGGTGTCCGCGATGACGGCAACAAACACCTTGACGAAATCAAGAAAAATTTTGTGGCAATCACTGAAATTCCTCCTCAAAATGCGGATATAAAATACGTTCAAGTTGAAGACGTAAGAGAGGCGTATTCCATTGTTTCTTCAAACTATTTTGCACACCCTCTTGATGGTATGAAATTTGTGGCAGTTGTGGGCACAAACGGTAAAACTTCAACCGCCCATTATATCAATTCAATTTTGACAAATTGCGGATTCAAAACGGGTCTAATTGGCACAGAAGGGCACTATATCTTGGGTGAAAAAGTCGCACACACGTTGACAACCCCCGACCCATACGAAATGAACTCGTTGCTTTTCAAAATGAGGGCAAAAGGGGTTGAGGTTGTTGTCAGTGAGGTCAGCGCTCACGCCATATATCTCAAAAAAATGTGTGGCATTGTGGCAGACATTGCAGTGCTCACCAACGTGACACAAGACCATTTGGACTTTTTCCACACCTTCAAGGACTATGAAAAGACAAAACTATCATATTTTTGTCCTAAATATGTGAAAAAGGCGGTTGTCAACGTGGATGACAATGCAGGGAAACGACTTGCCTCTATGTTGGACAAAAGTGATATGGACGTCGTCACCTACGGGCTCAACAATCCGGCGGACGCATTTGCCATTGACGTGTATGAGGGCATAGACGGAATACGATTTGTTGCAAACCTTTGTGACGATTTGGTGGATATACGCTCATCTTTGTATGGAGAATTCAACGTGTACAATCTCCTTGCATCTCTCACCGTATGTGCCGAACTAGGTGTCCACGGAGAGGCCCTTGCAAGAGCGGTGAAGAAAGTGAAAAACGTCAAGGGTAGATTCAGTGTTTTGCGAGCGGAAAAGGGAACCATAATCATAGATTATGCCCACACTCCTGACGGACTTCAACAACTTTTGTCCACAGCGCGGACAATCACAAAGTCACGGCTCATCACGGTATTTGGTTGTGGAGGTGAAAGGGATAAAGCAAAACGGGCTCTTATGGGTGAAATTGCCGAAAACTACAGCGACTACGTTGTGGTGACAACTGATAATCCCCGAGGTGAAAACGCAGAAAATATCCTTCGTGACATAGAAGTGGGCTTTGCAGGACGAAACTACAAATGTATCCTTGACCGCACAGAAGCAATAATTCATGCAATAAGCGAAATGGTTGAGGGTGACACCGTTGTCATTGCAGGCAAGGGCAACGAGGAATATCTTGAAGTCAAGGGGAAGAGAATCCCATACAGTGATTTTGACGTGGCAAGAAGGTGGGGGCAAGCAAGATGACTCCCTCACTGAAACTTGCTTTGTATTTCATCGGTGCTTTTGTGGTGGCGGTTGCCGTTGCGCCCCTCATCATAAAAGGGCTGAAACGACTGAAAACAGGGCAAAACATCCTTGAATACGTGGTACAACACGAGGCAAAAGCGGGCACGCCCACTATGGGGGGAATAATATTTATTATTCCATTTGTCATAGTGTGCCTCATAGAATTCACTGCATTTTCACTTGTTGCAATGAGTTTGACCATAGGCTTTGGGCTTGTGGGATTTCTTGATGATTTCATCAAGGTGAAACTTGGCAGGAATTTAGGGCTCAAAGCATATCAAAAAATCATTGCTCAATTAGGGCTCAGTGCCATTGCGGCATACTTTGTTTTTGCATCAGGATATATAGGCACAAGGGTGAATATTCCATATTATGGTGAGATTGATTTCAAGTGGGGGATAATACCTTTTGTCATAATTGTGTATATTGCAACCACAAATTCAGTCAACTTGACGGACGGTCTTGACGGCCTTGCAGGTATGACCTCCGTGGGCTATTTTATAGTGTTTTCAATCATACTAACCATAGAGTTTTTTGAGGTGGAAAACACCGACGTAGAATACTCAAAACAGTTGTTTTCATTGTCTGCCATATCAGTGACAATGGTGGGTGGACTTTTAGGATATTTGGTGTTCAATTCCTCGCCCGCAAAAGTGTTTATGGGTGACACTGGCTCACTCGCCCTCGGAGCAACTGTTGCAAGCGTTGCGGTTATGAGCAAAAATCCTCTCTTTATTGTATCATCAGGCATAATGTTTGTGTGGTCAAGCATATCAGTTATTATACAAGTGCTTCACTATAAACTGACAAAGAAGAGAGTGTTTTTGATGTCACCGTTTCACCATCATCTAGAAATGAAAGGTATGAGCGAAACTCGCATTGGCATCGTCTATTTTGCCCTCACTTTGATTGGCGGAGTGGTGAGCCTTGTGCTTGCGAGGGGAATATGAACGTTCAAGGCAAAAACGTGGTGATTTATGGCGGTGGGATAAGCGGACTTTCTGCATATCAACTTGTAAAGGAAAAGGGCGGAAGAGTGATGATATACGACGACTTCGACCGCCCTCATACAACGTCATCGGCAGGGGTATTTGCTCGTGCCGATTTGATTGTGTTAAGCCCCGGAATTGAAAGTGGAAACCCCTATGTTTTAGATGCGCGACTTGAAGGAAAGACTGTCGTCAGTGAAATAGAGTTGGCATCATCTTTTTGTGTAGGAGAGCAAATTGCCGTCACTGGCACAAATGGAAAGACCACAACTGTCACCCTCATAGATCACATTTTGAAGTGTGCACACGTCAGTTCAAGGGCTGTGGGCAATATCGGCGTGGCATTTTCGTCAATCGCTGACAAACTTGACGCTCTTGACACTGCTGTCATTGAAGTTTCAAGTTTTCAACTTGAAAGTGTAAGAACTTTTTCCCCCGACTATGCAGTGCTTTTGAATATAACTCCCGATCACCTAGATAGACATCAAACTTTTGAAAGATACGTCAGTGCAAAATCAAACATCTTTATGCACCAATGTGAGTGTGATGTGGTTGTCTACAACGATGATGACAAAGTCATCAAGGGCCTAGTGCCATATATGAAAGGGGAGAAAATCCCTTTCAGTGCAACACACCCAGTGGACGGAGCATATTTGTCATCGGGTTTTGTTTGCTACAAAGGCATGATTGTTGTCGAGCTTGCCGACCTTGACGTAAAAGGCGCAGAAATTGAAAACGTGCTCGCAGCTGTGGCGGTCACCATGAGGAAAGGCATCAGTAAATACACAGTGGCGACAGCACTTTGTTCATATAAACGTCCTCAATATAGACGGCAAAAAGTCGCAGAAATAAATGGTATTTCTGTATCCAACGACAGCAAAGCAACCAACGTTGCTTCAACTTTGTCTGCGGTCAATGCTATGGACGGAGGCACGATTTTACTGGTTGGCGGTGCAAAGGGAAGTGAAGACTTTGACCAACTATTCTGCGGGTTGCCAAAAAAGGTGATTGCGGTTGTCGCCTATGGTGAAAACAAAAAAGAAGTGTCTTTGTCGGCTGAAAAATATGGCTTTTCGATAATAATAGCGGACAATCTTGAAGATGCTGTTTTGAAGGGCATGACTATTGCGGTTGAACATGGCGCAAACAATCTGCTATTTTCTCCTGCAAGCAAAAGCTTTGATAGTTTCAAAAACTATGAAGAGCGTGGAAAATTTTTTGACAAAGTGATTGCCAGACTAAAATGAAGCGCAAAATCATAGATTTTGACATATCTTTGGGGCTTGTCGCAATCATATTATCTGCGGTTGGACTTGTCTTCATATATTCTGCATCAAGCTATTCAGCCGAGGTGCAACTTGGCGACTCTTTCCACTATGTGAAAACACAAGGGCTGGCATTATTTGTAGGCGTCCTCTTTATGGTAGGCATGACCTTTGTTGACCTAAGAAAGGTGAAAAAGGTGGCACTGCCCATATACATAGTTTCACTTGTGCTTTTAGGTCTTGTTTTCCTGCCTGTTTTAGGTGTTGAAAGTTATGGTGCAAAGCGGTGGCTTAATCTTGGATTTTTCACCATACAGCCCAGTGAATACGCAAAGTTCGGCATGGTGATTATGCTCGCAAAGGTTATGGCGGACAAGGGGGCGGACACATTCCCGAAACTAATGTTGCTGTTTTTGATTGGGGGAGTTGTTGCGCTTCTTCTCATACTTGAGCCGAACATGTCCATCACCATATGCGTTGTTTTGGTGCTAGTATTGATGATATTTGTGGGCGGAGCAAAACTCAAACACTTGATTGCAATAGGTTTGCCTGTTTTAGCGGCAGGAGTGGCTCTCATATTTTCAGAGCCGTATCGAATACGCCGATTGCTTGCCTTTGTGGACCCGTGGGCGTCACCTCTTGACGAAGGTTATCAACTGATTCAGTCATATTATGCTCTTGGGTCGGGCGGATTGTTTGGAGTGGGCATAGGCAACTCTAGACAAAAATATTTGTTTTTGCCCTTTGCGGAAAGTGATTTCATTTTGTCTGTAATTGGTGAGGAAATAGGGTTTGTCGGGATACTGCTTGTGGTGGCACTTTTCTTGTTTATAGTGGTCAAAGGCTGGATGGTGGCAGTCCGTGCAAAAGACAGATTTTCATCATATCTTGCAACAGGAATAACCGCTGTCCTTGCAGTGCAGACTGCACTGAATATTGCAGTGGTATGCGGTGCAATTCCGCCAACGGGATTGCCTCTTCCTTTTGTCAGCGCAGGGGGCAGTTCGCTTGTGGCATATCTTATGGCAATAGGGATTTTGATGAACGTGTCGAGGCAATCAAAAATCGGCAATCTTGTCGGAGTAAACAACTGGGAATTGAGTTATGGGAAATGAGTATTTTGAGATAGTTGGAGGGAATCCTCTTTTTGGCAAAACAAAGGTTTATTCTGCAAAAAATGCGGTTTTACCTATGCTTGCAGGCGCAATGCTCAC
This sequence comes from Clostridia bacterium, assembly GCA_017461985.1. Taxonomy (GTDB): domain Bacteria; phylum Bacillota; class Clostridia; order Christensenellales; family CAG-917; genus RGIG4097. The sequence goes on from JAFTSA010000004.1 coordinate 208,032, forward strand.
AAGCGAAAGCGTTGTAATAAAGGATTGTCCCCACATAAGTGATGTGGAAAATATGGTGAAAATACGAGAGTGTCTTTCACTTAAAACAACTTGGCATGGGAGAGATATTGTTGCCTCTGGCAAGGTTGACAACAATCATATTCCCGAGCACCTTGCGGGGGTGATGAGATCATCGGTTTTTATGCTAGGCCCGCTTCTTGTGGAAACAGGCAAAGTGAAATTGCACACCCCCGGCGGTTGCAAAATCGGTGCTCGTCCCATTGATATTCACCTTGACGGACTTGAAAAACTAGGTGCAAAAATCCGCCTTTTAGATGACGGAGTGGAGTGCTCGGCGGATAGACTGCACGGAGCGGAAATAGTTCTTAGATATCCAAGTGTTGGAGCAACTGAAAATTTGATTTCTGCGGCAGTGAAAGCAAAAGGCAAAACCACACTCATAGGTGTTGCAAGAGAGCCTGAGGTGGTGTCACTTTGTGATATGCTCATTGGTATGGGAGCAAAAATCCAAGGGGCAGGCACATCTGTCATAAAGATACAAGGAGTTGAAAATTTGTACGGCACAACGGTGACACCGGTCACAGACAGAATTGTTGCAGGTACTATAATGCTCGCGGTGGCACTGACTGGGGGAAAAGTGCGAGTTGAGGGTTGTGACATAAGACATCTAGGCGCACTTGTCACAAAACTTGTGTCCAAACATTTTGTCGTCATTGACTCAGTTGGCGGAGTGACTGTTGAAAGTGATGGGCAAATTGAGCCTTTTGACGTTTTCAGTGGACCATACCCAAAATTCCCAACTGACTTACAACCGATAGCCACCGCAGTGCTTTCTCAACTGAGAGGGGAAAGTTTGGTTGAAGAAAAAGTTTTTGAAAATAGATTTTTGTATGCAAATGAATTGCAAAAGATGGGTGCGGAAATCAATGTTTTCAAAGATAAATTGCTGATTAGAGGAAGAAGCCTTTTAGGTGCAGATGTCACTGCAACCGACTTGCGCGGAGGTGCCGGTCTTGTTGTTGCGGGGCTAAAAGCGAAAGGCGTCACAAAGGTCAGTGGGGTAGAGCATATTGACAGAGGCTATGAAAACATCGAATATTTATTCTCAAATCTTCAGGCAAAAATTGCCAGAAAAAATGTTTAATTTACAAAGTAAATTAAAAAATTTGAAAATTTTTGAAAAAATATAAAAAAATTCTTGACAAGTCCGTATTATACTATATAATTAGTTATAGAATAAATTAACGTGTACGTGCACACACGCAATGTGTGCGCGTGCTCAAGGGGACTTATGGCAAATATTTTCACAAAAGACATCGCAGTGCTGGACGTCAGTTCTCGTCTTATCAGCGCCATCGTGGGCGTGAAAAAGGCGCAGAGCGTTTTCGGCATTAAAGCGGTTGTTGAAAAGGAACATTCAGGCTATGAACAGGGTGAATGGTTCGATGCTGATGATACTAGAAGTGTTGCCATGGCAGTCTTGAAAGAAGCAATGCGCAGTGCAGAGTCCCACACAAAGAGGATTTTCATTGGCGTCCCTGCAGAATTTACGGCTGTGGTGAAAAAAGACGTGGCAATCACCCTTGACAGAGAGCGTCGCATCGTTGATGCTGACATAGATTTTCTTTTGAAGAAAGGGGATACGTTTGACGGAAGCAAGTTTGCTCTCATCAACTCATCACCCATCTCATTCTCAATCAACACTTCAGACAGGCTTTATCGTGACGTGCGTGGTCTTGTGGCATCAAAGGTTGTGGGCACAGTGTCCTATATCCTTTGCGAAAAGAGCTTCACACGTTTCTTTGATGAAATTGTTGCATCACTTGGCTTCAAAGACGTGAAGTATATCTCAACTGCTTGGGCAGAAGGCATCACCATTTTTGAAAAGGAAGAACGTGATGATCCCTACGTCCTTGTTGACATCGGCTATATTTCATCATCAGTCATCGTGGGCAGAGGGGAAGGCGTTGAGTTTATGAGATCTTTCTCACTTGGTGGCGGACACATTTCTGCAGATATGTGCGAGGCTATGAACGTTGACTTTGAACTTGCAGAGCAAGCAAGAGAACTTGTCGACCTCAACCTCAACTACCAAGAAGGCTCGGTGCTTGTGGCAGATGCTGACCAAATCATCTGCGGAGCAGGTGCCTCAGAAGTTGTAAGAGAAAAATTGGATCTCTTTGCAGAGATCGTCTACGATATAATTGAGCAGTCAAAGGTGAAGTTGCCTCCTTATGCACCTGTGTATCTCACAGGCGAAGGTGTAGCTTCAATCCGTGGAGTCAAAAAATATCTCAGCTCCACCCTCGGCATGAACGTTGACATCGTCATGCCCAAACTGCCCGGATATGCAAAACCCTGCAATTCATCAAAAATCTCACTGTTGGTGGTTGCTGAAACACTGTCCAATTCAAAGATTGGCGGATTATTTAAACGTGTAATAAACGGAGGTAACTTATGATAGATTTTGACAAATACGGACTCAACGATATTCCTGAAACTCCCGAAGTTGAAGAAGAGAATGATGGCATCCTCGAACAAACTTTTGACGACGTCGTGGAAGAAGTCCAAAACTACAAGGACGAAAAACCCGTTGTCCATCAAGAGCCTGTTTCAAGAAAAACACCCGGCAAGGCAAATATCGTTGTCGTTGGTGTAGGCGGTGGCGGAAACAACGCTGTCAACAACATGATCCGCGCTGGCATCAAGAGCGCAAGTTTTGTTGTGATGAACACCGACCTTCAAGCACTCAATATGTCACTCGTTCCCCCTCAATGCAAGATTCAACTGGGCAATTCACAAACTGGTGGCCTTGGCGCAGGTTCAGATCCCGAAGTTGGCAGACTTGCTGCTGAAGAATCCCGCGAAACCATCAAGGCAGCACTGAAAGGCATCGACCTTTTGTTTGTCACAGCAGGTATGGGTGGCGGAACAGGCACTGGTGCAGCACCCGTCATTGCAGAAATCGCAAAATCAATGGGCATTTTGACAGTTGCAGTCGTCACAAAGCCTTTCAACTTTGAAGGTGCACTTCGTATGAAGAATGCAGAAATGGGCATAAGAAACCTTCAAAACTTTGTGGATACACTCCTTGTCATCCCCAACCAAAAACTCATCGAAATTCTTGACAAAAACGTTTCATTCAAGCGCGCATTTGAAATCGCAGATGACGTTCTCCGTCAAGGTGTCCAAGGCGTCAGCGACGTCATCGCAAACCCTGAACTTATCAACCTCGACTTTGCAGACGTCAGAACAGTCCTTCGCAACAAAGGTCTTGCTCATATGGGTATCGGCTACGGCAAAGGTGAAAAGAGAGTCATCGAAGCAGTCCGTGGAGCAGTGTTTTCACCCCTCCTCGAAACGGACATCGAAGGCGCAACCGGCATCATCGTCAACATCAGCGGTGGTGAAGATATGCTCCTCAGCGAAGTCACCGAAGCATGCGACATCGTCAAACAAGTTGTTGATCCCACTGCAAACATCATCCTCGGCACAGCATTTGTCCCCGACAAGAAAGATATTGAAATCACAATCATTGCAACCGGTTTCATGGACAAAAATGCAGCACCTGCACGTAGCATAGGTTCAACACCTATCGTCAGTGGCAAGCCCGTGGCAGCAGCACTTTCAACAGCAGAAGAAGTTGCAGCAACCATCGAAGAAGAACCCGTCAAGGAAGAAGAACCCGAACAACTCTTTGTTTCAAGACCTGTCTTCACACGTCCTGCACCTGTGGTTGAAGCACCCGCACCTCAACCTGTGCAAGAACCTGTCTATGAAGAAGAAGTTCAAACTTCACGCATTGACTATACAAGAAGCGGAAAGCAAGTCCCCGCATTCCTTAGAAGAATCAGAGGCGACCGTCAATAATTAGTCCTTGCTATAAAATTGTTGAAGCCCACGAATTTTCGTGGGCTTTTTTATTTTACCTAATTAGAATATCTGTTTTGCATAATTTTCATTAAATTATTAATTTCTTAACGACACAAACGGAAAGCATTTGCATCTGCACAGTCCTACTATATGCCTGTGACGGTGTATGTGGAAATTGTGATCTTCAACAACCTTTTGATCGATCTTCTTTTGGGGATCACGACTTCATTATGCAGACGGCGTAAAGTGAAAAAGATCAGGCAAACATTGTCGGCCATCATCGGCACTGTTGTTGCAGTCTTGTATCCTCTTGCGCCATCCGTCATACAAATAGTTATCAAAATTTTACTAGCCCCACTGCTTGTAGTCATTGTGGATAAGTACTCATCGGTGAAAGATTATCTTGTTTCATTAGTGTTGTACGTTGTTTTGACCTTTGCCTTAGGAGGGGGAGTGTATGGTCTGTCTAGTCTAATAGGGATTGACCTCAAAAGTTATGCCGTACTTGGTGTGCTTGTGCTGTCAATCCTCATTATGGAAGGCGTCTTGTGGTTTGTTTTGCACAAAAAGCCTGCTTATAGCAAGGAAACATTTGATGTTTCAGTTAAATATAAAGGGAAAGTTGTGTGGCTTAAAGGTTTTTATGACAGCGGAAATACCTTGACTGACACTTTGACAGGAAGACCAGTGGTTTTGTTGTCAAAAACGGCAGTAGATTTAATTCGCCACGGGGATTCCGTCATTTATGACGGATTTGTGGACGTAAAGACTGTAAATGGCGAAAGTTCTATGCCCATAATTGAACTTGAAGAGGTGAGGTGTGGACAAAATACGTATAGTTGCTTCGGCGCACTTACTGAGCAAGATATGAAAGGTTGTGATTTAATTTTGCAAAACACCTTGACGTATAAATGAAATTTGAAGGGGAATGCTTATGCTACGTAAACTTTTGACAAAAATACTACGTTTTTTAGGCTTTAAGGCGGAAAATAGCGTAGATTACATATCTTCTGGTGAAAGTCTGCCGTCTCCATTGACACCTGAGCAAGAGCAAGAAACGGTAAGACGAATGTTGTCAGGAGATGAAAATGCACGACTTACATTGATAGAAAGAAATCTTCGTCTAGTTGTGTACATAGCAAAGAAATTTGACAATACTAGAGTGGAACTTGACGATTTGGTGTCAATCGGCACAATTGGACTCATCAAGTCAATATCAGGCTATGACCCAAACAAAAACATAAAACTTGCCACCTTCGCATCAAGATGTATTGAAAATGAAATTTTGATGTATCTTAGAAAGACGAGCAAAATGAAAGCAGAGGTGTCTTTGTATGAGCCGTTGAATACGGACTATGAAGGCAACGTGCTTATGCTCAGCGACGTCCTAGGCAGTGACCCCGATGAAATTTATCACGGAGTAGAGGAAAAGGACGAGAAGGAAATGCTGAGAGCAACCTTTTCAAAACTAGGTGCAAGAGAGCGACAAATCGTTGAATTGCGCTTTGGTCTCGATGGAAAAGACGAGATGACGCAAAAAGAAATCGCAGATATGATGGGAATATCTCAGTCATATATTTCAAGGCTAGAGAAGAAAATCATATCTCAACTGAAAAAAGAAATCTTAAAACTTGGCTCATAAGTTTTCTAAAAATGCTCAATTTATAGAATAATACAACTCTTTACATAGCAAAACTGCTGTGTAAGGAGTTTTTTTATGAATCGTGTACAAGTGACAGGAGTTGACACTTCAACTCTTCCTAAACTGACTACAAAGGAACTAAATGAACTTTTGAAAAGAATTTCTGAAGGTGACGATGAAGCCCGTGAACTTTTTGTGAGAGCCAATATGCGCCTTGTTCTTTCACTGGTTGGAAGATTTCCAAGAGCGCAGGAAAATGCCGATGATATGTTTCAAGTGGGTATGGTAGGGCTTATCAAAGCACTAAACAATTTTGACCATAGTTTAGGTGTGTGTTTTTCAACCTATGCCGTGCCTATGATTATCGGCGAAATCAAAAGATGCCTACGTGACCGTACAGGTGTGAAGGTTTCAAGAAGCCTTCGTGATATTGCCTACAAGGCATTGCAGGCAAGGGAAATGCTTGAAGAAGGCAATCGTCAGCCCGAACTTGTGGAAATCGCAGACGAAATTGGCATCCCTTTGAAGGAGGTTGCTTGTGCACTTGATGCCGTCAGCGATACTTTGTCATTTTACGACCCTGTTTTTGGGGATGACGACGGCGATGGAATGCTTCTTGTTGACCAACTTGCCGACCAAAAAGAGAATAGTGAAAGCTGGACGGAGAAGATTGCTCTTGGTGAAGCACTGAAACACGTGCCTGAAAGAGAGCTTATGGTGGTGAAAATGCGCTATTATGAGGGAAAAACTCAAGTTGAGATAAGCAAATTGACAGGAATAAGCCAAGCGCAAGTGAGCAGACTTGAAAAATCTGCCATAGCAAAGCTAAAACGGTGTATGGATGCTTGTGACTAGGGGGTCAACTCGTTGTTTTCCTCAGTGGAGCATATTGTGGCAGAGCCTACAAGTTCCACCAAAATGACGTCACTGCCAACTTTTATAATATTGTTCCAAGGGATGAAAAGATTTTCATTGTTGGTGAAGGACTTGAAAAAACTTTTCTTCCCGGGGACAACCAATCCTGTTATCCGTCCGCAAGAGGTAAAAATCATATCGCATACGTGGCCAAGTTCTTTGCCGTCCGCCATATTGATCACTCGTTTTGAGGATATTTCCTGAAAGGTGTATTGCCTTGTGTTCATACAGAAATTTATGTATGAAAGAGGGCACAATATACTAAATATTGTTTTTTTCCGATAAAACTTTACATTTGACGCAATATGTTGTATAATTTTGTTGAATAAAACAACGAGGGATTTTTATGAAATGTATCTATTGCGGATGTCTTGATAGCAAGGTCGTTGACAGCAGACAAAACGAAGACGGCACGTCAATTCGTCGTCGCCGTGAATGTATCGGCTGTGGCAAGCGTTTCACCACCTATGAAACCATTGAAAGCACACCTATTTTGGTTGTCAAAAAGGACGGAAGCCGTCAAATCTTTGATATCAACAAGGTCAAACTTGGCATCATGAAATCTTGCGAAAAGCGTCCTATTTCAATGACGGCTATTGACAGACTCATCACAGACATTCAACGCAAAATCCTCAATAGTCTTGAGCAAGAAGTGTCTTCAACCCATATTGGTGAACTTGTCATGGAAGGCTTGAAAGAAGTGGACGAAGTGGCATACGTCCGCTACGCATCAGTGCACCGTCAATTCAAGGACATCAACACACTCCTCAATGAAATTGAAGGGCTTGTGAAACTGAAGGATACACTTTCATCTTACGACCAAAAGAAGAAATAAGTTTAGAACCCGACCATTGGTCGGGTTTTATTATGCTAAAATTCAAATAATAACTTTTTTCACGTCAAGCAGAAGAAAAAAAAGCGGTTTTTGCATTTTTTTGTCAAAGGTTGGCGGGCAAAATCATATAGTGTAAAACATTGGGGGTTGTATGGCCATAGAGTCTTTGTTTGCACTGTTGAAAAACCTGTTTATCTATTCCTCTTACGTCAGTGAAAAAAGTTCATTTCCAATGCCTTTGTCAAAGGAGAAAGAGAAGTTTTATCTAGACAAGGCGGAGAGCGGAGACAAAGAGGCAAAAGACATACTCATCAAGCATAATCTGCGTCTTGTTGCCCACGTTGCAAAGAAATATGCCAACTACGGTGACAACGATGAGTTGATTTCAGTGGGGTCAATAGGGCTTATAAAGGCGGTGTCCACTTATAATCAAGGAAAAGGCACGGGCCTTGCCACCTATGCATCAAGATGCATAGAAAATGAAATACTTATGATGCTTCGAGCATCAAAAAAGCATAAAAACAACGTGTCCCTCAGTGAGCCAATCGGCGTTGATAAAGAGGGAAACGAGTTGACTGTCATTGATATGATTGCCGATGACAAAGACGTCATTGACGACGTTGAAAGGGACATTTTGATGGAGCGTCTTGTTGAGGTGACAAAGGAGTGCCTTGACAAAAGGGAGTACGACATCATCAAACACAGGTATGGTCTTGACGGCAACGGTGCATTGACCCAACGTGAAGTGGCAAATATGTTTGGCATATCACGGAGTTATATCAGCAGAATAGAAAAGAAAGCTCTTGAAAAAATACGAGAACACGTAAGCAGAGAAGACCTTTGCTGAGGATAACATAGGAGTAGATTTTTTTTGATTTTATCAAAAGAAATCAAGGAAGTCCTTGACAAAAAGCAGTTTCCGTGATAAAGTCGCATAGGTTTGAAAAAATACGTGAATAAAACACGCGAGGTAATTATGAGAAAATATGACGTTTGTATAGTTGGAGCAGGCCCTTCTGGCATTTTCACCGCCATCGAGCTTATTCGTCTTGGCAGCAAGAAGAAAATTGTCATCATTGAAAAGGGTCAACCCGTTGAAAAGAGAAGATGCCCCAAAGACAAAACAGGCAAATGCGTACAATGCAAGCCCTATTGCCACATCACAACCGGCTTTTCAGGAGCAGGTGCATTTTCTGATGGCAAATTGTCACTTTCTCAAGAAGTAGGCGGTGCACTTCCTGAACTTATCGGCAGAGATTTTGCACAAGAACTTATCAAGTATGCCGACAATATCTATCTTGAATTTGGCGCAGATGAGCATATCGAAGGCCTTGGCAACGAAGAAAAGGTGAAGGAAATCCGTAAAAAGGCTATCAAAGCAGGTTTGAAACTTGTGGATTGCCCCATCCGTCATATGGGCACTGAAAAGGCACAACAAATCTACTACGGTCTTGAACAATATCTCCTCAACAACGGTGTTGATATGTTCTTCGGCGCAGAATGCGACAACATTATCCTTGAAGACGACGTATGCAAGGGCGCATACGTGACAATCAACGGCGTAAGAGAAGAAATCTACGCAGAAAAAACCATCATCGCAACAGGCAGACGTGGGGCAGAATGGCTTGAAAAGATGTGTGCAGAGCACAATATCGCCCACGCACCCGGCGTTGTTGACATCGGCGTCAGAGTTGAAGTCCGCAACGAAATTATGGAAGAAATCAATGAAGTGCTTTATGAAAGCAAACTCATCGGTTATCCTGCACCCTTCAAAAACAAGGTCCGTATTTTCTGCCAAAACCCCGGCGGATTTGTATCACAAGAAAACTACGACAACGACCTTGCTGTTGTCAACGGACACAGCTATAAGGAACTTAAGAGCCAAAACACCAACCTTGCAATTCTTTGCTCACACTCATTCACCGAGCCCTTCAAGCAACCTATTGAATATGCAATTAAGATTGGTGAATTGACAAATATGCTTGGCGCAGGCAAGATTTTGGTGCAAAGATATGGTGACATCCTTGCAGGAAAGCGCACTTGGCCCAAAGAACTTGACTTTTCAAACGTCAGACCTACGCTGAAAGATGCAGTGGCCGGAGACATCACCGCAGCACTTCCTTATCGCAGTCTTACAAACATTCTTGGATTTATCCAAGCAGTTGACCAAGTTGTCCCCGGTTTTGCAGGATATGAAACATTGCTGTATTCACCTGAGTTGAAATTCTATTCAAACCGCATCAAGATGGACGCATCATTGAACACCTCAATTAACGGACTCCATTGCCTTGGTGACTCAAGTGGTTGGACAAGAGGCCTTATGATGGCATCAATCATGGGTGTTTTGATGGCAAGACAACTTGAAAAGTAAAATTTCAAAGCATATAGCCCACCGCAAAACGCGGTGGGTTTTTTATTGCCAAAAATTGTTTTCATAATATGAATATATAGCCTCATACTAACTTTATGAAAAAAAGACGAGCGGTATTTTGTTTTGCAATTTTATTTATGATTTTAATGCTTGCTTTCACCATATTGAGCGGAGAAAGTAGTGTAGCACAGGCTCAAGGAGATTACGTTTATCTCGGCGGTTATCCCATAGGGATAAGTGCAACGGAGGAAGGATTGATTGTGGTTGACGTTGTTGCAGTCCAAACGGAAAATGGAGAGGTTTTTCCTCTTCAAAATGCTGGTGTCACAAAGGGCGATATTTTGCTTTCACTAAATGGTGAGAAATTGACAAACGTATATCAACTGAAAAAACTTCTTTGTGACAGCGAAGGTGACGTAGATTTGTCAGTAAAGCATAAAAGCGGAGTGGTCTGCAGATATAGCGTGTGTCCTGCGATTTGTCTTTCAAAGGAAAGGAAATTGGGTGTCATCGTCAAAGAAGATGTCAGTGGCATCGGCACTATGACTTTTGTCACTCTAGACAAAAGATTCGCAGCCCTCGGTCATCATATCCACGATGGTGAAAGTGGGCTTTGTAACAGCCTTGACAGCGGAAAAATCTACTGCACTGAAATTGATGGAGTGATAAGAGGGGAAAGTGGCAAAGCGGGAGGTCTTGTTGCCTCTTTAAATAAACTTACAACCCCTATCGGGGAAATTCAATCAAACACCAACATCGGCATTTATGGACGATTTGACGGCAAAATAAGAGGAAATCTCGTGAGAGTTGCAAAAAGAGGGGAAGCCACAATGGGAAAAGCCCAAATATACACCACTGTTGAAGGGGAAAATCCTGCATTTTATGATATTGAAATAGTAAAAATCGTTGACCAAGACAGCCCAAAAGAAAAGGGACTTGTCATCGTTGTAAGAGATGAAAGATTGATTGCAAAAACCGGTGGAATTGTGCAGGGGATGAGTGGCAGTCCTATCATACAAAACGGCTTGCTTGTGGGGGCAGTCACCCACGTTTTTGTAGGCGATGCCACAAGGGGCTATGGCGTCCATTCTAGGTTTATGTATTCAACCTCGTATATGCCAAATTTGGAAGAAGAAAGGGCAGCTGCATAAGAATAAATATGGCAAGAATCTAAACGGATTATTATTTGAAATTCTGCAACAAATTTTGAAAAACCGCTATTCTAATCCTATATTTTCATTGCAAGACGCTCTAATGCGGTGAGCAAAAACTGCTTGTTTGTAGGCTTGCCTTTGTCCTCGTCAAGGGTTTCGCCAAATTCACGATAAAGTGTGTCAACGTTGCCCCTTAACCAAGCGGAAGATATGGCGTTTTGTATGTCCTTTTCAACACTTGCCACACTCACTCCAAACTTTTTTGATAGGTCAATATAACCGTAATATTTCAGCGGCATAATTTTCTCTCCATTTCGTGCTTTTTCAATGAGATAGGCAAGAAGATGATAGCCTTTTAGGTTTGGTTGAAAGCCCAGTTCAAGAAGATATTTTTTAATTTTCAGTTCGTCTTTTTCCATAGGCAAATCATATCATCTTTTTTTTCGGTAAAAAGAAGAATTTTTGTCATAACCGATAGGAAAAACAAGTATTATTTGGTATGAATGTCCGCATGAAATCTGCAGTTTTCGTGATAAAAGACTTCCTATCCGCCTACAAAAAGACGGTGATATGCTTTTCGGTGCTGTTTGTTGTTGGAATCATAGTGGGGATAGTGTCTGCAGTAAATTCCGTGGGTGGTGTTTTTGAAAAACTTTCTCGCAACGATATGACTTTCGGTGCGGTGAAAGTGTTTTTCTTTTCTTCACTTTTTGTGGTGGCGGGCTATGGAGTTGTTGTGGTTTCTGCCTGCATTCGAGGAATGTCCTTTATTGCTGTTGTGCCTTTTGCCGTTTTAGGGTTTATGACAGGAAACTATCTGTGTGTTCTTGTAGGTGTCTATGGTGGTGTAGGCATTATGAATTTGATTTTTGTGTATACGCCCTTTTTCCTCACCACATTTTTGTGCTTGATGATAGGTGGCAGTATTGCATTGGGGCACTCATGCAAGTGCGATTCAAAAGACAAACTATTGAAACCGTCCGTTGCGGTTTTGCTTAAAGCACTATGCGTCAACATAATTGTCAGTGCAGTGATATTTTTGCTTATTGGGGCGGTCACAAAGGTGGTTGTCATCGGCGGTTGAATAATATGTTTTTCCTTGCACACAATAGGTTTGAGGTGCAATATGAAAACATCAATTTTTCTATTTAATCATCAAAATCAAAATGAAAAATCGTTGAAAAATAGGCTTGCAAAAATTGTTGGTTTTGCAGTGATTTTTCTATTTTCATTGACAATATTATCAACTCTTTTACCTTTAGGTAAAAACGTAGCCTTCGCCGACGAAATTAAGGTGAACGGCAAGGCGGTATATTTGGTTGACAGCGCAACGGGGACAGAGATGTACTCATCTCGTTCAGACGATAGGTTGCCCATTGCAAGCATGGTGAAGATTATGACCACTTTGCTTGCTCTTGAAAGCGTTGACAGAGGTGAGATTTCCCTTGACGAAATGGTGCCTGTCAGTGACGTTGCTGCCAGTATGGGCGGATCACAAGTTTTCCTTGACAGCGGAAAAGAATATAAGGCAGGCGAACTTATTAAGTCTATCATTGTTGCAAGTGCAAACGACAGTTGTGTGGCTATGGCAGAGAGATTGTCTGGCAGTGTTGAAGGATTCGTAAAGGACATGAACGAAAGAGCAAAGGCCCTTGGGATGAACAACACAAATTTTGTCAACTGCACAGGACTTCCTGTCCCTGAAAGTTATTCCAGCGCAAAAGACGTATCAATTATGTTCTGTGAACTTATCAAGCACCCAAAATATTTTGAATATGCAGGAATTTGGCTTGAAGATTTCGTTCACCCTGATGGAAGAACAACCTCTATGACAAACACAAACAAACTTGTGCGATTCTACAATGGTTGCGATGGCGGAAAAACTGGATTCACCAGTGAAGCAAAATTTTGTTTGTCAGCAACCGCAGAAAGAAACGGGCTCCGCGTTGTGGCGGTTGTCATAGGTGCAGACAGCTCAAAGGAAAGATTTGCCTCAGTCAGCAATTTGTTTGGATACGCTTTTTCAAACTACTCAGCAAAGGTCATACAATCCAAAGACGACTGCATTGAAAACTCTATAAGAGTTTTAGGTGGCAGAGAAAAGGGAATTTCAGTTGCAGTCAAAGATGATTTCAAGGCTCTTGTCAAAAAAGGTGATGACGGTGAATATAAGGTGCACTTCAATCTGCCGGCAACAGTAAAAGCGCCCATCGTAAGAGGCGGTGAGGTTGGCAAAGCATACCTTACAAGAAATGGTGAAGTGATTGGGGAATGCCCAGTTGTCAGCGTGGTTGACGTTGAAAAGGCAAGGTATAGTGACACCCTCAAGCATATATGTGACGAGTGGTAAAACAAAACACAATCTTGGTCGCTCAAAGGTAAAAACCTTTGGGCGATTTTTTATTTTGACTTTGCAGACTTTTTATGATAAAATAACTGATGTATGTGCAAACGCATACACGCGCACACCTCGTGCGATAGCAATTTCACCTAGGAAAAGATATGAATTCAAGAGAAACTCTGTTTGTTGCAGACGGAAAATTGAATATTGGCAACTTTGAAGCATCAGCCCTTGCAAGAAAGTATGGCACACCTCTTTACGTTATGGATGGTGACCATATTGAAAATCTTTGCAAAAAAATGATTGATGCCGTCGCAGCCTATGGCGATGGCGCAGTGGCATATGCAAGCAAAGCATTTGCAACAAAAGCAACAACCCGTCTCATGGACAAAGTGGGTATGTGGTTTGATGCAGTATCTGGCGGAGAACTTCATTTGTTGCTCACCTCAGGTGTCAATCCCAAGCATATCATTTTCCACGGAAATGCAAAGACGGAAAGAGAAATCCGTGAAGGCGTCAGCGCAGACGTTGGATATTTTGTCATCGACAGCATAAGCGAGATTGATAGACTGGATGCCGAAGCAGGTCGTCAAGGCAAAAAACAAGAGGTGCTTGTCCGCATCAATCCTCTTGTATCTGCTCACACTTATTTCGCCGTGCAAACTGCCGCTCCCAACTCAAAATTTGGTTTCGACATTGAAAAAGATGCCCTTGATTATGTCAAAGACATAAATTCAAGAAAGAATCTTGTTTTCAAGGGATTGCATATCCACATTGGCTCACAAATCTACGGCCACAGTTCTTATGACGTGGCAGTGGACAAAATGGTGGATTTCATCGTGAAACTTGGTGAAGTCGGCATAAATTGTCACACCTTAGATTTAGGCGGTGGATATGGTGTTTATTACACCGATGAAGACCCTAAGTTTACCCCCGAATCCACGGCAAATATTGTGAAAAACATACTGGCACGCCTTGCGGTCAAGGTGGCAGAAAAAGGACTAGGGAAACCTTTTGTCATCGTTGAGCCGGGCAGAAGTATTGTTGGTGAAGCAGGAATCACACTTTACACAGTCAATGCAATCAAAGATTTTGGTGTGAAAAAATACGTGGCAATTGACGGCGGTATGTTTGAAAATCCTCGTCACGCACTATATGACTCACAATACAGCGCAATTGTGTGTGACAAGGCTGACGAGCCTATGACAGAGAAAGTCACTTTGGCAGGCAAGTGCTGTGAAAGTGGTGACATAATTGCTGAAGACGTACCTCTGCAAAAAGCTGAAGTCGGCGACGTGGTTGCAGTGTTTACGACAGGAGCATACAACTACTCAATGTCATCAAATTACAACTTGAATGCGGTGCCTCCAGTGGTGATGGTGAAGGTCGATAAAGCAGACCTCATCGTGAAGGGACAAACCTACGAAGATATTTTGAGGAACAACGTTGTTCCTGAGTGGATATAATGGACAATCTTGAAAACCAAATCACAAGTGATTTGTCTGTGATAGAAAACGCAGAAATCACAACAGAAGTTGAAACACCTGAACAAAAGCCTCAGGTGATTTTGCCTAGTGAAAATCCTGCAACCGATGCGGAATTTTTTACTGTGCACTCAACCGTTGTCTATCATATCAGTGATTTTGACGGCCCCATTGACCTCCTTCTTGAACTTGTCAAAAGTGCAAAAATCCGCATTGAGGACATCTTCATCAGTGAGGTGACAAAGCAATACGTTGAAATCATCAAGGCCACCCCTCGAGAGGAATTGGACTATGAATACGCAGGGGAGTTTATCACCTTTGCCGCAGAACTTGTCTATCTCAAATCCCTTCGCACTCTTCCTAAGGAAGATGAGGACGAAGATGATGGTGTCATAGACGAAAGAGAAGCCTTCATCAACAAGATTAAGGAATATGCACTTCTTAAAGAGCAAGCGGAAAAGATGCGCGATATGGAAACCATCAACCGCTTTGTGAGAGAGCCCGTATATTCAGACAAGGACTACCGCGTCTGTTTGACCAACTTCTCACTGCCAAAGCTTGTAGAAGCCTTTGCAAGAGTGCTTGCTAACTCAGAAAGAGCAGTCCGTGACGCAATCCCTAAAAAGGTTGTCAAAGATAGATTCTCAGTGCACGAGCAAATGACACACATACGTGAACTCATCTATTATCACGGCTCATTTGATTTCGAGTTCTTATTTGAGCCTGATTTTGACAGAGGGGACATAGTCATCACCTTCCTTGCCGTCCTCGAACTTATGAAGTACGGCATCATCAAAGCAGAGCAAGAAGAGGCATTTGGAAAGATCATCCTCTACAAAGTAGAGGGCAACGAAGAAACAGCAATTCAGGAGAGCGCAGATGGAGAATATAAGTAAAGTTGTTGAGGCCATAATTTTTTCAAGCGGTCAACCTATTCAAAAGAAGGACCTTTGTGAAAAAATCCCCGAACTCACCACCCAAGAACTGAACAAAATCGTCAAAGAACTGCAAAAGAAATACAGCGATGAAAGTGGAGTTTTGCTTGTTGAATTCAACGGCAAGCTTCAATTTACATCAAATCCTCGTTATGGTGACACCGTGGCAGACGTGCTCACTCCTTTGAAGGAAAAATCCCTGACCAAAACCCTCCTTGAAGTTCTTTCCACAATCGCCTACAAGCAACCTATAACCAAACTTGAAATCGAAGATATGCGTGGGGGCGTCAACAGTGAATACGCCATCACAGGGCTTCTCAAGGCCGGTCTTATTGAGGCAGTGGGCAGAAAGAAAGCAGTGGGCAATCCTATCCTTTACGGCACAACAGACGAATTCTTGAAGAAATTTGAGATTTCATCCCTTGAAGAATTGCCTGACCTTGTTGAAGTTATGGAAAAAATCCAACTCATCTATGCACCCACACAAGAAACCTTGTTTTCAACAAGAACAATCATCGGCGACAACGGAGAAGAGATTGTTGAAGAAGTTGCAGCAGAGGTCGAAGAAGACATCGAGGACGAACTTCCCGACTTCCTCGAAGGCGAAGACTTCAAAGTGTTTGAATAAAAACTTTACAGCAATAAGACAGCACCCATGCGGTGCTGTTTTTTATTATTTGAATATTTTGTGCCCAATTTCACACCCTAACAATATGGCAATTCTCTTGTCTTTTCTAGGTGTTGAAATTCTAATATTTTTGCTTGTATTGCCTCACCATATAGCACTAAAAATACACGTTTCTCTTGACAGAAATAAGTGCTTGATTGTGCTGAAATTGTGGGGTGTAAAGATTGTAAAAATCAAGATAGAAAAGCAAAAATACCGATTTAGAATACTGATAAATGACAGAATTATCAAACTCGACACCGAAAGAAAAGCAAGAGGAATTGCCTCGAAAATTAACGTGATTGACAGCAGTGTTTTGTCGCTTGTGAGTGAAGCCAAAGTTGCAGGACTTATTGGCGGAAGTGATGCGCTAAATGCTGGATGCAATTGCGGACTGGTTAAAACTTTGACCGCACATATTCCCAAAGTCAATCTAGACCACATTTATCCAAGATTTGACAAGGATTGTTTTGTTTTGGATATCGACGTAAAAATCAAAGTTTCAATCATAGATATAGTTGAAATGGTGACAGTGTATGGAATTAAACGAAATATTGAAACAAACCATTGACAATCTAAAACAGGTGAACGACACCGAAAGTGTTGTTGGCAAACCAATTGTGTCAGCAGATGGCACTGTGATTTTGCCTGTGGTGAAACTCAGCGCAGGCTACGTCATTGGCGCAGGCGGTGACAAAAGAAAGGCAAATGACACAGGGGAAAAGGGTGTCAATGCTGGTGTAGGCGGTGGCGGAGTGTCGGTGACACCAGTGGGTTTTCTCATTTGTGGAAGAGAAAAGCGGTTTGTGTCCGTTGACAAAACCACGGACAGCAAGTGGATGGACCTTTTGAAGACCGCTGTCAACACCTTTAAGGGAGACGATTTAGATGACAGAACTTAGCAACATAACTGAAAGGAAATCTATTGTAAGGACGGCGTTTGTCGTCTTGATTTTTGCTGTAATTTTTATTTCTATTTTCAGCACAATATCAATTTATGTTTTCGAAGAAAACAATTTGAGTGAAAACGGACTTGCTCTTGCGCTGGATAGAGCATCAAGAGGAGCAGTCTGCATTGAGTGGACAACAAAGAAAGTGTTGTATGGAGACGGCGAAAACAATAAAACCTTTCCGGCCAGTACAACAAAAATCTTGACCGCACTTGTCGTCCTAGAAAATTTGCAACTTAATCAAAAAATTAAGATACCTAAAGAGGCGGTGGGAATTGAAGGAAGTTCATTATATTTGCGAGTGGGAGAAATACTGACTGTTGAAGATTTACTATACGGAATGATGTTGAGAAGTGGCAACGATGCTGCAGTTGCTCTTGCTATTGCTGTCTCTGGAAACATATCCGACTTTGCAAAGAAAATGAACGAAAAAGCAGTTGAATGTGGGGCAGTCAACTCAAATTTTGAAAATCCTCACGGACTTCATCATCCAAATCACTATACAACCGCTTATGACCTTGCTTTGATAACTGCAGAAGCCATGAAAAATTCGTATTTTAGGACGATAATTTCAATGCAAAAAGCAAGGATTGGGGAAGGTGAAAGTGCCCGTGTAATTGCCAACAAAAACAAGATGCTTCACCTATACGATGGAGCAAACGGCGTGAAGACAGGATACACAAAAAATAGCGGTAGATGCTTGGTTTCTTCTGCAAAACGCAACGGGATGCAGTTGATTGCGGTAGTCTTGAATCACGGAGATATGTGGGGAGATAGCATGAGCATTTTGGACTACGGCTTTGACAACTATATGATGGTTGACACTGAACTTTTGCACCTCTACGGTGACTATGGAAAATCCGCCCTTGATGATATTAAAAACACCCCAAATCTATCTTGTTTAACCCGCTATCCTGTGCCGAAAATTGCCTTATATCATCAAAAAACTCGGTGATTGACCTGTCACGTGCGCACAAAACGCTTGCACGACACGAAATAAAATAGTATAATACTATCACTAATATAGGTGGTAGTATTATGCGACTTAACAAATACCTTGCAGAATGCGGAGTTTGCTCCCGCCGTAAAGCTGACGAACTCATCGCATCAGGTAAAGTTTCAGTAAACAGAAAGGTTATCATTGAACTTGGTGCAACCGTTGACGAAACAAAGGACGTTGTCTTTGTGGACGGCAAAAAAGTGTTGCCCGTCACTCACTATGAATACGTCATGTTCAACAAACCCAAGGGATGCATCACTTCAACAAGTGATGAAAAGGGAAGAAAGACTGTTTACGACTATTTCGATGAAGAATTCAAATCAAAAAGACTGATTCCTGTCGGCAGACTTGACTACGACAGTGAAGGTCTTTTGCTTTTTACAAATGACGGAGCACTGACTCACAAGCTTACTCACCCCTCAAGCGAAATTCCCAAAACGTATATCGTAAAAATCGAAGGCGAAATCGTAGAAAGCGATCTCGCTATTTTGCGTAAAGGCGTTGTCGTTGACGGAGTGCGCTACGGCAAGAGCAAGGTGAAAGTATTGGCAACTGAAAAGATCAAAACCAATGATGGTGAAAGAACTTTGACTCGTCTTGAAGTCATCATTACCGAAGGTAAAAATAGAGAAGTACGCCGTATGTTTGAAGCCGTTGAAAAGAACGTGGTGTTTTTGAAACGTGTTGCAATCGGCGATTTGCGACTGGGCGGACTTTCCCGCGGTGGCAACAGAGAATTGAACGATTTTGAGGTGGCATACCTCCAAAAACTGTAATATGAAAATTCTGCTCACCAACGACGACGGATACAAAGCGCAAGGTTTGTTGCAACTGGCAATAGAACTTGCAAAGCATCACGAAGTGCACATCGTAGCACCTGACAGTGAAAGGTCAGGGGCAGGTCACTCCGTGACTTTTTGGCGAGCACTGAATTATAAGGAAATTGACACAAAAACCCTCACTGACGGCAAACTTGACGTACCTTGCTATGCTCTTGACGGCACTCCTTGTGACTGCACAAAGTTTGCCATTGAGCACCTTTATCTTGGCGCACCCTTTGACCTTATTGTGTCAGGCATTAACACTTGTCTCAACGTGGGCACTGACGCCATTTATTCAGGCACTTTCAATGCAGCACAAGAAGGCACAATCCTTGGAGTGAAAGGAGTATCTTTGTCAACGGTTGACACTGACGGAGATTATTCCTTCCCAATCCGCTTTTTCATTGAAAATATGGATGACATTTTGTCCCGTATTCGCCCTATGGTGACTATCAACGTTAATATCCCTTCTTCTAAAGAAGAAGAAATCAAGGGAGTACGTGTTGTCAAGGGCGGTCATAGAACCTATAACGACCACTACGTCAAAAAGGACGACGGTTTCTATACAAAGGGCGCACCTTATGACCAAAGCAACAGCCCTTATGACGATGACTGCAAGGCGGTTGACAGCGGATATATTGCAATCACTCCTATACGCGCAATCCCTCGTGACGAGGACCTTCTTGACGACTATATTGACGTGGAGTGGGCACTATGAAGATTGTAGTAATCGGTGGTGGTGCAGGGGGAATGATGAGCGCAATCTACGCTGCAAGAGCAGGCGCAGAGGTCATTTTGCTTGAAAAAAATGAAAAGTTGGGCAAAAAGATATACATAACCGGCAAAGGTAGATGCAACGTGACAAACGATTGCGACGTTGAAGACTTTTTGTCAAACGTTGTTCACGGTGCGAAGTTTTTGCGCTCGGCACTATACACGTACACACCTGCCCACACAATGGAAATGCTTGAAAATGCAGGTTTGCCCCTTGTGACTGAAAGAGGAAACAGAGTTTTCCCCTTGTCACAAAAGTCAAATGACGTCATAAAAACCCTTGCAAATGAAATGCAAAAAGCGGGAGTTGACGTCCGACTTAAAACCGAAATCAAAGAAATAAGGGTGGACGGAAACTCTTTTAGAGTTTACACCCCTTGGGAAAATATTGCTTGCGACAAAGTCATCGTGGCAACTGGTGGCGTCAGCTATCCCTCAACCGGTTCAACCGGTGACGGATACAAGTTTGCAAAAGATTTAGGCCACAAAGTGGTCGGTCCAGTGCCCGCACTTGCGCCTTTGCAAACTGTGGAAGATGTCAAGTGTCTTGAGGGGCTGTCACTTAAAAACGTACGTCTCACCGCATACAACGGCAACGGAAAGGAAATCGCTGATGATTTTGGTGAAATGCTCTTTACAGGCAGAGGCCTCAGTGGACCTATTGCATTGACTGTGTCGTCGTTTATCAACAGAGCAGAAAAAGTCCGCTTTGAATTGGATTTGAAACCCGCTCTTGATGAAAACAAACTTGAGGCACGTATTTTACGTGACTTTGAGGAAAGAAAGAATCTTGACGTCAAAAATGCAACCAGAGCACTTATGCCCGAAAGGCTTAATGCATACGTGCTGAAAGTGGCGGGAATTCCTGAAAATAAGAAAGTCAATTCAGTGACAAAGGAAGAGAGAGGCAGACTTCTCAAAGCCTTGAAAAATCTACCTTTCACTTTGAAACGACTTGCACCTTTTGAGGAGGCAATCGTCACGGCAGGGGGAGTTGACACAAAAGATGTCACACCTCATATGGAAAGCAAGCATCACAAAGGACTTTACTTTGTTGGAGAAGTCCTTGACGTTGACGCACTTACAGGCGGATTCAATTTGCAAATTGCATTTGCAACTGGATATATGGCAGCAAAACACGCAACAAAAGAACTGGGAGAAGACAATGATTAACATCGCAATTGACGGACCTGCGGGCGCAGGCAAGAGCACAGTGGCAAAAGCCGTAGCGAAGGAACTTGGCATCATCTATCTTGATACAGGCGCAATGTATCGTGCAACGGCATACACGGCAATCAAAAACGGCATTGACGTCAGTGACGAAGTGGGCGTAGGCGAAATGCTCAAAACCCTCACAATGGACGTGGTCTATGAAGACGGCGCACAACAAATCATTGTCAATGGTTTCAACACAACTCCTTATCTCCGCGAGCACTATATGTCAAAAGCAGCAAGCGATATTTCAGCGCTCCCTTGTGTGAGATATAAACTTGTTGACATTCAAAGAGAACTTGCCAAAACCTACGACCTTGTCCTTGACGGAAGAGATATTGGCACTTTTGTGCTTCCTGACGCCAACTGCAAGATTTTCCTCGTTGCATCAGCAGAAGAAAGAGCAAAGCGCAGAGTTGAAGAAAATAGACTGAAAGGACAGGAAAGTGATTTCGACATAGTCCTTAAAGATATAAAGCAAAGAGATTACAACGACTCTCACCGTGAAGTTGCGCCTTTGAAAAAGGCGGATGACGCGGTGGAACTTGACACAACCACTATGACAATCCCCGAAGTCGTCGAGGCAGTTATCAGTTTGGTGAAGGAGAAAATCAAATGAAATTGTACGGATTTTTCAGATTTTTCTTGAATCCTCTTGCAAAAATTTTGTGGCCCACAACGGTCATAAACAGACAAAACTACAAAAATTTTGGCGGTGGAATGATCATCTGCAATCACTATTCATCTCTTGATGGTGTTGTCATCGGTTCGCGCCTTATCCAAAGGGATATGAACGTCCTCATCAAAAAGGAAGCCTTTGAAGAATCAAAAATCAGCAACTGGTTTTTGCGCTCAGTTGGTGGCATTCCCGTAAATAGAGGGGAGCCCGACCTTCAAGCAATCAAAGCAGTTATGAATGTTTTGAAGGATGAAAAGAAACAACTTGTCATTTTCCCCGAAGGCACAAGAAACCGCGCAAATGATGATTCTATCAAGCCTTTTAAGCACGGAACGGCTCGTTTTGCTATAAAAGCAAAGCGCAGAATTTTGCCTGTAATGTATTATAGAAGATTGCGCCCCTTCAAGCGCAACTATATGTACGTTGGCGAGCCCATTGATATGAGCCAATTTTACGGCGACAAACCCACTGAAGAAAACAAGGAAAGAGCAACGGCATATCTTTACGAAAAGATGCTTGAAACACGCCGTCTTTGCAATGAAGCAGTGGAAGAAATTATGGCAAAAAAGAACAGGAAAAAGTGTAAAAAATGAATATCTACGTGGCTAAAAGTGCAGGATTTTGTGGTGGAGTTGCCGGTGCTGTCAACAAGGCTCTGGAACTTGCCGAAAAACACTCCAAGGTGTACACCCTTGGGGAACTTGTGCATAACGAATTGGTCACGGAATACTTGAAAGAGAGAGGGGTGGAGGCACTCCCCGAAAGTCAGTGGAAAAATTTGAAAGCAGGTGACGTTGCCCTCATTAGAGCCCACGGCATACCCCTGGAACTTGAAGAGGAATTGAGGGAGAAGGGTGTCGTGCTTCACGACGCAACTTGCAAAGTTGTGAAGAAGATACATCACATCGTTGACGAAAGACACGAGGCTGGAGATTTCGTCTACGTAGTGGGTGACAAAAATCACGATGAAGTCGTTGGCACGTTCAGTCATACAAGAGGGGACGGCGCAATCATTTCTGAGGAAGAAGAGGTCAAAATTTCGTCCAAACCTTGCTCAATCGTCTTTCAAACCACCATTTTGGCAGATAAATATCAAAAATTTTGCGATTTTGTTGTAAATTTGCAAAAAAACACCGATAAATCGTTTGGCATTTTTGATACAATTTGTTATACTACAAAAGCAAGACAGGATGAAACACGTGCGCTCGCACAGGAATACGATGCGGTTTTAGTGCTTGGCAGTCATACTAGCGCCAACACACGCCGACTGTACGAGGTGGCAAAAGAAGTCAACGACAACGTCTTCTTTGTGGAAAATCCGTCTCAATTAAATCAGTTAAGAAACAAACAATTTTATAGCATTTCAATCGTGGCAGGAGCATCAACTCCACCGTGGTTGATTCAGGAGGTAACAAAACTTATGAGTGAAACTCTCAACAACACAGTTGAAGTGAAAGAAGAAGCAACACTTCAAGCACAAGCAAACGCCGCAGATGTAGCTGAAAAAGAGCTTACAATGGAAGACATAGTCAAATCAGACCGTGCCATGGGTTATGCCAACTACAAGAAAGGCAAGAAATATGACGGCATCGTCCTCAACGCAGACGAAAACGGTATCTATGTCGGAATGCAAATCGGCAAAAAAGACGGTTTCATTGATAAGGCTGACGCAGAAGTAGATGGCACATACGATCCCGCAAACTACAAGAAAGGCGACAGCATCTCCGGTATCTACACTGGCGAAAGCAACAAGGATTATATCCTTCTCTCAAAGAAAGAAGTTGATCTCAAGGTCCTTGAAGACGCAGAAGCAGAAAAGGCACTCGCCGGTGGCGAATTTGACCTCACCATCACCGAAGTCGTCAAAGGCGGTCTTCGTGGCAGACTTGGTTCATACACCGTGTTTGTTCCCGCAAGCCACGTCAAGATGGGTTATGTGAAGAACCTTGAAGACTACAAAGGCAAGACACTCCACGTTGTCCAACTCAACGAAGAAGCAGCAGAAGGCGAAGATGAGAAGGCAGGCAAGAAGTCAAGATTCATTGTTGCATCAGCAAAGAAATATCTCGAAAGAGAAAAGCAAGCAAAAGAAGACGAATTCTGGAACAGCATTCATGTTCATGATATCGTCAACGGCAAAGTTAAGAGATTTACAGCATTCGGTGCATTTGTCAGCGTAAAGGGCTTTGATTGCCTCGCACACATCTCCGAACTCAGCTGGAACAAGATCACCGATCCTAGCACAGTCCTCACAATCGGCGAAAGCTATGACTTCGTCGTTCTCAAGATGGACAGAGCAACTGGCAAGATTTCTCTCGGCTACAAGCAACTCCAAAAGAAGCCCTATGAAGCAGCAGCAGAAAGATTCCCCGTTGGCACAGTGATCAAGGGCAAAGTTGAAAGAATCTTCTCATATGGCGCATTCATCTCCATCTGCGAAGGCGTTGACGGTCTTGTCCACGTTTCACAAATCTCACACAACTGGATCAAAGATGCAAACGAAGTGTTGAAGGCTGGTGAAGAAGTCGAAGCAAAGATCATCGGCTTCGAAGAAAACCGCATCACACTTTCAATCAAGGAACTCCTTCCCGCACCCGAAGTCGTAGAAGAAGCACCTGCAACAGAAGGCGAAGCACCTGCAGAAAAACCCAAGAAGAACGCACGCATCAAGAAGTTCGAAGAAAAGGTTGCAGAAGGTGAAGAAAAGAGAGAACGTCGTCCTCGCAAGGCAGCAGCAGAAACAACTGCAGAACCCAAGGAATTCATCGCTGGCAGTTCAAGTGCATCACTTGGCGATCTCTTCAAAGGCTTGAAGCTTGATCTCGAAGCAGAAGAAGCAGCAGAAGAAGCACCCAAGAAAAAGACAACCCGCAAAAAGAAGACCGAAGATGCTGAATAATCAGCTCAATGAAAAGCCTCTCGTTTGAGAGGCTTTTTTATTCGAAAAAAATATATGCAAAGGCAAAAATAAAAATCCTACGTAGTAGGATTTTTTTTGTTAAACATATGAGGGCTTAGAAGGGCAAGGAATCGAGGGCAATGGTCTTTTGCAACTCTTTGATTGCGCCACGAGCCAAAGTGTCACAGCGATTGTTGAGCTCATTGTCAGCATGTCCTTTGACTTTGATGAAAGTGACGTCGTGCTTTTTCATAAGGGCAAGAAGTTCCTTCCAAAGGTCCACGTTCTTCACGTCGTCTTTCCCAGAAGTTCTCCAACCATTTATTGCCCAACTATAAATCCAACCTTCGTTGATTGCATTGACAGAGTAGGCACTGTCGCTATAGACGTTGACGATTGCAGAGGCGTCTTTGATTGCTTTCAACCCTTCAATGATGGCTCTAAGTTCCATACGATTGTTTGTGGTTTCTGCCTCTGCGCCTGAAATCTCTTTCTTGTGTTGCTTGTATATGAGAACAGCAGCCCAACCACCAACACCGGGGTTGCCACTGCAAGCACCATCTGTATAAAGAGTAATTTCACGTTTTGTCATAGCACGTCCTACCAAAATGATGGAAAATGCAAAAAATGCATATCTTTGTTGCTTTAATAATACTAAATGTTTGACTTTTTGTCCATACATTGCTATAATTTACTAGCATAAAAATTTAGGGGGGTGGCTCAACGGTAGAGCAGCGGTCTCCAAAACCGCCGGTTGCGTGTTCGAATCGCGTCCCCCCTGCCAAAAGACCAAGTCGTTAGACTTGGTTTTTTGTTTATGCAGGGTAGCGATTCTCACACGCAACTTGTCCGCGACGGCAACGAAATGCCTTGCGTCCATGGTTGCGTCTGACGTTCAAACACAATGCAAAAATGCGTGTTTTCACTATTCCGTCGCCTTGCTCCTCACGAATCGCGTCCCCCCTGCCAAAAGACCAAGTCGCAAGACTTGGTTTTTTTGTTTATGTATAGAGGCAGTGCGTATATTATATAGTGCGCGCATACGCGCAAAATAAAATTGCCGACGTTTGTCGGCAATTTGTTTTTGATGCTATGTAATTATGCGGTGTGATATTTTCTGCTTCTGTACAGCAAGTAGTAGATGACTGAACTGATAGGCAGGTTTGTGAGCATGACGCCAGGGAGAATGATTGTTTGGAGCAACATATCAATGTCATCAATGCTTGCGCCCACTGCGAAGAATCCAACCAGTATGCAAACGACCAAAAGTTCAATGAATATCATACTGCGATTGATTATGGACAACTTAAAGTTGAAATTGGCTCGTACGCGTTTTGTGGGATTGAACAGATAAATGACTGTGGGGATGAGCATAAGTGCTGCGCCACCGAGCATAAATCCGAGGAAATATCCCATAGGGGCTCTGCCGATGAGCGACACCCACATCACAGCAACTTCCAATACGAAGAGTGCCATAACAATGAGCCAGCTATCGCGATTGATGCGGTTAGAACTCAAGAAATTGAAGGTGTAGAACTCACTCGTGTTGCCACGATTGTAAGGTCTGATTTTGAAACCTTCTGCATAAAGTCTTCTGCCAAGGTCCTTGTCGGGGGCAAAAACTTTTTCTTCAGGCTCTGCCTTCTTTTCTTCAGGGGCGGAAACGATTGAAGAGAAGAAATCACGATAGTTTACTTCGTTTTGTTCGTATTCAAAGGTTTCTTCACGTTTGCCTATGATCGCTGAAGTGACAAATGTATCATCTTTTTGTCTGTTGTTTCTTGTGTAGATTTCACTGTCAACATATGCTTCGGCATAATCGGTCACAACAGGAGTGGTTTCAACAGGTGCGTATTGAGGGGCAGGAGTTTCTTCAACAACTTGTTCCTTTTCAATGCGGTGTTGCTCATCAATCTTGGCTTCTTTTGCTTCAAGACGGTCAAAAATCTCTTTCAAAGTGGCTTGTGAGCGTGTTCTTGACTCGTTTTCACTTGCATAAGCTGTGAAATAGGAGTGCTCAACAGGTTCTTCACGGACGTTTGACACGGCAGTGGGAGCAACCACATAGCCTTCTTGCTTTTCGGTGTACTCACTTTGACTGTCAAGACGAGCAAACATTTCTGCAAGGCTCTTGGCAGGTTTGTGTTGATTGCGGATGCGTTCCTCTTCCTTTTTGCGAGCCTCTTCAGCAAGAAGCATAGCTTCTTCTTCAGTAATTTCGTTGCCGTTTGCGTCTATGTAAACTCTCTTAAGGACCTCTTTTTCCACCTCTTTGATGACTTCGACTTCCACAGGAATCTCTTTCACCACTTCAACAGGTACTTCCTTGACAACTTCTACTTCCTTCACGACCTCAACTTCTACAGGAACTTCTTTTTCAACGATTTTTTCCTTGTAGACCACTTTGGGCTTTTCTTCTTCGCCGGTTTTGGTGTAGGGGCGGAGAGAGTCAGTGTCAAAGGGGGCAGGGTTTGCAAAGTCGAATTCCTTTTCAGAAATCAACTTGTCAAGGATTGTACGTGAGTATTCATACTCACTTTTTTCCTTTGCAAGCATAGCACGGCCTTCATCGGTGAGGGTGTAGTAGCGACGTCTGCCACCACTGGTGTCATCAGGTGCGCCGTCATATGAGGAAATCAAGCCCGCTTTTTCCAACTTTTTCAGTTGGTTATAAAGTGTGGCTTGTTTCACCTTGTATTGGCCATTGGTCTTGTCGTCGATTTCTTGCAGAATTTCATAACCATAGCGATCATGATTCCACAATGAGCCGAGAATTATAGTGGTGGAGTTGCCACGTATAAGATCGGAATTGACAGATGAAATATCCATAACCTTTTCTCCTAATATACTTCGTATATAAGCATAACATCTATTCTCAAAAAGTCAATATTTTGTAATACTTTTTCTTGTTAATCCTCATTATTTCTTAGAGTGACCGCCTTTGCAGCACTCTTTCTTCTGTCCTCAGTGATGGCTGCATAGTGTTTTTTGGTTGTGTTGACGTCACGATGTCCAAGGACGTCTGCCACCATATAGATGTCACCGGTGGCACGATAGAGGTTGGTGCCATAGGTGCTTCTAAGTTTGTGAGGAGAGATTTTTTTGAGAGGTGCGGCAATTTGCGCATACTTTTTGACAAGGTTTTCGACTGCGCGCACTGAAATACGTTTGATTTGCAAGGACAAAAAGAGAGCATCTTTGTCTTCAATGCGCAGTTTTTCACTACGTGAAATAAGAGCCTTTCTTTCTCCGTCAATGTAGTAAAGCAGTGCTTCGCGGACTTCTTCACCAAAATACAAAATTGCGCGATTTCCGCCTTTTCTTGTGACGGTAAATCCATTGACGTCAAAATCTATATCTGTAAGATTGAGCCCAACACACTCGCTGACACGGATTCCTGTGCCCAAAAGTAGGGTGAGAATGGCCACGTCGCGGGCACGTGTGTTGAGGAGAATCTTGCGTTGGTGGTTACTCATAGAGGTGCTTTCTTCTGCAGCATCCAAAATCTTGTCAATTTCACGAGATTCAAGGCGGATTATGTCCTTTTCGTGCTGTTTTGGCACTTTCACCTTGCTTGCTATGTTTTGGGAAAGCTTATCCTTGTTGTAAAAATACTTGAAAAAGGTGCGTACAGTTGATATTTTGCGTGCTTTTCCTCTTTCACCGTTAGAAAATTCCTTTCCGTCAAACTCATAGTAGGAAAGATATTCAATGAATGCTTCAAGGTGGGTGAGGGTAATACGCTCTAAATCTCGAAGTTCGATGTCCTTTGAGTCCTTTTTCAACTTGAAATAAGAGACTCTTTTGACTAAATAGTCAAAAAAGATACGCAAATCGTAGGCGTAATTCAAACGAGTGAGGGCAGTTGTTTGAGGCTCAATGCCCACAAAAAACTCATCGCAAAATTCGGGCAAATCCTCACGAATGCCCAAAAGACGGATGGTTGTTTCTTTATCTCGTTCCTTAAAATAATCTGCCATTGACGAAAATGCCTTATTATAATATCATTATTATAATAGCAAACTATTCGCAAAATGTCAACATTGAAATATGGCAAAACCACAACATTTCGCCCCTTTCGTAGGCGGGGAAGTGGAATATGTTGTGCTTGAAAATCGGGGAAGTGGTAAAAAAATAGTTACGATGTCGTGACTAATTGTTTTCATTGAAGTTTTCTTTCATCTTCAACAATATCTTGTTTTCAAGCCGGCTTACTTGCACTTGCGATACGCCCAGTTCTGCCGCCACCTCACTTTGTGTTTTATCCCTAAAATAGCGCAAAATTATTATTTTTCGTTCTCTTTCAGGGAGAGATGATACCGCGTCTTTGATTATCAACTTGTTCAAATCGTTTTCGGGAGTATTTTTGTCTGCAATTTTATCTCCCAAAGTCAGTTCTTCATCTTCATCAATGGTCTCATTAAGTGACAAAACCATTTTTGAGGTGTCGAGGGCTAGGACAATGTCACCTGTGTCGCACTCAAAAACAGCGGAAAGTTCCTCAATGGTAGGGGTGGGTTTGCCTTCCTTTTCTTGTTGGTCAACGTAGGTTGATATTTTGTGGGCAAGGGTCTTTGCATAGCGTGAAACCTTCACTGCGCCGTCATCTCTGAGAAATCTCTTGATTTCTCCCGTTATCATAGGCACGGCATACGTAGAAAAACGGACACCGAATTTGGTGTCAAAGCCCATCATTGCTTTGGTGAAACCCATTGCACCCAGTTGCATAAGGTCGTCGTATTCGAGACGCCCCTTAAATCTTTTTACGATTGACTTTATGAGGGGCATATTTTCTGATATCAATTTATCTTTTGCGTTGTTGTCACCCGATTGTGCTAGATTGATAAGCGCTAGGGTGTCTTCATGGTTCAGCATACGCCAAAGGATTTTGTCATAGTCACCGACGTGCCTTGACCAAGAGAGGAGGTTATCTCAACTGAGTCCATAAAAGTTTCCATAATGGTGAAACCCATACCGCTACGCTCGTCCCCTCCGCTTGTATACATAGGCTCACGGGCCTTGTCTACGTCTTCTATGCCTTTGCCGTTGTCACTTATAGTGACAAAAAGCATATTGTCGTGGATTTCAGCCACAATGGCAACGCTACCGTCACCGTCGTAAGCGTGGACCACGCAGTTGGTGACCGCTTCACTGACTGCAGTTTTTAGATCGTTAAGTTCTTCAACGGTTGGTGACAATGGAAGCACAAAGGCGGCCAGTGTATTTCTGGCAAAAGCTTCGTTTTCACTTTTTGCAGGTATTTGCATTTTGAAATAGTTGTCCATAATCTCTCCTTATATTTTGGGGCAGACGGAATAGACTCCGCTTGTGCGAAAAACTCTATCGACGTGTGATGGCACGTTTCTTAAAAGAAGTTCTACTTTTCTTGCCAGAAGTTTTTTGTATCTGCCAAAAATCAAACCAAGTCCAGTGCTGTCAACAAATGATACGTTTTTGAAGTCAAAGACAACAGAGGATATTCCTTGTCGTGATATGAGAAAATCAATGTCGTCGCGGATTTTTTTGACATAGTGCTCATCCACGTCTCCATAAAGTTCTATAATAAGTTGGTCAAATTCGTATTTATACTTCACTTTTGCGCCCTCCGCGTATATAATAAATGGCAGGAAGGCAAGTGATTTGACACTTGTTGTCGCAAATTTGGACTTTGCAAAGAAAAAAAACGAAAAAAACTTGAAAAAAACACCCAAAAAATTGTTGACAAGGTTTTTCTGGTGTTGTATATTATAACAGTCGTGAATCCCTCCGGGGTGTGGCGCAGTTTGGTAGCGCACTTGGTTTGGGACCAAGGGGCCGGAAGTTCAAATCTTCTCACCCCGACCAAAGACGACAATGCCGAAGTGATTCGGGCCTTTAGCTCAGTTGGTTAGAGCGGTCGGCTCATAACCGATTGGTCCGCGGTTCGAGTCCGTGAAGGCCCACCATAAACACAAAAGTATGGCCCGGTAGTACAGTTGGTTAGTACGCCAGCCTGTCACGCTGGAGGTCAGGGGTTCGAGCCCCCTCCGGGTCGCCAAAAATAAATGAGGCAGTGATAAACTCGCTGCCTCATTTAACACCGATAAGCCTCGGTAGCTCAGTTGGTAGAGCAGGGGACTGAAAATCCCCGTGTCGGTGGTTCAAGTCCGCCCCGAGGCACCATCAATACAAATTACGCTAGTGTAGCTCAATAGGCAGAGCAGCTGATTTGTAATCAGCAGGTTGCTGGTTCGATTCCGGTCACTAGCTCCATCTGGGAGGGTTCCCGAGTGGCCAAAGGGAGCAGACTGTAAATCTGTTGTCAGTGACTTCGGTGGTTCGAATCCACCCCCTCCCACCAAGAAAAGCACCGAATTATCGGTGCTTTTTTCTTTAAGGTGAGAGTGGTGGATTTACTGCATCTTTTATGCAGTTGCAATACTTTGTATTGCACGAACCACCGTTCGGTGCTGACGCTTGAGCTTTGACGCAAGCGTCGGCTCTTCGCTACTAAACGAATCCACCCCCTCCCACCAAGATAACCCAAGTCGAAAGACTTGGGTTTTTCTTTAAGGCGTGAGTAGTAGATAATTGATAAACACTTTTCTGTAAAAGTGTGGTTTGACTCGCGGTTGATTTGCAGTATAATTGTAATATGGACAAGTTTTATGTAGACATAGTGCAGAAATGGAAAAACGATTACGAATTTCGTATGACGGTGAAGACGGCAATCAACTTTGTGGTGACCGTCATTTTTGCATTGTTCAACGTGGCATTGTCCATTTATTATAGATCTGCCTGGTATGGCGGGATTGGAGTTTATTACGTACTGTTGGCGCTCATACGTGGCTCGGTTGCGCTTGTTGAGATTAAATCTAGAAAAATGGAAGAAAAACAGCAAAACGAACTTAAAAAGAAAACTTTTCTTGGTACTTCAGTGTTATTGTTTATTATGAACATAGTTTTGATTGTGCCTGTGACTATGATGGTGTTTTTCCAACGTGAAATCAAGTTTGACTTGTTTTTGTCCATAGGCATGGCGGCGTACACCGTGTGTAAAGCAGTGACAACTTCAATCAATTTTGCAAAGCGCAATCGTTTAGATAACTTTTTGCTTAAAGAGATTTCAGTCATCAACTTCATTGATATGTTGGTTTCCATATTATTGCTTCAAAACGCATTGATTGTGGTGAATAGTGGCAATGAAAACCATGAAATGTTCCTGCTTTCTGCGGTTGTCAGCGCAATATTTATGGTTTTGGCGGTGGGGCTATCCATCTACAATTTGGTGGGATACAAAAAGATAGGCGAAAACGACAGTGAAGTAAACAATATCGATTGACAATATTTTGATGTTGAGATGATTTTCAATGTGTGGTATAATGCTGTTAGAAAGATTTAGAGGTGACTTATGCCAGACGTTAAACTTTTGTTCGGTCACACTATAAATGCACTAAACAAAACAGTTGACGACTTCAAAAAGGCGTCATTGGCTTTCCGTATAGCCACGCTGTTGATTTCGGCAGGCTACTTTATTTATGCCATCGTGACTGAAACTGGCATTTTGTGGGCAAACAGTCTTTCTCTTGCTATTTTGGTTGCATACAACATATTTGAGCTTGTGGCAGACAAGTTGGAGCTTGCAAAGACTGCAAAGAAAGCCGTCAAACACGCTTATAAATGGTTGAAGATAGTCATCAAGAGTTTTACTCTTGTTGTTATGCTGTACGGCATTTATGTTGCTGCTGATAGCGTAAACGGAATCAGGATTATTCTTGCAACACTTATGATAATTATGTGGGTTTTGCAGGTGTTGCTTGAGATTGTTTCAATTGTTGCCGAGCGCAGAATCAAATATATAATTCAGGAATTCCAAAAGGACTACGAGCCTATCAACGAAAACTATATTCAACCTACCATGGAAAAGATAAACTGGTTGATTGACAAAAAGCATAAGATTGATGACGTCACGGACAAAATAGGGGGCACAATAGAGCACGTAAAGGACGTGACGACGCCAAAAATCGTTGAAACAACCGAAAGAATCAAATATCCGTTTTTGATGATGAGTGACAAGCGCAAGCGTAAAAAGGAATTGAAAGAACTTGTCAGAGATGAAAAAGAACAAAGGTATCTTGTGGCAAGTGACGTCGAAGAGGACAAACAATAATTGAAAAGCACCTTTGGTGCTTTTTTATTTTCCCAAATAAAACTTGATTTTTTGACCCAAAAGTTGGCAAAAAAACAGTTGGCAAAATGGGATATGTGATATAAAATTATCACATAGGAGATTTTATTATGAAAAAGATTACAATGCAAAAATATGCTCGTCTTATTGCAAGAAAGGGCATCAACATCCAAAAAGGTCAAGAAGTTATGATCAATGCTGACCTCGATCAACCCGAATTCGTCAAAATGTTGGTTGAAGAGTGCTACAAAGCAGGCGCAGGCAAAGTCATCGTGGAATGGGCATATCAACCCCTTGCAAAACTTCATTATCGCTATCGCAGTATGAAGACTTTGTCAACCGTTGAAAAGTGGGAAGTTGAACGAATGGAACATCGTGCAACAACACTTCCTGCAATGATTCATCTTGAATCTGACGATCCCGATGGACTCAAGGGCATTGACCAAGTGAAACTTGCCAAGTCACAACAAGCAAGATATCCCATCATCAAACCCTTCCGCGATAGAATGGAAAACAGATATCAATGGTGTATCGCTGCAGTCCCTGGTGAGGCATGGGCAAAAAAGGTTTTCCCCGGACTTAGAGTCAATCAAGCAGTGGAAAAACTTTGGGAAGCAATCCTTTACACCTCACGTGCAGACGGCGATGATCCTGTGAAGGCATGGGAAGATCACAATGCAGATTTGCAAGCAAGATGCAAATATCTCAACGATCTTGGCATTGCAGAACTTCATTATACCTCCTCAAACGGCACGGATTTCACCGTAGGACTTATTGAAGACGGAATCTTCTGTGGCGGATGTGAAGACACTCTCAGTGGCGTCACGTTCAATCCTAACATCCCTAGTGAAGAAGTTTTCACCTCACCTATGAAAGGCAAGGCAGAAGGCAAGGTTGTTGCAACTCGTCCTTTGTCATATCGTGGTGAAGTCATTGAAAATTTCTGGATTAGATTTGAAAACGGCAAGGCAGTTGAAGTCCATGCAGAAAGAAATGAAGATCTTTTGAAATCTATGATTTCAATGGATGAAACCGCAGGCTATCTTGGTGAGTGCGCGCTCGTGCCTTACGACAGTCCTATCAGAAACAGTGAAATCACTTTCTTCAACACTCTCTTTGATGAAAACGCATGCTGTCACTTGGCTCTCGGCGCAGGTTTCAACAACTGCTTGAAGGATTACGATAAGTACACCCTTGAAGAATGCACAGAAAAAGGCATCAACGATTCAATGATTCACGTTGACTTTATGATTGGCAGTGAAGATCTTTCAATCGACGCAATCACTCGCGACGGCAAGACGGTTGCAATCTTCCGTGATGGAAACTGGGCGTTTTAATGAAAATTCGTGTTGCAGAAAAACGAGATATTCCTCGCATAATTGATTTGCTCAAACAAATCAAAGTTATTCACCACAACGGAAGACCCGATCTTTTCAGCGATGACGAAAGCAAATTCAATCACGCTGAAGTCGAGGCAATATTGCTGGATGAAAAGCGCAGGGTTTTTGTTTCAGTGGATGAAGATGACATCGTTAATGGCTATGTTTTTTGTCAATTTAGAGAAACCGAGGGAAATGGACTTCTTAAAAAACACAAAACCCTTTGGATTGAGGACTTTTGTGTTGATGAAAATGCAAGAAGTGGCGGAATTGGAAAACTGCTTCACAAAACCGCAGAAGAATATGCCATTGAAACAGGTTGCGACGATTTGACCTTGAACGTTTGGGGATTTAATTCTGGCGCAAAGGCCTTTTATGAAGCCAACGGCATGAGTGTCCAACGTGTGGTTATGGAAAAGAAACTGAAATAATCAATCACAAAACAATAAGTGAAACCATCTCTTTGAGATGGTTTTATTTTTTACTTTTTTGTTTTTGAATAAAAATCCCCTTGTTGTAAACAATATGCGTATGGATATTACTATGGCAAATATGGAAGACAAAGAAGTTTATTTTAAAGTGCCAGATGATATTGACGTGCGACCAATTGAAGACAAGATATTTCTGGACGGAATAAAGGAAATTTTAGGCAAAGAATATGATTGAAAGAGAAATATATCAAGAACACGTCAAGAAAACCGCACCAAAATCACCTATGATGCGAAGTTTGATTGCAGCATTTGTAGTTGGCGGCATCATTTGCTCGATAGGTGAGGGTGTGAAGGATATCGTAAAACTCATTGCGCCCGACATGGCAAAGCAAGACGTTGGCAGTTGGGTGTCAATGTCAATGATTTTCCTAGGCGCTTTTTTGACCGCAATTGGTGTCTATGACAAAATTGGGCATTTTGCCGGCGCAGGCTCTATCGTGCCAATAACAGGATTTGCCAATTCGGTTGTATCACCTGCAATGGAATACAATCGCGAAGGCGTGTTCTTCGGCGTCTGTGCAAAGATGTTTGTCATTGCAGGACCTATCATCGTATTTGGCGTTGTTTCAAGTGTCTTGGTTGGCATTATAGGATTGTTTCTATGAAGATAAGAAAAGGCAGTTTTAGATTATCTAACGGGGTGTATTTCAAAAGCGGATACACAATTGTAGGAAAAAAGGAAGAAGACGGGAACTTTTCCGGCAACTTCGATTTAGTGCTGAAAAATGACCTTTGGGGTGAAAAATCCTACGAAAAAGCAGAGTGCAAAATGCATCGTGAAGCCATAAGTGGTGCAATCGCAAAGTCAAATTTGACACGGGATGACGTGGACATTATGCTTGCTGGTGACCTTCTCAACGAACTTAGTGCGTCAAGTCTTGCCGCAAGAAACTTTCCAACCTCGTTTTTAGGTTTGTACAATGCTTGCTCCACCTTTGGTGAGTGCGTTTTGGTTGGAAGTATGCTGATTGACGGTGGATTTGCGGATATAGTCACATGTTCAACTTCAAGTCACTTTTCCTCTGCAGAAAGGCAATATCGTTATCCATTGGAACTTGGAAATCAACGTACACCCACCGCACAATGGACTGTGACTGGCGCAGGGGCATGTGTTCTGTCAAAGAAAAAGCCGAATTTTGAAGATAATTTGGTGAAAAGCGACCAAGTCATTGAAGATATGAACGAAAAAGACAGAAAATTCATCCTTGACACCGCAGTGGCACGTGTAAAATACGAGAAAAATCACGTTGCAAAGGTTGTTGAGGGCACAATAGGACGTGTCGTTGACCTAGGAATTGATGATGAAAGCAATATGGGGGCAGCAATGGCACCTGCCGCTGCAGACACAATAATCCGTCATCTTGGGGATTTTGACCGTAAAATCGACTATTACGATGCGATTTTCACTGGAGACCTAGGAAGATATGGCAAAGAATTGCTTGAATACATCCTTTCAAAGGAAGGAATTGATTTGTCTGACACATATATGGACACAGGGGCAAGCTATTTCAAACCCGAGCAACAGACTTTTCAAGGCGGATCGGGGGCAGGGTGCATCAGCACTGTTTTCAACGGCTATATTTTGAGCAAACTAGAAAACGGGGCACTAAATAGAATTTTGGTTGTTCCGACGGGTGCACTCCTCAACAAAGACACTCCGTTGCAAAAGGAAACGATTCCTGGAATTGCCCACGCATTTGTGGTTGAAACCGAGAAAATCAAAGAAAAGTATTCTAAAAAACAATAAAATATAGAATTAAAATAGAATTTTGAGCGAATTTTTTAGAAAATTTGCCAAAATCCTTGGAATCAGCATATATGGACTATTTTTTGAGCTATCTTAAAGTTTTTGCAGTTGGCGGTGCGGTTTGTGTTGTTGGTCAAGTCCTCATAAACAAAACGAGTATGTCGTCTGCACGTATCCTTGTCACCTTCTTACTCCTGGGAGTTCTTCTTGAAATCACTGGTGCATTTAAGTATATGGAGGAATTTGCAGGGGCAGGCGTGACTGTGCCCATCATGGGTTTTGGAAGCAATCTTGCAAAGGGAGCACTGGAAGGAGCGAAAGAAGAGGGCATTTTGGGAGCAATCAAAGGAGGATTGTCCGCGGTTTCTGCAGGGCTTTCATCTGTCATCTTGTTTGGATTCTTCTTTGCATTGATATTCAAGTCAAAAAGCAAAAAAGTATAAATTGTACAAAATTCCAATTGCTTTGATGTTTTATGCAATTTATTGCATAAAATCTTACATATTTTTCATATATTTTTTATATTTTTCTATTCGTCAGGTGACAAATCAAATATGTCAAACGCATTTCCCATAGTGAGATAAGTGTCTGGAATTTTTCCCACAATCAAATTTTCACAAACCAAAACTTCTGCTTTTACACTTATTGTCGGGTCAGCAATAGGAGTGATGACGTTTATGTCAGCATAGACATCTATGTAGATGCGGTGCACCGTTTGGTTTATTCCTGCGGACACAAATGATGACACAAAATCGCAGTTGGCAGTGCCGATTGGCATAATTTTGATGCTTACGTCGGGTCCAAACCCGGTGAGTAGGGCCAGTCCTGTGAAAGTGCCAAAGGCAATATCCAAATTTTGCACCCCTAAATCGTCTAAATTTGCTTGGGCAAGATTGGCTATTTGTCGTGCGATGGCATTAATTCTTGGAGAATTGGCTTGTATCATTTCCACATCACCGTTTTCATTTTTGATTACGGTGAAAAGGTCTTCATAGGTTATGTTTTCTTGCAAAACGGTGGTTGCTGCAAGGTTGACTGCATTTGTGCCAATTGCTCGCACTTGTGCCTCAGAGCTTTCAATGACGATAGGCACGACATTGTTGCGAAAATACGTTGTAGAAATGACAAAAACCCCAACAAATATTAAAATTGCAGTGGTGACACGCAGTGCTTTTGGTTTTAATATTTTTTTAAGTTTTGCCATCTTTTCATTATATGAAAAATTCCTTTCATTGATAACAGGCAAAGGCAGCTGTACTTTTTTGCCTAAAAAACCCGCTTTTCAAGCTGTTTTTTGTGTATTTAGGCTGTATTTGTTGACGAAGTAAACTCAAATTGTTATATTAATATAAGTATTATTCCGTGAGCGTACGTATGCGCCCACGCTAGCATAGGAGTTTTTATGAAAGAACAAATGGAACTTTTGAAAGCATCCGCTCTTGATGCCATTGAAAAGGCAAATACCACTGCTGAACTCAATGACGTAAGAGTCCGTTTTCTTGGAAAAAGTGGCGAAATGACCGCTATTATGAGAGGTCTTGCCTCAGTCCCCAAGGAAGAAAAACCTGCAATGGGCAAACTTGTCAACGAAGTACGCTTTGCAATTGAAGGCGCACTTGACAGCAAAATCAAGGCCGTTGCAGAAATGGAAAAGCAAGCCCGCCTCAAAGCAGAAGCAGTGGACGTCACTTTCCCCGCAAGCTTCAAGAAGACTGGAACACTGCACCCTATCACAAAAATCAAAAACGAAATTGAAGATATTTTCCTTCAAATGGGCTTTTCAGTCCAAGAAGGACCTGAAATTGAAACAGACCTTTTCAACTTCCAACTTTTGAACGTGCCTAAGGATCACCCTGCACGTGATATGCAAGACACTTTCTACTGCGCAGATGACATTGTGCTTCGCACACAAACCTCTGCAATTCAAGCAAGGATTATGCTTGAAAAACAACCTCCCATCAGAGTGCTCAGCCCCGGCAAGGTGTTTAGAAGTGACGATGACGCATCACACAGCCCCGTCTTCCACCAAATGGAAGGTCTTGCGATCGATGAGCATATCACCATAGGTGATCTCACCGGTTGCTTGCTTACGTTTGCTCAAAAGATGTTCAGTGAAGACACAAAGGTCAGACTTCGTCCTTCATATTTTCCTTTCACCGAGCCTTCAGTTGA
Organism: Clostridia bacterium; assembly: GCA_017461985.1. Classification (GTDB taxonomy): domain Bacteria; phylum Bacillota; class Clostridia; order Christensenellales; family CAG-917; genus RGIG4097. Next base: position 246,540 of record JAFTSA010000004.1, read on the forward strand.
AGTTGACGTCACTTGCTCAATGTGTCATGGCAAGGGTTGCAAACTCTGCAAGGGCACTGGCTGGATGGAAATCCTTGGCGCAGGCATAGTCAACCCTGCAGTCCTTGATATGTGTGGCATTGACAGCAAGAAGTATAGCGGTTTTGCTTTCGGCTTTGGCATTGAGCGTATCGCTATGATCAAGTACGGAATCCCCAACATCAAACTTTTCTATGAAAACGACGTGAGATTCCTCAATCAATTCAATGACTAAGGAGGGTTGAAAATGTTAGCACCTATTTCCTGGCTTAAAGATTACGTAGATATCAACGTTTCACCTGAAGTCCTTGCAAAGAAACTCGTTGCAATCGGCTTTGAGGTTGAAGAAATCATATATCAAGAAAAGAGCGCATCAAAAGTTGTTGTCGGCAATATCGTGGAAGTTGAAAAACATCCCAACGCAGACAGACTCCGCGTGACTCAAATCGATATCGGTGGTGGCAAGATTCAAGTTGTCACCAACGTGCCCGTCGTTGGCGGTGAAACAATTGCAGTGGCTCTTGACGGAGCAGTGCTTGCAGACGGACATCAAATTGTCAAAGGTCAACTCCGTGGCGTCACCAGTGAGGGTATGCTTTGCGGACTTGATGAAATCGGCGCAACTGTTGACGATGTCGTTGGACAATCAAAGGATGACATAATCTGTTTCCCCGAAGGCACAACTCTTGGCGTTGATGCACTTAAAGCCCTTGGCTTTGATGACGTCATCCTTGACGTTGGCGTCACAGCCAATCGTCCTGACTGCAACAGCATCTATAAACTTGCAAAAGAAGTGGCAGTTGCACTGAAAACTACTTGCCGTGAGCCTGAAATCGCCTACGAAACAGTTGAAGGCAACGTTAAGGACTTCGTGTCAGTTGATGTAAAAAACAATGCACTTTGTCCTAGATATATGGCAAGCGCAGTGAAAAACGTGAAAGTTTGCCCCTCTGAATACAAGATTAGACAAAGACTTCACGCAGTGGGCATCCGTCCTATCAACAATATTGTGGACATCACCAACTACGTACTCACAGAAATCGGTCAACCTATGCACGCATTTGACCTTCGTGACCTTGGTGGCAATGCAATCGTTGTTAGAAATGCGAAAAATGGCGAAGAAATCGTCACCCTTGACGGCAAAAAGAACATTCTCAATGAAAATATGTTTGTCATAGCTGACGCAAATCGTCCCGTGGCAGTGGCAGGTGTTATGGGCGGTGAAAATAGTGGCGTCAAAGACGACACAACAACAATCGTGTTTGAATCTGCAAAGTTTGCTCGTGACAGCGTGAGAAAGACCTCTCGTGCACTTGCTCTCCGCAGTGATAGTTCCGCCAGATTTGAAAAGGGCATCGACTTTGCCTCACAAGAATATGGCATCAAGCGTGCACTTACACTTATCGCACAAGGTGGATATGGTGAAATTGTTGGCGGAATCATTGATGAAAAGGTTGACTATGCAACCACCCGCGACATCACGTTCACAACCAAACAAATTGAAAAGATTGTTGGTTGCAAAGTGCCCAAAAAGACTCTCATTGCAATCCTTGAAAGATTGGGCATCACTTGTGATGACAATGTGAAATCATTGACTGCACACGTCAAAGAAGACAGAGAAGACGTTGTGGGCGTCAACGACATAGCAGAAGAATTCATCAGAGTGTATGGCTACTCACACGTCAAACCCACACTCTTTGCACACTCAAGACTGACAAGAGGCGGAAAGAGTGAAAAGATTTTGTTTGTTGACAAGGTTAAAGATATTCTCGCATCACTTGGCCTTAATGAAGCAATCTCATATTCATTTACATCACCCAAGTTTGCAGATGCACTTCGTCTTGACGAAGATGACAAGCGCAGAGAATTTATCACCCTTGTCAACCCTCTCGGCGAAGCACTCAGTGTTATGAGAACAACCCTCACACATACAATGTGTGAAACCTTGTCCTTTAACGTGACGCACTTCAACAAAGAAGCAGCACTCTTTGAAGTGTCAAGCGTCTATCTTCCCAAGTCACTGCCTCTCACAGAACTTCCTTACGAAGAAGAAAAGTTGGCAGTTGGCATGTATGGTCCTTCCGTTGATTTCTTCACGTTGAAGGGTGTCATTGAAGAATTGCTTGCTGGCTTTGGCGTTGAAGGCAAGTATGTGAAAGCAAACATCAACTTCTTGCACCCTGGCAGAAGCGCAGAACTTTTCATCGCAGGCGAGAATGTTGGATATCTTGGTGAAATCCACCCCGACAGCGCAAAATTCTACGGCGTTGACAACAGACTGTACGTGGCAGAAATCTCTATCGACAAACTCTTTGACCTTGTCAAAGGTGGCAAAAAGTTCCAAGCATTCTCAAAATTCCCCGCAGTTGAAAGAGACCTTGCAGTGGTTGTGGCAGAAGAAGTTGCAGTGGGCGATATGCTTGACGCAATCCGTGGCGGAAAGATCAAATATATCATTTCATCAACCGCATTTGACACATATAGAAGTGACGCAATCGGCAAGGATAAGAAGAGCGTTGCATTGTCCTTCACATTCTCATCTCTAGACAGCACACTGAAAGACGACGATATTTCACAAGAAATGGCAAAGATTTTGTCAATCTTGAAACGTAAATTTGGAGCAAAAATCAGAGGATAACAAACTATGTTTGATGTCAAGAGCCTGAAAACCCTTGAATATGACAAAATTCTTGAAGAACTTGCTTCCCATGCGCAATCACAGGGAGGCAAGTTCAAAGCAAGAAATCTCACTCCTTTTGAAGACTATGAAGGAGCAGTTCACGCACTAGATGAAACTGACGAAGCGGATAGAACGCTTTTTGATTTTTCCGTAAATCCGTCTTTTTCAGTGGACGACATTGACGAAGCACTTCATAGAGCCGCAAAGGGAGCGGTTTTGTCAATAACCGATATTTTGAAGGTTGGCAGAACCTTGAGGGTTTCAAGAAGGCTGAAAAAGTCAATCTACACAGTCAATGGAGTGCCTATTTTGACTTCAATGGTTCAGTGTCTTTATGACAATATTGACCTTGAAAACCGCATTTTTGACTCATTTATTTCTGAAACTGAAGTTTCAGACAACGCCTCTGCGGAACTGCGCTCAATACGCATACGCATACGCAAACTCAACGACAACGTAAAGACAAAACTGCAAAGTTATATCACCTCATCAACCTATCAAAAGTATTTGCAAGACAACATCATCACCGTCCGCGGGGATAGATACGTCATTCCTTTGAAAAGCGAGTGCAAGGGTACAATTCAAGGACTCATCCACGACCAATCTGCATCCGGATCGACTTTGTACGTTGAGCCTATGGCAATTGTGGAACTCAACAACGACCTCCGCACTGCAAAGGTTGAAGAGCAAGTTGAAATCGAAAGAATTTTGCGTAATTTCTCAATGTCCATTCAAGGTTGTGAAGATAGACTTCGTATTGCATACGAAACCATAACCGATATGGACGTCATCTTTGCAAAGGCACTTCTTGGCAGAGAGTGGAAGGCAAGGAGACCCAACGTCAACACCAAAGGTGTTGTCCGCATAAACGCTGGTAGACATCCTCTCATTGACGGCAAAAAGGTTGTGCCCGTTTCACTTTCTATGAACGGTGAAGACAAGATGCTTCTCATCACTGGTCCTAATACCGGCGGTAAGACTGTCACGTTGAAACTGGTGGGATTGTTTGTTTTGCTTGCAATGACAGGTATGTATGTGCCTGCAAAGTCCGCAGACCTTGCAATTTTTGATGGAGTTTATTGTGATATAGGTGACGAACAAAGCATCGAGCAAAGTTTGTCAACTTTTTCAGGACACATCAAAACAATCATTGAAATTCTTGACAAAATCACAGACAAGTCATTGGTTTTGTTTGATGAATTGGGGGCAGGCACAGACCCGGGTGAAGGTGCAGCACTTGCCGTCAGCATAAGTGAAAGAATAATCTCGGTTGGAGCAAAAGCACTTGTCACGTCACACTTCAATGATTTGAAGGAATTTGCCCTTGTCACAAAAGGTGTGGTTTGTGCATCAATGGAGTTCAACGTTGAAACGTTATCACCCACGTACAAATTGGTTATGGGAGCAATTGGTTGCTCAAATGCTCTTGATATAGCCAAAAAGCTTGGGCTTGATGATGAAATCATCAACCGCGCCAAAAACAAAGTATCCCCTGAAAAACGCAGATTCGATGAAGTTCTCAATGCTGCCGAAGAAACTCGCAGAAAGGCTCAACAATTGGTCACAGACGCAAGTCTTGACCGAGCCAAAGCAAGAGAGGCACTTATTGATGCTGAAAAGGAAAAGGCAGTTATAGCTCAAAAGAGAGAAAAACTGGACGAAACAATCCGTAAAGGCACAAAGAATCTCATTGAAAACTCAATGGAAGAGGCAAATGACATTATTGCATCTCTTAAAGAAATCCTTGCAAAGCCTGAAGAAGAAATTGCACCCGCAGATTTGTTTGAAGCACACAAGCTGAAGAAGAAACTTGAAACAATGTCTGTCGAATACGACAAAGAAAGTGTGGTTGAAGACCAAGAAATCCCCGGTGAAATCAAGGTAGGTGACAACGTTTGGGTGAAATCTCTTGGCAAAAAAGGTAAACTTGTCAAGGCAAATAATCGTGAGGGAGAAGTTTCCTTTGGAAAAATCTCTGTGAAAGTGAAGAAAAACGACTACTACAAGGTGAAATAATGACAGACCTGTACGTCCAAAACATTGAAAACCCTTTGTCAAAATCTGCAAGAAAAAAGCAAATTGCAGGGGTTTTGTTTACGCTTCTTGGCATTGGTCTTATCATTGTGGCAACTGCGGTCAGTTATTACGCTTTTATCGGCGTAGGAATTCTTCTTGCACTAGGCACCTATCTCACTGTCAGCTACAACAAAACAATCAAATCATACGAATATGGCTGCAACACCAGTAGACTTATTTTTTCAGTGACAACGGTCATAGCACGCACCGAAAGGAAGATTGAAATCTTGCTTGACGACGTTGTTGAATACGGCGATTTTGATGATTTGACGGTTGAAAGCGACTATATTATGTGCCCAAACACCAACGAAGTTGGTGTCAAAGCGATTGTGTTCAACCTTGACGGCAAAAAGGAAAGAGTTTTGTTTTTGCCCGATGACTATATGAATGCATTTTTGAAAGAAACATTGAAAAAGGAGGTTGTACGCAACGAATATGACAGATTTTGACTTGATTTATCTTGACAATGCGGCAACCACAAAGCCCTATGATGAGGTCATTGAAAGATACGTGGAGTGTCAAAAGGCCTATTTCAATCCGTCTGCACTTTACAAACAAGCAGTCGACGGCGCAAGCGCAATCAAAAATGCAAAGAAAACCATTTTGAAGGCGTTGCATGCACCTGAAGGTGACACGCTATATTTTACCTCTGGTGGCACTGAAAGTGACAACTGGGCAATTTTTGCCACTAAAAAGGCAAAGGGAAGCCGTATCATCGTTGGCGAGGGTGAACACGATGCAGTGGTCAATCCTGCAAAAGAACTTCAAATGCAAGGATTTGACATGTGTTTTGCTCCTATCAATCCTGATGGAAGCATAAACGTTGAAGAATTTTCAAAACTTGTCACCCCCGACGTCAGTTTTGTGTCAATAATGCATGTCAGCAATGAAACTGGTGCAATCAACGATATCGCAAAACTTGTCAAAATTGTGAAGAGCAAAGCACCTAAGGCAATATTCCACAGCGACGGTGTACAAGCATTTGGAAAGACAAAGGTCAATCTCCGCACTTTGGGCGTTGACCTCTATTCAATTTCTGCTCACAAAATCCACGGGCTAAAAGGAATAGGCGCACTTTACGTGAAAAAGGGAACTTCAATCAAGCCTCTTTTGTATGGTGGTGGTCAAGAAAGCGGAATGCGCTCTGGCACAGAGAATATGCCTATGATTTGTGCTTTTGAAGAGGCAGTCAAGCAAAATCAAGTAAATTTTGAAGAAAATTATTCCAAAAAATCACGATTTATGGAACACTTCAAACAAAAATTGTTGGCAGTGTTGCCTGATACGACTGTCATTTCTCCCGCTGAAAATGGTGTGCCTAACATTTTGACGGTTGCTTTTGAAACTATAAGAGGCGAGGTGCTTTTGCACTCCCTTGAAAAACACGGCATTTTGGTTGGAATTGGATCGGCATGCAGTTCACATCACGAAAGTAGATTTAAAAAACTGCTCAACCTTGATGAAATGCATAGAGACGGCATTGTAAGATTCAGCATTGGCAATTTCAACGATATAAACGAAGTTGATTTCGTTGTTGACAAGATTGCCGAAGAAATGAAAACACTTAAAGAATACGCGAGAAAATAACATTTATCCCTTTGGGATAAAGTCCACAATGGAGAATATATGAACAACGTAATTATCATAAGATACGGCGAAATTTTCCTTAAAGGAAAAAACAGAGATTATTTTGAAAGTTTGCTCATCAAGAACATTAAAGTTGCTCTTGAAGACTATGACTATAAGTTTGTCCGCACTCAAGGCAGATATTTCATTGAAGACTTTTCAGAAGATGACGGATATGAAATTATGGAACATTTGAAGTGTGTCTTTGGCATTTACTCACTTTCATACGCAACAAAAGTTCCTACAAACTTTGAGGGTGACTTCAAAGAAGTCAAGGAATCATTGAAAACACTTGCAAAAGAAATCAATGAAGAAAACACAATCCTTAATCCTACCTTCAGAGTGACTGTAAAGCGTGCAGACAAGCGTATCCCTATGAAGTCATACGAAATCGCAGGGGAACTTGCAGGCGTGATTCTTGCCACCGTACGCTTTAAGGTGTCACTTGAAAAGCACGACTATGAATTTATGGTGGATATGCGTGAAAACGGTTATTCCTACGTTTATTCGAAGGTGTTTATGGGTGCAGGCGGTTTGCCCGTTGGTTGCAGTGGAAAGGGTATGATGCTTTTGAGCGGAGGTATTGACAGCCCCGTTGCAGGATATATGATGGCAAAACGAGGCATGAAACTCTTTGCAGTCCACTTTGCTTCACCTCCTTACACTTCAGACAAGGCAAAGGAAAAGGTCATCGAACTTAAGGAAATAATGGAAAAGTATGCAGGCAAAATCAAACTTTACGTTGTTCCTTTCACAGATATTCAAATGGAAATCCACAAATCTTGCCCCAGTGAGTTTATGATCACTATTATGCGCAGATATATGATGCGCATCGCAACAATTCTTGCAGCAAAAGAAGATTGCAAGTCAATTGTGACAGGTGAAAGTCTTGGTCAAGTTGCTTCGCAAACAGTTGAAAGCATGACTTGCACCGGAGCAACCACAGATCTGCCCATTTTCCGTCCTCTAATTGGCTTTGACAAGGAAGACATTATGACTCTTGCAAAGAAGATTGGCACATTTGAAACATCAATCCTTCCTTACGAAGATTGCTGTACAGTTTTCTTGCCTAAGTCTCCTGCCATCAAACCTCGTCTTGCTGTTGTTGAAAAGGCAGAGCAAGCAATGTGGGAAGTTGGTGAGGAATTGATGAAGAAGGCAATTGAAAACGTGGAAATCATCTAGTTTTGAAGCAAAATATGAAAATGGCAACAAATGTTGCCATTTTTTTTATTTCAAAAATAATTAATAATTGACTCAAAACATTATCGTTTTGGTGCATGTGCCCACAAGTTTTCTTTCGTTGCCGTTTGAGACAAATATATCAAGGGTATAGGTTATTGGCAGACCAAAAGATATGGGATTGTCACTTAATTGCACATCTGTTTTGCCGGTTGATGAGTAGATTATTTTCTCTCCAAAAACGTCTTTTCTAGTCAGCGTATATTGATACATTTCCTTGGTGTCAAATGAAATAATAACCATTGGATTCAGACCATTTTTGATTGAAATATCAAAGTCAATTTCGCAGTTATCAAACAGTGATTTTCCAAAATTAACACTTTTAGATGCTGTAAAAATCTCATTTGATATATATTTTGAGGGGGTTAAGGACATTGCAAGAGTCACTTGCATATTTTCCTTGGTTGAGTAGGTGTCAACAGGTAGAGAAATGATTGAATCGGGTTTTTCGATTTCTCTATAAAAGTCGACTTTTTCAGTTGTTTGATGCAAGTCTTTCCATAGGTTTGAGGCGTGTTTAGTTGGGTGTCCGCCTCCTGTTTCATTTGAGTCACCATGCCACACTGCAAGAGTATATTTTTTGTTGAAACTGACGCACCATGCATCGGAGTTTTGCCCGCTTTTGTCATCACTTACCGTGCCTGTTTTTGCTGCGACCTTGAAAGGTAGAGAAGATAAACTTCTTGCCGTGCCGTCCTCAACCGTGTCATACAAGCAATCTGCAATGAGATATGCAGTTTCCCTTGAAATGATAGGCTTACTGTTGGTTTGGTGTGTCCAGATTTTTCTATCCTTATCGATAATAGTGCGAACAAATGTTGGCGTGACAATTTGCCCTTCATTTGCAAACGTTGAATAGGCTGTGGCAAGTCGCAAAGGACTTTGTCCTTTTTCAGTTGCGCCAAGTGCAGTTGTCAGGTTTTTGTCTTTGTCAGTCAAGGTCAAATTGAACTTTCTTCCATATTCAACAAGTTTGCTTTCACCAATATATGAAGCAATTTTGACAGCAACAGTGTTTGAGGATTTTTTGATTGCTTCTCTTGGAGTGATTATCCCAAAATATTTATCCCCATAGTTTTTAGGCGACCAACCCCCAAAACTGATTTGCTCGTCATTAATTGGTGTGGCAAGGCTGACTGAACCTGCTTCTAGGGCAGGAGCGTATACTACGAGTGGTTTTATCGTTGAGCCTAGTTGGCGAAAGACTTCGTAGTCTAGCGATGAATGATATGCGAGGACGTATCCTGTGTCGTTGTCCAAAACGATAGAGGAGTTGTCCACGTTGGAATTTGAAAAATTGCTGGTTAGATTGCTGTTTTCTGTTAATATTCTTTGAATATTATGATCAAAAGTCGTGTGTATAGTCAGCCCTGAATTGTCAAGTTGATATTTGGTTATATTGAGAGTTTCGCAAACTTGGTTGATGACCATATCAATGAAAAATTTTGATGTGCTTGATTTTTTAGGAGTTGAAGTGGCAAGAGGCTCACTTTTGGCTTTTTCTAGTTGAGCATCGTCAATATATCCTTGCTTGTGCATAACTTCAAGAACAAGGTTTCGTCTTTCTTTGGAATTTTCGGGTTGATTGGTAGGGGAGTATTTTGTAGGGCTTTTGATGATTCCGGCAAGAGTTGCGCACTCACTTAGAGTTAGGTCTTCCACTGCCTTGTCAAAATAGAGTTTTGAAGCGGATTTAATGCCATATGCACCACCGCCAAAATAAATGACAGACAAATACATTGAAAAGATTTGATCTTTTGAATATTTTTCCTCAATTTTAGTGGCAAGAGCAATTTCTTTAAGTTTTCTAGTTATTGTTTTTTCAAAGGTTAAGTGAGTGTTTTTGACAAGTTGTTGTGTGATTGTTGACGCGCCTTCAACTGCGCCACCACTTTTTATATTTCTTACAACTGCACCAACTATTCTATATGGGTCATAGCCACTATGACTATAAAACCTTTTGTCTTCAAGGGCAACAAAAGCGTTTTTCAAGTTGGTAGGGATATCGTCTGGTGATATATAGTTGTCGCTTATATAGTCCATTTTGTTGCCATTTATGTCGTAGAAAACAGGCAGGTTTTTTGCCATAGGCAAAAGGTCTTCATCAACTTGAAAACTGTCCGCCCAAAGACTGAAAGCAACAAGTGAAGACGCCAAAATCAACAGCAATATGCCAAAGATAATAGGCAATGGGCTGAAAATGACTGCGAATTTTGTTCTTTTAAGCAAATATCTTGGCTTTTTCATACAAATTAGTGTTGTCATCTTGCCTACTTTTATGTATAATAATTATTCAAGATACATTACCGTGCGCACGTATGCACATTTGCGCACAAAGGAATTTATGAAATACAAAGTCGTCACATACGGATGCCAAATGAACGTCCACGAATCTGAAAAGGTTGCTGGCGTCCTTGAAAATATGGGATATACACTCTGCGGTGAAGAAGAAATCGCAGACGTTTTGGTATTCAACACTTGTTGTATCCGTGACACTGCCGAAAGACGTGCTCTCGGCAATATCGGCGTTGTCAAAGCAGAGAAGAAACAAAACCCCGATATGATCATTGTGGTCATTGGTTGTATGCCTGCTCAACCCGGCGTGGCAGATATGATAAAGGAAAGGTATCCTTATGTGGATATCGTCCTTGGCACAAGAAATCTTGACGTCCTTGAAAGCGAAGTGAGAAAGGTCATTGAAAAGCGTGCAACAAGACGCAAAAATGACAAGAAATATCGTTGTTTCAACGTAGATGAGCCTGCCAACTATCTCGAACTTGACGAGCAACTTGCTGTTGCAAGAACTTCGTTCCCTAATGCGTGGGTGAACATTATATATGGTTGCAACAATTTCTGTTCATACTGCATTGTGCCATACGTTAGAGGCAGAGAAGTTTCAAGAGATATGAACGCTGTTCTTGACGAAGTCAAGAGATGTGTTGATGAAGGATATAAGGAAATCACTTTGCTCGGTCAAAACGTCAATTCATACGGCAACGATTTGCACCTTGACGGCGTGAATTTCGCATCACTTCTCAACGAAATTGACAAGATTGAAGGGAAGTTCCGTGTGAGATTTATGACCTCTCACCCCAAGGATTTGAGTGAAGCGGTGGCAGACGTTATGGCAGGATCAAGCAAGATTTGCTCAAATATCCATCTTCCCATACAAAGTGGCTCTACAAAGGTGCTTCGTGATATGAACAGACGCTATGACCGCGACCACTATTATTCACTGATTGAAATGCTCCGTTCAAAGATGCCCGACATCGGCATAACCACCGATATTATGGTTGGTTTCCCCACAGAAACCGAAGAGGACTTTGAAGACACAATGGATATGGTGAGAAAAGTGCGATATTCAAACGCATTTACTTTTATTTACTCACCTAGAAAGGGCACTCCTGCGGCCAAGATGGAGCAAATCCCTTATGAAATCAAGAAACGCAGAATTGGTGAACTTATCAAACTGCAAAACTCAATAACAAAGGAACTTTCTGCTGAATATATCGGCGGAGTGTATGAAGTGCTTGTTGAAGACCTTGCACCAAAACACGAAAATATGGTGTGCGGACGCACTGAAAGTGGTCGTCTTGTCACTTTTGACGGCACTGCAAATGACATTGGCGAATTCAAAAAGGTTATGATAACCGAATCCCGTTCAGCATCCCTGTTCGGGCACACAATATAGGTGAAATATGGAAATCGACGTAAGTAAACTTTCCCCTATGATGCGAAAATATTTCGCAATGAAGGAAAACTATCCTGACTGCTTGCTGTTTTTCAGGTTGGGTGACTTTTACGAGATGTTTTTCAAGGATGCAGAGATTGCATCTAGAATCCTCGATTTGACCCTTACTGGCAGAAATTGTGGTCTTGAAGAAAGAGCACCCATGTGTGGCGTGCCGTATCACGCTGTTGACACTTACATAAGAAAGCTTATTGAGGCTGGTCAACGTGTTGCAATATGCGAGCAACTCAACGATCCTTCAACAGCCACAGGCATGCTTGACCGTGACGTTGTTAGAGTGGTTTCTCCCGGCACGGTTATGGAAGAGGAAATCCTTGACGAAAAATCATCAAACTATTTGGCTTCTGTATTTACAGAAGGCAACGGCTTCGGTCTTGCTTGGGCAGACATAAGCACCGGCGAATTCAACGTTTTTGAATATGACGGAAAGGATGCGGATGCTCGTCTCGGCGATTTGCTCAGTGCAATTCACCCTAGCGAAATCCTGTCAAATGAGGCTTTCACTTCAAAGTATTTGAGCGTCAATTACTTCATTGCCAACGAAAAACGTCCCAAGTGTTATCACAACTATGCGTATGGCTATGCCACTGCAACAAAGAAACTTTGTTCCGCACTGAAAGTGGCAACTTTGCAGCCATTTGAATGTGAAGACAAGCGTCTTGCAGTATGTGCTGCGGGCGGTTTGATGGAATATCTTGAACAAACTCAAAAGAGAGCACTGAGCCAAATTGACACAATCACACTTCTTCGTGACAAGTCCTTTATGGTCCTTGACGGCGCAACTAGAAGAAATCTTGAACTTATAGCCCGCGCACGCGACGGAAAGCGTCAAGGCTCACTGCTTGCAGTTCTTGACAAAACAAAGACTGCAATGGGCGCTAGAACAATCAAGAGATATATCGAGCAGCCCCTTCAAGACCCTGACAAAATCAATCAACGTCTTGATGCCGTTGAGGAACTTGTCCTTGACAAGATTTCAAGAGATAAACTTTTGTCAGCACTGTCATCTGCTCGCGACCTTGAGCGTCTTGCAGGTCGTCTTGCATATGGCATGGCAACCCCTAAGGATTTATATTCAATTGCAGAAACTTTGGCAATTGTACCTGCATTGAAGGAAACGTTGAAGGGAAAGAAGTCATCACTTTTAAAATCCATCAACCAAACAATGACGGCGCTTCCAAACGTCACCGCAGTGGTTTTGTCCGCACTCGACGAGCAAAAACTGCTGTCATATAGGCTGGGTGGATATGTCCGCAAAGGATATGACCAGCAACTTGATGAATATCGAAATATAAACCAAACCGCAAAGGCTTGGCTTGAGGAACTGGAACTTCGCGAGAAGGAAGAGACAGGCATCAAAACCCTGAAAGTTGGCTACAACAAGGTGTTTGGCTACTATATCGAGGTGTCAAAATCCTTTGTAGAAAAAGTGCCTTATCGCTATCAAAGAAAGCAAACCCTTGTGGGTGGAGAAAGATATATCACTGATGAACTCAAGCAAATTGAAGAGAAGGTGCTTTCAGCAGAAAGCAATGCAACGGCACTTGAAGAGAAAATCTTTGCTGAGTTGAAAGAAATGCTGTTCAGTGAACTTCAAAATCTCCAACGTACAGCGCGAGCAATTGCTTGCCTAGACGCAATATTGTCCTTTGCAGTGGTGTCAGTGTCCCAAAGATTTGTCAAGCCCGAAATTGGAAAGAAGACAAAGGCAGTCAAAATCATGGGTGGAAGACACCCCGTTGTTGAAACCTTGGTAGACAAGGGCTCATACGTGCCCAATGATACTCTTCTTGACAGTGCCGACAACCGCACAATGGTCATAACCGGACCTAATATGGCAGGCAAGAGCACATATATGCGTCAAGTTGCGCTGATTGTGCTTATGGCGCATATCGGTTGTTTTGTTCCTGCGGACTCTGCAGAAATTGCACTCACCGACCGCATTTTCACTCGTATCGGCGCAAGCGATGACCTCAGTGGAGGTCAAAGTACCTTTATGGTTGAAATGATTGAAGTTGCAACAATTCTCAACTATGCAACCTCATCAAGCTTGCTTATTCTTGACGAAATCGGCAGAGGAACTTCAACATTTGACGGTCTCAGTATTGCGTGGGCAGTCCTTGAATATATCACCAAAAACGTGAAGGCAAAGACACTTTTTGCAACTCACTTCCACGAGCTTACTGAACTTGAAGACCTTGAAGGTGTCAAGAACTATAGAGTTCTTGTCAGCGAGCATAATGACACAATCATTTTCTTGCACAAAATCGCAAGGGGAGGCGCAAGCAGAAGTTTCGGCATCGAGGTGGCATCACTTGCTGGCGTTTTGAAACCTGTCGTTGACCACGCAAAACGTATTATGGCATCTCTTGAAGAAGATGCAAAAAATAGAGACACAAACTCTGTTATGTTGTCATCAACAAAATCAACCAAAACCGCACAAGTGAGTTTGTTTGACACTCCGTCATCAAAGATTGAGGAAGAAATCAAAGCCCTCAACGTGGACTCACTTACACCTTTGCAAGCACTTACAATCCTTGCAGACATAAACAAACGACTCAACGGAAATTAATTATGGCAAAAATCAATTTACTTGATCCTAGTGTTTTCAATATGATTGCAGCAGGCGAAGTGGTTGAAAGACCTGCGTCTGTGGTCAAGGAACTCGTTGAAAACTCAATCGACGCAGGGGCAACCCAAATTGACGTCACCATCATAGATGGTGGTCTCAAACGCATTCAAGTCAGTGACAACGGCGTTGGCATTGAAAAGGATGACGTCCGCAGTGCATTCTTGCCTCACGCTACGTCAAAACTTCAACACATTCGCGATCTTGACACCTTGTCATCTCTCGGTTTTAGAGGTGAGGCTCTTGCAAGCATTGCATCTGTGTCTGAAGTGACTTTGATTTCACGTACTGCTGGCGATGACACCGCATCATACATCTATCTTGTAGGCGGAAAAGTTGTTGACGAAAGAGTGGATTCAAGGGCAAAGGGCACTTCAATCACTGTTGAAAACCTCTTCTTCAACACTCCTGCAAGATTGAAGTTTATGAAGGCTTCATCTGCTGAACAAAGAGCAATCATCTCAACTATCGAGAAGATTGTTTTTGCAAATCCTCTCATTTCAATCACAGTCAGCGATGCAAAAGGCATAGTATTCGAGCATCAAGGCGGTGAACTGAAAGATGCAATTTGCTCAATTTGGGGCAGTGACACTTTTGAAAATATGTTGCCCATCGAATATGAAAAGTCAGGAATCAAGGTGACTGGATATGCGTCACGTGTTGAGTTTTCAAAACCTACACGCTCATGGCAAGCATATATTGTCAATGGCAGAGCCATTGAAAACAAGGATTTGGTTGTTGCAGTGGACAAAGCCTATGACGGCAGACTGGTCAAGCACAACTATCCTTTCTGCGTTATAGACATAGTTTTGCCTTTTGATGAAGTTGACGTCAACGTGCATCCTAGAAAATCAGAAGTCCGTTTCCGCAACAAGAGTTCTGTTTTCAGCGCAATCTATCACGCATTGAACAAGGCCTTTGACAGCGTAGATCCTTTGGCAAGCACGTCGTTTTTGAGAAATGACAATCTCAGCTACGGCGAAATTATGTCCGGCCAAAACAATTCTGCGGCAGATTTTGGTTATAAAATAACCAATCCGTTCTACAAAGAAGAGAAAAAGGAAGAGCCTGTCCAAGAGCGTATGGATATGGCTGCACTTTACAGCGCACTTGCGAATTACAAGACCGAAGAGCCTGAAATACCCGATCCCAGCAAAATGATGCACATAATCGGTGAGGGCGACGATCTTTACCAAGTTTACGGCAACGATCCCTTTGAACTTGCAAATAGACTGACTGTTGCAAGAGGCGGTGTTTTTGATGGAAAGATTATCGGTCAAATTTTTGACACCTATCTAATCGTTGAAAAGAACGGCGCAGTTTACATAATTGACCAACACGCCGCTCATGAACGAATTTTGTACGACAAGCTAGTAAAAAGACTTGAACCCAAATACATTCAAGCCTTGCTTATCCCATACAAGGTCAAACTGTTTGGACAAGAGGCAGAATATTTTGAAAAGATGATGCCACTTCTCAACAATATGGGCTTTGAAATTGAAAAGAAACTTGACAACAATTATCTTTTCTATTCAATCCCCGATCCTATTGTTGATATGGATTTCAAGAAGTTTATGAGCGAACTTTTCAAGAATATGCTTTCTGACCATGAAATCACACTCCTTGACCTTGTCAAGGAGAAAGTCTGTCAAATGGCTTGCAAGAGTGCAATCAAGGGCGGAGATAGGCTCAATCCTGGTCAAATTGAAGACACTGTTATGTCTTTCCTTGACGAGGAAGGCAAACTGCCCGAGAAATGCCCCCACGGCCGTCCTGCGGTGGTTAGATTGACTCAAAAGGACATCGAAAAGATGTTCAAGCGCATTGTGTAATATGGACAAGTCTTTCGCACGTGAACCTATATATATTGTAGGGCCCACAGGCTCGGGAAAGTCTTCGCTTGCAATGAAACTCGCATTGCTTATGGACGGTGTTATCATTTCTGCTGACAGTATGCAGATATACAAGACACTTGACATAGGAACTGCAAAAGAAAGTGTTGAAAACCGAAGCAAAGTTAGACACGAGATGATTGACATTGTTGATGTGGACAGCGAGTTTTCCGTGGCAGAATATGCTGTTCAAGCAAGGCAGCACATCAAAGATGTGCTTGATGCGGGAAAAACTCCCATCGTTGTTGGTGGAACAGGGCTTTATTTTGAAGCGTTGTTTTACCCTATGAGTTTTGGAAAGACCAACAAAGATGAAAAAGTTCGCAGTCGGCTCGAAAGTGAACTTGAACAATTTGGTGCAGAATATATGCACGACAAACTGGCGGAAGTCGATCCCGAAACTGCAGAAAAATTGCACGTCAACGACACAAGACGAGTGATTCGTGCCTTGGAGATTGCAATTTGTGGTGGAAAAACAAAGTCAGAAAGTCGCGATGAAATGGAAAAACCCAACGTTTTGGTGATTGGTCTCAACACAGACCGCGCAAAACTTTACGACAGAATCAACAAGCGCGTGGAAATTATGTTTGAAGAAGGCCTTGTCAACGAGGTTTATTCAGTGGGCAGTTTTGACTACCAAAGCATGAAAGCAATTGGATACAAGGAGTTTGCCGTGGCAAAGCCCGCAAAAAATGCGGATGGGAAGTTTGTTCTTGACAAAAATGCCGAGGAAGAAATCAAAACGACAATCCAAAAAAATACGAGAAATTACGCAAAACGTCAGTTGACTTGGTTTAGAAGATACGATTTTGTCAATTGGTTTGACGTTGAGGACCACGAAGGCGCAATACGTTTTGTTCAAGAAAAATTATTGAAAAATCCGCAGAATTAAGAAAAATCAAGAAAAATTAAACAAAACCATTCTAAAAAACACGATATTTTAGGATTAAAACTAGAAATTATTGATATTTGGTGATATATGAACTTTACAAAAACCACTGCTCGCCAATTCGTTCGTGAGTGCGAGCAAGAATTGAGAAATGATTTTGAACGCGTTGATGATATCGCACTTCACAATCAAGAAAAAGTGCTGAAAGCGTTTCAAAACAACGGAATTCAAGCACGTCATATGTTTGGCACTACGGGTTATGGCTATGACGATATAGGCAGAGATACTTTGGCAAGAGTTTTTGCCGAGGTTTTAGGTGCAGAATCTGCCCTTGTTTCCCCACATATCGTGTCTGGCACCCACGCCTTAACACTTATGTTGTTTGGTGTCCTTCGTCCTAACGACACGCTTTTGGCGGTGTCAGGTATGCCGTACGACACACTTTGTGACGTAATTTCAGGTGAAAACAAAGGCTCTCTTGCAGATTATGGCGTGAAATTTGATGTGGTTGAACTAAATACCGTGGACAAACAGCCTGTTTTTGACTTTGATGAAATCGAAAATCGCCTGAAATCACAAAAGATTAAGGCTGTTTTTGTGGCAAGAAGCCGTGGATATTGCTGGCGCAGTGCTATAAGTGTCGAGCAAATTGCAGAACTTGTGAAATTTGTCAAGAAAATCAGCCCCGAAACCCTTGTTATTGTTGACAATTGCTATGGTGAGTTTGTTGAAAAGATTGAGCCAAACGACGTGGGTGCAGATTTGGTGGCCGGTTCACTCATCAAAAACATCGGTGGCGGAATTGTGCCTACTGGTGGCTATGTTGCAGGCAAAGAAAAATGGGTTGAACAAGTGGCGTTTAGACTTACTTCACCCTCAATTGGTGCTGAAGTTGGCTCATTTATTGGTGGCTATTTGCAATATTTTGAAGGTTTATTCTTGGCGCCGTCTGTTGTAAAAAATGCCGTTAGAAGCGCACTTTTGTTTGCAAAAGCCTATTCGAAACTAGGCTTTGAAACATTGCCTGACGGAAAAACGCCTCCTTATGACATTATCTGCAGTTTGAAACTGAATTCTGCTGAAAGACTTATCGATTTTTGTGGCGCAATTCAAGAAATTTCACCCATTGACAGCAACGTTGTTCCCATGCCTTGGGCAATGCCTGGCTATCAAGATGAAGTTATTATGGCTGCAGGTGCATTTGTACAAGGAGCTTCAATCGAACTTTCTGCTGATTCACCTATAAAAGAACCTTATATTGCTTATATTCAAGGTGCTTTGACTTATGAACACGCACTTTTGGCGGTTGAACACACCCTTGTAAAGACCGTCAAATAATCAAAGTTTCGAAAAAAGCTTTGTTCAGCTTGAAATTTTAATATTTTGCATAAAGAACGGTCATTTGGCCGTTTTTTTGTTGATTTTTTTGATAATTTGCATTGAATTAACCACTTATCAATGCGAATTTTTGGCATATTTTTGGGTGATTTTCTTGGGATTTTAGCGGGATTTTCAGCGGTAATTTGATCTTATTTTTACCGGTAAAACAATTGGTAATCTACACGGTAAAATAAATTGAGTTTTGTTGCGATTGTTAAAATTGATTTGTGGAATTTGCAGGAATTTTGCTTGGTAAATTGGCGAGATTTTTGTCGTCATTTTGTTGGGCAAAATTATGGGATTTTCAGCGGTAAACAAGCCTACAGTCAAATGGCGTTTTGTCGATGTAACTGAATGTGCAAATTTCAATGAAACAAATGTGGCTCATAAGGTGAGATTATTTGATAAAATACTAGACAGTAATAAACTGGCAAACAGTACAGGATCTTTAGCGGAAATATCGGTGGAATTGTCGCCGGATTGAGAGCCGACAATCCAACGGATTATGCGTTGAAATGATGAGATAATCGGTAGATTTGGTTATGCGAAATCAAAGGTTTATTTGAATAAATGATATATAAAAGATTCAAATTGAAATCAAATTTTGAAATAACATATTAAATATTCAAAATATTTAAAATAGTTAACCTCCACTATTTAGTAGCATTTTTGCCACTTTTTATGCGTAAAAGCTGTGTTTTGCGAATAGTTTGAAATAGGTTCTCCACTCAGTATTCAATTCCAAAAATGCGGGAAAATTAAAAAAGCAACATCTCTGCTGCTTTTCATTTTAGTTACTTTTACAACTTAACTGTTCAAGTTTAATTCGCTTATTGGGTTGCCTTTGTTTGTTTTGAATATAACCAATGTGACTATTTCAAAAGTTTGCTCTGCCAAATGTTTTTCATTTCCAGAGCGTCCTCACTTTGTGTTCCTGCTGACTCACTGAGGATGTGAGGCGTGAGATTATTCTTCACTATTACATCGGCAAATGAATCGAACTCAGGTCCGTAGATTTGGTCATCAAATGTAAGGTGTTTGATTTCTCCCTTAGGACCGTATTGTATCTTGCTGAAATGTACGTGCATATTTTTGGTCTTTTCTTCCCCAAGTCCGTCAAACATCTTGTCTACGATTGCTTGGAAATCGTCTTTGTTTTTGAGAATTCCGCCGTAAAGCGCATTGATATGACCAAAGTCTACGCAAGGATACACGTTGTCACCAAGTTTGCAAAGGTCGATGACCTCCTCTACTGTTCCTATTTGTGCGGATTTGCCCATAGTTTCAGGACATACCAGCATATCGTCAAGCCCTTGAGCCTTGATTTCATCAAGAGCACGGATGAAGGCGTCTTTTGCCCTTGCGTATGCTTCTGCACGGGGTTTTCCGCCCTCTGAGCCTGTGTGGAAGATGCATCTTTGTCCGCCAAGTTGACGAAGTGCACGTAATGATGCGGTGAGATAACCAATTGAGTTGTCGACTTTTTCTTGCTCAACTGAGGCAAGTGAAATAAAATAAGGTGCATGAACGCTTATTTCAATGCCATACTCCGCTGCTTCTCTGCCAATTTCTCTAGCAGTTTTTTCACTGAGACGAACACCCTTTCCAAAGGAATATTCAAACAGTTCCAAACCAAGTGATGACACCCATTTGGGCATTTCGATGGTTGCTGAGTGGTCAAGCAAGAAACTTTCAGAGTGTCCAGAAGGACCGAATTTTGGTGTTTTAGTAAGTTTAATTTCCATAATTTAAGCGGTTAGATGCTCGATTAATTGAAAAATTCACGAGCCTCTTTTTCATCAATTTTCATTTGATTGCAAAGTGCGGGTACGGAGGTAAACTTGGTCACTTCGCGGAGTTTTTTGTGGAATTCCACTTGAATTGTCTTTCCGTAAATGTCTTTGCTGAAATCAAGAATATGTGTTTCGATGGTGTGATTGTTTTCTCCAAAAGTGGGCTTAGGACCAACGTTTGTTATGCCGATATACGATTTGCCATCAAGATACACTTTGGTGATATATATGCCTGTTGCAAGCATAGTTGTGTTGTTGTGCTCTTCTACGTTTGCTGTGGGATAACCGATTATTGTGCCACGATGTCTTGCGTGCACCACTTCACCGACAATGAAATAAGGTTGTGTAAGAAGTGAGTTTGCAACTTGAATATCGCCGTCTTCCAAGAATTTTTTGATATATCTTGTGGAAATTTTCTTTGTGTTTGCTTTTTCAAAAGGAACAATCTTCACTTTTACGTTTTTTTCTGCAAAATATTCCTTCAAAAGGCATACGTTGCCCTCGGCACCCTTGCCGAAGGTGTAATCTCTGCCGGCAACCACGCCGACGATATTAAATCTAGTGCAAAGGCTGTCAAGATATTGTATGGGTGTTTGCTCTGCAAACTCTTTTGTGAATTCTTCACAAATAACGTTGTCAATGCCTTGATTTTTGAATACGATTTTGCGTTCCTCAATTGAGTAAACCTGTGCTTTTTTGTTGAGGAGCGAATTGGGGTCATTGCCAAAAGTTGAAATTGCAGTTTCGCCACCGACTTTGCCAGCCATTTTCTTTGCTTCGTTGATGAGTGCAAGATGTCCAAGGTGTACGCAATCGAAAAATCCTAATGCCAAAACAATAGGTTTTTCATAATGGTCTGTGCTCAAAAAAACGTTCATATTATACCAACCTCAATTTGATTGAAAGATTGCCGGCTACACTTTCAGCAAGGCCGAAAACTTCACCATCTATTGTTGCTACAAACGTGCCCTCTGGCAAGTCATCAAATGCGACCTTGATGCCGTTGAGCACTTTTTTTCTATATTCTGGGCGGATTTCATAGAAAGGAAGAAATGAGAGTGCCTTTTCCATTGTGATTAGATGGTCAAAGGGTGCTGCCTCAAAGTCCTTTATATCCACTGAATTGTCAAGATTGAAAAGTCCACTTTCCGTGCGTGTGAGTGCGCTCATATAACCATAAGTGCCAAGGGCAGATGCAATATCTCTTGCAATGGCTCTTATATACGTGCCTGCTCCACAAACTATTTCAAAGTGGAATTTGTTGTCCTCTCCGTCGATGAGTTTAATATCGTAGATATTAACTTTCTTTGCAGGGAGTGAAAGTTCCACGCCTTTTCTGGCATACTCGTATGCTCTTTTGCCGTCAACCGATTTTGCCGAATAGGTGGGAGGGATTTGGTCGATTTCACCAATAAGGCTTGGCAAAACCGATTCAATTTGCTCTTTGGTGACGACTTTATCGTCACGATTTGTTTCGATGCCCCAAGCATCTAAAGTGTCTGTGGTGCGTCCGAAAACGAATTCTGCAACGTATGTCTTTCTCTTTTCACTTAGAAAATCAAAAAGCCTTGTTGCTTTGCCTATTGCAACAGGCAAAACACCAGTTGCCATAGGGTCAAGAGTGCCCATATGGCCGACTTTGTATCTTTCACCAGTGACTCGGCGCATAATGCCTCTCAGAACTACGACGGCATCACTTGACGTCATATCCTGAGGCTTGCGTATGTTTACAAATGCGCAGACACTCATAGCCTATCCCTTGCAACCTTCAAAAGTTTGTCGACAATGTCTTCATAGTAGCCGTTGAGACGGCAACCTGCTGCTCTATTGTGCCCACCGCCACCAAATTCACGGGCGATGTCGCTGGCGTCTATGCCGTCCTTTGAGCGGATCATAATCTTGTATGACCTGTTGGCTGCCTCTGCAATTGCATACGCAACTTTGACGGTGTCAATGTCGATGACTCCAACGATTGTGCCAAGAGTGTCGTTCATTGACGTTGAGGTTTCCTCAAAGTCCTTTGCGGTGAAAGTTATGATTGCAATTTGATTGTCATCAAAAAACTTGCATTTTGAAAGCACTCTGTTTTCAAGCATAAACTTGTTTACGCTAGTCTTTTTGAAGACGTCGTAAATGACTTTTCCTCCATCAAAACCATAGGACATAAGCTCTCCTGCGATTTTGTGGGTGGTTTCATTGACGGATGAAAATTGAAAACAACCGCTGTCAGTGACGATGCCTGCAAACAAAAGTTCTGCAACGTCTTTGCTCGTAAGCTTCATATAGGTCAACAGACGATATACGATTTCTGCACAGGCAGAAACATCGGTGTCAAGCAAAGTGACGTCAGCAAATTTTGCGTGAGTTTTGTGATGGTCAATGGCAATTTGCACCTTTGATGAAAGAAAAGATCTCATTGCATTGCCAATGCGTTCAAGACTGTCGCAGTCAACGGCAATTGACAAGTCGTGCACTTTCTTTTCAGGCAACTTGACGGAATCTGCCCCATTCAAAACACAAAGTGTTTTAGGCACAGGGTCTACTGAATAAACATCAACTTGTTTGCCAAGGGAAATCAGTGCAAGACGCAACGAAAGTGCGCAAGACAAAGTGTCGCAGTCAGGATTGACGTGTGTGTAAATTGACACGCTGTTTGCCTTTGCGATTTCTTTGGATACGCGGATAAACTTTTCTTTCTCGTTTTGAATCATTGGTGTTTCAAGTTCAGTTTTCGTCCTCTTCTTCTGCGGGAGGAATCACCATTGTTGACAAAATTTTGTCAATATGCATACCGTAGTCCACGCTGTTGTCAATGACGAAGTTGAATTCGGGCATAAGGCGGATTTGAACTGCATCCTTGATTTTGTTGCGTATGAACATTCTGCTTCTAACCACGGTGTCAAATGCTTCTTTCTTTTTCTCGTCGCTGTCAGCATAGACGGAAAGATGCACTTTTGCATATTTAAGGTCGGGAGTTGTGTGAACTTTGGTCACGCTAACGATTGCACCTTGAAGACGAGGGTCTTTGATGTCGTTGGCAATGACCTTGGCGATTTGCCTTTGAAGTTCACCATTTACTCTATCAATACGTATTTTCATTAGATTTGCTCCAATTGATATGCTTCGATCACGTCGTCAACCTTGACGTCGGGATAGTTCAAAAGCATGATGCCGCAATCGTAGTTTCTTGCGATTTCCTTGACATCGTCCTTGCCGTGGCGCAGTGATGCGATTTCTGTGTCGACTTCCACCTTGCCGTTGCGGATAAGACGTGCTCTTGCGTTGCGAAGAATCTTGCCGTCTGTACAGTGGCAACCTGCGATTGTGCCAACACCTGAAATCTTAAAGATTTCACGGACGTCTGCTTGACCGAGGACAACTTCTCTATACTTGGGTGCCAACAAGCCTTTGACTGCTGCTTCAATGTCTTCGATTGCCTTGTAGATGACGTTGTAGAAACGGATGTCAATCTTCTTTTGTGCTGCAAGTGATTTTGCGTTTGCATCAGGACGGACGTTGAAGCCAATGATGATTGCCTTTGCAGTGTCTGCAAGTGAAACGTCGCTTTCGTTGATTGCACCAACACCACCATGGATGATTTCAATGTTGACTTCTTCGTTGCCCAATTTGCCGAGAGATTGCTTGACTGCTTCCAGTGAGCCTTGGACGTCTGCTTTGATGATGAGTTTGACTGTCTTAAGCTCACCCTTTGAAATCTTGTCAAAGAGGTCGTCCAGGTTGACTGCACCACTTGAATCGTCTTTCTTGGTTGCAAGTTTGAGTTTTCTTTCCGCAGAAAGATCTCTTGCAAAGCGATCGCTTTCAACAACGTCCATAATGTCGCCTGCTTCGGGGAGTTCATCCCAACCAGTGACTGAAACGGGGGTTGAAGGACCTGCTTTCTTAACTTGCTTGCCCTTGTCGTCGATCATGACTTTGACTCTGCCGGTTGCGGTGCCTGCGATCATATCATCACCACATGAGAGTGTGCCTGATTGAACGAGGACTGTTGCAATCTTGCCAAGACCTTTGTCCATACGTGCTTCAATGATTGTGCCACGTGCGGTGAGTTTGGGATTTGCCTTGAGCTCTCTGATTTCTGCAAGGATGAGGACGTTTTCAAGGAGTTCTTCAACGCCTGTACCAACTTTTGCAGATACGTTCACAACAGGAGTTTCACCGCCCCAAATTTCGGGGAGCAGACCGTGTTCTGTCAATTGATTTAGCACTCTGTCGGGGTTTGCACTGACCTTGTCAATCTTGTTGCAAGCAACGATGATAGGCACGTTTGCTTGTCTTGCGTGGTTGATTGCTTCAATGGTTTGAGGCATAATGCCGTCATCTGCTGCGACCACGAGGATTGCAATGTCGGTTGCTTGTGCGCCTCTAGCACGCATTGTTGTAAATGCTTCGTGGCCAGGGGTGTCAAGGAACGTGATGGGCTTGCCGTTGAGAGAAATGGTGTATGCACCGATATGTTGGGTGATTCCGCCCGCTTCTCCGCCGGTGACGTTTGACTTACGGATATAGTCAAGGAGTGACGTCTTGCCGTGGTCAACGTGACCCATAATACAAACCACGGGAGGACGTGTGACAAGACCGCCTTGTGCTGCTTGCTTTTCGCGCATTGCGATGAGTTCGTCTTCGTAGGTTGATTCGGGACGAAGTTCCAAGGTTATGGGATGGTCCTTGCTCAGTTCTGCGGTGACAAGTTCTGCAGTTTCAAAGTCAATGCTGCCATTGATATTTTTGATGATGCCAAGGAGGAACAGTGTGCTGATGATTTCTGCACCGGTCTTGCCAATCTTTTCGCTGAGAACTTTGATAGGCACAGGGTCTGTTGTGATGACTGCGTGCTCAATGACGATTGCGTTTTGTGCTGATTGTCCCTTTTGCTTGTTGCCGGACTTGTGACCACGCCACTTGAAGTCTTCATCATCAGTCATGGCTCTTGTTTCGTCAACAATATAGCCACGCTTCATAAGTTGATACTTGTTTGCACCAGTTTCAGTAAACTTCTTTGATCCGTCGTTGGTCTTTCCACCCTTGTTATTTCTTTGATTTTGCTTGGGAGGGAATTGTTGAGCAGCGTTTTGCAATGAAACGTTGTTTGAGCCAACTTGTTGGTTGGGGCGAGGTGCATTGGGACGTTTGTCGGGTGCGCCTGCTCCGCCTACTTGTTGACCTTGAGGACGGGGACCTCTGGGTGCTCTTGTATCATATCCGCCGGGGAAAACTCTAGTTTCAGTTTTCTTGGGTTTTTCGGGGGGAATATATTGTTCTCTTTGTGTGCCGTCAGAATATTTGATAAGCCAAACATTGGGCTTGCCGGTGGCAATTCTTTCTATTTCAGCAGGTTGGGAGGATTGCTTTTTGGGTTGTGCAGGTTTGCCATCCTTCTTGCCTTCTGCGGGCTTTTCTTCTTTCTTTTGGGCGGGCTTGTTTACCTTTTCGGCCTTGACAGGTTTCACCTCGGGAGCGGGCTTTTCTACAACAGATTCTGCCTTTTTAGGTTCGGCAACTTCCACGGGTTTTTCTCCCGCTTTGGGTGCTTCGACCACTTCCGCCTTGAGTTCTTCTGCCTTGACTTCCTTCACTTCGGGCTTGACTTCCACTTCTTCTGCGACTGCTTCTGCTCTTTCTTTTTCAAGAGCAAGTTCGCGCAGTTGAGCCATCTTTGCCTTGATTGATTCCTTCAAAACTACGGCACGGCTCTTTTCACGTGAAATTTGTTGCATCAATGATGCATACTTTTCGCCCTTATAGGATTGCAACAATTTGATGTTGTCTTGGGGGTTAGTTGTTTTGTTTTCGGCCATATTTACCTCAAATTATCTAAGATTGCATTGCCAAGTCCACTGTCTGTTATGGCTATGGCAAGCACTTGGTCGCGATGAACGGCGTTTGAAATTCCGTCCATAACAAATGCAGGGATCTCACTGCACTTTTTCAGCAGTCTTTCCTTGTATTTGTCCGTTGCGCTTTCATCTATAAGAACTATGACACAAGAGTTCAGTCTTTCAGAGATTTTGTCTTCGCCGAGCAAAATCCTGCCACTGCGCATTGCAAGTCCAATATACGATTGAATTTTAGAGTTGATTTTTGAGTTCATCGTAAACTTCCTTTGCAACAGCACCTTTGAACGCGGCATTGAGTGCGAATTTCTTTATGCAAGCGTCAATGCACTTTTCATTGCGGTGCACGTATGCGCCTCTACCGTCCATCTTTCCGGTTGTGTCAATTTTCACACCATCACTTGTTTTTACAAGACGGATGAGTTCAGACTTGTCTGCATGTTCCTTGCACACACAGCACTTTCTTGTGTTTTTGGGATTACTAGGCATTCTCTTCCTCGGTCTTCAAAGTTGATGCGGGCTTGACGTCTATCTTCCAGCCAGTGAGTTTTGCAGCAAGACGTGCATTTTGACCGTTTCTGCCGATTGCGAGGCTGAGTTTTTCGTCGCTGACGATGACTCTTGCATGCTTTTCTTCTTCATTGATTGAAACCATAAGCACTTGTGCAGGAGAGAGTGCGCGTGCGATATACTCAATAGGATCTGCGCAGTATTCAACAACGTCGATCTTTTCACCGCCAAGTTCTTGGACGACTTCGTTGACACGGATACCCTTGTTGCCAATGCATGCGCCCACTGCGTCCACGTTGGGATCTTCGCTGTAGACAGCGATCTTTGTGCGGAAGCCTGCTTCACGGACGCAACCTGCGATTTTCACGAGGCCTGCCTTGATTTCGGGGACTTCAAGCTCGAAAAGTCTTCTGACAAAACCTGCTGCTGAACGAGATACGATGACTTGTGCTCCCTTCAAAGTTTCACGGATTTTCTTGACGTAAACTTTGATCATATCGTTGAGGTTGTAGGTTTCGGTGGGGACTTGGTCCACTTGCATCATGACGCCTTCCATTTGTGTTCCGCTGATTTCAACGTAAACGTTGTTGCCTTCCTTTCTGCGGACGATTGCGCCGACGATTTCACCTTGCTTTTCGTTCATTTCGTTGAGGATATATTCCTTCTTTGCATCGTTCAAACGTTGCATGACAACTTGTCTTGCTGTTTGTGCTGCGATACGACTGAAATCCTTGGGAGTGATGTCTTCAACGATGACTTCGCCAACTTGTGCGTTTTCCTTGATTTCAAGTGCGTCTTCAAGTGAAATTTGGCTTGCTTCGTCTTCGACTTCTTCAACGATAAGACGGTGTGCGTAGACTTTGATTGTACCCTTTTCTTCATTGAGACGGACTGCGATTGTTCTTGATTCGCCAAATTCCTTCTTGTATGCGGATACAAGTCCTGATTCCAATGCTTCAAGCATAACTTCCTTTGAGATCTTGGTTGCTTTTTCAAGATCTGCAAGTGCGGGGAAGAAATCTGCAGTGAAGTCTTCTTTTACTTTCTTTGCCATAAGGTCCTCCTAAAACCTGATATACGGTTGTATTTTTACGTTTGTTTTTGAGATTGTTATTTCTTTAGGGTTTTTGTCCCCTGTGAGAATTGTGAATGAGTTTTCGTCGTGAGAGATGAGTTTTCCGTGGCGTTTGCCCTCTTCGTCCTTGACTTCGATTTCGGTGTCAAGTGCTCTGCGGAAGTCATCCATTGTGACGATGGGACGATCAAGTCCTGATGAAGACACGTTGAGGACGTATTCTTCGGGGAAAAGCTCCTCGTATTTGTCCATAATGGGGTCAAGTGCGTTGTGGACTGTTTCGCATCCGTTGAGGTCAACGCCGTCTTTTGACCAAATGAAGACCGTGAGATTGTATCTGCCGTATTCCTTGAAGTATTTGATTTCAACCACTTCATAGCCATTTGCTTCAACAACTTCGGTTATGGACTTTTCAATGAGTTCTGCGGCTTCTGCGCTTACAAATTTGTCTGCCATTTTAACTCCTTATAATGAGAAGAGTGAACCTTTCGGCTCACTCTATCTAGCGTTTACTATTTAGCATAGTGATATTAACATATAAAAATACTTTTTGCAAGCAAAATTGATGATTATTTTTGACCTAAATATAAAATATTTATGTGCAAAGTCAAAATCATCAAGGATTTTGCCGATTTTGCTCTATTTATGACAATCTTTTTGCAAGGACTTTCAACAGTTCCGCCGTGGCATACACGTCTGCGATTGCGCGGTGCGCGTTTTCGTGAGAAATGTTCAAGTTCTTTGACAAACTGCCAAGGTCAAAACGTTTGAATTCCTTGAGGTGTTCTCTTGCAAGAAGCAAGGTGTCCACCAAGTCGTTGTCAAATTTGTAGCCCTCTTCTCTTGCATACTTTTCAAGCAAAGGATAATCGTAGCCAGAAATGTTATGACCTACAAGAACTGCATCTCTTGTAAACTTGAAGAAGTCAGGAAGAACCTCTTCAAATTTGGGTGCAAACTTGACCATTTCGTTTGTGATTGAAGTGAGGTCGGTTATGAAATCTGAAATGAGTTCATTGGGTTTGACAAAAGTTTGGAAGACCTCTGTGAGTTTGCCGTTTACCATTTTCACTGCAGCAAGTTCAATTGGCTCAGCAGTATTGATATATTTGTCGGTTGCCTCAAAGTCAAAGATGACAAAAGTCTTGTCTTTCAAGAACTCAGGCACAACCACTTCACCTGCAAACAAACTGTCTTGAGAAATGGTGTTGTAAGGTGTCGGGAGCACCTTGTTGTACTTTGCAGGGCAAGGCTTGTTTTGAACCGTTTGAATTGAATCGAATTGGATAGAACACCTAAAAATGCCGTCAAGGGTGTATGACAATGCTCCGTTGTAAGTGGAGATTGACACGTTGCCAACGCAGATGACTTCTTCCCCTTCATTCAGTGATTTCAGTGCTTCAACGTCGTTTTGTCTAGGGAAACAAACACATTCAATTTTTGCCGTCGTGTCGTCTATTATGCACCTAAACATAGGCTTCATTTCAGGCTCACGGGAATTGGGGTCGTCAGGATTGTACTTCTTGTTTTTGAATTCTCTATGTTGAATTCCACTGATTTTTCCACAAAGAACAACGTTTTCAGCAGGATTTTTGATGTCACAAATGTAGTTGGGCATTTGATTTATGCCACTGATTTTGCCTCTTGCATACACTTTGTCGCAACCATCGGTTTTGATGAGTCTAAATGATTGTCCTGTTGTAAAGGTACGCTTAGGCATTAGGTCCTCTGCCTTGATATTTTCAGGGTCAACCACTCTTTCTATGTAGGTGACTTCAACTGTGCCGTTGAAGGATTCATCAAGATACTCCTTCAATTTCACGTCGGATTCCTTAGATTTCAAAATCAAGTATGTAGGGCTGTCAAATGTTATTTTTACAATGATTTCATTGTCTTCAACGGTGACAGAAACATTTTCATCACCAAGAAATTTGAAAAGCATTTGCTCATATTTGTTGAAATACTCGTAGATTTTGTTGGTGACAACCGTTTTGTCTGCATAAGTGCGGATATACGTAACGTTAATGTTGATGCCGGGAAAAATTTCCTCAACAACCTTTTGCACCTCTGCCTTTTTCTTGTCATCATAGAATTTTGAATCAAAAGCGGAGATGATGAAACGCACGTCAAGGGAGTGCTTTTCTCTATAATAAGTTGCTGAATTGAACTTCAATTCAGGAAAAGCACCATCTGATTTTGTCAAAAACTCTTCAAAGAACTTTGTCATATGTCACCTATAATATCTAATCAATGATTAGATAAATTGTTCAAGCAGAGCCATAAACTCTTGCATAAGTATTTCGCTGGGCACGGTTTTGTAGATTTCACCATTTTTCAAAAGCACGGATTTTTCCTTTCCACCGGCAATGCCGAGGTCACTGCCCTCGCCTTCGCCGATGCCATTCAAAGGACAGCCCATAACAGAGATTTTAAGGGGTTTTGTCACGTGGGCGGTCAATCTTTCAACCTCTTCTGCAAGGCCTTGCACGTCGATTTCTGTGCGTGCACAAGTGGGACAAGACACAACTTCTACTCCGCTGTTTCTAAGGCCTAGGGCGCGTAATATTGCCTTGCCTGCATAAACTTCTTCAACAACGGGTGCGGACAATGAAACTCTAATTGTGTCACCGATGCCTTCTTCAAGAAGTGTGCCGATGCCAATTGAGGACTTGATAAGTCCGCTCTTCAGTGTGCCTGCCTCGGTGACGCCAAGGTGCAAAGGATAATCGCATACTTTTGCAAGTTTGCGGTTGGATTCAATCATTGTGAGGACGTTTGAAGCCTTGATTGCTACGATAATATTTGAAAAACCAAATTTTTCAAAGGTGTCTGCAGTTGAAAGCGCGCTTGCGACAAGAGCGTCATCTTCGCTCATGCCCTTGAATTGCTTGTCAAGACTGCCTCCATTTACGCCAATGCGCACGGGCACATTGTAATCGTTGAGAATTGCAACGAGATTTTTTATGTGCTCACCGTCAGTTGCCATATTGCCGGGATTCATGCGGAGTTTTTTTGCTCCTGCTTTCACGGCAAGTTCTGCAAGTTTGTATGAGTAATGGACGTCTGCAATAAGAGGCAAACCACAGCGGTCGGCAATGACCTTGAATGCCTCTGCGGACTTCTCGTCAGGCACGGCAAGACGGATAAGGTCGCAACCAGCGTTTTTGAGGTCTGCTATTTGTTGCAATGAGCCTTCAACGTCGGTGGTTTTTGTGTTGAGCATAGATTGCACCGTTATGGGTGCATTTCCGCCGACTTTTATATCCCCTATGCTTATTTCTCGTGAGTATCTTCTTATCATAATCTTTATATTAACTCGTTAATATACTTTTCTTCGTTATCCGTTGACTAGGTGGAATACGTCTAGGAAAACCACTAGCAACAGCATCAAAACAAGACCTATTGTGTGGATTATGCCCTCTATCTTTCTAGGCACAGGTTTGCGGAATATCATTTCTATTGCGGTGAAC
This sequence comes from Clostridia bacterium, assembly GCA_017461985.1. Taxonomy (GTDB): domain Bacteria; phylum Bacillota; class Clostridia; order Christensenellales; family CAG-917; genus RGIG4097. The sequence continues at coordinate 277,426 of JAFTSA010000004.1, forward strand.
ACCATACGTGAGCCGTCAAGTGCAGGGATAGGCAAAAGGTTCATAACTGCAAGGTTTGCTGATATGATTGCCACAACGTACATAAAACTGCCAAATCCTTGTGAACTGACTTCTGCAATCGTTTTGACAACGGTTATAGTTCCACCTGCGCTCTCTAAGCCGATTTGACCTGTGATAAGTGCGCCTAGTGAAGCAAGGATTTTGAACACTATGAAGAAAGCAAATCCAAATGCACGGGAGAAAGCCAAGAAGAAATTAAGCTTTTGTTGGGTTATGGAATAAGATATTCCATAGCCGTGTCTTGTTTCACTGACTTGGAATTCATTGCCGTCTGCATCTTTTTCTGTTGCTTCGTAGTGATAATCGGTGCGGTGTGCGGTGAATTTGATGATTTCGCCATTTCTTAAAACCTTGAATGTTGCGCTATCGTCAAGGTCACTGAACACTGCTGTCACGTCATCGGGAGTCATAATGTTTACTTGTTTGCCGTTGACTGCAAGAATCACGTCCCCTTCAACAAATTGTTGCTCGTAGCCATAAAGTTCGTGTGTGTCCACAACCATGGGCAAAATTTGTCCGTATGCGGTGAAATAGATGGTTATGATGACAATTGAGCTCAAAAAGTTGAAAAATGCGCCAGAAAACAGCACGATAAGGCGTTTCCATGCAGGATGGTCATTGAAATACGGACCTTTGACAGGTTCGTTCAAATATGAAAGCACGCCCTTTTTGCCGTCGGTTGCCACTGCGCTGTTGACGTTTGAAGGGATTTTGACACCTTCTGCGGTCACTGCCGTGTCCTTGACAATATATGCGAGGATGCCGTCTTTACCGTTTTTTGCTACGCTTTGATTGACGTAAGGATTTTCCTTGTCTGCGCCCTCTTGGTCTTCACCATGAAATGCGCAAAAACCGCCTACGGGAATAGGACGGATTGAGAAAACTTCCCCATTCTTTTTATTTTTTCTTTTGAAGATGGCAGGTCCAAAACCAATAGAAAACTCGTCAATGCGAAAACCCAGCATCTTACCCGCTAGATAATGTCCACTTTCGTGGATGATTATCATCAGCATAAGGGCGAGGATTGCCACAATGATGAATCCAATATATTTGAAAACTTCTCCTGCCGATGCAGCCAAAAGGTTGATCACTATTTTGCTCCTATGGAATAAGTATATTTTCTTGCTTCGGTGTCTATGCGTGTGACGTCGTCAAGGTTGACGTTGCCGATTTTCTCAAATTTGCTCAGTACTTTTTCAAGTTTTGTGGGAATATCGGTCAGTTTAATCTTGTATTTGAGATATTGCTCAACAAGGACTTCGTCCGCGGCAGACACTGCAATACAAGCGCCGTCACCCTTCTTTGCCATTTCTCTTGCAATTGAAAGGCAGGGGAATTTGTCGTAGTCGGGTGCTTCAAAGGTCAGTGAGCCAACTTCAGTAAGGCTCAGTGATGACACACTGTTTGTGTTTTTCTCGGGATAGTACAATGCTCTATCGATTGAAAGAGTGATGTTGGGGGTTGAAAGCAAAGCTTTCATACTGTTATCACTGAATTCAACCAGTGAGTGAATTATACTCTCACGGTGTATTACAACGTCAATTTTGTTTTCAGGCACTTCAAAAAGATGCATGGCTTCAATGATTTCAAGTCCTTTGTTGAAAAGAGTTGCTGAATCAATTGTTATCTTTTTGCCCATTTTCCAAACGGGGTGTGAAAGTGCTTGTTCAGGAGTGACTTTTGCAAATTGTGATTTGGGTACGTCACGAAGTGCACCACCGCTGGCTGTCAAGATGAGTTTCTTGATATATTTGTCGTTTTCACCTTCAAGGCAACTTGCAATTGCGGAGTGCTCCGTGTCAAGAGGGATAATCTTTCCGCCGTATTTCTTTTCAAGAGCCTTCAAGTGTCTGCCTGCAGCAACTATGCTCTCTTTGTTTGCGATTGCAAGAGTGCCACCGCGTTTCAACACTGCAACCGCAGACCAAAGTCCTGCAATGCCACTGACTGCAGAAACGACGATATCCGCAGGAATTTCAGCAAGTTCTTCAAGTGAGCCAAGGCACTTTGTGTTTTTTTCGTCTTCAAGGAAATCAAAAAGTGAACTTTGCACTTCAACTGCACCACCGGGGAAATAATAATGGGTGGGGTTGAACTTGGTGATTTGTTGACGGAGAAGATTTTCGTTTGAATATGCCGAAAGCCCGACCACCTTGAAGCGATCGGGATGTTTTGCGATTGAATTTAGCACCTGGACACCGACTGCCCCTGTGCTTCCAAGAATTGTGACTGTTTTCATTTTGACCTACAATATCAAAGATATTGGTTGTTATTTTCTATTTAGTTGGTTTAGAAACCGAAAATGCAAAGCATTGCGATTGTCACGATGACAAGGCTGAAAGTTATGCTGTCAAGACGGTCCATAATTCCACCGTGACCGGGGAAGATTTTGCCGTAGTCCTTGACGCCGATTGCACGCTTGATTCTTGATGCGGCAAGGTCACCAAGTTGACCGAATACTGCGCCAACAAGACCGATTGCAAGATAGATCAGTGCGCTCTTCCACTCCCAGCCACTCACTGTATGAGGAATGAAAGGTGTGTATGCTTGTCCACTGGGGGCAACACCGACAACGCTGAAATATTCAAATATTGTCCAGAAGATGATTGCCACTGCCATACCGCCGACAAGACCGCCTACTGCTCCGGCGATAGTCTTTTTAGGGCTGATTTTGGGACAAAGTTTTTTGCCTTTTATCATTGAGCCAAACCAGTATGCAAAGGCGTCACATCCGCAAGGCATAAAGACGGCAAGCATAATGGTGAACACTGCGTAGTATTTGTATGAGAGTCCCCAGGCAAGTGCCATAAACAACACGGGATACACTAAGATGAATACGTTTGCAAACAAATCCTTGATTTCGCAGGCTTTTTTAAGTTCACCTTCGGTGAGTTCGTTTTCACCACCTTTTGCAGGACGGAAAGTGAATTCTATGAGTGCTGCCATCACTGCAACCAGCAAAACGCAAAGCAATGCAATGAATCCTACGTTTGACGTGGGGCTTGTAAAGTGATTTGCAAGATAAAATGCAGGATATCCAGCGGTCAGCACAATGACTGAGGGGGCGATGAAGGTTTTGTAGCCTGCTGATCTAAAACAATGATGCAGTTCATACAATGCCCCAGCTGTGAAGATAAGCACAAGCATGTCAACGAAAATTGCGCTGACGTAGTGTGAGGCAAGGATGACGCCAATGATCATTGCTGCAAGAGCAAGGCCGGTGAGAGTTCTTTTCAACATAACAAACCTATGTTGCTTGACTAGGATTAAATTTTCATTAATCTTGCGCGCTTGCGCGGCGCGCAAAGAAAAAATCCTTCAAGCATTACGCACCAAAGGTGCGTTTTCTTTTTTCAAATAATTCAATGATTTTATCCACGTCAGTTTCATCCATATCAGGCCAATTTTTGACGAGGAAAATAAGTTCCGCGTAAGCGGCTTCATATAGCATAAAATTGCTCAGTCGCATTTCACCACCTGTGCGGACAACGCAGTCCAAAGGAGGCAAATGTGAGCTTGCCAGTGCTCTTTCAAAAGTTTCTTTTGAAAATCTGCCGTGAGAAAAGCATATTTCTGCTGCATGAAGAAGGTCGTCACGACCACCATAGTTGAAACAAATGTTCAAAACAGTGCCGGGATTGTCCTTTGTTCGATCTTCAATTTCACAGATGCTGTCTTCAAGATAATCAGGAAGCATGGCAATATTGCCTGAATAAGTGATTTTGGTGTCGCCGTCATAAGTGCGGTTGAAGGTGTCAACCACCTTGAATATTGCTTCCTTTTCGCTGTCTGGTCTTGCCCAGTTTTCAGTTGAAAAGGCGTAAACAGACACTGCTTCTACCCCTCTTTCCTTACATCTTGAAATAACACGACGCAGGGCTAAAAGCCCTGCGGGATATCCGTCAGCACGGGATAGGCCTTGTGCCGTGGCCCATCTGCCGTTGCCGTCCATAATAAAACCAATGTGTCGAGGTGTCATTAGATTTCGAGGATTTCTGCTTCTTTGTTCTTGCACATCTTTTCCAGTTCTTCAACTGCCTTTGCAAGAGCCTTGTCCACGTCTGCTGTGAAATCTTTGAGGTCGTCTTCTGTGATGTCAGATGACTTTTCAAGTTTCTTCAATTCATCGATTGCATCACGACGTGCGTTGCGGAGGACGACTTTGGTGTTTTCGCAACCAGTTTTGATGTCCTTGACCAATGCTTTTCTTCTTTCTTGTGTAAGTTCGGGAAAAACAAGGCGAATCACGATACCATCGTTGTTGGGGGTGACGCCGAGGTTTGCGGCGAGGATTGCCTTTTCCACGTTTTTGAGTTGTGATTTATCCCAAACAGAGATGACGATCAGTCTTGCTTCAGGGACTGTGATGTTTGCCATCTTGTTCAGTTGGGTGTCAACACCATAATAGTTGACGAAAACTCTGTCGAGAAGGTGAGGGTTGGCACGTCCTGCTCTGACCATTTTGAGTTCGTTTTCATAATTGTTGGTGGTTTTTGCAAATTTTTCTTGCATATCGTCGAAAATCATATCGACGAGATCAATTCCGTATGACATAAAATTGCCTCCTAGTTTTATATGGGATAATTATACCAAAGTATAATTAAAAAATCAACACATTTTATTTTTTCGCGACACTTATTAAATAATAAATAAAAGAACGGAAATTTCCGTTCTTTTAATCATATTTTAGAATGTCGTTTTTGTTTTAATTGATGGGGTTAGAATATCACTTTCCAATGTAAGTGCCAACTGCTTCTCCACTGATGGCTTTCTTCATTGCATCTTTTTCCATAAGGCTGAATGCGATGACGGGGATTTCATTTTCCATACACATTGTGATTGCAGTTGTGTCGGTTGCTTTCAATCCTTGTGAGATGACGTCCATATAGGTGAGAGTGTCATATTTCTTTGCATTAGGGTTGGTCTTGGGGTCACTGTCATAGACACCGTCCACGTTCTTTGCAAGAAGAAGTGCGTTTGCACCAACTTGTGCTGCTTTCAGTGCTGCGCCTGTGTCTGTTGAGAAATAGGGGTTGCCTGTTCCGCATGCGAAGATGATGACTCTGCCCTTTTCAAAGTGACGAAGTGCACGTTTGAAGATGAACTTCTCTGCCACGTCAGGCATTTCAAGTTCGGTCATAACTCTTGATGCAACACCTTTTCTTTCAATTCTGTCTTGAATTGCCAGTGCATTGATGACTGTTGCAATCATACCCATATGGTCTGCGGTTGTGCGGTTCATACCGGGGTCTGCTTGTCTTCCTCTCCAGAAGTTGCCTGCGCCCACAACGATACCGATTTCTGCGCCCAGTTCCTTCACTGCAAGGATTTGGTCAACAACAAAGGACAACTTGTCGTTGTCGATGCCCATACCGTTGTCTTTTGCAAGTGCTTCTCCTGAAATTTTGATGATAACTCTCTTGTATTTCACTGACATAATAACCTCATACAAGTTTTTGTGTAAAAAAAGGGAACGCAAGAGCGTCCCCTTTGGATTTTGTCTTATTTAAGACCTGCTTGTTGCATAACTTCTTCTGCGAAGTTGTCTTCTCTCTTTTGGAGACCTTCGCCCATTGCGTAGCGGACGAAACGATAGATCTTTGCGCCGTTGAGATATTGTGCGATTGTGAGGTCGCTGTTCTTGACGAACACTTGGTCAAGCAAGCAGATTTCTTTGAAGAACTTGTTGATTCTGCCTTCGATCATTTTTTCGATGATTGCGAGGGGCTTGGGGTTCTCTTCATTGAGAGATTGTGCCTTCAAGATTTCTTTTTCGTGTGCGACGACTTCTGCGGGAACGTCGTTCTTTGAGATGTATTGTGCAGATGCTGCTGCGATTTGGAGTGCGACGTCGTGGAGGACTTCGTCACTGCAGCAACCACATGCTTCGACCATGACGCCGATCTTGCCACCCATGTGGATATAGGTGTCAACTTTGCTGTCATTTTCTGCAAACACTGTGAAGCGGCGGATTGAGAGTTTTTCGCCCATCTTCATGACGTATTCGTTGGTGACGGGAGTCATTGCTGTGATGACTTCTTCGACGGTTGCGGTGTCATTGTCAAGAATGTAATCTGCAACTTGTGCAACGTATTCGCGGAAAACAGGACCGCCTGCCACGAAGTCTGATTCGCAGTTGACTTCGAGAAGAACGCTCTTGCCGTTTTTGCTTGCTGAGAAGACGATGCCTTCTGCTGCAATACGTGATTCCTTCTTTGCTGCGGTTGCGATACCCTTTTCACGGAGGTAGTCGATTGCGGCTTCCATATCACCATCGGTTGCGACGAGTGCCTTCTTGCAATCCATCATACCGACGCCGGTTCTGCCACGGAGTTCCATAACATCTTTGCTTGTGAATGCCATATATATTCTCCTTTCAGTGTTCGATTATTTGTTTTGGCTTTCTTTTTCTGCGATTGCCTTTTCAAGTGCATCTGCAGGTGAAAGTTTTTCTTCTTTTGCGGGTGCTTCGACAACGGGTTGTTCTGCAACGACTTCTTTTGCCTTGGGTGCGGTGTGTGATTCACCTTGTCTGCCTTCGATGACTGCGTCTGCCATGAGTGATGCAAAGAGTTGGATTGCACGGATTGCATCGTCATTGCCGGGGATGACGTAATCGACGAGATCGGGATCGCAGTTGGTGTCAACGACTGCAACGATGGGGATGTTGAGCTTGCGTGCTTCTTTGATTGCGATTTCTTCTTTCTTAAGGTCGACTACAAAGAGGCAGCCGGGGAGACCACGCATATTCTTGATGCCGCCAAGGTTCTTTTCGAGGTCGTCACGTTCTTTCTTGAGTGATGCCACTTCTTTCTTGGGGAGCATTTCAAATTCGCCAATGATTTCTCTTTGGTTGATTTTGTTGAGTCTGTCGATTCTGGTGCGGATGGTCTTGAAGTTGGTGAGTGTACCACCGAGCCATCTTTGGTTGATGTAGTACATATCGCAACGTTCTGTTTCTTGTTGGATTGCATCTTGAGCTTGTTTCTTTGTGCCGACGAAAAGAACTGACTTTCCTTCTGCTGCGATGCTCTTCACAAATTGATATGCTGCTTCGACGTGGTCGACGGAGATTGCAAGGTCAATGATGTGAATATCATTACGTTGTGTGTAGATGTACTTTGCCATCTTGGGGTTCCAGCGTTTTGTCTGGTGACCGAAGTGTACGCCTGCTTCAAGCAAGGTCTTCATTGATGTAACTGCCATGTTTTAGGCCTCCTAAATTTGTTTATTACCTCCCTCGGCTTCAGCGATTTGGCTACCTAATGGAACAACCAAAACTCCACCGAAGTGTGCGGTGCGTGTAGGATTATATAATAATTAAAAAAATAAAGCAAGAAAAAACAACAACAATTTCGTCAAAATTTCAACTTTTTTATTTGTTGTCTTCTTCTTCCCATTCTTCAAGCATTGCCATGAATTCGTTGAACACTTTTTCTAGGACTGCTTGATCTTCGATTGCTGCAAAGTTTGAGTTGCCGTCTTTGTCTTCGATGATTTCGTAAATGAGGACTTCGTCTTCTGCGATGTCAGGAAGTTCTTCAACGGGTTTCATGACGATATACCACTTGTTGTCAACGTCAAGAGTTGCAAGTTCATAAAACTCTTCATCTTTATCAGTTGCTTCGTTGTAAAGGACGATGATATCGTCTTCTTCTGTCATATCCATTTGGTCTTTGAAATAATCTGCCATAATATTCTCCTTTGCAGTTGCCTGCATTTCGTATTCATATTTTCAGTAGGATTTCACCGAAATCGGCGTTCTAACCTACCATTTTTTGAAAGATTGTCCGTCAAGGTATGATTGCAAAATGATGGTTGCAGCCACCTTGTCGATGACCTGTTTTCTCTTTTCTCTGCGGACGTCAGCGCCAATCAACATGCGCTCTGCAGACACCGTTGTAAGACGCTCGTCAACATAGATGACTTGAAGTCCACTGGCCTCTTTCAATGCCTCGCCAAACTCTCTTGTCACTTCTGCTCTAGGACCTTCAGTGCCGTCCATATTCATAGGCAATCCAATGACAAAAGCGTCGGCATCCTCTTCTTTTGCGTACTTCACAAAATAGTTGATGTCGTCTTCATAGGTTTTGCCCTTTCTTACGTATGTTTCTCTTGGGTTGGCGGTGATGCCCAGCATATCGCTGACAGCAACCCCGATACGGACGTCGCCAACGTCAAGTGCCACTTTTCTTTTCATAATATCCTTTGCAATAATCAAAGATTATTGATGGTGTCTATAGGTGTAGCCGTGCTTTTTCTCGGCAAAGTGTTTTCTTTCCTCTTGGCGCTCATTGATGACCTTTTCAAAACCGTTTTCGGTCGGCTCATAGAAAACTCTATCTTTGATTTCGTCAGGGAGATATTGTTGCTTTACCCATCCGCCGTAGTCGTGAGGATATTTGTATCCTGACACCTTTTCTGTTTTGTAGTTGGTGTCACGAAGGTAAATGGGCACGGATTCGTGCCTTATTGTCTTGACCGCATCTTCTGCACTGAACATAGCCTCGACAACTTTGTTTGATTTGGGTGCTTCAGCAACGTAAATAATGCCCTCGGTCAAAGGGATTCTGCCTTCGGGCAGACCAATTTTTTCATATGCTTGCATCGCAGACACTGCAACGTTCAATGCATTAGGGTCTGCAAGACCTACGTCTTCTGCAGCGTGTATGACAATTCTGCGAGCGATAAGCATAGGATCGCAACCAGCATCAATAAGGCGCATGGCCCAGTACACAGCGGCATTTGAGTCGCTTCCGCGCATGCTCTTGATGAAAGCGGAAATGATGTCGTAATACATGCTTTCGTCAAAGGACAATGCTTTCTTTTGGATTGACTGCTCTGCAACCTCTTTTGTTATGTGCACAACACCATCTTTTCCTGCGTTTGTTGTGATTGCTGCAAGTTCAAGTGCGTTGAGTGCTGTGCGAAGATCTCCACCAGCTGCCCAAGCCAAATGATGCAACGCATCATCGTCCGCATTAATTTGCATAAATCCAAGGCCACGCTCGGTGTCAACAAGGGCACGCTTTAGTCCTTGCAAAATGTCTTTTTCGGTCAGTCTAGAAAACTCGAAAACACGGCATCTTGACACGATTGCCCTAGTCATATTTGCGTAAGGATTTTCGGTGGTCGAGCCTATGAAAATGATATGACCTTGCTCTACTGCCTGCAAAACGCTGTCACTTTGTGCCTTGTTCCATCTATGGCATTCGTCAAGAAGCAAATAAGTTTGTTTGCCATACATACGAAGAAGACTCTTTGCCTCTTCTATGACCTTTTTGGCGTCAGCAACCCCTGCGGTGACCGCATTAAGTTTGACAAAGTTTGCATTGGTGTTTTCTGCGATAATGTTGGCAAGAGTGGTTTTTCCTGTGCCGGGAGGACCATAGAAAATGCAACTGCCAAGACGTCCTGCTGAAATTGCACGACGAAGCAACGAGCCGTTGCCGACAATCTTTGATTGTCCTATAAACTCGTCAATTGTTCTTGGACGCATTCTTTCAGCAAGAGGCGCAAGTTTTTCTTCATGTTGTTGAAGGTCAAATAAATCCATACGATTTTATTATAATTAATAAAACCGAAAATGTAAAGACAAACACGAGATTTGTCTTCAAATTGACCAAATAGACTTTAATCCTTAGGTGGCACTTTGAGGTGTATGTCAAGGGGCTTATCTTTCAGTTGTATCACGGGTATTCCCGTGTATTTTGTTCCGTTGCAGTAGAGTTCACGACAGTCACCCTTTTCAATTTTTAAGTGGTGATTTACGCCGAATTCTGTGAAATGCACGTCAACCTCATTGATTTTTCTTGAGAGAAGTGGATTTATGCTCAGCTTGCCATTTGACACAAAAACACCGAGTTTTATGGTGTTTTGTTGTTGATAATTTGCAAAAGTATTCTTGAAAACGCTCTTTTTTAGAATTATTTTCTTGTTTTGACCACCAAATATAGTGATCATAGCATATCTTGATGATAGTGCCGTTGCAAGAAGTTTCATATCCTTTTTGAATAAAGACAGGACAACCTTCTTCCCTGCCAAATTTGTTGAAAATGAAGGCGTGTATCTGTTTGTTGCTCTATCCACGTACTTCTTCAAGGCATATGAAAAGGCAAATTCGTCCATATTCAGTTTTGACGATTGACTGCTTACTTCGGTCAAAAATGCAGATTTAACTTCATCAGGTGACGAAGCAAAATTTTCATAGTTTTCAAAAATTTCGATGGGAGAGTAAAATTTGACAAAACCCACCAAATCAACAAATTTCAGTCCATCGAAAATTTTTGAGGTCAAAGAGCACAAATTTTGCAATACGTCAAAGTAAACAATAGTTGCATAAGTACAATCTTCTCCCCTATGCTTTGCAGTTAGATGCAAAAACACGTTGTTGTCCTTCAACCCGTTGTAAAACTTGTTTTGCTCATAGTTTTTTGGGTGACGTGCAACTTTCAATGCATATTTGTCCAATTTCACCAAATTCACTACTCTTTTTGAGATATAGTAGAGTTTTTCTAGATATAGAAACTTTATCATCAATGAAAAGTTGTCGATTTCTGTGTAGGTCAAGGTGCTGACTTTGTTGAAAATTTCAAAGCAAGTGGCAATCTTTTCCTCAACAAGCAGAAAATCATTATGCTCAAGGAGTGCCCTTGCAACAATTTCAATTCGTGCGCCATTTTCAAAAGATGGCATATCTCCAAGTTTTGAGAAATCAAGTTTTTTGAGTTTCTTCAAATCCTTCGTATTGTTTTCTATTTCCGCGACAAAGTGTTTCAGTTCAGTTGTTTGACGATGCTTGTTGTCTAAGTGTCGTTTTGCAACAAATTTTGCAAAACCAATGTATCGCACAAACTTTTTTACGGAATACTCCTTTTTTCCGTTTTCCTTTGGGAGCTTGTTTGATGATGCAAATTTTTCAAGTTTTTCCTTGAAGGCGTCATCATTAAGTTTTTTAGTGAATGACTCTCTGTCTTTAGGTTTAAGTGCAAAATAAAGAAACACAAAGAAAATCGTCACCACCGCTGATATTGCATATTCCATATGATGATTGTATCCAAAATACTGAAAAACAAGCAAAAAGCCCTGATATTTATATGTTTAGCTTTTTTGACGATTTATGTGTCAAGATGCGGTCAAAACCAGTGTTTCATGGCGGTTTCGCAAAAAATATACAACAAAATTTACATGGACAAAGGAAAAAGAAAAACACCACTTCATGCAGTGGTGTTTTTCACGTGTGCGAGATTAGTCTATAAGCCGAGTTCTGTCTTGAACGGTCATCTATCTAGGCGGTACGTTGCCGTATCGCTCAAGCGACTTGTGGAGCGGGCGGGCAACCCATATTGCTCCGTGTCTTGCATCGGGTGGGGTTTACATCGCGCCTCGTCACCGATTTGCGGGTGAGCTCTTACCTCGCCTTTCCATCCTTACCCGAGTGTTCGGGCGGTTTTTTTCTGTTGCACTTTCCTTAAAGTCGCCTTCACAGGCATTTCACCTGCACCCTTGCCCTGTGATGCTCGGACTTTCCTCACGGTATTACTACCCCGCGACCGTCCGGCTAACTCGCAGTGGTATAATATCACACAAGCCTACACTTTGCAACGAAATAAAGAAAAAATCAAGCCAATTTGACTTGATTTTGTGTTGATATCTATTGTTTTGGCTCATTATACCATTTGTCGAAATACTTTTGTGGGATGTGAAAATACTCTTTCAACTGTTTTGCTTTTATTCTAGTCAGCTGTCCTTTTTGCAAAAGAAGTTTTACGCTAAACAAAAGATTGATGTAAACTGACTCGAAATCAACAGGAATATCCAATCCGCTTTTTAAGAGATAATTCAACACGTGATATCCTGTGCCTATAATAGCTCCATCTTTAGAATTTACCTTATAAACTACTTCGGACCGCGTATTGTATGCCGCAATAGTAATATATATTTTTTCTATTTCTGATAGCTTTATTTGAACCTCTTTAGATCTTATGTTTCGTTTTACCAAAAAGATTTGTCCGTCCAAGTCCGCCTCAACGCTGCCAGAACATAGTATAATATTCCAAAAACATATCAGCCAAAGAAACACATCGACAATAATGCTTGTCAACAAAGTTTTAGTCGTATGCTCAAATACGGAAAATGTAATGGCAGTAAACACGACAGGAATCAAAACTAACAATGCTATCGCACCCGGATGAAAATAAATTCGTTTTTTCATATTTTGCTAAAACAAAGAAAAGTAATTACAAACTTGCCTTGTATCTTTCTGCCCAGGCTTTCATTTCTTTTGCGTGAGGAATTGCGTGGGATGAATAATCTTTGCCACCGATAAGTCTTGCAACTTCTTCAGTGTCATCTTCAAGAAGGTCAAGATGGGTGTGGGTTTTGCCATTTTCGGTTGATTTTGCAATGAGGAAATGGTTGTCTGCCATAGCGGCAAGTGAAGGCATATGGGTGACTGCGATGACTTGACGTTTTCTTGAAATGTTGCACATTTTTTCAGACACTACTGCTGAGATGTTACCTGAAATGCCTGTGTCGATTTCGTCGAAAATCATTGTGCCGATATGGTCAATGTCTGCAAGTATATTCTTCAAAGCAAGCATAAATCTTGACATTTCACCGCCAGATATGATTTTTGCAAGAGGTTTCAAGGGTTCACCCACGTTGGGTGAAATCAAAAATTCAACCTTGTCTGCGCCGTTTGAAGTGCAATCTTCTACTTCAACCGCACTGTCAATCTTCACGGTGAAGGTGCTTCCGCCCATACCAAGGTCGCCAAGTTCTTTTATAATTGACTTTTCAAATTTGTCCGCAATCTTTCTTCTTGATTCGGTGAGATCTTCGCAGGCAGAGGTCAAGTCCTTGACGGCTTTTTTCAGTTCATCTTCAAGTTTTGCAACTCTATCCCCAGCGTTTTCAAGACGATCTCTTTCTTCAACGGCCTTTTCGTAGAATTTTGTCAGCGCATCAAAACTACCGCCATACTTTCTTTGAAGCATACGGACAAGTTCAAGCCTTTCTTCCACTTGATCTGCGCTATGACGGTCAAAGTCAAGCTCGTCAAGAATTGATTTGACTGTGTCTGCCACGTCTATGATTTCTGCTCTAGCATCTTCAAGGCGCTCGTTGAGTCCGTCAATACGATTGTCGTATTGAGAGATCATATTGAGGGTTGAGATTGTGGTTTTAAGTTCAGGGCTGACTGCGGTGCTATCATATCCATCAAGAAGGTTTTTGGCGTTTGTGAGAGCCTCCAAGATGCGCTCAACGTTGCGTATGCGCTTGCGCTTGTCGAGGAGTTCATCTTCCTCGCCTTCTTGCACGTCGCCCTTTTCAATTTCTGCAATTTGATATGCGAGGATATCCAATCTGCGGACACGCTCATCTTCATCACCAAATGAAGAAAACTCTCTTTTGAGTGATGTATAGTTTTTGTATGTTTCCTTGACTTCGTCAAGGAGTTTCATATGCTTTTCACCGCCAAGACCGTCCAAAAGCCCAACGTGATTATTGGGATTGAGGAGAGATTGGTGCTCGTGTTGACCGTGTATGTCAACAAGGAGTTCGGTGAGTCCTTTTAGTGTTGAAAGAGTGGTCACTCTGCCGTTGATGCGGCAGGAGTTTTTGCCCTCAACGGTCATCTTTCTGTTGAGGATAAGCACTTCTTCGTCCTCAATGCCGATTTCGTCAAGATATTCCTTGACGGCAGGTGTGAGATAATCGCTGAATACCGCTTCAACCACAGCATAGTCTGTGCCGTAGCGGATAAGCGAGCGGTCCGCTCTTTCGCCCAAAACGAAAGACACGGCGTCAATGATGATTGACTTACCTGCGCCGGTTTCACCACTCAAAATATTCAGCCCGCTGCCAAGTTCAACTTGAAGTTTCTCAATGAGGGCTATGTTTTCAACTGAAAGACTTTGAATCATTATTGCAAAATGTTTTCGAGAGCGTCAATCACTCCATCAACGTGGTCAACAGAATCAACAGCCACAAAAATGGTGTTGTCGCCTGCGATTACGCCAAGGATTTCTTCATATTCAAGGCGGTCAATAAGCTCTGCTGCTGCACTTGCAGCGCCTTGTTCTGTTTTGAGAATCACAAGATTTTCTGCTGAGCGGATTGAAAGCACTGTGTTGCGGAAAATTTTGATAAATTTGTCTGCGGTTGATGGCTCTTTGGGTTGTTGAGCCACGTACTTGTAGTGTCTGCCGTCATCAGTGAAAGTCTTGATGATGTTCATGTCTTTGATGTCACGGCTCACTGTGGCTTGTGTCACTGAATAGCCGTCTTCACGAAGACGTGCAACCAATTCTTCTTGTGTGTCGATGTCGTGTTTTGCGATGATTTCAAGAATTTTGAGTTGTCTTGATGCTCTTGCCATTATATCCTCCAAACATAGGTCAGCACGTAGTGCCCCATCTGTTCATTTTTTCTAAAAGTTTATTGTAGAAGTCGCGCTTGTCCACGTCGACAAATCTTGCGGTTTTAGACGACTTTTTGATTTTTATTGTGTTTGTCACGTTTGCGCAGTTTTCACTGTCTGCAAACACAATTGCCCCCTCATCGTCTACAGTGATTTCAACTGTACTGTCACCGCTTACAACAAGTGTGCGTGAGTGCAATGAGTGAGGGCAAATCGGGTTGATGACCATGGCGTCAACGTCGGGTGCAAGCACAGGGCCGCCTGCGGACAATGAATAAGCTGTTGAGCCAGTGGGTGTTGACACGATGATGCCGTCCGCATGATATTTGTCAACAAATTGTCCGTCAACCGACACTGAAAGTGTGATAGGTCTTGCAGTTGTGCTCTTCACTGTCAAATCGTTGAGAGCAACAAGTGTCATGCCTTCAACTTTAGTTTCAATAAGGCTTCTTGTGACTACTTTACCGCACTTGACCGCTTTTGCAATGTCTTCTGCGGTCACTGATGATTCAAATTGTGTCAAAAAACCAACGTTGCCAAGGTTCACGCCAAGAATTGGCAAGTCAAAAGTGGTTGCGGCAGTGAGCATTGTGCCGTCTCCGCCAAACACCAAAAGGCAATCCGCGCCGGCATGAGCGCTATCCGCCTTCGCCTCAACAACATCAAAGCCAAGCCTTTTGAGATTTTCCGTCAACTCAACCTTTCGAGGCTGTGAGGACAGACTTTCTTTTGAAAAAATTGCCAATTTCATAACATACAGCATTATACATTAATATTCATTTTTATACAAGACATTTTCAAAATTTAAAGACAAAATTTTGATTGATTTTTATAGAATATAAAACCACCCGATTAGACCACCGAAAGTGGTTTTCTCTTTTTCATTGACAAATTGACTTTGTGGCACTATAATCAAGGTATGATAAACACTCTTCTTTGCATTGATGATTTTACAGTCAGCGTACTGGGCGGTGTGGCTGGACTTGCAGTTGCAGTCATCATCATCGTCGTTTGCATTGTAAAAAAGAAGCGCCACTAATTGACGCCTGTTTTATAGTTCTAACTTTCAAAACAACTAAATTGCAAACAAAAAAATCAACCAAAGGTTGATTTTCTTTTTTATTTGCTTTTTTTCAAGTGCAAAAGATACTCCACGTTTTTGTTTTCATAAAAGATTGGTGAGGTTGTAAGCCCTAAAACATCAAAACCACTTGAAACTGCGTATCCTTTTACTAGGTTGATTGCTCTTTGTCTGTCCTTTTCATTTAGGACAATGCCCTTTTTGCTGAGGGCAGACTTTTCAAGTTCAAATTGAGGCTTTATGAGGACAACCGCTTCTCCGCCCACTTTCAATAATTTGAATATTGAGGGCAAAATAAGGCGAAGTGAAATGAAACTGACGTCACTGCATACAAAATCTTTCAAGGAATCCACAACAAGATCTCGTGCATTTTGCTGTATAAAAGTGACTCTACCGTCGTTTAGAATACGCTCGGGCAAATCGCATTCTGCCACGTCAACTGCAAGGACAGAATTGACGTTTTGACGAAGCATCACGTCGGTGAATCCACCGTTGCTGCAACCTATATCTGCGGTGTCAAATCCTTGAAGATTAAGGTTGAAAGCACGGATTGCTTCAACAAGTTTGTATGCGCCTTGTGAAGCGTAGCCTTCGTCTTCAATTATCTCAACAACCATACTCTCTTTAACGTCAAAAGACGGCTTCAAGATAACTTTGCCGTCTAATTTGACTTTGCCTTTCAGAACAAGGTTTTCCGCATAAGTCCTTGAAGGCGTAAGGTTATTTTCAGTGAGATACTTGTCAATCCTCAACGTTTTGCTTTTCCTTTTCTTCTTCGAATTTCTTTTGTTTTTCTTTTTGATGTTTGCGTCTACGTCTTTCTTCAGGATTGAAGATTGCAATAATTCGTGCCACAAACATTATGAACTCTTTTGAGTTGGATATAGCAATGTTTTTAAGGAACGCCTTGCCACCAATAGTCAGTGCTGAAACAAGGGCTGATATGCCAATTGTCACCCATTGTTGCCACTTTTGGTCCATACCAACCACAAGTTTAACAACAATTGCTGCCGAGCAAGCACCGGAAATTATGCCGAAAATATCTCCTATGACGTCATTGCAGACATTGGACACTTTCTCGTTGTTTTTGACAAGCCATAGCGCTGTCTTTGCACCATATACCTTGCGTGACGCCATTGACACAAAGGGAGTAATATCGCAGGAAGTTGATGCAACGCCGATGCCGTCAAACAAAATACTGCACAAAATCAGGAAGAACAACAGCATTATTGTGACGATGATATGTTCACTTGATGCCGTCAGTTCGCTAAGAAAACTGATAAACGCAGAAATAAATAAAGAAACAACCGTAATTTTCACGCTCCAAAGGTTGCGCTTCTTTTTCGGTTGCTTTTTCTGTTTCTTTTCGTCTTGAGAAATAGGACGAGTTTCTTCGTCCTTGTTGATGCCTATACTACTGTGGCCGTCCTCTTGTTTTTCCATATTTCTCCTAAATTGATTGAAATGGTGGCAACAATTCGAGTAAACCTTGCGCCATAGGTTCGGTAGGTTTTCCCGAAGCAACAACTTGTCGTCGCCGACCAAGACGTTTCCGATTACGTTGCAACCAGCGTGGTTTCCCTACGCTTCACCGAATCGCCACTAAGTGCACACTATAATCCCCGAACTGCTTACGAGAACAGTCTAGAAGATTTCCTTGGCAACATCACTCCGACCTAGTCCTGTTTTGCAGTCAAGATTTCAAAAGGCCATCGGCAAAGTCCGTCGGCCGACGAACGATAACCGTTCCTTTATCCCTGCGAGACCACTCAAGGCAGGCTACACTGTCCACAGCGCACGAGCCACCGCATGACAGGTTTAATCCCAGTCAGTAGACCATTCATCTAGAATATGTCCACCGATTTGGGTCTCCACGACGATTGGGTCGCCCTTCGCATGCCGTTGCGACACGCCCAAAAGCCTTAACTCCCAGCAACAGCCCAAGTTTGGGCAACAAAAGCCATCACCAGAAACTTCATCGATATGCCCTTTGGCGATATTTTACCCCCGCCTTCGGTTCGGATAATGCTGACTAGAATACTGCGCCACCATTCAACTATATTATACATAATAATGAAAAAATGTCAAATGTCAACTGAAGATGAGTCCTTGTCCGCAAATAAAAGCCAAAAACCGCCAAAATAGGCGGTTAGATGGAGTGAAAACCAAAGCAATTTAATAGAATTAAATTATTTTTTGAATTTTGCGTCAACTGTTGAGTGTCACAGACTTCAATTTGTTTTCAAAATCTGAATAATCCGCACCAAACAAATCACTCATTATGGTGGTCAACCCGTCATATCTAGAGTCTTTTGACATTTCTTTGGCTTTCATAAGCACTTTGACGTTTGAGGGGAGATTGAAATATGGTGAAAGTGTGACGCCTTTCTGTTTTGTGCCAAGGAAATCACCTGCCCCACGCATTTCAAGGTCTTTTTCAGCAAGCATAAGGCCATCGTCAATGTTTTCCATAGCAAGCAGTCTTTCAAGCGCAGTTGCCCCTGCAGTTTTAACGTGAAGGAAACAATATGCTTGACTGCCGTCTCTTCCCACTCTTCCTCGAAGTTGATGGAGTGATGCAAGGCCGAATCTGTCAGCATTGAGCACGGCGATAATGCTTGCTTTTGTGTCGATGCCAACTTCAACCAAAGATGTGGCAATGAGCACTTGAGTTTTGCCAGCGGAAAACTCTTCCATGGCTGTTCTCTTTTCGGTGGCTGAAAGCTTTCCGTGAAGAATTGATACGTTTAGATTGCTGAATTTGCTTGAATACAAGGAATAGAATTTGTCAACTGAGTAAATGTCCAGCCCATCACTATCCTTGATTGTAGGACAAACGATAAAGGCTTGTTTATGGTGCTCCCTACACTCATCGGCAATATACGAAACCAAATCATCAAGTTTATGTTCAAGGACTATTTTTGTTGATATCGAAGTCTTCGCGCTCTCACGTTTTGTTATTGATGACACGTCAATATCATCATAAAGCGTCAGTGCAAGAGTGCGAGGTATAGGTGTTGCTGTCAGTGTCAAAACGTCAACTGCACCTTTATTTTCAAGTTCTGCCCTGCAAGAAACGCCAAATTTGTGTTGCTCATCAATGACTGCAAGAGAAAGATTGTTATACTCCACGTCTTTTCCTACAAGTGAGTGTGTACCGAAGATAACTGAAATTTCTCCTGCTTTCAGTCCGTTGAGTATCTCATGTCTTTCCGCTGACTTTGTAGATGATGTCAGCACAGCAACCGAGATTGACAACTTCTCAGCAATTTTCTTATATGCGGAATATTGCTGTATTGCAAGGATTTCGGTGGGACACATATATGCGGATAGTTTTCCGCACATTGATGCGTAAGTCAAAGCAAAATATGCAACAACCGACTTTCCTGACCCAACATCACCGCTGACAATACGTGACATATTGACTGAGGAACACAGATCCTTTTCGATTGCATCCATTGCCGTGGATTGTGAGGGGGTAATAGGGAAAGAAAGCACATTTTCAATGTCAAGTTTTACATTATTTTGGGTTTTATAGAATACTTTTCTTTCTTTATCGGCGGATATTTTGGATTTGTGGTAGGTTTTTAGGCCCATTGCAAAATCTACTGCTGACAATGTTTCTATGGCTTCTCTGCACTCTTTTTCGTCTTTTGGGAAGTGAATTTTGTATAGTGTGTCAAAAAGCGCATATTGACTATCAGTTAGGTTTTCGCCCTTGATTATTCCCTTTTCTGAAGCCAATTCAATGGGCGTCTCGTTGCCTTCGCACACACCTTCAACCGTTGGCTTATATCCAAGTGAATTGAAGCATTCGTAGACCAACTTTTTGAAGGTGCGTTGGCCTATTTCATTTCTTAAAGGATAAACCGTGTAAATACCTTTGGTGAGAAGTTTGAGCTTGTCAACTGGCTCTATTGTAGGATTTATAAGGAGAGATACTCCCCCGTCTGTGATTTTTGAAAAAAGTCTAAACTTTCTGCCTATTTCAAACTCAACTTTCAAATAAGGTTGGTTGTAGAAGATTGCATTGAAATAAACAGGCTTTGTTGAAACGGAGTCCTTGAAGGTGACGGTAAAAGCTTTTTTACGACTCGAAGTTTCTCTAAGGCGGACAACTTCTCCTTCAAATAAATAAAATTGCCCTTCTTCTGCTATGATAACAGAAGTGGGCAATCCTAAATCAACGTATTTAGACGGGAAAAAGGACAACAAATTGCCGACGCTGGCAATTCCAAGGGCACAAAGCTTCTTTTCAAGTTGTGCGCCGATGCCTTTAATCTCAGTCAGTTTCATTTTATTCTGCTGAAAGAATATAGTAATAGTGGGGTTGACCGCCATAGTATGCGGCAACTTCAAGGTCGGGATACTCAGCTTCGATGACTTCGGCAACATGCATTGCTTCGTTTTCAGCGACGCCTTCGCCGTAGTACAAAGTGACCATATCGCAATCCGTACAAATTTTTCTCACGCT
The DNA here is from genome assembly GCA_017461985.1 of Clostridia bacterium. Taxonomy (GTDB): domain Bacteria; phylum Bacillota; class Clostridia; order Christensenellales; family CAG-917; genus RGIG4097. Next base: position 297,466 of record JAFTSA010000004.1, read on the forward strand.
GTTGAGGGTTGCTTCGGTGATTGAAGTGCTCTTTGCAATAATCTTCTTGTTGCTGATTGCAATGATGTCGCCTTCCTTCACCGAGAAACCGTTCATACGAGTGTTGCGCACTGCGTGGGTGACTTCAACAGTTTTGATACCACCGAATGAAGCCTTCATGTTTTCATAGTTTTCTTCTGCAGTGCAGTCAGGACTAAATGCAAGTGCAGCAGAAATGCCCTCAGGGGTGCAGGTTGTAGGAATGACGAATACGTTGACGTCTGCAAGTTCCTTGGCTTGTTCTGCGGCAAAGATAATGTTGGGATTGTTGGGAAGAACGTAAACGTTCTTGCCACCGGCAGAATTGATTGCGCCAAGAATGTCATATACGCTAGGATTCATTGTTTGGCCGCCTTCCACAACGACATCAACCATCAGATCCTTGAAGATTGCGCTGAGACCGTCACCGGCACAAATAGAAACCATTGCAAAGTCCTTTTCAGGTTCTCTCTTGGTCTTCTTCTTTGAGTCGTTTTCGCCCTTGATTTTGCGGTTTTGTTCCACCATATTTTCAATCTTGACGCCGTCAAGCTCACCGAGTTTCAGTGCGGCTTTAAGTGCTTGATCGGGGTGATTGGTGTGGACGTGGGTTTTGACAAGTTCAAGATCGCCAATGACGAGGACGCAGTCGCCGATTGTCATAAGATAATCACGGAATTTGTCTATATTGCTGAGAGTTGTTGTTGAATTAAGGTGTGTGATGAAGAATTCCGTGCAATATTGGAAGGTGATGTTGTCATAGTCGTTGACAAGGATATCTTCCTCAGTGGCTTCAGTGCCATTTGCATTGACGATGAGGGCTGCAGGACGCACTGCGTCGTCCTTGATCATCTTGATTTCTTCACCAGTGAGGACAGCATAAAAACCTTCAAAAATGGTCATAAGACCACGGCCGCCTGCATCGACCACTCCTGCTTTTGCAAGGACGGGAAGCATTTCGGGAGTTTTTGCAAGGATTTGTTCACCTGCTTCAATGACTTGTGACAGGAACTTGACAAAGTCAACGTTTCTGCCCTTTGCAAATTTGACTGCATTTTCACTGGCAACTCTGATGACGGTGAGGATTGTGCCTTCCTTAGGCTTTGTCACTGCGCCGTAAGCAATCTCAGTGCCCTTCTTCATTGCTTCAGCAAAATCCTTTGCAGTCAGTTCAGTCTTGTTGTCAAGAGCAACTGCAAAGCCTTTGAAGATTTGTGAAAGGATGACGCCACTGTTTCCGCGTGCGCCTTTGAGTGCTCCCTTTGAAAATGCAAGAGCGATTTTGTCAAGCTCGTTGGTGTCTGCAAGACCCACTTCACGCATTGCGGTTGAAATGGTCAGAGACATATTTGTGCCTGTATCTCCGTCAGGAACGGGAAAAACGTTCAATTCGTCGATAAGTGCACGATTGAGCTCTAATGCTTTAACTCCCCCAGCAAGCATTTCTTTGAATGTTGTGCCGTTTATACTGTTCATATTTCCTCTATTGTTAAACTCTGATGCCGACCACGTTGACTTGGACTTTTTTCACTCTCATGCTGGTGAAGTTTTCAAGTGCAAACTTGACTGTGTCAGCAACAGACTTTTTGACCGCTTCGATATTTACGCCGATCTTCAAGACCACGTATACTTCGATGAACATAAGGTTGTCAACGGAATTGACCTTGACACCTTTGCCACCTGAGGTTTTGCCCCAAAGGTTGCCAATGTTATCGCTAAAACGGCGTGATACCATTTCGACCACGCCATAGCATTCAGATGCGGCTTGTGACGCGATAATCGCAACTGCCTCGTCTGATATAGAAATTTTTCCATAAATGTTGGATGTTGTAAGCGACATATTGATTACCTTTCGCTATGATTTTACTATATGTAAAAATATTTTGCAAGTAAATGAATAATTTTGTGTAAATCGGTTGCCAAACTTATCGTAATTTGTTAAAATGTCAATGTTTTTAAGGAGGTACTAGATATGTCCAGAGTATGTAGCGTATGCGGTAAAGGTAAAATGAGCGGCAACCAAGTCAGCCACTCCAACAGAAAGACCAGACGTAGTTGGGCACCCAACGTCCAAAAGGTTAAGGTCAAAACTGCAACTGGTGGCGCAGAATACACCTATGTCTGCACACATTGTCTTCGTTCAGGCAAAGTTGACCGCGTGTAATTAATATTTACAAGCATAACACTTGCCCGTCAATTAGACGGGCATTTTTCTTTTCTAAGTTTTTTGAAAAAACGAAACAATGGTTTCAGCACTTTAGGTACACTTACACAAACAATTTTCATATTCACCTCAAATTAAAATATGCTGCGATATGAACATTTGTCACTAAAAAAGAAAATCGGCGGTTTGCCGATTTTTCCTTTTTATTCTTCTTCATAAGTCACTGACTTCAAAAGTATCTTTTGTTCAAAGCCTCCCCTCTCATCCGCTTTGCTCACACGAATTTTTTCAAATTCTTCAACAGATAATCCGCGGGATTTTGCTATGGCATATATCACTTCGACGATGTCTGCAAGTTCTTCAACGCTTTTGTCTTGATGATATTCAAGCATTTCTTCAAAAAGTTTTTGGTCAAGAAGTTCAGCGTATTTTTCGTCGTCCAAAACCTCTGTTGAGCATGCTTTGCCAGACTTCATTATTATTTCGGGGATTTTGTCCCTGACCAATTTGTCGTAGATCTTTTCCATATATATGCGCGCGTTAGTACTCTATTTGCATTGACTTGACTGCCTCGGCAGGATTTGTTGCCTTGAACACTGCACTGCCTGCAACAACAACGTTTGCGCCTGCTTCAACACACTCGTGTATATTGCTGGGACAAACGCCGCCGTCAAGTTGGATATGATAGTTGTAGCCCTTTTCATCTTTGATTTGTTTCACTTTTCTTGTCATTTCAAGACGTTCTCTCATGAAACTTTGTCCGCCAAAACCTGCTTGCACGGTCATGATGAGCACCATGTCAACCTTGTCAAGGAAAGGCTCAATAACACTGAAAGGTTGGTCCGCATTGAGGACTACACCACACATTTTGCCTTTTGACTTGATAGTGTCAAGGGCTTTCATGGGGTCTTTGCTCGCTTCGGGGTGGAAGGTGACCATATCTGCACCGCTGTCGCAAAATTCACCCACGTACTTTTCAGGCTCGGTTATCATAAGATGTACGTCAAAAAACATATCGCTGTTTTTGCGAAGTGCCTTGACCATAGGCATGCCAAATGTGATATTGGGTACGTACACGCCGTCCATAACGTCACAATGCACCCAATCTGCGCCCCAAACTTTGAGGTCGCTGACGGCGTCTGCCATTTTTCCAAAGTCTGCTGATAAAATGCTCGGTGCAACCAAAACCTTACTCATATTTGTTTTTTCTCCTTTCGGTGAGTTCATCGTAGATAAGTTTGTATCTATCATATCTGCCCTGTCCAATCTCTTTGCCAACGTGAGGCTTGACAGCACATTCAGGCTCGTTTATGTGGGTGCAAGTGTTGAATTTGCACTGAGGTCTAAACACCTCTAAATCGTCAAAATAAAGGCGCAATGATTCAGGCTCAATATCAACTGCATCAAGCATACTGAATCCACAAGTGTCCATAAGATAAGTGCCGCCAAGGTTGTAGATCTCAATGCGTCGAGTTGTGTTTTTACCGCGTTTAATCTTCTTGGCAAGTTCACCAACTTCGCACTCGTCACTGTCCAAAATTGCGTTGATGAGAGAACTCTTGCCAACGGCAGACTGCCCTGCAAGGCACACCGTTCTGCCTTTTACGTAGTCAAAGACAGAGGACACACCAAGACCTGTTTCTGCTGATATTTCAAAAAACTTGACGATGGTTGCGTATTCACTCAAATCTATCTTTGATATATCGCACTTGTTTGCAAGAATAACGGGCTCAATGCCCTCTACCAAGCAGTTGACTATGACCTTGTCAACCAACAAAAAGTCAGGTTCAGGCTCGGGTGCTATGACAATAAGGCAAACGTCAACATTGCTGACATACGGACGAATGAGTTGATTTTTTCGGTCTTCCACCTTTTCAATGACAAACACGTCGCGGTCTTTTGCGATCTCAACGTAGTCGCCCACGTAGATATTGCCGTCAAATTTAAGTTTTTTGCGTGCAAAACAGACCTTGACTCCGCCTTCAGTGTCAACGAAAAATTTTGAGGCTACTGCCTTTACAACTCTTCCGCTTATTGTCTTTGTTGTTTTTGCCATACTATCCTTTGTTTTCAAGATATCTTCTTCTAAGTTGTCCGCAAGCACCTTCAATGTCGTTGCCAAGTGAGCGACGAATTGTTGCAGAAACGCCCAGTGATTCCAGTTTCTTCAAAAAGTCCTTTGTGGCATCTTCTGTAGGTGCTTGATGATCTCTTTCTTTCACCTCGTTGAGACGGATGAGATTGACGTGTGAGGGAAAACCCTTTGTCAGTTTTGCAAGTTCCAACGCGCAAGCGTTTGAATCGTTTGTGCCCTTGATGAGAGTATATTCAAAGATGACGCGCCTACCTGTCTTTTCAAAATAATATTTTGAAGCGGACACGATTTCACCGATATTGTACTTTTTGTTGACAGGCATAATGCTACTGCGCAAGGTGTCAAATGGTGCGTGCAACGAGATTGACAAGGTCACCTTGTGACCGCTGTCTGCAAACTCTCTAACCCTATTTGCAAGGCCTGATGTGGAAAGTGATATGTTTCTTTCACCTATGTTTATGCCTTTTTCTGCGCCGACAAGGTCAAGGAATTTTAACACGTTGTCATAATTGTCAAAAGGCTCACCGCTTCCCATAAGTACGAGATTGGTGACTGCTCTGTCTTTAATATTTCCGCCGTTGTCACGATTGACTGCGATGACTTGTCCAAGCATTTCACCGGGGGTTAGGTTGCGAAGAAGTCCGTCAAGACCACTTGCGCAAAAACTGCAACCCATTCTGCAACCGATTTGTGTTGAAAGACAAAGTGTATTGCCATAGTCGTGAGGCATATACACGCCCTCAATTAGATTGCCGTCAGTCAACTCAAACAAATATTTGATTGTGCCAGACTTGCCTACGAATTTTTCACGGATTGCAACAGGATTTGCGACATATTCTTCCTTCAGCTTTTCGCGCAAGTCCTTTTTGAGTGAGGTCATCTCATCAAAAGTCGCGCCGTTATGTAGAAACGGGAAAATCTGCCCTGCCAAATATTTGGGTTCAGGGAAAAGTTCCTTAAGTTCTTTTAGGCTCAGTGAAAGAAGGTCTGTCATATCAGTTCTTTTGCAGTTTTGCAATGAAGAATCCGTCACTGCCGTCGGTGGGCAAAATGCGGATTGTTGATTTATCATTAGGAAGACATTCACAGTCAAAATTGACGAGTCCCACGTCATTTGACAGCACTGAATTTACTACGTCAATGTTTTCAACATTGAAGAGTGTGCAAGTTGAATATACTATCGTGCCACCATTCTTTGTATATTTGATTGCATTTTCTAATATTTTCTTTTGAGTTTCAGCAATCTTCAACGAATCACTAAAGTCACGATTGAGGAATACGTCCGGGTGCTTTTTGTACGTGCCAAAACAAGAGCAAGGGGCGTCAACAAGAACATAGTCAAACTGACCAAGCCACTCCTTTTTCAGTTTCACGGCATCGTTTTGAACGGAAGTTATATTGTCTACCCCCATACGTTTTGCATATTTGTCAATGAGTTCAACTCTATGCTTGTAGAGGTCGCAAGCTGTCACTTCGCTTTCAGGTGAAAGCTCTGCAATCAACACTGCTTTTCCGCCAGGGGCTGAACACAAGTCAAGGACTTTGCCACCTTTCGCGTTGAGAGCCTTTACAGCCTTGATTGAGGACGTTGCTTGGAACGTTATCCAGCCACTGTTGAACATGTCCTTGACGGCTCTATTATCTGCCGATGCAAGGATTGTGCCACACTCGCCAAAGGTGTATTTGACTTTAGCTTTGTCAAGTTTGTAAGTGACTTCCTTGACGTCAGTATTGGTGTTTATGCGGACTGACTCCTCTGTTGTCAAGTCACTTTCAAGCAAAGCTTGAACCTCGTCCTTATCGTACTCCAAGAAGAGTTGGTCAATGAACCATTGTGGCAAAGAATATTTGACGGAAAGATAATTCTTGTCAGTTGGTTTAGGAAGGCGATATTCCTTTCTAGAAACGCGTTTGAGCACTGCATTGACAAATCCGCTTTGACCGTGAAGTCCGTTGGATTTTGCCACTTCTACGCACTCACTGACCACTGCGAATGCGGGCACGTTGTCAAGATGCATAAGTGCATACGTGCCGATTTTGAGAAGAGTGTATGCCTTTCCTTTGGGTTGCTTTTTTACAAGGGTTGAAAGCAAGTATTCAATTTCAACGTTTCTTTCAAGCACACCATAGACAAGCATTGTTGTCATGTCTGCGGTTTTGTCAGTTGACAAAGCGCGATTGGAATAACTTCCATCGTCAAAAACCTTTGTAAGGATTTTCAGTGCGTTGTCAAAATACTTTCTCAACCCAGTTTTACTCCGACAACTATATCTTTGTTTCCATTGAGGAAGGAAAGGTCGTCTGTCTTTCCCTTGCCTTCAATTTGTATGCGAGTGAGGCGGACTGCTCCGTCTAAGCACTTCACAACAATGCCGTGTTGTCTGTCAGCATAGATGACCGTGCCAGTCTCTACGTCGCTGTCATCTTCAACAGGGATAAGGTCAATGACTTTGAGTTGTTTGCCACCCACAAATGTGTATGCAGAGGGCCAAGGATTCATTGCGTGGACAAAATTGCGCAGTGCCCCACCGTCTTTGTTGAAGTCGATTTGCCCTTCTGCCTTTGTGATTTTTATGCAATGTGTTGCCTCATCGTGATTTTGAGGTGTAAATACTGCCTCACCACTTTCTATGAGACGAACTGCCTCAACCACCGCTTCTCCGCCAATGACTGCCATTTTGTCAAAGAGTGTGTCAGCATAGTCCTCGGGAGAAATTTCGATTTCTCTCTTGAGAAGCATATCGCCTGCGTCAACTTCCTTGACTGTTTTCATAATGGTGATGCCTGTCACTTTATCCCCTGCCAACATTGCAGATTGAATGGGTGATGCACCACGATGCTTAGGAAGGAGTGATGCGTGAACGTTGATGACACCATGCTTGGGGATAGCAAGGAATCTGTCTGACAAAATTTGTCCAAATGCTGCTGTGATGACAAGGTCAGGCTCAAGTGCTTCAATATCTTCAATTCCTTGACGAGAAACTCTCTCATATTGAAGGACAGGGACGCCTGCATTCATTGCCGCAACTTTCAAAGGACAAGGTGTGAGCACCATCTTTCTGCCAACGGGTTTATCTACGCCGGTGACCACTGCACTCACGGGATATACGCTATTCAGTTTTTCAAAGACAACTGCCGAAAAATCGGGAGTGCCCATAAATATTATTTTCATTCTTCGTCATCCATAAGGTCTGAGCACTTGCTTGTGTACACGATGCCATCAAGATGGTCGATTTCGTGTTGGAAAGCACGTGCAGTGAATCCACTTACTTTGTAAGTGTGCTTTTTGCCATATCTATCTTGTGCGATGACAGTGACATCATTTGCTCTTGTCACAGTGCCATATTTGCCCTTAACTGAAAGACAGCCTTCAAGGCCTGTTTGTTCTCCTTTCATTGATTTGATGACGGGGTTGATGAGTTCATAAAAACCATCTTCAGTGTCAACGAGAGCAACACGCTTCAACACTGCCACTTGAGGAGCAGCAAGACCAGCGCCGTTTGCGTCAAGCAACGTGTCTTTCATATCATCAAGAAGTGTCCAAAGTCTTTCATCAAACTTGTCAACTTCTCTACACTTTTTTGCAAGGATAGGATCGGGAACTTGCACAATAAGTCTTTTTGCCATATTTCACCTTTAATAAAGATTTTGCGGATTGATTTCAACGAAAGCCGTACCCTTTTTAGGTCGATTTTCGCCTACGATTTTGTATGTATCATTGAGGATCATTTGAGAGTTTACAGTCTCAAGCCTCATAACGATTTGATAGCGGAATTGTCCGCTGAGTTTTTTGAGAGGAGATGCGGTCAAATTCAAAAACGGGAATTTGCCATAAGTCCTTTGCAGCTCGCGCACAGCCAAATATATTGCCTTCGCACTATTTCTTCCGTCTTCGACTTCAGATGAGGTTATCATCACGCGGACAAGGTCCTTGTATGGAGGAAATCCTGTGACAAGTCTGCGGTTGTTTTCAACTCCAAAGAAGCCAGTATAATCATAGGTCTTTGCAAACTTAAAGACGTAGTGAGAGGGCCAAAATGCTTGAAGGATAACTCTGCCCTTTTTCTCCGCTCTACCTGCTCTTCCTGCCACCTGTGTCACCAGTTGGAAAGTGCGTTCACTTGCTCGATAGTCCGACATAAAAAGTGCTGCATCTGCTTCAATTATGCCGACCAAGGTCACGTTTGGGAAGTCGTGTCCCTTTGCAATCATTTGCGTGCCTACAAGTATATCTGCTTCACCCTTTGAAAATTTGTCGAGGATTTTGAAGTAGGCATCTTTTCCGCTTGTAGTGTCGTTGTCCATACGCAGACACTTGACGTCAGGGAAAATAGACTGCAACTCTTCAACGATTTTCTCAGTGCCTACACGCCCTTCCTTGACGTTGTGAGAGCCACATTCAGGGCAAACTGTCATTGGGGCCTTTGTTGTGCCACAATAGTGACACTTCAGGCTGTTTTCGTGCTTGTGATAGGTCATTGACACGTCGCAAAGGTCACATTTTGGAATGTAGCCACAATCCCTACAACGCATAAATGAAGCAAATCCGCGTCGATTGAGAAAAAGGATAACCTGCTCTTTTCGTTCAATAGCTTGACCTATTGCATCAATAAGTTCGTGTGAAAAAGGTGACCTATTGCCACTGCGGAATTCATAGGTCATATCTATGATTTCCATGTCGGGCAACTTGTGGGCAGAAATTCTGTCAGGCAAAGTTATGAGATTATACTTGCCGTCTGCCGCCTTTTGATATGTGCATATATCAGGAGTTGCCGAGCCAAGCACAAGAACTGCTCCTGCAATCCTTGCTCTTTCTTCTGCAACTTCTCTTGTGTCGTATCTAGGGTTTGACTCACTGAGATAACTGGTGTCATGCTCTTCGTCAATAAAGATTGCGCCAAGATTTTCAAGAGGTGCAAAAATGGCACTACGTGCACCTATAGCAATTTGTGCTTGACCGGTGCGAAGGCGTTTCCATTCGTCATATCTTTCACTGGCATTAAGCCCTGAGTGAAGGATTGCAACTTTGTCTCCAAATCTTGCCCTAAATATGCCAAGCATTTGAGGAGTCAAAGATATTTCAGGCACAAGCATAATTGACGTCTTTCCTTTGGAAAGAAAGTGCTCAATTACGTGGAGATAGATTTCAGTTTTGCCACTGCCCGTGACGCCGTGCAAAAGATAGACACCTTGTCCGCTTACAATTTGATCAACAGCGGATTGTTGAGCGTCAGTCAAGGTGACAACTTTGTCTTTGCGGTCAAGACTGCCAAGAGGGACTCGTCTTTCGTGTACGTCGCTTTCGGTGACAACACCCTTTTCACGAAGTCCATTGACAGCAGAAACACCATACAGATTGACCATTTGAGAGAGGAATCCACCTCCCTTTTCAGTCAAAAAGTCAAAAAGTTCAATTTGTTTTTTTGCCCTTGTGCCGATAAGTGCCTTAGCTTCATCACAGGAATATTTGCTGTTGGGACTAAGATAAATCCTCGTATATTCTGGATTTTTTTCCTCACGTAATTTAGTGGGCAAAAACAGACGCAAAACGTCAATATGGCGCAGGTTGTACTTACTGCGCATATAGTCCATAAGTTTCAGTTGTTTTTCGTCAATGGGGCTGTCAATTAAGGTGGCTTTTTTAAGATTTGGAAAGGTTGAGGTTTCTTTTTTGCCTACTACAAAGCCAAGGAGTCGCTTTCTTCCAAATTCAACAGAAACACGACTTCCAAGTGGTATGTCATCGCCAAGATAGTCAAATGTTCTATCCACCTCGGCGCTTGATATATCAACAATAACCTCTAAAATCATTTTTGTTTTGCTATTGTATCAAGAATAAGGTGTGCGAGATCATCTTTTGAAACGAGTCCGCTATCCACACTATATCCTGATTTGCTGATTATGGTTGCAACGTTTGTGTCGGTGTAGAAGCCTGCACCCACCTTTGTCACATCATTTGCAACAACGTAATCCGCATTCTTTCTTTGGAGTTTACCGCTGGCATTGGCAATGAGATTTTCTGTTTCCGCAGAGAAAATGACAAGGGTTTTATCACCTTTATTTTCACCTACGTATTTTGCCACGTCAGGGTTCTTTTCGAGCTCAAGAACAATGCTATCCGCCTTGATTTTTTGGCTTGATCTGTTTTTGACACGATAGTCTGCAGGCGCTGCCGCCATAATGAAGACGTCATTGTCCATATTGTCCTTGACTGCATCAAGAAGTTGACAAGTGGTGGTCACCTTCACTTCTTTATAGACGCTAGAAGGTGTTTCAACGGACATCTTGCCTCTGACAAGAGTGACCTCTGCTCCGCGGTCTGCAAGGGCTCTGGCGATTGCACAACCCATTTTACCGCTAGAATGATTGGTTATTACACGGACACCGTCTATATCCTCTTCGGTTGCCCCTGAGGTGACAAGGACTTTTTTGCCCTTGAAGTCTTGAACAGGTTGGAGGATTTCTTCAACAATGCGGACGATATCAATGGGCTCTGCCATCTTACCTTTGCCCACGTCACCACAAGCAAGGCGACCTTCAACAGAGTCGATGATGGTGACACCTCGGTCCTTCAAAATGCCAATATTTTGTTGGACTGCTTCGCTTTCATACATATTTGTGTTCATGGCAGGACAAACCACTTTGGGTGCTTTTGATGCCATATATGTGGTTGAAAGCATATCATCGGCAATGCCCCTGGCAAATTTGCCAATGACGTTTGCCGTTGCAGGTGCAACCAAAAACAAATCAGCCTTTTTTGCAAGGGATACGTGTTTTACGTCAAACTCGTCCACTCTCTTGAAAGTGTCAGTGACAACGGCGTTGTTTGACAAGGTTTCAAAAGAAAGAGGCGCAACAAACTGGCAAGCATTGTCCGTCATGATGACGTAAACGTTTGCACCGAGTTTTTTAAGACGAGACACAATGTCGCAAGCCTTGTAGGCTGCGATACAACCCGTCACACCAAGGACGACGTTCTTTCCGTAAAGCATAATTAGTTCTCTCTAGTGATGATTCTCTTGTCTTCGTAGATTTCTTTACAAGCAAGAGTGATTGCTTTTTCACCGCTCTTTTCAAGGGTTGAGCTTTCGCTGGTGAGAAGTTCACGTGTGCGCTTTGCTACTGCGCATGTGAGAGCATAACGGCATTCTGCGTGTTTGATAAGTTTGTCAATGGGGGGATCGATCATCATAGTAAGTTTCTCCTATACCGTTCTATCTTTGATAGAAATTGAATTTATTTTGGGAGGTCAGTTGCCTCTTTTTGCGTGTTCTGTGCTAATAATGTCAAGAATTTTGCCTGCGCAATCTTTTGCAACATCGTTGACGAGGACGTGATCGTATTCGTGGATCTTTGTGCGCTCGAAATCGATTTCAGCAAGGCGTCTTGCAAGGGTTTCAGGTGTTTCGCTCTTTCTGCCAATAAGACGTGCTTTCAGCTCGTCAATTGAAGGAGGATCAACAAAGATGGTTACGCAGTCGTCTGGATAAAGTTTTTTGATGTTTGCCGCGCCAACTACGTTCAGTTCAAGAAGAATGTCAAGACCGGCTTCAAGGCGACGGTCTATTTCACTCTTCAAAGTGCCGTAGTGGTAAGTGAACGTCCTTGTGTATTCAACAAATGCGTCTTCTTCGATATATTTGTCAAACTGTTCTTCGCTGACAAAATAATAGTTGACGCCATCCACTTCATAACTTCTAGGTTTTCTTGTGGTGCAAGAAACTGAAAATTGCATGTTGGGCAAGGCTTCTCTTACGATATCAATAACCGTGCTTTTGCCAACACCACTGTGTCCTGAAATAACGATTGCAAGTCCTTTCATCTGTATCTCCTGTGTTATTCAACGTTTTGTGCTTGTTCACGAATCTTTTCGATTTCGTTTTTCAATGCCAAAACTTCTTCTGTGATTTTCAAGTTGTTTGCTTTGCTACCGATTGTATTTGTTTCCCTATTCATTTCTTGAACGCGGAAGTCAAGGTCTCTGCCGATAGGCTTTTCAAGGGAAAGGGTTTTCTTCATAATTTCGATGTGTGCACCGAGACGAGTGATTTCTTCATCAATACAGCACTTGTCAGCATACACAGCAACCTCTGTTGCAAGACGGGATTCATCCACCACTCCGTCCACTGCTTCACGGATACGGGCATGGAGTTTGTCACGATATTCTGCGGTGACTGTGGGTGCAAGAGCCTTGATTGTGTCCAATGACTTTTGCATATTGTCAAGCTTTGAAGTGAGGTCCGCCTTGATTGAAAGACCTTCCTTTTCTCTTGCTTCAACAAGTGCTTTGAGTGCATCATTGAGAGCCGAGAAGGTCAATTCTTGAAGTGCACTTTCATCTTCCTCATTTTCTACGCGAGTGACTATGTCACCGTTGCGGATAAGGGATGTGACTGTCACGTCGTTTACTGCACCAGTCTTTTCCTCAATTTCCTTGGCTGTTTTGAGATAACTGTCAAGGAGGTCAAAGTCCACAGTGTATCCGCCCTTTGCACTTTCAGATTGCTCGTAGGAAAGATACATATCAACGTGGCCTCGAGTGACACTCCTGCCTATTGTCTTTTTGATTCCGTCTTCCAAAAACATAAAAGTCTTGGGGAATTTAAGTACAAAATCAAGATATCTGTGGTTGACAGTTTTGATTTCTATTGTGATCTTCTTGCCATCGGCCTCGGCAATTCCTTTGCCGTAGCCAGTCATACTGCGCATATACGTGTGCCCGCCTATAGATATAATTTTGTCTAGTATAACAAAACTTAAAAAGACTGACAACATTTCAGCGCTAGTTTTTAAAAAATTCTTAAAAAATCTTTGATTTTTAAAGGAAAAAGTGCAAAAACAAGCAAATATCGTAGATATTTAATTAGGTTCAAGATGACAAAGCGGCTAAAAAAGAAAACGCAGGCTATACCTGCGTTTCAAATTTGATAGTTCGTTTTATGTCTATTTTCCAATCATTGAAAGAAATTCATCTTCACTGATGATTTTGATGCCGAGCTTCTCCGCCTTTTGAAGCTTGCTTCCTGCGTCTTCACCGGCAAGAACAATATCCACCGTCTTAGACACAGATGATGCAACTTCTCCGCCGTTTTGCTCTATGAGCAGAGTTGCTTCACCACGCTTCAAGGTAGGCAAACTGCCAGTAAGGACAAACTTGAGGCCTTTAAGTGCGCCGTCAATCTCTTCTTTTTCTTCAAGAATAATTCCGCTTTCAAGCAAATCTGCAACCAATTTTCGATTGCCTTCATCACTGAAATAGTCAACTATATTTTTTGCGAGTATACCGCCAATTCCGTCAACAGATGCAAGTTCATCTTCGGTGGCTTCCGCAAGATTTTTCAGCGTTCTAAACCGCTTGATTAAGTCTTTTGCCGTCTTCTTGCCTATGCCGTCAACACCCAATGCATACAAAAATCTGTCTGCTGTCGTCTTCTTTGATTTCTCAATTGAGCCGATTAGATTGCTGATTTTCTTATCTCCAAAGCCTTCTAGACCAAACATATCTTCAGGCTTCAAATTCATCAAATCGACGAGAGTGCGAAGGCCAATTTCATTGTAGAATTGCTCTGCTGTCTTTTCAGAAAATCCCTCGATGTCCATAGCGTCTTTTGATGCAAAGTGATCAAGAGCGGAAATCACTTGAGGAGCACAATGCTCGCCGGTACAATACAAGAATGCTCCAACCTCTTTCACTGGTGCGCCACAAGCAGGACAGACCGTAGGCTTCTCTACTTGTTTTGAGTGGTCGTAGGTTTCTGCCACGCCCATGATTTCTGGGATAACGTCATTTGACCTGCGGATGAACACTCTATCCCCTATTTTGACGTTTTTGCGGAGAATATCTCCATAGTTGTTGAGGGTGGCTTTCTTCACCGTCACACCGCCGATGTCGACAGGCTCAAGGACAGCAAGGGGATTGAGCTTTGCGCTTCTTGACACTTGCCACACAACGTCGTTAAGTGTTGTGGTCATTTCATCAGCCTTGAACTTGTAAGCTATTGCCCATTTAGGGAATTTTTCAGTGTAGCCAAGCTCATCACGATATGCGAGATTGTTGACTTTGAAGACAAGACCATCAATGAGATAGTCAAGCCCACCTCTCATCTTCTCTGCACGATTGATATACTCTTCAATCTCTTCCCTTGTGCCGACAAGGGCAAAGTCTCCTTCTGTCTCAAAGCCTTGTTCAATTAGGAAATCACGGATATCCTTTTGTGTTTCAAAAGTTTTGTCGCTGTAGCCAACGTTGTATGCAAAGAAAGATATGTTTCTTTCTGCGGTGACTGCAGGATTAAGATTGCGGATTGCGCCTGCAACACCGTTTCTAGCATTTTTTAAGGGCTCTACAGCGGTAAGATTATATTTGTTGAAATTTGATAGGCGAAGTATGCCTTCTCCTTGGATTTCAATTTTGCCCTTATATTCAATTTCTCTAGGTAGCTTTGAGATTGTGCGCACTTGTGCGGTGACAATTTCACCAGTGACGCCGTCACCGCGGGTTGTGGCTTGCACAAGCTTACCATTATCGTACAAAAGATTGAGGGTAAGACCGTCAAACTTGTATTCTGCAGTCAACGTAGGGAGAGGTGAAACAACCTTCTCAGTGCGGGCACACCACTCATAAAACTCTTCAATGCTTTGGCACTTGTCAAGAGAGTAAAGACGACGCAAATGTTTTGATTGCTCAAATTTCTTTTGAGGTGCTCCACCAACTCTATGTGTAGGAGAATTTTTGAGAGAATAACCTTCACTTTCTTCAAGTCTTCTAAGCTCGTCGTATAAGGCATCGTACTCCGCGTCAGAAACCACGGGAGCATCTTGCTCATAATAGAGAGAAGCATATTTGTTGAGCAGGTCAACAAGCTCTTTCATTCTTGAATAGTTGTCCATAATCACTCCTCTATCACAGTGAGATGTTGAGCGGCGATTGCAAGGGAGAATCTCTTGACGCCCAAACCCTTAAAGGCTATTGCAGCAGTCTTATCTTCTCCGTCACCAACGGTTGAAATAATTATGCCTTTGCCAAACTTTGAGTGCTCAACCATGACACCTTGCTTGTACATAGAATAGTCCACGTTTGACTTGGCTTTTTGTTGAGGTTTTTGTGATGAAGCCACCATTGTTTTGTTGAATTGTGACTTGCCTTCAACGCCATAAACCGCATTTGCGATCGCCTTTTGTACGTCAAAATTGTATTTGTTTGTTGCGCCTTGATACATGCTGTTTGTTGCACGAACTGACACTTTACCACCTTGCATTTCAGTGATAAAACGGCTCTTCGGCGCATACGTCATTTCACCAAAGCGGAATCTTTGTCTTGCATTGATTGCATATAGACGACGTTTTGCACGGGTGATTGCAACGTACATAAGACGCCTTTCTTCCTCTATGTCACCGCTTGCAATTGCTCTGTTTACAGGGAAAATCCCCTCTTCAAGACCAATAATAAATACGGTGTCAAATTCAAGTCCTTTCACTGCGTGGACTGTGGCGATTGTCACATAGTTGTCGTCATCCATTTCATCGGTGTCAGACACCAATGCGACCGATTGCATGAAGTCTGCAATGGTGCTGTCGGGGTTGTCCTTGATGAAGCCTTCCACTGCCCCAACCAGTTCAAAAACGTTTTCAAGAGCGTTGGTGTCTTCCTTTTCCTTTGCCAACATAAGAGCATTTTCTATGCCACTTCTACGGATGACGTATTGCATAAATTCAACGGGAGAAAGTGTGTTTCTCTTCTCAATAATGTCCATTGCAATGTCAAGGAAAGGTGACAATTTCTTGGCGGTGTTAGAGTTCAAAAATCCCGGGTTGATGAGCACTGAAAACATAGTCATATTGTTTGACTGTGCCACTTGTTTCAACTCTTCAACAGACTTTGCGCCTATGCCACGACTGGGATAATTGATGATACGAAGCAAGCTGTCGTTGTCACTAGGATTGAGGGCGAGGCGGACGTATGCCAACGTATCTTTGATTTCCTTACGCTCGAAGAAGCGGAAACCACCAAATACTTTATATGGGATGCCGTGCAGGTTGAAATCTTCTTCAAAAAGACGAGTCAATGAGTTGGCTCTTACAAGCACTGCAATGTCCTTATATTCTACACCAATGGACACAAGCCAGTTGATTTGACGAGACACGTAGGTTGCCTCATCTCTGTCACTGTATGCTTCGAAGTATTCAATGCAATTATCGTCACGGTGCTCGCTCCAAAGATTTTTCTTGTTGCGTGCTACGTTATGCTTTATGACGTTGTTTGCAGCGTCAAGAATACCTGTTGAACTGCGATAGTTTTGTTCAAGTTTGTATACTTTTGCTCCCTCAAAATCTTTGGGGAATCCAAGGATGTTCTTGATTTCTGCCCCGCGCCAGCTATATATATTTTGGTCCTCATCGCCAACGACAAACACGTTTCCGTGCTTTTCTGCCAACATTTTTACAAGACGATATTGGAGCACGTTGGTGTCTTGAAACTCATCAACGTTGATATATTCAAAGCGGTTTTGATATTTTTCAAGGACGTCGGGACAAGTTGAAAACAATTCAACCGTCTTCAAAAGAAGGTCGTCAAAGTCCAGTGCGTTTGAGGATTTCAGTTCTCTTTCATAGGCGGAATACACACTGAAAATCACTTTTGCATCGTGATAGTCCTTGTTGATTTCGTAATAATACTCCTCAGGAGACATAGCAAGTGTCTTCGCGTTTGAAATATGCCAAAGATAATCACCTTTCTTTTTGACGTCTGCACCGGGGATGTTGGGACAAAGTCGTTTGACAACTCTTTCACTTTCTAGGTCGGTGTATATTGTAAAGTTGGAGTCATAACCCAAGCGGTCACAATCATATCTTAAAATGCGCGCACACATTGCGTGGAAGGTGCTCACCCATATAGATGAATTCATGCCAAGCGCTGACTCAATACGATTCTTCATCTCTCCTGCTGCTTTGTTGGTGAAAGTGATTGCAAGGATATTGTAAGGATTGACACCTTTTTCAACTAAATGGCAAATCCTCGCAGTGAGGACACGGGTCTTTCCGCTTCCTGCTCCTGCGATGACAAGCACTGCGCCCTCGGTGTCTTGGACGGCCTTCAGTTGAGCATCGTTGAGATCAAAATTGTTGTACATCTTGGTTATATTCTACCATATGTAGTGCAAAAACTCAATTTTTTTGCAAAAAAACAAGAAAACTATCTTGAAAAATTATATTAACTGTGTTAATATATTATCAATTCACGGATGGAGGAGTTTTTTTATGGAAAAAAACACCATTTTTGACGAGGAAATCATCTTCTTCGACGCCGAAATCATGGACGACGATGATGATGCTCCTGTTGGCACTCTTGTAGTTAGACCTGAAGCCCCCACAACTGAAGCAACCACTGACGATACAGCAGACCAAGAGTCTGTTGCAGATGAACCCGTGGCAGAGGCAGCACCTATTGTCGATGAAGCACCTGCTCCCGCAGTCGATGAAGTTATCCCTGCTCCCATTGCAGAAGAAAAGGTTGCACCTCAACCTGCTCCTAAGAAGGCAAAAGCGCCCAAAGCAGAAGCCCCCGCAGAAGAAAAACCCGTCCACGTGAACACAAGCAAAAACGTCCTCGGTGACAGTTTTGGTCAAGGATCGATGGATATGTCATACGACTATAAGATTGATCTCGCCCCAACCCCTCAACCCGAGCCCAAGAAGAAAGCCCCCGCAAAGCCCAAAACTGCTCCTGTCAAAAAGGAAGTGACCGAGGCAGATATTTGGGGTACAGCATCAATTGCTCCCAAAAAGAAAGCAACACCTGCCCCCGAAGCGGTTGAAGAACCTGCCCCCAAGAAAGCCCCCAAGGCAGCACCTACACCTAAAAAAGCAGTGAAGGAAGTTGAACCCGAAGCCGAAAAACCCGCGCCCAAGAAAGCTGCTCCCCAAAAAGCCAAGGCAGAGCCTGAAGTCCAAGTGGCTGAAGAAACTCCTGTCGAAACCGTCGCCCCTGCGCACGCCAAAAAGACACGCAAAAAGGCCGACCCCAAACCCGATGCCAACGATGTTGAGATAAAAAATACAAATGAGGAGGAAAACAAAGTGGCAAAAGAAACAACAAAAGCAGCAGCAACCCCCGAACAAATTCTCGTAGAAGGTACTGGTCAATACCATGGCAAGTTTGTCATCAAAAAGACAGACAAAGGTAACTTTGTTTACAAACTCTTTGCATATGGCAACAAGTGCGTTGCAATCGGTGCACAAGCATATGAAAGCTTGGGTGGTGTCAAAGGTGGCATTGCAAGCGTCTCAAGAATCGCAGCAACTTCACCCATCGAAAACCAAACCCTCAAATCATACGAAACACTCAAGTTCCCTAAATGGGAAATCTATGCAGACAAGAAAGGTGAATTCCGTCTCCGTCTTTATGCAGCAAACGGCAACCTCGTTGCAACAACCAATGATGGCTATCTCAGCGTAAGCGCAGCAAAGAAAGGCATCGAATCAGTTGCACGTGCAGCAGAAGGTGCAGCAATCGTCAGAAACGACAATCTCTGGTAATCTCAACCTGACATAAATGAAGCGTATTCATATGAATACGCTTTTTTTATTTGCAAATTTTCACTTTATCCCATTCTCTATTCTTCATCAGGATTAAGATAACCCAACTGATTTTTAAGCATTGTCTGTGAGCCTCTAAAAAGCATTTAAGCTAATATGACATTTGGACGACTAGCTGTTCAACTTCTCTACTTATCTTTGTTGAAATCAATTTCATGCCTTACAAAAGCAAAAGAAAATCGCCCACGTGAGTGAGCGATTTCTTATTAAGAGTTTTTTGATTAAGGAGTGTATTTGCCTGCGATTGAAATACCGAGGACTTCGTTTCGCCACACGATGGTTTCTTTGCCATTTTCATAGACGGTATATGAGAAGTTCATATAAGGCAGAGTGTCTGAGTCGTGGGTGCCCACTGTTGCAAATGTCCAAACCTTTGCAGTTTCACCATTTTCGGTGACAGTTTCAGTTGCATCGAGAAGTTTGTAAGGTCCTTGAATCTTGATGCCAATTGCATCGGGCAACTTGCTGAGGTCAAGATCTTCGGGAATAAGACGATCGTTGTTGGGATCTTCGATGCAGTCAAAGAGCTTGTCAACTTCACTATTTGAGCGGTCAAGACCGAAGATTTCAACGCCCATTGAGTTTGTGAGAAGTGCAAGTGAGCCTTCAACGTCGCTGAGGTCAAATCCAGGGAACATAACCTTGACGTAGCCATTGATTGTGCCCATCAAAGATGACTTTGTAAGGGTTTCCGTTGCTGTGCCAATGTCAAAATCACCGAGAAGTGAGCCAACAAGTTCCAACGTACCTGCTACGTCAATTGTGAGAATACAGGTGAAAGTTCCACTAGGGCTAAGTTCAAAATAACTATTTCCCTTGTCAAGAGCCACATCAAGTATGGTTGACAAAAGAAGGCCGGGAACGCTATCGAGTTTTGTGTTGACGGTATCGATATCAAAGGTCAAGGGGACGCTAGGAAGATAGCCGTGTTCGATTTCGCCACATGCAGTGAACATAACTGCTGATGAAAGTGCAACAACGAGGACGAGAACTGTGATGATGATTTTTGTCATATTCTTTTTCATAGCACGGCACCTCCTTATTTATTGTTTGCGTAGTTCGGGACTACATATGTGAAGATAGGATATGCTCTGTCGCCGTTGCGATTTGCTACTTCGTCAAAGTATTTCGGTCTTGTGATTGCATTGAAGTATGCAAGATTTGCTTCGTATGCCGTTGTAGCATTGTTGATTGCTGCCTTTGCTGCTGCAACGTCAACGGGTGAGCCTGCATATGAGAACATTCTGTCAAGTTGTTCGCATCTTATTGCTTTGATTTCTGCAAGATAGTTTGCGCCTGCAAGACCAAGTTCAACAAGTTTGTCTTGTGTGACGTCTGCGATCATTGCATGACCTTCGTTGGAAGGATGAATATAGTCTTGTGAGAAAAGTCTACGAGAATATGCTTGACCTTCAGAAGTGTCTGCATTGTGATATTCCATAAATCTATCGTGGATTTCAACAACTTCGATTGTGCCGGGATGGTCTTCAGCATAGTCGCGGACGATGTTGTTCATCAGTTCAATAAGGAAATCGCCAAGTTCACGATAATCAGCAGGTGTCACGCCGTAGTCTTGAAGGAGGATTTCACGGGTTGTACGTGTGTCATCGTTCCAGCATTTTGTTGTGCCTTCTGTATCAACGTATGTGATTGGTTGTTCAAGGACCAACGTGCTCGTGTCAAAGATAGGATTGTAAACTGTTTGTACAAGAAGAGTCACGTCGGGGTTGAGGTCATAAAGTCTTTCAATGATTGCTGCAAAGTTGTCGGTTGAGTTGTTGGGATTGGGTTCACCTTTAACCTTTCCAAGTGCCTCCTCTGCATCATTGTAGCCTGCATATTGATAGACGTCGTTGAAGAGGATATCATTGACATAGTCAAGTTTGTCACTTTCGCCCTTTTCTTCCATTTCTTCAAGATATTGGCAAGTCATAACGAGGAGTTTGCCAAGGTTGTCTTGAAGGATGTCGTTGCCAAGAATTGAAAGCTCGATGATGTCTGCTCTTTGCAACAATTCAGTTGTAAATGCTGCTTCGTCATCCTTGTATGCATTGTCAGTGAGGTAGGTGAGCAATTGACTTGATTTCCAACCTGAAACTGACTTGTTCACATATGTGAAATCATTGCCCTTGCCAAGCATTGCATAGTAGGCATAGTTTTCTCTTTCACTGAGAGGTGAAGGACCTGCGATGCCTTCAGCAATTGAGTCACCAATCCAAACCATAAGGGTTTTGCCGTCGAAGTCAAAGTAGTCGAGATGTGTAGGTGTTTCGTCGGCGGGTTCATCGGCTGTGGGATCACAAGCAACGAAGCTGATTGCGCAAGTCAGCACAAGGATAAGTGCCAAAACCAGCGTGCAAAGTTTTCTTCTCATAATTATCTCCTTAAATAAGATATAAATATCTTAACACCTTTTTTCAATCACTTCAATAGTAAACTTTATTTTTGCCATATTTTTTGAGATAATCAACAAAATCTATGATTTTGTCGGGGCTTTCACCGATAAGATTGACGGATAGTGCCCTTTTATGCTAAAATGATTTGATAAATAGGAGTTATTATGCAAAATTACGACATTAAGAAGTCAATTGAACTCATCAAGCTTTTTGACACCATCATCATACACAGACATTCAAGCCCCGACGGCGATGCAATCGGCTCCCAAATCGGTATGAGAAAGCTTCTTCAAGCCAACTTCCCCGAAAAGCGCATCTATGCTGTTGGTGACCATCCCGGCAGATATGCATTTGTTGATGATGCCATTATGGATGATATTGGTGACGAAACCTATCAAGGTGCTCTCTGCATACTACTTGATATGGGTGCCGCTCATCTTGTCAGCGATGATAGATATCGTCTTGCTCAAAAGACAATTCGCATAGACCACCATCAACACGTGGAAAACTTCGCGGATTTTGAACTGGTTGACACAAGTTTTGAAAGCTGCGCTGGTCTTGTTGCTTATCTGGCACAAGAATGGGGTCTTGTTGTGCCCTCAGACGCCGCCAAAGCCCTTTTCACGGGTATGGTGACAGACAGCGGACGTTTCCGCTACGACTCCACCAACGCACGCACTTTCCGCATTGCATCTTTCCTCTTTGAGCAAGGCTTTGACGCCAGTGACATTTACCAAAATCTCTATGGTGACGACCTTGATATGATTCAAATTAGAGCAAGTTTCGTTCTTCGCATACAACTGACCGAGCACGGTGTTGCATACATCTACACCGACAAACAACTTGCCGAAAGCCTTGGTATCAGCACTTTCACGATTTCACGCGGCATGGTGAACACTATGGCGGAAATCAAAGGAGTTAACACTTGGGTTAACTTCACCGAAACAGAGGAAGGTGTGCTCTGCGAACTCCGTTCAAAAAATCAAAACATAAACCAAATCGCTGTAAAATACGGCGGTGGCGGACATATTAAAGCAAGCGGTGCAATGGTTAAGGATAGAGCCGAAGCCATGGCAATGCTTCATGATCTCGACCAAATGCAAATAGGTGAATAATGAACTACGAAATCAAAAAACAAATTCTTGACAAAATTAAGGAATACAACAAAATCATAATTTCACGCCATATTCGTCCCGACGGCGACTGCACTGGCAGCACTAAAGGCTTGAAAGCCATTTTAGAGGCATCTTTCCCCGATAAGGAAATCTACCTCGTCAACAGCGACTACAGCGAATTCCTGTCCTTTTTAGGCGGCGAAGACGAGCAATTTGATGACGACTTCTACGCTGACGCCCTCCTCATCGTCCTTGACACCGCTTCAACAGATAGAATCTCAAACAAGAAATTCCATCTCGCCAAAGAAATCATCAAGATTGACCACCACATCGACATAGCACCCTATGGTGATTTGAGTTGGGTTGAGAACCTTCGTTCATCTCTCTGCGAAATGATTGTTGACTTCTACAACACTTTCCGTGACGAACTTGTGATGACAAAAGAGGCTGCAACCTGCCTTTACACAGGTATGATCACCGACACCGGCAGATTTAGATTCCGTTCAGTAAGCGGTGATACAATGCGCCTTGCAGGTCTACTCCTTGACCAAGGAATCGACACAGATACTCTGTTTGCAAGGCTCAACCTCGAGGACTATGATTATCTCCTCTTCAAGGCCTATGCTCTGAAAGAAATCAAGATGACCGAAAACGGCGTTGCATATATCCACGTTGACAAAGCAATGCAAGAAAGATTTGGTCTTTCAAAAGAAGATAGCAGTGCGACCGTGTCCTTCCTTGAAAACATCAAAGGCTCTCTCATCTGGGCGTCATTCATTGACAATCCTGACGGCACAATTAGAGTGCGTCTCCGCTCACGTTTTGTCTATTGCCACGACATCGGTGAAAACTGGCGCGGTGGCGGACACGAATGTGCTTGCGGTGCGACACTCTACTCCAAAGACGAAATCGACCAACTTCTTGCCGAAGCAGACAAGAAACTCAAGGAATACAAAGAAACACACGAGGGCTGGCTATGATGAAAATTCTTCTTACAAACGATGACGGCATCGATGCAGAAGGTTTGCGTGTTGTTGCTGACTGGGCAAAAAACCTCGGTCACGTGACAGTTTGCGCCCCCAAAGTGCAACAAAGTGGTAAATCTCATGCAATAAACATCTATACACCTTTTGAAATCAAAAAGGTTGACTATGAAGGCGCAGATGAAGCATATGCAGTGGACTCCTCCCCTGCCGACTGTGTCCGTTTTGGTACAATTGGACTTGACCGCCACTATGACCTTGTTTTATCTGGCGTAAACAAAGGCCTCAATATGGGTGAAGACATCATGTATTCAGGCACTGCCGGCGCAATCTTTGAGGCTTGCACAAGAGGAATGAAAGGCATAGCCTTCTCCACCGGGGTTGCTCACTTTGACAGCGCAAGACAATGGATTGACAGAGTGTATCAATTTGTCGTTGAAAACAAAATATTCAACTGCTGTGACGTCCTCAACGTCAACATCCCTATCGGTGACGTAAAAGGCTTCCGCATCACAAAACAAGGCGGACCTTTCTACACAGACAGTTTTGCAGAGGTTGAAAAGAATATGTGGAAACAAACCGGCTACTGTGTCCATCAAAACCGCCATGACCTCTCCATTGACAGCGATGCAACCACAGACGGCTACATAACAATCACTCCTCTCACCATCGAGCGCACCAATATGAAAGCCTACGAAACAATCTGCGACCGCATCGGTCAAGACAAATAATAATCGTACGGCTCTGAAAACAAAATAGTAGAACAAAACCTCACGAAATCGTGAGGTTTTTTCAAAGTTAAAGGCACTCCGAAGAGTGCCTTTTGTTTTATCTTTTCAATGAAAGAGTTTTGTTTGTTGATTATTCTGCATCTGCAAAGTAGACAACGATTTCAAAAATGAAGACTCTCTTTGAAATGTCGATTGTGACAACGTTGCTTGCTTCGCCAAGTTCAAATGTCAACACTGCGGGTGTACCATCTTCCGCATAAGGTGCAAGTTGTGTTGCTGAGCCATTGACTGCAACTGTGTTGCTGTTTGTGGGAAATTCTTCTGACTTCTTGTACCAGTCATGGCACTTGATTTCAACCTTGGTCACGTTTGAACCAAATGTGAGGACGATTTGGCCTGCTACACTGCCTGTACCTGTCTTAATGAAGCCACCTTGACTGGGATATGCACCACCAGAACCATTACCATCGTAGATCTTTGTCACTGCAACTGATGTAAGTCCGCTTTCTGCACTTTGGCTGCTTTTGAAAAGGGCAAGTGCGCTTTCAGCATTCAATTCAGTTCCTTTCTTTGTTGATGAAGTAGCAAAGCTGAATGTAACTGTGCTGCTTGCGGGTTTGACAACGGGAGTGTCTCCGCCTTCATCAGGAGTTTCACTGCCTGCGGGGGTTGAGAATGAGATGAGAACTGCGTTTTTGATTTCAAGTGTGCCGTTGTAGTTTTGGAGATAACCACGCAAGCAGATAAGATCGCCTTGCTTGAAGGGGATTTCTGCGATGTCACGGCTTGTACCATATCTGTTTTCACCATCTACTGCATAGAGGCCATAGACAAGAATAGAGTTTGTGCCATCTGTAAGGTCAAAGTTGCAGTAGTCTGCTGTAGGTGCTGTGCCGACTGTGCCATAGAAGAAATATTCTTCTGTGCTTGTTTCTTTTGATGCACCATCAAGTTTGCCTGCTTCTTCAACTGCTTCTTTTGCTGTGTAAGGATTGCAGATTGCTGTGCCTTGTGCGGGTGTTTCTACGAGAACTGCATTCTTGATTTCAAGTGTGCCGTTGAAGTTTTGGAGATAACCACGCAAGCAGATAAGATCGCCTTGCTTGAAGGGGATTTCTGCGATGTCACGGCTTGTACCATATCTGTTTTCACCATCTACTGCATAGAGGCCATAGACAAGGATTGAGTTTGTGCCATCTGTAAGGTCAAAGTTGCAGTAGTCTGCTGTAGGTGCTGTGCCGACTGTGCCATAGAAGAAATATTCTTCTTTGCTTGTTTCTTTTGATGCACCATCAAGTTTGCCTGCTTCTTCAACTGCAAATGTTGCATCTTTCCAATCGATGATTGCTGACTTGACTGTGACGGTGAATTCTTTTGTTGCGGGAGTTGCATCGCCCTTTGCAATTGTTGCTGTGAGGGTGATTGTGCTTTCATCTTCGGGAAGTTCTGCAACTGTGAGGACGTTGCCTTCAAGAGTTGCAACGGTTGTTGTTGAAAGTGCCCAAGTGATTGCTGCATCTGAGTAGATACCAGTGCCAGCGGTGGGAAGTTCAACTGTGCCTGCTTCTTTGATTGTGTCAACGATTGTGAGTGCTTCTTTTGCTCCGTCAACAACTTGTTGATCTGTGAGTTCAGGTGCTGCAATGTTGCTGATTGCGTTTGCTGAAACAGGAGTGAGATAGAATGCACCACTGTAAATGGTGATGAGACCTGTGACGTCTGCTGTTGCACCATAGCTTGCAGTGAATGTATCTCTGAATGCGGTTTGTTCTGCAGTTGTCATGGGGCATGATGAGCCAGAAATTCTGATATAGCTCTTCTTGCCTGCAAGTTCGAAGTAGTAGTAGCTGCCATCATCACCACCAACTGTGCCGATTGTGACGCCCTTGATTGTGACGAGGAGTGCTTGCTTTTCAACAAGTGCTTCGTCCTTGAGGTCTTCTGCGTTGGTGTAGATTTCTGTGTAGTCAACGGGAGTGACTGTGGTTACGTTTGCATCAAGGACTTCGTAGGTTGAGTTCTTGAGTTCGTGTGTGCCGTTGTAGACGTCCTTTGTGCCCTTAACTCTGATGGTTTGACCAACTGTGAGTTCTGCACCGCTGGTTTGATAGACGTAAACGCCACCGCCATCGAGGGTGTTCATATAGAAACCATCGTTGGTTGCGCCATTGCCCTTGGGAAGGATACCGGTGACAATACCATCAATGACGATTGATTCACCTGCTTCTGCTGCAACGTATTCTGCAAATGTGTTGACTGCAAACTTAGGAATCATGTGATTGTAAGTCAATGTTGTGGAGTTGCCATTTGCATCGGTGATGGTTGCAGTAAGTGTGTAAAGTGTGTCTTCTGTGACTGTTTCATCAACTTCTTCGATGTCGATTGTGACAGTGCCATCTTCGTTGTCAACAATGGTGATGGTTTGAGGACCAGAAGTTACACTTGCTGTCCATTCAACGGTGAATGTTGCTGTGCCAACTTTCAATGTTGCAAGACGTTCAAAATCGCCGAGAGTATTTGTTGCTGCCTCGCGATATTGGTTTTGCAAGTAAGCTTTTGCGCTGTTGAGGCCTGAGAGGTCGGGTGTTGTGTCATCCGTGGGATTACATGCAACGAATGCTGTAATGCACATCACAAGCACGAGAACGCAGACAAGAATTTTTTTCATTGTTTTTCTCCTTGTTTTATGTTTGTTTTTTTTTGTTGTTTTTTGTTGCTACTTATCCTTAGACAAATGAAATGTCGCGGGTTCTATAAACTTTAATTTGGTAGTCACCACTGAAATAATCAACAATACCTTTGACAGAAATTTTCTTGCCCATAAAGTATTCTTCGGTGAGCACGTTGCCCTCTTCGTCTTTCAAAACAACTGTTCTGATTGTGACGATAGTGCCGTCTTCTGCTTTACAAGTCAAGGTCATTGCTCCCTTTTGTGAGCTTTCTTCATTGGTTGTTGTATAAACTTCAGTGACGGTGAGGTTTTCCATTGAGATTGATGAACTCATAGCAAGAGCCTTAAAATCAAATGTCTTTGTTGTGATTTGATCTTCTTCATCGTACTCAATTGTCACTTTTCCATTGACAAAGTCGTTTGCTGAAACAAGAGTATATGCACCCTCTTTGTCTTCACTGATAAGTTGGAGGTTGTCAGGATCATCAGGATTGAAGGGATCATAAGGCTTGAGGCCTGAGATTTGATATGTGCCACCAGTTTCATAGTATTGAACTGTGCCAACAATTCTCACTTCATTTCCCATGCTGAGGACCACTGAATCACGACCTGAAAGACCGAAACCATAGTAAACGGAAATGCCATAGTACATATCAGTTTCTTCATCGTATGCTTCAACGTAAACAGTGTTGGAAAAGTTTTGGACAACAATGCCTTCAACTGCAACTTTGACACCAGTGTATTCTTCGATATTGACACGGAGTTCTCTCATTGACACGGGGACTGCTTCTCCCTTATAGACTTCGGGGTCAGCAACACCTGAGTGAACGTTGAGTTTCTCTGCCTTTGCTTGGTTGAGAGCATTCATTGCTATTGTGCCATATCTGTTTCCGCCAGTATTCTTTGCAATTGCAAGACCGTTTTGCAAAAGTTCAAGGTTGAGGTTGCGATATTCACCATTTGCGCTTGTCTTATACCAAACCCAAACGAGGTATCTTTCACCGGTTGAGTCAGCATTCCATTTGTTGTTGTCTGATTCAATGATGATTGATACTGCGCTTCTCAACTTTTCTTTTGTGAAACGTGATGCTTTGTGACCATAGTCTTCAATTTGTCCAGTTGATTCAGGAGTGTCAACTGCAAGATATCTTGCCTTCAAAACACCTGTGTCAACCACGTCATTGTCGACGTAAAAATGTGTTGTGTCGCCATCAACAAAGTTCTTGACAGTCACTTCTTCTTTCAAAGAATCGGTTGACATATCAAGTTTCAGTTGTGATGCGTAATCAATGTGTTCAACGGCAGGAGGCGTATTGTTGCCTCCTCCACCGTTGTTGTCGTCGACGTCGCCACATGCCACGAAGAGAACTCCGAGCATGCAGACGATCATCAACAAACTAATAATTTTGAATTGCTTATTCATATACAAAATATATTACTTAAGTTAAGAAATCAAATTATGCACCGTAGTGGTAGACGCATTCATTGATTGCTGCTTGGAAGAGTGCATCGATATCTGATTCATTTGCGCAAAGGAGTGCTGCTGAGAGCAATTGACCAACTTGGTCACGTGCTTTTGATGAACCGTTGAATGCGGGTGAGGTGTAGTATGCTCTTTCTTGTTCAAGGCAGACCTTTGCTGAAAGTGCTGCGATGAAGTCACCACCGTCTGCTCCGGCAAGCCATTCTGCATAAACGGGGTTTGATGCAACTGACTTCAAAACGGGAACATAACCTGATGCCATTGAGAATGCTGCTTGGAATTCAATGTCTGTTGTCATGAACTTGACAAAGAGCCATGATGCGATAACTTCTTGAGGATTTTCCTTGTTGAAGATGCAGATGCTGGGGCCTTGTGAGATAACTTTGGGGTTTGCAGGGTTGACTTGGGGGATTGAAGCGATGCCAACTTCGAAGGGATAGACGCCTTCTTCGTTCTTTTCAGGACGTTGGTGGGTTGCACCTGCTGATGAACCGATTGACATATAGCTTCTTGTGCCGTCAGCTGCTACAAAGAGACCACTGGTGTATGCACCGTAGATTGATTGTGTTGTGATGAGGCCATCTTTGTACCATTGTCTGAATTCTCTGACAAATGCCTTGTTGGTGTCGTTGTTGAAGAGGAAGTGATTGCCTTCTTCTGCGCTGGTGTAAGGTGAACCATATTGTTCGCACATGGTGATGAACCAGTTTGCTTCACTGTCGTAGCCGAGAGGAATGCAAGTAGGATCGATTGCCTTGATTTGACGGCAAAGTGCTTCGAGTTCATCCCAA
>JAFTSA010000005.1 GCA_017461985.1 Clostridia bacterium
CGAAAAATTCGGATATGGCTATTCGGATATTTGTGATTCTCCTTGTGATATAGACACGCTTGTTTCCATACAAAGACAGGCATTGACGGCCCTCGGAGAATCGGGTCCATATATTTTAGCACCGCATTCTATGTCAGGAATTGAAGCAATTAGATGGAAACAAAAGTTTCCTGATGAGGTTTCTGCTATTGTTGGAATTGATATGGCAACGCCTTTATCATTTAGTGTTTGGACAGAACAGCAAATTGAAAAAACGGTACGTCTTATGCGGGTATTAAGAACCTTGAAATTGGCAAACATTCTGTCTTCGGTAAGCACGCTTTCTTTAACAGAGGACGAAATTAAGCAACATAAACTTTTAAAGAAAAGAAATGTATTTAATGTATGCTGTGTTAACGAAGCACGCGAAGTTTTGAAGAATGCAAGAATAGTAGGTGAGGGCGGAAACATTCAATGTCCCACCTTACTGTTTTCCTCCAATGGCGAGGACCAAGAAAAGGATTGGGTTGAAAATCAGCAAAAGTTTGCTATGAGTATGGGAGCAAAGTTGATTGGCTATGATTGTGGACATTATATTCGTCATTTCAAAAGTGATGAAATGTGCGAAGAAATCATCAAATTTATAAATTCGTTAGAAAGATAAATTCCAATAGGTCGAACAGTTAGGAAAATAAGAATTAATCGTGTAGATGGAGGTATATAAATGACAAAAAAAGAATTAAAACAAATCCAAAATGAAGTATCACAACAATCACTTGGAATATATGCAGGAATTCTATTTAACAACCAAATATTTATTGAAGGAAACGATGATGAAATCGTCTATAATTTTGATTGCCCTGAATTAATAACTTTAAAAGAAAAATATAATTTAGAAGAAATTGCAGGTAAAGGAACAGACTTTAAAAAAGCAAAAAGAGTATTACATTATTTAGCGCCTAGACTAACTCATTCATCTTGGTATGATAATCATGTCCCTTGTAATGCTCTTGATTTGCTTGAATATAGTTTAAATAATCCTGAACAAGGAATTAATTGTTTGAATAAAGCTAAAATTTTAGAAGAGTGTTGTTTAGCTTTAGGTATATATGCTAGAAGAGTAAGTATAATGCCTTATTCGCCATTTGACTTTGATAATCATGTGGTTACTGAAATATATGATAGAAAGCTAAGTAAATGGATTATGTTAGATCCAACTATTGATGGTTTATTTGTAGATGAAAAGAAAACACCTTTATCTTTATTAGAAATAAGAGAAAAGTTCGCTAATGATGAATTTGTTACTTTTGTACAATCAAATGATAGTCTAAAAGATTTAAATAAATTAAAAGATAAATATATTGGCGAAAGTGCGTATATTTGCAAAAATCTATTTTACTTTTATATTGATAAAGATTCAACATTTGGAACAACAGGTAATACTTTAGCTTTTGTACCATCTAATTATTCAGTTAAAGCAAAAGATATTGCAAACGCAAAATATAGAATAAATCATCTTCCAGAAGAATATAGGAAATGCGATTTAGAAAAGAGACTTGAAAAATTAACTAATTGTCCAGAAATTGAAAGAACAAATATTGATTCAATGGTGAAATCACCAATCAAATAAATTCCAATTTATCGGTCAGTTTAACTGTACGCAAATTGTATCAAATAGGTATTTACACACAAGAAAAAGGACCAAGTCAACGGACTTGGTTTTTTTTTATGCGACCTGTGGACTTTGTGTGTTGAAAATACACGCACCTATGCACCACAAATAATATTGTTGATTTTTGTCTTGTAAAAATATGGGATTTATATTATAATAGTCGGGCGAGGTTATTATGAAAACTTATCCCCTTAATATCAATGGCTACAAAACTGAACTCCCCATTCTTCCTCTTCCCAGCGGAGTAGAGATTTGTTTCTTCAATCTTCACGGCAATCCTGCACTCACAGAGCACTGCGGAAAGGAACTTGCCAAGCACCTCAGCGATTGTGACGTCGTCCTCACCGCAGAGTCAAAAGGACTGCAACTGAGTCACGTCATCGCAAGAGAACTTGGCCACGAATTCTACGCAGTTGCAAGAAAGAGCAAGAAACTTTAT
Organism: Clostridia bacterium; assembly: GCA_017461985.1. Lineage (GTDB taxonomy): Bacteria > Bacillota > Clostridia > Christensenellales > CAG-917 > RGIG4097. Next base: position 2,091 of record JAFTSA010000005.1, read on the forward strand.
ATGCAAGACGGCATTGAGGTCAGCTACGGCAGTTCAATCACCACAGGCAAAGATCAATGCTTGTATCTTTCAAAGCACGACGTCGATCTCCTTGTTGGCAAAAAGGTTGCAATCGTTGACGACGTGGTGTCCACAGGGGCATCTCTTCTTGGTCTTGAAGAACTTGTGAAGAAGGCAGGTGGCATCATCCATAAGAAGGCATTTGTCCTGGCAGAGGGCAGTGCAGCAAAACGTGACGACGTCATCTATCTTGCACCAATCCCCATCATCATCCCCGAAAAATAACAGATAAACCCCTTGTTCTGTCATCATATAGATTTTTTTGACTACGGTGATAGAGTGGTTTTTTACACTGAAAACTTAATTTTAGCAACAAAAAAAAGCACGCAGTTTGCGTGCTTTTCTTATATGTGTTTTGCTTATTTCACTTTCACCTTTTTCACGATGATGCTTTCTTTACGGCACTTTGTTGCACACACGCCACACTTGATGCACTTGTCATCATTGATGGTGAAGGGGCTCTTGACCACGCCGGTGATTGCGCCAACGGGGCAGGCTCTAGCACAAAGTGAACAACCGATGCAGGTGTCTTGATCAATATGTATTGATTCAACTCTTTCTTGGTTGTCATCGCAGTCGATTGCCACGGCTACACAAGCGGAGTAGCATTGCCCGCACTCTTTGCACTTTGTTTCATCGATTTCGTAGTATTGCTCATCAAGGTGATGGATGATGCTGTCAAAGGGACACACAAAGGCACAATAGCCACAATCTGCACATTTTTCACGGTCTATTCTATACATAGGACACCTCCACTAAATATTTTAGCACAGCAAACCAAAAAGTCAATACGGATTTGAATTATAGACAATTTTGTCAAAAAAAGATTTCTATCATATTGAAATATATTTTATATATGTTATAATAAAGACACAATAAAAGGCTATTATCCGATTCCGCCGTCCTAAGGCAATGCTATGGACCTCGGAACGATAGGGTGCAGGGCGAAAGGACTGCGCCTCCCACTTGGAAAGGATATGATCGGCAATACAGATATTGCCGTTTTGGCGTATAAGGAGAAAATATGAGCACAAAATTCGGAGCATACTGCGGCAAAGTCCTGAAAGTTGACCTGACAGATAGGACAGTCACTGAATATCCTTTCACCGATGAGGAGAGAGAACTTTTCCTTGGCGGAAAAATTATGGCGGCAAAAATCGTCTATGACAATATCACTGAAAAGATTGACCCCTTGTCACCCGAAAATATGCTTGTCATCACCACCGGCCCTATGAATGCAGTTGGTGCACCCTGTTCATCGCGTTTCAACTGCTCAACCATATCCCCCCTCACCGGCTATTACACCTCATCAAACTGCGGTGGCGATTTTGGCTTGCATTTGAAGAGAGCAGGCCTTGACGGACTTATCGTCACGGGCAAAAGTGAAGAGAGGATTTATCTCTACGTCACCCCCGACGGAGTTGAGTTCAAAAATGCAGACGCACTTTGGGGAATGAAGACTGGTGAAACCCAACAAGCAATCCCTGAAAAGGGTGGCAAATTTGTCATTGGACCTGCAGGTGAAAACCTTGTCAAATATGCTTGTGTCATCAGTGGTGAAAGAGCAGCAGGCCGAGGCGGTGTTGGTGCAGTTTTCGGCTCAAAGAATTTGAAAGGTATTGTTGCCTATGGCATCAAGTCACCTGAAGTGTATGACAAAGCAAAACTCCGCAAGGTCAACAAGGAGTGGACTGCACGTCTTAAGATGCACCCCACCACAGGCACACAACTGCCCGAACTTGGCACGGCAGGCCTTGTCACCACAATGCACTCAAAGAATCTTCTTGCCACCAACAACTATCGCAGTGGCAAATACGAGCACTTTGAAGACGTGTCTGGTGAAACCCTCCGTGAAGAACACCTTGTGAGAAACAACGGTTGCACAACTTGCCCCATTAGATGTGCAAGAGTGGTCAAAGTTGACGGCAAAGAGGTCAAAGGCCCCGAAGTTGAAACTCTCGGCTTGTTTGGTCCCAACATTCTTAACCGCGACATACAAAGCATTTTTGACTGGAACTATGAGATGGACGAGTTGGGCATGGACACCATCTCTTGCGGAAACACACTTTCCTTTGCAATGGAACTGAACGAGAAGGGTATGTGGGACAACGGCCTTGAATTTGGCAAGATTGACAACATCCGCAGTCTTCTTGACGACATAGCACACCGCAGAGGCATCGGCGACGACCTTGCAGAAGGCTCAAAACGCCTCAGTGAAAAGTTTGGCGGAAAGGAATTTGCAATGAACGCAAAGGGTATGGAACTTGCCGCCTATGAACCCCGTGGAGCAGTGGGACAAGGCCTCGGCTATGCAGTGGCAAACCGTGGCGGATGTCACCTCAACGGCGGATATTTGGTTGTTATGGAAGGCCTTGGCCTTTCAATCAACCCCTACACAACCGGTGCAAAAGCAGGTCTTTGCGCAATGTTCCAAGATTTGATGGAAACTTGCAGTGCAGGAGGCAACTGCCTGTTCACAACCTACGCATTTTTCCCCACCTTCCTCATCAGCAAACCCAATGGTATGATTGCAAGAGTGGTCAACAAAGTGGCAACAAAGATTGGTTTTGCCATCAGTTTGATTCTCCGTGTGCCTACGGCACTGGCACTGCATCTGCCTTTCAATATGCTTCCTCACACCAAAGCAATCGCAGCCGCAACAGGCATGAAGATGAACTTTGGCAGATTCATCCGTATAGGTGAAAGAGGATACAACCTGGAGCGTCTCATTGACGTCCGTCTTGGTGTCAGCGCAAAGGATGACACTCTCCCTGAGCGTCTTACAACTGAACTGCAAATTGCCACCAATCCCAAGTCAAAAGTGCCTCTTGACAAGTTGAAGAAGAAGTACTACAAAGTCCGCTACTGGGATGAAAACGGCATCCCCACCAAGAAACTTTTGAAACGTTTGAAGTTGGTGAAGTAGTATGATAGTTGTCAAGTTTTTTGGCATAGCACGTATAAAGTTCAAGGAGAAGGAGCTGCACCTTGAAGCAAGCACCATAAAGGAACTTGCGGAGATTTTGGCAGAGCACTTTTCTGTGAAACCCAAGGAATTTAAGCAGTTTGTGATTTTGGTCAACGAGGTCAACATAAACAAACTGAAGATGTTCCGCACAAAACTTGTTGACGGGGACGTGGTCATGTTTTTGTCCCCCGCGTCAGGTGGTTGATATGGAAAGATTGACAGAAAAAACTGCACTCATAATAGGCTGTGGCGGACTTGGTGGCTACGTCATCGAGGAGCTGGCAAGAGTGGGCGTCGGCAAACTTATACTTGTTGACGGCGACGTTTTTTCTCGCTCAAATATGAATAGACAACTTATGGCAAAAGAGGAAACGCTTGGCAAAAACAAGGCGGAAGTTTATATGAAACGCCTTGGTGAAATGTCCACTTGCAGTGTTGAGTGCCACACCCATTTCCTCACCGAAGATGACGCAGATTTGTTTGAAAGGGCAGACGTCATCATCGACTGCGTTGACAACGTTGACACCAGAAAACTTATTGCAAAACTTGCAAAGGCAAAGGACAAGTGTTTTGTCCACGGTGCAATAGAAGGGGAGGAAGGCCAAGTTATGCTTGTCACCCCTGACAGCAAAGTCTTTGACAAATACTACAAGTCGGTTGACGACACAATCCGTCACAGCACTTATAGTTATGCCGTGGCAACAGTAGGCTCAGTGCAAGCAAATCTTGCAGTGAAAGCATTGACTGGCAAGGGCGGAAAGTTTGAAAACAAACTTGTCATCATCGACCTTGAAAGCGTCTTTGTCAAAACAATAGAGTTGTAGTGAGGGAATCAATCAACCCAAACACTCAAGAATCAAAATCAACAAAAAAGCGAGGTGAAATCACCTCGTTTTCTTTTTCGCAAAACTTTTGCTAAATTGCAAAACAAAGGTTTTATCTGTTTATTTTGCAGAAATAAACTATTTGTTCAAGCAAAACAGCAAAATCAAAGCATAAGTGAAAGCACTTACAAAAGACAATTGCAACAGGAAATAAACAGGTGAAAATGGCAACAAAAAAGGCACTCAAACGAGTGCCTTTTTGATTTAGTTTTTGCTCATTACAGAGTCTTGATGTATGCTGCAAGTTCATTGAAGATGACGTCAAGTCCGTGTGCGCCTGCATCAGGGAAACCAATGCTACGTTCACCAACTGTGCCAGCTCTGCCAAGAGTTGCAACGTGTGTCTTTGTGGCTTCTGCGCCTTCGTGTGCTGCCTTTGCGCCAAGGTCAATACCTTCACGGAGTGCTTTGCCTTCTTCTGCTGCCTTTGTCAGAGCAAGAGCACAGGGCTTCAATGCGTCAACAAGAGTCTTGTCACCGATGTCTGCGCCTTTGCCAAAGGACTTCTTGCCGGTTTCATAAACACCGCGGTTTGCTTCCATAAAGAGGAATGCAAGGTCAGTGAGGTTGATTTCCTTCTTGCCAAGCATTGCCTTGCCTGCGTACTTAAATGCAGAGCCCCAGATAGGACCACTTGCGCCACCGCAGTATTCCTTGATGATTTCACTGCAACTGACGAGGAATTCACCAACGTCGCCTTTCTTTCTGGTTGCCCAGTCTGCCTTCAGTTGCTTGAAGCCTTTTGCGATGCTCATGCCAAAGTCACCGTCACCCATTTGGTCTGCTTCACAGAAGGGCACTTCGTTTTCAATGATGACGTCTGCCATCTTGTCAACGAGTTGGACAAATGCTGCTGTGTTGATTGTTTCGGTCACAACGGGAGTGCCTTCAACCTCGTAGGTTGCGTTGTCGTCTTCGGTTTCTGCCACTGCCTTCTTTGATGCCTTCTTTGCAGGCTCTGCGGGAGTGTATCCAAGTGCCTTGCCGATTGCCTTGATTGCTTCAAGAGCGGCTTCTGCTTGTTCACTCATTGCTGCGCCCCAAGTGAGAGCAGGAGTGCTGACGGGGTAGTCAACGAGGGCTTTCAGTTCGCTGTCAACACGGAGGACACTGATTGATGCGCCTGCCATATCGATTGAAGTCATAAAGTTGCCAACGATTGTACGATGGACGTTGATGCCGTCGGCAGTGATTGCCTTTGTGACAGAGTTGTTGAGGAGGTAGAGTTCTTGAAGGGGAGTGCCACCAAATCCGTTGATGAGGAGGACGACGTCTTCACCTGCTTTCAGGCCGAGGTCTTCTTCAAGGTCTGTGAGGATACGTCTTGCAAGATCGTCTGCAAAAGTACCTGTTGAATAGTCAATCTTTTCACGATATCTGCCGGGTTCGCCGTGGATACCAACGCCAAATTCCATTTCATCGTCACCGATTTCAAAGGTGGGGTGACCTGCTGCGGGAACGGTACAGCTTGTGAAAGCAAAGCCAAATGAACGGACGTTGTCAATGACCTTGTTTGCAACGCGCTTGACTTCGTCAAGTTCCTTGCCTTGTTCTGCTGCTGCGCCTGCGCACTTATGGACGAGGACTGTGCCTGCAACACCACGTCTACCAACGGTGTAGAGGCTGTCCTTCACTGCGATGTCGTCGTTGACGTACACTGCGTCAACCTTGATGCCGTCATCTTGAGCGTCTGCCATTGCGTTGTTGAAGTTCATGCAGTCGCCTGAGTAGTTTTTGATGACGAGGAGCACGCCCTTGTCGGTTGCGCACTTCTTGATCGCGTTGTACACTTGCACTTGGCTGGGTGAAGCAAAGACGTCACCACAGACTGCGCAGTCAATCATACCTTTGCCAACAAAGCCTGCGTGTGCAGGTTCGTGACCTGAGCCACCGCCAGAGATGAGGCTGACCTTGTTATCGTCAATATCCTTTTTTTTGACAATCTTAAACTTTTCTACGAATTCCAGTTCAGGATGTGCAAGGGCCAAGCCGTGACACATATCATAGACGAAAGTTTCGGGAGTGTTCATTATTTTTTTCATAACATAAATCTCCTATATGTGAAAATGGGACGGCAAAATGCCGTCCCGACCTTTACTGGTTAATGGCAACCGCAGTCGCAGTCACAGCCATACTTATATTCACGGCCGATTGCGTCTGCTGTCTTCACTGCTGCGATGATCATATCTTCTGTGACAGGGAAGGGCATATTGTGCACTGATTCTTCGGGGATGCAGGTCTTTGCTGCAACTTCACGGAGTTCGTCATCGGTGAGGGTATCTCTTGAATATTCGCCGGTCTTCTTGTTGGTCATAAGGTCGCGGATGCAGACGGGGAGGCCAACTGTGACGCAGAAGTCGAGGACTTCATAGAGTTCTTCTTCGGGGCTGTTTTCAAGGACGAGTTGGCAGATTGTGCCAAATGCAACCACTTCGCCGTGGAAGTTGTTGTCGTGGATTTCGTGGACAACGGTGAGACCATCGTGGAGAGCGTGTGCTGCTGCAAGACCACCACTTTCAAAGCCAAGGCCTGAGAGGAGGATGTTGGTTTCAACGATCTTTTCAAATGCTTCGGTCACTGCATGGTTTTCGCAAGCGGTCTTTGCCTTTGCGCCGTCAGTGATAAGGTTGCGATAGCAGAGTTCAGCAAGTGCTTGTGCGGTGTGAGTGCCATATCCAAGGAGAGTGCCCTTGTTGCGGTTTGCACCACAGGGGAGACCTGCGTTGACGTTTGAGCAGGATTGTGCATTTGCTCTTGCTTCAAAATATGTTGAGAGTGCGTCACCCATACCGCTGACCAAGAAACGTGCAGGAGCGTTTGCGATGACGTTGAGGTCGATGAGGACAACGCTGGGGTTTTGACGGAAATATGCATAGTCGTCAAATTCGTGGCTATCGGTGTAGAGCACTGCGCTGTGTGAAGTAGGTGCGTCAGTTGCTGCGATAGTGGGGCAGATGATCAGGTTTGAACCTGCTGCAACGCACTTTGAAGTGTCGATTGCCTTGCCACCGCCAAGACCGATGGTGCAAGCACACTTGTTTGCTTTTGCGATTTTTTGGAGTTCAGCAACAACAGTGCGTGAACATTCACCCTTGAAGACGTCACCGCATGAAACGAATTCCACGCCGTATTTCTTTGCGCTTGCATCAAGCTTGTCTTTGACAAGGTTCAGTGCAAAGGGGTCTGCAATAAGGAGTGCCTTCTTGCCGAAGGTTTTGACAAAATAACCAAGGTTCAACAGTTCGTTTTCGCCTTGAACGTACTTTGTGGGACAAATAAATGCTTTTCTCATAAAATTTCTCCTTTTTAGGTTTAAGATTTAATGTAAACATTATACTCCCTATTGAATTTGATTTCAATACCCAATTTTAAAAAAATGAGATTTTCATCCAAAAAATTGTAAAAAAACGAGGTTTTGACAAGCCGACCTCTCCAAAAATCGCATTTTTGAAGGGAAAAATCAAAAAAAGCTTGAAAATTGCAGGTTTTATGGTAAAATAAAAATTGCAAAAAAACGAGGTGCATTATGGACACAAAAAAGACAATAGCAGAAAGAGTAGAGTGGATAAAGAATTTGCTCAAAGAAACAGGCGCAAAAGGTGTCATCTATGGCAACAGCGGTGGCAAGGATTGCACCCTCGTGGGGGCACTTTGCAAGATGGCAACCGACAACGTGCTTGGGGTGATTATGCCTTGCTCATCCTCACGCAACTACGGCTCAGACCGTGACGATGCTCTCGCCGCAGGAGAGAAGTTTGCAATAGAGCAAATCGAGGTGGATTTGACCGCCACAAAAGAGGCGATGATGACCGCTCTTGGCACAAATCTTGAACAAAATCACGTCAGTGAATATGCCCTCAAAATGTCTTCTGCAAACATAAATCCCCGCCTTAGAATGTCGGTTTTGTACGCAATCGGTCAAGCAAGAGGCTATCTTGTCGCAGGCACGGGCAATCTTTGTGAGATGACCATGGGCTACTTCACAAAATGGGGTGACGGCGCTTGCGATTTCAACCCTATTTCAGACCTTACCGTTCCCGAAATTTACGCCCTTCTTGAGGAGCTTGACGCCCCCGAAAACATCATTTCAAAAGCCCCTTCCGCAGGTCTTTACGAAGGTCAAACCGACGAGCAAGATATGGGTGTCAGTTATGCCTCAATCACCGCCTATTGTCGTGGTGGAGAAGTTGCTGAAGAAGACAGACAAAAGATTGACAGAGCATATAGGTCAACCGCCCACAAACGTCGTATGCCCAGATATTTCCCCGACTGACCGATTTTGAAAATTTTGTAAGAAAAAAATAAAAATATTTTTTTGAGAGAAAGTCCGCCGAAAATTTTTCGGTGGATTTTTATTTTTGATGAAAAAAGCGGTTTAGATTATCAAATTTTTTTGGTGAATTTTGTTCGGTTTTTGGGTGGAGATGAAAAGGGGGTGTTTTTCACCCTCTATTTTTACAAAATAGTAAAATTAGGGTATTGCTTTTTTCGGGGGGTTGTGGTAAACTCTCTTTTGAACGTGCATTATGCACGTGCGAGATGAAAAATACAAAAAGCAATTTTTGGAGGAACATATGTCAAAAATTAATCTGACCACAGTTGCATTCAAGGGCACAGCAGAACAAGAAGCACAACTCCGTGCAGAACTCAAAGAAATCGCAAAATTGCCCGGCAGCCTTATGCCCGCACTTCAAACCGCACAAAACATCTACGGCTATCTTCCCATTGAAGTTCAAACAATGGTGGCAGAAGAACTTGGTGTTTCACTTGAAGAAGTGTTTGGTGTTGCAACTTTCTACAGCCAATTCGTCCTCAACCCCAAAGGAGAATATCCCTTTGCAGTTTGCCTTGGCACAGCTTGCTACGTCAAGGGCAGTGGTGACGTCTTCGCAAAACTTGAAACAGTCCTCGGCCTCAAAGATGGTCAAACCTCACCTGACGGCAAATTCTCACTTACAGCAACACGTTGCATCGGTTGCTGCGGTCTTGCACCCGTAATGACAGTTGGTGACGAAGTTTACGGCAAGGTCACCACAGACCAAATTCCCGGCATCGTCGCAAAATATCGCTAAAACCCCAAGAGAGCAATCTCTTAAGGAGCAAATATGAAAATAAGCGAACTTTCCGCATACATTGACGGCACAATCGTCTGCAATGCGGACAAAGCAGACAAGGAAGTCTATTCAGCCTTCTCATCAGATATGATGAGTGACGTGCTTGCTTTTGTTCTGGATCAAGGCGTGCTTATCACTGGGCTCATCAATCCCCAGATTGTACGCACGGCATTGATGATGGACATTGAGTGCATAGTGGTCGTAAGAGGCAAAACTCCTGATGCAGCAATCATATCTTTGGCGGAGGCAAACGGCATCGTCATCGTCACCACCAAGAAGAATATGTTTGAGACGTCAGGCAGACTTTATTCGGCAGGGCTCAAAGCGTAATGGCAAACCAATTCATACATCAGGAATATCTGGTTGCAGGCAACAACTTCAACTCCGCCGGCTCGGCATCTGAGGCGGTGAAGAGCACTTTGAAGAAGATGGGTGTGGCGTCAAGCGACATCCGCAGGGTTGCCATTGCAATGTATGAAGGCGAAATCAATATGGTCATACACGCCGGTGGCGGAATTGCACTGGTCGACATCTATTACGACAAGATCAACATCTTGCTCAACGACAAGGGCAAGGGCATAGCGGATCTTGAAAAGGCAATGCAACCGGGCTATTCCACCGCACCCGAAGAAGTGCAACGTCTGGGCTTCGGCGCAGGCATGGGCTTGCCAAATATGAAAAAATACGCAGACGTGTTCGACATCCAAAGTGAAGTGGGTGTGGGCACAACTGTGAAGATGACTATCTATTTTGGATAGTGATAATGGGGAAATGAACAAAGAAAGATCGTTGACACGAATTCTCACGGACAAAGCGCTCCACACCGTCAACCTTGACCCTGAAAAGTGCAGAGGTTGCGTCACTTGTATGCGCCGTTGTCCCACAGAGGCCATCCGTGTGAGAAACGGAAAGGCAAGCGTAGACTACGACCGTTGTATCGGTTGTGGCGAATGCGTGCGCCTTTGCACGCACAACGCAAAGTTGCCATCCCACGACAGTTGGGACACTCTTGAGGACTTCAAGTACAAGATTGTGCTGCCTCCTCCCTCGTTGTACGGACAATTCAACAATCTTGACAACATTGACATAGTGCTCAGCGCCCTTCTAGAACTTGGCTTTGACGAAGTGTACGAAGTGGGGCTTGCAGCTGAGTATGTCAGTTCAGTGACAAAGATTATGCTTGACAGAAAAGAGGTCAAGAGTCCTGTCATTTCAACGGCTTGCCCTGCCATACTTGAACTGATAATGATGAAATATCACAACCTTCAAGACAACCTTCTCCCCGTCCTTGCTCCCGTTGACGTGGCGGCAAAACTGGCAAGGGAGAGAGCAATTGCAAAGGGTATCCCTGCCGAGGACATAGGTGTCTATTTCATATCACCCTGTCCTGCAAAGGTGTTTGCCTTGAAGATGGGCATCGGCGTCAACAAGCCTTACGTTGACAGAGTGTTGTCAGTGGCAGACGCATATATGCGTCTTGTTCCTGTGATGAACAACCTGAAAAACACCAAATCCCTGACAAAGATGTGTGCAACAGGTCTTAGATGGGGTGTCAGCCGTGGGGAAGCCAACGCCATATTCCACGAGAAAACAATCGCTGCCGACGGCGTTGAAAACTGCGTCAAGATTTTGGAAGCAGTGGAAGACGGCTCTCTTGACGACATTGAGTTTATTGAACTTAATGCTTGCACGGCAGGCTGTGTCGGCGGTGTTATGAACGTAGAAAATCCTTTCGTTGCAAGAGGAAGACTCTATCAACTTGCACGTAAAATGTCCACAGGTGTCAATCACCTCACGGACGTGGGCAAATCAAAGGAATATTTCACTTGGGAAGCAAGCCCGATGGTTAAGGACGTCTTTGTCCTTGACGAGGACCGCTTCACCGCTATGAACAAACTTATGGAGATGGAAAACGTGTTTTCCAAACTCCCCCAAGTAGACTGCGGACTTTGTGGCGCACCCAGTTGCAGAGCCTTTGCAGAGGACCTTGCCAGCGGAGTTATCCCTGCCGACACAAAGTGTCCTAGACTTGAAGAGGAGAAAAACCAATGACCGTAAAGGAATTAGTGCAAGTCTTAGACGCAAAGGTGTACAACCTTGACGACGAGATGAGAGAAGTCACCTCCGGCTATGCAGGAGATTTTCTCAGCGCGGTCATGGGCAAAGCCCCCACGGATAGTGCTTGGTTCACCATTATGAACAACGTCAACGTCTGCGCCGTTGCAACCCTTGCAGAAGTGGCGGTTGTGGTGCTCTGCGAAGGAGTAGAGCCTGACGAGCCCCTTTTGAACAAGGTGAAGATGCAAGGTGTCAACCTGATTGCAGTGAAGGAAGACATTTTTGGAGCAGTGAAAAAGGTCTGCCACCTGATTTAAGATGGACACCTACCGCTACGATATCCACATACATTCAGCGGTGTCCCCCTGTGCCGACAACGATATGACTCCCGTCACCATCGTAGGCACGGCAATGCTCAGCGGACTTGACTTTGTGGCCATAGCGGACCACAACTCCATTGAGCACGTCCCCGTAGCCCTCGCAGCAGGCAAAGCCTACGGCATAAAGGTTGTTCCTGCAATAGAATTGCAGACCAGAGAAGACATCCACATAGTGTGCTTGTTTGAAAAGTACGAAGACCTCGTTGCTTTCACGGAGAAGATACCTTTCTCCACCCGTCCCAACGAGGAAGAGTTCTTCGGTGAGCAACTGATATTTGACGAAGACGATGAAGTCATAGGCAAAGTGGAAAGGATGCTCCTTGACAGTGCGGACATATCAAGCGATGACGTGCCTCAACTCATAAAGGAGTTCAATGGGGTTGCAATCCCCGCCCACATAGACCGAGAAGGCAAAAGTATGCTTTCAATTCTGGGCACGATAACAGAAGGCTATCCCGTGGTGGAGTTCAGCACAAGAGCAAAGCCCGAGATGATAGAAGAGTGGTCAAAAACCCATGGGGTTATAATAGATAGCGATGCGCACACGCTCGCGAGCATATCCACTCGTGGACAAATAGAACTTGAAGAATACACGGTCAAATGTTTCCTTGACCATCTGCGTGGATGATATGAGAGAACTTGCACTGAACATACTTGACATAGTAGAAAACTCCGTCAAGGCGGAAGCCAAGAACGTGCTCATAAGCGTAGTGGCAGAGGACAACCTGTTGACCATAGTCATCAAGGATGACGGAAAGGGTATGGATGAGGAGTTTTTGAAGAACGTCACCGACCCTTTCACCACCACCCGCACCACAAGAAAGGTTGGCATGGGCATACCTCTCTTTAAGATGGCGGCGGAGATGGCAGGAGGTGAGTTTAGTATCACCTCAACAAAGGGCGTAGGCACAACAGTGACAGCCACCTTCGTCCTTGACCACATTGACAGAGTCCCCCTAGGAGACCTTGCAGAAACTATGGTGACTCTTCTCAATGACGATTTCCCCACAGACTACCTTCTCAAGGTGTCCGTTGACGGAAATGAATACGAATTTGACACGAAAGAGTTGAGAGAGCAACTTGACGGCGTGCCCGTCAACGAGCCAGAAATCCTGCTTTTCGTCAAAGATATGATAAATGAAAATATAACACACATTGGAGGAGCAAAAATATGAAGAGTATTGCCGACATCAAAGCCATTAGAGACAAGATGCAATCGGAAATCATTTTGCGTGACAACAGCGACAGCGAAGCAGAAACCAGAGTTGTAGTTGGCATGGCAACCTGCGGTATTTCAGCAGGCGCACGCCCCGTCTATAACACACTTCTCGACGAAGTCGCAACACGCGGTCTTAAGAACGTCAAAGTGACCAGAAGTGGATGCCTTGGCATGTGCAAACTTGAACCTATCGTTGAAGTTTTCGTGCCCGGTCAAGAAAAGGTGACCTACGTTGAAGTCAACCCTGAAAAGGCAAAGCAAATCATTGCAAGCCACGTGGTCAACGGCAACGTTTGCCAAGACTATCTCATCAAGGAATAATTAGGAGGACTAGATAAATGTACAGAAGTCACGTATTGGTATGTGGCGGCACAGGTTGTACATCCAACCACAGTGGCGACATACTCAACGAATTTCAAAGACTGCTTGCTGAACACAACCTTGAAAACGACGTCAATATCGTAAGAACCGGTTGTTTCGGTCTTTGCGCAGTTGGTCCCGTTGTCATCATCTACCCCGAAGGCGCATTCTATGCAAGCGTCACAGTGGATGACGTCAAGGAACTTGTGGAAGAACACCTCATCAAAGGTCGTATCGTCAACCGTCTTCTCCACAAAGAAGACAGCAATGACTCCGTCAAGGCATTGTCAGACACCAACTTCTACAAGAAGCAAACCCGTGTTGCACTCCGCAACTGCGGTGTCATCAACCCCGAAGTCATCGATGAATACATCGCATACGACGGCTATCAAGCACTGATCAAAGTCTTGACAGAAATGACTCCTCAACAAGTCATCGACACCATTAAAGCAAGTGGACTCCGTGGCAGAGGCGGTGCAGGCTTCCCCACAGGTCTCAAGTGGCAATTTGCAGCCGCATCACCCGGCCCCATCAAGTACGTCTGCTGCAACGCTGACGAAGGCGACCCCGGTGCATTTATGGACAGAAGCATCCTTGAAGGCGATCCTCACGCCCTCATCGAAGCAATGACCATTGCAGGCTACGCAATCGGCGCACACCAAGGCTACGTTTACGTCCGTGCAGAATACCCCATCGCAGTTGAACGCTTGAAGATAGCCCTCAAGCAAGCAAAGGAATACGGCCTCCTCGGCAAGAACATCCTTGACACCGGCTTTGACTTCGACCTTGACATCCGTCTTGGCGCAGGCGCATTTGTTTGCGGTGAAGAAACAGCACTTATGGTTTCAATCGAAGGCAACCGTGGTGAACCTCGTCCTCGTCCTCCTTTCCCCGCAGTGAAAGGTTTGTTTGGCAAGCCCACAATCCTCAACAACGTGGAAACTTATGCAAATATTGCACAAATTATCTTGAAAGGACCCGAATGGTTCACTTCAATGGGAACAGAGAAGTCAAAGGGCACAAAGGTCTTCGCACTTGGTGGCAAGATCGTCAACACAGGTCTTGTTGAAATCCCCATGGGCACAACTCTCCGCACAGTCATCGAAGACATCGGCGGTGGCGTCCCCAACGGCAAGAAGTTCAAGGCAGCACAAACCGGCGGTCCTTCAGGCGGTTGCATCCCCGTGGAACACTTTGACATCCCCATCGACTATGACAACCTTCTCGCAATCGGCTCAATGATGGGCTCAGGCGGTATGATCGTCATGGACGAAGACAACTGTATGGTTGACATCGCAAAATTCTTCCTTGAATTCACAGTTGATGAAAGCTGTGGCAAGTGCACTCCCTGCCGTATCGGCACACGCAGACTTCTTGAATACCTTGACAAGATCACCAACGGTCTTGCAACTCTCGAAGATCTTGACGAAATGGAAAAACTCTGCCATTACATAAAAGCAAACTCACTGTGCGGTCTTGGACAAACAGCACCCAACCCCGTGCTCTCAACCCTCCGCTATTTCCGTGACGAATACATCGCACACATCGTGGACAAGAAATGTCCTTGCCACGTTTGTAAGGGTCTTGTCCAATTCAAGATCGTTGAAGACAAGTGTAAGGGTTGCTCAGCCTGCGCAAGAAAGTGTCCTGTTGGCGCAATCACTGGCGTGATCAAACAACCTTACAGCATTGACGTCAACAAGTGCATCAAGTGCGGACAATGTATCGACACTTGCCGCTTCGGCGCAATCATCAAGGAATAATGAGGTGACCTATGGAAAAGAAAATGGTAAACGTAAAAATCAATGATATAGCCGTGCAAGTGCCCGAGGGTTCAACAATCCTCGAAGCCGCAAAAGTAGCCGGCGTCAAAATTCCTACTCTCTGCTACCTCAAGGGCATCAACGCAATCGGCGCTTGCCGTGTTTGTCTTGTTGAAGTCAAGGGCGCAAGAGGACTTTGTGCAGCATGTGTCTATCCTGTCAACGAAGGCATGGAAGTGTACACAAACACCCCCAAAGTCATGGAAAGCAGAAAGACAACAGTGGAACTCATCCTTTCAGACCACAAGAAAGACTGTCTCAACTGCGTGAGAAACAACAAGTGCGAACTCCAAGACCTTGCAATGGAATTTGGTTGTGATGCACACCGCTTCAAGGGTGTCACAAACGACTATCCTATGGACACAACCACTCCTTACATCGTCCGTGACAACAGCAAGTGCGTCCTCTGCCGTCGCTGTGTTGCAGTCTGCAAGAACGTTCAATCAGTGTCCGCAATCGGCGCAAACGCCCGTGGCTTTGACACCCACATCGGTTGCGCATTTGAAAAGAATCTTAATGAAGTGTCCTGCGTTGGCTGTGGTCAATGTATCGCAGTTTGCCCCGTTGGCGCACTCCACGAAAGAGAAGAAGTCGACGACGTCCTCGATGCACTTGCAGATCCTACAAAGCGCGTCATCGTCGGCACAGCACCTTCAGTCCGCGTAGGCCTCGGCGAAGAATTTGGTATGCCTATGGGCACCAACGTTGAAGGCAAGATGGTGGCAGCACTCCGCAGATGCGGTTTCAACGACGTGTTTGACGTCAACTTCACCGCAGACCTCACCATCATGGAAGAAGGCACTGAATTCATCAACAGAGTTACAGGCAAAGCACACAACAACACCCTTCCTATGATCACCAGCTGTTCACCTGCATGGATCAAATTCTGCGAACACAATTTCCCCGAAGAACTTGATCACCTTTCATCATGCAAGAGCCCTCAACAAATGTTCGGCGCAGTCTGCAAGACCTACTATGCAGAAAAACTCGGTATGGATCCCAAGGATATCATAGTTGTTTCAATCATGCCTTGCACCGCAAAGAAATTTGAAAAGGGCAGAGCAGATCAATCAGCAGCAGGCGTCCCCGACATCGACTTTGCACTGACCACAAGAGAACTTGCAAAACTCATCAAGCGCAAGGGCATCATCTTCAATGAACTTCCTGATGAACAATTTGACACACCTCTCGGCATCGCATCAGGCGCAGGCCTCCTCTTCGGTGCAACCGGTGGCGTTATGGAAGCAGCACTCCGCACAGTGTACGAAGTCCTTGAAGGCAAAGCAGCACCTTCACTTGATTGGCTTGAAGTCAGAGGCACAGAGGGCAGAAAGGAAGCAACCTACAAGGTTGCAGGCATGGACGTCAAGGTCTGTGTTGTCAGCGGTCTTGCAAACGCACGTAAGGTCATGGAAGAAGTCGCAGCAGGCACCAGCCCCTACCACTTTATCGAAGTCATGTCATGCCCCGGCGGTTGCGTAAACGGTGGCGGTCAACCCATCGTTGATGCATACACCCGCAACAACAACGACGTGAGAGCAATCCGCGCAAAGGCAATCTACGACACAGATGCAGCAATGACTCTCAGAAAGTCACACGAAAACCCTGCAGTCCAAGACCTCTACAAAGACTACTTTGGAGCACCCGGCAGCCACAAGGCACACGACGTCCTCCACACAAGCTACGTCAAGAGAGAAAAATATTAATCAATCATATCTTCCAATGTTAAAAAAAGGCACTCCATTTGGAGTGCCTTTTCATTTACCCACCCAGCATTGAGAATAAGACCAAAATGAACAACCCTGCACCGCAGGATTTTATCGCATAGCGATTTCATCACGCAGTGATTTCATCCGTCCTCGACGGATTTAATTAGTGTAAAAACAAAAATAGCAACATATCCCTTGATGATTTCAAAAATCGTATTATAATGATATATATAAATATCTTGGAATTCCACGAAGGTGACTTATGGATTTGAATCATGCAATCATAAAGAGAATTGAAGAAATCTGCAAAGAGAAGAACATAAACGTTTGCAAGTCCACTCTTGGTGGCGGCAAATCTCCCTCTGCGATTTATGACCTCATCAACGGCAGAACAAAGTGTTCAAAGGTGTCAACAATCAAGGCGTTTTGCCAAGGTGCAGGCATTACTCTTGCGGAATTTTTTGACAGAGATTACTTCAACGATTTCGAGGAATAGCCTTAAGTCACGGTCAATCCGTGGTTTTATTTTTCTTTGGATTTTGCAACAAAAAAGAGCGACGATTGTCGCTCTTTTTTATTGCTGAAAATCGTTGATTGAGTGAGTTAGAATGCTGATATCATTTGTTTTCAGTGCCGTCCGCGTTTTCCTCAAAGACGATTGTTTCAACCTCTCTTTTTTCCATTGCTTTGGGGAAGAGTTTGCGGAGTATGGTTGAAAAGTCGCACTTGTCAACCGCCTTTTCAGTGACAAGGAGGAGGGAGGGGAGCACGAAGAGCACGACAAGCAGTGACACCAACGTGCCTATGCCAAGTAGGCTACCCATTGCAGCAACCGTACCTGAGGCAAGCAGTGACAATGCAAAGCCTGTTCCCGTCAAAATAAGGCCTGAGGTCAAGACGGTGGGGAAGGTTGCATTTTGGGCGTCTGCCATTGCGTCAAAGCGGTTGAGGAATTTGTGTCTTGTTGTGCGGTATCTGTTGGTGAGGACGATTGCATAGTCAATGGTTGCGCCCATCTGCACTGCGGTGATGATGAGGTAGCCGATGAACATAACAGGGTTTCCAAGGAGGAAGGGGAATACGAAGTTGATCCAAATTCCACCTTGAATTGCAAGGATAAGCACAAGGGGCAGGAGTATGTTTTTGAAGGTGAAGAAGAGGATGATGAGGACGAAGAACAGTGAGCATACGCACACCAGCATATTGTCCTCGTCAAAGTTGGATGCCATGTCGTAGCAAGCAATGCTTTCACCTGTTATATAAAATTCCTCATAGTAGTCGGGGATATGTGCAAGGATTTCGTCAATAAACTTGAAGGTTGCTTCACCCTCAATACCACTTGTCACGTTGAAAGTGAGGCGGGAGTAGTTTTCGCTTTCAAGGTTTGCCTTGGCGAAGATAAGTGAATCAAGCATGGTTGCATAGTCTCCAAGGAGGGCGGAATATGTGCCGTTTGAGGCAAGATATTCAAGGAGGTCAACCACACGGACCTTTGCGTTGGGGTCTGTGATGCCATGTTCCGTCATATATCCGTCAAACAAGCCCTGTGCCATTGAGGTTATGACGTCAGGAGGCAAGGGCAAACCCGCATCGCCCACAAATGAGTTGATGAGTCCGCTTACGTCATCACGGCTGAACTCGTCTGTGAGATAAAGTCCTTCTGCAATTTCAATGGTGGAGAGGGCATTGACGGAGTCAACGTTGTCTGTGAAAGAAGTAATATATTGTGCAAGTTCACGTTCCTTTTGAGCATCGCCCTTAGGTACGACCACCACGAGGGAGTTGAGCGTGCCAAACTCAGGCTCAATTTGCTCCTTGGCGTCCAGAATCATTGATCCGCCGTTGTAGTTGAAGCCATACACGTTTTGCAGTTGACCAACGCAGGAAAGCACCACAATCACCACAAAGAGGGGCACGATGACCCATCTTGCTTTCAATATGGCTTTTGCGGGGCGTTTTATGCTGGGCACAAAAGGTCTGTGCTTTGATTTCATAAGGGGATTGTCCAAAAGGACAAGAAGGGCAGGCATAAAGAAGACAACTGACAAAAGGCTTGCCACAATGCTCTTGCCGAGAGAAAGACCGATTTCAACGCCTATGGGCATTGTCATAAGAAGCAACGAGCCAAGGCCTGCAATGGTGGTGAGAGCACTTGAGCAGATTTCAACTATACCCTTTGAAAGGGCGCGTGCCGTTGCCTCCTTTGCGTCATAGGACTGTCTTTCTTCCATATATCTATGGAGAAGCACCACCATATAGTCAAGGGAGAGTGCCAGTTGCAGGACGAGAGAAACCAGGTTTGCGATATAACTTATGCCGTCAAACAGCACGTTTGTGCCCATATTGATTGCCACAGCCACTGCAAAGACAATGAGCATAAGCAGGATTTCAAAATAGGTCTTTGAGGTGAAGATGAGCATCACAAGGATAAGTATGACAATGACCACGCCAATCTTGAAGATACTTTGCTCAGTTTCCGCCTTGGTGAAGTAGGAGTAGGCAGATTGTCCTGTCAGATAGCCCTCACGGTGGATTTCATCCAAACGGTCAATTATTCGTTCAATGGTGTCAAAGCATTCCGCGGTGCTGTCGTAGTCCTTCAGGTTGACGGTGTAAAGGGCCTTGTTGTTTTTGAAGTTCATTTCTTCAACGTAAGTGACGTTGGCAACTCCTTCAATTTGGGCGAGATCATTGGCAAGAGTTTGGGCATCTTCCTTGCCGATTCCCACCACGCACACGTAGGCCATACCCTTGTCGTCAAACTCACGTTTCAGCACTTCAAGAGCCTCTGAGGTATAACTATCTTGAGGCATTTGAGTGGTCAAGTCATATTCCACCTTGATTTGGGGGATAAGACACACGCAAGCAATTGTGAGAGCAATGAAAACTCCAAAACAAATCCATCTGCCCTTGACTATGCCGGCAGAGAATTTGTTGAGAGAGCCAGATGCTTTCAACATAAATTTTTCCATGATCTTGTTTTTCATTTCTTCACCAAAATCTACGTTAATATATTGCTTTTGTTGGAAAAAGGTCAATTCGTGTGGTCAAGTAGTCAAAAGGGCAGTGCCATTTCCCCAACATAATTTCCAAAATTGTTTTGATATTCCCCAAAGGTTTATCACGAAAAAAAGAATAGAAATACGCCAAGTTATACGCATAGGCGCATAACACGTGAGAGAGTGTTTTCGTGATGAGGGTTTAGGGAGTCAAGTCAAGAAAAAAGCGGGCAAAACAACTTTGCCCGCTTTCCGCTGGTTTATTCTTGAGTGTTGTCAGCACCATCTGCCACTGTTTCTGGGGCAGGGGTTGATGCCTTCTTCTTTCTCTTTGTCACGACGATAGATCCGACGCTTGCGCCGCCACCGAGGAGAGCAAATCCCACAGCGATGCCGATGATTGCACCAGTGCTAAGTCCGCCTGCGATTGCCACATCGCCAAGATAGAAGCTGTGACCATGAGCATCGATGACATAGAGGCTGACTACGTTGTCATCACCCTTGACATTGAGTTTTGTCAAGTCATAGTATGTTTCGCCATCATAGACAGCAGACATAGTGTAGCCTTCAGGCAGTTCAAGTGCCTTCACTTGTGCGATTGTCACTTCTGCACCCTTGTTGAGGTCGCTTTCAGCAAATGCGTTCATTGCCTTCAATGCGCCGATGGTGTAGCCGTTGTAGTAGAGCACGCCGTCCACAACCTTGACGTAGCCCACTGTTTGTTCAGTGAGGGTATGTTCAAAGGTCTTGTCGTAGTCAAGCTCATAGCTGACGTCTTCGTTGTCGTTGGTGTATTCATAGAACTTTGTGCCGATAGTGCCGAGGGTGACGTACACTGTGCCGTATTCACCAACAGGGTAGGTTTCTGCATAGACGTGATCGTGTCCGCCGAAGACCATATCAACGCCGTATTCATCAAAGAGGGGCACAAGTTGATCTCTCATCTTCACAACTTCTGCATCGTTTGCGTGTGCGCCTGTTGAGAAGAGTGATTTGTGCATGATGACAAAGACGAAGTCTTTATCTGTTGATGCAAGGTCGTCTTCAAGCCATTGAAGTTGCTTCTTGCCAAGACCCTTTGCGGTTGCGTCGTTGGTGTCAAGGAAGATGAAGTGACCGTCGCCGTAGTCAAATGAGTAGTAGTCTTGCAGTGCTTCGCCGTAGGTGTTGTATTCAACGGTTGAAGGTTGAGTGTAGTTGAAGAACTTGTCAAGAGCAAATGAGCCTGCTTCGTGATTGCCTGCTGCAAAGAACATTGAAGTGTTTGCATAGGTGTCAATCATTGTGTTGAGGGCATATTGCCATTGATAGAAGTTTTTGCCGTTGTCAACCATGTCGCCTGCGTTGACGATGAAGTCGTATCCGCCCACTGCAGAGTTGTTGTTGATAGTGTCAAACACCTCT
Organism: Clostridia bacterium; assembly: GCA_017461985.1. Taxonomy (GTDB): domain Bacteria; phylum Bacillota; class Clostridia; order Christensenellales; family CAG-917; genus RGIG4097. Next base: position 23,069 of record JAFTSA010000005.1, read on the forward strand.
GCGGTATTGTCGTACATTGATTGAATCATACCTTGAGGGTCAGATCCAGCAAGGAATTCAAAGTCACCTTCAGTCTTTGCAGTCTTGAAAGAGAAGGTGGTTGCAGTGCCGTCTTCGTTTGTGTAGAAATATTCGTTGACCTTTTCGCCGTCAGTGTTGTAGTAGACGCCGTAGATGCGATATTCATATTCAGTGTCTGCATCAAGGCCAGAGATTGTCACGGTGTGCTTGTTCCAAAGGAGAACGCTGTTTTCAGGTGCGTTGAATCTGTCCACTGCGGTGTAGTAGACTTCTTCACCCTCTTCGTTTTCGTAGTAGGTTGCGCCGTGTGAGATGCACAGGAGACCAAGGTCGATGAGAGGGATATATTGAGGTGCAGTGAGGGTTTCAACAGTTGCATCACCAGAGGTGACCTTTGCATACAGATTGTTGTGTGCGTTGAGGTGTGCACATCTGTCTGTTTCGTCAAAGATATTCCAGTGTTCACCGGTGAGGGTAGTCCAGTTGCTGTCCCCCACTTTGCGATATTCAACCTTTGCAAAGACTTCTTCTGCGGTGTAGTAGGAGAAGACAAAGGTGTCGTCACCGTTTACGGTGTCAAAGTTTGCAGTAAGTGAGCCGGGCAGTCTGCCGTTGACTGTTGTTGCGGGGTTAAGGTCATTTGCCTTTCCGCTGATGTATGAAACGTTTGTTTCATTGCCACCAACTGAAAGCTTTGCAAATCCGCTGTAAGGTGCAAGAGTCAAGGGCTTTGTGGGGTCGGAGATGTCTGCAAGGTCAGGGGTGTCGTCTGAGCCGTAGCTGACAACGATATATTTTGCAATACCGCCAAGGCCCACGAAGAAGCTTTCCACAAGATAGTCGTCAAGGAATCCGTCAAGGAAACCGAGGATATCGTCTGTGTTCAGTTCAAAGCCGAGGAGACCGCCAATCATAGGACCGAGAGCAGGAAGTGCGCCGTTGACTATGTCAACAAGGACAAAGTTGTCTGCAGTTGCCTTGATACCAAAGAGTTTCAGTGCATTCACGAGGTCGTTGAAGTTGGCGATATCATCTTCGGTGAGAGCATATTCACCGGTTGCCTTTGTGAAGTCAAACTTGTAGGTGAGGAGTGTTCTAAGAAGAGAATCTTCTTCAAGGTAGAGAGGATTGAGGAGAGCGTAGAGCAGTCTTTCAATCAATTCACCGCTGTCCCCTTGTGCAGCAAGGTCTTTGATTGCTGCTTGGAAACGGAGTCTGTATGCGTTGTCGTAAGGTGTGTTTGCAGTGAAGTAAGGACCGTTTTCGTCGTAGACGCCTTCGGGCAGTTCAAGATTTGAGAAAACTTCATTACCGCTACATGCAGAAGTGAAGATATAAACAGCCATTTCTGCCAAGGTCATAGTGCCAAGGTCTTCATCACCGAATTCAAGGCCAGTCACTGAGTCAACCACTGCCTTAACCCACTCGAGAAGGTTGTCGTAAACCTCGCCGTCAAATTCATAGTCGCCGTAGCCGTTGCCGTCCTTGTCTTCGTAAAGACCTGACCACACTGTGTCAACAAGTTGATTGACCATCTTGTAGAGCACGGGCTTGTAGGGGTCAAGGTTGACGATGCCTGCAAGTTGGAGGCTAGGTGAGTCGGGGCCAAGGAGACCTTCAAAGAGTCCGTCCAGTGTGCCGAGGAGGAAGCCTTCATCAAGGAAGTGGCTGAGCACTCTTTCAATGAGTTGGCTGTACACTTCTTGCACGATATATCCGTTGTATGAAAGGGTGTCAAAGTCGTCGTGCTTGATGGTGTAGGTGAGATAGTTGGGGTTTGCTGCAATGACGTCTGCCCAAGCTGCCTCCTTGTCGGTTGCGTTGTTATAGGCGGTCATTGCTTGTTGATATGCGTCTTCATCCCAAGGTGCGGTTGTATACACGTGGTTTGAAGGAGTTGCTTTCAAGGGTGTAGGACCTGCGCTGTCAAGGAGATACAGTGAACTGTCTGCCTTTTCAGCAAGGACGCCGTCACAGTTGTATCTTTCAACTGAGAAGATTCTGACAGGTGAGTCAAGAGACACGAATGAGCCTGTTTGCATATCGTAGATTGTTCTGCCTTCGGCGTCAGTGTATGACATCACGTCAGAGGAGTGTTGGTGACCTGACATTGTATAGCGAATGCCTGCTTCTGCAAGGCGTTTTGCAGAATATTCCCAGTTGTAGAAGGTGAAGTCCTTGAGGATATCGTCTTCAACTTCAAAGTGGGGGAGAAGGTTCTGGTGATAGCAGGTTATGACGGTAGGCTCTTCAACGCCGTCAACGCCAACTCTACTTTCAGCAAATGCTTCCATGAACTCAAAGAGTTCAGCAGAAATCATACCACCGCAAAGGTGTGAATATCCAGATTGACGATAGACGGGTCTGCCGTTTGCGTATGCCTCTTCAACTTCTGCCTTTGTTGCCTTGTTTGCTTGGAATTTCAAAGCGTCAAGACCGGTGTCGCCGAGGGTGAGATAGAAGTCGTAGTCACCAAAGTTTGCACCGTTGTTTGTGAGGATATTATATTCAGTTTCATTGACCTTGACAGGGACAAACTCCTCAGTTGCTTCACGGAGGGTTGTGTCTGCCACGATGATGCTGTATGATGAGTTTTCAATGGCAACGGTGAATGAAAGTTGGTTGTGGTTGTCACCGATTGCAAGATATTTTGAAATCAAATCATCAATTGAAAGGGGAGTGCCTGCCTTATTTGCAGCGTACACTGCGTCAAAGTTGCCGTTGAGATAGTCAAAGGTGAGGTTTGATGCAAGGCTTGTTTCATAATATCCGCTTGTGAAATCAGACCACCAGTAGTCTTCGGGGTAGATTTGTGCGAGTGTGGCAAGGTCAAATGCAGGATAGCCGAGGCCGTTGTACATAAGTGCCCATTGTGCGGTTGTGACACCTTCTGCATCCCAGCCTTCACCGGTTGTCTTGTCGTAGAGTGCGCCACTGCCGTTGTAGAGGTCGTGGTTGCCGACGGTTGCAAAGATTTGGAAAGAAGCATACTTTCCGCCGAGAGCACGGACGCTGTTTTGGAGATAGCGCAGTGAGTTTGCCACGTCACGGTGTGCAATACGCTCGCCGTTTTTGGTCAAGTCGCCAGTTGCAAACATATAGGTGGGCAGTGTGCCTGCCTCAGCCATTTTCAAAAGGCGGTTGATGTTGGCGTAGAGTATGTTGCCACTTTCCATAACCAGTTTTGTGTCAACAGTTGTTGATTGATAGAAATCACTGGTTTTGAAGTCTTTCGCCGTAATATCTTGATAGCAATATTCAAGGGGGAAGTAGTGAATGTCACTGGCGTGAATGACGCTGAATTCACCGATTTTTGTGCCTACGGGAGTGTTGTCTGCCCTTGCCACGTCACCGCTGACAGCAAATGCTGTGGTGAGGATGAGTGTCAGTGCCAACACTGCGATGAGCACCGTTGATGCGGATTTAAGATTGAGTTTTCTCATAATATCCTACCTAAAAAAATATTATAGAAAAATTATAGTATATAATTTAACCATTTTCAAGAGGGAAAAGGAGAAAAATCATCATTTAATAAAACTTTTTTTCAGCAATTTTTTCTTCATAATCAGTTGAAAAATCATTTTTTCAACAAAAACAGCCAAATTTGTTGATTATTTCAAGGCTGACTCTTGCAAAAGAACTGAAAAAGAAGTATAATAAACGATAGTTGTAAAGGGATTCCCTTGCTCCAATAAAACAGCCTTTTGGCAAAAGGAAATTATGAGACATTCAAGAAAAGCAGTTTCAACAGTTTTGGTCGCAGCACTCCTCATCTGCGTGTTTGTGACAATGTTCATCTTCACTGCATGCAACAAGAAAGGCGCAATCGACATGACCAACCCTATGGCTTTTGCGGAACTGAAACCCGGCTCCTACGAAGTGTCCTATGACAAGGACGGCAACGTTGACGGCTACTTCCTCAAAGCAGAGAAGGATATGCCTGCCCGCACAGTCAATTATGAGATCCCCACCGATCCCGAAGCACTGAAAGAGCTTGCATACGCCCTCTATCAAATCGGCAACAAGACCATGGTCACAGTGCCTTACGCCAGTTATTTTGAAACCGGTTCAAACAGCAGTGCACTGATTATGGGTGACTCCGTCACAGAATTGCCCCTTATCTTCAACACTGTTGACGTCCGCAACAATTTGACAGGTGAGCACTTCCGTCAAACCCTCCAAGTCACAAAAGAAAACGTTGAGTTTGAAGGTTTCCTCGGCATCATTCTCGGTCCTATCATGAGCGCGCTCTCTGAGTCAGGACAAAGATGGTACGTCAACGCCCCTTCAAACATCTGCAATTTCCACAAGACCACAAAGGTCAAGTCAGACGGCACCACCAAGGAATTTGACTGGTCAAAAGACGAAGGCACCAAGGATTTTGAATCCAAGAGATACAACATTTCAGTCAATGCAATCCCTTACACCGCATCCGGCTATCAAGGCAAAATCAACGGACAAGATGCAACTGAAGCCAACGTCAATGGTATGCAATGGGTTTACGATGAAGAAACTGGCTACTCAATCCCCACCTATATTGACGGAGCAGGCAAGCGCATCAGCTATGAAAAGACCGACCAACACATCTTCTTCTCAACTGGTGATGATGCCAACAAATATGATGCAGAAGGCAACCTCGTCGAAGAAGACTATTACAACACAATCACCTCCGCAACAGTAGAATACAATGCAGAAGGCGGCTACTACGTGGTCCATATGGTCATGGACAGCACCAAGGAATACACACACCTTGACACCAACTGGGCACTCCAAGACAACAAGGGCGCCAGCGACGAAAATGCAAGATTCACCAAACTTGAAGTCACCTTTGAACTTTGGGACAACGGCTACTTCAAACAATGGGAAATGTGGGAAGACTGGGATGCACCCGAGGCACACGGCATTGCACATATGACCGCAAACCAATACTACCTCACCGTCTTCAGCTATGATGAACACGATGCAGGCATCAACAAGTATTATTCAGTAGGTTAATGGGTTAGAACACTGAAAACTTAAAAAACTTTCAACACAAATCAAAAAAGGGCAGGCTTAACAGTCTGCCTTTTTGTTTCCACTGAAATCTGCAATCTAAACCTGTCAAAAATTGGGTGTTGATTTTTTGCTAAGGATATGCTACTATATGCTTGCAAGGACATCTTGCACCATAGTGGTGTCGTAATGAACCTCACTATCTGAAAAGGAACGACGGGTCCATATAGGCAATGTCAGGCCTCGTAATCGCGTATGCGCACTGGAAGACAAACGCCGTAGGCAGTCGGTATCCACCCTGCACCTGCAGGTTTTCAAATGGCACCACTCTTTGTCAACACAGCGGAGCAGTCCATCTGTTCCGCTTATTTTTTGCTTTATTTTCAGGGTTCGGGCAACAAAGTTGCGCACACGGGGTGTGCAATAAGCCATGGGGGAAACATACCTATTGCAATTACATACAACGCAAGCGTTGATTACATGCCGTTGTGAACAACGGATAAAAAAACAAGCCCCAAAGGACTTGTTTTTTTTGGTACCCCCATGGGGAATCGAACCCCAGATTCCGCCGTGAGAGGGCGACGTCTTAACCGCTTGACCATGAGGGCGTTTAGATTTGAGGCACTTTTGTGCCGAGAATATCAACGACAGAGTGGAAGGCGACAGCCTACCAAACTCTGCTTTTAGATGTGAAATGCATTTATGCATTGAACATATCAAAGACCGAAATGGAAGGAAATAGGCTTTGCATCTTTCCTACCATGAGGGCAAGAATTGATATGTTCGCAGTTTTCGGTGTATTGCCGTCGAGTGGAAGGAAATAGGCTTTGCATCTTTCCTACCATGAGGGCGTTTGCTTTTTGCAATGGTGATATTAGCACAAAGTAGGCGATTTCGCAACTGATTTGTGAGAAAAACTTCAATTTGCCGTGACAAAATAACTTTGCTATTGAAATCTATCTTCAAAAATGTTAGAATCTATGTATCTATTGAAAGGAGAAGTGTTATGAAACTTTCACTCAAACACAAAACTTTGATTTCTGTGGCGCTTTTTGTGGTGATTTTTGCAGGTCTTTTGGTGGCTGCAACCTTCACCGACCTTGAAGTCAGTCATATCCTCACCGACAAAGCCCTTCCTGACGGAGCATACCTTGCAGACGATTTCTTTGGAGTTTTCTTTGAAATCATCGGCAGTGCCGCCATCTACGTGGTGATTGCCATCTGTGCCTGCATACTTTTCTGGTTTGCACTTAAGGTTGTCCCCAAAAAACCTTGGAATTATATCCTTGCAGTGGCATTTTTCGCAGCAGGTGTTGTGGCATTTTGGTTTGTATTCAGCGACATCTACAAGTATAGCATAGAGCACATCTTGAGAGACGCCTACGTCACAGGTGGCAACGAGATGCTCCGCTATGACCTTATTCATGAACTTGAAGACAAAGGCGCATTCATCGCAGTTGAAGTCCTTTGCGCACTCGCCCTCAACGCATTGTGCGTCCTCACAATGAAAAACGTCAAGGTTGAAACCTTGAAGAAACTGATCAAGTTTGTCCTTGCATTTGTGGTTATGGCAGTGGTGTCCAACGTACTTGTCATGATAATCAAAGTGCCTGCAGGCAGAATGAGATACCGCGCAATGAACAGCACCGTTGGCCAAGCAATGGGCGGATTTGACAACTTTACCAGATGGTACGTCATGACAGGCAACAACGACGTCTTTGACTCAAAGGCTCTCTTCGGTTATAGTGACGGTTTCAAATCATTCCCCAGTGGACACACCTGCGCCGCAGGTATGGTGTATGCCTTCATCATGCTGATTGACGTCCTTGACATCAAAAAGACTTGGCAAAAGGCATGCATTTGGGGCGGAACAGTGGTGGCAACAATGCTTGTGGCTGTGAGCCGTATAGTTGTTGGCGCACACTTCTTCAGTGACGTCCTTATGGGTGGTACACTTGCATTTGTGTCAATGATCATTGCAAGAGAAATCTTCATCTTCAAAGGCGCACATTTGAAGGCAGTCTTTGGCAAAGGATATCTTGGCGGAGACGACACCGATGACACCCCTTGTGAGCCCGCAGAAGAGCCCACAGAAGACGAAACTGTGGAGGTCGAAGAGGAAACCACCGACACCCCCGCCGTGGCAGAATAATCCATTTAGTTAAACAAACAAAAGCCCACTCATAGAGTGGGTTTTTCTTTTTGCAATATGAAATAGGGCAGAGCAAATAGAAAAGGCAATAGGTTCAAAACGATTGCAAATATATCGTTTCTTTGCTATAATTCAAGAAGTTGCTGGTGTGGCTCAGTCGGTAGAGCAGCTGATTCGTAATCAGCAGGCCGCGAGTTCAAATCTCGCCACCAGCTCCAAAGACAAGCGAAGGCTTGTCTTTTTCATTTGTGGCGGATTTTGGGCTACGCCCTGTGCCCGCGGCACGAACTCGCTTTCCGCGAGTGGCGCTCGCCTACGTGAGTAAACTCACAGGTTTCACTATTACGCTCATTTCTTTCGCTACAAATCTCGCCACCAGCTCCAAAGACAAGCGAAGGCTTGTCTTTTTCATTTGTGGCAGATTTTGGGCTACGCCCTGTGCCTATGGCACGAACTCGCTCTCCGCGAGTGACGCTCGCCTATGTGAGTAAACTCACAGGCTTCACTATTACGCTCATTTCTTACGCTACAAATCTCGCCACCAGCTCCAAAGACAAGCAGTTGCTTGTCTTTTTCATTTGTGGCGGATTTTGGGCTACGCCCTGTGCCAGTGGCACGAACTCGCTCTCCGCGAGTGGCGCTCGTCTATGTGAGTAAACTCACACGTCTTACTATTACGCTCATTTCTTTCGCTACAAATCTCGCCACCAGCTCCAAAGACAAGCGAAGGCTTGTCTTTTTCATTTTTGGCGGATTTTGGGCTACGCCCTGTGCCTACGGCACGAACTCGCTCTCCGAATTAAAATTAAAACCTCGTCATTGCGACGAGGTTTTTGATTAATGTCTTGAGTTGTGATTATTTTGCTTTTCTGGGGTTTGCGATATAGTCGCGCATAATGTGGTTGAGTTCGGTGTTATCCAGGACGATGCCTTGTGTTATATCTTCATCGGTGATGCCGAGTGCGAAGAAATACACGTTTTTGCCTGTGTGGTCACCGGTGGTGATGAGGCTTCCGTCAAAGGGGTCCCCGGGGTTGTAAACAAGGTTGCCTGATTCGTGGTCGGCGGTGATGATGACAAGGGTTTCACCGTCTTGTGCTGCCCACTCAAGGACTGCTTTCACGGCCTCGTCAAAACCACGAAGTTCACTTGCCATACCTGCAAAATCCTTCTTGTGACAGAACTTGTCAATATAACTGCCTTCAATCATCATAAAGAAACCGTTGTCACTCTTTTGGTCGAGGTAGTTGATGGCGTACATACTTGCTTGAGCAAGGCTAGGGCAGTTGGGCTTGTCTTCACCGTATCCGTCAAATTCGGGCATTGTTGCGAAGATTTTGGCAGAGGAATACTGGTTTTCGGTCAATTCTGCAAGAGAAGTGATGTGGGTGAAGCCATTTTGAGGAATTGCACTCAAACGGCTTTCGATATAGAAATCATCGTCAAATTGACTGATGAAAATGTCCACGTCACTTGCCATATGTCCGTTGAAAATGTTTGTGCCATTTGAGCGGTTGTAGGCGTGTGATGAAAATGCGGCAGGGGTTGCACCACCGATATGCTCGGTTGCGATGATGCCCACGTCCATACCAAATGATGAGGCATATTCCGCCATATTTTCCACGTTGGTGTTGTCCACTCTTGCCACGTATCCGTTGTCAGTTTTCACACCGCAGGAAAGAGCGGTTGCAGAGGCGGCGCTGTCTGTGACTTCATTGTCACGAGAACGAGTTGTCGCTTCACCTTGCAGAGTTGTGAGTGACTCCATATATAGGCTTTCAAGTCCGTAGTACGCCTTCACTGCCTCAATATGCTCCATACCCATGCCGTCACCGATGAGCATAATGACGTTTTTTGCACTGCCTGTATAGTAGTGTCTAGCGGGGGTATCGTTGCCGTCATCGGGGGTTTCGTCTGTGGGATTGCAAGCCACAAAAGCAAAGGTGAGGGCAAAAATGCTGACAAGAGTGAGGCTCACAACCAAGATTTTCCAAAGTGATTTTTTCATATTTTCTCCTGCGCACGCATGTGCAAGCGTGGCGTGTGTTTATGTATTTATTCTACAAAGTTTTATCTTCTATGTCAACATATCATTTACGCGTAGGCGAGAAGGGATTTTAAGGAAAAATTAATAAAAAAAATTTTGCATAAAATATTGACAATTGGCAAAACTAGATTTAGAATGTTAGCAGACAGCAGTTGAGAGTGCTAACAAAGTGCTTATCACCACTGCCAAACCAAAGGAGAATAGCTGTGAAGGAACTTTCCGAAAGAAAACGAAAAATACTCCACGCGGTGGTTGACCTGTACATCTCAACAGGTGAGCCCGTTTCAAGTGCGGACGTCCAAGCAAAGTATTTGCCCGACGTATCCTCAGCCACGATTCGTGCAGAGCTCAGCGCCCTTGAAGCACTAGGATACTTGGACCAACCTCACACCTCAGCAGGACGCGTGCCCAGAAAGGAAGCATACAAACTGTACGTTGGTGACCTTGGAGACGGCAACGCCTTGACTGATGCTGAAACAGCGTTTATAAGAAGGCGTTTTGAAGAGAAGCTGGGTGAAGTCGGTGACATAACCCGTCAAGCGGCAAAGATAATCAGTGACGTCACCAACTACACCTCCTTCCTTGTGACAAAGAGCAATCCTCACGTGGTCATTGAGGAAATCAAACTCATCTCCCTCAAGGGCAACAGAGCCCTCCTTCTTATAGTCACAGACAGCGGAGTGCTGGCAGACAAGACCATAGACGTCAGTGAAGATATGAGAGGTGAATATCTTGAAACCGCAACCCACATGTTAAACAAGGTGTTTGCTGGCAAAGAGATAGGCGAGTTCGAGTCACTGAACTTTATGGAAGACATCGAAATGGAGATGGAGTCCTACAAGGACATCTTCGACGAAGTGATTGCCATCATCAAAAACTATATGAACAATCACAGTGACAACGTAGTTGTGGAAGGCGCTCTCAAAATGCTTGACTATCCTGAATACAACAACGTGGAAGACGCCAAAAACTTCCTCTCTGTGATTTCAGACGAGCAAAGTGTCAGCGAAATCTTCGGCTCACAAGAGGACAGCATAGAGTTTTCAGTGCGCATAGGCAAAGAGGACAGCGGTGTTGATAAATGTGCCATCATCACGGCAGCCTACAAAGTGGGTGACGAAGTGGTTGGACAAGCCGGCGTCATCGGCCCCGAAAGAATGGACTACAAACGTGTCATCGGCGTGCTGGATTACATCAAAAACACTCTCAATTCAATACTTGACAACAAAAAGGATTAGACATGAAAGACAAAAAACAAAAAGCAGAATTGGACAAAGAGTTCAAAGTGGCAGAAGAAGTGGCTGAAACCGACGACCTCGGTCTTGACAGAGAAACCCTCGGCGACGACAAATACATCGAAGCCCTTGAAGAGAAACTTGGTCAAGCCATTGCAGAAAGCGTGATGTGCCGCAACCTCACCCAACGTCTTCAAGCAGACTTTGACAACTATCGCAAGCGCAACTCATCAATCGCAGAGGAGATGAAGCAACTGGGCATTTCAATGGTTTGTGAGAAACTCCTCGGCGTCCTTGACAACTGCGACCTTGCAAGAAAATACATTTCAGACCAAAGCGCACTGCAAGGCTTCAATATGATGGAAGGACAAATCCTCTCCGCCCTTGAAACCTTTGGTCTTAAAACAGTTGAAGCAGAAGGACTTGAATTTGATGCCAAAGTTATGAACGCTCTTGAAAGAGAAAAGGCAGAAGGCAAAGAAGGACAAGTTGTAGAAGTTATATCCAAAGGATATACGTTGAACGGAAAATTGATTAGACCCGCTGGCGTAAAAGTGGGCTACTAAGAGAAATATATATCAGGACATCCTGAAAGGAGAATAAAAATGGGAAAAATAATCGGTATTGACCTTGGAACAACCAACTCATGCGTGGCAGTTATGGAAGGTGGCGAACCTGTCGTCATCGCCAACGCAGAAGGTATGAGAACAACCCCCTCAGTGGTGGGTTTTGCAAAAGATGGTGAAAGACTTGTGGGCGAAATCGCAAAAAGACAAGCAGTTTCAAATCCTGAAAACACCATCGTATCAATCAAGAGAGATATGGGCTCAGACAAGAAAGTCCGCGCCAACGGAAAGGAATATACCCCTCAAGAAATCTCTGCAATGATTCTCACAAAGTTGAAGAACGATGCAGAAAAATATTTGGGTGAAAAAGTGACCGAAGCAGTCATCACAGTACCCGCATACTTCAGCGATAGTCAACGTCAAGCAACCAAAGACGCAGGCAAGATTGCAGGCCTCGAAGTGAAGCGTATCATCAACGAACCCACCGCAGCAGCCCTTGCATACGGCGTTGACAAAGATGAAAACAAGCAACAAAAGGTCCTCATCTTCTACCTTGGTGGTGGCACCTTTGACGTTTCAATCCTGGAACTTGGTGACGGTGTCTTTGAAGTTCTTGCAACCTCAGGCAACAACCGCCTTGGTGGTGACGACTTTGACAAACGCCTCATCGACTATATCGTGTCAGAATTCAAGGCAAAGGAAAACGTTGACCTCTCCGGCGACAAGATGGCAATGCAACGTATCAAGGAAGCAGCAGAAAAGGCAAAGATCGACCTCTCTGGCGTGACAAAGGCAAAAGTTTCACTTCCTTTCATCACAGTTGACGGCGGAATGCCCAAACACATTGATATGGACATCACAAGAGCCAAGTTTGACCAACTGACTGCAGACCTTGTTGCAAAGACAATGAATCCTTTGAACCAAGCACTTCGTGATGCAGGCCTCACCGCAAACGACCTGTCAAAGGTAATTATGGTTGGTGGCTCAACCCGTATCCCCGCAGTGTACGACGCAGTGAAGAAAGCAACCGGCAAAGATCCTTACAAGGGCATCAACCCCGACGAATGCGTGGCAATCGGCGCAGCAATCCAAGCAGGCGTCCTTGCAGGCGAAGTGAAAGATATGCTTCTTCTTGACGTAACACCTTTGTCACTGGGCATTGAAACCCTTGGTGGCGTGTTCACAAAACTCATTGACCGCAACACCACAATCCCCACCAGCAAGTCACAAATCTTCTCAACCGCAGCAGATCATCAAACCTCAGTTGACATCCACGTCCTCCAAGGTGAAAGACAATTTGCACGCGACAACAAGACTCTTGGCAGATTCGAGCTTGTCGGCATTGCACCCGCACCTCGTGGAGTACCTCAAATCGAAGTGACCTTTGACATTGACGCCAACGGCATCGTGTCAGTCAGAGCAATGGACAAGGGCACAAACAAGTCACAATCAATCACCATCACCGCATCATCAAACCTTTCAGAAAGCGACATCGATGCAGCAATCAAGGAAGCAGAGAAGTACGCAGAGGAAGACGAAAAGAGAAGAAAGCTTGTTGACGCAAAGAACAATGCAGAGCAATTTGCATTTGTCATTGAAAAGTTTGTGTCAGACAACGGCGACAAACTCACCGATGCCGACAAGACCGCTCTTGCAGATGCAGTGAAGGAAGCACGTGAAGGGTTTGAAAAAGCAGAAGCAGAAGAAGACGTCCGCACCGCAATGGACAAGCTTGCAAAAGTCAGCGATCCTATCTTCAGCAAATTCTATCAAGAAAACCCCGAAGCCGCAGCAGAAGCAGCCCGTTAAGCAGGCTTTGATCCTAACAAGATGGGTGGAGCAAACGGCGGAGCAAACTACACTGTTGACGACGACAATATGACTCCTCCCGAAGGCGGTTGGAACTAAGATTTACCCTTGACGGCTACATCGTAGCCGTCAAGCACCATATACGAAGTATATGAACTAGACTATGGCAGACAAATCATATTACGACACTCTAGGAGTTTCAAAGACAGCAAGCGCCGACGAATTGAAGTCGGCGTATCGTCGTTTAGCCAAGCAATATCACCCCGACCTTTTTGCAGGCAAACCCGATGCTGAAAAGAAACAAGCAGAGGAAAAATTCAAGGAAATCAATCACGCCTATGACGTGCTTTCCGACCCTCAAAAGCGTGCCGCCTATGACCAATACGGTTCAGAAAACGGCCCTCAAGGCTTTGGTGGCGGAGCAGGCGGTTTTGGTGGATTCGGTGGCGGAGCAGGTGGCTTCGGTCTTGATATGGACGACATCATCAACAGCTTCTTTGGAGGCTTTGGTGGTGGAGGCAGAAGTCAATCCTCCCGTGCAAATGCACCTCAAAACGGCAAAGATATAGGCATTCGTATGACCATCTCTTTTGAAGAGGCGGTCTTTGGCGTTGAAAAGGTTGTCAATATCAAGCGTGTTGAAAACTGCCCTGACTGTAAGGGTAGCGGTGCAAAGGACGGCGCATTCAAAACTTGTCCCACCTGTGGCGGAAGCGGAACAGTCACCCAAACACAACGCACACCTTTTGGTCAATTCCAAACCTCGGCGGTTTGCCCCAACTGTAAGGGCAAAGGCAAGATTGTCACCGACCCATGTCCCACTTGCAAAGGTCAAGGCAGAATGGAAAAGACAAGAGAGGTCAAAATCAATATTCCTGCAGGCATTGACAATGGTCAACGCATCACCTACAACAATGAAGGTCACGCTGGCAAAAACGGCGGTATGAACGGTAGCCTCGTTGTTGAAATCTCGGTGACACCTCACAAGATTTTCAAGCGCAACGGCGCAGACGTTATGGTGGAATATCCTCTCACTGTGGCAGAGGCAGCCCTTGGCATAACAATCTCAGTGCCCACCCTTTCAGGAAAGCCCGAAGAGTTGAAAATCCCCGAAGGCACTCAAAGTGGTACAATGTTCAAAATTAAGGGCAAAGGCATCAAGAAACTCCGCACCAAAAACGACTATGGTGACCTCTACGTCAAGGTGGTTGTGGAAGTGCCAAAGAGCCTGACACGTGAACAAAAAGACCTTTTGAAACGCCTCGAAGAAAGCTTTGAGATGAAGCAATTCCCCAAGAAAAAGGAATTCAAAGAAAAACAGTAAAATCCCACAACAAAGGTTTTACATACCATAACTGACAAGATAAACTTTCGATTATGAAATACAAAACAATTTCAGTCACCACCAATCACGACAGCGCAGAGCTTGTGTCAAGCGCGATGTTTGACGTAGGCGCAGAGGGTGTTTCAATCCTTGACAAACAGGACTTTTTGGACCTTGTCAAGAGTGACATCATTTGGGATTACGTTGATGAAACAATCCTTCTTCAAAGTGACGCCGTGAAGGTGTCAACCGTGGTCACACCCGATGACACTGACTATGAAATCCGCCTTGAAAATCGTCTTGGAGAGATGAAGGAATACGGCGTAGTTTGTGGTGAAATCGTGGTTGGCGAAGTTGACGAGCAGGACTGGGCAAACGAGTGGAAAAAGTACTACAAGCCCATCGTCACCTCACAAATCACAGTTGTTCCCACTTGGATAAACTACACTCCTGCCGATGGTGAAAAGATTATGCGTCTTGACCCCGGTATGGCTTTTGGCACAGGGGAGCACGCAACCACACGTATGTGCCTTGAACTTATGGACGTCAAAGGCAAGTCGGTCATTGACGTAGGTTGTGGCAGTGGCATTTTGGGTATTGCTGCAGAGTTGGTCGGAGCAGACAGCGTCTATATGTGCGACATCGACCCTCAAGCCGTAGAGTTTGCCAAGAAAAATGCTTTGCTCAACGGAGTTAAAGCAGTTGTTGAAGAAGCAGACCTTATTGAGGGCGACCACAAAGCAGATTTCATCTTTGCAAATATCACTGCAGACATTTTGATGCGCCTTTCTCGCTCAATCGGCAAGCACCTGAAAGATGACGGAATCATTGTCCTTTCAGGCATCATCAACACCCGTCTTGACGAAGTGATTGAGTGCTATGAAGGTGCAGGCTACGTCATCATCGACAAAGCGGAAAGAGAAGACTGGCGCGCCCTGAAACTGAAAAAGGCATAAAAAAATAAGTAATTGAAGCCCGAAAAATTATGGTGTTTCTTTGTAGTATTGATAATTCGACAAAAGAAATAATTTGAGGTGGCTGATATGAAAAAGAAGCTTATACTTTTATGCACAGCACTTATTGCTCTCGTTTTAGAGATATTGCCTTATGGTGCTGTGTGTATATTTGCTCCAAGTCCAGAGGAAAGAATAAGAAAAACGTTTTCATATTTTGACCCTATTCCTTTTGGATATGCAAACTTTGCACCTTTCATTGTTGGGCTTCTTACTTGTGTGCTAATTATTTTGATAATTTTGGCACTTATATTGAAAAAAGAACTGAAAATTCCTATCATAGTAGTGTCTGCAGTGGCAACTATATTGTCAATCGCACCTCTATTTTATGGAATAAGTTATTTTTCTGTGGTAGGCATATTCATTACGTTGTCATTATTGACTACGACTATTGTGTCTTGTATCAAAACAAAAGCAATCGACAAAGACAAAACATAATACTTATGGAAATACGCAGATTTTTTGTAAACCCCAGTGACATAAACGGCAACACCGTCACGTTGAGTGGTGATGAGTTTTATCATATGACCAAAGTCCTCCGCTACAAAGAGGGCTACAAGGCGGTGATTCTAGCAAACGACGGCATCGAGTTACACTCAACAGTCACCTCAATCGGCAAGGATACAGCAACCCTCACCATTGATGAAAGAAAGGTCGTTGACGTGAAAAATGCCAAGGTCACGCTGTATGCCGGACTTCTCAAAAACAACAAACTTGATTTTGTTGTGCAAAAAGGGGTTGAATTAGGCGTTGACGTCATCGTGCCTTTCATCTCACAAAACACTGCGGAAACAAAATTCAATTTGGACAGAGCAAAGAAGATAGCTCTTGAAAGCGCAAAGCAATGTGGCTCAGTGTATCTTTCAAAGGTTGAAGACCTCACCGACTACGACACAATGCTCGGTGATTTCACTTCATTTGACAAGGTTATCTTTGCGTACGAAGATGAAAAGCAAACCCGAATTGCTGATGCTGTTGAGGGTGGCAAAAACGTTGCAATCATCGTAGGCCCTGAAGGCGGATTCACCCCGTTAGAAGTCCAAAAAGCAAAGGAAAACGGCGCAGAAATCGTCACTCTTGGCAGACGAATTTTGCGTGCAGAAACCGCTTCAATCGTGTCCCTCACTCTGGCACTTGACGCCCTCCATGAACTTGACTATGAACACTAAAAAAATCGTTGTTTTCACCCTTGGTTGCAAGGTCAATCAATACGACTCAGACGCCATGCTCAACATCTTGTCAGCAGGTGGTTTTGACGTAAGTGACGAAATGGAAGTGGCGGATATATACATAATCAACACCTGTGCAGTCACGGCGGAAGCAGAGCGCAAATCTCGTCAAACCGTCACCAAAATCTTGAAGCTCAACCCTGATGCAGAAATCTACGTCTGCGGTTGCGCCTCACAACGTGACAAAATTCAATTTGACCGTGACGGAGTAAGATACGTTTCGGGCACTGACGGCAAGATCGCCCTTGCCAAAGAGTTGGTGGAAAAGGTGCAAAATGACGTTGACATGCCCGAATGCTCCTTTGAAATCGGCAAGGAATTTGAGGAGAATGACGGAGTGCTATCCCTTCGCACCCGCCACTATATAAAGGTGCAAGACGGTTGCAACAATTTCTGCAGTTATTGCATCATCCCTTATCTTCGCGGAAGAAGTCGCTCCCGTGACCTTGGGGGTATAAGAGCAGAACTTGACAAGGCAGTGATCGTTGCAAAGGAAATTGTCCTCACCGGCATCAATCTTTCCGCCTACGGCAAAGATAAAGATAGCAGTTTAGCAGACTTGCTCAGGGCAGTCAAGGACTATCCCGTACGTATGCGCCTAGGCTCACTTGAAGTTGGTGTCATAGACCGCGACCTTCTTGACGCCACAAAGGAAATGTACGACTTCTGTCCTCATTTCCACTTGTCTCTCCAAAGCGGTGACGACACAACCCTCAAAAAGATGAATCGTCACTACACCACGGCAGAATACGAAAGTGCGGTAGACTTGATAAGAGAATATTATCCAAACGCCGCTATCACCACAGACATAATCGTAGGCGTCCCCACCGAAACAGAGGAGCAGTTTGTTGCAAGCATGAACTTTGCAAAACGCATAGGTTTCAGCGACATACACTGTTTCCCTTATTCATCACGAAAGGGCACAGTTGCAGGCAAGTGGCAAGTGCTGTCAAAGGCAGTGCTCACCGACCGTGCAAAGCGTATGGGTGAGGTGAAAAACCAACTGATAAAGGACTATCTCACAGCCCAAATCGGCAAGCCCTTGAAGGTGCTTTTTGAAACGTGTGACGAAAACGGAGTATGGTGCGGACACACCGAAAACTACGTAAAAGTCTATTCAAAAAACGGCGAGAAAAACACATTGAAAACCATCGTCCCCACAAGGCTTTACCTTGACGGACTTGGTGAATAGGAGATATATGGAAAACTGTCTTTTTTGTAAAATTGTAAGAGGAGAAATCCCCAGCCCCCGTCTTTATGAAGACGATGATATGATCATCATCAAGGACATCGCACCCCAAGCCCCCGTCCACCTTTTGCTCATCCCCAAGAAGCACTACGCTGACGTCACAGAGATGAGTGAAGAAGACGCCGTCACCCTTGGCAAGTGCTTGAAAAAGGTTGGCGAAATTGCCACAGAACTTGGTCTTGAAAACGGTTTTAGACTTGTGTCCAACAAGGGCGATGACGGAAGACAAAGCGTCCATCACCTCCACGTCCACATCTTGGGCGGACACCCTCTTGACGAAATGATGGGTTGATGAATTGAAAAATTCAACGCGAAAGCACCTCAAACGAGGTGCTTTGTTTTTTTTCTTCAAATCGCACAAGAATATGTTAATATTGTCAAAAACAGCATATAAACCACCGATTATGCAATTATAAACAAATTATATTGACAGTTTTTCACGTCTCAAAATTCACAAAAAATGTGTTGATAAATCCTACAAGTGTTGGTATAATGGTATCAACCAAAGACGAGGTGAAATATGAACACACCCAACAACGCACGCAGTGCACAGTCAAAAATCAAAATCAAAAAAGCATTCACCGTCCTCCTTGAAGCCCACAATGTAAGTGACATAACCGTGGGTGACATTTGCAAGGAAGCAGGGGTGAACCGCACCACCTTTTACTCACACTATTCCTGCATCGCAGACCTCTACAAGGCCATTGAAGAGGATATGTACGTGTCAATCAAGGAGATGCTTTTGCCCACTGATGACATATCTGACGAGCGTGTTGCATTCAATATGATTGTCACCGCCCTTGAAGCCATAAAGGCACACAGACACCTTCACCGCAACCATCTTGAGCACACCCTAGAATTTGACTATCTTGACGAACTTACTGAGAGCATTCGCGCAAGATATATGCCCCTCATTTTGCAAGGTCAAAACTTGTCGCCAGAGCAAGAAGAGCACTTCTTCATTTTCTGCAAAAGCGGAATCATCGGCATCATCCGCGACTGGGTGATGAAAGACTGCGTCGCCGACGTACAATCCATAGCCCACTCCATTTTGTTCATAATGCACCAAATCCGTTTCAAGCTCATTTACAATTGAGCGGAGTTTGTTTCAACGCTCAAACGTATCAATATAGTCAAAACGATTTAAATCCCGAAATCAAATTTACACCCCGTAAAATTTACAAAATTGCCTATTGAACGATAGGCAATTTTATGTTAGCATAGATTTAAGGTAAACACCTTGGGGGAAAATTATGAAAAATTTTAGAAAGATTTTGCAATCCGCGCTTATATTGACGTTGGTTTTCACACTTCTTTGCACCTTTATTGCTTGCAATCACTCAGAGGGTGACCCAGAGGACGAAGAGCCATCACTTATCCGCCTTGTAGTGCCCAAGGATTGGGAACTTGAGGTTGGTGACAGTCGAACAGTTGATTGTGTTTTTGACGAGTCCATTTACGACCAAACTTTGACTTGGACTGTGTCCAATGACAACGCAGTTGTTGACAAATGGGGCAGAGTGACCGCAATGAAGGTAGGCACGGTGAAAGTGACTGCAGTCACTCCTGACGGACACAAGGACAGTGCAATCCTCAACGTTGTAGGCAATTCAACAAGCGGTCAAATTTCCACCTTGAAACACAACTATGGCGGAAGCGCAGTAGTACTCGGTGACAACTGGCAAAAGATTGTCACAAGATATTCAACTGCTCAAGCCCTTGAAAGTGACAGTGTACCCAGTGCAGTGAAAGACGCAATTTCAAGTGGAGTTTACGTGGACATGGACACCGTTGTTTACGACCAAGTTGTGTGGGAAATCACCTCATACGGCGTCCTTCGCACCGACCCCAACGCCACCTATGAAAGAGACAAAGAACAACGCTTTATGGGTGACAGATATTTCTATTCTGCCGACACCAAAGACGGCAAGATTTTGGGCATCTATCCCGATGAAAATGATGGAATATGGGCAATTATGAGTGGCGGTGTCACCCACATTGAAATGGTGAAAATGACAGGCACTGACAAGGCTGCCGATATGGTAGAAACCACCCAAGACATAGTTATGCGCCACGGCTTTGTGGCAGAGGCTTTCTACAACACCTCAACCGGCACTTGGAAACCTGCCGAAACCGACAATGACGGACTTTGGACAGCAATGTATGCCGCAGGTGAACTTATGCGCTACGCTTCATTGAAAAACGATCCTAGCGCCACCCCCGAAGAGATTGCCTCTGCAAGAGAAAGCGCCTATATTTCAACTGAAGCGGTTTTGCTCCTTTCCAACATTTCAATGCGCACAGGCACTGTTGAAGCCTACGTCCGCTATCAACCCAACGGCTACACCGACCCTTATTTCTACGGCACAAACCCTGCCAACGGCAGATTCCACTCCGCGGATGCACTGGTGAAAGGCGGTGACTATTCAATCTACGACACCGACCTCAGCCCCGCAGAGGTTTTTGAAATAACCTACGACGCTTATTCAACTGACAAAACCGAGTTGTATTTCCTTGACGACTATTATCTCAGCCCTATGGCCCCCGAAGACTGGTCTGACCCTAGAGAAAATGCAGACGGCTCCGTCACCTACGAAACATGCACCCGCAATCTTGAAGGATATATCGCGCGTACAATATCCTTTGATGATGAAGGCAACGATTTGGGTGGCTATATCTACTGGCACTTTGAAGAGGACGAGGACGGCAACCTTATTGCCCGTGGCGTATCCACAAAGACAGAGGACGAAGCAGGCTACTATCTCAACGGCGAAAACCTCCGTGGTGTTGTAGTTGATGCTAGCGGTGAATTCCCCACAAGACTTTGGAACGACTTGGTTGAAGCAGGGGAGATAAAGAGTGAAGCAAAAATCACTGACGTCGTCTACAAGGGCGACACAAGCTCAGACGAGGTCATCGGCCACTTGTTCCTCTACAAACTTGCCTACGACATTTTGGGTGCAGAGGATGAGGAACTTAGACAAATCATAGCATCCACCGTTGATAGATTTGCTCAACATATCACCGACAACGGCTATATGATGGTGGACGGCACCGGTCAACCGGGCACTTGGAGCAAGTATAACAGAGAGTTCTTCACCAACAGCTCACAACTGGGCGGAGCACCTTTGACAGCACTTGTATGCTTGTCAACCTTCAAACTTGCCCACTACGTGACAGGAGACGTGAAGTGGCACAATGAATATATGATGGCAGCCCTTGACCCTGCCTACGAATATGCCCGCATCACCACTCAATACAAGGAGCAATGCCACCTCTATATGCTCAATCTTCTCAACAACGAGTTGGGCGGATACACCGGCGGACTTATCACGGCGGATGTTCTCATCAACTCCTTCAATCTTGATATGAGCATAGACAGCCCCCTCACCGAGATGTTGATGAGATTGTTCCTCAACTATTCAGACGAAGAGATGGCAATGTTGGCGTTTTACATCCTTTTCCAAATGGAAACTGACGAAACCTTGCTTGCATACTATCGTGAGGCTATTGACGACTGGTGGACATCAATAAAATACAGCGAAAACCCTTTGTGGTATTACATCTATCAACTGGCATACCCCAACAAGGAAATCAAAGACGCCTACGGCAACAATATCCTTGAAACCGCAGCGTGGTCACTGAGCCGTCACCCCATTGACACCACAAGATATCTTGCATCCAACTCAAACCGTGACGATCTATATGAGTTCGACTTGAACGATGCAGGTCTTGGCCTTGGCGAGGTCATATCATACAGCATAGCAGGGGACAACGAAGTCTTTGAAATGAACAGTATTCTCAGCATCATAGACGCACTGCTATACGCTCCCGACCTTGAATGGGCAGTGGCAGCACCCGATGAAAGGTCAATGCACAAGTACAACGGCTCAACCTACGGCCTTGACAATGACTATAACCCTTGGCAAATGGAAGGCTCAACCACCTACACACTGCCTTACTGGATGGGCATCTACCACAATATGCTTGTAGACAGGGCAGAATAAGACAAAAATCCCCAAAACAAAAGAAAATTGAGGCAGAAATTTCGCCCATAGTGGCAAAATAAGTTGACTTTAATTTTCAAGTGAGTATAATATACAAAGTAGTATGTTCCAAGGAGGTGAATTCAATGTCAACAGTCAGAGTCGGCGAAAACGAAAGCGTAGATAACGCAATCCGTAGATTCAAACGTAAGTGCGCCCGTGACGGTATCATCGGTGACCTCCGCAAACGTGAGGCTTACGAAAAACCCAGCGTAAAACGTAAGAAGAAGGCAGAAGCAGCACGTAAGAGAGCATACAAAAACTAATCTTACAACCAGATGGATGCCACGGCATCCATAATGGGGGCATAGCTCAGTTGGTTAGAGCGCATGTTTCACATACATGAGGTCACAGGTTCGAGTCCTGTTGTCCCCACCAAAAAACAAGAAGTCCAAACGGACTTCTTTTTTTTGTGGGTGACACAGGACTTTCATTGACGAAGTCAATGAGGGGTGCTTCACACCCCCGAACCTGTGCCTGTCACAGCTGACGCTCGGCTGAATGAACAGGTCTACCGCCTCATTACTACGGGGCAAAAGCCCCTACGAGTCCTGTTGTACAAACGGACTTCTTTTTTTGTTGGATATGGGATTTATTGACAAAAGGGGTAAATTTGGCTATTATATATGTGTTTAGGAGAAAGTATGCAAATCATTGACGGAAAAGCAGTTGCAACAAGCGTTAGAAGCGCATTGAAGGCGGAGATTGAGACCCTCAGTGTGTCAAGCGGAAAACACCCCGGTCTTGCGGTAGTCCTCGTAGGAGACGACCACGCAAGCCGTATTTATGTGCGCAACAAAATCAATGCCTGTGCTGAACTTGGCATCAAGTCAACCCTTGTAGAGTTGCCTGCAACTTGCACCGAAGAAGACGTCCTCAGGGAAGTCTGCACCCTCAATGATGACGACACCGTCCACGGCATCATCGTGCAACTTCCTCTCCCTAGACATATTGACACCGACAAAGTGCTTGCATCAGTGAAACCCGAAAAGGACGTTGATGGTTGCCACTATGTGCAAAAGGGCAAACTTTGGACAGGCAATCCCGAAACACTCCCTTGCACCCCCTATGGTTGCATCGAACTCCTCAAACACTACGGCATTGAAATCGCAGGCAAAGAGGCAGTTGTTGTTGGCAGATCAAACCTTGTAGGCAGACCTCTTGCGGAACTTTTGCTCCGCGAAAACGCTACCGTCACAATCTGTCACTCAAAGACGAAAGACCTTGGCGAGGTGACAAGAAGAGCAGATATACTTTGCGTTGCAATAGGCAGTGGCAAGTTTATCAAAGCAGATATGGTCAAAGACGGAGCAGTGGTCATTGACGTGGGTATGAACAGAGATGAAGAGGGCAAACTTTGCGGTGACGTAGATTTCAAGAACGTTGCAGACAAGTGCTCCTATATCACTCCCGTACCCGGCGGAGTTGGTCCTATGACAGTGACAATGCTTATGAAAAACACCGTTGAAGCATTCAAAAGGCGGATATAAACCCCATTCTTTGCAAAAACAACAATAAAAAAAGAACTCGATGGAGTTCTTTTTTTATTGGTACGATTCAAGTTATTTCAACTTATTTATATTTGTTTTGTTGATGATAACCACCAGCTGCATTTCGCTTGAAAGTTGTACGTTGGGATCGACGTTGATAAGGATATCTTCGCCATTGCGAATTGCGATAATATTTATTGCGTATTTTTTGCGAAGGTCCAGTTCGATAAGAGTTTTGCCAACCCATTTTTCTCGGACGGGGATTTCTATGACAGAAATATCATCAGACAAGTCAATGAGGTCCACCATACCAGCACTCAAAAGATTTTTTGCAAGGCGAACGCCGGACTCGTTTTCAGGATACACAACCTTATCTGCACCGACTTTGCATAGGATTTTGCCTTGCATTTCATCGGCGCACTTTGCAATAACCATCTTGACGCCAGCCTCCTTGCAAAGGATAACGGACATGACGCTTGCTTCAAGATTATTTGCCATTGCTACGACAACGACGTCAACGTTTGATATTCCAAGTTGTTTGATAACCTCTGGGTCGGTTATATCAGCGCAACGACAAAAGGGGATGTCAGCAACCGCCGAATTGACGATATCTTCATCAATATCCACTGCAAGAACGTCAGCGCCATTGTTGACGAGTTCTTTTGCCACGGCAATACCATATCTGCCAAGGCCGAAAACAGCATAGGATTTATTAATACTCATAAGCACTCCTTTAGATCAACCCAAACGAACATCTTCGGTGGGATTTTTGATGATATTTATATTCTCCTTCTTCAAATTGAAGGATGTTGCCAAGGAAATAGGGCCGACACGTCCAAAATACATAGTGGCTGAAATGATAAGTTTGCCCCAAACGTTTAGTGAAGAGGTCAAATTTCGCGACAGTCCAACCGTGGCTGTTGCACTGACCGTTTCAAAAACCACGTCAAGAGCAGGGGCGTCGGTGGATAGCGAAAGCAATATCGTAGAAAGAGCAACGATGATGAAGGATGAAAACGCAACTGCAACTGCTTTTCTCGTGACTTGCTTTGAGAGATTTCTTTGGAACAAAGTCACCTCGTTTTTGCCACGGACGGTGGCAATAGTCGTCGCAAACAAAACCACGATGGTGACGGTTTTGATTCCACCTGCTGTGCCAACAGGAGAGCCACCTATAAACATCAAAATAAGACAAATGATAGATGACGCATTTGTGAGATTTTCTTGTGGAAGAGTTGCAAAACCGGCTGTTCTTGTCGTTATTGACTGGAAGAATGCAATTTGCATTTTGTCAAAGAAATTATAATTTTTCAGCGTCAAAGGATTATTGTATTCGCAAGCAAGGATAGATATGCCCCCGATCAAAATCAAAGCAAAAGTGGAGACAAGCACTATTTTGCTGTGCAAAGTAAGCTTGAAGACACATCTGAATTTGGTTCGTTTGACGTCTTTCAAAACGCGGATTATATCCCACCACACGACGTATCCCAAACCACCAAGAATAATAAGCAGACATGTGACGATGTTGACAAGAGGGTTGGTTGCATAGTTGCACAAACTGTTTTCTGCCACGATATCTATGCCGGCATTGCAAAAGGCGGAAACAGAATTAAAAATTGAAATCCAAATGCCTTTAGCGCCGAAATCAGGAATGAAAACAATCATATACATAAGTGCGCCAACGCCCTCAATGATGAAAGTGCCCAAAAGCATTTTTTTCACGAATTCTGCAAGGCCAGAGAGGGTGCTAACGTTCAATGCATCGCTGAGAAGTTGACTATCTTTCAATCCCATTTTGCGGTGTATTGCAACCATAAATCCAGCAGTAATAGTGATGACACCAAGCCCGCCGATTTGAATAAGGATCAAAATGACGATTTGTCCAAAAACACTCCACGTAGCAACGGTGGGAAGGGTGACAAGACCTGTGACGCAAGTTGCAGAAACAGCAGTAAATAGAGCATCGATATAGTCAACCGACTCTCCCGATTTAGAGCTGAAAGGCAAGACTAGCAGAGCGCTTCCTAGGAGTATTGCTCCCAAAAAGCTCAACATAATAATCTGCGTGGTCGAAGGAGCAAACTTTGCAGCTTTTTTTGGTTTTGTGGGTCTTTGGGCAAGTTTCATTTTTAGATGCTACGCCATGCTTTGGGGTAGAAGATGAGGAGAATGTGCAGGATTTCAAGTCTGCCGATAAGCATATCAAAACAGAGCACAATCTTTGAGAATATTGTTAGGTCAGCAAAGTTGGACACAGGACCAACGCCTGCAAGTCCGGGGCCTACGTTGTTGAGACAGGTGGCAACTGAACTTATGCTGGTCACAATGCCACCATTTCCTAAAACGGTTTTGTCCAAGGCAACAAACAAGGTTGACACGACAAAAATGAACATATACCACACGAAATATCTGCTGGTGTTGTGTATGATGTCGTCGCCGACTGGCTTTCCATCAAGGCGAACTGAGGACACAGAACGAGGAGAAAGCATCTTTTTTGCAGACAACATAGATGATTTGCCCAAAATGATGACTCTTGACACCTTAAGTCCACCTGCAGTGCTTCCTGCCGATCCGCCGATAAACATAATTGCCAACAACAAAATATGAGCAAACACGGGCCACGTTTCATAGTTGGCAGTGACGTATCCAGTGGTGCTTATGATTGATGCCACTGTGAAAGAGGCGTGACGGAGGCTTTCACCCACCGTTGCGTATGTGGAGGACACAACCAAACAAGTAGTGATTCCTGCCACAACCACTCCGTAAATGCTGAACATCCAAAGAGTTTCTTCGTTTTTCAGGGCTTTCAAGAACTGTCCTGCGATGTACATAAAGTACACGTTGAAGTTGACGGAGAAGAGCAACATAAACACGGTGATTGTCACCTCAATTCCTACGGAATTGTATGCGGCAATCGAAGCGTTTTTGACTGAGAAGCCACCGGTTGACGCCGTTGTCATTGCGTGGCAGAAACTGTCAAATACGGGCATTTTTAGTCCGCAGAGGATTGCCACTTCAATCAAAGTCATCACCACGTACATAGCGTAGAGTATGCGAGCGCTGAAACGCATTTTGCTCACCAATTTTCCAAATTGAGGGCCGGGTATTTCTGCCTTTGCAAGAGCGGTTGCACTGCCGTCTTTTTTAGGAATAATTGCAATGACAAACACCAGCACGCCCATACCGCCGATCCATTGACTGAGCGAACGCCAGAACAAAATGCTTTTGGGCAAGATTTCAATATCATTCAAAATAGACGAGCCGGTGGTTGTTATGCCCGACACCGTTTCAAACACTGCGTCAATATATGAGGGGATTGAGTTTGAAAGGACGTAGGGCATTGCGCCGATAAGACCGATAATAATCCAAGCAAAACCGCAAATCATCATACCGCAAGAAGGACGCATACTTCTTTGATCCTTTTTAGGGCGCAGGAAAAGACCCGCCCCACCGAGGACTATGCAACAAGCGATGGTGACACCAAATCCAAACATAGAAGAGGTTTCACCAAAGCCCACTGCCATGAAGAAGGGGATGAGAAGTATTGCGCCCAAAATCAAAATGATTTCGGCCAAGATGTAGAAGGTCAGTCTATAATTCATATCTTAATAGGCGTCAAGGATATCGTTGAGATATTGCAAGCCTTCGCACATTGTGACGATGATGACGTTGTCACCTTCAAGGATGCAATCCTTGCCAGAAGGTGTGATAAGTTTGCCTTTTCTTATGATACCTGCAACGAGGAGGTTTTTCTTCAAGTGCAATTCCATGAGAGGAACGCCCAGTTTTCTAAACTTATTTGACGCCACAAACTCAATTGCCTCTGCCTTTTCATCTATGATAGAGAAGAGTCTGACCATATTTCCTTTTTTGCCGAAGTTGCGGACAAAACGCATAATTTGGTCAGCGGTTGAGGTCTTTGTGGACACAACGGAGTCGATTCCGCTGGTTTGAAGCATCTTATAGTAGTCGATTTGGTCGATTTTTGTAATGATTTTGGGCACGGACACTGACTTTGCAAACATACTCATAATGATATTTTGCTCGTCACTGTCACCGAGGGCAACAAATGCATCCGCCCACTCAATGCCTTCTTCACGGAGGAGCTTTTGATTTGTGCCGTCGCCGTGGATAATGGTGGCATAAGGCAGGAGTTCTGCCAGTTTTTCGCACTTTTTCAGGTCTTTTTCAATGAGGGTGGCGTGGATGCTCTTTCTATGGAGTTCCTCAACAAGGTAAGTCGCCGTCTTTGAACCACCGATGATAAGGACGTTTTTGGATTGTTTGTTAAGCCCCAAATCTTTGAAGAAAGCGGTGACTTCTTGTCTTGTTGCGGTGACGAAGAGGTGGTCTCCGGACTCTATGACAAATTCACCTGAGGGGATAACCGCATCGTCGCCACGAGTTGCGGCGCAGATAAGCACCTTGTTTTTGAATTTATGGGGAAGTTCCTTGAGGATAACACCTGCAAGAGGTGATTTTTCAGGCACTTTGAACTCAATGAGTTCAACCTTGCCTTCAGAGAATCTATCCACCTTGATTGCGGAGGGGAAGCGAATGATACGACTGATTTCCATAGCCGCCTCGTGTTGAGGATTGACCATAAGGCTGACGTCAAGTCCGTTTTCACCGCCGATAAGTTTGAAGTATTCACTTTCGGAAATTCTTGCAATAGTGGTTTTTGCGCCAAATTTTTTGCCCATAATGCAACACAGGATGTTCAGTTCGTCCTGTGAAGTTGTTGCGATAAGGATTTCGGTTTTGTCAATGCCGGCTTCTTTGAGAGCCTCATAGGTGACACCATTTCCCACCACGCCGAGGACGTCGAATTTGTCCACAGCCTCCTCGACTTTTTGAGGATTCGTGTCCACGACAGCCACGTTAATTCCGTTTTTAGCGGACAATGATTCTGCAAGTTCAAGACCGACAGCGCCAAGTCCCATGATGATAATATCCATATTTCTCCTTTTTCGGAAAGACCGAATACAAAGTTATTTTATCACCAATACTCCCTCAATGCAAGCAATTTTATATTTTCATATAAAGGTGCGGGATTTTAGTGTCAAAACCCGCCAATATTCTTTGAAAACAAAAGTGCCTATTGACTATGAGGATTTTAGATGTTAAAATTTAACAAGTAAATTATATTTACTTACACCAAAAATTGAGGTAGGCGCTATGAAACTTGGCAAAATAGCACACGCATGCATCGTTGTAGAGGATATATCCGCATCTGCGGACCATTATAGCCGTCTTTTTGGCATAAAACACTGGTATGAACTTGTGCGCACCAGTGACCTTGACCTTTACTATAAGGGTGAAAAGCGCAACTCAGACGTGAAGATTTGGCTTGGTGGAAAAGGTCACACCGCCATCGAGCTGATTCAGTCAAGAGGTGACGAAAATCTCTACACAACATATCTTAAGGACTTTGGTGAAGGCATACACCACCTTCAATATTACGTGAAGTATTTGAAAAAGGCCATAGCCGAGTTTGAAAAGGAAGGGCTACAAGTCCTTCAATCCGCCTGTTTCTACTCAAAGGGTATGAAAGTGGACTACGTTTATATGGGCAAGGACGAGCACTCTGCCGCCTTTGAACTTATTGAGGCAACCCTCCCCGGCGGAATCAAAAAAGGTGATCTGCCCTTTGAAATCCTCCTCGGCAGACTCACCGGCAATATGAAGAGGGTTAAATAACCAATAAGCACTTACTCCTTCGAAGACGGAGTTTGGAGGAGCAGCGGCGACGACCGAAGCGAGTGCCAAGCACCAGAATTTGTACGAAGTTGCGGGTGCGCTGTGATCTTTTTGCACCAACGCAACGAGTGGCATAATGAGGCGACGTCGCTTAATGTGCGCGCGCCGAGTGTGTCCCTGCCCGTAGGGCTTTGCCGAATGGCAAATGGGGGAAACACGTGAGGAAGGGGGACATATGCTTGATATGTTCGCACTCGCTCAGCATAATTTTTTATGGCAAATAAAACCTCCCACCCCCGTGGGAAACAAATAGAGAGGCAATTATGGAATACAAAACCTTGTTTTCACCTATGAAAATAGGTGGTTGCGAAATCAAAAACCGCATTGTTATGTCACCTATGCTTATGGGCTTCGGTCAGTTTGACGGCTGCACCACCGAAATGCTTATGGACTACTATGAAGAGCGCGCAAAAGGTGGCACAGGTCTTATCATCACCGAAATCACCCGCATAAACGACGTGCACGGCTCCGCCGCATTTGCTCAACTTGGTATGTCCCACGACTATCAAATTGAGGGCATGAGAGAACTGGCAAATCGCATACACCGTCATGGCGCAAAGTTGTTTGTGCAACTTCATCACCCCGGCAGACAAAACGTAGGTCTTGCAATAGGCACAGTGCCTTTCTGTATTGCAGCCACAAGAGTTTGGAAAGGTTTTCCTAAGGCACTTTTCAGCCTTGCACCCAAACTTGCACCCACCCTTGCCAAGCACAACATCTGTCTTTCAAGCGTATCCGCATCCAAGTGCGAGCCTGCCTACTTTGCAGGGGGCAGAGTGAGAGCACTCCGTCACAGCGAGGTCAAGAAAATCATTAGACAATACGTTGACGGCGCAGTGCGATGCAAAAAGGCAGGAGTTGACGGCGTTGAACTTCACGGCACTCACGGCTATCTTATCCAACAATTCCTTTCACCCAACACCAACCAACGTACAGACGAATACGGTGGCAGTTTTGAAAATAGACTCCGCTTTGTCAAGGAAATCATTGAGGGCATAAGAAAGGAATGCGGCGATTATCCCATCATCGTCCGCCTCACCATTGACGAGTATTACGACAAAATCGGTCAAGAGGGCAAAGGCTACGGCTTTGAAACCGGTGTTGAATATGCAAAAGCCATTGCAAAGATGGGTGTGGACGCCATTGACGTATCATCAGCAGGCTACGACACTTTCAACTACTGGCTTGAACCTACAAGTTTTGAACTTGGCTGGAGAAAATATCTTGCAGAAGCAGTTAAGAAAGAAGTGGATATCCCCGTCATCGCTGCAAACCTTATCCGCTCACCCGAACAAGCCGAGCAACAACTTAATGACGGCATCCAAGACTTTGTGTCACTTGGCAGGCCTCACATTGCAGACCCTCACTGGGCAGAGAAGGCGCAAGCAGGCAAAGCAGACGAAATCAAACGTTGCATTTGTTGTCTATATTGTATCCAATCAATGCAAGACAATGCTTATGTTGGTGACCACGGCTATTGTTCAGTCAACCCCGCCGTTGGCAAGGAAAGAGAATACAACAATCTCCCCAAAGACGGCGATGGCAGAGTTGTTGTTGTCGTAGGCGCAGGCATGGGCGGACTTATGGCAGCAGAAATCCTCGGCAAGCGTGGATTCAAACCTATCGTCCTTGAAAAGGAAACTGAGGTTGGCGGACAAATCAATCTTGCAAGCAAACCTCCCAAAAAGGAAAAGATTGGTTGGTGCACAGTTGATGCATTGAAAGGTGCGGAACTCAATGGCGCAGAAGTACACCTCGGTGTCACCGCAACTCCCGAAATCATTGACTCCTACAATCCTTACGCAGTTATCATCGCAACTGGCGCAGAAGCTTTCAAACCTAAATGGCTCAAAGGCGCAGACCGTGACAACGTCTACACAACCACCGATATCCTCAGTGGAAAGGTTGTCCTTGAAGGCAAGAAGGTTGCAGTTGTAGGCAGTGGTATGACAGGCCTTGAAACCGCCGAAGTCCTTGTTGAAACAGACAACAAAGTGACCATTGTTGAAATGATGGGTGACATCGCCCCCGGCGTATGGTTCCAACACAAAGATGACGTTATGCCCAAGCTCAACAAAAAAGGCACAGAGTATTACACCGCAAAACGTCTTTGCAGTGTTGATGACACAGGCCTTTGCCTTGTGCCTGTTGAACACAAAAAGAACAAGAATTACAAAAAGGATTTGAAGGCAGGAAAGCGCGCCACACCCACAGTCGCAGTGGACTGCGGTGAATGTATGCACCTTGACTGTGATGCAGTTGTTTTGTCCCTCGGTGTCCGCTCAGTCAACGGTCTATTTAAAGATCTTGAAGGCAAATACGAAGGCAGAGTGTTCACCATCGGTGACGCCACAAAGTCAGGCAGAATTGCAGACGCAACAGCCTCCGCATATCAAGTGGCAAGCACGTTGAAATAACCACCAAAACTTAACAAAAAGAACGGACGTTGTGTCCGTTCTTTTTTTTGTTATTTTCTCAAATTGATAGGTTTATAACTTAATTTTTAGATGTTAAACATCTTATTTTGCATATTGACTGATGAAATCCACTGTGTCATCAAGGCAGGCTTTGCCACGTTTTTCAATGGTTGCAAGAGGGAATGCGTGCATTGAAAGTATGCCTTCTGCGCAGTGCATACGATAGGGTGTGCCAATCTCCTCAAACCTCTTTTGAAGGGCAAAACTCTCTGTTTTGAGGAAGTCGTTTTTGGCGTAAATAAGCATTGTTGGAGGGAATCCTTCTTTCACCTCAGGTGACAAAATCTTGATTTCATCTTTGTCAAGATTTGCTCTGATTTCCTTATGACTGAAACCAGTGAAAGCATTTATCATATATTTGATTCCAAGGAATTTGTTGTCAATGAGCCTGCCAAAATCCACCGCACCGCAGTTGGACACAAGGGCGCTGACCTTGAACTCATCTCTATGTTTGAAGTCTATTCCCAGTTTGTCGTATAGGGTGTGGTCAAGGCTCATTGCCGCCATATAGGTGATGAAATATCCCCCTGCGCTTTCTCCTGCAAGGGTGACTTTTGTCATATCGATATGATATTCCTCACTGTGGTCGTAGAGCCAGTCTATTGCCTTGTATATTTGCTTGAATTGATGAGGGAAGGTCATCTTCGGTGCATACTCATATCCTATGTTTGCGCTGACCCAACCCCGCTCGGCATATTCCATGCAGTAGGTGTTTCTCATCTTAGGCAAACCACTACACCAACCACCGCCGTGGACGTAGATGAAAGCAGGTTGCTTGTCTGTCACGGTATGGTCAAAAATCATATTGATGGTCTCTCTTTTGCCCTCACCATACTTTAAGTCATTTTGCACGGTGATATTGTCTTTAGGTTTGCGGTGGAGGAGCCAGCTGAGAGGATACTCCCCTAGATTCATAAACCATCCACCAACCTTACCTTTGAAGTACGCAGTCTTTTTCATATTTCCCCCAAGTAGAGTTATTCCTCAATCATTTTACCACAACCCCACACCTCATTTCAATAGGGAAAGAAAATTATAATTAGCATAATTTTTTTGGCGAAAGCCTGTTGCAATAATGTTGGATTTTTGTCTATTCTTAGCCAATAAATTATTTTATTTATTTATGTCCAAACGCTTGCATTTTGTTTTCTGTTGATTTATAATAGCAACGCTACATGGGTGTGGCGCAGTTTGGTAGCGCGCTTGAATGGGGTTCAAGAGGTCGGGGGTTCAAGTCCCTTCACCCATACCAGAAGAAAATCCTACACAATGGTGTAGGATTTTTTATTTAAAAAGGCACTTCATCGAAGTGCCTTTTATTTATCAAATTGTTTTACTTATTATCTTCTTTTTTCTTTGTTATGTTTGTCACCATAAACACAAGGCAACCGGCAAGAACAACAACTATTGACAGGACGATTGCAATGATTTGCACGGTGGTGAGACCGTCAAGTTTGAAGTCGTCTTGATGGATGAGGAGTTCCATTCCCTCATACTTGACTTTGTAGTAGTCGCCCACCTTTTCAATGATTTCAAGTTTTGTGCCGTCTTTGACTGCCACAACCATTTCACCTGTTTCAGCAGAGAAGAGGGGCACAAGTTCGCCGGCCCTAGATGCTTTGGCTCTGCCGTAGTCCACTTTCACCTCTTCGGGCTCAACAGGGTCGTTGACAGGGGGAGGAGGGGTAGGAGTGACAGACACAACTTTCTTCACACGTGCGCTTTCAACAAAGTATGTCTTGCCGTTGTAGTTCACTCTCATCCACTTGCCGTCACCATATCCGGACGCATCGTCAACCCCATCAAAACGTGTGCCTGCGTTCACCACCACGTTGCTGTCAAAGTCAGGGTTGACGTAAAGGACAAGTGCATCTTTTGCCTCGTACTCACCACTGATTGTGGTCGCAGAGGTGCTGGGAGTCGTGTTGTAAATCCAACCCTCAACGCCGTCAACTTTGCCGTAGAGCAGTCCGTCAACTTCGTATGCAACGATGTCAACGTTTGCCTCAATTTCAAGGGCAGTTTTGCCGTCAAGATTGTTGGTCAAAATATAGGTGTTGCCACTTGACGTATAGACGTCCACGGTCTTGCTGTCAAGGTCAATTTTAGGGCGAGCAGGTGCGGTTGTAGTGAGGATATTATCAATTGAAATGAGGGCATTTTCCTCGGTGACAAAAACAAGCTTATCACCAATTAAATTCATGTTGATTGCGGTGTATGTGAAACCTGCAAAGTCAAGGTTTTCTGTGTCAAATGCGACAGTATTTTCAGTGGTGTTTTTCTCAATGACTTTTGCCCAGTCGTACTTGTGGACAGTGTTGTTATCGTCAAGGACAAATACATTTCCCACCTTGTCAACGAGTATATCTTGAGGTGTGCAATCGAGGTCAAATGAAAGGAGATTGTTCACCTTTCCGCCCATTGAAATTACGTCGACTGAGCCCTCTTTAAGCACGTAGAAATGAGTGTCTACGTCAAAGGCAATTCCGCCAGTCACGTCAAAAACCTTGATTAATGCACCGCTTATGAGTGTATAAACTCCGTTTTCTGTGAGAACATAGAGTCTGTCACGATACACCATATCCACAATTTTTTGTGTCAAGATGATTTCGTTTTTCACTGCCATATCTTCAATGACGAGGAGTTTGCCTTCTGACACGACATACAGTCTATTGTCACTTGCAGTTAGGATTTCAGGGCTATTTACACCAAGTGAAACGACTGTGTCACTAACAAACAAAATGCGGTTGTTGCCCTTGTCTGCAATGACCATATCGTCACCCAGTTCAGTCACGTCTGTGGGGGTGTTCAGTTTGGTCAATCCGTCACCACCAAAGGAGTGATTTCTTGTGAAGGTGAGAGTGCCATTTTCAAGGGTGTAAACGTCATATCCGTCCGCGCCTTTTGCAACGTAGAGTGTGTTTCCGCAGACAGCAAAATTCTTGTCCTCAAGGTCTGTTTCAGTGACAGCAAAAGTGGTCTTGTCAATGAGGATAATTCTTTCACCATCGTGGGCAAAAATTACCTCGCCCATCAATGCGTTTTCAACAAAGATTGAGTCGGTTGTGTCTGCAAAATCGGTGTCGATATGATAGGTGTAAAGTTTGTTCACGCCGTAGTCAACTGCAAAGTTAAAGATGGTTTCACCGTCTGTCACCATAACGGGCTTATTCTTGAAAGTGTCGTCGTCGTAGGTTGCAGTGATTGAGAGATTATTATCATAGACGTCAACCTTGCCCCAAGTGTGAGCATAGAGGCTTACGCCGTCAGTTGCCAGATAGCACTCTGCAAAAAGTGCTGTATCGGTTGCGGTGAAAGTGGTGAGGTCAAGGACAGCGTGTCCGCTGGCTGTCTTCACAACTGCCTTATCACCAAAGACAAAAATCTTCAATACGTCCTTGTCAAAGGGGATAGTGCCGTACGATGCGCCAGTCACAGCAAAGACGTGATTTTCACCGTCGTAGGACACAACGTAGTCCTCGTTTGCGCCGATGACGTCCACTCTTTCCGCTTGGATATATCCGTCAACAGGGAAAACTCTGTCCGCCTCCGCCGCCATAGCAATATCAGTGCAAGAAAAAACCGTCGCAAAAAGAAGTGCGACTGCAAGGATAGTGATGATTGCGGTGACAGGTTTTCTCATAAGGAAATTCATATACTAAATTATAAACAAATAATTATTAATAGTCAAGATAAATAGTTGGTTGATACCGCTTGAAAATCTCATCTTGTTGTGTTAAAATAGACAAAAGGTATTTTATGGCAAAGAAATTCTATTATCAAGGAAAAAACAAGCAGAGCGGAAACAAGCCTCCTCAAAACAAGCAAAACAATGCTCAACAAGTGAAGGCTATCCTTGCTGTTGAAAACAATATATATCCCAAAGAGAAGATGTCCCTCGCCCTAGAAAACATAGGAGTCGGCCCTCGCACAGCGGAACTTCTTGCAAAAAACAAGATAAACACCGCCGGCGACGTGGTTATGCGCACCGAGAGGGATATGTTCAAAGTGCAAGGATTCAACAAGAAGATGCTTTTTGAGCTGAAAGACGCCTTGAAGGCACAGGCTATGGAGTTTAGACCCGACACCCCCAAGCCTCAAAAGAAGGACGTCCAAAAGCCTGCCCAAAAGGAGGAAAAGCAAAAAGAGCAAAAGGCACAAAAGCCTCAAAAAGACAAGGCAAAGCAAGAGAAGAAGGCGGACAAGCCTGAAAAAGCCCCCAAACTTAAAGAGCCTCTTGGGGTCGAAGACTGGCGCAAAGTTCAAAAGGGTGGCAAGTGGGGCTTCTACGACGGCTTCAAAACAGTTATCCCTGCCATTTATGATGAGGTCTATTGCTTCCACGACGGACTTGCTTCAGTTGAACTTGATGAAAAGTGTGGATACATTGACAGTGAAAACAACGTTGTCATCCCCTTTGACTACGAAACTGCAATGAGTTTTTCAGAAGGCTACGCAGCAGTGTCAAAGAAGGACAAGTTTGGCTATATCAACAAGGAAAACACCGTGGTCATCCCCTTTGAGTACGATGCGGCAACCGTATTTGAAAACGGTGAAGCAAAGGTGAAGAAGGATGGCAAGTGGGGCACAATATTCCCCGACGGCTCGGTGAAGTGGATTTGATGAAAACTAAAAGGACACTGACAAAGATTTGGACAGCGGCACTTGTGTGCATGGCTGTCCTTTTGCTTTTTATCGGTGTTTTTAGGCCTACAGGTGTAGCGATAGCCGACTGGAAGGATGATTATGACACTTATCTTAGTGCCCTTGCAGGGGGTGACGCCAAGGACTGGTATCTTGGTGAAAACTACCTCAACGTAGCAGGTGCAAAGAGCGTAATCGACGGCTTTTTAGCGGACGAAAACTTTGACAAGGAAAGCCTGAAAAAAGACCCTATCGTCATAGCAGTCATTGACAGTGGTATAGGCTTTGCCTATAAGGTGGAAGGCTCCTCGGGCATACCCCTCGACCCTTTGAGCGTCTATCAAGAGGGTGCAATCTACAAACTCCACTCAGTTTTTGACAACGTGCTTTTGACAGATGAAGAGGGCAACTACATCTACAAAAACGTAGCGGACACCGTCACCGTCAGAAAGAAAAATCTTCTTGGCAACTATGTTGCAACAGGACAAGTGATAAAAGGTGTCACGGACAGCGGAAATATTGCGCTCGACCTTGTTGACAACACCTCAAACGACCACGGCACCCATTGCACGGGTATTGTCGCAATGCTCATACACTTATTGGGCCTTGAAGACTACGTGAAGATTTTGCCCATAAAGGCAAACACCGTCCTCAACAACAATGATGGTGAATATTTGGCAGGCTATTCAAACTCAACCGCCGAGCCTTACATCACCGATGCAGTGAAATTTGCCTACGAAAACGGAGCGGATATCGTCAGTATGTCTATGTCCGCAACAGAAAGTTCCAAGGAAGCATTCAACTTCGTTGAATATTCTGACAAAATGGTGTTTGTAGCCGCCGCCGGCAACACAGGAAAAATGGAAATGACTTATCCCGCCGCCTACGAAGACGTAATCGGGGTGATGAACTATGACAAGGGCACAGCAGAAGGGCTACCCCAACTGCACACAAAATCCACTTATGGCAGTTGGTTTGACGTGGCAGCCCCCGGTGTGTCCATTATATCCAGCATAAACGCAGGTGGCTATGGCAAACTGACAGGCACAAGTATGTCCACACCCATGGTGGCATTTGCCTCCGCCCTCGCTCAGTTTAGATATCGTGGCTACAACAACTACGGCGCCAACATAGAATTGACAACAAAGGTTGTCCGCACAATGCTTTCTCACGGCAACAGCAAGTCAGCCTCCGGCGTCCTCACAACAAAAGTCCCCGCCCTTTGTCTTACGGATATTCTCACCTACAACTATTACGGTGACATAACCTTTATAGACAAGATTATGGGCGTGACTGAGGGTGTTGAAATCAGTGCTGAAAGCAAGGCTGAGTACAAACTGGGTCAAAATGAAAAGATAACCTTAAAGGGCAATCCCACCCCCACAAACAGTCGCACCGATGATGAACTTGTGTGGTGGTATGAAATCGGCGGAGAAAGAGTGGACATCGGCAAGGGTTGGACAATAGACTTTGACGTGCCAAATGCCGTTGGTATGTATCAAGTGAAATGCGCAATAGTAGACAAGGACGGCGTAGAGTATGCAGTCTGCGACAAGCCTTTGACTTTCTCTGTGATATATTCAACCCCAAGTGACACTGAAATCAAGTATGTTGAAGAGGATGTTGAAAACAAAGTTTTCAAAGTGGGCGAAACTTATCAATTTACGTTGCCCACCGAAAACCTCAATCCCAACCTATCATACACGGTTGTTTGGTACGTCAACGGCGTGAAAGCAGGAGAGGGCAAAACCTTTGACTTCACCCCCGAAAAGGGCGGAGAATACGTCGTGACCGTGTCCGTCAACGGCGAGATGCTAGAAAGTGGCGCAGTGGTCAACGTGGCGGAATCCTTGCCCGCGTCAAGCTTGACACCCGGAATGATAGCCCTCATCGTCTGCACAGCCACAGGAGGCTCGGCGGTGATATTCATCATCATCTACGTCCTCATCAAACACTTCTCGTCAGGGAAGTCCACCGTCGCATAATTGAGGAGCATAAATCAAAATAGCAAAAAAAAGAGCCGTCAGTTTGACGGCTTTAATTTTGTTCAAAGAATATTCAAATATGATTTTATTTTTCTGTGTTTTAGACCAAAACCTGTAGGCCGATAATCTTCTACGAAAAAAAGGCTGTCATTTGACAGCCCTTCTTGAGAAATGACTGATTAGTTGTTTTTGATTTTGTCCAGTGAACGGCAGAGAGTTGCTTTCTTTCTTGCTGCGGTGTTCTTGTGATAGACGCCGTCAGAAGTTGCTGCATCGATGACTGCCATGGTTTCGGGAAGAAGTGCGCTTGCAAGAGCAACGTCGTTTGCTGCGATAGCATCGTTGAACTTCTTGATTGCGGTCTTAACACGTGATTTCTTCATTGTGTTTTCTTTGTTTTGTCTTGCTGAAACCTTGACTCTCTTTTTTGCTGACTTAATATTAGGCATATTTATCTCCTCATATTTGAATACTTCATTTGAAATCTTTGAAATATTAGCACATATTGAAAAATCTTGCAACTGTTTTGAGTTAAATTTTGTTATTGCACAAAATAATTTCATGGAAAAGGACTTTTTTTACAGTGATATGGCTCTTGACAACCTTGAAAGAGGGGGTTTTGAGAGCCTAGCCATCCACAAGAAACTATCATACGGCATAGAGCAGATTGTTGTCAACCTAAAGGACAAAGTCCTTAGTGACAAAGTGGGCAAGCCACAAGGGGTGTACGTCACCTACGACGTAAGCGGAGTGACGGATGACAGATATGCGGACTATCTTGTGAGGATATTGTCCTCAACAATCACCCAACTTGTAGGGGGTTTGGCAAGGGGGAGCATTGTCCTGTCAGTAGGGCTTGGCAACGGTGAAGTTTTGGCGGACTCACTAGGTGAAATGACAATGCGGAAATTGAGGCCCACAAGGGTGGAATACTTGACGGACACCAAGTTCAAACTCTGCTCCCACTCACTAGGAGTGCAAGGCGCAACAGGGCTCAAATCCCACGAAGTGCTCAGTGCTCTAAACGACAAGGTGAAACCCTCTGCAATCATCATAGTTGACACCCTTGCCACCTCAAACGTAGGGCGCATAGGCACGTCCTTTCAACTGTCCACCGCAGGCATAATTCCGGGGAGTGGAGTAGGGGGCGACAAACCCCGTATGGACAAGTCAGTTTTTGGTGTGCCAACCCTGTCAATAGGCGTGCCACTTGTCATGAATATGCAAGGGGTTTTGAAGGATTTTGTAAGTGATTTTTTTGAAGACAAAATCGACCAGTTCAAGTTCAGTTCAACCCTAGCGGAAAAGGGATTATCTCGCCTTGTGGTAGCCCCAAAAGAGGTGAAGATTTTTCTTGAAAACGCCTCGAATATCATTGCGGGTGCCCTCAACCTTGCCTATTCAAAATAGTTGGTTAGATGCCGTAAAATCTTGCATTTTTATCAAGTTGACCGAGTATCCAAGCATATTTATCGCTTTCGTTCAAACCGCTGAAAAGAAAGGTCGTTTTGCCCTCGCCACTTAAGTGTTTTGCGTGGGGCAAAATCTCATAAATGAGCCTAGTGTTTCCGTCAATTATTTCAGCATTTTTAAGATATTTTTTCACCAGTCTTTTTACGTAAACGTAGTGTGAGCAACCAAGAGAAACCCACTTGATTTTGTCGCCTTTTTCAGTTGCGGTTTCAAGCATATTTTTCACGTATTCGTCTATGAAGTCAAGGCGAATTTCTGCCCTAGATTTATAGGATAATGAGCCCATAATTTCCACCATAGTTGCAAGGTCTTTCGTGCCTGCGGTCAAATATCCTGTTTCTTTCAATTCAAGGACTTTTTCTGTTGCCGGAGTGGACAAAACAAGGGTGTTTTCAGGGGGAGTGTCAAGGACGGGTGTCAGCAAAAAAGCCCCCTCAGGACGGACAACGGTTGACGCTGTGTTGCAGGCTATGACTTGCAGGTCGCTTATTTGTCTGAGCCTATCAACACCCTCTCTCACCGCACGGAAAATCTCCTCTTTTGGCTTCGTGCCAAAGGGGGAGTTGGAGTTGTCTGCAAAATAGCAAAAGTCAAGATGTGGAAGGGCACGTCTTAATGCCGAAAGAGTGGTCAGCCCTCCTATACCGCTGTCGTAAACACCGATGACGCTCATATTTCAAAATATGAAGGGAGAGAGAAAAATATCAAATTTTTTGAAAAAAGTGGTTGCGAGCCTATTTTTTTGCTTGTCAATTTTTGATATTTAGTATATCATATTTGAGAATTAACTTATTGAGGTAAAGTAATGAAAACTTTCGCAACAGATTTTATCCGCAACATTGCTCTCATCGGTCACTCCGGTGAAGGCAAAACTTCTCTTGCTGAAGCACTCTTG
This sequence comes from Clostridia bacterium, assembly GCA_017461985.1. Classification (GTDB taxonomy): domain Bacteria; phylum Bacillota; class Clostridia; order Christensenellales; family CAG-917; genus RGIG4097. The sequence continues at coordinate 63,476 of JAFTSA010000005.1, forward strand.
TTCGCAACAAAAACAGTAGATCGTCTTGGCAAAGTTGATGATGGCAACTCCACAATGGACTTTGATGACGAAGAAATCAAGCGCAAGATATCAATCAGCATGGGCCTTGCATACGCAATCCATCGTGATCACAAGATCAACGTTCTCGACGTCCCCGGCTTCTTCGACTTTGAAGGCGAAATGGTTGCAGCACTCCACGCAGCAGACAGCGCAGTGGTTGTGACATCAGCCAGTGGCTCACTTACAGTCGGCACAGAAAAAGCACTTGAAATGTGCTTTGAAAAGGAAGTCCCCGCACTTATCTTTGTCAACGCAGTCAACAAAGAAAACAGTGATTTCTTCGGCACAGTCGATGCAATCACCGCAAAGTTCAACAAGGTTATCCCCATCGAACTTCCCATCATCGAAGGTGGCAAGATGGTCGGCTCAGTTGACGTTTTCTCAGGCGCAGGCAAGGATCTTGGCGGCAAAGCAAAAGACGTCCCCGCAGATTTGGCATCAAAGGCAAGCGCATATAGAGATCAACTCATGGAAATGGTGGCAGAAACAGACGAAGACCTTATGATGAAGTTCTTTGAAGGTGAAGAATTCACCCAAGACGAAATCCAAAAGGGCATCCACACTGCAATCGCAACCGATTCCTTCATCCCCTTGATGGCAGGCAACGCAACCACATCAACCGGTGTTGCAAGCCTCCTCGACATCATCGTGGATTATCTCCCCAGCCCCGCAGCAGCACGTCGTCCTCACGCAACAGTGAACGGAGCAGACACTCAAGTTGCATGCGATGCATCAGCACCTTTCAGCGCACAAGTGTTCAAGTCAATCGTCGACCCCTACGTTGGCAAACTTCTCATCTTCAAGGTTATGAGCGGCAAGCTTTCAAGCGGTGACGCAATGTACAACAACACAGCAGAAAAGCCCGAAAAGGCAGGCGCACTCTACGTCCTCAAGGGCAAGAAGCAAGAAGGCGTTGACGAACTCGTTGCAGGCGACATCGGCGCACTTGCAAAACTTGTTTACACCAACACCAACGACACCCTTTCAGCACCTGACTACAAGCTCAACTATTCAAAGATTGAATTCCCTCAACCTGTCATCTCATACGCAGTCAGCGCAAACAAGGATGAAGAAAAGGCAATCCAAGGCCTCATCAAGATGCAAGACGAAGACGCAACCTTCAAGGTTGAAAAGAACGTTGTCACAGGTGACGTCCTCATCAGCGGTCTCGGCGAAGCACAACTTGACATCATGTGCAAGCGCGTCAAGAACAAGCTCGGCATCGACATCAGCTGGCAAGAACCCAGAGTTGCTTATAAGGAAACCATCCGCAAAGAAGCATCAGCAGAAGGCAAGCACAAGAAGCAATCAGGTGGCGCAGGTCAATTTGGTGACGTTTGGATCAAGTTTGAACCCGGTGCAGCAGACGGTGAATTTGAATTTGTTGACGCAGTCGTCGGTGGCGCAGTTCCCAGACAATTCATCCCCGCAGTTGAAAAGGGTCTCCGCGAAGCAATCAAAGAAGGCGTCCTTGCAGGTTATCCCATGGTCAACCTCAAAGCAACCCTTTACGACGGCAAATATCACCCCGTTGACAGCAAGGAAATCGCATTCGTCATCGCAGCAAAACTCTCCTACGATGAAGCATGTGCAAAGGCATCACCTTGCTTCCTTGAACCTATCATGACCGCAAAGATCACCGTCCCCAGCGACTATCTCGGTGACATCCTCGGCGACATGAACAAGCGCAGAGGCCGTATCCTCTTCACAGACGCAGAAGGCTCAAAGCAAGTCATCACCGCAGAAGTTCCTCAAGCAGAAATGTTCCGCTATGCAACCGACCTTCGTTCAATGACACAAGGCAGAGGCAGATTCACAATGGAACTTGCAAGATATGAAGAAGTTCCCGGCTCAGCCAACGCAAAGATCATCGAAGATGCAAAGAAGCGCAAGGAAGAAGCTGCAAAGAAATAACATTACTTCAAATAAGAAAACCCGCTCATCCGAGCGGGTTTTTTATTTTTTGGTATTACAAGCATTCACCTGTAGCGTGACGGAACGCGAGGAGCAGCAAAATGCAGTTATATTTCTTGCAAGCAAGAAGTTATATTGCCCTTGGCAGTTATATTTGCCTATGGCAAGTGATATTGCTCACTCTGTTCGCAGTTGTGGATATTTTCAACCGCAACTCACCGTAGGTGAATATCACGTCAGAAGGACAAATAACTCACGAAGTGAATATAACTGTGGCTTTGCCACAATATCACTTGTCTTGCACCGCAAGACAAATAAAAAAAGGAGCATTACGCTCCATTTTTTTCAAAAACACTGTGCACCGACTCCGACAATACATACCGAAGTGGAAACCAAGTAGGTGACTCCTTCAAAGCTTCCCGATGGCACACGCTGAAATTCGCTTAGTGCTGCTGCGGTCAGGCTCTGACACGGTTCACGACACAACGTTGCACCGGACCTTGCTATCAACATTCCTTGCTTGGTGCGACCAACCATACATAAGGCCTCGGTCGGCGTTCGACACTGCTATGGCGGGTTGCAGTTTACAGGGCACCGCCAACTCCCCGTCTAGCACAGCGAAAGCATTATATCATCTAACTGAAAATTTTGCAACAAAAATTCGCAGGCTATTGATTTGGGTGTTTTTGTGTGCTAAAATTACTTTAATATCTATGCGCGTAGGCGCACGAGGTGTATATGAAACACACAAGGATCCTCACCATCCAAGACTATTCATCAATAGGACGCTGTTCACTGACGGCAGCACTGCCCATTTTGTCTGCATGCGGACAAGAGCCTGTTGGTCTTCCCACAGCACTCCTCAGCACGCAAACCGCAGGGATAACCGGCTTCACTTTCAACGATTTGTATTCAAATATGTTGCCCAGTTATCATCACTGGACAGGGCTCAACATCAAGTTTGACTGCCTCTACACCGGCTTTATCGGCACAATGGAAACAGTCGAAGCCACAATGGAGATTGCAAAGGGCTTGAAAGAGAAGGGCACACTCATCGCCATCGACCCTGCCTGCGCAGAGCACGGCAAACTATACAGCATCTTTGATGAAACCTACAAGGAGAAGATTCTTGACCTTTGCAAAATGGCAGACATCGTGATGCCCAACTTCACCGAAGGCAAGATGCTTGCAGGTCTTGATATGGAGCTGGAACCCACCCCTGAAAATGCCCGTATGATACTGAATATTCTCCGTCACAACGGCTACAAAAAGGTGCTTCTCAGCGGTATTATTGACGATGACAAACAAGGCACAGCCACCCTCAACGGGGGCAAGATAGCCTTCCAATACAACACCCATTTCAACGAGTATATCCACGGCGCAGGAGACTGCCTGTCCTCCGCCTTCATCGGCAAACTTATGAGCGGATGCTCCTTTGAAGATGCCGCTCAAAAGGCAGTTGATTTCTGCCACGACCTCATCGCAATTTCACTGAAACAAAAGGCAGATTTGCGCTTTGGTCTTCTCATTGAAAGAGCCCTGCCTCTTCTTATGAAATAAGCAATCTAACCCACTCAATCCGCCCAAATGGGCGGATTTTTTTATAAACTTTTCTGCGAACTCCCTTCAAGTACATGTCCCCCTTCCTCACGTGTTTCCCCCTTTTGCCATACGGCAAAGCCCTGCGGGCAGGGCAACACTCGGCTCTCGCACATTAAGCAACGTCGCCTCATTATGCCACTCGTTGCGTTGGTGCAAAAAAAATCACAGCGCACCCGCAACTTCGTACAAAATCTGGTGCTCGGCGCTCCCTTCCTCGTCGCCGATGCTCCTCGCGTTCCGTCTTCGAACGAGCAAGTGCTTGTCGCAAGGTTTTTATGCTCTTTAAGTCAAACAGTTGATTTATTTTTATTCTTAATATATAATTTTTGTACTTATTATTTACGCACGTACGTGCAAAAGAGGCAGTTATGTACAAACCTGTTGACACAAATCTCAATTTTGTTGAAAGAGAAAAGGAGGTCCTTCAATTTTGGAAGGACAACCAAATCTTTGAAAAGAGCGTTGCCCTCAACGAAGGCAAAGAGCATTTCAATTTCTATGACGGTCCCCCTACAGCCAACGGCAAACCTCACATCGGTCACATTCTCACCCGTGTCATGAAGGATATTATCCCCAGATACAAGACCATGAAAGGCTATCACGTTCTCCGCAAAGCCGGCTGGGACACTCACGGACTTCCCGTTGAACTTGAAGTTGAAAAACTTCTTGGCATTGACGGCAAACAAGAGATTGAAAAATACGGAATTGAACCTTTCATCGGCAAGTGTAAGGAGTCCGTTTGGAAATACACCACCGAGTGGGAAAAGATGTCTGACCGCATTGGCTACTGGGCAGATATGAAAGACCCTTACATCACCTATGACAACAACTATATTGAGTCTGTATGGTGGGCACTGAAGACAATCTATGACAAAGGTCTCATCTACAAGGGCTACAAGATTGTTCCTTACTGTCCCCGTTGCGGAACAGCCCTTTCCTCACACGAAGTGGCACAAGGCTACAAGGACGTGAAGGAAGTTTCAGTGTATGCAAAATTCCGTCTTAAAGGTGAATCCAACCGTTATTTCTTGGCTTGGACAACCACCCCTTGGACACTCCCCTCAAACGTAGCACTTTGTATGAATGCCAACGAGGATTACGCAGAAATCGCCGTAGGCGATGAAAAGTTCATCCTTGCAGACGCACTTGTATCAAAACTTTTTGAAGAGGGCAGTTATGAAAAACTGTCACTGAAAAAGGGCAAGGACTATGAATACCAAGAATACGAGCCTCTCTTCAACTACGAAACTGGCGCAAAGAAGAAGGCACACTACATCACCAACGATGATTACGTCACCTTGACAGACGGCACAGGCGTTGTCCACATCGCACCTGCATTTGGTGAGGACGACGGCAGAGTGGGCAAGAATTACGATTTGCCTTTCGTCCAAATGGTCAACGAAAGAGGCAGATTTATCCCCGAAGCCACCGACCTTGACGGTATGTTTGTCAAAGATGCAGACAAGGTCATCATAAAGATGCTCAAAGAAAACGGCACCCTCTTCAAGGAAGAAATGTTCGAGCACAGCTATCCTTTCTGCTGGCGCTGTGACACACCTCTCCTTTACTACGCTCGTTCAAGCTGGTTCATCAAGATGACCGAAGTGAGAGACCAACTTCTGAAAAACAACGCATCAATCAACTGGATGCCTCCCACAATTGGCAGTGGCCGTATGGGCAACTTCCTTGAAAACGTTGTTGACTGGGGTTTCTCCCGTGAAAGATATTGGGGCACACCTCTGCCTATTTGGGTGTGCAACAAGTGTGGCAAGATTCACGTTATCGGCTCACGCAAGGAGCTGAGAGAAAAGGGCGGTCTTGACCACAACGTTGAACTCCATCGTCCCTACATTGACGACGTCAAGTGGCAGTGCGAATGCGGTGGCACATATGAACGTACACCCGAAGTCCTTGACTGCTGGTTTGACAGTGGCTCAATGCCTTTTGCACAATGGCACTATCCCTTTGAAAACAAGGAATTGTTTGAAAAGGAATTCCCCGCAGACTTCATCTCAGAAGCAGTTGACCAAACAAGAGGTTGGTTCTACGTCCTTCTTGCAATTTCAACTTTGCTCTTTGACAAAGCACCCTTCAAAAACTGTATCGTCCTTGGTCTTGTCAACGACAAGGACGGCATAAAGATGTCCAAGCACAAGGGCAACGTAGTTGATCCTTGGTCAGTCCTTGACAAGCAAGGGGCAGACGCCACAAGATGGTATTTCTACACCGCAAGTGCACCTTGGTTGCCTTCAAGATTCCACGGCGACAACGTCAGCGAGTCACAACGCAAGTTTATGGGCACTTTGTGGAATACTTACGCATTCTACGTTTTATATGCCGAAATCGACAAGTTTAACCCCTTGGAACACAAACTTGCCGACCAAAAACTGAACGTAATGGACAAGTGGATTTTGTCCGAACTGAACAGCCTCATAAAGTTTGTTGACGAAGGCCTCAATGAATACAAGATCACAGAAACCTCACGTAAGATTGCAGAGTTCACCGACAACCTTTCCAACTGGTACGTCCGCAGAAGCCGTGAACGTTTCTGGGGCAGTGATATGAATCCCTCAAAGGAGGCAGCCTACACAACTCTCTACACAGTTTTGTCAACTCTTTCCAAGGTCATCGCACCTTACGTGCCTTTCCTTGCAGAAAACATCTATCAAAACCTTGTGAGAAACTTTGATGAAAGCGCACCTCTCAGCGTCCACCTCTGTTCCTTCCCCGAAGCAAATGAAACCCTCATTGACAAGAAGCTTGAAAAGGGTATGGACGACGTGCTGAAAGTGGTTGTTCTTGGCAGAGCCGCAAGAAATAAGGCAAACATCAAGAATCGTCAACCTTTGCCTAGACTTATCTACAACGGCAAGAACGATTTGTCACAAGCACTGAAAGAACTTGTTGAAGACGAACTCAACGTGAAAAACGTTGAAATCAACGACGGCAGTGCAGACTATGTTTCCTACATCGTCAAACCTCAACTGAAAACCCTTGGACCTAAATACGGCGCACTCCTCGGCAAGATTCGTGAACTTATGAACACAGCCGAAAGAGAAATCGTTGCTGCAGTGAAAAACGGTGGCAGATTCAAGAGAGAAATCGACGGCAAGGAAATCGATCTTGGTGAAGACGACGTCCTCATCTCCGTCCAAAACAAGGAAGGTTTCTCAGCTGAAAGTGACGGCGAAACCACAGTTGTCCTTGACACTGAATTGACTCCCGCACTTCTCTTTGAGGGCGCAGAAAGAGAACTGGTCAGCAAGATTCAAACAATGCGCAAGGAAGCAGGATTTGAAGTGGTTGACCACATTGAAGTTGGCTACACCGCAACCGGTCTTGCTCTTGAAGTCCTTGAAAAGGGTGAATTTATGAATGACGTCCTCTGCGACAAGTTGTCCACAGTCATTGACGGCTACACAAAGAATCTTGACATCAACGGCGACAAAGTGACAATCTCAGTGAAGAAGATTGAAAAGTAATTCACCCAAGTGAACGAAAGAAAATATGTTATTAGCACCCGATTGGAAAGAATATGAAGTGATTGCCACAGGAGACGGCGAAAAACTTGAAAGGTGGGGCGACCTGATTTTGTTGCGCCCCGACCCTCAAGTGATTTGGCACGCAAAAAAGCCTCTCCGCTCATATCCTGGCATATCTGCAATATATGAAAGAAGTTCAACAGGTGGCGGATTTTGGAAGTACAACAAAAAAGTCCCCGACGATTTCGTCATCGGTTGGCGTGACCTGAAATTCAAACTGAAACTTATGGGATTCAAGCACACAGGGCTTTTCCCCGAGCAAGCAGTCAACTGGTCACGTATGATGGACCTCATTGAGAATTCAGGCAGAGAAATCTCCGTCCTCAACCTTTTTGGCTACACCGGCGCTGCCTCAGTTGCTTGTGTCAAAGCAGGGGCAAAGGTATGCCACGTTGACGGCGCAAAAGCAATGGTTGAAAGAGCAGGTGACAATCTTAGATTGTCAGGCATGGAAGAAGGCATCCGCTATATCATTGACGATTGTTTCAAATTCTGCGAAAGAGAAAAGAAACGCGGAAGAAAATATGACGCCATCATCCTTGACCCTCCCAGTTTTGGACGAGGCCCCAATGGTGAAAAGTGGAAGATTGAAGAGGGCATAAGTGAACTTTGTGAGTTGGTCGCCGACCTTCTCAGCGACAACCCCTTGTTTGTGTGTCTCAACAGCTACACAACAGGTCTTCAACCCACTGTTATGGCAAACATACTGAAACTGACCTTGCCCACCACGGCAAAGATAGAAGCCGATGAAATCGGCATTGCAACAGACGAAGGCCTTGTGCTCCCTCAAGGATGCACCGCCTTTGCCACCTTTTAGGAGATAATATGGACTACAAAGACATTGACATTTTGTTTGAAGACAACCATTTGTTGGTTGTGTCAAAACCTATGAACGTGCCCGTGCAAGGTGATGAAAGTGGAGATATAGACCTTCTCACCATGCTCAAACAATATCTTGTTGAAAAGTACAACAAGCCCGGTGACGCATTTTTGGGCCTTGTGCACCGCCTTGACCGCCCCACAGGTGGCGTTATGGTGTTTGCAAAGACCTCAAAGGCCGCAAGTAGACTCAGCGAGCAACTTCGCAACGGCGACGTTGAAAAGAAATATCTTGCCATACTTGAAGGCGTCACAAGAGAGCGCAGTGAAAAGTTGACATGCTACCTCAAGAAATTCCAAGGTGAAAATATGGTGAGAGTAGTGCCTCAACTGACCGAAGGCGCAAAGTACGCTGAACTTGACTACAAACTCCTTGAAAGCAAGGAGAACACCTCACTTGTGCAAGTCAACCTCGTCACAGGCAGAGGCCATCAAATCCGCGTGCAAATGGCTTCAATTGGCAACCCCATCGTTGGCGACAGAAGATATGGCAACGGCGAAAAGTATTCACTTCCTCTCCATCTTTGGGCAAGTGAACTTCGTTTCCAACACCCCGTAGGCGGACAACAAATGACTTTTAGAGTTTATCCCCCTGAAACAGGTCTTTGGCAAATGTACGACGTTGACAAATACCTGTCAATCACAATCAAAAATAGATGATAGGTGACTTATGGCTAAAGTAGAGCAACCCAAAGTATTTCTTGCGTTGAAGATCCTCTCCCCGATATTTTTTCTGGTTGGTTTGACGTTGATCATTCTTGCTGTCACAGTACTTGCAGACGTCACGCGCGTTATGGACGTAGAGACAAGATTTCCTGAAATGGCTTGTTTGACGCCAGGGGTTTTCATTCTATTTTTGTCCATACCATGCTTTGTTATGGGTTATGCGCCGAAGATTAACAAGATTGCAATCAAAACTGCAAAATACGTACAACAAGAAAACTATGATGATTTGACTGACATAGCCACCACCAGTGCAGAAATCACAAAAGATGCAGTCACAATAACCGCAAAAGCAATAAGAGATGGCGTCAGTGACACCAAATATTGCAAGCACTGCGGAGCGCTCATTGATCGTGATTCCAAATTCTGCTCTGAATGTGGAAAGGAACAATAACTCAGTAATTAAAAACGGCGATTGCTCGCCGTTTTTTATTTATATGCTGTATTAAATTTTTCAGTGTCTACAGCGTTATGAATTTTTGAGATGAAAGGACTAGAACTGTATTCCTTTTCAAGAAATTCCTCGTCAAAGCCCATGCGTGAAAGTTCAACCTGAAATCTTGTGAGAGCGTCCTCAAGTTTTCTATATAAAGTGCGCATAGGAATGCCGTGTGTGGTGGAAATTTCTTGTATTGTTTTTTGATAGACGTATCTCAGTTCAAGTAGCAATCTATGATTGTCTTTGAGGGCGTTAAGACCGCTGTCAACAAGATAGCAGACGTTGACGATTTTACGCTTTTCATCAATTAATTTCAATATTTTATCGTACAATTGCTCATTTGAAACGCCATTTGAAAAATGCACGCCTCGAAAACCCGAATTCACCAGATTTTCAACCCCAAAATCGATTGCTTTTTCAATTTTGGGTAAATGAGAATAAGCAACAAGCAGTGTGTTGCTCCAAGTTTTGTTCATTATTTAGTTGTTCCTCCGTGAAATAAAAATAAAATATCTTTTTTCTACTATAATTTTACCTTTTTTTAGGGGTTAAAGTCAATACTTTGTGCCAACTATTTACGAAATATTGAAAATAATTATTGTAAAAATTATGGCACTAAAAAACCCCAAAATTCCCTGTGAAATCTTGGGCAAAATCAGGTCAAAAACACCGCAATTGCACCTTGACAAAAAGTGATATTGCTGTGCCAAAACCGACACCCCTCCAAAGGTGACGGACAGAGTTGCAAACCCCACCGCAAGGGGCAGAAAGTCGAGTGTAGAGGCCTCAACCACGCCCCTAGTCATCTCAACGGGAAAGGTGAACATAACCCTCAAAATGGCAGGCAAATCACCCCAAAATGGAAGAAGCGCAAAGGTGTCCACAACAAGCCCAAAAAGCACTATATATCCCCCCACGGTCAGCATAGAAAGTGCGGAGGATGTCACCGCCTCACCAAGTAGGTTATGACCGCCTGATTCAAAGTCTGCGGACAAAATTGAAGAAGTGTATTGAGCAACAGGACCATTTTCAATATGATTACGCTTGCGCACCCGCGTGTGCGATACAAACCTCCACAACAGTCCGTTTATGAAAGTGCCAACGTAGTGTGAAATGAGGACGACAAGCCCCACGTTTTTGTCCTCGAAAATGCTACTGACCGTAGATAAAATGAAAACAGGTCCTGCAAGGGAAGTGAAAGGCAAAAAACTCTTCGCATCATCCCTTGAAATATCCCCGTTTTCATACAGCCTTGCCGTCGTCACCGCCCCAACGGGATAACCGCAGATTAGTGCAGAGATGAGGACAAAAGCGCCCTCTTTCACCACCCCAAAAACCTTATTCACAGGCTTCTCAAAGGCTTTATTTATGAAAGGAATCGCCTTAGTGTTTGAAAGCATAGTGTTGAGAAACAAAAACGGAAACATAGCGGGAAGCACGTTTGATGCAAAAAGTGCCAACCCCCGTCCTGTTGCCTTCATATAGTATTCAGGAAAGGCAAGCATCAACCCCATAAAAACAATGATGACAAGGGGCAAAGCAAAGTCTTTCAGTTTTGTCTTTGAAAAGGTCACAAACATATTTATGTCAGGACGTCTATTTTTAGGACAACAAGGCAAAAAAAAGACCGCTTAATTAAAGCGGTCATTTTCAAAAATACTTGGTTAGATTGTCGGTTATTCTGTCTTTTGCTTGGAGCAGAGTTTCAGCACCTTTGCTGCCTTTTCATCAAGGTCGATGAGGGGGCGGACAGGGGAGTCCTTTTCGCAGTCGCTAGGCTTGTAGTAGAAATGTCCGTCTGCAGATGACAATATAGGCAGTATCTTTTTACGCTTGCTGTCACGGATTGCAAGGATAGTGGTATAAGGCTTTTCGTCCTTTGCCAGTTGAACGAGGGATTTCGTCACTCCAACTGCTGTGCAAGCGGCAATCCGCTTGATTGTAGAGCGGGTATATCTCTTTGTTGTCAATCCCAAAAACTCCTCAAAGCTGTTGAAGTCGGACTTTGAAATTCTATTTTCCATACCCTCGTGGATATTGGTGATTTCTGCCAGTTCATCAGGTGTTTTTGACTTCAGTGCATAGGTTGAGATTGTGCCGTAAGTGGTGGGGTCCACAACCATATCTTCCTTTTTCACGAATTCAGGCACAAGTTTTTCAAAGTTTTGCCCGCTATATAGGCGGTTTCTTATCTTCGTTGACGATGCAATAGTGCGATCGTTGTCAGGGATACGAGGTATGTTGTGATAGTCCACCTTGTCCCCATACTTTGCCCCTGCCTTGATATACTCAACTGCCAAGATATTGTTGGGCATTTGAAGCATATTTGCAATGTCGGGGCGGATGAGGTTGAGAGCAAGAGAGCGAGATTTTGCCACAGAGTATCCCTCTGACAAAAAGTTTTTGAGCATACGGCTCATATCGTTTGACTCGCTTGCCATAAATTCCGCCACCATACTCAGGTCGTTCAATTCCTCAGTTTCAGTGCCAAAGCAGAGGGTGAATTCACCAAGCATAGACAGGGTTTTGAGTGCGCCCTCCGCAAAGAATTGAGCGTTTGAAAGGGTATAGACGGTGGGCAGTTCAATGACCACGTCCGCTCCTGCCTCAATAGCCCACTTTGCACGGGTATATTTGTCTGCAACGCAGATGTCACCGCGCTCGGTGAAACTTCCGCTCATGACAACAGCAAGTATATCTGCGCCCACTTCACGTTTTGCTTTGCGAAGTTGCTTTAAGTGTCCATTGTGGAAGGGATTGTATTCTGCAATAATGGCTGCAATTTTCACGATTACGTCCAAAACCAACTTTGAGGCAATGAATTTCATTCATTTTGCCGTTTTGTGTTGATTTATTTCAATTATTTTACTATAATTATATATGCTTTTTGCGGAAATGCAAGCAAAAAGCAATCCAAACAGCGATTATACCCATTGAAGGAGATACATTATGTCACAATTTCTTGACAATTTGATGGAAAGAGCAGCAAAAGTCCAAAAGACAATCGCTTTGGCAGAAGGTTTTGATATCCGTGCTTGCAAGGCAGCAGAGATTCTCACCAAGCAAGGCGTGTGCAAGGTTATCCTCATCGGCGATGAAAACGAATCAAAGGCAAAATTCCCCGAAGTTGATTTCACCGGCGTCAAGTTTGAAAATCCTGCAACCTCAGAAAACAAAGCAAGATATGCTGAAACACTCTATGAACTTCGCAAGGCAAAGGGCATGACCCTTGAAGCCGCAGAAAAGATCGTCAGCACCAACAATATGTTCTACGCTTGCGTAGCACTGAAGATGGGCGACGTTGACGGCGTTGTTGGCGGAGCAGTTTTCTCATCAGGAGACGTTTTGAGAGCAGCATTCCAAGTTGTCAAACCCGCACCTGGCATCAACAGTGTGTCAAGTTGTTTCGTTATGATTCCTCCCGAAGAAGGATTCAAGTATAACACCGCACCTGCATACATCTTTGCAGACTGCGCAGTCATCCCTTATCCCACAGTTGATCAACTTGCAGACATCGCAGTGGCAGCCAATGACAGCGCAAAGAATATTATTGGCATCGAGCCTAAGATTGCAATGCTCAGTTTCTCAACAAAGGGCAGTGCAAGCCACGAAGCAGTGGACAAAGTCCGCAGTGCTTATGAAAAGGTCAAGGCAGAGCACCCCGAAATCAACGTTGATGGCGAAATGCAATTCGACGCATCACTTGTTCCCAGCGTAGGCAAACAAAAAGCACCCACCAGCACCGTTGCAGGTGAAGCAAACGTCTTCGTCTTCCCCAACCTTGATGCAGGCAACATTGGCTATAAGATTGCACAACGTCTTGGCAACTTTATGGCAGTTGGTCCTATCATGCAAGGTCTTGCACTCCCCGTCAACGACCTGTCACGTGGTTGCTCAGCAGAAGACATCGCAGCAACTGCAGCAATCACTGCACTTCAAGCAAAATAGAAATAATCGGAGGCATATATATGAAAATTCTCGTTCTCAACGCAGGCAGTTCATCACTTAAATATCAACTTGTTGATATGGCAACAGAAACCGCAATCCTCACCGGCATTTGCGAAAGAATCACCGCAGCAGGCGGCGTCCTCACCCAAAAGACAAAAGACGGCAAAAAACTTGTTGTCACAAAGGATATGCCCACCCACAAGGAAGCACTGGAACTTGTCCTTGGTGCACTTGTAGACCCCGAATACGGCGCAATCAAATCAGTTGACGAAGTGTCAGCAGTTGGTCACAGAGTTGTCCACGGCGGTGAAGACTTCACAACCTCAGTGGTCATCGATGACGAAGTCGTCGCAATCTGCGAAAGAAACAGTGACCTTGCGCCTCTCCACAACCCCGGCAACGTGGCATGCATCAAGGGCTGCCAACAAGTTATGCCCGGCAAACCCATGGTTGCAGTGTTTGACACCACATTCCACTCAACAATCCCTGCAAAGGCATATATGTACGGCATCCGTTATGAAGACTATGAAAAGTTCAAAGTCCGCAAATACGGTTTCCACGGCACAAGCCACAAGTTTGTTTCAACCGAAGTTGCAAAATATCTTGGCAACCCCAACGCAAAAATCATCGTCTGCCACCTTGGCAACGGCAGCAGTTTGTCAGCAGTAAATGCAGGCAAGTGCGTTGACACAACAATGGGCTTCACACCTCTTGAAGGCGTTATCATGGGCACACGTTCAGGTGACATCGACGCAGGCGCAGTTGAATATCTTGGCAAAAAGCTTGGCAAGGATATGGGCGAAATGGTCACATACCTCAACAAGAAATGCGGTATGTACGGCCTCAGCGGAGACTTCAGTTCAGACATGCGTGACCTTGAACCCAAGATGAAAGCAGGTGATGAAAAGGCAACCATCGCAATCACCGCAGCAGGCTACCGCATCAAGAAGTACGTTGGCTCATTTGCAGCAGCACTCAATGGCGTTGATGCAATCGTCTTCACCGGTGGCATTGGTGAACACAGTGATGTCATGCGCAATCTCGTCGCAGGCGATATGCAATATCTCGGCGTTGAACTTGACCCCGAACTCAACAAGAAGTTTGTCAGCGGATATGAACCCGGCATCTATGAAATCCAATCAGCATCAAGCCGTGTGAAAGTGCTCGTTGCCACCACCAATGAGGAACTTTCAATCGCAAGAGAAACCAAAGCCCTTGTTGAAAACCTCTAAAATCACCTATAAACGCAGTTTAAGGTCATAAAATAGAGAAATTATCGAAATCGTTTGACAAGAGTGTGATTATTCACTATAATCATACAAGCAAAATATATTTGAATACTATAGCGGAGGATATAGATATGGCAACACCTAAAAATAAAATTTCACATTCAAAAACAAATTCCCGTTTTGCAAACTGGAAGAACAGACTCTCAACCCCCGGTCTTGTTGAATGCCCCCAATGCCACGAATTGAAGAAGAGCCACGTTGTCTGCCCCAAATGCGGATACTATGATGGCGAACAAATCGTAAGCAAGAACGAAGAAAAATAAGGATGATTAGAGAGCGAGCAATTCGCTCTCTTTTTGTGTACTATGAATTACAAAATTGTTGTTGACGCAATGGGTGGCGACCTTGCCCCCGAGGAAATAGTAAAAGGCACTCTTGACGCAGTAGAGAAGGACTTGGGCTTAGAGGTTATTCTTGTTGGCGACACTGACAAGATGGATATGGCATCCATTGAAACTAGCGCAGGAAAGGACAGAATCACCGTTGTTGACGCAAAGGAAATCATCACCAACGATGACGTGCCCACCACTGCAATCAAGCGCAAGAAGGACAGTTCGCTCGTCAAGGCATTTGATCTTGTGGCGGCGGATGAAGAAGTGGGCGGACTTGTGTCAGCAGGCTCAACCGGTGCAGTTTTGGTCGGTGCATTTATGAAAGTGGGCAGAATCAAAGGCATTTCACGCCCCGCACTTGCACCTATGCTCCCCACGGTGAAGGGTGACAAAAAGGTTATCCTCTGTGACTGTGGCGCAAACGTTGATTGCAAAGCAATCAATCTCCACCACTTCGGCATTATGGGCAACGCCTTTGCAAAGAGTATGCTTGGCATTGAAAACCCCGTCATTGGCCTTCTTTCAAACGGAGCAGAAGACCACAAGGGCAATGAGCTGAACCAAGAAGCCTTTGCACTTTTGAAGGAAGATGAAAATCTCAACTTCGTAGGCAACTGCGAAGCAAGAGACATCCTTTCAGGTGACTACGACGTGGTTGTGTCAGACGGTTTCAACGGCAACATCGCACTGAAATCAGCAGAAGGCACCGCAGGCGCGATCTTCTCAATCCTCACCGACGGCATTATGAACGGCGGGCTGAGAATGAAACTGGGCTATCTTATGCTCAAACCCGTCCTTAGAGTTGTCAAACGCAAACTTGACTACAATGCACAAGGCGGAGCAGTGTTCCTCGGTTGCAACAAAGTGGTTGTCAAAGCCCACGGCAGCAGCAAATCCGTGTCAATTTCAGCCTCAATAATTATGGCAAAGAAACTGGCAGAAGCAGGTCTCCCCGACCTTATTAGAAAAGGCATTGAAAGAGATGTTCAACAATCTTAAAGTCCAAGAAATAGAGAAGATAATCGGTTATGAATTCAAGGACAAAAGCCTTTTGGTCCGTGCTTTCACACACCCTTCTTTGAAGCCTGACGTCACTGAAAACTATCAAACGATAGAGTTTCTTGGCGACAGCATTTTGGACTTTATCGTGGCGGAAAAACTGATGGAATTGCATCCCACTTTGAACGAAG
This sequence comes from Clostridia bacterium, assembly GCA_017461985.1. GTDB lineage: Bacteria > Bacillota > Clostridia > Christensenellales > CAG-917 > RGIG4097. The sequence goes on from JAFTSA010000005.1 coordinate 79,394, forward strand.
GATTCCTCACCAAGATGCGTGCACAAGTTGTCAGTGAGCAACCCTTGGCAGATGCAATCGGTCGCATTAGAATAGCGGAATTTATGCAATTTGGCATGGGTGAACGCCGTCATAAAATCTATGAGAATGACTCAATCAAGTGCGACCTTTTCGAGTCCATTGTCGGTGCAATCTATCTTGATGGCGGAATGAGTGAGGCAAAGCGTTTTGTCCTCACAATGCTTGACGAAGCAATCCAGTATGCCACAGCAGAAGAAGAGGTTGACGCCAAGTCTCGCCTCAATGAGTATGCCTCAAAACACGGACAAGAAGTGTCATACAAGATGGTTTCTCAGTCAGGCCCCGTCCACAAACCCACCTTTATATTTGAAGTGTACGTAGGCGGTGTATGTATGGGCAACGGCAGAGGCTCAACAAAGCAATCCGCACAACAATGGGCGGCAAAGGAAGCACTGCAAAAGTTGCTGTAAGAAATCAACTGAATATCAAAACAAAAATGGATGTTTCACGGATTTTGTGAAACATTTATTTTTTTGCTTGAAAAGGGCTTTAATGTATGGTATAATTTTCTAAATTATAAAATGAGGAGTATTCGTTTTGAATCTTAAACGTATCGAACTTCACGGTTTCAAGTCTTTCGCAGACAAGACTTTGATTCCATTAAAGGACGGCTTCACCGCCATCATCGGCCCTAACGGTTGTGGCAAATCAAACGTTGCAGAAGCAATCCGCTGGACTCTTGGCGAGCAAAGCGCAAAGTCACTTCGTGGCAAGAGCATGCAAGACGTCATCTTTGCCGGCACTGAAAAGCGTCGCAGTATGTCATACAGTGAGGTTTCACTTATCTTTGACAATGAAGGTCACAAGATTTTCAACAACCTTCCTTTTGACGAAGTGTCCATCACTCGTAAGTTGGACAGAAGCGGTCTTTCAGAGTACTACATCAACAACACCCGTTGCCGTATGAAGGACATAATCAACCTTCTTCACGACACAGGCATAGGCAAGGAAGGCTATTCAATCATCGGTCAAGGACGTATTGACGAGATTTTGTCCGCAAAGCCCGAAGACAGAAGAAACATTTTTGAAGAGGCGGCGGGCATATCCAAGTTTAGAGCCCAAAGAGTAGAGGCGGAAAGAAAACTTGAAAAGACCGCACTCAACCTTCAAACCGCTAACGAAGTCATCGCAGAAATTGAAAGACACCTTGTGCCTCTTCGCCGTCAAGCAGAAACAGCAAAGAAGTATTTTGCTTTGAAAGAGAACTTGAAAAAGCAAGAGGTCAACCTTTACATTTACAACTACGAAAACAACGAAACCATCAAAAAGAGAGTTTATGACCGCATAGACGAAACCAACAGCCTGTTGAAGGTCAAGGAACTTGCCTACAACGGCGCAGTGATGGAGTATGAAAAATCCCTTCGTGAAAGCGCACTTCTTGACCAAACTTACGACGCAGAAAACGCAGAGTTGTTGTCACTGAAAGTCGATGCAGAAAAAACTGCCGGTGAAGTCAATGTGCTCAAAGAACGTATTGCCAACTTCCAAGCAGAAAAGGCACGTCTTGACGAGGACTTGAAGTCAGTTGACGCATCACTTGTCATTGCAGGTGATATGATAAGAAAGGCAGAAGCCAAAAAGGAAGAAGTCTTCAGTGATTATCTCAAAACTGGCAGTGAGTTTGAAAAGGCAGAAGAAAGATTGAAGTTGTTGTCCCGCTCAATTGAAGGCGGTGAAAGTGACCTTGAAACCAAAAATGCCGAGTATATTCGTGCCATTGAGGAACTTGGTGACCTTAGAAACAACTCCTCTGCATACATCCAAGAAAAGGGTGTCAACGAGGAAAGAGCCAAAAACTTGCTTGCTCTCGTCAATGAAAAGAAGGCAAAACTGGACGAAGAAAACACAGCCCTCTCAATTTGCGACTCAAATGTGAAGAGATGCAAAGAGGAACTCCGCTCAGTCCTTGAAGAATACAACGAAACTCTGTCTGAAAAGATGGACGCCTCTGAGGCAATCAAAGGCATCAATGAAGACGAAGTCAGCCTCAACAGCAAAGTAGGCTACGTTGAAACCCAACTTAAACTGGCAATCGCCATCAAAAACGAATATTCAAGTTATCAAGAAGCCATCAAACGACTTATGGCAGACGCCAAGCACGATCCCGTTTTGCAAAGCAAAATTTTGGGCATTATGGCAGAAGTCATCGTCGTGCCCAAGGAGTATGAGTCCGCAATCGAATATGCTCTCGGCGGAAATATGCAAAACATTTTGGTTGAAACCGAAAGAGATGCAGGTGCGCTCATCACTCACCTTAAACAAAAGAATTACGGCCGTGCCACCTTCCGTCCTCGCACTGCTTGCAGAAGAAGAAGTCTGCAAGGCTACGAGAGAGAAGTTTTGAAGGAGCAAGGTTGTCTTGGTGTGGCGGCGGACCTTGTCAGCTACGAACCCAAGTTTGACGATTTTGTCAGCGCACTGCTTGGCAACGTGGTCATCGTGGACAGTATGCTCAGTGCAGAGCGCATTTGGAAGAAATATGACCGCGCATTCAAAATTGTCACCCTTGACGGCGAAGTGTACGCCAAGGGCGGTGAAGTGACAGGTGGCTCACGCAGAAACGCAATCAGTGGTCTTCTCTCACAAGAAGCACAAATCGAGCAACACAAGTCAAATCTTGAAAGAATAAGACGCAACATCCAAGCCCTCCGCGACCAAAGAGAGGACAGACAACGTGAAATCGAGCTTGCTGATGAAAAGATAGAAACACTTTCATCAAAAATCAGTGAACTCCGCATTGAAATCACCCTCAATGAAGACAAAGCAAAGAAATCCTTTGAAATCGTTGAAACCTTGACCGCAGAAATCTCTGCAGGAGCAGGAGAATACGAAATCGTCAAAGCCCGCATCAAGGACCTCACTGAAAAGCTTTCATCAATAGATGAACTTGAAGCCCTTGTCAAGACGAGAGGTGACGAATACAACACCCTCGTAGCCCTCCAAAAGACGGAATCAGGGGAAAGAAAGAGTGAAAGAGACCAACTTAGTGAAGAAGTTATGAATCTCCGCATCAAGATGACTCAGACCAAGAGTGAACTTGACGGCTACGATGCAGACATCTTCCGTCACAAGCGCGAAGCAGAAGGTCTTGAAGAAGAAAAACTTGACCTTATTGCCAAGATAAAGATTGTGGACGCCAATTTGGACAACATAATCCACGCCCCCGAAAAGACATCTTTCTCAGATGCCGACTTGAAACGTATTAAGGAACTTGAATCCTCAATCGGCAACCTGTCCGAAAAGAAGCGCACTCTGTCAAGCCGTATCCTTGAGCTTGACGCAGACAAGAACAGACTTCTTGAAGAAAAGAACGCTCTCACCGAAAAGAAGATTCGTGACGAAGGTATGCTTGAAAGAATTGACGATGAAAACCGTCACTTGCAAGAGCATATTCTTGAAGAATATGACTTGACTTACACCAGCGCTCTTGAATTCAAGGACGAAACCTTTGAGGCATACGGCGCAAAGACAGTCATCAGTGACTTGAAGAAGGACATCAACCGCCTTGGCGAAGTCAACCCCCTTGCAGTCCAAACCCTAGAGGAAACCGAAAAACGCTACGAAGAGCAAATTGTCATGCGCGATGACATACAAGCCGCCTATGACGATATCTTCAAGATTATTGAAGAGCTGACCACAGAAATGACAGGCAAGTTTGTCAGCGCATTTGAAAAGATCCAAGTCAACTTCAAGGACGTCTTCACACAATTGTTTGGCGGCGGAAAAGGTGAACTCCGTCTTGACACATCTGAAACAACAGACCCCTTGGAAGCAGGCATTGAAATCTATGCACAACCTCCCGGAAAGTCATTGAAACACATTTCATTGCTCTCAGGTGGTGAAAGAGCAGTCACGGCAATCGCAATTCTGTTCTCAATCCTGAGCTTGAAACCTATGCCTTTCTGCGTGCTTGACGAAATTGACGCAGCACTTGACGAATCCAACGCAAACCTGTTTGCAGAGTTCATCACCAAGTTCTCAGACTACACACAATTCATCGTCATCACCCACCGTAAGCCTACAATGCGTCACGCAGACAGTATCTTCGGTGTCACCATGGAAGAGCGCGGTGTCACAAAGATAGTCGCAATCGAGTTTGAAGAAGCGGTGAAGGCCACCGAAGGTATGGAAGAAAACGACGGCCTTGCAATGGAGGCATAATATGGGATTTTTTCAAAAAATAGCCGAAGGCATAAAGAAGACAAAGGATAATTTCCAAAAGAAGCTGTACTTTGCATTTTCCGCTCGCGCTCTTGACGATGAGTTTTATGAAAACTTGGAGGAAGCACTCCTTGCCGCAGATATGGGCATCACCGCCTCCGAGTCAGTCATAGACCAACTCCGTGACAGAGTGTTTGAAGAAAAGGTCAAAGCACCCGAAGACGCCAAGGAACTCCTCAAAGAAATCCTTGTTGGTGACATCGAGTTTGACGTGCCTGAATATGAATACCCCCTTGTCATACTCCTTTCAGGAGTAAACGGCGTGGGCAAGACCACGGCTGTTGGCAAGTTGGCACATATGTTCAAAGAGCAAGGCAAATCAGTTGTTGTGGCGGCGGCAGACACCTTCCGTGCAGCAGCCAGTGAGCAACTTGAAGTGTGGGGACAACGTGCAGGAGTCCGTGTTGTCAAGCACGGCGAGGGCAGTGACCCCGCAGCAGTTGTGTTCGACGCCATCTCATCAGCCAAGGCAAAGGGCACAGACGTAGTCCTCGTGGACACCGCAGGCAGACTTCACAACAAAGTCAATCTTATGAACGAACTGAAAAAGATTTGCCGTGTTGTAGAGAGAGAACTTCCTGACGCTGATTTCAGGAAATATCTTGTCCTTGACGCCACCACTGGTCAAAACGCAGTGGCACAAGCAGAAGTATTTGGTGAAGCGGTTGACCTTGACGGCATAATCCTCACCAAGCTTGACGGCACAGCCAAGGGCGGAGTTGTTGTTGCAATCAGTGATGAACTTGAACTCCCCGTCCTCTACGTAGGCGTAGGTGAAAAGATAGACGACCTTATCCCCTTCGACGCCAAGGACTTTGTTGACGCCCTCATCTAAGTCGAAAATATAGGTCGAATATTTGCGAGTAGAAGTGGTGCGATTGGAAGAGGTGTAAGCAGAATTTTAACTTCAACCACACATCTTACTTATTCCATCTTACTTCTTACATAAAATTTTATAAAAATTTATCTGGTGTTAGGCAAAAATGCTTGACACCTTTTATTTTTCTATGTAATATAGGTGTGAAGTAAAAAACCTTGACAGGAGAGCAGTATGGATAGATTTGAGATTTCAACCCTTCGTGCCTACTACGGCGGACTGCTCACCGACAAGCAGGACGAGATGATTCGTCTTCACTACGATGAAGATATGTCCTACGGCGAGATTGCGGATATGTTTGAAGTGTCCCGCAACGCAGTGCTTGACAGCATCAACAAGGGCGTCAAACATCTTGAAAACTATGAGAGTGCACTTCACCTTGTAGAGAAGGATATTCGCCTTCACGCTTTGCTTGATGAACTCGTGGACACCGCCGACACCACCGTCCTTGACAAGGTTGAACAAATAAAGAAAATATTGGAGGGCTAAATGGCAAACACTTTTGCATCTTTGAGTGACAGAATGAATCATATCTTCTCAAAGCTCCGCAACAAGGGCAGACTCACCGAGCTTGAAATCAAACAAGCCATGAGAGAAATCCGTGTTGCACTGCTTGAAGCGGACGTCAACTTTCAAGTTGTAAAGCAATTTGTTGCATCCGTCAGCGAAAAGGCCATTGGTGAAGATATTCTGAAATCCCTCACCCCCGACCAACAAATCATAAAGATAGTCAACGAAGAGCTCATTGAGCTTATGGGCAGCAAAACCCAAAAACTTGCCGTCAGTGACCGTCAACCCACAGTGTACATGATGTGTGGTCTCCAAGGCGCAGGCAAGACAACAATGTGCGGAAAGTTGGCACTTTATCTCAAAAAGCAAAACAAAAAAGTTTTGCTCGTAGCATGCGACATCTATCGTCCCGCCGCAATCCAACAACTGAAAGTTGTGGCAGGCAAGGTTGGCACAGAAGTCTTTGAGGAAGGTCAAATCGACCCCGTCAAGATTGCCACCGACTCAATCCCTTATGCCCCCAAAAACGGCTACGACACAGTCATCATCGACACGGCAGGCCGTCTGCATATTGACGAAACGTTGATGGGCGAGCTTGTCAACGTCAAGAAGGCAGTGAAGCCCACTGAAATCCTCTTGGTTGTCGACTCAATGACAGGTCAAGACGCAGTCACCGTTGCAGACACCTTCAACAAGACTCTTGACATCACCGGCGTCATTATGACAAAGCTTGACGGCGACACCAGAGGCGGTGCAGCACTGTCAATCAAAGCAGTCACAGGCAAGTCAATCAAGTTCTGCGGTATCGGTGAAAAGATGGAAGAAATCGAGCCCTTCCACCCCGACCGTATGGCAAGCCGAATCCTGGGCATGGGTGACGTGCTCACCCTCATTGAAAAGGCAGAGTCCGCTTATTCACAAGAGCAGGCAATGAACCTGCAAAAGAAACTGAAAGAAAACAGTTTCAACTTGGAAGACTATCTTGAACAACTTGAAAGCGTAGGCAAGATGGGCAACCTTGGGGATATGATGAATATGATCCCCGGCCTCGCAGGAAAGATGAAAGGTGGCATGCCTGAAATCAATGAAAAGCAACTTCTTCGCACCAAGGCAATCATTCAATCAATGACCCCCAAGGAAAGAAGAAATCCCGACATAATCAAGGCTTCAAGACGCAAGCGTATAGCAGCAGGCAGTGGCACGTCAATCCAAGAAGTCAATCAACTTTTGAAACAGTTTGAACTGACAAAGAATATGATGAGCCGTATGCAAAAGGGCGGACTGAGAGGCCTCCGCGGATTGTTCTAAACAACACAACAGCCACTTTAAGTGGTCAAAAACATAAGATAAACAAACAAATATAACAAAATATAAAAACAATTTCTTCAAAGGAGAAACAATTATGGTTAAAATCAGACTTACACGTATGGGCGCAAAGAAAGCACCTTTCTATCGTATCGTAGCAGTTGACAGCCGCAAGGCACGTGACGGCGAATACATCGAACAAATCGGTTATTATAATCCCGTTGCACAACCCAAAGTTGTTGTCATCGACAGCGAAATCGCAAAGAAGTGGCTTGCAAACGGCGCACAACCCACCGAAACAGTCCGTGACCTCTTCAAGGCAAACGGCATCCTGTAATTATGGTAGAACTTGTTGAATATTTGGTGGCCAATCTCGTCCCCGGCGGAGACTACGAAATCGAACTTCGCGAAAACGGTGACGAGAGCGACATCGTTATCGTGATTGCCAAAAAGGACATCGGCAAAGTTATCGGCAAGTCAGGCAGAATTGCAAAGTCAATCCGCACACTTGTGAAGGCTGCAAGCGCAAAGGGCGCAGTGAAATACAACGTAGTCATCGAAGAAAGATAATGAAGACCGAATTCCTCGTGGGCAAAGCACTTCGTCCCCGTGGACTGAAAGGCGAGATTCGTTTTGAATTGTACACGGGCGACCCCAGTCGCTTCCGCTCAATCAAACATTTACGACTTGGCGACACCACCTTTGACGTTGAAAAAATCTCCGTCGAAGGTGATTTTGCCTATATCAAATTTGTAGGTATTGACACAGTTGAGAGCGCAGAAACCTACCGCGGAAAGAGCCTTTATGCTCTCCGCAGTGAATTGCCCAAGTTGAAAGGTGACAGAGTGTACATCTCTGACATTATGGGCGCAGACGTCATCGTTGACGGTGACTGCATTGGAGAACTTGTTGACGTCCTTCAATATGGCTCGGCAGACGTCTACGTGGTGAAACTTGTGGGCAACGGCACAGTCAATTTCCCCGCTCTCAAAGAAGTTGTCAAATCTTACGACGTAGAAAAGGGTGAAATCATCCTTGACGGCAGATTCTTCTCAAGAGTTGCCGTCTACAACAATTGATATGAAATTTGAGATCCTGACCATATTCCCCGAATATTTTGGCGTGCTTTCCCAAAGCCTCATAGGCAAGGCAATTAGGGAAGGTGTTTTGGACGTTTCAGTCACAAACATCCGTGACTACTCCAAGGACAAACACTCCAAGACAGACGACTACCCCTATGGCGGTGGTGCAGGTATGGTTATGACTCCCGACCCTGTTGTCAGTGCAATCGAGGCAGTTGACCCCGACCACAAACTGAAACGTATTTATCTTTCCCCCAAGGGCAAACAACTGAAACAAGCCCTTGTTGAGGACCTTGCCAAAGAAGAGCAAGGGCTTTTGCTCCTTTGCGGTGACTATGAAGGCATTGATGAAAGAATCATTGATCTTTGCATTGATGAGGAAATCTCCATCGGTGACTACGTGCTCACCGGCGGTGAACTTCCTGCCCTTGTGCTTATCAACGCAGTGGCAAGATACGTTGACGGTGTTTTAGGCTCAAGTGAAAGCACCAATGAGGAAAGTTTCTCAAACGGACTTTTGGAATATCCTCACTACACCCGCCCTGCAGTCTATCGTGGACTGAAAGTCCCCGAAGTCTTGCAAAGTGGCAACCACGGCGAAATCGCAAAGTGGAGAAAAGAGCAATCTCTCCGCATCACCCGTGAACGTCGCCCCGACCTTTTAGATCATTGATTTTTCGGCATCTAAGCCGCTCTTTTAAGTATTTATTGACAATCACCTACACATATAGTAAAATGAGAAAAACGCTTGACCTTCTGGCAAGTTTTTTTGCGTTTCAACGGAGGTGAAAATATGAAAGGAATCATCAAAACGCTGGCAGTTGTTTTGCTTTTGATATTTGCCGTGACGTCATTTGTTGCTTGCAATAATTCTGCCCCTGAAAATCTAGCAGGGGAAAAGGTTGTTTTTGCTGCAGACGTCGATATCAATGGCGTTTTAGGGGCAAGCAAAAACGTGGATGCCTATTATTCCTTTGGCGCGGATTTGCTGACAAGTCTTTATGCCAGTGACAACGCTATGATTTCACCATTGTCAATTTATCTTGCGCTCTCAATGGTGTATAATGCTGCTGAAGGTGACACACGAGCAGGTATGGCTGAAGCGCTTGGTCTAGAAGAAACAGAGTTGAATTTGTTTTGTGGTTATTTGTACAGTTATTTTATGGAGAACGACGAAAACACTGCCACAAAAATTGCAAACTCAATTTGGATAAACAAGTCGTCCAGTGTTCAACCCAAGCAAAGTTTTCTTGATGTAAACTCAACTTACTATGGTGCGGACGCCTTTAGGACTGAGTTCAACAACGGTGCAATCGAGGATATGAACAAGTGGGTTGAAGACAACACTGACGGCATAATCAAAAATATGATAGACCAACTCAGTGCGGATGCTTGTATGGTCCTCCTCAACACAGTTCTGTTTGAGGGAATTTGGTATGATAATGACAATGGCGGTCTTTATGAGTTTGACCGTGTTTTCACCCATGCAGACGGCAGTGAAGAAACCCGCACTTTTATCAACCCCTTTGGGAAAATGGGCAGATATTATTACTCTGACAACGCAAAGGCAGTTCGTGCTGTTTTCAAAGAGAGATATTATTTCTTAGGCATTCTTCCCAATGGCACTCTTGATGAGTACATGAATATCTTTGACGGCAGCGAATTGAAGCAGTTGTTGACCAATTATGAAACGGGTTATGACGTATATTCAAGCGTTCCCACCTTTGAATATGATTACTCTGCAAACCTCAACAATTACTTCAAGTCAAACGGTATGGGCTTGGCATTTGACCCAGCAAAAGCGGATTTAACAAGGGGATTCACTGTGCCTAACGGCTACAATCCCTACATCAGTGACATATCTCACAAAACAAACATTGCTCTTACAAGGCACGGCGTGACTGCCGCAGCATCCACAAAGGTTGAGGTAGGTGCTGGCTCAGCAGCGCCGGTTGAAAGACCAAAAATGTATTTGCACCTTGACCGACCCTTCTTGTTCTGCATAATTGACGCACAGTTCAATTTGCCTATATTCATCGGTACGTTCAACGGCTAAGAGCGGATTTCATCAATCAATTCAACTATGTTGCAAATTTTTTGGAAATGGTGTATGATATATGTACACCATTTTCTACTTAAGTAGAAACAAGGAGTTGTTATGCACATTCAATGGTTCCCAGGACATATGACAAAAGCAATCCGCATGATGGAGGAAAATCTTCGTCTTGTGGATTCTCTCATATACGTCATTGACGCAAGAGCTGTCTATTCCTGCGCAAACCCTCTTCTTGACAAACTCATCGTAGGCAAAAACGTTCTTTACGTCTTCAACAAGTGCGACTTGGTTGAAAAGCAAGACCTTGACAAATGGATTGCTCTCTATGAAAAGATGGGCAAGCCCTGTGTCAGAGTGGTTGGCACTTCAGGAGATTGCACAGCAATAGTGAAGAAACTGAAAGAAATCAACGCCTACAAACTTCAACGTTTTGCCGAAAAGGGCGCAAAAGTCAGTATACGTGCAATGGTTGTAGGCGTGCCCAACAGCGGAAAGTCCACAATCATCAACTCAATGGTGGGCAAGGCAAAGGCCGTCACCGGTGATAGACCCGGCGTCACAAGAGGCAAACAATGGCTTTCAATTGACGGAGTTGACTTCCTTGACACCCCCGGCACGCTGTGGGGCAAGTTTGAGGATCAAAAGGTGGCGCATCACCTAGCATACATTGGCAGTATCCGTGACGATATCCTTGACACAGGTGATTTGTGCTTTGACTTCCTTGAAGAAATCAAGGTCACTTATCCTCAAAACCTTATGGATAGATATGGACTTAAAGAAATGCCCGAGGGCACCCTTGAGCTTATGGACGCCATTGCACTTTCTCGTGGATACAAAATCCGTGGGGGAGAAGTTGACTATGACCGCACCGCAAGGACAGTCATTGACGACTTTAGAAAGGGCAGACTCGGCAAAATTATCCTTGAAAAATAATCGGTTTTTGGTGGTAAACTATGGTTGACGTACACGAACTTTTGGAATATGAAAAGAAGTGCTTGGACGCTGGCTACAAGTATATTTGTGGCGTAGACGAAGTGGGCAGAGGACCTCTTGCAGGCCCTGTCACTTGCACTGCTGTCATTATGCCTCTTGACGATCTTATCCAAGGTGTCAACGACTCAAAGAAGGTGTCAAAAAACAAGCGTATCAAACTCTATGATGTCATCATGGAGAAGGCAATCGCAGTGAACACGGTGTCTTATGATAACCACCAAATTGACGAAATGAACATTTTGGAAGCCACCAAGGCCTGTATGAAAGATGCCATTATGGGGCTTTCAGTCAAACCCGACATCGTCCTAGTCGATGCGTTGAAACTTGATATCCCCTACAAGACAATGGGCATCATCAAAGGAGACGCACTGTCATATTCAATCGCCTCAGCAAGCATTGTTGCCAAGGTGACAAGAGACAAATTTATGTTCGAGATGGCAGAGAAGCACCCTGAATATGACTTTCAAAACAACGTTGGTTACGGCACCGCAAAGCACATTGCAGCGCTGAAAGAATTTGGCCCTACACCAATTCACCGCAAGACTTTCATCAAGAATTTTGTAAAGTAATATGCGCAACCTCAACACAAAAGCAATAGGGGACATCGGTGAAGAAATCGCAGTCCTGCACCTTATTCACAAGGGCTACAAAATCCTTGAACGCAACGCTGAGTACAGCGGTGTGGAGATTGACATCATAGCCAAGGACGGCAAAACTCTTGTGTTTTGCGAGGTGAAAACAAGAAACAACGTGGCTTTTGGCAGACCTGTTGAGGCAGTCACAAGACAAAAGCAACTGAGATATATCCAAGGCGCAAAGGGCTATATCCTGTCAAACAGAGTGAAGAACACAGATATTCGTTTTGACGTAATCGAGGTTTTAGAGGACGAAATCAACCACATAAAAGCTGCATTTGAGTGCTGACTTGAAATTCTCTCCATGCTAGCCTTGTTTATCCCGTAAGAGAATATGTCCCCCTTCCTCACGTGTTTCCCCCTTCTGCCATACGGCAGAGCCCTACGGGCAGGGCAACACTCGGCTCTCGCACATTAAGCGGCGTCGCCTCATTGTGCCACTCGTTGCACTGGTGCAAAAAAAAACAGAGCGCACCCGCAACTTCGTACTCTTGTCTGGTGCTCGGCGCTCCCTTCCTCGTCGCCGCTGCTCCTCGCGTTCCGTCTTCGAACGAGCAAACGTTTATGAAAAAAACAAGTTTTTTCAATAATGGTGTTGAAATTGCTTGTATAAAAATTTTATATATGTTAATATATCACGCGTGACTCGGGTGTTCCGCCGGCAGAAGAAATCTGTTGTGAACACTTTGTAATATAGGAGGTTTAGTCAAATGAGCAACATTATCGACACATTGGAAAAAGAGGGTATGAAACAAAATCTGCCCGAACTCGCAATCGGTGACCAAGTCAAAGTCTTCGTCAAGGTTAAGGAAGGCGACAAGGAAAGACTTCAAAGCTATGAAGGCACAATCATCGCATTCAAAAACGGTGGCATCCGTGAAACAGTCACAGTTCGTCGTGTGACCTACGGTGTTGGCGTCGAAAGAACTTTCCCCATCCACTCACCCAAAGTTGACCACATCGAAGTCGTCAGACACGGTAAAGTCCGCAGAGCAAAACTTTATTATCTCCGTGAGAGAACAGGTAAGGCTGCAAAACTCAAGGAAGTTAGATAAGGAAAACAACAATGAAGAAAAGATTATTTGTCATCTTCGCAATGGTGCTGGTTTCAATACTGGCACTTTTTGCATTTTCGGCTTGCAATTTGAACGAAGTGCCTTATGACACCGAACTTGTCACAAACGGCACTTTTGACGAATTTACAACCGCCGACAAAAACACGGTGTCCATTGACGGATGGCGTGTTTCATCAACATGGGATTCAAAGAGGTCCGCATATGAACTGAAGTATAGTTCAGAAGGCGAGCAATTCTTGAAGATTGAAAATAGCAGTGCAGGTTATGCATATCTCTATCAACAAATCAAAGTTGACAGAAACGCAACCTACCGTGTCACAGTTGACATCAAACTTGATGGCTCAGTGAAGAAAGGTCAAGATGAAGTCTATTACGGCGCATACGTGTCCTTCCTTGAAAACACCAGCTATCGTTTTGTTGAACAACGTGAATACTACAACAATCCCGAAACAGCCAACTGGAAGAGCCTGACTTTCTACGTCAAGGCAACCAACACTGACTATCTCACAATTTGCCTTGCACTTGGCGGTGAAAACGGCGCAGCAAAAGGCGTTGCTTTCTATGACAACGTGTCAATGATGAAGGTTGAGTCAGTGCCCGAAGGCGTTTCAGTGACCAACTTCAAGAAGTCAGACATCGTCCGCTACAACATCAACGTTTCAGGCATTTTGTTTGTCACAATGCTTTGCTTGTTCGGCGTCATCGTCCTTGCAGGCGGTTACGTCCTTGTGAGAAGACTCTATTCAAAGCAAAACGCATTCCTCAACTTCAACCAAGTTGGCGCAACAGTGACAGCAGGCGGCAAAGTGTCCGCAGTGAAAAAGGTGACAGGTCATCCCGCATTTGTTGCAACAATGCTTGCAGTGGGTGCATTCCTCGTCAATCTTGTCTTCCTTCTTGCAATGTACGGCTTTGGCAGTGAAATGAACTACACCGTCAACCTTGCACTGAAGATGGCACAAAATGGTGGCGTACTTAATGCTTTCACAACCTACGCCAACACCTTGAAGACCACCTCACCCGGCACACTTTATATCCTCGCAATCGTTGGAGCAGCAGGCAAGAATTTGTCCTATGCAGACATCGCAGTGCTTATCCGCCTTGTCAACACCCTTGCAACAGTTGCAACAGTGGTGATGATTTATCTCTATGGCAGAAAGTACGTTGGCGACCGCACATCAACCATCTTTGCAGCAGTGTACGCACTCCTTCCCATTACACTCATTATGGGCGGACTTGATCACACCTTCACCGCAGTGCTTGTAGCACTCCTTGTTGGCGCAATGATTCTTCTCGTAGAGAAGAAATATCTTGCAACCTATCTTGTCTTTGCACTTGCAATCGTTCTTGACGTGAGAGCAATGGCACTTGCAACCCTTGCACTTGTCTATATGGGATACAGATACTATCGTGATGATAGCGACCTCAAGAAATTCACTGCAAACCGCGCAATGATCATCTTCGGTCTTATCGGTGCATTTGCTGTCGTCTATCTCCTCACACTGCCTGCAGCCCTCAATCACGTTTCAAACGGCAAGCCTTTCTACGGTTTCACACTCCTTGCAAATCAAGTGACAGGCAACAACGTCATGACAGACAACGCACTTGGCTTGTTTGGTATGGCAGCACAAAACGAAAAGCCCATGAACAGGATTGCATCAATCCTCAACGTGGTTGTCATCATAGTCATCTTCCTGTACGTTGCAACCCTCTATTTCAAGAACCGCAACAAGCAAGAAGTTTTGATGCTGGCATCCTTCACATTTGCCCTCATCTCAGTCATCACCTTGAAGGTTGATTACACCTATCTCTTCTTGGCACTGGCACTTGGCTTCATCTACACAATGATAAGCGGTGAAAAGAGAATGTATGGCATCTTGGCAGGATATTCAGTTCTTGCATTCCTCAACGTTGGTCAACTTATGAGCAACAGCGGATTTGTGGCATCATCAATCTACTTTGACGATTTCTTCCGCACAGCCAACACAACCGCATACTTTGCAAACTATGAAACAACAAGCCCTGAGTTCATCGTGTTCAGCATCTTCACAGTGCTCCTCACCATCTACTACGCATACGTCAGCTACTCAATCGCCAACAATGGCAAGAGAGTAGATATCCCTGCAATGCCCGACAAGTTTAGAACAACTCTTGTTGCATGGTTCAAGGACGTACCCGGACACGTTGCATCACTTTTCAAGAAGGAAAACTAATTGAAAACACAAAACAAAAAGGACTGCACCAGCAGTCCTTTTTTTGTACAAACTTTTATATCAAAACAAAATTGTTGCAACTTATCAACCAAAGAAAACATAAAAAATAAAAGCCACCGATTTCGGTGGCTTTATTCTTTGAATAAACTTATTTGTTTTCGTCAAGAAGTCCGCAGGGTTTTTCAAAGATAAATCCGTCTGCAACCTCTCTAGCTAGAGCAAGTTTTTCGGGGGAGTTGATTGTCCAAAGCACAAGTTTTTTGCCTTGTTTTCTTGCCTTGTTGATATATTTTTCGCCTGCCTTGTAGTTGCGGACGTCGTATGCGATGAACTCAGGTTTTGACCATTTTGCAAGGTGGAGTTTGCCCATAATGTCAACAAAGTGGTTGAGTTTGTCTCCGCCCCAAGTGACCAGTTGACCGAAGGGACGATCACTGCGTTTTCTGAAACAGATGACTGCGCCAAAGTTGAAGGATTGAAGGGCAACGTTGCCGCTGTATGACTTGAAGCGTTCAACTGTTGCACGAGCGATCTTTGTATCCCAAGGGATAATGCCTTTCACTTCGCAGAGGATACCCACTTTGCCGTCAACCAGTTCAAGGAATTCGTCAAGGGTAGGAATGGTGTTGTCAGTGCCTCTAAGACGATAAGATTTAAGTTCTTCAACGGTGCAATCTTTCACCTTTCTGTCAACACCGCAGACACGTTTCAGGTTTGCGTCGTGGAAGACCACAAGTTGATTATCCTTTGAAAGATGCACGTCGATTTCGATATGAAATCCACGTTCAATTGCTGCCTTGAAAGCTGGCATACTGTTTTCGGGGTTGGTTTCATCGTGAAGACCACGGTGAGCGATGGGTGTATTCAAGAGCCAGTCGAAGTTTTTATCACTCATAATTTTTACCACCTTAATTATTTTTATTGATAAAATTTTATAATTCTATTATAATAATGTCAAGTGTTAAAATAATTTCTTTTTCGAGAGGCAGTTTTGAGCTTAGACAAAATCCGCAATTTTTCCATCATAGCCCACATAGATCACGGCAAAAGCACTCTTGCAGACCGTCTTATTGAAAAGACGGGGACTGTTGCTGCCCGTGATATGTCAAGTCAACTTCTTGACAATATGGACATTGAAAAGGAAAGAGGAATTACAATCAAGCTCCAAACTTGCCGTCTTTTCCACACCCACAACGGTGAGGAATACACTCTCAACCTTATTGACACTCCGGGACACGTGGACTTCACCTATGAAGTATCCCGCTCTCTCGCTGCCTGTGAGGGCGCATTGCTCGTTGTAGACGCCACACAGGGCGTTGAGGCACAAACCCTTTCAAACGTGTATCTTGCCCTTGACAATGATCTTGAAATAGTCCCTGTCATCAACAAAATTGATCTTGCCAGTGCAGATATTGAGGGCACAAAGGCAGAAATTGAGGATATCATCGGTCTTGACACAGAGGGTTGTCCCCTTATTTCAGCAAAAGAAGGTCTTGGCGTAGACGACGTACTTGACGCAATTATCGAGAAACTTCCTGCACCTCAAGGAGACAAGGACGCACCCCTCAAAGCACTTATCTTTGACAGTTTCTACGACAACTATCGTGGTGCTATCTCAATGGTTCGTATCGTTGATGGAATGGTGAGAGTAGGGGATAGAATCCGTATGATGTCCACTGACAAAGAGTTTGACGTGGTTGAAGTTGGCGTATTTTCACCTTCAATGAAATCCACAGGCAAACTTGAAGCAGGTGAAGTTGGATATATCGGCGCAAGCATCAAAAACGTGTCCGACACCGCAGTGGGTGACACAATCACAAGAGTTGACCACGCCGCAAAAGAGCCTCTCCCCGGCTATAAGAAGGCCACCCCGATGGTTTACACCGGCATTTTCCCTGCAGACGGCGCTAGATACAACGACCTCAAAGAGGCCCTTTTGAAACTTCAACTGAACGATGCAAGCATCTCCTTTGAGCAAGAAACCTCACTTGCATTGGGCTTTGGTTTTAGATGCGGATTTTTAGGTCTTCTTCATATGGAAATCATCGAGGAAAGACTTGAAAGAGAGTTTGATCTTGACATCATCACAACAGCACCTAGCGTTCAATATATCGTCACAAAAACTAATGGTGAAAAGTTGGACGTTGCCAACCCTACAAACCTTCCTCCTGCAGGAGAAATTGACTATATTGAAGAACCCATTGTCAAAGCATCCGTATTTTCACCTCCCGAATACGTTGGTCAAATTATGGAACTTTGCCAAGATAAGCGTGGCACGTTTGTTGACATGACATACGTTGACACCTCACGTGTACAGCTGACTTACACAATCCCCCTCAATGAAATCATCTATGATTTCTTTGACAAACTGAAATCCCGCACAAGGGGATACGCATCCCTTGACTACGAAATGGCAGGCTATCAAAAGAGTGACCTTGTCCGCCTTGATATGCTCATCAACGGTGATATGTGTGATGCTCTGTCAATTATTGTTCACAAAGATAAGGCATATGCAAGAGGAAGAGGTATTGCAGAGAAGTTGAAGGATGCAATCCCTCGTCAACTGTTTGAAATTCCTGTGCAAGCCGCAATCGGTGGCAAAGTCATTGCAAGAGAAACAGTCAAAGCCCTTCGCAAAGACGTTCTTGCCAAGTGCTACGGCGGTGACATCACCAGAAAGAAGAAGCTTCTTGAAAAGCAAAAAGAAGGCAAAAAGCGTATGCGCAGAGTGGGCAGTGTTGAAATCCCCAGCGAAGCATTTGTCACAATCCTCAAAGTCGGCGACGACGACTAATATGAAACTTTACATCCATATACCTTTCTGCAAATCCAAGTGTTTTTACTGCGATTTTAAAAGTTTTCCTTGCAGTGAAGATTACGCAATTTTCGATTATCTAAACGGGTTAAATCGTGAAATTGAACTTGCAGGAAAGGTCTATGGTGACCGCAATATTACATCTATTTATTTCGGTGGTGGCACACCCTCTCTTCTCACAAAAGAGCAATTTGAAAGTGTCTTTTCCACCATCAAAAATTCTTTCAATATCCCTGAAAACATTGAAATAACCGTTGAGTGCAATCCTGAGAGTGTTGATGAAGACAAACTCACGTTTTTCAGTAGTCAAGGAGTCAATCGCATAAGCCTGGGTGTTCAATCTCTTGATGACAGAAACCTTAAAGCAATTGGCAGAGTGCACAACTGTAAAACCGCCCTTGAAAAGATTGACATTGTAAAGAAACATTTTGACAATTTGTCCGTTGACTTCATCGTCGGTTTGCCCTATGACAATAACGCAGTTATTGAAGATGAAATCAAAGCCGTTGCTGACAAAGTGGAGCATATTTCAGTGTATATGTTGTCTGTTGAAAAGGGCACACCTCTTGAAATACTTGTTGAAAGCGGAAAAGTTGTTGTTGCAGATGCCGATGAACAAATCGACCTTTTTGAGGAGGCTTGCTCAGTGCTAGAAAGCGCGGGCTTTGAAAGATACGAGGTCAGCAACTTTGCAAAGGATGGCCACTACTCAAATCACAACAACGGCTATTGGCTTCGTGAGGAATATCTCGGGTTTGGACTCAGTGCAAGTTCACTGTTGAAGGACGAAATTTTGGATGAAAACGGCAGTGTTCTGTCCGTCAATGAGCGCCGTCTAAAAAACACTAATGATTTTGAAAATTACTTGTTAGATGCACGAAATTCAGTGGATTATGAGGACTTTGACAGGGAAGAAGAAGTCCTCGACGAGGCTGAAATTTACGATGAAAAAATTATGCTTGCCCTCCGTATGAACACAGGAGTTGACAAGTTGCTTTTAGGTGAAAAGGTCAAAGTTTTAGAGGAGAAATTTGCGCCTTTCATCATTGACAAAGGGGACAAAATCGCCTTAAACGGAAAGGGTATGGACGTGATGAATCATATCCTTGTTGAGATTTTGTAGCCTGAAATTTATTTATTTTTTCCACCAAACTCAACTGAAAAATTTACTATTTTTTGGCGGAATATTTACAAATAAATATTTTGCCGTCATTTTGGTTGTATTTTGCAAATTTTGTTGCTATAATCAAAACACAAAATACGGAGGTTATTCTCGTGTCACCCGAACTGTCACTTTTTGATGAAACACCGTCAGCGCCTCTTGCCATAGTCGCCACACCCGGCGCGCAAGAACTTGCAGAACTGATTGACAAACGTCTTGTTGCACTCTACAACTCATCTGCTCCCAAAAATGCACGCATCAAGAAAGGCTCATTCTTGGTGGAAGCCAAGTGTCCTCGTTTCACCAACGGCGATGCAAAAGGCATGATTTTGAAGTCCCTCCGTGGCAAGGACCTTTACGTGGTCTGTGATCCCGGCAACCATGGCGTCACTTATGACTTCTTTGGTCAAAAAGTGCCCCTTGGTCCTGACGAGCATTTTGCTGACCTGAAGCGTATCATTTGTGCTGCCGGTGGCAAACCTGCAAGAATCACTGTTGTTATGCCCATGCTTTACGGCGGAAGACAACACAGAAAAGCCGGCAGAGAATCCCTCGACTGTGCGGTCATGCTTCAAGAACTTCAAAATATGGGTGTCAGTGACATCATCACCTTTGACGCTCACGATCCCAGAGTGCAAAACGCAGTGCCTCTTATGGGATTTGACAATTATTTCCCCAACTATCAAATTTTGAAAGCATTGGTCAAGCGTTTCCCCGACGTAGAGTTTGACCGCAATCACCTTATGTGCGTGTCACCCGACGAAGGCGCAATGGGAAGAAACGTCTATTACGCAACAGTCCTCGGTCTTGACCTCGGCATGTTCTACAAACGTCGTGACTATGCCACCATCGTCAATGGCAGAAACCCCATCGTCGCACACGAATACATCGGCGCACCCGTTGCAGGCAAAGATATCTTTGTTGCAGATGATATGATCGCAACCGGCGACAGCATCATCAAGCTTGCAAAGGAAATAAAAGAGAAGGGCGCAAGAAGAGTTTTCCTTTCAGCCACTTTCTCACTGTTCACCGAAGGTGTGGACAAATTCAATGACGCATACGAAAAAGGCTATTTTGACGCAGTTTTGTCAACAAACCTTACGTATAGAATCCCCGAACTCAAAGATTGCAGTTGGTTCATCGAGGCAGACATTTCCAAATATCTTGCTTACATCATTGCAGCAGCCAACTACAATGAATCTGTGTCCAACTTGCTTGAACCTTTCGACAAGATTCACGCACTTGTAAACAATCACGTTGCAAAAAAATAGGAGGCAATTTTGAAACTCACTTGGTTAGGTCATTCTTCATTCAAACTTGAAGAAAGCACCGGCACGGTTGTAGTCACCGACCCTTATCACAATTAC
The DNA here is from genome assembly GCA_017461985.1 of Clostridia bacterium. Taxonomy (GTDB): domain Bacteria; phylum Bacillota; class Clostridia; order Christensenellales; family CAG-917; genus RGIG4097. Next base: position 99,766 of record JAFTSA010000005.1, read on the forward strand.
GTCGGCTACGATATGCCCGAAGTCAGTGCAGACATCGTCACCATTTCACACGGTCATCAAGATCACAATTATCTTCCTGCCGTCAGTGGTGATCCCACAGTTATTCGTGGAGCAGGTTTCTATGAAATCGGCGGTGTGCATATGCTTGCACAAAGATCATATCACGACAACAACAAGGGTGCAGACAGAGGCAACAACTTGGTGTTCAAGTTCCGCATGGACGGCGTTGAAGTCTGCCACATGGGCGACATCGGCGAGGAATGCTCAGTTATGCTTGTTGAAAGCATTATGCCCGTCAACGTTCTTCTCATCCCCGTAGGGGGCACCTACACAATCGATGCAGAAATGGCAAAGGAATACGTGGACAGAATCATGCCTGACGTGGTCATCCCCATGCATTACAAGACCAAAGACTGCGATTTCGACATTGCCAAAGTAAACGAATTTTTGGATCTTTTCGACGACGATGACATTGTCTATCTTGACACAGACACAGTTGAGTTTGACCGTGCCGATTTCGACGGCGAAAGCACCAAAGTTTACGTTCTCAAATTTTAATTCTTATGATGACACCGCCCCGTTTTGGGGCGGGATTTAAACACTTTTTTCTGTTTTTTGCAGAGAGTATCCCACAAATCTTTTATCTCAAATCAATCTAGGAGGCGCTATGGAAAAGTATAGCAGAGAGCAACTTGATGCAAAAAGCATCTTTGAAATGAGAGACCTCGCCAAAGAACTTGGCGTGTCTTCACCTACCAAAATGAAAAAAGGCGAACTTGTTGACGTCGTCTTGAAGATAACAAGCGGTGAAATCCCCGCACCCGAAGCCCCTCGTCGTGGCAGACCCAAGAAGGAAGAATACGTCCGTCCCACTGAGGAATTGACCTCCGTGAAAGACACTGAAATCAAGCCCAATTTCACTCCCATGAAACCTGCCAAAACCAACGTTGAAAGCAAAAGAAACGTATTCAGTGAAAACGTTGTGTGTGACCAAGTGAGAGAAGGCTTTTTGGAAATCTATCCCGATGGATATGGTTTTCTCCGCGTTAAAAACGGTGAATTCAGTGATATGGACGCCTACGTGCCTGCGCCCAAAATCAAGCAATATGGCTTGCGCCGTGGTGACTACGTGAAGGCAGGTTGCAAAACCATGCAAGAGGGCAAACCCCCTGCGGTTGCCCACGTCAGCAGTATCAATGGCATCGACGCACTGAAGGTTGGCAAACGCCCCAACTTTGATGACCTCATCCCCATATATCCCGATGAAAGACTTCGCCTTGAAATGGCAGGTATGCCCAGAGAATACGCAACCCGTTGCATCGACCTTGTTGCCCCCATCGGCAAAGGTCAACGTGCAATGATTGTGTCACCCCCTAAGGCAGGCAAAACCACTTTGCTCAAAATGATCGCCAACTCCATTTCAGTCAACTATCCCGACGTTGTTCTTCTTGTACTTCTCATTGACGAACGCCCCGAAGAAGTCACCGATATGCAACGCAACATCAAAGGAGAAGTGGTCTATTCCACCTTTGATGAACTTCCTGAACATCACACCAAAACCGCTGAAATGCTCCTTGAAAGGGCAAAACGTATGGTTGAAAGTGGTAAAGACGTTGTCATCCTTATGGACAGCTTGACACGCCTTGCTCGTGCCTACAACACCACAATCCCTCCCACGGGCAGAACACTGTCAGGCGGTATTGACCCCGGTGCATTGCACTCACCCAAGCGTTTCTTCGGCTCAGCAAGAAAGATTGAAGATGGTGGCTCACTGACAATCATCGCAACCGCACTTGTTGACACAGGCTCACGTATGGACGACGTCATCTATGAAGAATTCAAGGGCACTGGCAATATGGAAATCCACCTTGACAGAAAACTTCAAGAAAAGAGGGTTTTCCCCGCAATCGACCTTGCAAAGAGTGGCACACGAAAAGAAGAGTTGCTCCTGTCCTCAAGCGAGCTTGAAGGCGCCTGGGCGGTGAGAAAGATGTTGTCCTTTGGTGACACCATTGAAGCCACTGAAAACCTCCTTGGAATGCTCGTTAAGACCACCTCCAACAAAGAATTTGTTGATCAAATCAATTTTCAACTTGCAAAATGGCAAAAGGACGGCTTCACTTTTAGAAAGCCTTTGGTGTAATAATGACTGAACAACACGACACACAAAAGATAATAGACGGCCAAACAGTTGAGCACGCCCCCGAAGCATTGGCAAAAGAAGATGAACTTGCAGTGAAAGTCGAGGACTCTTCTGCGGATAAGTACGCAATCACCGAGAAGGAAGCCAGATACGGAGTGCGACTTCTCACCGATGAAGCCATAGAAGTTGACTTGTACGATTTTGACAAGACCGCCATCGCATTTGACAGCCAGCTGAAATACTGGGGATATTGTATGGTGCATAATCCTTGGATTATTCTGCTCGTGCCTTTCCAATTCATATGGGGAGTTATGATGGGAACAAGGATTATATCTGTCAAGACCTGTAAGAAAGTGGCGTTTTGGTTTGCAAACCTCATAAATAATGAGAAAAACGTTGTCAAATTCTGGGATAAGTACGAAAAGGAGATATATGACTTTTTCCGCCCCGAAAACCGCAGTGGTAGAAAGACTGTCGTAGTTAGTGCAAGCCCCTCCTTCCTCATAGAAGAAATCGCAAAGCGTATGAAGGTGGACTATTGCATTGCCAGCACCTTTGGAAAGAGATATACGATGGTAGGCGAAATCTGCCGTAAGGGAGAGAAGGTGGTCCGTTTGAAGAAGCAACTGCCAAACGTCATCGTAAAAGACGTATACAGCGATTCAGTCAAGTCTGACAAGTACATATTCAATTTGGGAGAGAGATGTTTCCTCGCCACAAAGGGTCATATTGAAGAGATAGAAAAGCCTGTTCTTGATTAGTTCATATGGCGGCGGATATAAATTGACTATTGACATATTATGATCACTAGCATAAAATTTAAGGGACGGGACACTGTCCTTTAATTTTTGGAGGATATTATGAGCAAGGAAACAAAGAGAACATATCCCAGTTGGCTTAACGGGGAAGTGAAGAGTGCGCAAAAGGAATACACCGAGCCTACAAGACTTCTTGGCGATGACGGAACGTTGCTGTCCCCGGGTTGGGCAAGACACAACGTATTTGATTATAGACGCGAAGATGCACGCCCTAAGTGGCGCAAAAAGGAGTGGGATTTCTATCAAGTCAGTGACGGAAATCTTATGCTTCAACTGAGTTTTGCCAACATTTCAGTGGGTGGATATGCTCAAATTTCACTGACAGATTTGCACAACAGACAAAACAATAAAAAATTGCACACGGGCAATATCTTTGAAAATTCAACTTTCTTCCTCGGTGGAAAGAAATATATCTTGCCTCCCAAGGGTGATGAACCCAACGTTGTTGACTTTGACGTGACTGGCATCGGCGCACCTTCAAAATTTAAGGTTGTCACCGAAGAAACAAAACGCACAATGTACTATAAGGGCACAATGAAAGGGGAAGAAGTGGAATGCACCATTGTTATGGATATCCCCGAAGGCAATGAAAATATCACAACCGTCCTGCCTTTCCCTGGCAAACCCACAAGATATTTCATGACCACAAAGCAATCCAATATGCCTTGTGAGGGTACAGTCCGCGTTGGTGACAAAGTTTGGACTTTCTCAAAGGACAACTCCTTTGCTTTCCTTGACTGGGGCAGAGTGAATACACCATACAAAATGGTTTGGTATTGGGGTAATGGCAACCACTACGTCTATGACGCAGACGGAAATAAACATATCTTCGGCTTTGAAATCACTTGGGGCATTGGTGACGAATCAAATGCAACCGAAACCTGCATTTTCTATGACGGAAAAGCACATAAGTTTGGAGCAGTGGACGTCGAGAAATTCCCCAAACCCGACAAGTGGATGGATGACTGGCACTTTGTCAGTGAAGACGGCAGATTTGACTTCACCATGAAACCTTTTTATGACCATCACGGCGACCTCAACGTGCTCAATCTTGCAAGAATGCACTGTCACCAAGTCCACGGCATTTGGTCAGGTACAGCGGTCCTTGACGACGGCACAAAGGTGGAAGTGAAGGATATGTATGCATTCTGTGAATACTGCGAAAACAAGTGGTAATATTTACACAGTAAATAAGTGGAAGAAATTTATAAAGTTGTAATAAAAAAAGGCGAACAAGTGTTCGCCTTTTTTTCATTTAGTTTTTCTTATCTGAAAGTGTAAATCACTTTGACGGCTGCACCATTTGCTGAAGTATAGTCTATGACGATTGATTCAATCTTCTCGTCATATCTCACTGTAACGTGCATGTCTGTTCCGTCAAAGTTTTGATTGCCAGTGAATGCCTTAGGATTGGTGACGTCACCCTCAAAAACGAGTGTTCCATCGGAGTAACCTTTTCCGTTTTGGAAATAGTCTTGTTTAAAACTAAGTGAGATCTTTTCAAGGCTATTTACGGGAATCTCTACAGCATCGCCATTTTGTTCAACGATGACACCATTTTTGATGACCGCAGTGCCGGTTTTATTGATTATCATACTTCCGGGTATGACGTAGATGTCCGCGTCGCAAACTTGGTCGATGGTGGCAAGTTCTTGGATTTCGTATGAAACTATGGTGTTGTTCGCGCCAATGGTTGACTTAAATTTATTTACGAGGGTGACTCCATTCATTGTGGTTTGAACTTCAAAGTTTACGCCTTGGTAGTCTGCTTTCAGCATCTCGTTTAGTTCGTCATAGGTGTCACCATCTTTGGGGATAAGACCGCAAGCGGTAAGTGTAAGGGCAAGGATTGCGATGATTATTGTGACAAGAATTTTCTTTTTCATAATCCACCTCCTATCTTCTCAAAAGGAAATATGCTGCAAATGCAAGCACTGAGAAAGTGCCGGCAAAAAGCATAATTGCATTTTCAGTTGCTTTGTTTGACTCGTTGTTGACCACTGTTGCTGTATTATTGTAGGAATCAATGATGTCCTCAAGGTCAGCGTATGCGCCTGTAGCCAATGCCTTTTCATCATTATTCATTTGATTGTAAAGAGAAAGGGCAGTCTTGATGGCACTAAACTTTTCGGACATTGTTGTTGCGGATTGTGCTGCATCTACAGCAGTGTTGAAGGAGGCAATAAGTTCTTGATCGATCTCGTCACCACCTTCATTTCCGCCTTGGTTTCCGCCACCGGGTGTGTCAGTTCCGCCACCTTGATTTCCTGCATCACGGGTTTCAGCATGTCCGCAAACAGAGCAGGTGCGAGTTTCTTTGTCGCTGCCAGTTGCTGTCCAAGCACCGAAGCTGTGTCCGTTGTAGGGGATTTCTTCAGCATCAATGACTTCTTTGCACTCTGTGCATTCAATGTGACGGCTGCCATTGGTTGTGCAGGTTGCAGGGGTGTCAATTATCCAGCCACTAGGAGTATGAGTGTGTGAAGGGGTGGATGATCCTGCAATCACGTAGACAATTTTGTCGATCATACAGCGCATGCCACCGCTTGCAGTGGCAAACGTGATTGTTTTTGTTGAGGTCGTGTCAACCTTATAGGCTGTATATGTACCACTATTTGAAGCAGTGCTGACAGTATATGCAGTGCTGTTAATGGTGATTTTTGTTGCGTTTGCCTTGTATTGTGCTACGTGGATTTCAACCGATGTAACATCATTGGGGACAGTGAAAGTGAATGAACCTGTCTTGCTGCTTGTTCCAATCTTTAGTGCGCTATTTCCCATAGCATCTGTGGCAGGTCCAAAGATATTTGTTGCGCTTGTTAGGACTAGAGTATAATTTCCTTCTGTGTAGGTTTTGCTTGATCCGAGATTGCTACCGTCGGTATGACCTTCTGTTCCATTATTGCCAAAGGTGAAGGTGACACTTGTGGAGGTAGCTTTTTCAACGGTTATTCCATCGATGGTTTTTTCGATGCTACCATATTTACAAATGACAGAGGTTGTTCCTTCGGATAATGTTGTGCCCCTAGTTGAACCATCCAGCCACTGGCATGAGGTTGTCGGTAGAACCTCCGTTGACTTATCTGTGTAGGTTGCAGTGATTGTCAATCCAGCAGGGTTAAATTTGTCTCCGGCAGTATAAGTTGTATTTGTAGGATTTCCTGTTATTTCGATTGCAGACACCGCTTTGACCGTGATGGTTGCAGTTGCTTTGATTGCAGTGTTTGTAGTGCTTGTTGCAGTTATGGTTGTTGTACCTGCGCTTATTGCTGTAATAGTGCCAGTGTTGACAGATGCAACGTTGGGGTTGGATGATGTCCAGGTCACGGCTTTGCTTGCGCCAGAGGGATATGCTGACACACTGAGCTTTGTGCTTGCACCGACAGCCAGTGTTTCAGTTGTAGGAGACACTGACAGAGAAGTGATTTCTACTGCAGGCTCATCGTCAAGATAGCTGCCGTATTTTTCTACACATGCTTGCAATTCATCGTTGTAGCTCTTTCCGTCATGGCAGTAGATCATTTCTGCATATTCAGGGTGATCAATAAAGGGGTTGCGATTGCCTTGAACAGCATAAACTGCTTCATTTCTTGCAATTTCTTCTGCTGTGGGAGGTTCTTCAAGGTGCCATTTGAATAGATCCTCAATGTCTCCGATGGTTTTATTGTAGCCATTGCCAAGCACAAATGAGAGATTGTATTTGTCGCCCCATCTTGTTTGTACGTACATCAAAATACGTGCAGTTGCACCACGATAGCCTTCGCCGGGATAAAAAGTATCGTTTGCTTGATAGCATAAGTTGTCATATGATGATGAACCGTTTTCTTTTACGATGTTTCCCACAGTTTGAGGGACTTCACCAAAACTGTTGTTGCTTCTTGTAGAGTTCAAACTGCTATTTGTCGGGCGCAAATGGTGAGCATCTGATCCGGCTTCTGATTCTTCGGGGAAGGCGTTTCCTGCGTTTTTAGGCCATACGTGTTCACGGTTTGTTCCAGTGTTGAAACTGCCGCTAAATGAAACGGAAGTGCCGGTGTAGAACCAAAGAATATTTCCGCTTTTGTTGGGGTCGGCATCACTTTCATCAAATATGTTTCTAAGCCCATCATAAGTAGGGTTATATTTGTGTGTTGAAGTGATTAGACTGGCCAGTTCCGCTCTAAAAGCAGTGCCAGTCAGGTTTTCATTTAGGTTTGCGTAATAACTGTCATAAGTGGCGGCATCAGCAATCTCGGTTGAGGTGCTGGGGGAGAACACTCCAATCCAACAACCGAGAGCGCAAACAAACACACATATTGACAAGAATACGACGCCAAGTTTTTTCATGTTTTTCATTGTAAACATAGTCACTCCATCGCGCAAAAGCGCATGTGGTTATAATTATCCAACTTTATAATATTATAAAAGATACAATAAGTCAATAATTGTTGATGAAAAACGGAATTTTAAGTTGAAACACAACATTTTGTGGTCGTTGCCAAATTTTTACAACTAAATATGCAAAACACTGGTTGAAATAAGTGGACAAAAACTGGAAAGTGTCTTAAATCTTTTTTGACCTGTATTTGGGTTGCAAACTTTGTCGTTATTTGTTATATTTAATATAAGAAAAAAAATAACCAACCGCACAACAGGCAATATTAGGGGAGGAATATTGTTATGTTCATTTTTTTGTGTTTTACTTCAAACAAGTATTGCACATGTTCCACACATCATGTGGACACCGTTTCCCCAACCAAAAAATAATCGTATGCCATAGGTTTTTCGCGACCTGTGGCATTTTTTTATAGGAGAAGTAGTATGAGAAAACGTTTGATGATTTTGGCGCTCGTCCTCATCGCAGTCCTTATGACTTGCACTCTCGCCGCATGCTCTGGCGGTGGCGGAAGATGCTCAGGTGGACACACTTGGGATGAAGGCACAGTGAAAGAGGCAGCAACCTGTACAGAGTCTGGCACTCTCATCAACAAATGTACAGTTTGCGGCATCAAGAGAGAAGTGGCAATCGAGGCTCTTGGTCACGACCTCCAAACAATCCCCGGCACAGTGGTTGAGCCCACTTGTGAAGTGGACGGATATGCAGGCAAAAAGGCTTGCGTCCGTGAAGGTTGTGAATACGTTCTTGACACTGGCACGGTCATCCCTGCAATAGGTCACGCATATGGCGATTGGACTTCAAACGGCGATGGAACTCACAAGCGCGTTTGCTCAAATGATAGCAATCACGTTGAAAGTGGCAACTGCTCAGGTGGTACAGCAGACTGCGGACATAAGGCAGTTTGTGACGTTTGCGGTGGCGAATATGGTGACTTTGCATCATCTCACGTCTTTGACAAGCAAGTGACAACTGACGCCTACAAGGCAACTGATGCAACTTGTGAAGCCAAGGCAACCTACTACTATTCTTGCCAATGCGGAGAAAAGGGCACTGAAACCTTTGAATATGGTGACTATGCAGACCACGTCTATGACAGAGAAGTTGCAGATGCAGAATATCTTGTCAGCGTGGCAACTTGCACAAGCCCCGCAATCTACAACAAGTCATGTGTTTGCGGTCTTGAAGGAACTGAAACCTTTGAATATGGCAATGCACTTCCTCACACCTTCGACAATGAAGTAGCAAGCGAGGATTACAAGGCAACTGATGCAACCTGCACGGCAAAAGCAACCTACTACTAGTCCTGTGATTGTGGCGCACATGGCACAGCAACCTTTGCTTATGGCGATATGCTTGCTCACGTTTACGATAAAGAATTGGCAGAAGACAAATATCTTGCTTCCGCCGCAACATGTGAAAAGAAAGCAACTTATTACAAATCATGCTATTGCGGACACTTTGATGTAGATGTATCAGCAACCTTTGAAAGTGGTGAACTTGGTGATCACGTCTATGACAATAAGGTTGTAAATGAAACCTACAAAGCAACGGACGCAACTTGCACTAAAAAGGCAACTTACTATTTCTCATGTGACTGCGGAAAAGCAGGCACAGAAACCTTTGAAAACGGCGAAACACTTCCTCACGTCTACGACAAGGAAGTCACCGAGGGCAAATACCTTAAGTTTGCAGCAAACTGCGCATCTGCAGCAGTCTACTACAAGTCATGTGCTTGCGGTCATTTCGACACAGAAACTTCACCCACATTCTATTTTGGTGCACCTTCTGGCAATCACGTGTATGACAGAGAAGTTGCAACCGATGACTATAAGGCAACTGATGCAACCTGCACAGCAAAAGCAACATACTATTTCTCATGTGAATGTGGTAAAAAGGGCACAACCACTTTTGAAGCTGGTGCAACTCTTGACCACACAATGACACACACTCCTGCAAAGGCAGCAACTTGTGTTTCTACAGGTAACGTTGAATATTGGACTTGCTCAACATGCTCACTCGACTATGACAGTTCAACTGGTGGAAGCGTTATTGATGACGTCACAACCGCAATTGACTCAACAAATCACGTTCATACAACAATTTCAAAACCCGCAGTTGATCCTGACTGTGAAAACACTGGCTTGACCGCAGAGATTTCTTGCGCAGACTGTGACAAAGTTCTTGAGGAAAGGGAAGAAATCCCCGTACTTGGTCACGATATGGGTGACTGGTTCGTCTCACACGAACCTACTTGCACCGTGACAGGTGTCAATGAACGCACTTGTAAGAGAGATGGCTGTGACTATTTTGAAACCGAAGCAATTCCCACAATCGCACATAGTGTCACAACACTCCACCCTGAAGTTCCTGCAACATGTACCCAAAAAGGCACAAGAGAATATTACGAATGCGAAAACTGCGATAAGTATGTTGTCAACGATGGCGAATTCAAGACATCATGGGGAGACATAGTCATCAAAGTTGATGCAACCAATCACGTTAACACACAAAAACTTGATGGCAAAGCAGCAACCTGTACAGAAACTGGTCTTACCGAAGGTGAAAAGTGTACGGACTGTGGCGCAACCATCAAGGCACAAGAAGAAATCCCCGCACTTGGTCACTCAGGTGGTGCAGCAGTCAAAGAAAACGTTGTTGCAGCAACTTGCATAGCAGATGGCTCCTATGACAACGTCATTTACTGCTCAGTTTGCGATCATGAACTTTCAAGAGAAACAATCACCACTGACAAGGTTGCCCACACTGGTGGTACAGCAACTTGTGTTGAACAAGCAACCTGCTCAGTCTGTGGCGAAAAGTACGGCGACCTTGCAGACCACTCATGGGATGAAGGCGTTGTCACAACCCCCGCAACTTGCACCACAGAAGGTGTCAAGACATTCACTTGTACAGTTGACGGTTGTGGTGAAACACGTACAGAAACAATTGCAAAATCCGCTCACAACTTTGTTGACAACGTCTGTGAAGACTGCCAAGCAAAAGTGTCCTACGTTGACAAAACTATCGTTTTCACCTTTGGTGTAAATGGAGACGCAACACACAAAGATGGCAGCCCTGACAAAGCAACTTACACCGAAACTAAAGACGGATACACTCTTTCAATCAGCGGTGGTTCAAAGATGTATCCTGGTAGCTTTGACGCAAAGGGCAACAGTGCACTGAAACTTGGAACAGGAAGTGTTGCTGGCTCATTTGAGTTCACAGTTCCCGCAAATGTAACAGAAGTTATCATTTATGTTGCACAATACAAGGCAAATACAACAAAGATCACCGTAAATGGTGCTGCTTACACTATTACAACAGCATCAAACGATGGTGCATATACCGAAATCAAAGTTGATACAACCACAAACAAGAAGGTGTCATTCACAACCGTGTCTGGCGGTTATCGTTGTATGATCAACACCATTGAATTTAAGGTATCAGCAGAAAACATTTGCAACCACGAAAATAGAGAAGTTGACGAAGTCGTCGCACCTACCTGTACTGTTGCAGGTCATACAACCTACGTCTGTCTTGATTGCGACCACGTCTTCGATGCAGACTTTGTTGATGCAACAGGACATACTCTTGTTTCAATCCCTGCAGTGGCACCTAGTTGCGAAAACACTGGCCTCACCGAAGGTGAAAAGTGCTCCGTATGTGGTCACGTCACAATTGAACAAACAATCGTCGACATGCTTCCTTGCGTTGATGGTGACAACGATGAAAACTGTGACAATTGCCACAAACCCATGTGCGAACACGTCTATGATGATTGGACATACGCAAGTGCTGACACTCACAACCACATTTGTACACTCTGTGGCAAAGAAGAAGTTGCAGGTCACGACTATAAGGTGACATCACATGTTGATGAAACCTGTGAAGAAGCCGGCTCAACCACATATGCTTGCGCCGATTGCGGTCATGAATACACTGAGACACACGTCGCACTTGGTCACGATGAAATTACTCACGATGCCCAAGCACCCACCTGTTCCGCAGTTGGTTGGGAAGCATACGTCACTTGCTCACGTTGTGACCATACAACCTACGTTGAAATTCCTATTGATGCAGAAGCACATAAGTGGAATGAAGGCGAAGTGCAAACTCCTGCAACTTGCACAGAGGCAGGCGAAAGACTCCATACCTGTGAACACAACGCAGAGCACACAAAGGTTGAAGTGATCTCCGCAACTGGACATACTCCTGTCAAGAACGTTTGCGCATGTGGATATGAATATTCAGTCGATGAAATCATCGCACTGGCAGAAGCACTTGCCAAGGACACTACACTTAATGGTACATATCGCCTCATTGGTGTCATCACAAGCGTTGATACTGAATTCAGCACCCAATACAACAACATCACCGTCACAATCTCAGTTGACGGCACCGAAAAGGATTTCACAATTCAATGCTTCCGTATGAAGGGTGAAGGCGCAGAAGTCATTGGCTTTGGTGACACCATCACTGTCAGTGGCGAAATTAAGAATTATAATGGCACAATTCAATTTAACGCAGGCTGTGCACTCGAAAGCTATATTCCTGCCGAATTTGAGGTTTATCTTGAAGTCTTTGGCAAAGGCACAGTAAGTGGTGACTTTGCAGGAATTTATTCAAGAGGTGATGAAATTACCATAACCGTCAATGAAAACGAAGGTTATAAGGTGGGCAAAGTCCTTGCTAATGGCGCAACAGTTGAAAGTGAAACAAATGAATACACTTTTACTGTGACTGGCAATACAACTCTTGAAGTTCACTTTGTATCCGGTGATTCACATATTGCAGAAGAAGAAATCACATTTACATTTGGAGCAAATGGAACCGCATCACACTACGATGGTACAGAATTTACAACCAAATCATATACGGAAAATGGATACACGCTTGCACTTACAAACGGCACAAAGGCATATGCTGGCGCAAGAGATGCAAAGGGCAATAGTGCACTTAAACTTGGCACAAGCAGTGTAGTGGGCTCATTTACATTTACTGTTCCTGCTGATGTATCATCAGTTGAGATTTATGTTGCAAAGTACAAAGCAAAGACAACAAAAGTTACTATAAACGGTGGCACTGCACAAACAATTTCTACATCGTCAGATAATGGTGAATACACTGCAATCACCGTTGATACCACTACAAACAAAACAATCACGTTTGCCACTGCAAGCGGTGGCGTGCGCTGTATGATCGACAAGATTGTGTTTGTTGCACAGGTTGAATCTGGATCATGCGCACATGAAAATTGGAGCGATTACGTTGTCACAACTCCTGCAACTTGCTCAGAACGTGGTGTTGAAACCGCAACCTGTGATGATTGTGGTGAAACAAAGACACGTCAAATCCCTGTTGATCCTACACTTCACGTTTATAACGAAACAATTACAACCCCTGCAACCTGCACACAACCTGGTTTGAAGACTCTCACCTGTGAATGTGGCGATACAAAGACGGAAGAAATCGCTGCAACAGGTCACAGTTATAACAGTGTAGTGACTGCACCCACCTGCACAGCAGACGGATATACAACCCACACTTGCTCAGTTTGTGGAGACACCTACAAAGACAGTGAAACTTCAGCAACAGGTCACAGCTACAACAGTGCAGTGACAGCACCCACCTGCACCACAGGCGGATACACCACATACACATGCGTATGCGGTCATACTTATAAAGCAGACGAAACCGAAGCACTCGGTCACGCTGAAGAAACTATCCCTGCAGTAGCACCCGGTTGCGAATCAGAAGGTTTTACAGAAGGCAAGAAGTGCTCAGTCTGTGGAGAAATACTTGCAGCACAACAAACAATCTCTGCAACAGGTCACACCGAAGTTGTTGATGAAGCAGTTGAAGCAACTTGCACCACTGCTGGCAAGACCGAAGGCAAGCATTGCTCAGTCTGCAACGAAGTCCTTGTCGCACAAACTGTTGTGCCTGCAACAGGTCACAGTGAAAAAGCACCTGCAAAGGAAAATATCGTTGATGCAACATGTGAAGCAGATGGCTCTTATGAAATGAACGTCTATTGCGCAACTTGTGGAGAATTGCTTTCTTCACAAAAGTACACAACAGACAAACTTTGACACGATTATGTGTCAACCGTGACAAAAGATGCTACCTGCACCGAAACTGGTGTCAGAACATACGTTTGCACTCACGACAATAGTCATACTTACACTGAAGTAATAGAAAAACTCTCACACACTCACGCAGCAGCAGTTGTAGAGAATAGAGTTGAAGCAACCTGCACAAAAGAAGGCTCATACGACAGCGTTGTTTACTGCACAGTCTGCGGTGAAGAAATTTCAAGAGAAGCAAAGACAATCGACAAGATTGCACACAGTTCAGTGGAAATCCCTGCAGTTGCACCTACTTGCACTGAAAAGGGTAAGACAGCAGGCGCAAAATGTTCAGTCTGTGGTGAAATTCTCACAGCACAAACCGACGTCGATGCACTTGGACATAAGGCAGAAACAGTGGCTGGCAAGGACGCAACTTGCACCGAAACAGGTCTTACAGACGGAAGTAAGTGCTCAGTCTGTGGCGAAATTCTTGTAGCACAAGAAGAAATCGCAGCAAAAGGCCACACTGAAGTTGTTGACGCAGCAGTCGCACCCAAGTGCGAAGAAACCGGTCTCACCGAAGGCAAACATTGTTCAGTCTGCGGCGAAGTCCTCGTTGCACAAACAGTTGTTGACGCACTCGGCCACACCGAAGTCATCGACGAGGCAGTGGCACCTACATGCACAGAAACCGGTCTTACCCAAGGCAAGCATTGTTCAGTCTGTGGCGAAGTCCTCGTTGCACAAACAGTTGTTGACGCCCTTGGACACACTGAAGTCATCGACGAGGCAGTTGCACCTACATGCACAGAAACCGGTCTCACCGAAGGCAAGCATTGTTCAGTCTGCGGCGAAATTCTTGTAGCACAAACAGTTGTTGACGCACTTGACCATAGTTGGGTGGAAACAAGCAGAACAGAAGCCACTTGTGTTGCAACAGGTGCTATTAACTTTGTCTGTGAGCGCGACAATTCTCACACAAAGACAGAGACCATCGACAAACTTGGTCACAAAGATGAAGATAGCAACAATGTTTGCGACAGATGTGAAGAATCACTTTGCATTGAACATAGCGCAGCTGAAAAAGTTGTAGAAAACAATGTTCCTGCAACATGTACAGCCAACGGCTCATATGACGAAGTTGTGTACTGCTCAGTTTGCAAGTTCGAACTTTCTAGAGATACAAAAGTCAACGTTGCTCCCGGCCACACCCCTGGTGAAGTGGTGGTTGAAAACAACATTGCACCCGATTGCATAACCGCAGGTTCATACGAAAATGTCGTGTACTGCTCAGTGTGTGATGCTGAGCTGTCAAGAAACAAGGTGACAGTTGACGCACTTGGTCACACCGAAGTCATCGATGCAGCAGTTGCACCTACATGCACAGAAACCGGTCTCACTGAAGGCAAACACTGCTCAGTGTGTGACCAAGTGCTTGTCGCACAAACAGTTGTCGAAGCAAAGGGTCATAGAATCAGCGATGTCAATGTTATCCCTGCAACATGCACCGAAGCAGGCCACCTTGAAATTGGATGTGGCGATTGCGAAGGCCAATGGGATTCAAGATATGACCAAGTGGCAAAAGATTATCTCGCAAACAGCCCTTGGTATAAACTTGATCCTAAGGGTCACGATTATCAAGCAGTTGTGACAGCACCCACTTGCACCACAGCTGGCTACACAACCCACACTTGCTCAAAGTGCAAAGACAGCTATGTTGACACGTACGTTGACGCACTCGACCACGACCTTGTCACAGCATACGAAGTTGTGGTTGTTGAAGAAGTCAACACACTCCACAAAATCACAAAGTGCGTCAGAGAAGGATGCGAACATATCGCAGAAGACGTCACAGTCGACACAACAAATTCAGTCGAAGTTGCAAATGAAAAAGATCTCCGCACAGTCCTTGAAAACGGCTTCAATGCAACTCTCACCAGTGATATAACTCTTGAAGCCGGATCAATTGAAATCGCTGGAAAGACGGCAACTCTTGATCTCAACGAACATAACATCACCGTCACTGGCAAAAAAGATGGCATTTGCGATGCATTCTATGTGCAAGCAGGCGGCAAACTTACCATCAACGGCAATGGTACAATCCTTGCAAAAAACACCGGCGCAGAACACGTCACCACACTTTCTGCAGTTGACGGAGCAGTTGTGACAATCAATGGTGGTGACTTTGTTTCAGAAGGAAGCACCGCAGTCTATGCAACAAGAGGCGCAGTGGTCAACATTTATGGTGGCACATATTCAGCAGTTGCATACCTAGGACAAATGTTTACCCTTGATGTCAACGAAGCAGAGGAAGTCCTTGGCGTCATCAATGTTTATGGTGGCACATTCCACAACTTTGACCCTGCAAACCACACAACCGATGGCACCTACACCAACAAGGTGATGGACGGCTACCACAGTATAAAAGTCGGCGACAACTATGTTGTCAGTAAACACACAGAAGTCGTCGATGCAGCAGTTGCACCTACATGCACCGCAACTGGTCTCACCGAAGGCAAGCATTGCTCAGCCTGTGGCGAAGTCCTCGTTGCACAAACCGTTGTAGATGCACTTGGACATGATGAAGTCAATCATGAAGCAAAAGCACCCACTTGTGAAGAAATCGGTTGGGACGCATACGTCACTTGCTCACGTTGTGACTACACAACCTACGCAGAAAAGGCAAAACTTGGACACGATTATGAGTCAACCGTGACAGATCCTACCTGCACAGCTGGCGGATACACAACTCACACCTGCTCAGTTTGCGGAGACACTTACACGGACAATGAAACAGAAGCAAAGGGTCACACTGAAGTCATTGACAATGCAGTTGCACCTACATGCGCCGTAACAGGTCTTACCGAAGGTAAGCACTGCTCGGTTTGCAACGAAGTCCTCGTAGCACAAGAAACAGTTGATGCACTTGGACATAATATGGTCGACGACAAATGTACAGTTTGCGGATTAACGTATACAAATACAACAGAAACCATTAGTTTTGCTGATACAACCCAACGAATTTCAGTGAGCACTTCAGAGCAGGTTTGGAAGAGTGAACACGTCACATTCACAAATAATAAGGGAGCAAGCACAACAAATGTTGCTGATTATTCAAACCCCGTCCGTTTATACAAAAACTCGACAGTTAATATTAGTGCGCCCAAAATCAATAAAATTGTTATTAACTCTTCAACTGGCGAATATTTCACTAATTTGCAAGCATCTATTGAGGCAAAAGAAGGATACACTATTTCTGTTTCGGGAAGTCGTATAACTATTGAGTTTAATACTTCCGTTGATAGTTTTGAATTCACGTGTTCTGGTGGACAATGCCGTTTTATTAGTGTTGTGGTAACATACAAAACCAGCTCTTGTGCTCACAGCAATTATACGGAAGTCACACCCGAAGTGCCCGCAACATGCACAGTAAATGGTACAACTGCCGTAAATAGATGTAATAGTTGTGGGGAAGAATTCGGTGGTGAAACAATCCTTGCAAGCCATGATATGAGCGAATGGGCTACAAAGACAGCAGCAACATGCACAACTGCTGGTGAACGAACAAGAAGTTGTAATAGGGCTGATTGTGACTATACTGAAACCGAAACTATCGAAGCAACTGGACATCATTTTGTTGATGGCGAATGTACTGTGTGTAGTGCAAAAGAAGAGACTGAAACTCCTGGAACAGGCGGAACAACCAAACAATTTGTTAAAGTTACAACCGCACCTTCTGACTGGTCTGGCACATATTTGATTGTTTATGAAGATGGCGGCGTTGCATTTAACGGAGGACTGGAAACTCTTGATGCCGTGAGCAACACTGTTAGTGTTACCATAAACAATGGCATTATTGCTTATACTGAAGCATTAGAAGCCGCAACGTTTACCATCGCCAAGTCAGGAAGCAACTATACGATTAAGTCTGCAAGTGGATACTACATAGGAAGAACTGCGACATCCAATGGTTTGAACTCGAGTAAAACAACTACATATACTCATACAATTACTTTGGATAGTAATGGAAATGCAATAATTAATTCATCTGGCGGTCCTGCCTTGCAATATAATGCTGATAGTGGTCAAACAAGATTTAGATATTTCAAGAGTACACAAAAGCAAATTGCCTTGTATCAATTGATAGGCTAATTAATGTCGTTTTGAAACAAAAAAGGCACTCTTCGGAGTGCCTTTTGTTTTGGGGTTTTGTGGGTTAATTGGTGGGGCAGTGGTTGCGCGGTGATGACTTTCTTGCGCATGTGCGCAAATCCTCTCAAAACGCCTTACAACGCCTTAAAATGATAGAGAAGTGCATTCGGCGGATAAGTTTTTGTGCAAATGGTCAAATATGCTTGAATTTTTAAGTTTGTTAGTATATAATGACTTCCGTTGAATAAACATGTGGAGAAGTCGCCTAGTCTGGTCGAGGGCGCACGACTGGAAATCGTGTAACCGTCAAAAGCGGTTCGAGGGTTCGAATCTCTCCTTCTCCGCCAAAATAAAAGGATGTCCTGTTGGGCATCTTTTTATTTTTGATAGCAGTTTGTATGTTGGAGAGATTCGAACAAAAGCGTCAATAAAACAGTCCTGTGAACTGTTTTTAGCGGTGACCGAAGCAATCCGAAAAGCAAATACTTTTATACGACGTAATTGCTTTGAGGATAGCAAGAACGAATCTCTCCTTCTCCGCCAAAGAATAGACACCTAAAAGGTGTCTTTCTTTTTTTGCTCGAATGAGAGGTTTACACAACGAAGTTGTGTGTGGCACAAAAGCCACCGAACCCTCTACCGAGGCTGACGCTCCCGCTGAGAGCAAACTTGCTCGCAGTCGCTACCAAGCGAATCTCTTTTTCTCCGCCAAAGAATAGACACCTAAGTGGTGTCTTTCTTTTTTGCTCGAATGAGAGATTTACACAACAAAGTTGTGTATGGCACAAATGCCACCAAATCCTCTACCGAGGCTGACGCACCCTCTGTGAGCAAACTTGCTCGCGGTCGCTACCAAGCGAATCTATCCTTCTCCGCCAAAGGTTATAGTGCAGTGCGGACCGCAATTTTTTTTTGTTTTGTTTAATTTTAACAAAAAATTTTTTCTTTTTGTATTTTTGGTTGATTTTCTGTTTGAATTTTTGCTGTCTTTTTCAATATATGCGGTTAGAACGCCTGTTTTGTGGTTTATTTCGTGCGTTTGGCTTGAATTTTTCAAAAATTTTTCCAAAAATTTTCATTAATTTAATATTAATTTTTTTTTGTACAACTCTTGATTATGATGTCGAAATATGTTATCATCTCAAAAGAATAGTGCTACTTTTATATTAACAATATAAACGCTTTATCGCTTTGGTGTGTTAAAGTGTGGCATAAAGTGAGTGATTTATGATATTTGACATCCAAAAAGCAAGCATCCTCAAACGTGTGTCAGCGTTCATCTTGGACCTGATCCTTTTTGCCATTTTGGCAGTGGGCATCGCGGCCCTCATCGGTCTTGCTTGCGACTATGATGGACAGATTGAAAAGTTGGAAAACTATTTCTCATCATACAAGGCAGAGTATGAACTGGAGTATGGTGTCGATTTGGACATTTCTGAAACTGACTACAATATGCTCACTGAGGCAGAAAAGCAAAATTGGCAAGATGCCTACAATGCTTGCAATGAGGCACTCAATGCTGACGCAGGCGCAACTGCAACTTTCATCCGCATCATCAGTTATACACTCCTTATGGTTTCCCTTGGCATTTTGGTGTCAATGGCAATTTTGGAGTTTGCAATCCCCCTCTTTTTCAAAGACGGTCAAACCATCGGCAAAAAGGTCTTTGGCATTGGCGTCATACATCAAAACGGAGTGCGTGTCAACGTCACGGCAATGTTTGTGCGCACCTTCCTCGGCAAATACACGGTGGAAACTATGGTCCCCGTGCTTTTGCTTTATATGATGTTTGCTCTCGGCACAGGCATCATGTCAATCATCGTCATTGCACTGTTGCTTGTCCTTCAACTTGGCATCTTCATTTACACCAAAAAGACAAGATGCCTCATCCACGACGTCTTTGCAAAGACTGTTTGCATTGACATCGCAAGCCAAAAGATTTTCGACAACGTTGACGAGATGAACGCTTTCAAGCAAAATGCCTATGCAGAGTCTTCTCAAGCAATGTCTGAAAACAAAATCTATGAAACCGCAAACACCGTCACTCACTCACTTGTTCAGTTGGACAAAAAGGATGACACACAATCCACCGATGATAACGGTGACGTAAACCAAGGATAACGCGATATTTTTATCGTTTATTATAGTAAAACACTTTAAAAGGAATTTAGGATATGAAAGTTGTACTTGAAAATTTGACAAAAGTATTTCCCAGCAGAAATAAAGCAGTCGGCGGGGAAGTTGTCGCAGTCAACGATTTCACTTTTGAAATCCCCGATGGTAAACTTATCGGTTTGCTCGGACCTTCAGGCTGTGGTAAGTCAACCACTCTCTATATGATCAGTGGCCTCCAAAAGCCTACATCCGGCAAAATCTACTTTGGCGACGATGATATCACCGCATTGTCTCCCGAAAACAGAGGTGTTGGTCTTGTGTTCCAAAACTATGCACTTTATCCTCACATGACCGTCAAACAAAACATTTTGTTCCCTCTGCAAAACCTCAAGGGTTCTGACAGGCTTTCAAAAGATGAAATGCTTCAAAGAGCATACGAAGCCGCAAAACTCGTCCAAATCGACGAACTGATGGATCGTAAGCCTAGTGAACTTTCTGGTGGTCAACAACAACGTGTCGCAATCGCTCGCGCACTTGTCAAGATGCCTCGCGTTCTTCTCCTTGACGAACCTCTTTCAAACCTCGACGCACGTTTGAGACTTCAAACTCGTGAAGAAATCAGAAGAATTCAAAGAGAAACACAAATCACCACAATCTTCGTCACACACGACCAAGAAGAAGCAATGAGCATTTCTGACATGATCGTCGTTATGAAGCTGGGTGTCCTCCAACAAATCGGCGCACCTCAAGACGTTTATGACAGCCCTGAGAACCTCTTTGTTGCAAAATTCCTTGGCACACCTCCCATCAACGTGTTCGATGGTGAAGTCCGTGACGGCAAAGTCTACATCGGCAATGATGCAGTCCTCGATGCACCCGGTGTTGCAGATCAATTCGTCTTCGTCGGCATTCGTCCTGAAGGCTTTGAACTTGCAGAAGACGGCGCATTCTGCTGCGAACTCCGTAGCGTAGAAGTTATGGGCCGTGACGTCAGCATCGTTTCAGCAAATCCTGCTGCACACACCCCCGTCATCCGCTCAATCGTTGATGCAGACAACAAAGTCGACGTCACCGCAAAGGAAGTCCGTTTCAATCTCAAGCCTCACAAGACCTTCATCTTTGCAAAAGAAACCATCAACTGGTCACTTGGCGCAGAAGGAAAGACCATTTACAAGTTCGACAAAGTCAATCAAAAACTCAATGCAGTTGTTGAAGGCAAAAACTATGAAATGGGCGTTCTCCTCACCGATGAAGAAATTGCAAAACTTGAAAAACAAGCACAACAAAGTCTCAGTCCTGTTGCAAAATTCTTTGTCAAACAAGGCAAGAAGATCGTTGCAGCAGCACAAAACAAAGTTGCTCCCATCGTCAACTTCATCCAAAATCATATCCCTGAAAAACCCGCTCTTACTGGTGAATTTACATACAAACTCGCAATGGGCAAGAACAGTGAAGGCAACACCCTTTACTTTGCTGGTGGCGTAGACAATGGTCGTCTTGTTGTCACAGACGACATCGCAAATGCAATCAATCTCCATGCCGAAATCGTAGAAGGCGGATACAACGTCTATTATCTCGACGGTGAAACAAAGGTCTATCCTGAAATCAGCGTAGAAAACGGCGAAAATCACGAAAAGAGAATCTTTCTGTAAGAGGTGAACTATGGTAGATTCTAAACACAAATGGAAGGCTTGGCTGTATTTGCTGCCCGCACTCGTTCTGCTGGCGGTGTTTACAGTCTATCCTATTGTCAATACCATCAGATTGGCATTTCTTGAAGATTACAATATGATGCTTGCGGCAAGGGGCAAGGTGTTTGAATTTGGCTTTAAGAACTTTGAAATGGTCGTTCAATATCAAGGTTTCTTGACCTGCCTCAAAAACACCATTTTGTTGTGTGTTTTGACAGTGCCTATTTCAACAATTTTGGCACTTCTCATTGCAGTTGCGCTCAACTCAATCAAACCCCTCCGCAGAGTCCTTCAAACCATCTACTTCTTGCCTTACGTTACAAATAGTATCGCAATCGGTATGGTTTTCGCAGCAATGTTCAATGTTGTCGGCAACATAGCATCAGATCCTCCTCTCATTGAGACAGCAGGTATCATCAACAACTTCCTTGGTTTGTTCGGCGTCGAACCTATCAACTGGATAAACGGTGGTTCATCCTACTGGGCAAATATGACGGTTATGATCATCTATATTGTTTGGAACGCACTTCCTTTCAAGATCCTCATCCTTCTTGGCGGGCTCCAAAGCGTGAACAAGCAATATTATGATGCAGCAAAAGTCGACGGAACTTCTAGAGGAAGGGTCCTTAGAAAAATTACAGTTCCTCTTCTTTCACCCATGATTGCTTACGTTGTCATCACTGGTTTCATTGGTGGATTTAAGGAATATTCAAGCATCGTCGGTGTCTTTGGCGAAGCAATGGGCCCTCCGGGATCAGTCGGTATGGGACAAATGAACACCATGGTCGGATATATCTACGACTCGCTCGGCGGTCAACATCAGGGCAGAGCAAGCGCGGCAGCACTCATTCTGTTTGCAATTATTTTGGCGGTCACTCTCATCAACTTGCAAGTCAGCAAGAAGAGAGTCCACTATTAATGGAGGTGTATTATGGCATTGAAGAAAAATAGAGAAGTCATCATGCACGAAAGAGATATTGAAAAAACATCCAAACTCCAAATTGTGAACACAGTGTTTGGCACTTTCTTCCGTTACTTGTTCCTGTTTATTGTTGCATTTGTGGTTTTGTTCCCCTTCTATTGGATGATCATCTCATCCTTGAAGAGTTTGCCTGAATATAAGCTCAGTGTTCCCACATTCTGGCCCAAAACCGTCATGTGGTCAAACTATGCTGAAGCATTCACCGCTGCAAACCTTGGAATTTTGTTCAAAAACACAATGATCGTTGGTGTTGTTTCAACAATCTTGTCACTTGTCATCACAATCCTCACCGCATTTGTGTTTGCAAGACTTGAATTTAGAGGCAAAAACATTTTGTTCGCGGGCCTGCTTGCAACAATGATGATTCCCGGTGAACTCTTCACCATCACAAACTATGAAACAGTCTTCAACCTTGGCTGGATGAACACATACGCAGTTTTGATTGTTCCTTTCCTCGTCAGCGTGTTCTACGTGTATTTGCTTAGGCAAAACTTTATGCAAATCCCCAATGAACTTTATCTCGCTGCAAAGGTTGACGGAACAAGTGACTTGAAGTATTTGTGGAAAGTTATGATTCCTCTCGCACTTCCCACCATCATTTCAATCACTATACTCAAGATGATGGGCGCATGGAACTCATATATGTGGCCTAGACTGGTCGCAAACGATGAAGCACACCGCCTTATCACCAACGGTCTTAGAAACGCATTTACAAACGCATCAGGTGAAACCAATTTCCCTGTCCAAATGGCAGCAGTTGCTCTGGTTTCAATCCCTCTGTTCCTCGTGTTTATTTTCTTCAGAAAGTATATCATGAAAGGCGTTTCAAGAAGTGGTATCAAAGGTTAAACGGCATTCTAACCCAGTATTTCTTGCTTAGATGCAAGGGACTGGGTTTAGTGTGTTAAAATGTAACTATATAGCAAATCAAAACAAACATATTAAAGAGGAGTAAAAAACATGAAAAAGAAAATTTTCTGCGTATTGATGATCGCAGTCCTCGTCGTTTCAGCACTCTCATTGTTTGCATGTAACCCCAACAACACAATCGGTGCAAACTTTGACGTCCCCGCAGGCGGCTATGACGGATCAGCAGTCACATTGAAGTTCTACACAACAATGGGCCAAAACTTGACACCTGTCCTTGACACTTACATTGCCAAGTTCAACGCATTGTATCCCAACATCACCATTCAATATGAATCAATCGGTGGATACGATGATGTCAAGGATCAAATCGGCACAGAAATCGCAGTTGGTGCTCAACCCAACTTTGCATACTGCTATCCTGATCACGTTGCAAACTACAACATCGCAGAAGCAGTTGTCCAACTTGACAACCTCATCAACAGCACAGAAGTTGTCACAAGAGCAGACGGCACAACCGAAATCCTTGGTCTCACAGCAGAACAAAAGGCAGACTTCATCCAAGGCTACTACAA
This sequence comes from Clostridia bacterium, assembly GCA_017461985.1. GTDB lineage: Bacteria > Bacillota > Clostridia > Christensenellales > CAG-917 > RGIG4097. Next base: position 123,558 of record JAFTSA010000005.1, read on the forward strand.
TGAAGGTAAGCAATTCGGTGATGACATGATGTATTCAATGCCTTTCTCAAAGTCAACCGAAGTCCTTTACTACAACAAGACATTCTTTGATGAACACGACCTCACTCTTCCCACAACTTGGGATGAACTCGAAGCACTTTGCCGTCAAATCAAGGCAATCGATCCTACTTGCATTCCTCTCGGCTACGACAGTGAAGCAAACTGGTTCATCACCATGTGCGAACAATATGGTTCACCTTACACCA
>JAFTSA010000006.1 GCA_017461985.1 Clostridia bacterium
ATCCATCGTGGGCGTAGGATATTTGAGAGGCTCTTCCCCTAGTACGAGAGGACCGGGGTGGACGTACCTATGGTGCACCTGTTGTCGTGCCAACGGCATAGCAGGGTAGCGATGTACGGATTGGATAAACGCTGAAAGCATCTAAGCGTGAAACCAGCCTCAAGATAAGATATCCCTAAAGAGAAATCTGAGTAAGGCCCCTTGTAGACCACAAGGTTGATAGGTCAGGTGTGTAAGCGCAGTAATGTGTTCAGCTAACTGATACTAATAGGCCGAGGGCTTCAATCAAAATACAAATTTCAAAGGTCTAATACAAATACAGCAAAAATTCTATTCCTATGCGGTTGTGAATGTGCGATTCGTACATTGAATCAATATTCAACCATAACCGGTGTTTGAAGCGGTGAGGTCCCACCTGTTCCCATACCGAACACAGAAGTTAAGCTCACCTGCGCTAAAAGTACTTGGCTGGACACGGCCCGGGAGGATAAGTCGATGCCGGTTTCCAAACAAAATAACCACTCAATAGAGTGGTTTTTTTGTTGCCTTTTTTCAGTGTAGATGCCTTTTCAGTGTCTATGTTTTACTTGTGCTTTTGCCTCGTTGATGCGTGTTTGTTTTTGATTTGAATTTAATGGCATGTTTTATTTGTAGATATGAATTTTTGTTTTGAGGTCATAGATTGTGATTTTTCACCTAGAACAGGGCTTCTAAATCAACTTCTGCCGTCAAAATCCAATTGCTTATGGACAGACGGTCAGGTTTTCAGTGCAAATTGCCCAGTTTTTGCAACGTTTTGTCCAAATATTCCTTTTATTTGTCCTTATTTGTTTTGAAGGATGGTGAATGTAAGTTGATGTTGACATTATTTGTCAAAAGAAATATAATATACGTACAATAAATAATCCTTGGAGGGATAATATGAACAAGAAAGTTATCAGCATCGTAGCAATTATCGCTCTCGTGGCAATCCTCGGCGTTTGCCTCGTGGCTTGCAACGCAGACAGTTATGCAAAGAAACTGGAAGGCAAAGGCTATACCGTCGAAACTATGTCAGGTGAAGAACTTGATGCATACACAGAAGAACTTGGCGTTGACTTCGACATCAAGTGGGGCGTCGGTGGACAAAAGGGCACTGATATGGTTGCAATCTACGCATTTGCAAATGCAGATGATGCAGAATCATTTGGTACATTGCTCCGCCTCGGCGCATCATATTTAGGATATGAAGCAGAAGTCAAAGGCAAACTTGTCTTCTTCGGCACAGAACAAGGCATCAAAGACGCAAAATAATCATTTTTATTGAAAAAAGAAGTCCACTCAAAAGAGTAGACTTTTTACTTGTTTACTATTGACTTTATCACGATAAAGTGCTAAAATACATACATCAATAAAATAATCCTTGGAGGGATAATATGAACAAAAAAGTTATCAGCATCGTAGCAATTATCGCACTCGTCGCAATCCTTGGTGTTTGCCTCGTCGCATGTAACGCAGACAGCTATGCAAAGAAACTTGAAAAAGCAGGTTATGTTGTTCAAACATTCACCGGTGATGAAGCAAATGATGAAGCCGAAGCAGAAGGCGTCAAGTGGATGGTTGTTGGCCTCAAGATGAACAACCTCATTGATGCAGATTCAGTTATGGTTGTTGCATTTGACAATGCAGACGATGCAAAGGCATTTGCAGACGCAATGAACGGTGAAGGCGAAAACGTCGAACTTTCAGGCAAAATCGTCATCGTTGGCACAGAACAAGGCGTTAAGGATGCAAAATAAGTATTGAATTAACCTAAAAAAGTCCACTCGAAAGAGTGGATTTTTTTTGCCCTAAATCAGGTTGATTTAGGGTGTTTTGTTTTTCTGATTTGATTGTTTAATAATATTTGTTTTACGGTTTTGTGTTGATTTCTTAATATTGACTAGCTGATTTGATAGGTTTGTAGGTTTCTTTATAGAAATAGTGGAGTGATTTGCTTGCCTTCTATTGCCTTTTCGCAGGTGGGGAGGATGAGAGAGGTGTCTGCAATGAGGCTGTTAGGCTTTTTCAATGGGGCATCTTGACCGAAAGGCACGAAAAACAGGTTTCTCGTGTTGAGGAGAGTGCCTATATTTCGCGCATTTGCCCCTAGAGCATCGTTGGAACTGACGGACAGCACAACGGGTTTGTTGTTGCGTAGGGTTGCTTTAACCGCCATTGTGACCGGCGTATCGGTTATGCCGTGGGCTATTTTGGCAAGGGTATTGCCTGTGCAAGGGGCAACAAGCATAAGGTCTACGCCCTTCACTGTACCCATTGGCTCGGCCTCTACAATGGTCTTTATTGGGGTGTGGCCGGTGAGGCGGATTATCTCATCTTCAAAGTCCTTAGCCTTGAAGAAACGTGTGTCAAAGGCGGACACAACGTAGCTGAATACTGGCACAACCTGGTGACCTGTATCAATAATTTGACCCAGTGCAACAAGCAAGTTTTTGAAGGTGCAGAATGACCCTGTGACACCAAGACCTATCTTCATTTCGTCACCTCCAACACGTAGTCTTTTATTGCTCTTGCAGCGCTCAGCGGTGCGGTTTTTGCAGGTAGAGCGGGGTAGATTTCTGCATCAATGCCTAGATACTTTGCAAAGCATAGGTTCAATGCAGGCTTTGTGGCAAGATCTATATAAAGGGCAGAGGGGGAGAAGGTGAGCACCGCTTTGTCGTCAATGATATGCTGAGGCACAGTGTTTATCACCGTATCGTATGGGGCAAAATCAAAACTGCCCACAGGGATGACCTCATCGGCAAATGCGTAGGCAGGGCGCAGAGAAGCCGTCGTTGCCACTGTAAGCCTTTTTACGCCCACTTGACGTAGTATTCGGGCAACCGCAGCGCCCGTACGACCAAAGCCTATGACAAGGACACTCATCTCGTCAAGTGCCATAAGGGCGTGAGAAAGTATGACGTGGAGTGTGCCTTCCGCAGTCAAACGGGAGTTGCGTGCCTGGAATTTTTCGTCCTCAAGCATATTGAAATATTTGACGTCAGTGGAGTTGAAATGAGCCTTCACCTCCTCGTCCGCTTTGCCACCTATGACCACTTCGTGGTCTCCCACCTCTGCCACGTTGCCAAGTCCAAGCAATATGTTTGGCGCATATATATGAGTCCGCTTTTTGGCGGAGAAACCCAGTTCATTTCTCAGGAAAAACATCCTTTCGTCAGTTTGATAAATGATGAATTCAGCCATAAATCCTCCATACCGTATCCTATGCAAAAAGCGGTTTTGGTGTTGCCATAATAGATGAAAATACATAGAATATCCTGGAGGGAATATGGACAGATATTATCTTGGAAGCAACACATATAAAGGTTTTTACGGCTTGTATGAAGAAGCAATCGCACCCCTTGACAGAGTGTTTTTGTTGAAGGGAGGCCCCGGCACAGGCAAATCGTCCCTTATGAAAAAGGTGATGAAAGAGGGGCTGAATAGGGGGCATAAAGTTGAGTGTTGGCACTGCTCGGGGGACCCGAATTCACTGGACGGAGTGCTGCTGAAGGAACTAGGTGCTGCAGTCATTGACGCCACTGCACCCCACGCAGTTGAGCCAAAAATCCCAGTGGCAAAAGAGGTCATCATCAACCTTTTGGACTGTGTAAGAAGGGACAAAATCAAAGATTATCGCACCCACCTTGAAAAACTTGCAAATGACAAAAAAGAGTGTTTTGTCCGTGCTTATGAACACTTAAAGTGTGGTTTTGGTTATTTTACACAAATAAACAGACTTTTGACTGTCAATGTAGATATGGGTGAAATTGACCTCGTTGCAAGGGAGTATACACTGAAAATTGCAGGTGAAAATATGGGAGATGACAAGGTGAAAAAGAAGGGCGCAGGTAGAAGATTTTTTAGGGCAATAACCCCAGAAGGAGTCGTCAGTTTCGATGACGCTTTGAAAGACAAAAAGGTGATTGCAGTGAAAGGTGAAGATATCCTCATAGACAGGTTTGTGACAACCCTTGTGGACAGTGTTGGAGGGGACGTCATCTTCCTCAACCCCTACGATGCTGACTTTGTTGAGGGTTGTGTCGTCGGTGACGTGGCGGTGGTGAGAGAGTGTGGCAACCCTGACTGCACCGTTGACCTCACTGATTTTGAAAAGAAGGCTGACCTATACGCTCTCAGCCGTGCTAGGGCAAAACTTGACGAGGAGATTGAAGAGGGTGTAGGAAACATATCAAAGGCACGAAGTGTCCATATGGGGATTGAGCGGTTTTATGTCGGCGCTATGGATTTTGACCTTGCGGACAAATTGACCGACCGAGTGCTGAAAGATATTTTCGATTGACAATACGAGGGTGCGGTTTGCCATAAACCGACAAAAAAAGATATGGAAATATCTTTCATCTTTCGTCTTGAAAAAATCGTAGTGGACAAGTGGGATAAAAAGGAGTATAATCGTAGGGTATGGAAAAGCAAGTTGACAAGAAGAAATACCCTAAACCCCCAAAGACTATGTGGTCCACAAGGCATCAGTTTATACTGCTGTTTATCTGCGTTGTGATGAAAGTGGTGTGCAACGCCCACTACAAAAAGTCTAAGGAGTTTCAAGCGCAAAAAAAGAGCGGACCTATGCTTGTCCTGTGCAATCATATGTCAGCCCTTGACTTCTGCTATTTTTCATCCCCCTTCTTCTTCAAGAAGATCAACTTTGTCGTGGCAGAGAATATGAAATATTCAAAGCCCCTCTTTGCGAAGATGATTGAGGGATATCGTTGCATACTGAAAAAGCAATATTACTCTGACTTTTCTTGCATCAAAAACATAAAACGCTATCTTGATGCAGGCATATCCGTGGCACTTTGTCCTGAGGGCAAGGTGGCGGCAGAGGGCAAGACCGGTGTCATACCCTCATCAATTGCAAAGTTGGTGAAATGGCTGGGCTATCCTGTGGCAACCGTGGTGACGAAAGGGGCAGGGCTCACCCGTCCTAAATGGGCACATACGATGCGCCGTGGCAGAGTGGACTCCTACTGCGATATGCTTTTCACCGCCGAGGAAGTGAAGGCTTTGTCCGCTGACGAAGTTATGGACAAAATCAAATCAGCACTCTATCAAAACGAGCACGCCGACCAACTTGAAAGAGGTGTGAAATTCCACGGCACAAGATATGCTGAAGGACTTGAAAGATTGCTTTATCGTTGCCCTAAATGTGGAGCAGAATTTGCTATAACCTCAAAGGGTGACACCCTCACCTGTTCAAACTGTAAAAACACGGTTAGATACTCTAAAAGTGGCGGTTTGCACCCTGTTGGCGATAGTGTTTGTCCTGAGCGTATTGACACTTGGTTTGACCTTGAAAGAGAGGTTGTGGCAGAGGAGGTCAAGGCGGAAAACTTTGCCCTTGATTATCCCGTGCACCTCTTCATTGAAAACGAGGATGGAGACGGCTATCGTTTTGTCACAAGCGGTGACTTGCACCTTGACAAAGAAGTGGTGTCCTTCAAGTCAAATATGACCGACCGCCCTGTGAAAGTGGACACCGTCTACAAGATTGGGGATATGGAACTCATCTTTGATGAAAACAGCCCTCGTGAGGCGGTTGAAGAGGAGTTTTTGGAAATCTCTCGTCCCACCAAAAACTACGTGACGGTGGCAAACATCCCCGGCACTTCCGTGGACATCTACGACGAAAAACACACTTATAGATTTATCTTCGCAAAGGAGCTTGCGGCAAGCAAATACACCCTTGCGGTGGAAGAGTTGTCAAGACTGCGCGGAGACAAACTGTAAACAAAATGAAACCATTGAAAAAAACCACTCATTTGAGTGGTTTTTTGTTGTCTATTTGGCTTTTCAACATTTTCCCATAGTTTTCCACAGTATCATGGATTTTTGCCCTTGTTTTGTGAGGGTTGGAAACCCCCTGAAAAAATCCACTATTGACATTGGGTCTTGTATTGTGATATATTGTATACGTATAGTTATAAGTGCGCCTGCATTTGCACGCGCGGAGGCGATTATGAGAAAAACAGTCAAGACTTTACTTATTTTGCTTTTGGTGACCTTGTTCACCTGTGTTTTCGTGGCCTGTGGCGAAGTTGAAGCCGAGCCCATTGAAGACGTCCCCCCTCCCACACACGTGGGCGGCAACGGCTCTAATAGTGGTGATGGCGGAAGCGGTGACGGTGGCGATGGCGGTGACGGCGGAAACGTTGACGTCGCTCCTGTAGACCCCACCAGCGGAACACCGGTGTATTTGACTTTCTCCTATTTGAAGCAAGCACCCTCAGTGTTCAAGCACATCTACGTTGAGGACTTCGACATTGCAGACATCGAATATCACGTGACCTATGAGTGCATCGTCAACGGCAAGAAGCAATATCTTGCAGGGGAAGGCACTCCGCTCTCAATGGATTTGCTGACAAAGGAAAGTCGTGACAGACTTGAAAACTTCGGCAAAAACGGCGAAATCAGCGGACATTTCTTCATCTTCGTTGAGTACGATGCGGAATACACTGATGCAGAAGGCAACGTGAAGACAAAGACCGTTGAAGGCTCATTTGCAATGCATATGAAGACAAAGGCGGCACTCCTTGAGTTTGTCGAATTGAAATTTAAGTTGAACGGCGGATATTCACTCTTTGGCAACTACTCAAAAGCAGACGGCGGAACTTCAACCATAGTGGTTGAAAAGGGCCAAACTTGGACTTGGAACGAGTTTATCACCGATTTCCCTGTGTACAAAGCAGGCTATGCAATCGACAGCGTGACTGTGGGCGGAAAAACTTATAATGCCTCATCAACCGACACAATCACCATCAAAGACGACGCAACAATCTCAGTGGGCTGGACTGAAAACGTCATGCCCATCACCTTTGACATCAATCTCCCCGACGGCGTGACAACTTGGGCACCCGTGGACAAAAACCTCCTCACCAACTTCAACGAAGCCAACGGCACTTGGTCAGTGGACGTTGAAAAGGGTGAAGGATTTATCCCTCGTCCTTCAGTCAACAACATCGCAACAATCCCCGGCTACACCTTTGCAGGTTGGCGCACCGCAAACGGCACTGTTTGGAATTTCAACAGACGCGCGGGAGACGAAGCATTCACCCTCTACGCAATGTGGACAATCCGCACCTACTCAGTGAAGTTTGTCCTTATGGGCGGTGAATTCAATGCAAACAAGGGCTACACCGACACAGCAATCGCAAGCCTCAAAAAAGCAGGCATTGACGTGAACTATGCTCTCGGCTATGGCCCTGAAGACCCTGAATACGATCCCGATTCCACAAGAGACTTGTTGGCATTCAAGCCCTATATCGTCACCTTCACTGGAATCCCCTATGGCGCAAATCTTGCAGACTACTTTGCAACTTGCAAGGTGCGTAGTGACAGTGAAGGCCTCATTTCAATCTCAGCAGATCCTGCAATTCTTGCAACACAAATCACAAAGAGTGAAGGTTGCTACGAGGTTGACGGCTGGTATACCGAGTCATCATACAACGGTGATGAACTCTACACCGCAGGGGCAGTCACCGAAGACCTTGTCCTCTATCCCAAGTGGTCATTGAGAGAAGGCCTTGGCGAACAAGAACTGAACGAATACTTCGCAAAGAAATTGTTCAACTACACAGTGAAGTCAGACGGCACTCTCCGTATTGACCTCATCATCGATAGCTCAGTCAGTGAACTTGTCATCCCCGACAGCGTCTATATTGACGGCAAGAAATACACCGTCACCGAAATCGGCGAAGGCGCAATCATGAACATCAAGACCCTCATCACCGTTGATTTGAGTGGGGCAAAATCACTGACACGCATTGGAAGAAACGCCTTTGCATATTGTCCTAACCTCCGCGAAGTCATCATCCCCGACACAGGCCTCAACGTGACCTATATCGGTGAAAACGCATTCCGTGGAACAGAATTCATCAACAGCTACAAGACAGCAACCGGTTATGACTTTGCAGTCATCGGCAGTGTGCTTGTCAAGTACGTGGGTGACACCGCAGTGACAGAAATCAATGTTGATACTACAAACGTGCTGCTTGCGAATGTGGATACAATCGCTCCCGGTGCATTTAGTGAACTGACCGCACTTGAAACTGTCACCATTGGCGATGGCATCAAGTTCATCTATGACAAGGCATTCTACAAGGATACCGCTCTCGCAACAGTCCTTGGCGGCGGTGGTCTTGAATATGTTGCATCAGACGCATTTGACCAAACCGCATACGTGTCAACACGTCCCGTTGACGACCCTGCAACTCTCACTGACGAAAGCACCTTCCTCCGCATCGGCAGTATCTATTATCGCTACGTAGGCACGGGCAAGAGCGCAGAAATCCCCGAAGGAGTCAAGGTCATCGCACCCAACGCATTCTCAACAGGTCACCTCATTGAAAACATCACCTTTGGTGATGCAAGCCAAATCAAGTCTATCGGCACAGATGCATTTGCCAACACCAAGTGGATCAGTGAAAACCATACAACCGCAGAAACTGGTGACGCAAACACCTTTGTCCAAGACGGCTTTGTTGTCATCAACGGCATCCTCATTGCAAAACGTGGTAGAGATGCAGTTGTTGAACTGCCTGACCTTGTGAGAGTCATCGCAACAGGGGCATTTGACAACGCATACGTCACCAACCTTACAATAACAGCAGACTCACATCTTGAACTGATTGAAAGAGACGCATTCAACGGCGCAAGCAACTTGAAGGCTCTCAGTTTCATCAATGCAACTGACAACGTATTCGTCAATTTCAATGACGGCGCATTCTCCAACGAAAACGGAGAAGTCATCAACGACGAGTTCAAGATTTATCTCTATCAAGCACCCATCACCACCCTCGGCACAGCAGTCAGCGACAGCGACTCAGATGCAGTGAAGGCTTGGAAGGAACTCTACAAGGGTGCAAGCGAAATGTTTGCAGTGCTTGAAACAAAGAGTGCTCGCATCAACAGCGCAATCGGCTTGCCCACCGAATATCTCTTTGACGGCGTAGCAGTTGACTTTGTGTCAGTTTGGGATAGCCTCGGTCTACTCAATGCAGGCAAGACGCATATCGTTGACGGCAAAATCGTGGTGAGAAGTGACGGAGTTGAAAGCAAGGAAGACCTTGCTGTCACAGACGTCATCTCAATTGCAGGAGGCAGAGAAGTGGCTCTTGACGGCGCCGTTGGCGAAGGCAAGACAATGTCCTTCAAGGTGGACGGCGTACAAGCAGAGGGCTATACATACAGCGTCTATCCTGCAATCAAAGCAAGCACAATGGCAGTCTGGTACGTGGCGGACGACGGCACTGAAGTGGAAGGTCTGCCCACTTTCTATACCACACAATCCAACTTCAACGAAGAAGGCTACGTCATCAAGATCAAGTTCAACTACAACAACGCAACGGGAAGCCAAGGCGAAATCCTCCTCACCGACGATATGGTGACCGTCACCGGCTACACCCCTGTGTACGGCGTCAACAAGACTCTCCAAATCGACGTTGACTATCATGGACTTGCCGTATATAGAGTCAACGCAGAGTACTCTGTCAAGAAACCTCAAAGTGTCAGCATTGAGCAATGCTCAGAGATGGCAATTTCAATCAATGCATTGACCGCAGAAATCAACTCTGTGGCAAGAAACGTCATCCTCAAAGTGACCATGAGCGACGGCACGTTCAAGTACGTCAACATTGACGGAAAGGCAACCTTCATTGCAGTAGTTGATGCAATCAACAGAAACGCAACCGCAGAGGAAGTGTCACTTGACACAACCAACCTTGGCTATCACACAGTTGGTCTCCGCTACGGCGCACCTGGTGACTACGTCTATTGCACGGTGCTTTACTCAGTCACCTTGAACACAGACGGCTCAATGTTCAACTACACCATTGACGGCGACACAGCAACAATCACCAGTGTCAAGTCAGGCTATGACTCAACCATTGCAATCCCTGCAAGAGTCCGCCTCACAGACAACGGTGTCTATAACCCCGACAGCGCAAACGAATACACAGTTGTTGCAATCGGTGACGGCGCATTTAAGGATAGAACAGGTCTTGAATACGTCTATATCCCCGCAACCATCAAGGCAATCGGCAACGAAGCCTTTATGGGTTGCACAGACTTGAAGCAAATCCGCTCATTCACCGTGACAGAAGCAATTGACTGCGGTCTTAGCACAGGTCTTGTTACATTTACCGAGCAACAAGCAAAATATCTTGGTGAAGTGACAATCACCGGCGTTGCAGAGGGTGTCAAGGGCGAGATTGAAATCCCCGCAACAGTCACTTACAACAAAGTCCTTGTGGGCGCAGGGGCAGACGGCGTTGACCTTGACGCAACTTACGTCCTTGACGTAAAACTTGGTGAAGGCGCACTTGACGGCTACAACGGCGCAATCGTCCTCCCCGACACTGAATACTTCCGTGGATATGCAGAAGCAAACCTCCAAGGCAAGAACGTCACCTTCTACACCGAAGGCAACGGCGACAAGGCATCAAACTTTGTGTTCAGCAACTATGACAACCCCGTCATCACCTACGCATATATGACTGGCGACGTCATCATCAACTACAGAGCAAAATTCACCGTCACTGACGGCGTCATCGTCATCCCCGAATCAATGGTTGGCTCACAACCTGCCGAAGGCAGTTCATATGCATTCGAATATGACTACAACATCATCGGCATCAAAGAGCAAGCCTTTGCAAGAGCATATGAAGATGGTATGAGAACAATCTATCTTCCCAACTCACTGCGCTACTACGAAGGTGAACTGGAATATCTCTTCGGCACAGGCAACTACGACAAGGTGACACAACACGTCTACGACGTGAGAGAAGATGCAATCTATGCACCCAGCAATGCATTCCCCAACGTGGAAACCATCGGCAACAAGGCATTCTACGGATGCACAAGCCTCGGCGACCTTGATTTCAGCCTTGCAACAGACCTCAACCACCTTGGCAACTACGCCTTCTACGGATGCACCGCAGTGGTCAATATGGACCTCAGCGCAACCAAGATTACAGCAATTGAAGCATCAACCTTCAGTGGATGCACAGCACTTGAAGAAGTCAAACTGCCCACCACCGTCACCGAAATCGGCGACTTGGCATTTGACTGGTGCACCGCTCTCACAAAGGTTGAAGGCACTGCAAGCGTCACCTACATCGGCGCATACGCCTTCCACAACTGCACCGCATTGACCACCATATCAGTGCCCGCAGGTGCAACCGTGGCAGACACCGCCTTTGACGGCACAAATCTGTGAGGTGAATATGAAAGTTCTTGTCACACTGGGCAACAGAATGAACGATGACGGCACACTGTCAAACGCTATGCTTGACCGCCTCAACAAAACCCTTGAGGTGGAAAATGACTATGACAAAGTCATAGTCACAGGTGGCATTGCCAACCCTAAAGCAGGAGTTGCAGAAGGGGACAAGATGTGTGAGTGGCTTGTTGAGCACGGCGTCAACCCCGACAAAATCTTGGTTGAAAACCGCTCGTTGACTACAAAGGAAAACGCCAAATACACCGCACAAATCTTGGCAGAAATCGGCGTCAATGAAATCACCCTTCTTTCAAGTGCCTATCACATTGACAGATGGTATCTCAACCCTTCAAAGCTTTTCAAAAAGTACGCGAAGGTGACAATCGCAGGCACAATCAAAGCCTAAATCAAATTCAAAAGGGCAACGGGCAACTCCCGTTGCCTTTATACGTTATGAAACTTTTTTCAAAGAAAGATAAACTTGGCAATATGTCCGTCAGCGACTTTGCTCAATATTTGAAGCAAGTGGAAAAGAGGGACTTCATCATCAAAACCGCACTGAAAGTTTTGCTTGTTGCGGTGCTGTTTCAATTCGTTTTTATGCCCCTCACAGGCTTCCTGCCTCGTGTAGAGGAGGGTTGGACAGTGGACAGCACAAATCCTCATATTTGCTTCCAAAACGGCGCAAAAATCTCTGCACACCGCGCAGGGGGTGACCTTGCTCCTGAGGAAACTATGAGCGCATTCAAACTCTGTGTTGAAGCCACTGAATATGAGGTGGACATACTGGAGTTTGACTTGCATATGACAAAGGACGGAGAGCTTGTCCTCATGCACGACGACACCGTCAACCGCACCTCAAACGCAACAGAGCACTTTGGTGACAAGTCAGTTTATGTCAAGGACAAGACCTTGGCAGAGTTGAAAGAGCTTAACTTTGGCGAAAACTATCAAGCCCTTGACGGCAGTTATCCTTACCGTGGACTTCGTGGAGATGATATCCCCGAAGACGTCAAAATCCTCACCCTTGACGAAATCCTCACTTACCTCAAAGGCAAGGATTTGGACTATATCATTGAAATCAAGGACGGCGGAGAATTGGGTGAAAGGGCAATGGACAAACTGTATGACACCATGGTGGAATACAATATCCTTGACCGCACAATCGTAGGCACTTTTCAAGGCAATGTGACAAAGTATATCGACGAGAAATACCCCGACGTCACAAGAAGTGCAAGCATTGTTGAAGTGTTGGGATTTTATTTTGCATTCTTATATCGCATAGAGGAAGTCAACTTTGATTTTGACGTTTTGCAAATTCCCCAAGGCTTCAAAGGATTCTTTGACCTTGGAGCAAAGACCTGCATCGACTACGCTCACGCATCAGGACTTGCAGTGCAATTTTGGACAATCAACGATGCAGAGGACATCGCTCGCCTTGTAGAAAACGGCGCAGACGTCATCATCACTGACAACCCCGAAACAGCCTACAACGTTATCCGTGGCGAAAATTAGCGGATGAAACAAGACCATAAATTAGGCAGGAAATCCAACCGATAAATCAACTCGGCAAAAGAGAAAAACAATAAGAACAAAAACAAAAAACCGCACATAAAGTGCGGTTTTTGTCATTATAAAGTGTCGTTATAGTGCAATTTAATACAAATAAATTGTCACGTTTGGAATGTGGAAATGTCTATTTGGTGTACAAAAATACTTATATTCCTTATCATAAAGGACAGGATCCAAATCATCATACTCAACAAAATCGAACACTAGATTTCTCCACTCATCAATAGAATTAAAGATGGTTTCAAATCCTAGTATTTGAAATTGAAAGTCTGTTGATTCTAGTCCGAGCATCATAGCAAAAGTTTCATTGGTTAGGTTCTGTGCATTGTCATTTCTAATATATGCGGTTGTGAGATATTCAGTGCCTACCTTATATTCATCAATATTGTGTGTTTCTGCCCATTGTGCTTTCAATCTATCACTTTTTGCTACAACATTCAGACGTACCGTCATACCCTCAAAGCCATATACAATGTATAGTGTCATGTCGTTTTCTACAGGATTGTTTTCGTTGTATAAATTGTACCCATCTGGTGTCCAAGATAAGGCGCAAAGATCGTTATATGCTCCATTAAAAAGAGGAAATTTGTGAACCTGAAAAACTTGAGCAAGAATAAACGTTTGCCCTTTGACTACTTTGAAAATATATGGATCTCCTGATGCTAAATATCCATGAACCGTTACAGTGCAATATTCAGCGGTGGGGGCTTTGTTGCATGCAACAAAAAGCACCGCCGTCAGGGCAAGCACAACAACCAACAAAACCACAAAAAACTTATTCTTCATAATAGGGTACCTCTAGAAGTGAGTCTATATTATATACAATCTAGATTGGTTGTTTATTGGGTTTTGGGTTATTCTGCGGAGGTCACCACACTTTTCAAGAAGGCAAGAACGTAAGCAACGGTGGCTTCACGTTGGGCATTTTTTTCCTCTTGTGTGGCAGGGCCGTCACGGAACATAGTGAGTGTGCCGTCGTCGTCAAAGGTGCTGAAGGACATATGGCAACCCTCAATCATATGTTGCTCTGAGTCATCAGGTATGCAGAGCTTTGCGTCAGATTTCATATCGGCGGAGAGGACGCCGTCCTTTGTGGCTTCAAGAAGGAGCACGGGTATGCTTGCGTCTGCAATGTTGTCTGCGACGTCGACAAGAGGGGCAAGAAGCACAACTCCTGCAACTTTGTCACGATTTTCGTTGGTGCGTCTCACTGCAGCACCGCCCCCTTGACTATGTCCGCCCACAAAGAATTTTATGTTGGGGTAGTCGGTGAAGGTGTATTCTTCCTCGTCGTAAAAAACGTTGGGGAACATATTTGTGGATATGACCACAAGATAACCTTGCTTTGCAAGAGCGCTTGCAAGATAGTCGTAATGTTCGGCGGGGATGGCAGTGCCAAGATAAAACAAAAATCCGTGGGTGGCATTGGCATCGGGCACGTAGGTGACGTAGTCTTCATCACTGACAATTTCGTAGGCATAGTTGTTGTCTATTGAGTAGTCCACAGGGGGAATAATCTCGGGAGGCTCAGGGGGAGTGCATCCCACAAAAACCGCCATAGAGGTCACAAGAAAAACTGCCAAAATCAAAACAAGTATCTTTTTCATAATTTTCTCCTGCTTTCATTATACCATACACCCACAAACCTAGTCAATGCCGATAATTTTTGTGTGCAACAAAATAAAAAGGCAGACAAATCGCACTTGCCTGTCTTTTTATGGTGGAGTGCCGACAAACATAATCGAACACTTAAAATACGCACTAATATACCAAATATATGAATTGGAATTTGTATTACTCGATTGTGAAATTTTCTGTTTTTAAATCACAATAGTACCTTCCGCTTTCTGCGGAAAATCTCAAAACACAATAGTCGGGATCAGTAACACCGCCTTTATAAAATATCGTGTCCCCTTTGCGCCAAATCATATCTTTTGTCTTTTGGTCGGTTAACACTTCCATTTTACCTATTAACATAACACCTGTGTATTTAATCAATCCTTTATGATAGAAGTAAACACTTGCATTTGGATTATCCATATACTGTTTTACTCTCATTGAAGAAGTGTTTGTAGAAAAATAAAAGTGATGCAGACCATTGATTTTTCTCGGTCTAAGCATTGCTTTTACATTGGGAAATCCTTCTTCGTCAACAGAACAGATAAATGCAACCTTTTGCTTCTTGATAAATTCTATAATTTTGTTGTTGTCCATAATATCTCCCATAAATTCTTATTTATCTGTCAGCCATTAATTTAAATATACCACGCAAGACCACAAAATTCAATAACTATAATATAAGGTTGGTGGAGATGAGGGGATTCGTTCTTGCATTTCGCAAGACAAAAATGCTTGTATATGCGTATGTCTTGCTCAATGCTTCGGTCATCGCTAAAAATGATGGGTGTCCACCATTTTTTTTTGACGCTTTTGTTCGAACCCCCTCAACATTTGGTGTGCAGCAAAATAAAAAGGCAGGCAAATTGCACTTGCCTGTCTTTTTATGGTGGAGATGAGGGGATTCGAACCCCTGGCCTATGCGTTGCGAACGCATCGCTCTACCAACTGAGCCACACCCCCACGACATATTTTCGTCAACTGAGCCACACCCCCAAAAAAGAGAGTATTTTGATGACGGAATATATATTACACCATAATTTTGTTTTATTCAAGCAAACACGGTCAATTTGTCTGTTAAGCAAAATAAAAAGCACTGCAAGCGCAGTGCTTTTTTTGTTGGTTGATGATGATTAATACACTTCAACGATGCCGTCGGGCTTGACAACAATCTTCATGCCGTCTTTGACGTAGGAGAGGAATTCATCGCCAAGAGAGTCGATGACGGGCATTGTGATGCCGTCCACCCACACGTCTGCAAGGACTGCGCCTGCTGCTGCAAGTGAGTCAATGGGGTTGGCAAAAAGCATACAAGCGGGGTTTTTGTGCAGTGCACAAGCGCAGTAGAGCACAAGACCGCCCGTTGTTGAGCCGATTGTTTGAGGGAGGCAAAGAGCCTTGTTGATGAGGGGTTTGCCATAAAGTTGCTTGTTGCTTTGGTCGCCACACTTGACTTCGTCATCACCAAATTGGAGAGCCATTTGGAAGGATGCGAGGGTGTTGAAACCTTCTGTTGTGACAACTGCTTCTGCGGTCACTTCACCGGGAGTGACAACTCTACCTTTGAATTGTTTCATCAGTTTTTACCTCCTGTGATAGTGTTCAAAATTTCGCCGTCAGTGTAGTATCTTGCACTTGTGTAGGTGCGGAGTTTGTTTGATGAGGTGATGACGGGCATTTTTTTGCAGAGGGGGTTGTTCATATACATAAGAGGGCAGATGTATGAAGTGATGACACCGGTTGCTTTAAGGCGAGGTGCATATTCTGTGCCGTTGAACGCTTCAAGGACTGCAGGAGATGCGGTGAAGACGGTGGGGATTGTCACCTTCTTCTTGCCGTTTGCTTTGAGTGATGCTTCAATCTTCACTGTCCAGTCTTTCAGTTGTTCAAGGGAGAGGTGAGGGCAACCGACAAAGCAGAGTTTGGGTTTTGCATCGGGGTTTTTCCAGATGACGGGATAGCCCTTTTGCACTCTTTCAAGTTCTGCGTCGTCAATGACGTATTCCTTTGCGCCTTCTGCGATGAGGCTTTCGCCAAGTTCAACTGCTTCGGGGGTGAGGTTTGCGATGTGATAGAGGCCAACTGCGCCGTTTGATGCGGTTGCTGCGCCAAAGTCTTTGAGGTATGCGCAAGCGGAGTCGGTGAGTTCAGTGCCAATCCACTTGTCAAGGCCAACAACGTAAGGCACGTCTTCCATAACCTTCATGCCGATTGCAGAGCCAAGGAGTTGTGCTTCGGGTTTCTTTGTGGTGTTGACTTTGACCACCCAAGTTGCCTTACGGCCTTCGTCTGTGAGAAGTCCAAAGTAAGGCACGTAGCCAACGATTGAGCCCATAATGTCGATGATGCCTGAGTTGCGGTTGCATCTTGCGCCCAAAACTGAGTTGGCATAGACAACGGCTGATGATTCTGCCCAAGAGAGGACTTCGCCTTTTGCGGGCTTGTTGCCCACTTCGTCCATATAGCAAGTGCAGGTGAATGCCTTGTCGTCAATGAGACCCAACTTTTCAAGTTGACCTTCATAGAAGTCTTGTTTTGAATACATAAACTTGTTGAAAATCAGGTTTTGCAAGAAGTTGGCGGGGACGTTTTTGTCAATAGGGCGGGGGTCAACAGAGAACTTTTGTCCTGAGGACACGCCTGCGTCAAGAAGTTGTTGCATAAGGTCGTAGACGGGGGACATAACTTTCAGTCCAAATGACGTCACGAGGTGGTTGTATTTTGAGGTGATAGGCACAAGTTTTTCTGCGCCGAAGGCGTCACCGTACATGACGAGGGTCTTCATGACCTTTGCCATGGTTTCGCCTTTTTCACCGTTCAGTATGGCTTGTTGTTCAGTTGTGAGAATCATATTTTCCTCCTATTACAGTTTCATACACACTGACCATGCGCCCCAAATGACAGAGCGGAGGTTGCCCACTTTTTCTGCATCGCCGAGGACGTGGATATGTCTGCCTTTTGCGGTGAGAGGTGCGGGATTGTAGCCGACGGACAAGATGACGTCATCCTTTTCAACGTCAAAGGTTTTGCCGTCTTTGTCGCGGAGAGTGACTGTTGTGTCGTTGATTGAAACAAGTGCTGTTTCAAGGTGCACGGGCACTTTGTTTGTCTTGAAGAAGTCACGGAGATAGCTGGTGTTGGCAAGGCAGATACCCTTTGTTGTGATGAGGTCGTCTTGCATTTCAACGATGACGGGCTTCTTGCCTGCAAGGTAGAGGTCGTATGCGATTTCGCAACCAGTGAGACCGCCACCGATGACAACAACTCTGTCACCAACGGGCTTGTTGCCGAGGAGATAATCCACTGCTTCAACGGCTGTGTCTGCGCCCTTGACAGGGATGCTTTTTGCCTTTGCGCCTGTTGCGATGATGACTTCGTCTGCGCCGAGAGCATTGACGTCTTTGACTTCAGTGTTCAACTTGACTTCGATTGTAGGATACTTTGAAAGTTCGCGGATATACCAAGCAATGAGGGCTCTGTCCTTTTCCTTGAAGGAAGGTGCAGATGCTGCAATAAACACACCGCCCAACTTGTC
Source organism: Clostridia bacterium (assembly GCA_017461985.1). Classification (GTDB taxonomy): domain Bacteria; phylum Bacillota; class Clostridia; order Christensenellales; family CAG-917; genus RGIG4097. The sequence continues at coordinate 17,982 of JAFTSA010000006.1, forward strand.
GGTTTTTTCATAAAGAGTGACTTTATGTCCACGTTTTGCAAGAAGAAGTGCCGATTCCATACCGCCGATGCCACCGCCGATGATTGCAATGTTCTTCACTTTCTTGGCAGGTGCGACGTAATATTTCTTTGATTGCATTGTTTCAGGGTTCAGTGCGCAACGGGCAAGTCCCATAGTGTCGGGGAGGTCTTGGGTGTTGGCGTGGCCCTTTGATGATGAGAAGTTGAAGCAACCGCTATGGCAACAAATGCAGGGTTTGATGTCTTCAACTCTGTCTTCGATGATCTTTGTGATCCATTCGGGGTCGGTGAGGAATTGACGTGCAACGCCCACTGCGTCAATACGTCCTTCTGCAACTGCTTGTGCGCCCACTTCTGCGTCCATTCTGCCTGCGCAAACCACAGGGATATTGACGAATTTCTTGATGTGAGCAACGTCTTCGAGGTTGCAGTTTTCAGGCATATACATAGGGGGATGTGCCCAGTACCATGAGTCGTAAGTGCCGTTGTCTGCATTGAGCATATCGTAGCCTGCTTCTTCAAGGAACTTGACTGCCTTTTCAGATTCTTCCATATCACGGCCAACTTCAACATAGTCTTCGCCGGGCATTGCGCCTTCGCAGAAACCTTTCATCTTTGACTCAACTGAGTAGCGGAGGGACACGGGATAGTCGTCACCGCAGACGGCTTTGATTGCCTTGACGATTTCTGCAGCAAAGCGATAGCGGTTTTCAAAGCTTCCGCCGTATTCGTCAGTACGCTTGTTGAAGAACTCGATGGCGAATTGGTCAAGGAGATATCCTTCGTGGACTGCGTGGACTTCAACGCCGTCAACACCTGCGTCCTTGCAGAGTTTTGCCGTCTTTGCAAATGCTTCGATGATTTCGTGGATTTGCTCAACGGTGATTTCAGGACATTCGATGTCGTGTGCCCAGCGTGAAGGTTGAGGGGAAGGAGATGCCAGTTCGTGTGAGGTGTCGATGATGGGCTTGATGAGGGCTCTTGTCACCTTGTTTTTGTGGAGAGGTGCAATGAGTTCAGTGATTGCCCAGGAGCGTCCCATACCTGCGGTCAGTTGCACAAACAACTTTGCGCCAGTCTCGTGGATCTCGTCCATAAAGTCTTTGAGGTCCTTGAACATTTTGGGGTTTTGCCACAGCCACTTTCCCCAGAAAGTATCGCGGACAGGTGCGATGCCGGGGATGATGAGGCCAACGTTGTTGTTGGCTCTTTCAAGGAAGAGTTTGGCTGCTTCCTTGTCGAAGTGACAGCCCGTAAGTTCAAACCAACCGAAGAGAGAAGTGCCACCCATAGGGCACATCACGATACGGTTTTTGATCTCAACGTTGCCAATTTTCCAAGGTGTAAATAACGCCTCGTATTTTTTGTCCGTCTTGTTCATAAAATTCCTCTTTATATAAAGTTTTCTTTGCTCTGGTTTTGCCGTAGTTCACAGTAGAACTTTGATATACTAAAAGTATATATCAAAGAAATTTGATAGTCAATAGCGACATCCACTAAATAACAATACAAAATCGCAATATTATTTGAATAAAATCCTGTGAAAAACCTCTCTTTGCCTATGAATTTGCGCTCTACGCAAAATAATCTTTGATTTATTGAGCAGTGTGTAGTAAAATATAGTGGATAGGCACTTTTGCCTCAATTTGAAAATTCAATTTAAGGAGAAATATATGGAAAAGGTTAGAATTCAAGACGATCTTTACACTCACGTAAACCAAGAAACTCTTGACCAACTTGTTATCCCCGATGACAAACCCACCGCAGGCGGTTTTGCAGTTTTGGCAGACGGCGTTGAAAAGTTGATGATGGACGAGTTCAACGAAATGAGCGCAAGCGGAAATTATCCCAACGACTATTTGAAAAGAGCAGTCACCCTTTTCAACCTGGCAGGCGACGCAAAGAGAAAGGCTCGTCACGGCATCAAGCCCGCATTGAAAAACTTGTCAATCCTTGCCAAAATCAAGGACGTCAAAGCATTTGGCAGATATTATAAGGAACTGAAACTCCGCAGAATCCCCGTGCCCTTCGACCTTGACGTTGACACAGATATGAAAAACACCGAAAGACACTGCGTCATGATCAGTGGCCCCGGCGTCATCCTTCCCGATGCATCATATTATAAGGAAGAAATGGCAGGTCAAAGAGACGCTCTCCTCGCTATGTGGTCAAACATCGCAAAGGCAATCCTTGCTCAAACCGACCTCACCGCAGAAGAACAAGAACTCTACCTCAACGACACCTTGGCATTTGATAGAGCACTCGCAGGCGTGGTCAAGACAAGAGAAGAGTGGTCCAACTATATCAAGGCATACAACCCTATGAAGACCTCTCGTGTTGCAACAATGCTGAAGACCGCCAACTTTAGAAGAGTCCTCAAGGACCTCTTTGGTGAACTTCCTGAAACAGTCATCGTTGCAGAGCCCAGATTCTTCAAGGCTTTCACCTCAATCTTCAACCAAGAAACCTTTGAACAATACAAGCACTGGGCATACGTCACCGGTCTGTATGGCTCATGCTCACTGCTTTCAGAAGAATTGAGAGATTTGGGCGGAGCATTTATGCGCGCACTTTCAGGCATCGCAGCAAGCACCCCCATCAACAAGTTTGCATATCAACTTGCATCACAAATGTACTCAGAGCCCGTTGGCCTCTACTATGGTGAAAAGTACTTCGGCGAAGAAGCAAAGAAGGACATCATTGACATCGTTCAACAAATCATCGACACCTACAAGTCACGCATTGAAAAGAACGATATCCTCGGCCCCGAAACCAAGGAAAAGGCAATCTTGAAGCTGTCAACAATGGGCGTCAAAATGGGTTATCCCGACAAGGTGCAAGAAATCTACGACAAACTTGTCTTTGATGAAAAGAAATCACTGTTTGACGTGGTTCGCTCACTGGGCAGAATTAGAACCCTTGAAAACCTTGCAAAACTGAACAAGCCCACTGACCCCACCATTTGGCCTATGCCCGGACACATGGTCAACGCTTGCTACAATCCTTCCGTCAACGACATCACCGTCCCCGCAGCAATCCTTCAAGCACCCTTCTATTCATTGAAACAAACAAGAAGTGAAAACTTGGGTGGTATCGGCGCAGTCATCGGTCACGAAATATCCCACGCATTTGACTCCAACGGCGCAAAGTGCGATGAAAAGGGCAACATCAACAACTGGTGGACAAAGGACGATGAAAGACGCTTCAAAACAAAGGTCAATGCAATGGTCAAGCAATTTGACGGCATCGAACTTCCTTGTGGCACTGTCAACGGCAAGTTTATCGTCAGCGAAAACATGGCAGACAACGGTGGTATGGCAGTCACCATCGAAATTATGAACAAGACCGAAGGCTCATCCTTTGAAGAATACTTCACCAACTGGGCAAAAGTTTGGTGTCAAAAGGCAAAGCCTGAATATGAGCAACTTCTCCTGAAAGTTGACGTTCACGGACCTCACATTCTCCGCGCCAACATCCCTCCCAGAAACTTCCCCGAATGGTATTCCACCTTCAACGTGAAGAAGACAGACAAGATGTATATAGCCCCCTCAAAACGTATAATTATATGGTAAGTTGACGAATAAAAAGCAGTTTACGTTGCAAAAACGACAACTTAAACTACCAAATCTTACAAAACAATCAAACAAAACAAAAACAAAAGCGGACTCAAATGAGCCCGCTTTTTTTGTGTCGTATCGGTTATTCCGGAGTGACGGTGTACGTTCCGTCAGTGCAGACTATGGTGTATGATGAGGACTCATAGCGAGTGTCAATTTGTACTAGGCTTGTCCATTTATCATAAGTGCCGTTGTATGTGACTTCCACTGATTGAGAACTAAAATACATTGCTGTGGTGAATATGGTTGTCAATGTTGAGGGCAAGGAAACCTTTTCAAGGCTTGTGCACTCGCTGAAAGTGTGTGTTTCGATGTGCTCAAAACCTTCTTCAAAAACGACATTTTTGAGAGATGTGCAACCTTTGAAAAGCTCGGTGCCAGTCTTTTTCACAGAGCCTGGGATGACAACATTTTTGAGAGATGTGCAGTATTGGAAAGCGCAATTTGCGATTTCATTGAGAGTGGTTGAAAGCGTCAATGTTTCTAATGAAGAACAGTAGTTAAATGCGCCATATTCTATCATCTTGACGGAGTTGGGCATGACAAGTTCCTTCAAAGATGTGCACTCATAAAACGCTTCGCGTCCAATGTTTTCAAGTTGTGAATTGTCGCTGAAGGTGATTGTTTCAAGGTTGGTGCAACCCCTAAACAAAGATTCGTCCAAAGTCTTTACGTGAGAGGGAATATTTATGGTGGTCAGAGATATGCAGCCATTAAATGTGTTTGGACCAAATTCTTCAAGATTTTCTGGTAAAGTGACGGATGTCAATGAAGTACAACCAGAAAAAGTCCTTCCTCTAAACGATGAAACTGAGTCGGGAATTTTAACGACTTTCAAACTTGTGCAACCCTCAAACATGCCTACTCCAAGTCTTTTGATGCCATATGGAATTGTCACATCGACCAAACTTTCACAGCAGTAGAAAGCAAAGTCATTGACAAAACTTATGTTGGGAGATAGAGCCGCAGATTTTAAACTTGTACAATATGAAAACGCGCCGTAGCCTATGTCTACTATGGTGTTTGGCAAAACAACAGATTCAATGCCAGTGTAACCAAATGCACCAGTGCCAATATATTTAAGCTTTCCATCCGTGGCAAAATTTATGGTTTTCAGCTGTGAACACATATTAAATGCGCCTTGCTCTACAAATGCCAAACTCGCTGGAAAAGTGATTGATTTAAGAGCACTACATCCTCTGAAACAAGAATCAGGAATTTTGCTTAAACCTTCTGGGAGGTTGATTTGTTTCAAAGCACGACAATTTTGGAAAGCAGAGACCCCAAATTTGTTAATGGTTGAGGGGAGTGTGATGTCCGATAGAGCAGTACAGTCGCTGAAAGCATAATCCCCAATTGATTCTAGCTTTTCGGGCAACTTGATGCTTTTAAGGCGAGTGCACATAGAAAATGCGTTGCTTGGGATAGCTGTAATTTTGCTTCCACTTTCGAAAATAACAGCAGTGATATGTTTTAGATTTTCATTGCTTTCGGCTGTATATTTGGTGACATAATTGGGAATCACCAATGTTGTGGGAGCATTATCCTTGACACCTGTAATTTTACAAGTGTTATCAGTGGAGACAAATTCAAAGTATTTCATTTCTTCTTTGGGTGTCCAACGTGCAAACAACACCAAACCAGCTCTTTTGACGGGAAATCGCTTTTCCCATTTTGTGCCGAGAATGTAGTTGCCGTTCAGTACGCCATCAACCATATACCAGCCTTCAAAGTCGCAACCGAGATGTTGTTCGGGCTCGCTTACATCAACTTGTCTATGGTTTGTGGTGACAAATTTTGTGTTGAATTCGCCAGTGGTGGGGTCTTGGATGATAAGAGTGACGTCAAACTCCTGAAAATCCACGTGCCTAAATCCCGTGTCAGAGCAGGCGGAAAAAACAAGAAGTGACAACAGTGCCACGGCAAATATTGTGAATATAAGGATAGGTTTTTTCATAGTTCTCCTTTTGCATCGGTGCGCTTGTGTACAAAATTATAATGGGCGCGCAGGCGCGTGTCAATAGGGCTGTTTGTTTTTACACAGTTTTCATAAGGTGGAAATATTGCTTTGGAGTCAGGTCAAATTCCTTTTTGAAGGCGCGGAAAAAGTGGGTGTAATCTGAAAATCCACAGCGTACGTAAACATCAGTTATGGACAGACCTTGCTCAATCAATTCCTTGGACATAAGAAGACGTTTTTTCAGGATATAACTGTGGGGTGAAACGCCGGTTTCCTCTTTGAAAAGATGGGCAAAATAATACTTGTTGGTATAGAGGGCATTTGATATGTCGTCAAGGGTGATTGACTCGGTTAGATGCTCTGAAATATACTCGATTGCACGGGATATAATCTTGGATTGTTCCGCTTGTTTTGCTTGTCTGTTTTTAAGATAATGCGCACCTAAAAGAGTGAGGGTGTTGATGACGTGATTTTCTGCACTTAGGTCAGCCCCAAAAGAGGTGGAATTTTCACTTTCGATGACTGCAATAAGCTCGGTCACAAGTTTTTCAGAAAGAGCGGAGTTTCTCACAAGATATGCACCCTTTTCCTTTGCCTTTTGAAAGCAGGTGGCAAGGTCGGTTGAAGGGGAGGAAAGACGCTTGACGTAGGCAGGATTTATCCACAGCACGATGCGGTCATAGGACTTGCTTCCGTCCTTGACGTTTGGTTGGTGCAGATAGTTTGGGGGAATAAGCAAAACGTCCCCCGCTTGCAGACGATATAGGCCGTCCTCAACGATATAGTCAACAGACCCCCCGATGAAGCAATAGACCTCATAAAAATCGTGGGAGTGCATTTCCACAGTTTTGAAATACTTATCTCGGTAAAGATTTACTTCGAAATCTTTCTTTGACATAAGCTGTGAAGATTTCCATTTTGTGGTGATATTTTCTCTCATACTTCAATTTTAACGCAATATAGCAAGATTTGCAAGTTTTTTCGCAATTTTGTCAATTTACTGACAAAAAATGCCGTAGTATAATACAGCCATAGAGTAAATATTATCCCATCCATGCGTACGCCGTTGTGGTTGCAAAGCGACCACAACGCTGCAAAAGACGCAACCTAAAAAAAGGAAGAAAAAATGTTTTTTAACGACAAAGTTTTTCTTGAAAACGACAAGGCAGTGGAACTTTACGAATACGCAAAGTCCCTGCCTATTTTTGATTATCACTGTCACCTTGCTCCCCAAGATATCCTTGGCGACAAGGTGTTTTTAAATTTGACGGACTTGTGGCTCAACGGCGACCACTACAAGTGGCGTATTATGAGAGCGTACGGCGTTGACGAAAAGTTCATCACCGGTGACGGCGATGACAAAGAAAAGTTTTTCCGCTTTGCAGAGGCTTTGCCCCATTTCATCGGCAACCCTGTCTATCACTGGGCGCATTTAGAATTGAAAAAGTATTTTGACCTCACTCTCCCCATTTGCCCTAAAAACGCAGAGGAGATTTGGACTCGCACCCTTGAAAAGATGGCGGACGGCAGTTTTTCTGCAAAGAAATTGATTGAACGTTCAAACGTTTGTGCAGTTGTCACCACAGACGACCCCGTTGACGATCTTTCCGCCCATAGAGCAATTGCAGGAGAGGATAACCCCTTCAAGGTGCTCCCTTGCTTTAGAGCAGACCGCCTCATCAACATTGACAAGCCTGACTATGCAGATTACGTCAAGAAACTTGGTGAAGTGGCAGGGGTTGAAATCAAAGGATTCAATGAACTTCTTGAAGCAGTTGAAAGACGTCTTGATTTCTTTGTGGCAAACGGCGCAACTGCAGTGGACATCGGCATGGAAGATTTCCCCTTTGGCTACGGTGACGTCAGTCAATGCGACGACATCCTTGAAGACAGACTTGATGAAAAATTCATTGATGATGACGACAAGGCGGAATTCCAGTTCACCCTTATGGCACATATTGCAAAGATGCTTCGTGATAGAGGCATGGTGATGCAACTGCACGTAGGTGTCATCCGCAACTGCAACACAGTCCTTTTTGACAGATGTGGTGTTGATGTAGGCGGTGACAGTGTGGCAAACGTCCTCAACGTCAACAATGCAAGGGATTTCCTTGACTACGTTGAGCAAAACGGAGGCCTTCCTAAGACAATAATCTACACCCTGAATCCCACAGCATATTATCCCCTTGCCACCCTCATCGGTGATTTCCAAGGAGGAGAAAGAGGCAAGATTCAACTGGGTGCAGCCTGGTGGTTTATGGACCATCGTGACGGCATAAAAGAGCAGATGAGAGTGCTATCTTCAACGGGCGGACTTGGTCTCTTCAACGGTATGCTTACAGACAGCAGAAGTTTCACCTCATACGCTCGACACGACTATTTCCGCAGAATATTCTGCTCACTTGTAGGTGAGTGGGTTGAAAGCGGTGAATACCCCGACGACAAGGAAACCCTTGAAAATCTTGTGAAAAACGTTTGCATTGACAATGCAAAAATATATTTTGGAGTTTAAGATGAAACTGACTTTTAGATGGTATGGTCTTGGTGACAGAATCCCCCTTGACCACATAAGACAAATCCCCAATATGTACAGTGTCGTGACCGCAGTTTACGACGTGCCCGTTGGCGAAGTGTGGCCTAGAGAAAGCATTGCAACTCTTGTGAGAGAAGCAGAGGCACATGGACTTAAAGCAGAAGTCATCGAGTCCGTCCCCGTCCACGAAGACATCAAACTTGGTCTGCCTACAAGAGACAAGTATATTGCCAACTATTGCGAGAATATTCGTCGTCTTGGTGAAGTGGGTGTCAAGTGCATTTGCTACAACTTCATGCCCGTCTTTGACTGGACAAGAACACAACTAGACAAGTTGGCAGAAGACGGCTCAACAAGCCTTGTATACTACGGCGAACAACTTGACGGCAAGGACCCTTTGGTTGATGATATGAACTTGCCCGGTTGGGACGCAAGTTATCAAAAAGAGGACTTAAAACGTCTGTTTGAGCAATATAAAGCCGTGGATAGTGAAAAATTGTGGGAAAACCTTGGCTACTTCCTTGAACGTATAATCCCCGTTGCAGAGGAGTGTGGCATCAACATGGCAATCCACCCCGACGACCCCCCTTGGGACATCTTTGGTCTGCCTCGTATCATCACCAACGAGAAGAATATCGACAGATTCCTCTCCCTCGTTGACAGCCCCAATAATGGTCTCACTTTCTGCACAGGCTCACTGGGCGCAGACAAAAACAACGACCTTGTTGCAATGACCCGCAAGTACGCAAAGATGGGCAGAATCCACTTTATGCACGTGAGAAATATCCGTGTCTACGACAAGGGATTTGAAGAGTGTGCTCACGACCAATCCGCAGGCACTCTTGACATCCTCGGCATTATGAAAGCCCTCTATGACAACAACTTTGACGGCTATCTCCGCCCCGACCACGGCAGAATGATTTGGGGGGAAGAAGGCAAGCCCGGATACGGTCTTTACGATAGAGCACTGGGTGCAAGTTATATCAACGGCGTATGGGCAACCCTCAACAGATTCAACAAGTAGTCAAAAAAACCGAAACAAAACCCTAAAAGGGAAAGGATAATTATGAAAACACCTATCAGCATCAATTTGAAGGAAAAAGTTGTGGTCATCACAGGAGCAGGCGGAGTCATCTGCGGATGTCTTGCAAAGGCCCTTGCATCAAACGGCGCAAAGGTTGCACTTCTTGACCTCAATCTTGAAGCAGCAGAGGCTGTGGCAAATGAAATAGTCGCAGAAGGCGGTGTGGCAAAGGCATACAAGACAAACGTCCTTGACAAGGAAAATCTTGAAGCCGTCCGTGAAGAAATTGAAAAGGATTTGGGTGTCACCGACATCCTCATCAACGGCGCAGGCGGAAATAACCCTCGTGCCACCACAGACAACGAATACTGCACCTTTGAAAAGCAAGTGGACAAGGACTTCTTTGACCTTGACGCAGGCGGTGTGAGATTTGTCTTTGAACTGAACTTCATCGGCAGTTTCCTCCCCACCCAAGTTTTCTGCAAAGGTATGGTTGGAAGAAAGGGCTGTTCTGTCCTGAACATTTCATCAATGAACGCCTTTACACCCCTCACCAAAATCCCTGCATACAGCGCAGCAAAGGCAGGCATCAGCAACTTTACAGAGTGGCTTGCAGTGCACTTTGCAAAGGTGGGCATCCGTGTCAACGCAATTGCACCGGGATTTTTTGTGACCAACCAAAATAGAGCATTGCTCTTTGACAATGAAGGCAACGCAACTCCCAGAACAAAGAAAATCCTGAACGCAACCCCTATGGAAAGATTTGGCGAAGTTGAGGAACTTGTGGGCGCAACACTCTTCCTTTTGAGTGAAGAGGCAGCAGGTTTCATCACTGGTGTGGTCCTTCCCATTGACGGTGGTTTCAGCGCATATTCAGGTGTGTAGAGGTGACTATGGACTTTTCATTTTTCAACACAAACAAAGTAGTGCCCGTTGTGGTGCTGAACAACACCCACGAAACAATCCCCAAACTCAGCGCACTGAAGCGTGGTGGCATCAACGTGGCGGAAATCACTTTCCGCACCCCTTGCGCACCTGACTGTCTTGCACTTGCTGTCAAGACTTTCCCCGATATGCTTGTGGGCGTTGGCACAATCATCAATAGAGAACAATGTGTGAAGGCCCTTGACCTTGGGGCAAAGTTTGTCGTGTCCCCCGGTTTTTCAAAGGAAGTGGCAGAGGAGTGTATCTCCCGTGACGTACCCTATATCCCCGGCGTCATCACCCCCACAGAGGTTATGATGGCAAAGGCAGTTGGGCTCAACGTCCTCAAGTTTTTCCCTGCCAGCGACTTTGGTGGGATCAAAACAATGAAAGCATTGTCCGCAGCATTTCCTGACGTCCGCTTTGTGCCTACAGGTGGTGTTGGTGAAAGCAATCTCCACGAATTCCTTGGACAAAAATTTGTCCTTGGCGCAGGTGGAAGTTGGATGATGAAAGGAACTGAAAGCGACATCGAAATCGCATCAAGACGTGCGGTGGAAATCGCAAAGGAGTATATATGAGAGTAATTACGTTTGGCGAAATTATGTTACGTTTTGCCCCTGAGGGCTACAACCGTCTTTTCCAAACCCCTGTCCTCAACGGCACTTTTGGTGGCGGTGAAGCAAACGTTGCAGTGTCCATTGCAAACTTTGGTGGAGATGCCGCATTTGTGACAAAACTCCCCGAAAACGCAATCGCAGAAGCCTGCTTGAGAGAACTTCGTGGCTTTGGCGTTGACACAAAACACGTCGCACGTGGCGGTGAAAGAATGGGTGTCTACTATATGGAGAAGGGTGCATCTTGCCGTCCTTCAAACGTCATCTACGACAGAGCACACTCATCAATTTCAACGGCAACCGACAGCGACTTTGACTGGGACAAAATCTTTGATGGAGCGGACTGGTTCCACTTCACAGGCATCACTCCCGCCCTCAGCGATGAACTTGCCAAAGTGACCTTAAACGCACTTAAAGTGGCAAAAGCAAAGGGATTAAGTGTCAGTTGTGACCTCAACTACCGCAAAAAGCTTTGGTCAAGAGAAAAGGCAAAAGAGGTTATGACAGGCCTTATGCCTTACGTTGATCTGTGCATTTGCAATGAGGAAGACGCAAAGGACGTCTTTGGTATCGAGGCAGACGGCACCGACATTGAAAAGGGTGCATTGAGCCGTGAGGGATACGTGGGCGTAGCCAAAAAACTCACTGACAAATTCGGCTTTAAGAAAGTGGCAATCACTCTCCGCGAAAGTTTTTCTGCCAACGACAACGATTGGTCTGCAATGCTTTACGCTGACGGCGAAGCACACTTCTCAAACAAATATTCACTGCATATCGTTGACAGAGTTGGTGGTGGTGACAGCTTTGGTGCAGGGCTCATATACGGCCTCACCAACGGCTACACCAATCAAGACGCTCTTGAATTTGCAGTGGCAGCAAGCGCATTGAAACACACCATTGAAGGCGACTTCAATCGTGTCGGTGTCAAGGAAGTCCAGTCACTCATCAAAAACGGCGGAAGCGGTAGAGTGCAAAGATAGATTATAATAAAGGAGAAAATATATGAACAGAGTACTTATCAACACAGGATGGCGTTTCTTCAAAAACTGCAACAGTATTGAAGAAATGGACGCAATTGAAAGCATCAAAGTCAATTTGCCCCACACTTGGAACAACCTTGACGGTCAAGACGGCGGAAGCGATTATTTCCGTGGCAAGTGTTTTTACAGAAAGAAAATTGCTCTCACCAAAAAGGAAAACAAGGTGTATTATCTTGAATTCCGTGGCGTCAACGCAATGAGTGAAGTGTTTGTCAACGGCGTGTCCGTTGCATATCACGAAGGCGGTTTTTCAACCTTCCGTGCCAACGTCACCGACCAACTCGTAGACGGCGAAAACACAATCATCGTGTCTGCAGACAACTCCTCAAACGACAGAGTCTATCCTCAAATGGCAGACTTCACTTTCTTTGGCGGTATCTACAGAAACGTGTATATCATCGAAGCACCCGCAGTGAGATTTGACCTTGACTATCTGGGTGGAGAAGGCGTTGCAGTGACACCCATCGTCAACGAAGACGGCAGCGCAACAGTCACAGTGGACAGTTTCATCACTGGTGCAACTGAAAGTGCAACAGTGAAATGTGATCTCCTTTTTGACGGTGAAGTGGTGGCAACAGCAGAAGCACCTGCAACTGCAAAAACAACCCTCACTTACACCCTTGAAAATCCCACTCTTTGGGACGGCGTTGAAAACCCTGCACTCTACACAGCAAAAGTCACTCTTACGACCGACAGCGACAGCGATGAAAGAGTTGTCCGCTTTGGTGTCCGCACAATGAAGGCAGACAAAGACGGATTCTGGCTCAACGGCAGAAAATATCCCCTCCACGGCGTATCCCGTCACCAAGACAGACAAGATATGGGTTGGGCAATCACCGAAAAGGAACACAAGGAAGACATCGACCTCATCAAGGAACTTGGTGCAAACACAATCCGTCTTGCACACTATCAACACGACCAATATTTCTATGACCTCTGCGACGAATATGGTATGGTGGTTTGGGCAGAAATCCCCTACATTTCATCACATCTTGCCAACGGCGATGAAAACGCAGTGAGCCAAATGAAGGAACTCATCACTCAAAACTACAACCACGCATCAATCTTCTGCTGGGGACTGAGCAATGAAATCACCATCACCGGTGAAAGTGAAGAACTGATGGCACTCCACCACAGACTCAACGACCTTTGCCACAATATGGACAAAACTCGTCCCACAACCATGGCAAACGTGACAATGCTTGACACAACCTCTCCCATCATCGACCTCCCCGACATCATGTCATACAACCACTATTTCGGCTGGTATATGGGCGACGTCAACGGCAATGCAGAATGGCTTGACGACTTTAGAGCAGCACGCCCCGACAGAACAATCGGCATCAGTGAATACGGCTGTGAAGCAATCCTCACTTGGCACAACTCAAACCCCAAGCAAGGTGACTACAGTGAAGAATATCAAGCATATTATCACGAAAGCCTCCTCCGCATCTTCGCAGAACGTCCTTACATCTGGGCAACCCACGTTTGGAATATGTTTGACTTCGGCGTTGACGGCAGAAACGAAGGCGGTGTTGCAGGCCGCAACAACAAGGGTCTCGTCACTTACGACAGAAAGACAAAGAAGGACAGTTTCTACATCTACAAAGCATACTGGACCACCGATCCTTTCGTCCACATCACCTCAAAGAGATATTACTACCGCGCAGAAAAGACCACCACAGTCAAGGTGTACAGCAACTGCGACAAGGTGACGTTGTTTGTTGGTGGCAAGGAATTTGCAACCCAAGAAGGCAAGCATATCTTCACCTTTGAAGTGCCTCTCAAGACTCTCGGTGCAACCAAGATCAAGGCAGTCAGCGGAGAGGTCAGTGATGAAGCATCAATCAAGTACGTGAGAAAGCCTTATCAAGGATATATCTTGAAGACAGAAGAAAAAGTGGACAACTGGTTTGACAAAAACAATGAATTTGACTTCAAGTTCCCCGAAGGATATTTCTCAATCAAGGACAAACTTGGTGACATTATGGCAACCGAAGAAGGCGAAGCCCTCATCAGCAGTCTTATGGACAGAGTGGTCAAGACAATGATGGCAGGTCCTGACAGTGAGTCAAAAGGCGAAGTGAAAATCAGCAAGGGCATGATGAAGCTTGCAGGCGGTATGACCATTGAACGTATCGCAGGCATGGCAGGGGATAAAGTGACACCCGACGTCCTCTTTGAAGTCAACGAAATGCTGAACAAAATCAAGAAGCCTTAATCTTGTCACAACAGTTTCAAAAAACTTAAAACAAATCACCACAAAACTTAATAAAAAAACGGACTGATTTCAGTCCGTTTTTTTTGTTGTGCCTAAGAGGATTGATTTTGATTGTTTTGACAAAACAGGCGGTTTATTTTGTCGGTTTTGACACTTAAAACATTGATTAATCAAACAAGTTCTTGATTGTGCCGATGCAGATAGAGCGCATTTTGTCATAGTCCAAATACTCGTGACGGTCAAAAATGCACTCGTGAGCAAAGCTTTGGACAATGCCTATTGCAAAGTGGATTTTCTCTTTGAGAGCCTCTGTGGTGACGCCAAGTTCAGTCAGCTTGCTCAGTATCCTGTCAGTCATTTTGTCCTCAAGTTCAATGAACTTTACGTTGACTGCCTCGTCACTTGCGGTCATCGCGTGGAGGGCCTCGTGGATGTTGGCATTTTTGCGGTGAGCGTCAATGGTGACGTCCAAAATTTGAGGCACGAGGGTGTCAAAATCCACGGGAGCGGACAACTTGTCAAAGGTGGCAAAGACAGGTGTCAACACCTTTTCAAGATAGATGTCAAGGACGTCGAGGAGTATGTCGCGCTTGTCTTTGAAGTAGCCGTAAACGATGCCGGTTGACACACCTGCACACTTGGCAATTTCCGCTGTGTTGGTGGCGTAGTAGCCCACCTTTGAAAACAACTCGTAGCCGGCTTCAATGATTTTTTTCTTCTTGGCGATTGAACGCTCTTGACGGGGTGTCCTGACTTCGCTCATATTTCTCCTCGTGCGAAACGCGCGCGTTTTTATTTTATGGTTATATTATACCTCATATTGTCAATAAAGAAAAGAAAAATTTTCAAAATATGAAATTTCTTTCAACTTTTTCTTGACAACTCACCCTTTCGGGCATATAATATCATCGTTAAAAATATGAAATAACTTTCACATTTGGAGAAAATATGGAAAAACTACTCAGTGAATTTAAGATAGGTGAAAAAGGCTCTGTCAAGAGCGTTGCAGGTGACGGTCCTATTAGAAGACGTCTTTTTGATATGGGTGTCACACCGGGGGCAAAGATTGTGCTGAAAAAGTGCGCACCTCTTGGAGACCCTCTTGAAGTCAACCTCAGAGGCTATGAACTCACCCTTAGAAAGGCTGAGGCAAGTTTTGTCACCATGGAGGTGGAAAGATGATGAAGTTTGCGCTTGCCGGAAACCCTAACTCCGGCAAAACCACCTTATTCAATGGACTGACTGGCTCAACTGCCCACGTAGGCAACTGGCCCGGTGTCACCGTTGACAAAAAAGAAGGCGTCTACAAAAAGTGTGCCGAGCCCATTTCAATCGTGGACTTGCCCGGCATTTATTCACTTTCTCCCTACACTCCTGAGGAAGTCATTTCACGTAATTTTATTCTTGATGAAAAACCTGACTGCGTCATCAACATAATTGACGCCACCAACCTTGAAAGAAACCTCTATCTTTCCACTCAAATTTTGGAAATTGACGTGCCTATGGTCATAGCGCTCAATATGATTGACGAGGTGGAGAAAAGCGGTGACGTCCTTGACGCAAAAAAACTTGAAGAAAAAATTGGCGTGCCCGTGGTTGAAATCTCCGCATTGAAGGGCAGAGGCCTTGACGAACTAATGACCCGTGCTTACGAGGCAAGCCGTACTCCTAGAAAGGGTAGGACAGTCCTTGACGGCACTTCAATCGTACACCTTATCGGTGACTGCAAGATTGCTCTTGAAGGTCAAAAAGTGGACAACGCACTTTTCCACGCAGTCAAACTTGTTGAACTTGACGAGTTGGAAGTGAAGATGCACCCCGACTCCGCATTTATGGTCGAGGAGTTCAAAAAGACCTTTGAGGACGACACTTTCGGCACTGACTTTGACGCAATCATTGCAGACGCAAGATACAAGTATATTACCAAAAATTGTTCTCCCGCCCTTGTCAAAAAGGTGAGAAGTGCAGATGCACCCTCCCGTTCAGACAAAATAGACAAAGTGCTGACACACAAGTTTTGGGGTATCCCTATCTTCCTCCTCATCTTGTTTGCGCTTTTCCACCTAACTTTCTCAGAAAACTTGTTGTTCTTGGGCGCAGCCCTTCCTGAAGGCTGGGTTGCTCTTGAAGGCACAGCTCTTGAAGGAGTTTTTGGAGACGGCGGAATCAACTCACCCGGTGTTGTGTTGTTCAACTTGTTGGATTTGGCCACCTCATCTCTTGGTGAAGCAATCGCAGGGGCAATGGAAGCAGGCGGTGTCAGTGAGTGGGCAATAGGCCTTGTGTGCGACGGTATGCTTGGCGGTGTGTTTGCAGTGCTCAGTTTCCTCCCTCAAATCCTTCTCCTATTCCTGTTCTTCTCAATCCTTGAAGACAGCGGATATATGGCACGTGTTGCCTTCATCCTTGACCGCATCTTTAGAAAATTCGGTCTGTCAGGCAGAGCATTTATGCCTATGATTATGGGTTTTGGTTGCTCAGTGCCTGCAATGGTCAACACTCGCACCCTTGCTGACGAAAAGGAACGTATTGCAACAATACGAGTGATTCCTTTCTTCAGTTGCGGAGCAAAACTTCCTATCCTCACCGCAATCGCAGGGGGCATAGGCTTGACCTTTGGACTCCCTCACACCGATCTTATCACCTACGGAATGTACGTGGTCGGCATAGTGGTGGCAATCTGTGCAGTGCTCATTATGCGCTCAACCACAATGAAAGGCGAAGTCCCTCCCTTCATCATGGAGTTGCCCACATATCACTTGCCTCAATTCAAAAACTTGATGCTCCACCTTTGGGACAAGGCAAAACACTTTGTTCAAAAGGCATTCACCATTATCCTTGCATCGACAATCGTCATTTGGTTTATATCCCACTTCTCATGGGGTTGGAACTATCTCCCCGATGAGCAAATCAATGAAAGCATATTGGCAGGTGTAGGCAGACTGTTGCAACCTTTGTTTACTCCTCTTGGATTTGGCAGTCAAATCGGCTCATTTGGTTGGGTGTTTGTGGTGGCAGCAATCACAGGCCTCATCGCAAAGGAAAACGTCATTGCAACCTTTGGCACTTTGGCTGGATGCATCACCGCAGGTTTTGTGGCAGACGAAGCCCTTGAAGGCATTGACGCAGTGGCAAGTATGATAGGCGCAACCGAAATCGGTGTGCCTGCACTCATCGCGTTCATAGTGTTCAATATGCTCACAATTCCTTGTTTTGCAGCGGTGGCAACTGCAAAGGCAGAACTCGGCAAAAAGAGATTCAATATGACCTTGGTGTTCTGGGTCGTCACATCCTACGTGGTTGCATCAATGTTCTACCTCATCGGTGAATGGTGGTGGACGGTGTTCATCTTCGTGGCAGTGTGGGCAATGGTCATCACCCTTGTCATCCTCAACAAGCAAGGCAAAATCAATCTTGACGTGCTGAATCCCAAAAACGTAATAGCAAAAATAAAGACACTAAAAAAATAGAGAGGTAATTATGCAACCTATAGAGATAGTGCTCATCGTCGCAAGCGTCCTTGTGGTGGTGGCAGTGATGGTCTCTGCCATCGTCAAAAAGGCAAAAGGCAAGAGTGGATGTGGCTGTGGATGCAGTGGTTGTCCTCACGCATCAGCTTGTCAATCCAAAAAGACGAAGAAAGCATAAAAAATAGTTTATCAAACAAAAATAAAACCATAAAACCCTTGTTTTGTAAACATAAATGAAAACGAGGGTAGAACGCAAGTGCTAGAAAAAGGCAACAAAATCACCTGAAATAGGTGCTCAAAGCAAACCCAGCTATGGCACTGAAATCACAAAACAAAACACAAAATAAATCAAAAAATCCTTAAATCCTTATAGCAAAAATCCAAAAAAGAAAACGGACGTTGTCGTCCGTTTTCTTTTGTATTACAAAATTAATCAATCAATATTGTCTGCCAAATAGTGCGTTGACGTAGGACTTCATTTCACTCTCAGTGCACTTTTCGACATTGTCAAGATACCACAAGCACAGGTCGACAAGTGAGCCTGCGAAGGCTGTTGCCGTCACCAAGATAGGCACGTTGTGAGGGAAGGTGCTGTGGAATTTGCCAAGTTGATATTTCACTGATTGAGTCAATGAATCCTTGATGGTGATGATGACCTTTTCATTGCGGTTGTGCTTGAGAAGGTTTGCCACGTGATTTTTGTTGTCCTTGACAAAATCAAAGGTCAGGTGAGCCAGTTTCAACAACACTTCGTTGGGGGTTGAAGCCTTGACGTCCTTTGAAAAACGTGCATACACTTCGTCCTTCAGTTCCTCAAGGGCAAAGGTCAAAAGGTGATATTTGTCTTCAAAGTGAGCGTAGAAAGTTGCACGATTGACAAGGGCCTTTGTGCAAAGGTCGATGACGCTTATCTTTTCAAGGGATTGCTCCTCCATCATATCAAGAAGAGTCGCACTCAAAAGTTTTCTTGTGCGTATGATACGCAGATCTTCTTTGTAGTCCACAATAATCTCCTTTTCGGCAGTTTTTTACATTTTGACACAGAATCCCGCTTTTGTCAAGATATCAAACACTTGTATAAATAAAAAATCATAAATTCCTTTTCGACCTATTAAGTCCACCACCGTAGACTTTTGTCATCATGGTGTGTGGTTATCTTTTCCACGATAGGTTAAAAACCACTTAAAAATCAAAGATTTTTCACTCGAATGAAATATATGTTGTCAATCGGGCGTACCTTTGATATAATGAAAAAAAGGTGGAACACTCAAAAACAATACAAAATAAACTGAACTGAAAAGAAGGTATATTATGAAAAAAATTCTTGCAATAGTCATCGCAGTTTTGATGATAGGCGCACTTGCAGTGACCTTCACTGCTTGTGGTGATGACACCCCTGAAGTCTTTGAAAAGACTCTCACCGTAACCGAGGCAGAGGACTACGTCTTTGGCGCAAACGGCGCAATCAACAACGGCGGAAAAGTCTTCAACGTGAAGGCAACTTTCTCAGGCCACGCAAACGGCGAGACAGCAACCGGTGAAACAATCCTTGTGCTTGACACCACTGAAGGAGAAAACTTTGCTTCAATCTATGACAACCAAACCTCAAAGGATGACGACGACGGCGAAATCACCAACAAAACCGAATTCCTCTTCATCAACTGGACTGAAAGAAGCAACGGCACTTTGAGAAACAACGGCGTTGTGCACGCCTATTCTAGAGATGGCGAAACACCTGTTTCAAACCTCCTTACGTCAGGATATGAAGGTCTCCAAAACAACTTGCTGAAAAACAGTGGACTCCAAGGCGGAAAGAACGTTCTTGAAAACCAAATCCACAACCCTGGTGAAGACGTCTACGACACCCTTCAATACACTGCAAAAGCAATCTACAACGACAGCGCAATGACTGACCTCAACAAAGTTGAAGTGACCATCACCTATCACTACGAAGATGATGACCAAATCGTCAACGGCACTGCAAACATCGTTATGTCAATGAGAGAAGTGACAATCTACGACGGCACAACCAAGACTCTCCTCGTCTTTGACAGCATTGTAGTGACAGAAAGTGCTGGCAGCAACATGACAATCAACTACGTCTACGGCGTTGACAGTTTTGCTACACCTGACCTTGATGACCTCAGTGGCACTTGGCCCGAAGCATATCCCATTGCATAATAAACGCTGATTTATATTCATCGATATAATCAAAAAAGCCCGCCATTTCCGTGGGCTTTTCTTTTTGGAATTTTGCTGTTCGATGGGTTAGAATTGCGTTTTGTGTCAAGCAATCCTATTTTGTTTTGATGATGATTGTCTTGATTTCGTGAGGACGGAAGGTGAGATGAGTGCTTGAAGGCACTTGTTCCTTTTCAAGAAGATTGCTTTCATATATGGCGGTGTAGGGGAAGTTGACCGTCAAATTGACGTCCGCCTTTGCGCCGTATCTTTCGTATATGCGGAGAGCAATGCCGTCAGCGGTAGGCTTTACGGTTTCGAGGATGACGGAGTTGTTGTCCATTGTCACAAGGGGATTCACGTCAACTGCCTTGTCAAGGATGAGGGCGGGCAGATTGAAGTTGTATGCCTTTGCCACCAACTCTTTGCGGTCCTCGGGGAAGTCCATTTTGTAGGAGATATGATGCACCATTCTGTCGCAAGTAGGGTCAGGGTAGACGGGGGAACGGAGCAGGTTGATGCTCATCATTCCGTTTTTCACACGGAAGCCGTATTTGGAGTTGCTGTAAAGGGCGAAAAGACCTCTTGTGCCAGTTGCCACGTATTTGTGAGCGCAGATTTCAAATTGTTCCTTTTCAACACTATCCTTTTCTGTGGTGGCACGTTGGATTGATCCAAATTGAACGTCGCATTCAACGGTGTCGCTATAATCTCTAGGCTCAAACTGGACACGGAGCATTTTGTGGGTTTCCTTCCAGTCAACGGTGAGGTCAAAGGTGACCTCAGTGCCTACGCCCAACTTCACCTTTTCAATGATGGTGCTGTCACCAAGGCGGTAGGTGTGCTCAACCACCCCGTAGACGCCTTCGTGATATGAGCGTGTTGAGAGGTGTTTCACCTTTATGGGGTGAGAGAGATAGTCATTGTCAATGTCCCATGCGTTGTAGTGGAGCTTCTTGTCGTGATAGCCAATGAACTTGCCCAGTTCACCTTTTGCTCTTTCCGTGCCACGGACTTTGTCAAAGTAGGAGATGACGTTTCCTTCACTTGAAAACACAATTCTCACTCTATCGTTTTCAAGGGTTTTGTCTGTGACAGAGGGGAGAGTGTAGGGCGTTTCAACAAGGGGGGCAGATGAGTATGCACTGACAGTTGCACTCAAAATCTTGCCCTCGTTTTCAGTGTAGACGGTTTGTTCAAAAGGTGAGGGGTTGAGCACAAACAAGGAGTTTACACCACTCATTTTGCTTATTAAAGTGTTGATTTTGTCATTTGTCAAAGTTAGCGCATCGTTCAGTTCCGCTCTGCTTTCACGGTGCACTCTCTCAATGCTGCTACCGGGAAGTATGTCGTGGAATTGATTGAAAAGCACGGTTTTCCAAATGTTGTCAACCTCGTCCTTGTCAAATTTTTCACCCCTCAAAGTGCCCACTGCAGACAGCCATTCAAGGGTGTGAAGGGCGTGTTCGTTGGCACGATTAAGACGCTTGTTTTCGCTTTGTGAGGTGTATGTGCCACGGTGTTTTTCAAGATAAAGTTCACCCTTGTATTCAGGGATATCGTCACCAAGGTTTTCAAAGAAACTGTCTGTTGTGCCAAAGGTCACCTTGCCATGGGAATAGAGTTTTTGTTCTCTTTCAATCAACTCTACGTGGGATTCACCTGCACCGCCACCGCCGTCACCGTTGCCGTAAATGACAAGTGCTTTGCCCACTTCTTTTTGCAGGTTTTTGCGGTTGGATTTGGCAATGGTGAGGGGTGATGCTTCGTTGGTGTAAGTGCCCTCAGGAGACAGGTGTGCAGTCACTTTACTGCCGTCGGGGGCAACCCATTTGAAGGTTTGATAGGGGAAGGTGTTGGTCTTGTTCCAGCTGAGTTTTATGGTGGCAAAATTGTCCTTGCCCACACCCTTGATGATTTGAGGAAGGGTGCAAGGATAGCCGAATACGTCAGGCAGCCACATAGTGTTTGAACTCTTGCCAAAGTGCTCAAGGAAGAACTCCTCACCATAGTGGAATTGACGGATTATGCTTTCACCTGAGGGCAGATTGCAGTCGCACTCGGTCCACATACCCCCTTGGATTTCTATGTTGCCGTCCGCTACGGCTTTCTTGATTTTTTCAAAGGTTTCGGGGCTTTCGGTGCGCATCCAGTCAAACATTTGTGCTTGACTTGCGCCAAAGATGAAGTGGTCGTTTTTCTCAATGAGGCTGAGGGCATTTGTGAAAGTGCGGAGAGCCTTTCTTATGGTTTCTCTTTTAGGCCACAGCCAGCAAAGGTCAAGGTGAGCGTGTCCTATGCAGGTGTAGTCCACGGGGTTGACCTTGTCAATGCGCTTGTTTATGTATTTATGCACGGGGCTGTTTTCGTCATAGAGAGGTGCAAGCACTGCTTTTGCTCCCTCAATATCCCCCTTTTTGTACAGATTGAAACTGCGGACAAGATGTCCTTTCACCTCGTCAGCGCACTTGCTGTCAAAGGATACGTTTTCCTCTGCTGCAAGAAGAAGTGCCACAGTCAAATAGTCGTAATAGAAGTCACTGACCTTATCATTTTTGGTGGCAAGATAGGCGTAGACAAACTTGGGTTTGAAGACGAAATTGCCGTTGACGCCGTTGTTTCCGCAGTCTACGTACAGGGTGAAAGAGCCGTCTTCCTTTATCTTTCCAGTCAAGTCAAATATGCGTTTGCCTGCCCCCGGTCCTTGAAGGACGTCGCCTACACCCATAATGGTGGTGGCAATGTCAAAGGGAGTGTCATCACTGTAGGCAAGAGCCTCTCCGTTTATGTTGAAAACAACAACGGGGTGCTTGTCTTGAAGTTCCTGAGGAACTTTGCCCGTCAGTTTGAACCAAGCGCAACCAAATTTTTCATCTGCCCAAAGGTCACCTTTTTCAATCTTTTCAAAGGTGTGGTTTTTCAGGTCTTCGTAGGGGATAGGCTCGGCACTTTTCAAGCACTCTGCGGTGAGGTCGATGGCATAAGTGTAGACGTCACGGCGCACTCTCCTTACGTTTTTGGAGAGGGTGGGGTGTTTCAGCATTCCGCCAAGCAAATTTTTGATGATTTCAATCATATTGCACCAAGTTTTTGCGTTGCCTCCGCACCTGCAAGGTTTGCCTTTTCGGTGACGGGGATGAGAGCATCGACTGTGAGAGGTGTGTGAGATGCAAGAAGGTTGTCAATGCCTTGAAGAGCAGTGCCAAAGAAGGCATCGCCTGCTCCTGTTGTGTCTATGGGAGTGACTTTTGTTGAAGGGATGAAGGCGTGAGAGCCACCTGCATACACGTGGCTTCCGTTTCCGCCGTCTGTGATGAAGAGGACGCCCTTGTGGTCAAGGACTTTGACACCTTCATCAAGGGTTGACGCGCCGGTGTAGTCAAGAAGTTCGTCAAGACCAAGTTTCAAGATGTCCGCGCTTTTTAGATAGGGCTTGAAAATGTCGTTTCGTGCGGACTTGCTTTCATAGATGTCGTCACGGAAGTTGGCGTCAATTGAAATGACAATGCCTTTTTTCTTTGCTTTGCCTATCAATGCGGTGGCAAAATCTCTGCCCACACTCTCGCTCAGCATAAGTGTGCCAACGTGAAGGATTTTGACGTCACTGAAAAGCTCAAAATCCACGTCATCGAGGGACAGTTGATAGTCCGCGGTGTCGTGACGGAAAAAGGCAAAATCTCTTTCACCGTTTTCATCGTGTGCCACAAATGCTAGGGTAGTGTTGCGGTCCTCGTCCACCTTGATGACTGTTTTGTCAAGACCAAACTGGTCAAGGTTTTTCAGGATAAACTTGCCGGGGACGTCGTCGCCCACCTTTCCAACAAAACCAACCTGAGCACCGGCACGCTTTGCGCCCACTGCCACGTTGAAGGGTGCGCCACCTACGTGCATGGTGTAGGTGTCTCCGTTGCCCATCATATCAACCAAAATTTCGCCAACTGAAAGTATCATAATTGCTTGTTTTTAGATTTTATTTTGTCTTGCTTTAACAGTGTTAAAGCATTTTTATTGTCTATTTTGTTTTAAGTCTATTGCTTTGAGGGGAGACACTCCACCATTTCAACACTGCCGTCTGCCACAATTTGATATTTGCCTTCTGCAACGTAGGGCAGGAAGAAGTAGTCGCCTTTGACGATTTCCTTTTCGTAGTTGTCGCCGACAATTTTGCCTTTGCCCTCGGTGCAAATCCACACTGAGGGTGCATAGGGCAGTGTAAGTGCGCCAGTTGTGACGGTGTATCTGTTTTCACCAAAGCAAGGTGTTATATCATAAGATATAAGTTCTTCCTTTTTGACGCCGTCGCGGTCGTATGCCACCTCAGGTGTCACCTTTGCGCCTTTCAGTGCCTTTTCACCTACAAGAGAGTAGTCAAAGCAGTCAAGAGCGGTGGACTTGTCAAGACCGATATATTCCTCATTTTCACTGATATGATAGTCTCCGCACCACTTTTCGGGTTGGATGGTGAAGTCGGTGGGCTCTTGCACTTCGAGGATTGTGCAACCTGCGCCGATTGCGTGGATGAGGCCAGCGTTGATGATGAAGATGTCACCAACCTTTGCGTCAACCTTGTATAGGATTGAAGACATAATATCTCTTTCAGTTTCACTGCGCTCTTCAAGGGCGGAAAGTTCCTCTTTGGTTATATCACGATTGAAACCAAAATAGATTGAAGCGTTTGGTCTTGTTGCCAGCACAAGCCACGCCTCCGTCTTGCCGTAGTCACTGCCAAAGTGCTTTTTGGCAAAAGCCTTTGTGGGGTGCACTTGCATAGGCAGGCGGATTGCGCTGTCGAGATATTTCACAAGGCAGTCATACTTTCTGCCACCAAGGATTTCGTCAGGGTATTCTGCAATGAGGTCGTCAAAGAATTTGTCCGTGCCTTTCACCACTGCCACGCCGTCACGAGGGCCGAAATATCTAGGATTGATGGCTTTCACCTTGCTTGCAATCCATTCTTCGGGGAAGAAATCGTCCTCTTCTTCGGGGCGGTTTCTAAAACGGGAAATACCTTTTCCGCCAAGGTACACACGGTACACTCTGTTGTCTTCAAAAAATATGGGTTGAGAAATTACGTTTTTCATAGTGTCTGCCTCACGGCTATATTGTTGTTTAATTGTGTTTTGATTGTAGTGTTTTGCTTGTGTTAAGGTTGTTGTTTTTAATCACGATTTTTGAGTTGCAACTACGTCAAGTTTTGCGACAAATCAAAATCTATCCACTGTAAACTTGACAAAGAAATTCACCTTTTCACCGACGCCTATTTTGTTTCGTTTGAAGGTGTCGTCAAGGAAGGTTGTTGTAGGCTCAAGACCTTGAGCGTAATCTCCACTCATACGGCTATTCCATTGGACGAAATAGGGGAGAGTGTCCTTGGAGTAATCAAGGGAGAATTTTCTTCCTATGCGGTCATTGACTACTTCAACATGAGGGGTTTTGTGGGTGATGTAGTAGCACTGTTCCTCTTCTCCGTCTATGCAGTCGGTGAGGGTGTTTCTGCCCTCAAACTTTGCTTTTGCCCAGTCATTTCTAGGAAGGACGGACTCCTCGTCTTGGACTATGCGGACGCCCTCGTCAAGCATAGGATAGCCCACGTTGACGTGGTAGAGAAGACAGTATTCACTGTCGGTGTAGCCTTGGTTTTCAAGGGTGTCACTGATTGTCACTGAGCCACTGCCCACCTTTGTTGTGATGGTGCGGGTGAAAAGAAGATTGCCTTCAAAAAGTGCGCTGGCACGGACAGTGCCCACCACCTTGATTTCATCTTCAGTGACTGAGATGTTAGTGACAGTTGCAGGGGTTGTGTGGAGAGTGCCGTGAACTTCGTATCCATCTCTAGAGCCTGCGTTGTCAAGACCGCAAGTGTAAAGCATACCTCCCTCAAAACGACGTTTATACTCTAAATTTGCAAGATGAAACCCGTTTTTGGACAAAAATGACATATTCACCTCGCCGTCAAACAGTTGCATCATATCAAGCGCTTTTGACTCATTGAGCAGATATCGAATACGTCCGTTGTACACTTCAACGACCTTGATTCCTGCCTCAGTGCCATCGGTCAAGGTGTATCTTCTGGCATAGGCGATTTGTGAAAGATGATTGATTTTTCCGTTCATAGTCTTTTCCTTAGGTGGGGCTTTCAGCCCCAGATATAAAAATTATACCATAAGCATTTGCATATTTCAATATGCAATTGTTGTGATAAAAAAGGCACTCGATCGAGTGCCTTGTTTGTTAGTCGTTTGCGTAATTTGTGAAGTAGTTTTGGATGAATATGAAGGGCGTGCCTTTGTCACCGCTTCCGCTGGTCAAGTCACACAGTGAGCCGATAAGGTCGGTGAGTCTTCTAGGTGTTGTGCCTTGTGATGCTTGTGATGCAACGAGGTTTGTGGGCTTTGCCTTTATCATATCCTTGATTGCCTTCTTTGCGTCCTCACCACTGAGGTTGCCGATGGCGTTGTCTGCAAGATATTTCAATTTAAGTTCATTGGGTGTGCCTTCAAGTCCAGATGTATATCCGGGGGAGACAACGGGGTCAGCCAGCTCCCAAATCTTGCCGACGGGGTCTTTGAATGCGCCGTCACCATACACCATAACTTCAACCTTTTTGCCGGTCTTTTCATAGAGGGCTTTTTGGATGTCCTCAACAAGAGGTTGACAATCTCTGGGGAAGAGTTTGACACTGTCGTCGGTTGCAAGGTTTGAACCTAAGATACCGTAGTCGCTGTTGTAGCCACTGCCGTCAACTGACTCGTTCAAGATGTCGTGGAGAGAGATGACTGTCTTTGCGCCGTTTTCAAGAAGGATACGCTTTGTGCGGAAACGTGTGTGGATGTCGGCGTTGATGACTGTGTCAGTGTATTTCAAGATTTCTTGAGGACGGTTGGCAAGGATGATTTCGGTGTTGTCACCACCCATCTTTTTGTAGAGGGCCACGTAGTCCATACCGGTGAAGGGGTGCTTGATTTCACCAAAGGTGTCGTACACTTCCTTTTCGGTGAAGACGTCGGTGTAGGGGTTGACACCCTTTTCGTCAAGAGCGTCAAGGCTCATAAGGTGGTTGCCCACTTCGTCACTGGGGTATGACAACATGATGACCAGTTTGTCAACGCCCTTTGCAATGCCTTTAAGAAGAAGTGCGAAACGATTTCTTGAAAGGATAGGGAAGATGAGACCAACGGTGCCACCGCCAGTTTTTCTTCTTACGTCAGTTGCAATTTGGTCAACGGTTGCGTAGTTGCCTTGGGCTCTTCCTACAACTGCCTCGGTGAGAGCAAAGACGTCGCGGTCTTGGATTTTGAAACCTGTGTCGGGGTCGGCAGCTGCATTGAGCAGACTGTCCACCGCGATTTTGACAAGGTCGTCACCTGTTTTGATGATAGGGGCTTTGATACCTCTTGAAATTGTGCCTACTGTAGATGACATAGTGCGCTCCAAAAATAGAATGTGCTCTTTGAGCACCAAAATTATATCACCCTTTCGCCCCCGTGTAAAGTCGCGTGAGGAAAAAATCCAATATTGACACTGATATTTTGTAGGTCTATAATTGTGGTAGAAAGATAAAGGGAGAACTTATGGCAAAAATTGTTGTTATTGGCATGGGACAAGGCGGAGTCCTTGCAGGCGGTATGCTGGCAAAGGCAGGCTTTGACGTTGCTATTTATGAAAAATCACCGAAGGGTGCAGTGAGCCACGACTGGCACGACGATATCCGCTTTGACATATTTGAGATTTGCGGGATTGCACCTCCCAGTAGAGAAAATTACACTCAAAAGAGCAAGTGGCTTTTTGTGTCACCTGATGAAAAGAATAGTCTTAAAGTGCCTCCTGCAAAACCTATGGAAGAGGTGTCAGTGTCAAGACGAGGCCTCAGCGACCATCTTGTGAATATTGCAGTAGAGAATGGGGCAAAGGTGTTTTACGACACCCCCGTTGACAGCCTTGTCCTTGAAGGGGACAGAGTTGTTGGCGTCAAGGTGGATGACGAGGTTATATCCGCCGATTTGGTCATTGACGCAAGTGGACTCAACTCACCTTTTAGAGGTCAAATACCTGCAAAATTCGGCGTGCCTGCAGACAGTGGCAAAAACGGAATTATGCGTGGTTGGAGAGGCTTTTTTGTACGCAATGAAGAGGCCCCCACACCCGACCCTGAAAGCACGTTGTATATCAAGCATCTTGACGGCGTTGGCATCAGTTGGTGCAACCTCAACGACAGAAATGAAGTTGACGTTTTGATTGGCAGAATCGGTGAAAAACTGACCGAAGAAGAGCAAAGGTCATGTCTTGAAGCATTGCGCAAAAATCACCCTATCCTCACCGACAAAATGGTGAAGGAAGGCAAGTGGGTGGACATAGGCGTGAGATGCACTGCAGGTGGTCTTGTGGCAGACGGCTACGCCCTTGTTGGTGACAGTGCATTTATGACAATGCCCATTATGGGAAGCGGAATTGAAGCCAGCATGAAGGCAGGCAAGTGGCTTGTTGAACATATCCTTGAAGAGGGTGTAAAGGACTTCTCTGCAGAAAATCTTTGGGGCTATCAAGTGAAATATTTTGACGAACTCGGTGCGGACTACGTTTTCATCGATGTTGTCAAAAGATGGGCTTTAAACATCGATCCTAAGGAGATAAACTGGCTGTTTGGTTGTGGCGCGGTCACAAACGACGATATGGCACTGCTGTCAACAGACACCGAAAACCCTGTGAAACTAGGGGTCGGTGACATCCTCAAAAAGGTGGGTATACTGCTCAAAAATCCTCGCCTAATCGGTCAAGCAATCAAGTGGCTTCTTAGAGGTCTTAGAGCAAAGAGTGTGGCAAACGGTATGCCCGAAAAGTACGATATGAGAAAAGTCCAGAAATGGCAAAAGAAATATGACGATGTTATCGCCAAAATTGAAAGAGGGGAATAATGGCAGATACGTTTAGAATCGCTCGCGTAGGTCTTCATCACTTTGAAGAGCCCTGCATTTCGGGCGAAAAAGGAAGCGGAACAATATTTTTCAGCGGTTGCAATATGAAGTGTGTTTTTTGCCAAAACCACCAGATTTCTCATGAGGGTGTTGGCCTTGAAATTTCCCCTGCGGAACTTATGAAATGCATGCTTTATTTGCAGTCAATAGGGGCGGAGAATATCAACATTGTCACCCCTCCTCAAAACGTCAATTTGCTTGCCAACGTGCTCAAGGTTGTGCGCACCCAACTGACCATACCCGTGGTGTGGAATAGCAGTGGTTATGAGACGGTGGCAAACCTGAAAAAACTTGAAGGATTGGTGGATATATATCTCCCCGATTTCAAGTACAGCGACAATCGTCTTGGACAGGAATACTCCGGCGTGCCCAACTACTTTGAGGTGGCAAGTGAGGCAATACGTGAAATGCGCCGTCAACAGCCCGTCAACCAATTTGACGATGACGGCATGATGACAAAAGGCGTCATAGTCCGTCACCTTGTGCTCCCACGTGGCATACGCAACACCGTAGGTGTGATGCAAGCAATCGCATCCATTGACAAAAAGATGTACGTCAGCGTCATGGGACAATATTTCCCAACCCCTGCAGTCAGCGGACACCCTGCTCTAAGTAGACGCATCAATCAACTTGAATACGATATGGCAGTTGACGCCTTCTTTGACGCAGGCCTTAGCCAAGGATTTTCACAAGAACTTGACAGTGCAAAAGAGGAATACGTGCCCGATTTCAACCTTGAGGAATTGAAGAAGATTTTGGGAAGGTAAAAATTGAAAAAAAATTAAAAAAATATGAAAATAGCACCGTCATTTGGTTGCTATTTTTTTTTGGTTGTGATAAGGTATCTATAGTTTGTGAAAGCGAAAGCCGACACATCCACTGGAGGAACAAATGACACGCACAGCAATTCAACTGAAAAGTGGAAAAAAGAAGGTCACAATGGTGGCCGATGGCGCATTTGTTTCTATAATTGCCTAAAAAATTCGTTGCCGTTGCGGTGACGATTTTTTTTTGCCCGAGGCAGAAGACGATATATCCCCTTGCGTGTGTACGCATAGCGCGTGATATATATTGATACGAAAGAAACCAAAAAAAACTAAAATAAATCACAAAACGGAGAAGAAACTATGAAACTTGTTTACGACGTCCATGACAGACCTAAGTTCAACAAGATGCTCGTGTTCGCATTGCAACAAGTGCTCGCCATCATGGCAGCAACCATCGCAGTGCCTACCATCATCGGCTTGCCCACACAAATCCCCGCAGCAATCCTCGGCGCAGGCGTAGGCACAATCGTCTACTTGCTCTTCACCAAGTTCAAGAGCCCTGTCTTCCTTGGAAGTTCATTTGCATTCCTCAACTCACTGGGTGTTGCACTTGCATACGGCTATTGCGGTATCATCGTCGGCTCAATCTTCGCAGGCCTTGTTTACATCATCATCGCAGTGGTCATTCACTTCGCAGGCACAAAATGGGTTGGCAAACTTATGCCTCCCGTCATCATCGGACCTACCGTGGCAGTCATCGGTCTCTCCCTTGCAGGCAACGCAATGGGTGACATGGTCAAAGCAAGCGCAGACGCACTCAACGGCGGCTACAACCTCATCGGTCTCCTCTGCGGTCTTGTGACCTTCTTCGTGGTCATCATCTGCTCAGTGCAAAAGAAGTACAAGATGATGAAACTGATCCCCTTCATCATTGGTATCGGCGCAGGTTATGCACTTGCAACAATCTTCACCGGCATCGGCATTGCAACTGGTGTTGAATATCTCCAAGTCATCAACTGGCAACCCCTCGTTGACAACTTCAAGGAAGTCACCGTCCAATCATTCCTCAACTATCCTGACTTTGCTCTCATCGAAGCAATCAAGGAAATGGTCACTGGCGAATCAACAATCGAAGGCGCACAAATCCTCAACGGCGCAGGCGTTGCAGAAGCAGCCCTTGCATTCCTCCCCGTTGCACTCGTCGTCTTTGCAGAACACATCGCAGACCACAAGAACCTTTCATCAATCATCGACAAGGACCTCGTGGAAGGCGAACCTGGCCTCAAGCGTACACTCCTTGGTGACGGCGTTGGCTCAATCGCAGGTACAATCCTCGGCATCTGCCCCAACACCACCTACGGTGAATCAGTTGGTTGCGTCGCAATCACAAGAAACGCATCAATCAGCACAATCTTCACAGCAGCAATCATGTGCATCGTGCTCTCATTCATCTCACCTCTCATGTGCTTGCTCCAAACCATCCCTGCATGTGTCATGGGTGGCGTGTGCCTGACACTCTACGGCTTTATCGCATGTAGCGGTCTTAAGATGTTCAAGAACATCGACCTCGGCGAAAACAAGAACCTCTTCACAGTGTCTGCAATCCTCATCGCAGGCATCGGCGGTCTTGCAATCAAGATTCCTTACATGATCGACGGAAACGGCGTTGTCACAAAGGCAATCACCATCACATCAGTCGCAACCGCACTCATCCTCGGCATCGCAACATACGCAGTCTGCAACAAGCTTGAAAAGAAAGACAGCGCAGTTGAAGAAGAAATCGAAAACAAATCAATCGTCACCGAAGCAGCAGTGCAAGTGGGCGTTGTTGACACTCTTGTTCAAACTGAAGATGCACCCGCAGAAGAAACAGCAGATGCAACAGTTGAAGAAACAGAAACAGTCGAAACAACCGAAGAAAACTAATTGATTATGACAAGCCCGCCTAATGGTGGGCTTGTATTCTATTTTAGGTGAATTATGAAAAACTACGAAAACGTGACAATCTTTGAACATCCTCTCATCCAACACAAAGTCGCAATCCTTCGTGATGAAAAGACAAGCACCAAAGAGTTTAGAGAACTGGTTGAAGAAATCACCACCCTCATGGTGTACGAAGCACTGAAAGACGTGCCCACCAAGAAGGTTATGGTCAGAACTCCTCTTGAACTCACTGAACAAACAATGGTGGCAGACAACGCAGTGTCAATCGTGCCTATTCTCCGTGCAGGCCTTGGCATGGTCAACGGTGTCCACACCCTGTTCCCCTTGGCAAGAGTTGGTCATATCGGTATGTACCGCAATGAAGAAACCCTTCAACCCTGCGAATACTACTGCAAACTCCCCGATGGCATTGAAAACAGCATCGCAATCCTTCTTGACCCCATGCTCGCAACCGGCGGTAGTGCAGTGGCAGCAATCGATGTCTTGAAAAAGCGTGGTTGCAAAGATATCCGCCTTATGAACATCATCGGCGCACCCATCGGTGTTGAAACCGTTGCAGAAGCACACCCCGACGTGAAAATCTACGTGTCAACCCTTGACCGTCAACTCAACGACGTAGGCTATATTTTGCCTGGTCTCGGTGACGCAGGTGATCGCTTGTTCGGCACTAAGTAAAACCGCGCTATTTAGCGCCTGACTTTGCAAACAAAGCCACTCACTGAGTGGCTTTTGTTTTGAGTTATATTTTGCTACGCAAAGTTATATTGCCTTACGGCAGTTATATTTGCCTACGGCAAGTGATATTGCTCACTTTGTTCGCAGTTGAGGATATTCTCTCGACCGCAACTCACCGTAGGTGAATATCACGTCCGTAGGACATATCACTCACGAAGTGAATATAACGCACAAAGTGCATATAACTGCGCAAGCAAAAAGCCACTCGACCGAGTGGCATTTGTTTTATTCCGCGTTGTCGTTTAGGTGCAACATGACAAAGCCTTGTTTTGCTCTGCAGAGAGGGCATTCTTGCCAAGCGGATTTGGCGGTGTGCTCATATCCGCAACCTGCACATTTCCACTTCATTGCCACCTTGCGCTTGTACATTGTGCCTGTCTTCATTTGGTTGAACAGATCCTCAAAGAGCATGCTGTGGCATTTCTCCACCTCTGCGGTCATAAGGAAGAGCCTTTCAATCTCCTTGAAACCCTCTTGCTTTGCCACCTTTGCAAAGGCAGGATAGATGTCAAAAGCCTCCTTCTTTTCGTCTTCGCTGGCAAGACGCAAGTTTTCAGTCAAATCCCACTTTTCCTTGAAAGGATAGCCTGCGCAGACCTCCACATTGTCAATGGTTTTGTCGCTGGCTTGTTGGATATAGGTGTAGAACATACGCGCATGGTTGAACTCATTGTACGCCACCTTGTCGATGATTTCAGCAAGGCAGGCATAACCCTCTTTTCTTGCGCCGTATTCCATAAACTCATATCTTGTCCGTGCTTGGCACTCACCGGCGTACGCCCGTGCCAAATTGTTCAGTGTTTTGCTTTCCAAAAGTTCCATATTATACCTCCACCACAATTTTGCACCAACCACGGATTTTTATACTTGCAAGGAGAATACGGCTTGAAATAAAAAAAGCACAAAAAAAGCACTCAATCGAGTGCCTTTTTTTTGGATGACAATGAAATTAGTTGTTTGAGGTGAGGTCTTCAAGGCAGTAGATTTTGCCTTTCAGTGCAAGTGAGATGATGTCAACGATGAAGAGAATCCAGCCACCGAAGATTGCGAGGAGCACTGCCAACACCATACCAAGTGTGTTTTTGCCGAGGAAACTGCGTGAGAAGCGATAGAGGTTTGAAGGAATGTCCCAGAGCAAGCAGAGAAGGACTTTGACCCAAAGGGCGAGGCCTTCGTATGATTTCATGTAATTTGTTGCAAAGTTTTCCATAATATATCTCCTAAAAATATTGTTTTATTTTGTTTTGATTTGTCTATTTGTTGTGGCCCAGGAACGCTTGTTCCGCCCTTAGTGTATGCTGATGCTCCTTGTTTGATTCAATAGTGGACTTAAATTGTAAGGGGCTAGCGTTTTCATAGGTGCAGAAACGGATGGTGTAGCCGTTGTCATCAATAGGCTCACCTTCTTCTACGCAAGTCCAGTTGTCAAGGCTGTCAAGATTGTCGTGGAAGACGGTTGCACCGCCGTCAGCATCCACCTTTGTTATATAGGCGGTTTTGCAGTAGGGGAGAAGGGTATGATACATCATTGCACCGCCGATGACGTACACTTCATTGTCTGTGACCTTGTGGACTTGTTCAAGAAGTTCGTCAAGAGAGGTGGCAAGGACGTAGCCCTTTTCTACTGCGTCCATAAGGTCGCCCTCAGGGTTCAGCACAATGTTGACACGGTTTTTAAGTGGCATGCCGTTGGGCAGTGAGCGGAGAGTGTTTGCACCCATAACCACCACTTTGCCACGAGTGTGCTCAACAAAGTGTTTCATATCTTTTTTCAGGTCAAACAGCAAGCCGTTGTTTTTGCCGATGCCCCATTTTTTGTCAACTGCAACGATAAGTTTCATAATCACCTATACAGCCACTTCGATCTTGTCTTCAAGGGGAGTGAACTCATATCCTTCAAGTTTGAAATCGTTGACTGTGAAATCGTAAAAATTCTTGATTTCGGGGTTTATCCAGAATTTTGGTGCGTTAAACTGCGGATTTGTGAGAATTTTCTCCACAATAGGCACGTGTCTATCATAGATGTGAGCATCTGAAATCACGTGAACAAGTTCACCAACTTCAAGGCCACTGACTTGGGCAAACATATGCACGAGCACTGCATATTGCACCACGTTCCAGTTGTTGGCGGTGAGGGTGTCTTGACTGCGTTGATTGAGGATGGCGTTCAATTTGTTGCCAGTCACGTTGAAGGTGACGGAGTATGCACAAGGATAGAGGTGCATCTCGTGAAGGTCTTGGAAGTTGTAGATGTTTGTCATTATGCGACGTGATGACGGGTTGTGTTTCAGGTCATAAAGCACTCTGTCAACTTGGTCAAATTCACCCTCAGGATAGGTGTGTTTGACCCCCAGTTGATAGCCGTATGCTTTGCCGATTGAACCGCTTTCATCTGCCCAACTGTCCCAGATATGTGAGTTCAGATCCTTCACGTTGTTGGACTTCTTTTGCCATATCCAAAGGATTTCGTCAATGGCAGATTTGAACGCCGTACGACGAAGTGTGATGATGGGGAACTCCTTTGACAGGTCATAGCGGTTGACTATGCAAAACTTCTTCACTGTATGGGCAGGAGTGCCGTCAAGCCATCTAGGGCGGACGGGGAGATCGGTGTCCCAAACACCTTCGTCAATGATTTGCCTACAGGTATCTACAAAAATTTTGTCTGCGATGCTCATAATCTTTCACCTTGCGGTGTTTATTTAGTCTTTGATTTTCAGTTGTTCGTTCAGTTTCTTCACCATATCAATGGGGAACTTGACCACCTTTCTGTCGTAGGTGATGAGGCCGTTGATTTCCTCTTCCACGTCACTGACTTGTGTGTATACGGTTGCAGAGAGGCCTCTGTCGATGAGGGGCATAATGCTCTTTTCATAGAGGTTTTTGAAGCCTTTTGCAAGGGATTCGGGCTTTCTGTACACGCGGTAGCCGAAGATCTTGTCAGGTGAATACATATGGTTTTCAGTGGGCAGTGAGTATCCGCCGAATTCA
The DNA here is from genome assembly GCA_017461985.1 of Clostridia bacterium. Classification (GTDB taxonomy): domain Bacteria; phylum Bacillota; class Clostridia; order Christensenellales; family CAG-917; genus RGIG4097. Next base: position 52,998 of record JAFTSA010000006.1, read on the forward strand.
CTGAGGACGTAGCAACGTTTTTCACGGAAAGGCTTGGTGATAGGCTTGAAATAGATGTGGCGTGATTTGAGATCACTGGAGTTTTTGCCTTGATCGTTCCAACCGCTGACGCTGTCGATGATACGGGTGGGATCGATTTCCTTCATTTCCTTTGTGATGCGGACTGAGTCAAATTGTCCCCAACCTTCGTTGAAGGGCACCCACACTGAAAGTGAAACAACGTTTTTGAGGTAGTTCATTGTTTCGCGGAGTTCACGTTCAAACTCGGCTCTGCCGTCTGCGTTTTGTCTGCCAAACTTCTTGTATTGTGAAGGGCTGTCGTCCTTGACGTGATATTCAAAGAATGCAAGGAAACCAATGTAGAGAAGGCCGTACTTTTCACCACCAGACACCATATCTTGCCACACAAGGATACCTTCCTTGTCGCAGTGATAGTACCATCTGAGAGGCTCAATCTTGATATGTTTTCTTATCATGTTGAAACCCATTGATTTGACCAACTTCACGTCGTATTCAAGAGCGGAGTTGGAGGGAGGTGTCAACATACCGTCTGACCAGTAGCCTTGGTCAAGGACACCGGTGTGGAAATAGGGCTTGTTGTTGAGGCCAAGACGCTTGAATCCCATCTTGTCGGTGACAACGCTGAATTTGCGCATACCGAAGTATGATTTGACGATGTCGTCACCCACCTTTATGACAAGGTCATAAAGTTTGGGGTTTTCAGGACACCAAAGTTCATAGTCGGTCATTGAGATTGTGGCTGTGTCACGGTCACAGGACACTTTGGCTTTGGTGACGCCGTTGTCTGCCACGATGATTTCTGCGGTGACGTCTGAGGACTTGTCCAGTTTCACCACAACGCAGTCGTTGTCAATGTCGGGGATGATGGTGACGTCTTTAAGGTATGTAGCAGGCACGCTTTCAAGCCACACACTTTGCCAAATGCCTGATTGAGGGGTGTACCAAATGCCACCGCTCTTTGTGGCCTGCTTTGCTCTTGCGTGATATGAGGTGTCACTGGGGTCTGTCACCACTACGTCGATGGTGTTTTCGCCTGCATGAACAACTCCGCTAAGGTCCATTGTGAAGGGGGTATATCCGCCTGCGTGCTCACCGATAAGCGTGCCGTTGACGGTCACTTTGCACTCATAGTCCACTGCGCCGAAGTGGATGAAGGTCTTGTCCTTCAAGAAGTCTTCGGGGAGGGTAAAGGTGCGGTGATAGTAGAGCACGTCTTGAGGTGTCACCATTGTGCCTTCGGGGAGACCTGAAAGAAGTGATTCAGGTGAGTAGGGCACGAGGATATCCCCTTGATAGCCGTCAAAACGTTCACTATTGCGATAGATTGCATATTGCCACTTGCCGTTGAGGGTGACGTAGCTGTCCCGTTGGAATTGAGGACGAGGATATTCACTGAGGGGGATATCTGTTGTTTCAAAGGGAGTGTTCAGTCTGATGTGTCTTTTCATATTTCCACCTTATTATAGCGTGACCATAGTCACAATTTTTCCGTCCAATGACTTGAGTGTGACGGTGTTGTTTTCATAGATAGCATAGGAGTGGGGAGTGCCGTCTTTGGGCATAGCCACCGAGCCTACGCAGACGTAGTGCACACCATCAACGATGGTGTGATAGGGGGTGTGGAAGTGGCCGTAAAACACCACGTCACCGGGCTTTGCCTTTGTGGTGGGCAGGTCCTTATTCACCTTGTGTCCGTGGGTGAAGAAAAGTCGGCGGTCGCCGTCCTTCCAACAAAAATCACGGCGGATGGGGAAGGGTGAAATCATTTGGTCCACTTCGCTGTCGCAGTTGCCCTTGATGAGGAGGAAATCGCCCATTCTTTCTTCAAGGAGAGACTCCACCTTCATAGGTGCATATTCCTCGGGGAAGGGGTTGCGAGGGCCGTGATTGTAGGTGTCACCAAGAAGCACCACTTTTTTGTCGGCGCTGTCAAGGTCAACCACTTGCCAAAATTTTTTGAGATAAGCGTAGCTTCCGTGGATGTCGGAGGCAATATAAATCTTTTTCATCAGTATCTTCTGTCGTCGCGTCTGTCGTAATCTCTATCATCACGGCGGTCGCGGTAATCTCTGTCGTCACGTCTATCGTAGTCGCGTTCACGGCGGTCATAGTCACGTCTGTCGTAATCCCTGTCGTCACGACGGTCGTAACCCCTGTCATCACGTCGGTCGTAGTCGCGGTCATAGTCACGAGGAGCACGGCGGGTGTAATCCCTGTCGCGGTCGTATCTGCGGTCGCGGTCGTAGTCTATGTCGTCATCTCTACGGGTGCGCATTGCGTGGCGGTCGTAGTTGGTCTTTGCGCTGTTTCTGCCCGGCTTGAAAAGCATGATTGCAATGATGACTGCAGGCACAGCAATGCCGATGATGAGGATTATGCGGAGAAGCGTAGACTTGCTTGTGTCAACGCTTTCACCAAGATTTTCATCGGGGGTTTTGTTGAGGAGGCCTTGACGTGCGGTTTCATCGATGATGTGATAGCTCACGTTTTCGGTGGTGAAATTCTCTCTTGCCACAAGACCGAAAACAACGTTTTCGTTGAAACTTGCTTGCACAAAGAATTTGTCGCCGTTAAGTCCCAAAAGTTTCACTGTCCAACCAGTCTTTGTGTCAATGGTGTGCGCGCCAATGGTGACGGTGACACCCTCTTTCAAAAGAAGGTTTTGAGGCAGTGCGTTTTCAAGAGTCACTCCGTCGTATGCTTTGGGGAGTTCTTGAAGGTTTGACACGTCCACTGTTGCGTTGAGGCCTGCAATATCCAAAATATACACGGTCAAGTCACCGCTGACAACCAAGGATTTGACGGGGTAGTAATAACTTTCGATGAGGTAAAAGAGCACGTCACCCGTTTCGCCGTCCACAACTGCAACGTTTGACCCACCGGCGTAGGCGTTGTTTTCAAGGTCGCTGGGGGCAACGTATGCAAAAACTGCGGTGTCAGAAGCCTCTGCAACGCCTGTTTCACCTTGAAATCCCCAGACCAAAAAACTGAGGGCAAGGACAAGGATGAGTGCTGAAATAGTGAGAAATTTTTTCATATCCATAATATTTTACTATATATATAAACAAAAATAAAGAGGTTTAGTCCAATTTTTTGAAATTTTTAAGATTAACGGGCAAAGCCCGTTGTTTTTGTTTTTTTGCGATGGGTCAAAAACAAAAAAAATGAAAGATGAAAAATAGTGGTTGAGATAGAACCGAAAAATAGAAAGTGAAGATTGTGGCTCGGAAAAGAAAAAACAAACACGGTCAACACTTTAAAATTCACCAATCAAAAAGACTGAATAGGAGGCGGAAAACGGCAAAAAAGGCAGGGGTTTTTCATCTCGTCAAAAATTTTTTTTCGGGGATTAACGTAGTTAGATGCTGGGTTTCGAAAAGTTTTTGGCACAAAATTTGCATTTTGGCATTTTCGTGGTGTATGGTCGAAATATGGAAAGCGAAATCATCAAAAAAATCCTTCAAATCGAAAGGGAGGAGAGGCTCAGAAAAAACGACGCCCTCACCCTCTACAATCGTGACAAAATCCATCAAAAACAAATGGCTTTTCACCGCTCAACCAAGCGCAATCGTTGGGTTTTCGGTGGCAACAGAAGTGGCAAAACCGAGTGCGGTGCAGTGGAAACTGTATGGCTTGCAAGAGGCATACACCCCTTCAAGGAAAACCGCAGTGGTTTGGACGGCTGGGTGGTCAGTTTGACAAGAGAGGTGCAACGTGACGTGGCGCAGGCAAAGATACTGAAATACCTCTCCCCTCGCTACATTGAAGAAATCGTCATGGTCAGCGGAAAGAAGGGCGCGCCTGAATACGGCGTAATCGACCATATAGTGGTGCGAAACGCCCTTGGTGGTCTGTCCAAAATAGGTTTCAAGTCCTGTGACCAAGGACGTGAGAAATTTCAAGGCGCAAGCCTTGATTTTGTTTGGTTTGATGAAGAGCCACCCGAGGATATTTACGCCGAGTGCCGTATGCGTGTCTTTGACAAAAAGGGTATGATTTTTGGCACTATGACACCTTTGAAAGGTCTCACTTGGGTGTATGACGAAATTGAAATGAACGTGCGAAACAACCCCGAAGTTTGGACCGTCCACATGGAGTGGAAGGACAATCCCTATCTTGATGAAAACGAGATTGAAGCAATGCTTTCAGTAACCTCTGAAAGTGAGCAGGAGAGCAGACGATTTGGCAAATTCACGGTGGGTGAAGGTCTTGTCTATCCGGAGTTTAACCCTGACGTCCACGTCATCGAGCCCTTTTCAATACCTCGCAGTTGGCAGAGCAACATATCAATCGACCCGGGGCTTAACAACCCCACCAGTTGCCACTTTTATGCAGTGGACTATGACGGCAACATATACGTGGTTGGTGAGCACTACGAAAGGGGAAAATCCATTGACCATCACGTGGAAAAGATTATGGCACTTGCAGACAAACTTGGTTGGCATCGTGACAGCAAGGGCAGGCTCAACGCCCTCATAGACAGCGCCGCAACTCAACGTACTCTTGCCAGTGAAAAGAGTGTTGCAGAGCTTTTCTATGAAAAGGGAATTTTGGTGAACACCAACGTAAAAAAGGATTTATACAGCGGAATACAGCGTGTAAAGTCCTTGTTGTGTCAAAATCCCCCGAAACTCTATATCTTCAAAACCTGCACGAATATGATAAGTGAATTGAAGTCATATTGGTGGGGACATGACGACAGACCCAAGAAGGTGGACGACCACGCAATGGACGACTTACGATATTTTGTTATGAGCCTACCAGACCCTGCAAAGGAGCAGAAACACACCCCCTCTGTCATTGAGGCGGACAAAGAAAAACTGATAAGATTCAACAGGAGAAATCAATGGATGAAGAACTCGTAAAGGCACTTTTAAAAAAGGCAACGGGCTACAACTACGATGAAATCACCGAGGAATATGTGGTGGACGAGTCGGGGCAAGCGGTGTTGACAAAGAAGAAAGTGACCACCAAATATTATCCCCCTGACTCGGGGGCACTGAAGACCTATCTTGAACTGGTTGGCGAAAGCGCAGTTGAGGATATGACTGACGAAGAGTTGCAAAAAGAAAAGGCAAGACTTCTTAAACAACTTGCAGATATGAACAAAGGAAAAAGGGGGACGAAGAAAAGTGAAAGTGTACAAACTTGAGGGCAAAACTCGGTGCGCAGAATGTGGTGAAAACGCCGAACTTTATTTGGACGTGCTTGACACCCCGCTGTGCAAAAAATGCGGAGTGAAACTCTATAAGGAACTGGGCTTTCACTTTGTGCCCCGTGCCGTACCCAACGTGATATTGCGCAGTGAAAAACAGGACGCGCCCCTATCTCATCTTCTTTACAAAGACAAGTACGAAAAAGGGGCAGACAAAGGCAAGGTTGAGGACAATCCAACAAAGGACAATCATCCAACAAAGGACAACTTGACAAATGGCAATCACTCAAAAGACGAAAGAGCAAAAAGCACGTTTCCTCAGCTTGCAAGAAGTACAAAAGAACTTTCCACCCCCGAAAGAGTGCGTATGAAGATAAGACGGCACTTACTTAGACAACAAAAACACAGATAAGGAGAAAATATGAAACAAATTGAAAACGAACTTGTGTCTTCCGTCCTCAAGGACTTCAAGGAAAGACAGGAAGCAAGACGCCCTCTTGAACTGAATTGGCGACTGAATATGAACTTTGTCATCGGCAATCAGTTTGCAGAGATTTCCCCTCGAGGCGACATCGAGGACAGAGGTAAGCAATATTTTTGGCAATCCCGTGAGGTGTACAACCATATCGCACCCATTTTGGAAACAAGGCTGTCAAAACTGGCAAAGGTGAAAGCAAACGCACCCGTGCGCCCTCAAACCAACGACGACGGCGACGTGGCATCGGCAAAACTTGCCACAAAACTATTGAAAGCGGTCAGTGAAGAAAACGACTTCACAGGACTTTTGTCAAAGGCAAACACTTGGAGTGAAATCACCGGCTCGGTGTTTTACAAGGTGGTGTGGGACGGCGACAAGGGCAAAGCCCTTGACCTTGAAAAGACGGTGAAAGAAGGTGACGTCCGCATCAGTGTATGCTCACCCTTTGAAATCTTCCCCGAAGACCTTGCAGTGGCAGACGTTGACAAGCAACCCTCAATCATGCACGTGAAGGTTATGTCCGTTGAGGACGTAAAGTCTATGTGGGGTGTGGAGGTAGACGGTGAAGAAATCGGCGTATTTTCCTTTGACAACACCTCGGTGGCAGGGGGCTTTGGTTATAGCGCAACCGTCCCTAGATTTGTCAGTGAAAAGAAGAGTGACAGCGTGCTGGTCATTGAGAAATATTCAAAGCCTACGGTGGATTACCCCAAGGGCAGACTTGTCATCGTGGCAGGGGACAAACTTGTTTTTGACGGCGACCTTCCCTTTGTCAACGGCGAAGAAGGCACACGCACCTATCCCTTTGCAAAGCAACACTGCCTTGACGCGCTGGGCAGTTTCTTCGGCTCAAGCGTTGTAGAGCGCATTATCCCTGTGCAGAGGGCATACAACACCGTGAAAAACCGCAAACACGAGTTTATGAATCGCATTGCAATGGGTGTCCTTGCAGTTGAGGACGGCTCAGTTGACACCGACAATCTTGAGGAAGAGGGGCTTTCCCCCGGCAAGGTGCTGATATATCGTCAAGGAAGCACCCCTCCCATTATGATGAACGCAGGACAAGTGCCTACGGAGTTTAGCCGAGAAGAGGAAAAACTCTTGAACGAATTTGTGATGATAAGCGGTGTCAGTGAGGTGACAACCTATTCACAAGTGCCCGCCAACGTATCCTCAGGCACGGCAATATCCCTCCTGCTTGAGCAGGACGACACCCGTATATCCTTGACCGCAGACAGTATCCGAGACGCAGTGCGCAAGATAGGCAAGCACATCATCCGCCTCTACAAGCAATATGCAAAGACAGAGCGCATCAAACGAGTGGCAGGAGAAAACGGTGAGATTGAAATCACTTGCTTTAAAGCAAGTGACCTCAACAGCGAGGATATCGTCTTTGACACCGTCAACGAAATTGAGGACAATGTGTCAACCCGCAGAGCAATGGTCTACGACCTGTTGAAACTGGGGCTCTTCACCGATGAAAGAGGGGTTATGTCCAACCGCACAAGGGCAAAGCTCTTTGAAATCCTCGGCTTTGGCAACTGGGAAAACGGCAGAGATATTGACGAAGCCCACATCAACAAGGCAGGCAGAGAAAACCTTATCCTTGAAGATGACTTCATCACGCCTGACCCTGTGGACAATCACGCAATCCATATTGACGAGCACACTCGTCTTGCTGTGTCGCAAAGATGTCAAAATGACGAAGCCTTCAAGGAAAGAGTACTTCGCCACATAACCGCCCACAAGGAATACAGCACCCTTGACAGCGGAATTCAAAACCTTGAAAAACAAATGGGGGAAATATGAAAACACTGAAACTGCACGAACTTAAAGACCAGCTTGAAGAAATCTTGGACTTTGTAGAGAAGGACGAGGAACAAGTTGAAGAAAATATTGACAAAAACACCGTCTTTTTAGACGGTGTTTCCACACCCGAAAAAGGTGTAGAAACAGTCACTGCGGAGACTCAATCCGCAGAGGACGAAACAGAGGGAGAAATCCTCGAAGACAACAAAACAGAAATAGAAGGAGAGGAACAATCCAAGCCTAAAAAGTTCAAATCCGTTGAGGAGCTTGAAAAGGCCTATGAAAGTCTTGAAAAGGAATTTACAAGACGGTCACAACGCCTTGCCAAACTTGAAAAGGAAATGAAACAAGACAAGGTGGAAACTGACGCAGAGTGGAAAGCCAAAGTGGACAAATTCTTCACTGAAAATCCCAGCGCAAAACCCTTTGCAAAGCAAATGTCCGATCAAATCATCCGTGACAACACCTTGCGCATGAGAAGTGATTGCCTTGAAACCGCTCTGACGAGAGTGCTTCTTGAGGCCTATCGCGCACCCAAAGACCTTGCAACTGACGAAGACTTTTTGAAAGAACATATTCTCGGCTCTGACTTTGTCAAGAAAGCCGTGATTGAAGGGTATATGAAGGACCTTCGTGAGGGCAAACCTCCCGTGCTCATCAGCGCAAGAGGACAAAACACCATTGCCCCAAGAAGTAAGCCTAAGACCATTGAAGAAGCAGGCAAGATGTTCCGCCAAAATAACAGATAAAGGAGAAAATTATGGTCACACTTTCAAACGCAAACAATGCCCTGAAAACATATTATCTGGGCGTACTCGCCAACCAACTCAACGTTGGCATCAACCCCTTCCTTGCAAAGATTGAGCAAACAACCGCAGACGTCTGGGGCAGGGAAATCAAAAAACTCGTGCCTTACGGCCTCAACGGCGGTGTGGGCAGTGGTTCAGAAACAAGCAACCTTCCTGCAGTTGGTGGCAACACCTATGCAGAATTCACTTTGTCACTGAAAAACCTCTATGGTCAAATTGAAATCACTGACAAAGCAATCCGCGCATCACAAAATTCAGTGGGCGCATTTGTCAACCTTCTCAACGCCGAAATGGAAGGACTTCTTGAAGCAAGCAAGTTCAACTTTGGCAGAATGCTCTATGGTGACGGCAGTGGTCTTATCACAAAAACAACCGCACAAACCACCGGCAGTGCAATTCCTGTTGCCAGTGTCAAATGCTTGATGGAAGGCATGCGAATTGACGTCTATTCAGCAAGCAACACAAAGAATAACGATCTTTCAGGTGGCAGAATTGTTGCAATCGACCGCGCAAACAAGGTCATCTATGTTGATTCAAGCACCTCAACAACTTTGGGAGCAGGCAGCAAAATCTACATCCAAGGCTCAAAGAACAATGAAATCACCGGTCTTGAAGCACTCTTTACAGCAGAGGACCTCTACGGTCTCTACAGAGAGGAATATCCTTTCCTCTCCCCCTATGTCAAAGAGGAACACAACGGAGTCACCGCAAGTGCAATCCAAAGCGCCATCGACGCCATCGAAGAAAACTCCGGAAGCACCATTGACTTCATCGTGTGCTCATACGACGTGAGAAAGGGCTACGTTGAAAATATGTCATCAACCCGCACCAACGTGGACTATATGACCATTGACGGTGGCTACAAGGCAATTTCATACGCAGGCACTCCTATTGTGGCAGACCGCTTTGTTGAAGACGGAGTTATGTACCTCCTCAACAGCGGAGACTTCAAACTCCATCAACTCTGCGACTGGCGTTGGCTTGAAGGAGAAGGTGGCAGCGTCCTTCACCAAATCGCAGGCAAACCCGCCTACACCGCAACCTTGGTCAAGTATGCAGACCTCCTTTGCTCACGTCCTATGGGTCAAGCAAAGATCGTCTTCACCAAGACCACCACACCCAGTTTCTACACCGTGAAGTTCAACTCTAACGGCGGCACTGCAGTGGCAGATCAAATCGTCCTCCCCGGCGGACAAGCAGTTGAACCTGTCTCACCCACAAAGTCAGGCAAGAGTTTTGACGGCTGGTATTTCAACGGCAGTGAATACGACTTCGCCGACGCAGTGACAGGCGATATGGAAATCGTCGCAGAATGGGCATAGTATGAAAGGACTTATCCCCATTGAAAAGGACTTGTTTTCAATCGCGGACAGACTGAAAGAAGTGGATGAGAGATACAGGGTGTACAGAAACACCTTGGCTCACCGCTTCGAGGTCTTCATAGGAGAGGCACTACAATTTGTAGTGCCTTTCCAAAAACTGGACTCTCGCACAGTGGAATACGCAAGAAAAACTCGCATTGAACGAGTGGACAAAATCGTCCAAGAATTGGACAAACAAAACGAACTGCTTGAAAAGAGAAAAAATCGCAAAATCATTGAGGACGCTCTGGCACAAGCAGGCTTTTAGGAGAAAATATGGAAATCAAAAAAATAATCAAAATTTGTCTTGTCAAAATGGGTGAAAAGGACTTTCTTGACAACCCCACTCTCACCGACGTGCAACAGGAAATCAAGGATAAATTGCTGTCAGCCTTCAACGTGGCGTACAGCGAGGCGGTCACTGACCTTATGCCCCTCATCACCAAGGAAAAGGTCAATGTGGTAGGGGGAGAAGTGGACTGCACGGCTCTTACAAAACAAATGGTGCACCCCGTCCGTCTTGAAGATGCAAGAGGGGTGAAACATCGCTATCACGTTATGCCCACTTTTATCACCACCGACTTTGACGGAGAGGGCGTTTTGACCTACGCCTACGCCCCTGATGAATATCAGTTTGGTGACACCTTTGAGGACCTTCGTTTCACCGCAGAAACTTTGGCAGAAGGCACTCTTGCAGTCTACTATTTTGCTTCCCGTGCATTTGACCTTGCCTCAGTCCACGACGACAACTTCCGCACCGCTGTGAAAAAGCAAAAGTACAAGGGCAGAGAAATTGTCTTGAAGGAAAGGAGGTGGGGCTGATGAAAAGGATTAAGACCTCCTCGTCAAAACTGAAGGTCGGCTTCAAGGGGATCGTCTATTCAGTGGATGAAGACGTCCTCGGCGTGGAGTACAGCCCCGAAACCTACAACTTCACTTTCCGCGCAGGAGTGCTGAAAGGGGATGTCGGAGTCAGCGAAGCGTCTGGCTACAACCGTGATTCAGTGCTCATCCGTCACGCTCTGCCCAGGCTTGGAAGCGGAGTCAAAATAAACGACGTATTCGTCTATCATCGCATGACGGATGGTGAGTATGACGACAGACTCATCGTTCAAACCACAGACGGCAACTTTTTCAACACCAAAATTTTTGAAGAGGACATCTGGCACGCAATGCCTTATCCCTACACCAAAGAAAGGGTGTGCGGAGTCAGTTATAACTATGAGGGCAATGACGTATTTTTGATGTCCTCAAATGATATCGGTCTTATGATTTATGATGGTGAACAGGCAACCAAAGTGGAAGGCGGACCGGGGTTTTCATCCATCGCAATACACTATGAAAGAGTGTTTGGCGTGGAAAGTGGCAAGGAAAATCAGGTGTGGTTTTCTTCAACACTAGACCCCACAAACTGGACTGTCAGCGGTGATAGCGCGGGCTACGTCACCTTCCAAGACGAGTGTGGTGATTGTATCAAAGTGGTGTCGTTTTTAGGGTATCTATATATCTTTAGAGAGCACGGAATATATCGTCTCACGGCATACGGTGACCAAGAGGAGTTTTCACTGAAAAAGGTGTTTACCGACACAGGTCGCATATATAAAGATACGATTGTGCTTGCAGGCGACAGAATTTTGTTTTACACCGACGAAGGCATTCACGCCTTCGACGGCTACAATCTTGCAAAACTAAACGTTGAGATTCCAAAGATTTTCACCCCCTATACAGCAGTGGGTGCATATCTAGAAAACAAATATTATCTTGCTTGCAAAATCGACACTCACGAGGACTATGACGTGGTGAGGACAAACAACTGCATCTTGGAATATGACCTGAAAGAAAAGTCACTTTCAGTCCTTGCGCCCATTGATGCAATTCGCCTCACACCTATGGCAGTGCACCATGCAACGGACGTCCTTGTTGTGTCTGGCACCGGTGAAACTCACCGCCTTGGAATGATTGACAACAAGGGCAAATTCTTCAGCGAAAACACGGTGAAGAAATACCGCTCACCCTATGGCGATATGGGCACTGCCCGAGTGAAGATTGTCCGTGAACTCCTCATTGACACCGACCACCCCGTGACAGTCATCGTCACCCTAGACGGACAGGACTACACCTACAATTTTGAAGGCTCGTCAAGAGGACAAAAGGTGTTTGTGGACAGGGCAGGACACAAGGTCGGTTTCACCTTGACCACGTCGTCGGCAAATGCAAAGGTGTCATCGTTTATTGTCAAAATCGACACCTTGTAGGAGGAGATATGGACAGAGAAATTTATGAGTTGATTGAGGAATTGACCTTGCGCATTGCAAGGCTTGAAAAGAAAGTCAAACAACTTGAACAGACAAACACAACAACAGAATAAAGGAGAAATTATGGGATTTTGGGAAGACCTTAAAGACGCTTTCAAGACCAAATCACAGCGCGATGAAGAGCGTGCTGAAGAAATGCGAAAGGCTCTTGAAGCGGAAAAAGAAGTGACAAAAAAACTTGAAGAACTTGAAAAACAATATCAAGATTATCTCAACTCACAAAAGGAGGAAGTCAACCTTGACGAACTTTTCCCTCCCACCCTCGGCCTTGAAAAAATTCAGTTTACCTCCGAAACCGACCAGTCGATAACTGACAGGGCGACGGCGGAAATCGACTTTGAAAAGGCGGAGGACGTGAAAGGTGTTGAGGGCAAATATTCATCAAAAATCGGCGGTGTTGAAAAGGATATGTTTTCCGCCACCGAGGACAAGCACAAAAAGGATGATGAGCTTGACGCCCTCTTCAGTGACAAACGAGAAAAACAGAAAAACGCCAGTGTGAAAAACGGTATGGCAAGGGGAAGTGTGCTTGTGAGCCTTCTTGAAGACATCAATCAGGACGAGATGAAGACCGCACAAGAGGTTGAGGACTCCTACATCAGCACCATAAGTCAGTTGAACGATGAAATGGACAGATTGAGCGCAGAAAGAGAAAACGCCCTCAACGAGTTGGATTTGAAGTATGCCACCGAGCTTAAAGAGAAAATTGCAGAGCTCAAGGAAGACAGAGACGCAGTTGTGGCAAAATACACCAAGTACAACAACAACGTAGACGAAAAAGAGGTGAAATATCAAAAGGACAGACAAGAGGACATCGCAAAGTATCTTGAGGACCAACGAAAGGAAGAGGTCAGAAAGGCAGAAGAGCAACGCGCCTACGAGGAAAAATATGGCTACAGCGGTGAAAAACTGAAAAACTACAGTGAAAGATACAATCTTGCCTACGACTTTTATATGTCCCTCAGTGCAGAAATTGCCGCAGACGCCCTTGCAGCCTCTCCCAATATGAAATTTTATCTTGGCAACTACTATGACAAACTTATGGAAGAGTTGAAAAACAGAGAGGGCTACGAAAACCACACCCGCAAATACTACGGCTAAACAAACAAAAAACTTCCCTAAATCGGGGAAGTTTTTTTATTAGTATGTCGTTGACAAGCCCGTCAATATCTTGTCAAAACATTAAAAAAATTTAATAAATTAGCGGATTTCTTATTTTAATTGTCCTTTAATTTTGTATAAATAGTTTTGAGGTGGAGGTGCGATATGTTAAGACTTGAAAATATCACAAAAAACTATGAAGTGGGCAAACAAACCACACCGGTGCTTAAAGGGGTATCAGTGCGGTTTAGACGAAATGAGTTTGTCAGCATACTGGGGCAATCTGGTTGTGGAAAGACCACGCTTCTCAACCTAATCGGTGGGCTTGATAGGGCAACGTCAGGAGAAATTTTTATTGACGGAGTTAGCACGAAAGACTACGACAACGCAGACTGGGATACCTATAGAAATAGACGTATAGGATTCGTGTTTCAATCATACAATTTGATCCCTCATTTGTCAGTGTTGAAGAACGTGGAATTGTCCTTGATTATAAGCGGTGTCAAGAAGGAAGAAAGAAAGGCGCGCGCCCTTGAAGCTCTTGACAAAGTAGGGCTGAAAGACCAAGCCAAAAAGAAACCGGCACAGCTTTCTGGTGGACAAATGCAGAGAGTTGCAATTGCACGTGCTCTTGTAAACAACCCCGAAATAATCTTGGCAGACGAGCCCACGGGAGCTCTTGACAGCAGGTCAGGAAAAGAGGTCATGGAACTTCTTGCAGAGGTGGCAAAGGATAGACTTGTCATCATGGTCACCCACAATGAATCTTTGGCAAATGAGTATAGCACTCGCATTGTCAAGATGGAAGACGGAGTCCTTGTTGACGACACTGATCCGTTTGTTTTGTATGACTCCGACGTGGATGGCAATGCAATCAAGAAAGACGAAACCGATACATATGACGAGGTGTTTGGAGAAGAACAAAATGCTGACAAAAAACATAAAAGCAGTGTTAAACGTGCAAAAATGGACATTAAACATAGCATTTTGTCATTTACTGAAAAATTCAACAAACAGTTGCGACACGCCACGTCAATGAAAATGACCACTGCGTTGTCCCTCAGTTTGACCAACTTGTGGAACAAAAAGGGTAGGACGTTTTTGACTGCATTTGCAGGAAGCATCGGCATCATCGGGATACTGCTTGTTCTTGCTCTTTCAAACGGTACGTCAGGATATATTGCAACAATGGAAGAAAACGCACTGTCAATGTACCCCATTGAGATAACAGAAACAGGTGCAGATATGAATGCGATTTTGTCAATTTTGGCAGATGACGACGACGATAAGGAAAAGTATCCGGACACCGAAACAATTTACACTGGAAAGGTCATCACTGAGCTTATCAACAACATCGGCAATATTATGTCAACCAATGACCTTGAGGGTTTGAAAACTTATCTTGATGCAAATTTTGACACCACAAAAGGCTCCGTGAAGTATGACTACGGCACCACTTTTGACGTCTATTGCAACTTTGTAGGCGACACTGAAAAGTATTCGAAGGTCAACCCGTTTTTGGAAGCAATGGAAGACGCCGTGCCCGGCATGTTTGACGCCTATCTTGAACAAATGCAACAGATCGCATCAATGCTTTCTCTGTGGGATGAAATGGTGGACGATCAACGCCTCCTTTCACAACAATATGATCTGCTTGGAGCGTCACGCTGGCCCACCAATTACAACGAGGTTGTCATCGTAGTTGACGAGTACAATCAAATCAGTGACTATATGCAGTTCGTCCTTGGACTTCGCGCCCCATCAGAGGTTGCGGATGCAATAATCAACGGTGATAAATTTGCCGAAAGAACCTTTTCAATTGATGAGCTTCTCAGCATTGAATACAAGGTTATGACGGGAAGCGACTACTATTACCAAAACGAAGACGGCACGTGGGGTCAAGTCACCGACAGAAACGAACAAAGAAAAATAGAGTACGTTGATGAAAACGCAGTGACTGTGAAAGTGGTTGGCGTCATTCGTCCCAAAAAGAACGTGGAAGTGACCTCAATCACAGGCATAGTCGGCTACACAAAAGGACTGACAGAATACCTTTCAGAGAGAGCGACAAACAGCCCTATTGCTGTGGCACAAGCCGAAAGCCCTGATAGAAACGTCGTCACAGGAAACAGAATCAAGGAAACCGAGTACAGTCGTATTATGCGCGAACTTGGTGTGGCGGATATGAACAAACCCACCACTATAAAAATATATGCAAACTCCTTTGAAGACAAGGATTATATCACCTCACTCCTTGCACAATTTGGTGAGGAAACAGGCAGGGATGTCAAGTACGTGGACAGTTTGTCCATCATAATGGGGTTTGTTGAAACGATGACGGACGTGGTCAAGTGGGTGCTTATTGCATTTTCATCAATATCACTGGTGGTGTCATCAATTATGATTGCAATCATAGTGTACACCTCTGTCCTTGAAAGAAAGAAAGAAATCGGCGTGCTCAGAAGCATAGGCACAAGCAAGAGCAGTATTTCAAAGGTTTTCATAGCAGAGTCCGGCATTATAGGCACAGTGTCTGGAGCACTAGGCGTTGCAGTATCTTGGTTGCTGGTGTTGTTCATCGATTTCTTGCTCACGATGTTCCTTGGCATAAAGGGCATTGCCAGCTTGGTGTGGTGGCAACCGCTTATGATGTTTGGCGTGAGCGTAGTGCTTGCAGTGCTGGCAGGCTTTATTCCTGCAAGGATAGCCTCACAAAAAGACCCTGTTGAATGCCTGAGAAGCGAATAGCAACAACACAACAACATAAACAAACAAAAAACTTCCTCAAAATGGGGAAGTTTTTTTGTTGTCAAACTACGAAAATCGTTTATGGCTTTTGCGATGCACAAATTTCAGCCAAAAACACGATGCGTGTTCAAAAAATCCTCAAAAATGGTAAAAACTTGAAATATGAGGTCAAAAAGGGGATATATCAAACAATCAAAAACACGATACGTATACCGCTAAATAAAATAAAAAACACGTATCGTGTCTAAAATGGCAAATATAATGCTTTTCGACCAAAAGGAGAAAAGCTAAATCAGCACCTTTTCACTATTCACTATTACTTATTACTTCCGCAAAAAATCGACAAGGGATTTAGTGAAAAGTGAAGAGTGAAGAGTGAAAAAGTAAAATCGACAAGCTTCTTCCGAAACTTGTCGATTTTTGGAGCTGCTAACTGACTTGCGAGGAGCGAAGCGACGGAATAGCGATTGTTGCATTTATGCCAATCGCGTCTACGCTCATCTGCCATTGCGGTGCAATACAACAAGTTGTTGGGTGCTTCTCACCCACGGCAGATTACTATGTCCACTACACTCGCCAATCTCAAATGCTTTGCGCTTGATTTGTTTGCGTTTGCGGTCACGTAAGAAGTAAAAGACTGGTTTGAGCAATAAAAAAACCTCACAGACATTTGTGAGGTTTTGTGGAGCTGCTAACCAGACTTGAACTGGTGACCTCATCCTTACCAAGGATGTGCTCTACCGACTGAGCCATAGCAGCACTTTGACAGCCACTCTATTATATTTTATTCGGTTTTTGTTGTCAACTGTTTTTGACGGCTAAAATATAAGTTTTCGCGTACAAAAAAACCACCGACTTGTCGGTGGCTTTCTGTTTTATGTGATTAGTTCATTGCTTTGCGGATTGCTTTTGCCAGTTGGTCTGCGCAGGAAGTATCCTTATAGCCACAGGTGTTGCCCACAAGAAGAGAAGCGACTTCTTCAGCATTTTTGCCTTCAACAAGTTTTGAGATGGCTTTCAAGTTTCCGTTGCAACCGCCTACGAAAGACACGCTTTTTAGGACGCCGTCTTCAATTTCAAAGTTGATTTCTCTTGCGTAAGTTCCGCTTGTCTTATAGGTGTGTTTCATATCAGTTTTCCTCCAAACGGTCGCTGAGATCGTCAAGCCAATCTCCCTCGAACAGTTCAATGAGGCCTCTATCTGCTTGAGAAGCCAGTTCGGGATTGATGGGCAGTTTGCTGACGGCAGGTATACCGAGGCGTTTTGCGGTTTCGTCAACCTTGCTTGCGCCGAAGATTTCGAGGCGTTTGCCACAATCGGGGCAGGTGAAGTAGGACATATTTTCAACCATGCCGAGGATGGGCACGTTCATCATCTTTGCCATATTGACTGCCTTTTCCACCACCATAGACACAAGGTCCTGAGGAGAAGTGACGATGACGATGCCGTCAAGGGGCAGTGATTGGAATACGGTGAGAGGGACGTCTCCAGTTCCGGGAGGCATATCCACAAACATAAAGTCCACCTCATCCCAGACCACGTCTGTCCAGAATTGCTTGACCACGCCGGCAAGGATAGGACCGCGCCAAATGACGGGTTGAGTGGCGTCTTCAAGGAGAAGGTTGATGGACATAACCTTGATGCCTTTCTTGGTGCGGACGGGCAGGATATTTTTGCCATCCATAGATTCCGCTCTTTCAGTGAGGCCGAAGGCCTTGGGCACGCTAGGGCCGGTGATATCTGCGTCAAGGATTGCTGTCTTCAATCCTTTTCTGTTGGCAAGGACTGCAAGAAGAGAAGTGACCATAGATTTGCCAACTCCGCCCTTACCGCTGACGATACCGATGACCTTTTTCACGTTGCTGAGGGGGTTCTGCGGTTCGCGGAAACTTTCCTTTCTTGAAGAGCAGTCTTGACTGCAAGTGCTACAATCGTGAGTACATTCGCTCATAGTGACTCCTTTGAGATGTGTTCTAAACTAGTATATCACCAACCCCTCAAAAATCAAGCGAAAAATCCTCATCACTCAATCTAAAAATTGGATATACCAAGGATATAATCCGCCGAAACGTCAAATAAAAGGTCATATTGCAATAGAAAGCGGTCAAACACAATATCCATCTTGACTTGTGCGATGAAACGCTGTAAACTTTAAGTAATAAAAGTTTAGAGGGTGAAAAACCATGAAAAAGAACGGAATAGCACTTGCAATCATTTTGATTATCCTTGTGATGACACTTGTTGCATGTGGTGAAAATGATTTGGATACGTGCGTGCACAACGTCGTCATAGACGAGGCCGTCAGTGCAACGTGCACAGAAATGGGATTGACAGAGGGCGCGCATTGTTCAAAATGTGGTGAGGTGTTTTTGGCACAAACCGAAGTGCCTGCAACAGGTCACAACCATGTGCCTGCTGTCACGGAGCCTACTTGCACTGAAAAGGGATACACAACCTACACTTGCCACTGCGGTGACACCTATGTGGCAGACGAGGTGTCTGCAACAGGCCACGACTACAAAGCAAAGGTCACTGAGCCGACTTGCACTGAAAAGGGATACACAACCTACACATGCCACTGTGGTGACACCTATGTGGCAGACGAGGTGTCTGCAACAGGACACAATCCTGCAGAAGCAGTAGTTGAAAACAACGTTGCTCCTGCATGCACAACGGCTGGCAGTTACGACAGTGTAGTGTATTGTTCCGTTTGCGATGCTGAACTTTCTAGAGAAACAAAGTCTGTTGATGCCCTTGACCATAACATTGTAAACCACAATGCTCAAGCACCTACATGCACAGAGGTTGGCTGGGAAGCATATGAGACATGTTCACGTTGTGATTATTCTACATACAACGAAATCCCTGCAACCGGACATAGTCCTGCATCAGCAGTAATTGAAAACAACGTTGCTTCTACATGCACAACAGCTGGCAGTTATGACAGTGTCGTTTACTGCTCAGTTTGTGATGCAGAACTCTCAAGAGAAGCAAAAACAGTTACAGCAACAGGTCACAACCATGTGCCTGCTGTTACAGCGCCGACTTGCACTGAAAAGGGATACACAACCTACAGATGCCACTGTGGTGACACCTATGTGGCAGACGAGGTGTCTGCAACAGGACACAATCCTGCAGAAGCAGTAGTTGAAAACAACGTTGCTCCTACATGTACAGCAGCAGGAAGCTACGACAGTGTAGTGTATTGCTCAGTTTGTGATGTAGAACTCAGCAGAACAACCATTACAGTAGATGCCCTTGGCCACGACACAATTGACCACGAAGCCCAAGCACCTACTTGTACTGAAGTAGGTTGGGAAGCTTACGAAACATGCTCACGCTGTGACCACACAACGTATGTAGAAATCCCTGCAACCGGGCATATGGAAGCAATTGATGAAGCAGTGGAAGCCACCCTTTCATCGCCAGGATTGACTGCAGGATCACATTGTTCTAAGTGTAATGCTATTATCATTGCACAGGTTGAAATATCTGCATTAGGATCCGAAATTGAGTCGGGACAAAATATAGTTGCAAACACAGACTATAGTACCCGTGAAGGAAATATCACATATAGGATTATCTATTCGATTACCATTGCAAATGATGAAATGTTTGGTTTAACTTCCTTAAAAATCGGGGAAGACGAGACATATTCTATAAACCACGCTTATGGAAGAGTTCTTCATATCGGCAATGGCATTTATGAGCTCAGATTTGAAGATGGGCAGGATTTCCAATATATTAAATTAGTTGGAGAGAAATTTGAATTTTGTCAAAGAGACGGATCGGAATGTGCGAAAGATAAGATAGAAGAGTCCAATATTGATTCTACGGATTTAGTGCCTAGACAAGGCAACAGCATATATGGCTATTGCGACTTTGCTGATAGTGAAAATGGGAAGTCAATGCAAGAGTTGTACAGAAGATTGCATTATATTTGCGAAGCCTTTATAAACTCCACTAGCAATATTATGAATGTAAACGGTTCTTACATTTTAGATACAATCGATTTGAATCGCTATACAGTCACTGCCGACGAATTTGTTGCAGTTTGGAAGGTCTTTGTCGTTGAGAATCCGAGATATTATTGGCTTTCTAATAGCATTGTTCTAGATAGTGACTATGTTAATTTTTGCATTGACGAGGCATATTCAAAATCGGACTATCGAGCACAATGCGATGCTTCAATAAGTGGTATGTTGAAAGATTTTGATGGCACCGTTCGCGAGAATATGTCGCACTTAGAGATCGCCCTAAATGCGCATAACTTTATTATCAATCGAATGAATTATGCATACGAGAGTGATGGTAAAACGCCAGAAGATGCTATTTGGGCGCACAACATAATTGGTTGTGCAAAATACGGCTTAGGTGTTTGCGAGTCATACGCAGAAACATTTATGTTCTTGTGCAAGCACTATGGGGTTGATGTAATTATCGTGACCGGCGATGCAAACGATGAAGCACATGCTTGGAATATAGTGAAAATAGATGACTATTGGTATGGCGTAGACGTCACATGGGATGAGACGAATGTAGATGGTGAAATTTCCTATGACTGTTTCGGGATGTCAAAGCAATATTGCGAGTCAACACACAATGCAGACAGCTGTATGAACGAAGGCGTTGAATATTTGTATCAATTGCCTCAAATGAATGAGAAATCCATTGAACTAGTTGACCTATACAAAAACGAAGAGTTTTACGGAACATATGCCAATATTGATGATGCTTTTGAGTGCATGACGGACCAAACAGCAGAATATTTGGTGCAACTATATTCATATGGTTTGAAAGGACCATTGTTGATTTCAACGTCAAGTGTGATCCACAATATCAATAGCACCGCGACTCCTGCCGTGAAGAGCATAACGATAAAAGGAAACTTTATAGAGTTAGGAGGAGGCTATGCAACTTGCACTTCAGTAAATATCGCCAATTCTATAACATCGTATGCTGAAACCATGACATTCTACGACATTCGTCCAAATGGCGATTTCCCGTTATATATTCAAGACAATTGTTTAGAGATTTCGGGAGAATTTAGTTATGTGCATATGCCTATTATCGGCAACGTTGAAGAAGGAGCAACATCTAAGATTGTATGTAATGCATATGGCAATACAGGGACTGGGACTGAATTTTATTCTGATGTTCAAGTTTACGAAATGGTTGTTCCAGAAAATGTTTTATTCAGAGGCCAGTCTACAATTGTTAACATAAGCGCAAAAATAATAAATGTGTTAGGTGGCAGTTTGGACGTGGAAAATTTGTATGCAAATTATGAATATTGCAATATCAGTTTGTGTTCCGATGGTGTTAATCTGGCAAATGCAACCATCCAGAATGCATATTCTGACGAGAACAGCATTAATATTAGGCTACAATTTGGGAAAATCGAAGAATTCCCCTTATTAACATTAGGAAATATGGAATGCAATGTCAACATTGAACTGATGGGAGAGGTTCATATTTCAGTAACAGATCCGTCGGGCAATGAGGTTGATCGCTATGTCGAAAAAGCAAATCCGTTTAATGTGACCACGCCAATCGCACACTTAACGCGACCTTCTGACTTCGAAAAAGTAAAAATAAATTATACAAATTTGTGGGAAAAAACGTCTCTATACAAATTAAATGAAGACGGTGATATCGTTCTAAAGTCATATTCAAGGGTGAATGGGTTTGTAATTATGGAAGATGGTGCTGTTGCACTATACGAGGGCACAGAAACGACACTGAATGTGCCAGAGGGAGTTGTCTCTATTGCCCCATATGCATTTTATTCCTGCAGTTCTCTTGTAAGCATTAATTTCCCAACAACACTGAAGTCTATAGGAGAGAGGGCTTTTCGAGAGTGCACCAGTTTGACAAGCATCACAATACCTGCCAGTGTGACCAATATTGACACCGAAGCATTTGCATATTGTACTAGTTTGACAAGTGTGACGTTTGAAGAAGGAAGCCAGTTGACCACCATCGGTGCTGGTGCCTTCTATGGTTGCACCAGTTTGACAAGCATAGTCATCCCCAACAGTGTGACCAGCATAGGTAGAGAGGCCTTCTTCCGTTGCACCAGTTTAACAAGTATAACTATTCCCGCTAGCGTGTCTAGTATTGGACTATCTGCTTTCTATTTTTGCACTAGTATGACCAGCGTGACGTTTGAAGAAGGAAGCCAGTTAGCCAGCATCAGCGACGCAGTTTTTGTGGGATGTGATGCTTTGAAAAGTATTGTTATTCCTAAAAGTGTGACAAGTATAGGCCCGGGGGCTTTCAATTGGTGCTTTGGATTGACTGACGTCTATTACGAAGGCACGGAAGAGGAGTGGAATAACATTGCAGTGGGTTCAGACAACATATACTTAACCATTGCAACAATCCACTACAATTATGTAAATGAGTAATCACCCCTCCCATCAACAAAAAACAAAACGGCTTGGAGACAGGCCGTTTTTTTTGTGAATAATGTTCAACATTTTGTTTGGTGAAAAGTGCAAACTTCGTTGAAAATCTGTTTTTGTTGTGTTAACATTATAACAATATAGTTATAATAGGGAAGTTTGTGCTGTCAAGTTATATTCGCTTATAGCGAGTTATATTGCCTTCGGCAGTTATATTTGCTCCGCAAGTGATATTTGCCTAGGGCAAGTTGCGGTGTTAGAAGACGAAAGCGGATTTTGACTGGCAAAACAACAAAACGATAACTTATTTATTTGGGAGAATTATGACAGAAGAAAAGACTTTGACCACTGAATCCACGGCAATCACCCCCGTAGAAGCACCGGTGCGTCCTGAGGACAAGATTCCTTTCAAGGAGAAACTGGCATACGGCGCAATGGATATATTTGGCGGCGGACAGGGCAGTATGCTCTCTCTGCTCCTTATGTATTTCTTCACCAGCGTTGTGGGTGTAGATCCCGGATTTGCAGGCACAGCGGTGCTTGTTGCAAAGATTTGGGACGCCATCATCGACCCGACCTTTGGCATCATCACCGACAACACAAGGACAAAACTGGGCCGCCGCCGTCCTTATATCATCGCAGGTGGCGCGCTTATTATCCCCGCAATGCTTTTCCTCTTTGCTCCTATTCAAGGCTTTGGCGAAGTGGCAAAATCAGTGTGGGTGTGCATTGCATATCTTGTGTACTGCTCGGTGTCATCACTGTCACAAGTGCCTTTCAACAGTATGAGTTCGGACATCTCCCCCGACCATCGTGAAAGAAACAAGGCAAACCTCATCAAACTGCTCTTTGACCTTGGCAGTGCAGGGCTTTGCTTCCTTCTCCCCAACTTGCTCCTTTCAGCATTGAAGAACGGCTCTATTGACTACACCACCTTCTATCTCACCCTTTGCCTTGGCTTTGGCGGATTGTTCTCATTGCCTTTGGTGTTTGGTGCTTGCGTGGTGAAGGAGCGTTCACCTTACGACGTGGATCATCGTGAGAAACTGAACATAAAAGAGTATTTTGGCACAATCAAGGTGAAGTCCTTCTATCTCCACCTTATTATGTACGTATGCGCCTACATCGCAATGGACGTCATCAGTGCAGTGGCACTTTACTACTGCGAGAATATTCTTGCAGGCATGGAAATCTTCGGTCTTGACATGGGCAACAACTCCATCGTGGTCATAGGTCCGTTTATGGTGTGTGCCGCCCTTGCAGTGCCTCTTGCCTACCACAATATGCGCAAACGCAGTAAGCAATTTGCCTATCGTTTCACAATCCCCGGATTTATTTTGGCAGTCATTGTTATGGTGTCAGTGCAACCCGATTGGAGCCCTTGGATCGTCATAGCGGATATGGTGCTTATGGGATTCTTCTTTGGTGGCTCACAAGTTATGCCTTGGCTCATCTTCCCCGACACGGTGGACGTTGTTGAGTTGAAGAAAGGGGATAGGCCCTCTGGCAGTATGGGCGCAGTCATGACCTTCTGCCGTACAATAACCACCGCAGTGGCATCTGCATCCGTCGGTTGGGTGCTTGCAGGCGCAAATTATATTGAACACACCGCAGACCAAATCGTCACACAACCGGACAGCGTTGCAACCGCTCTTCGTATCTTCATCGGCGTTATGGTTGGAGTGTTGTTTGTCACCGCATTTATCGCATCTTGCTCATATAAGGTGACCGACAAGAAACTCTCTCGCATTAGATATTTCAACGACAAGGCAAGAGCAGGTGAACTTGACACCCTCAACCTTGCTGAACAAGTGGAAAGAGATATGCTCATCACCGAGCTTTGCGGAAAATAATATGGAAATCAAAAAACAAAAGGTTGTGACGACCATAGTAAAGGAAGAGGGCAGACCTTTTAGAGTCCTGCAACTGACCGACATTCACATCGGTGGCGGCATCCTTTGTTTTAGAAAGGATAGATGGGCCCTTGAAGCAGTTGAAAAGGTTGTGAAGGCGGCGGACCCCGACCTTATCGTGATGACGGGGGATATGGTTTATCCTTTGTTTTGGGCAACAGGCGCACGCAACAATAAGCGTCCTGCAAAAAAACTGGCCACTCTCCTTCAAAGTCTTGGCAAGCCTTGGTGTTTTGTTTTCGGCAACCATGACGGCGAAGTTTTTGCCACGTACACAAAGGAGCAACTTGGTGAATATTTCAAATCCTTTGACGGATGCCTTTATGAGAAGGGTGAAGAGGGCATCACCGGTTGCGGAAACTATTGCATCCGCATTGAAAACAAGGACGGAAGCCCCGCTATGCTTCTTATGATGGTGGACTCCAACGCCTACATCACCAAGTCATTTTTCAGCGGATTTGACGTCATCCACGACGACCAAATTGACTGGTACAAGCGCACGGTCCGCGAGCAAAGCGAAGAGGGCAAGGTTGCACCCTCCCTTGCATTTTTCCATATACCTCCCAAGGAGTTCAAAGAGGCGTGGGAAAAGTGCTATCGTGGGGATAAGTCCGTCACCTATCATCACGGCTTTGTCCTTGAAAAGGACAATTACTTTGGCTATCCCAAGCAAAAGAAATCCAACTTCTTCAAAGAGATGGTGGACTTTGGCAGTTGCAAGGGTATGTTTATGGGTCACGATCACGTCAACACTCTGTCGCTTACCTATCAAGGCATACGCCTGACCTACGGCATGAGCATTGACTATCTTGCCTACATCGGCATCAAAAAGAAACACACCCAACGTGGTGGCACAATCATTGAAATCAACGACGACGGAAGCTTTGACGTGAAGATGCTTCCTCTCAGCGATATAAAGTAGAATATACACAATTTTGGAGGCAATAAATATGAAAATCGGATTTACCGAGACAGTCCTGCGTGATGCAAACCAATCACTCATTGCAACACGACTTCCTTTTGCAAAATTCGCAGACATCCTGCCCACAATGGACAAAGCAGGCTACTATTCTGTGGAATGCTGGGGTGGTGCAGTGTTTGACTGTTGCTTGCGCTATCTCAACGAAGACCCTTGGGAAAGACTTCGCAAACTGAGAAAAGCAATGCCCAACACCAAACTTCAAATGCTCCTTCGCGGACAAAACCTGCTTGGCTACAAGCACTATCCCGACGAAGTGGTGCGTATGTTCGTTGACAAGTCAGTTGACAACGGCATCGACATCATCCGCATTTTTGATGCACTGAACGACTTGAGAAACATCGAAGTGGCAGCAAACGAAGCCATCAAGAAAGGCGCAACAGTGTCAGGCACTTTGAGTTACACTCAAAGCCCCGTCCACACCCTTGAAGCCTATGCAAAACTTGCAAAAGAGCTTGAAAATATGGGTGTCCAATCAATTTGCGTCAAGGATATGGCAGGCACGATGAGCCCCTATGAAGCCAAAGAACTTATCGGCGCAATCAAGAAAGAAGTCAAAGTGCCCGTGGTCCTCCACACTCACTGCACAACCGGTCTTGCATATATGACCTATATGAAGGCAGTTGAAGCAGGATGCGACGTCATCGACACAGCAACCTCATGTTTCAGCGGTGGAACAAGCCAACCTGCAACCGAAACAATCAACTTTGCATTCAAACAACTGGGCTATGAAACCGGTCTTGATGACGCAGTACTCAAAGAAGTCAACGACTTCTTCAAACCCATCCGTGATGAATTTATCGCATCTGGCGGTCTCAACCCCAAGATGATGGCAACAGACACAGATGCTCTCAACTACAAAGTCCCCGGCGGTATGCTTTCAAACCTCGTTGCACAACTGAAGGCACAAAACGCAATGGACAAGTTTGAAGAAGTTCTTCTTGAAACCCCCAAAGTGAGAGCAGACCTTGGCTATCCTCCTCTTGTCACACCTATGAGCCAAATGGTTGGCGTCCAAGCCACCAACAACGTCCTTGCAGGGGAAAGATACAAGAACGTTTCAAAGGAAGTCAAGTCCTATTGCCTTGGTGAATACGGCACAACCCCCGCACCTATCAACCCTGACGTTCTTCATAAAGTTCTCGGCGATGAAAAGCCCATCGAAGGCAGATATGCCGACATCCTTGAACCCGTCTTTGACAAGACCAAGGCAGAGCTTGAAGGCATTGCAAAGAACGACGAAGACGTCCTCAGCTACATCGCTTTCCCCGCCGTCACAGAAAAATTCTTTGCAGCAAGAAAGGCAGAGGAAGAAAAGGTTGTCAAATACACAATCGCTCCCATTGAAAAATAAGGTGAAATATGATAAACACAACGTTATGTGAATTTGCCATGCCATTGACAGACGCCTTGCTTTTGTCATTGCTTGGCATGGGTATAGTGTTTGGCGTGCTGGTGATTCTCATGGGAATCATCTGGGTTATGGGCAAGATTATGGAGAAATCTCCTGCAATCGCAGCAAAAATGCCCAAACTCCCCAAGCCTCAAGACCTCTTCAAAAAGTTGAAGAAGACTGAGGAAGTTGCAGAAACAGCACCTCAAAACGAAGAACCTAAAGCAAAAGGAACTTGTGGAGAGCTTGTCCTTGTCAAAACTGAGGAAAGAGACGCCGCTATGATTATGGCAATCGTGGCAGACTCCACAGGAACTCCTCTCAATGAACTTAGATTCAAATCCATCAAGCGTGTAGACGAAGACGCAGAAAAGGAGACATTATGATTTACAAAGTGACCCTCAATGGCAAAATATATGAAGTAGAAGTGGAAAAGGGCGAGGCAGTCATCCAAGCAGAATATGAAGCCGCTCTCCCCACAGTAGCACCCATGGCAGCTCCCGTTGCAGCAGCATCCGTCCCAGCACCCGCAGCAGCACCCGCCGCCCCCGTAGTGGCAGGTGAAGGAGAAGGTGTCAAGTCACCTTTCCCCGGCAACGTCAACGCAGTGAAAGTCGCCCCCGGTCAAATGGTCAAGGAAGGCGACGTCCTCGTCATAGTTGAAGCAATGAAGATGGAAAACGAAATCACAGCACCCAAGTCAGGCAAGGTCGGTCAAGTCCTGGTCCAAAAGGGAGCAGTGGTTGAAACAGGCGCAGTGCTTGTCACAATTATCTGAGGTAAAGTATGGACGTAGGAAAAACACTATCCAATTTGTGGGACACAAGCGGTTTTGCCAACTTTACTTGGCAAAACGCCGTTATGCTTGTCATAGCATGCGTGTTCCTTTATCTTGGAATCAAAAAGAAATTTGAACCCTTGCTTCTTGTGGGTATCGCATTTGGTATGCTTCTCACCAACTTGCCCATGATCAAAGACAGCAGTGACGTTTTGTATCATCCCGAAATGTGGACGGGAGAGAGCGCAGTGGCAAATGGAGTGGACTATTTGGACGTTCTTCAACACGGCGGACTCATCGACGTCCTTTATATCGGCGTCAAAACCGGCATATATCCTTGCCTTATTTTCATCGGCGTTGGCGCAATGACCGACTTTGGTCCGTTGATCTCCAATCCCAAATCACTTCTTTTGGGTGCAGCCGCACAACTTGGCATCTACGTTGCATTTTTCCTTGCAATCGCACTTGGATTCACCGGCCCTCAAGCAGCATCCATCGGCATCATCGGTGGTGCAGACGGTCCTACCGCAATTTGGCTCACCAAGTCACTTGCTCCTGAAATCCTTGCACCCATCGCAGTTGCAGCATATTCATATATGGCGTTGATCCCCATCATTCAACCTCCTCTTATGAAAGCCTTGACAACTTCGAAAGAAAGAAATATACTTATGAAGCCTACTCGTGAGGTCAGCAAGGCGGAAAAGATTTTGTTCCCCATCATCGTCACTCTTGCAACTTGCTTGATTCTTCCTTCAGTTGCAGGTCTTCTCGGATGCCTTATGTTCGGCAACCTCTTGAAGGAATGTGGTGTCACAGGACGTCTTGCAGACACAGCACAAAACGCTCTTATGAACATCGTCACCTTGTTCCTTGGCATTTCAGTCGGCGCAACGGCAAAGGGCGAAAACTTCTTGCAAGTCCAAACACTTTACATCATCGCACTGGGTCTCTTTGCGTTTATGTTTGCAACAGTTGGCGGACTTCTTCTTGGCAAGCTTATGTGCAAAATCACAAAGGGCAAAATCAATCCTCTTATCGGCGCAGCAGGGGTTTCAGCCGTGCCTATGGCGGCTCGTGTGGTCAACAATACGGCGCGCAAATTCAACCCCAACAACTATCTTCTCATGCACGCAATGGGTCCCAACGTGGCAGGTGTCATTGGCTCTGCAGTGGCGGCGGGATTCTTGATGGCAGTGTTTGGAGGCTAACAAGTGCATTTACGACAATGTAAAGTATGGTCAATCAACGTAAAGCAAGGCACCTCGGTGCCTTGCTTTTACTTTTACTTTACCTCGTCAACGAATTATCTTGCTAAAGTGCTCGTCAAGGAAAACAACCTGACTTCTCCCGTGGTCATCGCATCAAAAGAGCAGGGCGCAGGTCGTGGTAGATATGACCGCACCTTCCTGTCCCCCAAGGGCGGAGTGTATATGAGTTATATCACTCCTGCAGAGGAAAACTTCTCAGTTTGGGCGCTTTATTCTGCCGTGGCAGTGAAAAGAGTGCTTGTCCGCCTTGGCGTAGATGAAAATAGACTTGCAATCAAATGGCCCAACGACGTCCTACTTGACGGCAAAAAGATTTGTGGCATACTGCCTGAAAGCGTGGTGAAAGGGGACAGATTCGTCATCATCGGGTTAGGCCTCAACGTCAACACCAAAATGGAAGACCTTGCTGAAGTAAAGGACGTAGCCACCTCTCTTTATTTCACCACAGGCAAAAAGACGTCCTTGATGAAAGCGACAAAACTTCTCGTCAAGGAGCTTTACAACGTCTTTGAAGAGGACAAAACAGCAGTCCTCAATGAATATACCGCTTGCCTTGAAACCCTCGGCAAAATCGTCACGAGAGGGGACGGCATCACAGGCAAAGCAATTTCCGTTGAAACTGACGGCGCTCTCGTCATCGAAAACCAAGAGGGCACTCACAATATAAATTGGGGGGAGGTGTGTTATGCAAAACTTTCAAAGTAAGAAAAGTGCATTTTCAGGCGTAATCATACTTCTCGCCACCGCTTTCGTGTGGGGCTTTGCCTTTGTCGCTCAACGTGAGGGCGTCAATCATATCGACAGCATTTCCCTCAGTGAGATGAGATACCTCATCGCCACAATCGTCCTTGGCGTGTCTGTGCTCCTTGCCGACTTCTACAAAAAGAGGAAAGGGGAGAAGGTTGTAGGCTTCAACCGTGACACTCTCATCGGCGGTATATTCTGTGGCGCAATCCTCTTTGTGTCCACCATAGTGCAACAAATTGGCATTGAAAGCACCACCTCAGGCAAGGCAGGTTTCATCACCGTACTCTACATCGTCATCGTGCCTATTCTTGGAGTCTTTGCAAGGAAGCGTACCTCTCTTGTCAACTGCTGTGCGGTTATGGTTGCAATCATGGGATTCGTGCTTATGTGCATCAATGACAGCTTCACTTTGGCACAGGGAGATGCTCTTGTATTTTGCAGTGCAATCACCTTTGGGTTCCACATCTTATTTGTTGACCTTTACTGCAAAAACAGTGACCCTATCAAATTCACTTTTATGCAGTTTGCCACCTGCGCAGTCATCGGTTTCCCCTTTATGGCAGCCAACGGATTCCCCACCGTCCACGCCCTTTCAGAAAGCATAATTCCTCTCCTTTACGTAGGTGTGCTTTCAAGCGGTCTTGCCTACACTTTGCAAGTGGCAGGACAGAAGAGAGTGAAGGCCTCAGTGGCAACTCTCATTATGAGTCTTGAGTCAGCCATCGCCCTCTTTGGCGGAATAATAATCCTTGGCGAAGAGAGCACCGCAAAAGAACTTGCAGGATGTCTTCTTGTGTTTGTGGCAGTGTTTGTAGCACAACTTGAAGTCCCTCACGACTTCCTAAAGTTCCACAACAACAAGTATTTTGTGGAATAAGGCAAAAATCAGTTTTTAGAGGATAAAGAAATGAAAAACCGCGCTTTTCAAGGCGCGTTTTTATTTTTCAAAAAGGGAAGTATTACAAAAAAATCCGTTTTTTAGAATAATCATCAAAAAGTGAAAAATCAAAAAAAGCACCATTTTCGGTGCTTTTTTCAGCATTTCAACCAAATTTGCGCTTTTGTTTGCTTTTGCCAGATTGACTGTCGAAAGAAACTTGTCAGCCAAGTCCGTAGTATTTTTTCAGTGCGCTTTCTGCTTCCACAAGTTTTGAGTGGTCTATGCAACAAGAGATTTTTGTTTCACTTGTTGTGATAGCATAGATGTTTGTGCCAAGGCCTTTAAGGATTGACAGCACTTCAAGGGCAACACCACTTGTGTGTTCCATACCAGCACCTTCTGCGGTCAGCTTTGCAGTGCCCACAACCGAGGTGTGAGGGTGGTCGCCAACAATCTTTTCCGCCACTGCAAGGTCACTGTCGCCGAGGGTGAAGGATACGGCAAGAGTGCCATCAAGGTTGATGTTTTGTGAAATCATATCAAGGTTGACGTCGGCGTCCTTTATGCCACGGAGGATTGCAATGAAATGGTCCGCTTCAATTGAGGGGAAATAGAGCATTGACACATCCTTTTCTGAGGACACAGATGTGACTGCGTAGAAACTGCCCAGAATTGAATTCATATCGTAAAGGCCAGTTTGTTTTGTCAGGACAAAGTTGATTGCTCTAAGTGCGCCACGGACAAAGACTTCTTTGCTTTCTGCCTCGTGTGAAAGACGGACAAGTTCACCTGCTCCAAGGAACATAACGTCGTGTTTTCCAACAACAGTGCCACCACGGATTGCGTGGATGCCGATTTCGTTTTTCTCTCTGCGCTTTGCACTTTCACGTCTGCCGTATACGTGGTCAAGTTCCTTTTCACGGACGCTGTTGATTGCATTTGCAAGGGTGAGGGCAGTGCCACTGGGTGCATCAAGTTTTTTGTTGTGGTGTGTTTCAACGATTTCCACGTCGTAGCCGTCACCGAGGAATTTCATTGCTTCCTTTGAAAGGTTGGCAAGGAGGTTGATGCCGAGGGACATATTTGCAGAGTGGAAAACAGCCACTTCTTTTGATGCATATCCAATGCGTTTCAGTTGTTCAGGGGTGTAGCCAGTTGTCGCCAACACCACTTTTGTGCCGGTCTTCACGGCGTAGTCAAGGATGCCGTCAAGGGAAGAGGGGGATGAGAAGTCAAGGATGACGTCCGCCTCCAGTGTGCAACCCTCAAAACTTTTGTACACAGGAAAAGGCAAATCTTCGGTGGGATATTGGTCCACGCCGAATACGATTTGATATTCCTTCGAGTCGATGAGGGATTTATAAACTGTACGGCCCATTCTGCCGCCAGCACCTGACAATGCAATTCTTATCATACAAATTCCTTCAAAAGTGATTCAAGCACCTTTGCATTTTCTTCTGTCATTTCTGTGAGGGGGAGGCGGAGTTTGCCATTGCAAAGGCCGAGGAGTTCAGCACCCTTCTTTGCGGGGATAGGATTGACTTCACAGAACAATGCCTTCACAAAGGGGAGCATATCAAGTTGCATCTTTGCGGCGCGCTTTGTATCTCCACCGAGGGCGCAGTTTGTCATTGTTGAAACGTAAGTGGGAGCAAGGTTGCTTGCCACGGATATTACGCCACTGCCACCCATAAGCATGACGGGGACGGTGAGGCCGTCGTCGCCACTGATGACATCTGCCTTGTCACCGACGAGGCGGATGCACTCTTCAATTTGTTCCATATTTCCGCTGGCTTCCTTGATGGCTACGATGTTGTCGATTTCAGCAATCTTTGCAAAAGTCTTGGGGAGCATATTGACACCAGTGCGACCGGGCACGTTGTATGCGATGATAGGAAGGGGAGTTGCCTTAGCCACTGCGGTGTAGTGTGCCACAAGACCGTCCCCTGTGCATTTGTTGTAATAAGGTGTGACAACAAGGAGACCGTCTGCACCGAGAGAGGTGTAGAGTTTTGCATTTTCAACTGCGTCAGCAGTGCAGTTTGCACCTGCGCCAACGATGATAGGCAGTTTGCCTTTCAGTTTTTTCACAACCGCTTCAACCACTGCCACTTTTTCTTCTTTGGTCATGGTTGCAGGTTCACCCGTTGTGCCAAGTATGACAAGGGCGTTTACGCCACCGTCCACTTGATAGTCAAGGATTTTGTCCAGTGCTTTGAAGTCAACACCGTTGTCGGTGAAGGGAGTGATGAGAGCAGTTGCCGTGCCTTTGAACATATTATGCCTCCAGTTGTTCTTTGATGAGAAGTTCCACAATTTGGACTGCGTTTGTTGCCGCGCCCTTGCGGATATTGTCTGCCACAACCCACAGGTTGACGCCACTCTCTACGCTTTCGTCAATGCGGATTCTGCCCACAAATACTTCGTCGTGGTTTTCTGCGTAGATAGGCATAGGGTAGACATTGTTTTGGGGGTCGTCTTGGACCACGATACCCTTGAATGAAGAGAGAGCGTCAACAACGCCTTCTCTTGTGCAAGGGGTTTTGAATTCAACGTTGATTGACTCGCTATGACCGTGGAATACGGGCACGCGGACTGTTGTTGCGGTGACACGGAGGGTGTCATCGTGGAAGATTTTTCTTGTTTCTTGGATCATCTTCCACTCCTCTTTTGTATAGCCGTTTTCAAGGAAAACGTCAATGTGAGGCAGCATATTGTATGCGATAGGATAGGGGAATTTTTTGGGTGCTTCGCCCTTGACTCCGTCCTTCAAATCGTTGTAGCCTGCAACACCTGCGCCACTGACTGCTTGATAGGTGGAGTAGACGATGCGCTTGATGCCGTACTTGTCGTAGAGAGGCTTCAATGCCACCATTGCTTGGATTGTTGAGCAGTTGGGGTTGGCGATTATACCCTTATTCCACTTGACGTCTTCGGGGTTGACTTCGGGGACTACGAGGGGCACGTCGGGGTGCATACGCCACTCAGATGAGTTGTCAACCACGGTTGCACCGATTTCGACAAACTTGGGTGCGTACTCCTTTGATATTGCGCCACCGGCGGAAAAGAGGGCAAAGTCCACTTTTCCTTGAAGGGCTTTCACGTTTTCTTCGTTCAGTTCAATGACGGTGTGAGGTTTTCCAACAAAATCCACCACGTTGCCTGCACTTCTTGATGAAGCAAAGAGATAATAGTTGTCCACGGGGAGGTTTCTTTCAGACAGGACTTCAAGGAATTTGCGTCCTACCATACCCGTTGCGCCGACCACTGCCACGTTAAATCTTTTCATAAAGTTTTCACGTCTCCTTATATAGAAAAAATATACTCGTCAACCTGAAAAAAGTCAATTTTTTGGTGTCAAGTTGTTCAATATATTTTTTTAATCTAATTTATTTTATTATTAAAGGGATAATTTTGTGTTTTTGTTTGATATTTCACTGAACTTAGTGTAAAATGCTTTTAACTGAACATAGGAGTCATTATGGCAACTCAAAACAAATTTAACGCAAAACAAAGAGAACACAAGTTTTTCCTTGAAAGCTGGTACACCGATGCAGACATCGTTGTCGAACCTGCTGAAAAGGCAAAAGTGGTTGTGGCAGGCATGGTGGAAGCCAAGCCCGAAAAGAAGGAATATCCCGACGCATATTTCAAAAGAGCATTTGCCGTGTTCAAAGGTGAATTTGGCACAATGTTCAAGACAACCTTTTGGTTTATCATTGCATCACTGCTTTTCATCGTAGGTCTTGTCCTTGGCAGAACTCTTATTGAAAAGCACCTCCTTGGTGGCACCTACAACTTTATGGCAGGCATCGGCGTTGGCTATCCCGGCGGCGGTGACAGCATTGACCAAAGTGTCAGTCTGCTTTACGGCACGGTGTTCCAATACGTCCTCTTCATCCTTGCAGGAGCAATGATCATCGCATCACCCTTCCTGTCAGGTCTGTTCTACGCAGCAAAGAGAGCATATTATCAAGACACCTACAAGCAATTCATCAACACATATTCTGTCGGTTTCAAAAAGCATTGGTGGAAATATCTCATCCTTGGCACAATCATCACCGCAGTTTTGCTTGGTGAGTCAAGTGCAGTTGTTCAACTTTTGTCATTGAAACAACTGGGTCTTGAAACCGCAGGACACTACGCAGCAGCAATTCTCCCTGCAATTGTAGGTTTTCCCATCGTCATGGTGTGCCTTGCAATGATGGGTCTCACCGTCACACATCAATTGACCTTTAAGCAAACCTTCAAAAATGCAGTGGTTGTCATCGCAAACAACCTGTTCTTTGTGCCTGTGACCGCAGCAGTGTCCCTTGTGCCCATCGTCGGTTTTGCAATGGGAACAATGCCCGCAATCATCACCTATCTTGTCATGGCAGCAGCCGGATTTAGCCTTATCGCTCTTGGCTGGGTGGCAATGGCAGACAGAGGTATGATCAAGTGCAAGTCACTGAAAAAATACTATTCAAAGAAACACCTTGCCGAAGTGAGAAAGGCAGCAAAGGCAAATACAGAATACAACGCACCTGCCAAAAAGCCCCAAGCAAAGCAAGCATATCAAAATCCTAAAAAGAAAAAGAAGAAATAATGGCAAACATCGTCAAAATGCAGCTTTCCAAGGACGAACTTTTGTCACTTGCGGAAAGAAAACTTTTGAGCGGTGATACGGAAGGCGCAATAAACTATCTTAATAAAGCCCTTGCCGAAGACGATTCTT
This sequence comes from Clostridia bacterium, assembly GCA_017461985.1. Taxonomy (GTDB): domain Bacteria; phylum Bacillota; class Clostridia; order Christensenellales; family CAG-917; genus RGIG4097. The sequence goes on from JAFTSA010000006.1 coordinate 87,878, forward strand.
TTGTAGAAGCGCAAGTTAAACTTGCCTCAATTTACGCCACACTTGGCGCACATCAAATTTCAAACGCGGTCTATTATCGTGCTTTGGTGTCAAATCCTACACCCGAGCAGGAAGACCGCATTTTTTATAGCCTCGCCCAAAATTTCCTTGAACTTGGTCAACTTGAAGTGGTGGCATATTATATGCGCTATTTCGGTGACGATTTTGATGTTTCTGTTCTTGAAAACCCCGAGGACAACAAAACGCAAAACCCCTTCCATTTGGTGTCAAAGACCGCCGAGGAATACTATGAATCCTTGATTGAAAGAGCCTACGCTCTAATTCAAGAAAGAGATTTTGACGGGGCAGTGGCCCTTGCTGAAAAGGTGGACAAGTCAAGCAAGCACGTTGACGCCGCCAATCATATCATCCTTGTCAGTTATATGATGAAAAACGACGTGGATAGAGTGATTTACGAGGCAAGACAAATGCTTGAAAAGCACGAAAGCCTAGGGGTCAGAAGCACTCTTGCCACCGCACTTATGCTTGAAGACAGGCAGACGGAGGCCGCAGAAGTGGTTGAGGAAATCTTGAAACAAGACTACAACCGTCTTGAAGAAATCCTCATCATTTTGCCCCTTCTCATAAACCTGAATATGCACTCCCACGTCATCGTCTACACAAAAAAGGCGTTGAAAGTGATGCCATATCAACCCAACGGACTTATATGGCTATCCCAAGCCCTCTACAACGTGGGACAAAAGGACGAGGCAATCCGTGTTATGAACACGGTGAAAAATATATACGGAGAGTACGCCCCCAGTGACTATTTCCTTGATCTATACGCCTCAAACCCCGATGAAACCGACTATTCAATGACAATGCCTCAACTGAAAGTCCCTCACACCGAAAGGTTCAGACGCTACAAGGTCCTTGAAGAGTATGCAAGGCTGTCTAACACGGATTTTGACAACGCCCTTGACCACAACGAGGATTTGACAAGGCTTATCCGCTGGGCGTTTATTGACGGCAATGAAAAGGTGATAGCCCTTCTTCTTGACCGCTTGTCCTACTCGTCTTCGCAATGGGTTGAAGATTTTTACAGGGAAGTGCTCATAAAGCCGGGGCTCAGTTTTGACACTATGTCTGCCGTCCTTGCCTACCTTCTTGACGGAGGGCACCACCTTGACTTCAGCGTGGTGACACAGGACAGATTCAAGGACGTATCCTTGACCTTGCCCGAAGCCTACTACGAAATGCCAAAAGTATTAAAAGAAGCGGTTGGATACTCGATTTGTGACATAATCTTCACCGATGAAGATCCCACGACTTACCTACACAGACTGCGCTCGGCAGTGGACGGATTTGTCCGTTTGGGCATAGATGGTCGCCCTTTGTATCTCACCAAAAAAGCGGAAAAAGTCACAAGACTCCGCTCACCACAAACCCTTGCAGGTGTGCTTATCGCCTACGTGTATTATGACGAAGAGGATTCAAAGATGGACAGCATAGTCCGCTACAACCTCAACGAGCGCACCTTTGACAAATACTACAAAATTGTTTTTGGAGATGACGACGATGAAATCTATACAAGAAAAAGAAAAGATGCTCAATATCCTTTTGGATGAAAGTGTAGAGTACAACACCCGTCTTGAAGCCTACGAGTTCCTTCAAGAGGACTGCGAAGATATGGTTGAAACTATGCTTGAAAAGTTCTATTCTTCAAGTGGTGAAACCGCAGATATGCTCATCGAAATCCTCACTGAATACAAGGGCAACAAGGGCGTGTATATGGGCCTTGTCAGTTGCCTTTATCGTGGAGAAGACGTGGCACTTTATGCAAGACTTCTTGGCAAATATGGTGACGAAAGTGCCATCGAGGTGCTGAAATCCTTTGCCGACTCCAACGAACTCAACTACAACGAGTATATGGAGATACGCAACGCCGTTGAAGAACTGGGTGGATATTTTGTTGACAAGGAAAAGGACTATCAAGACGACGCCTTTTACCGCTATTTGAAAGGCCTTGACGAGCCCGATGACGAGTCACGCCGTTCACCTTTTGAGGACATCCTCAACCCCGATGAGGACGAGGATAATGATGATTGCGATGATGACGACTGTGATGACGAAGACTGCGATTGCGACGATGATGACTAAAACCGCGCTATTTGGCGCCTAACTTTGTCAAGTTCAAGCCCCCGAGCAGTCACGTACGACAAGTACGCTCCTGTCCGTGGGCTTTTTCTTTCCTCGTTATCCATCCAAATATCGCGGTTTTACCGCACGTTGCTAATTTGGTGGGTTCATAGACAAGCACTCGCTTGTTGTGTGACGGAACGCGAGGAGCAGCGGCGACGAGGAAGGGAGCGCCGAGCACCAGACGAGAGTACGAAGTTGCGGGTGCGCTGTGATTTTTTTTGCACCAACGCAACGAGTGGCATAATGAGGCGACGCCGCCTAATGTGCGAGAGCCGTAAGGAGCAAAGCGACGGAATAGCGATTGCTACGAAGTCAATCGCGTCGAGTGCCCCACCCGAAGGGTTTTGCGGATAGCAAACGGGGGAAACACGTGAGGAAGGGGGACATGCACTTGAAATGTTCGCACTCAGCGTGAAACAAAAAAGGCACTCAGCCGAGTGCCTTTTTATTAAACTTTAAGTGGCTTATATTTTTAGACTTTTTTATAAAGAACACAAGCACCTTGAACAAAATGAATAGGGTGAGTGCGATTCCCGACAGGCTGACAAAAGGATAGAAGGTGTCCACGATTTTTTCAAAACCGAGGAAGGACACAGGGTAGAAAATGAGGAGGGAAAGAAGCACCACAAAGCACTTGTTTTTTCTCTCTGCAAGGGGTTTGAGTTTTGTGATTTTTGATGCAAATTCCGTCACGTAAACCACCACTGTTTCAAGCGCGCCAATGAGGGTTGTGAAGATTGCCGATGCGATGAGCACACCACTGACACCTCGCATATTCAATTCGGTTGAAACACCCAAAACGGGCATTGATGAGTTCATTTTGTCAGATAAAACTATGTTTTGGAGTATAAACAGGATTGCAAACATAAACACGCCTATCCCTGTGACAGTCACTGCAATCTGCTTTCCGCTGAGTTTTTTGCCCTCTCTTGACAGCACCATTCCTGCCAGCAAAACGTCAAGACCGGAGTAGTGTATAGGCTTCAAAATTGACACACTGCCCTCATACACCGGAGCACCGAGTTTAGCAAAAATCAGCACCATCATCAATATCAAAAGTGGTATGAGGATTGTGTTTGCCCATTTGATTTTTTCAATGCCCAGGGTGACAATAACTGCCCCAAGAAGTGTCATAATTATTCCAAGCATGCTGACGCCAGTCAGGTCACTGAGGATCTTTTCACCCCCTGCAAGCATACTGACCAGTGACACCGCCCCTGCAAAGAAAGTTGCCACCTTCACCGCAATATTGTTTGGAATGAGGTCGTATTTTCCTGCCACCAAAAACAGGGCGCAGATGAGAGCAATAAACACTGACGATAGCGCCACGCACCAAGGGGAGGTGTCGCCAAAAAATAGGGCAATCTCTCTGCCACTGCTGAATCCTGCACCAATAGACGTGCCGATGAACAAGAAAGTCACTTTCAACGCTGTCAACATAGTTGAATATATGCAACTTATCGCGATAACTTGACAAAGTTGATTTTACATTTTATTATTCTACTACTAAGTATAAATCTATCGTGCGCGAACACGCGCAAAAGAAGGTGTTTATGGCAAAAAGCAAACTCACAATGGACAAACTTGTAGCCCTCTGCAAAAACCGCGGTTTCGTCTTTCCCGGCAGTGAAATCTACGGCGGTCTTGCAAACACTTGGGACTACGGCCCTCTGGGCGTCCAACTGAAAAACAACGTTAAGGCAGCATGGTGGAAGAAATTTGTCACCGAAAGCCCTTACAACGTTGGTCTTGACTGCGCAATTTTGATGAATCCCCAAGTCTGGCACGCATCAGGTCATCTTGGCGGTTTTTCAGATCCTCTTATGGACTGCAAAAACTGTCACTCACGCCACCGTGCAGACAACCTCATCGAAGACTATATGAAGAAAAAAGGCATCGAGGAGAACATCGCAGGTTGGTCAAACGAGCAACTTGAAGCCTACGTCACAGAGCACGGACTCACCTGTCCTGTTTGTGGCAAGAGCGAGTTCACCGGCATCAGAAAGTTCAACCTTATGTTCAAGACTTTCCAAGGTGTCACAGAAGACAGTGTCAACACCGTCTATCTCCGCCCCGAAACCGCACAAGGCATCTTTGTCAACTTCAAAAACGTCCAACGTACCACAAGAAAGAAAGTTCCTTTCGGCATTGGTCAAATCGGCAAGTCATTCCGTAACGAAATCACTCCCGGCAACTTCATTTTCCGCGTGAGAGAGTTTGAACAAATGGAACTTGAATTTTTCTGCAAGCCCGGCACCGACCTTGAATGGTTCCAGTACTGGCGCAGTTTCTGCCACAACTGGCTTCTCGAACTGGGCATGAACGACGATTGCCTCAGACTTCGTGACCACGATCCCGAAGAACTTTGCTTCTATTCAAAGGCAACAACCGACTTTGAATTCCTGTTCCCCTTTGGTTGGGGTGAACTTTGGGGCATTGCAGACAGAACTGACTATGACCTCACCCAACACATCAACACATCAGGCAAGGACCTCAGCTACGTTGACCCCGTCACCAACGAGAAATACGTGCCTTACGTCATTGAGCCTTCTCTCGGTGTTGAACGTATGGTGCTTGCACTCCTTTGCAACGCTTATGACGAGGAAGAAGTTGGCGAAAACGACACCCGTGTTGTCATGCACTTCCACCATGCAATCGCACCCATCAAGGTGGCAATCCTTCCTCTCCAAAAGCAACTCAACGAAAAGGCAGAGGAAATCTACCACACCCTCACCAAGCACTTTGCTTGCGACTTTGACGGCAGTGGCTCAATCGGCAAGAGATATCGTCGTCAAGACGAAATCGGCACACCTTACTGCGTGACCATCGACTTCGACACTCTCGAAGACAACACCGTCACCGTCCGTGAACGTGACACCATGGCACAAATCCGCATCCCCGTTGAAAATCTTGTGTCCTACTTCACCGAGCAGTTTGAATATTAAAAACGCGCTATTTAGCGAATAACTTTGTAAAAAGCACTCCAAGCGGAGTGCTTTTTTTATACTAGTTGTGTGCGAACTCCTCTAAGCGCATGTCCCCCTTCCTCACGTGTTTCCCCCGTTTGCTATCCGCAAAACCCTTCGGGTGGGGACACACTCGGCTCTCGCACATTAAGCGACGTCGCCTCATTATGCCACTCGTTGCGTTGGTGCAAAAAAAATCACAGCGCACCCGCAACTTCGTACTCTCGTCTGGTGCTCGGCGCTCCCTTCCTCGTCGCCGCTGCTCCTCGCGTTTCGTCTTCGAAGAAGTGAGTGCTCGTATAAGAACTCTACAAATAGACAAAGTGTGAAACAAATAAAAAGCAGAGGACGCCCTCTGCTTTTTTTGTTGTCCTTGCGGACGCCTACTTGCAGCAGCCGATGCCGTTGCCACAGCAGTTCATGATGAGGAGCCAAGGGAGAATATCGCAGATATTGCAGCCACAGCAACACACCAAGAGCAGGATGAGGATATAGTCATTTCCGCATCCACAATTTGTTCCACCGTTTGCAAAAAAGCCGTTCATTATGTAAACCTCCTGTTTGGTTGTTCTACTTCACCATACGCAAGAGGTGAAATTTGTGTTCGTGGTATTATCCTCAAATTTTGAATATAATATGCCGTGGATTACATCAAGAAGTTGACGGGCATTGTGGCTGGATTGTTCTTCACGCTGATGATAGCGTGGGCTTGCTCATTTCAACTGAAAGTGGACTTCACGTGGTACAATTCACTATATAAACCATCGTTTTTGGTGAAACCCGACGTTATGACCGCCTTTGTTGGGGTGATGTATCTTGTCAACATTGTGGTGGTTGCAAGGCTTGTGACAGGCAAGCATTTCTTTCCGTCAATGGTGATTTTATCCCTTGTGGGCATCACATCAATTTTGTTTGTCCACGCATTTTTCGACCTCAAAAACGTCTATCTTGCCTTCACTTTTATCCTCATTTCCGCAGGGCTGGCACTTGTCCAACAGGTGCGGTTTTTCGTGAAGGAGTTGCGCATAGCCCTCTATTATCTGCCAGTATTCCTCTTTTATATCTATTCACTTTTGGTGATGGGTGTCATAACTTTTTCGAATTGATTTTTATATTTTTTCAAGGTTGATGATTTATATTTCCATCAACCACATCAATCAACCACACACGTGCGGGTTGACTTTGCAAAAGTCAAATGTAAAACTTGTTGCGATATTTGCACTCCTTTGGTATAATGGGGAAAAGGAGTCATTATGATACTTGCAATTGACATCGGCAACACCAATATAAAATTCGGCACTTTCAAGGGTGAAGAGATGGTGGCAACAAGGCGTGTTTCAACTGAGCGCCGTTGCACCGCAGACGAATACGGATCAATCGTCCAAGAACTTTTGAAGATGACGGACAGCACCATCAAGGACATCGAGGGCGTGGTTATGTCCTCAGTTGTGCCTGCCCTCAACTATACCATGGAGCATATGTGTGAATACTATTTTGGTGAAAAGCCCCTTGTCGTTTCTCACAAAGTGAACACAGGCATCACAATAGACTACGACACTCCCGCCACTCTCGGCACAGACCGCATAGTGGGCATGGCGTCTGCCTATCACTTTTATGGCGGACCTCTCATCACCATAGACTTTGGCACCGCCACCACCTTCAACCTCATTGACAAGGGGGGGAGATTTTTTGGTGGCGCAATCGCACCCGGTGTCAAAACAGGGGCAGAGGCACTTGTCAACAAGACGGCGAAACTCCCTCATATTGAACTGATCAAACCGGACAGCATTGTAGGAAAAGACACACGCAGTGCAATGCAAGCAGGCATAATTTGCGGATATGCAGGCCTTGTGAAATATATGGTTGACCGCTACAAATCCCTCCCCGAAATGAAAGGTGCAAAAGTTGTGGCAACAGGCGGACTCAGTGAGCTTATCTCACAAGTGGAAGGGGATATCGTTGACGTCACCGACCGCGCATTGGCGCTTAAAGGCCTCAACTTCATCTATCACCTCAACAAAGACAAAAACTAGACATCATCACCCGAACAGTTTCGGGATATACTTATCAAAAGGAAAACATTATGAAAAAAATCGGCGTAGCACTTTTAGGACTTGGCGTGGTTGGAGGAGGCACTTATGAAATCCTCACCACAAAGAGAGATTACATCCGCGCAAACGACGGCATTGACGTAGAGGTCAAGTCAGTCCTTGAAAGAAACGAAGCCCGCATAAAGGAGTTGGGCATCGACCCCGCAATTGTGGCAAAGGATATTGATGAAATCGTGTCCAATCCTGACATACACGTCGTGGCGGAATTTTTCGGCGGAGTTGAACCTGCACGCACCTTCCTTTTGAAGGCACTTGAAAATGGAAAGAGCATAGTGACGGCCAACAAAGAGATGTTTTCAAAGAGTTGGTCCGACCTTGAAAAGGCGGCAAAGAAGGGAGGCGCAGGCCTCTACTTCGAGGCATCTTGCGTTGGTGGCGTGCCTATCATCCGCACCTTGACAGATGCAATGCAAGGCAACCACATCACGTCACTTAAGGGCATTGTCAACGGCACAACCAACTATATCCTGTCACGTATGAGTGACGAGGGTGTGGACTATGACACTTGCCTCAAATCCGCTCAAGCACTGGGATACGCCGAGGCCAATCCCACCGCAGACGTAGACGGATTTGACGCTATGTACAAAAACAGCATCTTGTCCTCACTTGCCTACAAGAAGAGAGTGCCCATAGACAAAATCTATCGTGAAGGCATATCCTCTGTTGACGTCAAGGACCTCAAAATCGGCCGTGAGCTTGGCTACACAATGAAACTCCTTGCCATATCCAAACACGACGGCAAAATGACAGAAGCAAGAGTTCATCCTGCGTTTTTGCCCACTGAACACCCTCTTTCTGGTGTTAAAGGCTCATTTAATGCAGTGTTTGTCCACGGCGACAACGTGGATGATATTATGCTCTACGGAAGAGGCGCAGGCTCACTTCCCACAGGCAGTGCAATCGTCAGTGACATCATCTTTGCAGGCAAAACCGAAACTGTCCGCAGATTCAGTTTTGAGGAAGAGGATGTCAAGGACGACACCTTTGCAACCGACTTTTCAACAGAATATTATATACGCGTTGAGGCAAGCCTTGTCCAAGACGCCAGCGTAAAAGTTGTGTCCGCCCTCACCAAAGTAGGGGTTGAAGTGGTCAAGGTTTTGACAAAGGACAATGACCTTGTTCTCCTCACCGGCACCACCAATGAAAGCACGATGCAATCTGCTCTTGACACAGTGCGCGCCCTTGACTGCGTCAACAAAATCGGTGCACTTGTGAGAGTGGAAAGATAATGATACTTTTTGTTGTAAGAGGTCAAGTTGACTCTGATGCTTTCATCCGCTTTGGATATTCAAACTATCGTGACCTTTGCGGACATCTGCACGGCGACTTGCCTGAAAAAATTGAAATCATAAGAGAGGAAAACTCAAAACCTCGTCTTGACGTAGAGGGCGTACACTTCAACTTGTGCCACTCCCACGGGGCAGTTGTCCTTGCAATGTCCCACACCGAAATCGGCGTAGACGTGGAGAAAATCCGCCCTGTTGAAAGAGAGAAGTTCACTTTCATTGAGGCAGAGGACGATGACGAGTTTTTTGAAAAGTGGACTGAAAGAGAAAGTTATGCCAAATTCACCGGTGAAGGCTTGGCGGTCATCCGCAAAGCAATCCCCGAGGACGCCCACTTTGAGCACTTTGACTTCTATGGCTATCACGCTTGCGTGTGCGCACCCGAGCAAAATATACGTGCTTTCGAGATAGACCCAAACGCTATATAAATCCGCGGGAAACCGCTCAAATACAAATAAAAAGCCTACGGGCACAAGGAGAATAAAATGACAATTTTTGAAGAATTGAAATCAATCATCGTTGATCAAATGGGTGTCAACCCTGATGAAATCACCATGGACACAGACATCATCAAGGACCTCAGTTGTGACAGCCTTGATATGGTTGAAATGCTTATGGAAGTTGAAAACAGATATGGCTTTGAAGTTGACGACAGTGACGTCACAGGCCTTGCAACCATCGGCGACGTTGTGAAGTATATCGAAAGCAAAATCTAAACACCGAAAGGCAAAAGAAAACCCACTCGTTTGAGTGGGTTTTTTTCATAGGTTTAATTATTATTGTTTTTCGTATTCACCGTACGTCCAAATGGTGTCCGCCACGTCAAAGGGGCTTGAGGTGTGGTGATAGAGGCCGTTGATGACAAATGAGCCCGTCTTTGAAAAGTCACCTCTCAGATAGATATCAGGGGGATAGTTGATGTCAAAGGTGGTGTCATAGTGGTCCTTGTCCGCATTTTTCACCTTGGTGTAGGGGTCGTGGGTTATGTAGAGGTAGATGGTCTTTTTGTCCTGTGCCATCCAGAAAGTGCCCTCGATGACGGTGTCGCCATTTCTGTATTGGAAGAGTTCGTAGTCTCTAGGCTTTGTCATAAGGAAGGTGAAACTTTCACCTGAGGGCAGGGTGTATGTGCCACTGGGGATATGGAGATTATCATTTCCATTGTAGGTGTTGCTTTCTGTTTTGAAGGCTTTGCCTTCAAGGATATATGTGCCCATCTTGTAGGGCAACTCACTTATGCGGTAGATATGGGTGTAGATTGTACCGTCAGTCATGCCCAAATCTTCTTCTTCAGATACAATGGTGAATTGAGTGAAGTCTGTCTTGAAGTCCTCAACGTAGCAACCGATCCAGTCCTCTTTGGATTTGTCATTTCTTGTGAGGATGAAGGATATGGGGGTCATGACGTCACTGCCAAATCCGTGGTCAACAACACGGAAAGTGCCGTTAAACTTGCTTTCACCGTCTTCAACGTAGGTGAAGGTCATAGCCCCCTTTGCGCCGTTGAAGGTGAAATAAGTGGTGTTGTCATCCATCAAAATCCATTTGCCTGTTGAGGATGGCAACTCGGTTTCGTAGTTGTCCGCATCACCTGCGCTGTCTCCAGTTTTGTCACCAAACAGCCCACTGAAAAGGTCGCATCCAGTGAGGGTGAGGGCAAAAGTCAACAATATTGCCACCAAAAGCACAACTGCAGTCTTTTTCATAGCCTTTCTCCTTGATAGGAATTTATATACATATTTTAAAACCGACAAACAAACTTGTCAAATTTTATCTTGTCACCGTCAAAAAGTCTTCCAACACAATTTGGTCACAAACAGGTGCATCGGGGCTTTGGAAGGATATCACTATGTCGTAAACACCTGCAGGAAGAGTGTAATCTGCGGTTTCAAAGAATCTAAAGAAATCGTATATTTTTTCTCCTGTTTCAATGCTGAATTCAGTCATAGCAAACCAGCCGGACATAATTGATGGAATAGAATACGAAGTTGTTTCATTGACAAAAGAAATATTGAAGATATTCAAAGTGGTATCGTGTTCGATGTGGACAAATGGTTCCCCAAAATAGGTTATGTTTGCCGAAATTTTGAAGATTCGCTCGCCTGTCTTTAGGTTGTAGGGGAATGCGATTGTTCCAAAATCTACAGTTGCTTCAAAGCTGAACAAATCGCAAGAGGCTGAGAATGATGTCTCCTTGAAGTTGAACTTTGTAGTGTTCAGCATTGGAGATTCAAAAACCGCATAATCGCCATATTCGTGAAGATCTTCGTTGTAGAAAAATGAAGAGTTATATATGCTGTTTTCAATATCTTCAAAGCTGCGAGGCTGATGAATTATGTTGTAAATGGTCGCCACACCATGCTCATCTTCTTTGAAAAAGGTGGGGAAGTCGAAGTTGGCAAGATGAATGCCTGTGTTCGTTTTACTATCGTAAATATGCACCCTTGACTGATTGTCGTAAGAACCATCCACTACATTATATGACACCGATGTCAAGATCTCAATGTGTCCGTCATTGTCAATATCCGTGATCGCAAAATTGGTGAGATAATATTTGTAATGGTTCGTATTGCCACCGCAGAGAGATACTACATTGTCCTTGTATTTCAAAAAGAAAATGGTGTAGGATTTTTGACAAACCTCAAAGATATCCAAGCCGTATTTTTTGCTAGTCTTTCTGTCTATGTGGTTGTACACTGCATAGTCCGAATCTTTATCAAACCAATAAGGCTGTTTGTTTTCTTCGCAATATTTTTCGAAGGCCTCTCTCAACTTTGCGTTGTGCAAGTCGTTTCTTTCTTCGGGGAAGAAGATGAAGTTTTCACTGATGCAAATGCCGTTGGGTGCAAACTTAGGCCCTTTGTTGCATGCAAAAAAGGTCAGCGTAAAAGCCAAAAGCAACATGACAGTTAAAATAATTAAAACTTTTTTCATATTTTCTCCTTCGCTATTAACCGAGTAAAACCAGATGCCGAGCCTTGTCAAAGTGTTTTTATTGTGTGCGAGGTTGTTTACCAAGCGTTGACCACGTATTCGCAGAATCCATACATATCCTTGATTTCAAGGACTGTGCCGTCGTCCAGGGTGACGGTGCCGTTGTAGTAGCCGTGGGCTTGATGGCACTTTGTGCCTGCCAGTTTTTTGATGATAAATCCGCTGGCATCGTCGTAGAAGGGGGTGAGGGTAAGGTTGAATCTGCCGTCCTCACTGACAAACTCCCAAGGTTTTGTCCAACCCTTTTTGCCGGGGAATTCCTTCACGTCAACTCTGCCGATTTTGTGGGCTTTGCCGTCATAGAAAAGGCAAGTTTCGGTTGCGTTGGAGTCGTCACCTATGAGCCAAGTGATTTCAAAGCCGAAGGTATGGCGGTTGCCGTCTTTGTCGTAGAGATAGGTTGAAGCGTTGCCCCAATACCACTGGCAGTTGTGAGGCCAGACGCCTCGTCCCCAGTCCATAACACCAAAGGTGTTCTCCTTTGTGAAGACAAACTTCTTATCCCCAAAAGTGACAGTGCCCTCGGCGGGCATGCAGTTTTGCTTTGTGGTGAGGAAAAACTGATTAGGGTGTTTCTTGAAGGGGGTGACGATGGTGATATTTTCGTGTCCTTCGGGTATATCCTCAGTGAAGTCAAACACAAGGGGCTTGCCGTTAAGGACGCTTTCAAAGGTGACGTGGCGGTAGCCTTCTTCGATATTTGTGTCATACACCATCTTTATGTCCTTGTTTTCATACACAAGTTTGTTTGTTCTGTCCCCGATTTCGGGAGGGAGAAAGCGGTTGCGAGTGAAGAGGGTATTTATGAACTTGAAAGCAACAAGTTCACCCGTCTGTATATCACGTATAGAAGCGGCGGCGGATGTGGCAACGGTTATGTTGAAGAAGTTGATGAGCACCTTATATCTGCCGTCTGAGAATTGATGAAAATCCCACTCCTTAAGACGCCAACGGGGGCGACAAAGATCACGTTTGTATTCAAAGAGGTTTCGTCTTGCCCAACCCTTTGCAAGGAGATTTCCGTCCTTGTCAAGGAGGGGAGTGACGGAAGTGTATTCAGTTTGTTTTTGCATAGTTCACCTCAAAGTGTTTCTACTATGATTATACTATTATATATACAATTTTCAAGACTGAAATATTGGATGCGCGCCCACGCGTGAGAACAAATCCACCAAAGACGAAATGAATATTTGCAATTTTATGCAGTTATTTTTTTGAATATTTGTATAAAATACAGGGCAAAACCGCATAAAATCGGCAAAAACAAAAAATTTATAACAAAATTGCAAATTTTATGCACAAACGTTTGCTTTTTTCCATTGAAGTTGTTATCATTTGTGAGCATTAAAGTTGAAATTATTTTCGGAGAATAGATTATGAAAAAAATCGCAGTCATCTTTATGGTTTTGGCACTTGTCCTCGGTGCAGTTTTCGCATTTGCAGGATGCAATCAATCAGTGGAAAAAGTCAAACTTGTCAACGTTGAATTGACAGGTGAGCAATATGGCTATTGTGTGGCAAATGGTGAGGCCGACCTTCTCAGTAAGGTTAACACCTTCCTGGCTCAAATCACCAGCGATGGCACCCTTGACACACTTTACGCAAAGTACGACAGCACCAAAAACGCAAATTATAGTTCAATCACCGGCATAGGCTCAAACGTTGCCACAAGTGAAACAGGCATTGCAAACCCCCTCATCGTTGCCACCAACACCGATTTTGAACCCTTTGAATACAAAAACGGCAACAACTTCTGTGGCATTGATATGGAAATTGCAAAACTTCTTGCAGACTATCTCGGCAAAACCCTTGTCATCAAGGATATGGACTTTGACGCAGTTGTCACCTCAGTTGAAACAGGACTTTGCCACATCGGTATGGCAGGTCTCACCATCAGTGATGATCGTGCAGAAACAGTCAGTTTCTCAAATCCTTACTACGGCACAACCCAAATGATCATCGTGAGAGCAGACGACACCACCTTTGACGGATGCACCACAAAAGAGCAAATTGAAGAAAAACTCACCTCTCTTGTGGGCAAAAAGGCAGGAGCACAAAGTGGCACAACCGGTTTCTACTACATCAACGGCAGTGAAGACTTCGGCTTTGACGGCTTCTCAAACATTGATATGAACGCATACGATTCAGCAGCACTTGCAGTGACCGACCTCATCAACGGCGCAATCGATTTCGTTGTGGTTGACAAAGACCCTGCAAAGGCAATCATCAAGAAAGTGAACATCTAATATGGAAGCAAAATGGAGGGTTTTTGTCCGCTCGTTCATTGAATACGGCGGAGCAGAAACCGTACTGACAGGACTAAAAAACACAGTGTTGATAGCAGTCTTCGGGCTGCTTATCGGCATTTTTATAGGCACAATCATCGCCGTAATCAAGGTTATGCCCCGTGAAAACAAGGTGGCAAGAGTCTTTGGCTTTCTGGGTGACCTTTACGTGACTGTGTTCAGGGGCACACCTATCGTGGTGCAACTTTTGATATTCTATTATATCCTTTTCCCTGCAATGGGACTGCGCATAGACTCCCTTGTGGTGGCAATCGTCACCTTCGGCATGAACAGCGGTGCATACGTAGCCGAGATTATGCGTGGTGGCATTCAGTCCATTGACAAAGGTCAATTTGAGGCGGGCAGAGCACTGGGACTCAGCTACGGCGCAACAATGCTCAGGATTGTCGTACCTCAAGCAATCAAAAACATTTTGCCCACCCTTGGCAATGAGTTTATCGCCCTTGTGAAGGACACCTCAGTTGTAGGATTCATTGCCACCCTAGACCTCACCCAAGCCTTCAAGCGCATAGGCTCACAAAACTATGAATTCATCATCCCTTATCTGCTTTTGGCAGCAATATACCTTGTCATCGTGCTCATCATCACGGGCATAGTCAAACTTCTTGAAAGGAGGTTAAGTAAGAGTGATAGACGTAATTAATCTCACCAAAAAATTCGGCAAGCTTCTTGTCCTTGACGACATTTCAACCTCCATAAAGGAAGGGGAGAAGGTTGTCATCGTAGGCCCTTCAGGTGGCGGCAAATCCACTTTCCTGCGTTGTCTCAACGTCCTTGAAGACCCCACCGCAGGCCGTATTATGTTTATGGGCAACGACCTTGCAGACCTCAAGGTTGACATCAACGAGCAAAGAGAAAATATTGGCATGGTTTTCCAACAATTCAACCTGTTTTCAAACCTTACCGTCAAGAAAAACATAACCCTTGCCCCTATCAAAATAGGCTTGAAAAATATGCGCAAAACTCAAATGAAAAACGCGCATATCCCTGCCTACAATCGTTTTATTGACCTTTTTGGCGACAAGCTCAACAAGAGTGTTGATGAGAAGAGAGTGAAACTTGAAAAGGAAATCGAGGGGTTGAAATCCCAACTTGAACCCATAAATGCAGAGTGGGAAAAGACCAAGGTCATCACAGAAAAAGAGGGCAAATCCTACGCCACTTACGATGAAAAATTGACCAAGGAAAAGCTTTATATCACTTCAAAAATTGAGAAGAAAGTGAGAGAGCTTTCACACACTTTGCACTATGAAAAGAAGAGCCCTGCACCCCTTGAATTTGCCAGCAAAAAGGACCTTGTTGCTGACGCCAATGAAAGGGCGGAAGCACTGCTCACACGCATAGGTCTTCTTGACAAAGCGGACGTCTATCCCAGTACCTTGTCAGGTGGTCAAAAGCAACGTGTTGCCATTGCTCGCGCCCTTGCAATGCGTCCTAAAGTACTGCTCTTTGACGAGCCCACCTCAGCCCTTGACCCCGAAATGGTTGGAGAGGTTTTGGACCTTATCAAGCAGGTTGCAGAAGAGGGTATGACCATGGTCATCGTCACCCACGAGATGAATTTTGCAAGAGAAGTTGGCACAAGAATTCTGTTTATGGCAGAGGGCAAAATCCTTGAAGAAAACACTCCCGACGAGTTTTTCACCAACCCCACACACCCTCGTCTTAAAGAATTTTTGTCAAAAGTCATCAAGGCAGATGACGATGAAAAGGAGAAGGTTGAAGGCAATGCCATTGCCTAAACCCGACTTCAAAACACAGTGTTAGAGAAGTCAAACAAAAAAATTAGTTTTGACCGAAAATGCACTTAAACAGCATGAAATAAAATGATAAACCTTTTAAAACGTCACTTGCGTGGCGTTTTTCTTTTTGTGGTTTTTGTTTCCGTCCACCTCGATTTGTGTCGGCGTGGTGTTGGGGTCCAGTTGCAGATGATGGTATGGAAGTTCAGTTTTTGACAGTGCCATCCTCATCAAAGGACTTAAATGCTGGCTCGTAGAAAAATTAGTTCTTTACAATAGTAGATTGAATATGCTAATATATAGTGTAAACATATAGGCGCACGAGTGTGAGCGAGCGTAACGCCCACACACACCCACGTGACAAAGGACGTTATGAAATACGTAGAACTTGAAAGACACCTCCAATCAGCCTTCGAAGGTTTTTCACCGGTGTACGTCATCGGTGGTGCTGACGCCTACCTTCGTCAAAGTGCTTGCGCCATGTTCAAGGGCCTTGTTTCCCCTGAATATGCGGACTTCAATTTGTCAATCATTTCCCACGGACAAGGTATGTCCTCAGTGGTTGATGCTTTGAGTCTTTATCCCGTTTTTGACGACGTGAAAGTGGTGGTTGTCCCCGACGTCCCCGACAAGATTTCAGACCAAGACAAAAACCTGATTTTGTCCTACGTGAAGGAGCCCAACCCCCAAGCAATTTTGGTGCTTGTAGGTGACACCAAATCCGTCACCGATTTTGCAAAGGAAGGCAAACTCACGTATATCGATTGTGGCAAGCTTGACGAAAACGCCATTGCAATGGAGGTGGACAAACTTTTGTCCGTGCCCCCAAAAAAGACCATTGAGAAATCCGCCCTCCGCGCACTTGTTGAAAAGACTCTTGGGGATATGTCAAGGATAGTGTCCGAGGTTACAAAACTGAGGTCATATTCAGGTGATGTCATCACTTGTCAAGACGTGGAACTTATGGTTGCTCCCGACCTTGAGTTTGCAATATACGAACTGACCGGAGCAGTCAGTGAAAAGCAAGCGGAAAAGGCTCTTGAAATCCTAGACGTATTTTTCAAGCAAGGTGTAAGAGGTCACACCCTCATCACAATGCTTTACAACCAATATCGCAAGATGCTTCACGCCGAATTGCACAAGACGGACGATGCAGAGGCACTGGCATCAATGCTTGAGATTTCATCAAAAGTACTATATCACGTAAGACGCGTTTCAAAAAACTACACACAAATGCGTCTAAAGCAAGCGGTGGACTATTTGCACGGACTGCAATATTCCATCTTGTCGGGCAAGAGGCTTGAACACACGGCAGTACACGACGCCGTCCTCACACTTTTGAATATATGAGAAGAATAGTTATCGTCGATTACGGCAAACAAGATCAAAAAGTCAACCCCAAGTTTTATCCTCTCATTTGGATAGCACTGATTTTTGCAACACTTTTTATGAACGTGTATGCAATGACCACCACTTACAGCAGTGGCGATTTGAAGGGAGTTGCCATTTTCACTCAACTCCTTTATGACGTCCTTTTGGGCGGATTGCTTCCTTGCGCCATATTGTATTTGATTGCCTCACTGTTTTACAGGTCTTTAGCAAGAAGAGGACTTCTTCAAATCCCCCGCAAAGATTTCATCTACATCACAATGCTTTTCATTGCAGGGGCAAGATTTGTCATTGGAATTGTAAGGATATTTGGCTTTTTAGATCCCATGATGGAGTTTTACACCTTGCTTTATCTTGACGTCTTGATTCAAACGGTAGCGCTTTATCTTGAGTTTTTCTTGGTGCTTGCACCAAAATATCTCAATCCCGTTCAAGCAAGTGCACACTTCCGTCAACTCAGCAAAATTTACACCATTTTGGTGGGTGTTCTCGCCGTAGTGGTTGTGGGTGGAGTTTTCCTTGCAATAGAAGGATTTAAGATCATGCTCAATGAAGGAACCAACGTGGCAGAATTTGGAGACATCGTCTTCACCCTCAACGGTGAGCAACTCACTGAAAACGACATCATTGTAATGATGGACCTTTTTGAAGGTCCGTTGTCAGTGGTGGCGTACGTTATGCTGGGTGTTGGCGTAGCGGTGGCGGCAACCCACTTTATCCTTGACTATTTGTTGGGCAAAAAGGCAAAGGAATATCGCAAGACACATCCCGACACAACCGAAAACAATTTCGGCACAGGATTTTATGCCAACGGCACCAACTATTACACTGGAAGACC
Organism: Clostridia bacterium; assembly: GCA_017461985.1. Lineage (GTDB taxonomy): Bacteria > Bacillota > Clostridia > Christensenellales > CAG-917 > RGIG4097. The sequence continues at coordinate 105,694 of JAFTSA010000006.1, forward strand.
TTATGAAGGCGGAAGCCAAAACCCCTTTGACAACGGCGGAAATCCCTTTGCGGAAAACAACGACAATCCCTTTGCTGAAAGGAATCCTTTCGGTGAGGACTTTGGCGACACCGACAAAAATGACGACAACCCCTTTGGGGACTATTAATAAACTTTGACGAGAGGTTTATATGTTTAACTTTGTAGATTGGATCAAAAACATTGATTTGTATGCAATCGTGGACGGAATTATCTTGCTCACAATTGCAATACTTTTCATCATTTTCTTTGCATACAAGCGCCATATTAGAGTGCTTGTGTTGTTGACATCTGTGTTTATTTTGGACGTCCTCGTCCAAGTGCTTGCACAACTGCACCAAGGCGAAGCCTTGACCGTGGCAAGATATTGCTTGCATTACTTCACCATATTTGTCATAGCAATCTCCGCAGTGGTCTATCAAAACGACTTCAAGTCCATCTTCCAAAAGGTGGGCAACCCTAAAGGCTTGTCCATATTTGGGGACAGCATGAGCAGTGACGATGAACTTCGTGAAGCCACCACCGAAATCCTTTCCGCTTGCCAAGATATGGCAAAACAGGACGTGGGTGCAATCATCATCATTGACATGAACGGCGACATCCAAGACACCATCATTGAGTCAGGCACACCTCTCGGCGCAGTGCTTTCAGCCCCCTTGCTTGAAAGCATATTCAACACAAAAGCCCCCCTTCACGACGGCGCAGTCATCGTGAGAGGCAACAAGATTGTGGCAGCAGGTTGCTTCCTCCCCTTGACACAACGTCACGTCAACAAGGAGATGGGCACTCGTCACCGTGCCGCAATCGGTATCACCGAAGAAACTGACGTTTTGTCCATTGTTGTCAGTGAAGAAACAGGCATTATCTCAGTTGTCAAACACGGCGAAATCAAGAGATATATGACCATGGACAAGCTGAAAGATGAAATCGAAGACGTCTATGGCATCTCAATGGCAGCAATCGCAAGAAGAGAAGAAAAGAAAGAAAAGAAACATCACGGCAGGTTTGAATGAGAACGATAAAATGTGTTGACGTCCTTTTGCCCAAAGTGGCAGAGCCCGAAAAGTGGGCGGTTGTATCTTGCGACCAATTCACCTCACAAAGAGAGTACTGGAAGGAGTTGGAGTCCTTTGTAGGGGACGCCCCCAGCGCGCTGAAACTCATATTCCCCGAAGTCTATCTTGAAGACGAAGACGGTGAAGAGAGAACAATGAAAATCAACGCCACAATGAAGGAATATCTTGACACCAACGTATTTTATACGTTGCGTGACAGCTTCATCCTTGTCAAACGTGACACTGAGGAGCGTACTAGACTTGGTCTTATGGTGGCAATTGACCTTGAAGACTATTCCTACGCGTATCCCACAGACGCGCCCCTGCGCGCAACTGAAGGTGTTGTCCACGACCGCATCCCCCCTCGTCTTAAAATCCGCAGAGACGCCCCCATTGAACTGCCTCACATCCTTGTTGTTATGGATGACAGAAAGGGCAGAGTCATTGAAAGTCTGTATGAAAATCGTGACAACTACGAAAAACTCTACGACTTTGACCTGAATATGAAAGGAGGACACCTCACTGGCTACAAGGTGGACAAAAAGGAAGTCTTTGACCGCCTTGCCCTTTACGAAAAGGACATTGACGGACTTTACGGTGTGGACACCGATTTCTCACTGGCAGTTGGTGACGGCAACCACTCCCTTGCCACAGCCCAAGCCCACTGGAATGAAATCAAAGGAACTTTGACCGCAGAAGAAAGAGAAACACATCCTGCAAGATTTGCCCTTTGTGAACTTGAAAACCTCCACGACAACGGCATCGTCTTTGAGCCTATACATAGAGTTGTGTTTGGCGTTGACAAGGCGGACTTTGTCAAAACCCTTGCAGACAGCCTCACAGGAAGGGGTAGCCTTGAAGTCATTGACGGCGAAAGCACCTTCATCTCTTGCAACCCTATCGGCGCAGAGTGCATTGCAGAAGTGCAAAAGGTCATTGACGAATATATTGCAACAAAAGGCGGTGTGGTGGACTACATCCACGGCCTTGGACACCTGAAAGGTGTCGCCAAGGAAAAGGACGGCGTTGCAATCGTTATGCCCACCATCAAAAAGGAAGAACTTTTCGGCTACGTAGTCAAGCACGGCAACCTTTGCAGAAAGGCATTCAGCATGGGCGAGGCCGAAGAAAAGAGATATTACTACGAGTGCCACAAAATCGTGAAAGACTAAGCACAAAACACCTGTTTTTTTCAGTATTATACAGTGTATAGAGTGCAATAGGAGATTATATGAAAGTATGCAAATTCGGCGGAACTTCAATGGCAAACGCCAGCACCATCAAGCGTGTGGTGAACATAATTGAAGATGATCCGTCAAGAAAATATATCGTTGTGTCCGCCCCCGGCAAGCGCAACTCTGCAGACGTCAAAGTGACGGACGCTCTTTACGCCTGCTTCAACGAGGTGCAAAAGACAGGCAACTGTGACAGCACCTTCTTGACAGTGGCAAAGAGATTCCATGAAATAGTGAACGAACTGGGTGTTGACGTAGATTTGGACGAAAACCTCAAAGTCATCAAAGAGGGCATCGAGGCATCAAAAACCCCCGACTACGCCGCATCAAGAGGGGAGTATTTGTCCGCAAAAATCCTTGCTGCAAAGTTGGGATACGACTTTGTTGATGCAGACGAAATCATCAAGTTCAACGACAAAGGTGAGCTTCTTCTCAACTACTCCTTGGACGCAGTGAAAGCAAAGCTTTCAAAACTTGACCACGCAGTGATCCCCGGTTTCTACGGCAGTGACACCAACGGCAAGGTGCACACCTTCTCTCGTGGTGGCTCAGACATCACAGGAGCAATCGTGGCAAGAGCAATGAAAGCAGACGTCTATGAAAACTGGACCGACGTTGACGGATTTCTCACCGCCGACCCCCGCATCGTTGACAATCCCACAACAATCACCTGCCTCAGCTACAAGGAACTGAGAGAGCTGTCCTATATGGGGGCAGAGGTTATGCACCCTGAAAGCATTTTCCCCGTCCACAGCGTAGGCTTGCCCATCAACATCAAAAACACCTTCAACCCTTCACACCCCGGCACAATGATTGTGAAGACTGCCGAGCAAGTTGACGGCAACAGTGTCATCACCGGTGTTTCAGGACAAAAAGGACTTACCATCATCAACATTGAAAAGGATATGATGAACAACGAAATCGGCTTTGCCCGCAGAGTGTTGTCCATCCTTGAATACGAAGGCATATCCTTTGAACACGTGCCCAGTGGCATCGACACGATGTCCCTTGTCATACGTGACGAATATCTTGTGGGAAAGATGCAAAAGATTTTGCAAAAAATCAAAGAAAGCGTCCACGCCGACAACGTAGAAATCCACAGCGGTTTATCCCTCGTGGCAATAGTCGGTCACAATATGGCATCACGTCTTGGCACGGCAGCAACGGCGTTTAAGGCCCTTGCAGATGCCCACATCAACGTACGTATGATTGACCAAGGCTCAAGCGAACTTAACATCATCGTTGGTGTTGACACCTGCGACTACGAAAAAGCAATCAACGCAATTTATTATGCGTTTGTAAAGGAACAATAAGGAGAAAATTATGGTTGACGGCGAAGCAAAACTTGTCCTTGACGCACTGCGCAAACTGACAGGAACAGACGGCATCTACAAGGTCATTGAGGCGGAAGAAATCCTTGAACTTTTGCCTGTGGAGCTGACAAAACTCCAACTTTCATCTGCCATCAGGGATTTGAGAGATAGAGAATATATCAAGGTCAAATATTTCACTCCCGATGAATATTGCCTTCTTACAGTCCGCATCATTGAAGATGCGTTGGAGCACGCAGAGGGTGGTGAAGTCACCGTGTCAACGGCCACCGCAACCCCCGTTGCTGCGACCGAACAAGTCAAGCCTGTCTCCTCAAAAAAGGCGATTGCAGCCGCCTTCTTTGGGGCATTTCTTGGTGGTGGTTTGGTTATGGCAATTGCAATCGTTTTGCTCAAATTCGTATTTTAAACTGACAAAAACGCACGTTAAAGTGCTTGTGGTGTACTATGGGAATAAATCTTGAAAGACAGCACGTCTTGACAAAAAAGGAAAAAAACGTCATGCGCGTCATATATCAAGCGGCGGACAAAAAGAACGGTGTGTGCCTCATTTCACCCATCGAGATTTTTGAAAAACTCCCCCTTGACATTGAGTATGAAGAGGAAGAGTTGGACACAATCATGTCAAACCTTGCCATTGACGATTACTTTGACCTCACCCGAAGCGACAAAAAGGGCGAACTGGTTTACTGCATCAATATGCGACAAAAAGGCCTTGCCTTTGCCCGTGTTGAGAGGGCGTTCAAATCCAACGTCACTTTCCGTCTTTTGTTGGCTCTTGCTTGCGGTGTTTGTTCTGCGCTGGCAGCAACGGGGCTCAAGTATCTCATCGAATATCTCCTCACCAAATAAACGCCAATCAGTGGCAAAACTATACAAGCAAATTCAACGTAATTAAACACAACGCAATTCAAACACACAACAAATGACCTGTGGTCAATGATATGAAGTTTCAACTTGTTTCGTCATACAAACCTTGTGGCGACCAACCACAAGCAATCGAGTCCTTGGCAGAAGGTCTTGAAAACGGTTTTTCCACACAAGTGCTCCTTGGAGTCACAGGCAGTGGAAAAACTTTTACTATGGCAAACGTCATTGAAAAGGTGCAACGCCCCGCACTGGTCATTGCCCACAACAAAACCTTGGCGGCTCAACTTTGCAACGAGTTTAGGGAGTTTTTCCCTCACAACAGAGTTGAGTTTTTTGTTTCTTACTACGATTATTATCAACCCGAAGCATACATCCCTCGTTCAGACACCTACATTGAAAAGGAACTTGAAATCAACGACGAGATTGACAAACTCCGTCACTCCGCCACCAGTTCACTTTGCGAGAGAAAGGACGTCATCGTTGTGGCGTCAGTCAGTTGCATTTACGGACTAGGCGCACCCCTTGACTACTATTCACAAGCCATATCCTTACGTGAAGGCGACGAGGTTGACAGAGATGATTTGCTGAGAAGGCTTGTTGACATACAGTATAAACGCGCGGACTTTGACTTTGTCCGCTCCACCTTCCGTGTCCGTGGTGACGTTGTGGACATTTTCCCTGCCAGCAACAGTGAAGTGGCAATACGAGTGGAGTTTTTTGGAGATACCATTGACCGCATAAGTGAAATTGACGCAGTCACAAGCAAGGTCCTCCACGACCTGAAACACACCAACATTTTCCCTGCCAGCCACTACGTTGTAGGTGGTGAAAAGGAAGAGATTTTTGCCCAGATACTTCGAGACAAGCAAAAGCAAGTTGAGTTTTTTGAGGCAAACAACAAACTCATCGAGGCGCAACGTATTGAAGAGCGTGTCAACTATGACGTTGAGATGATGAGAGAGATGGGCTACTGCACGGGCATTGAAAACTACTCCCGCTATTTTGACGGCAGAGAGATAGGTCAACCCCCATACACCCTCCTCGACTTTTTCCCAAAAGATTTTGTGGTGTTTGTTGACGAAAGCCATATGACACTCCCTCAAATAAGAGGTATGTTCAACGGAGACAGAGCAAGAAAGAAAAACCTTGTGGACTACGGTTTCCGCCTTCCTGCCGCCTATGACAATCGTCCCTTGGAGTTTGGCGAGTTTGACAGCCGAATCCGTCAAATGGTCTGTGTCAGTGCAACTCCTGCCCAGTTTGAATTGGACAGAGCGGACAACGTGGCGGAGCAGATTATCCGCCCCACAGGGCTCCTTGATCCCGAGATATTCGTCCGCCCCGTAGAAGGTCAAATCGACGACCTCATCGGAGAGATAAACAAGGTGGTTGAAGCAAAGGGCAGAGTGCTTGTGACCACCCTCACAAAGAAGATGGCAGAAAACCTCACCGACTACCTGAAAGAGGTGGGCATAAAGGTGAGATATATGCACTCGGACATTGACACGCTAGAGCGCATTGAAATCATCGGCGGACTAAGAGAAGGTCAGTTTGACGTACTGGTTGGCATCAACCTTCTTAGAGAAGGATTGGACATCCCCGAAGTGCAACTTGTTGCCATACTAGACGCCGACAAAGAGGGCTTTTTAAGAAGCGAGCAAGCCCTCATACAAACTGTTGGACGTGCCGCCAGAAACGACAAGAGCAAGGTGATAATGTACGCTGATACCGTGACCGACAGTATGCGCAGAGCCATTGACGAAACCAACAGAAGAAGACGCATACAACAGGACTACAACACCGCTCACGGCATAGTGCCAAAGACTGTTGAAAGACAGTTCAAAAACTCCCTTGAAATCACCAAAAAGAAGGTTAAAGACGACATTTTGTCACATAAAGATCTTGTAAGTGAAATTGAACGACTTAAAGGACTTATGAAAGTGGCGTCAAGCGATCTGGATTTTGAAAGGGCAATCAAACTCCGTGACGAAATAAATGAATTGAAAAAACAACTGCACAAATTCAAGTGATATGAAAGAAATTTTTGTAAAAGGCGCAAAAGAGAACAACCTGACAAACGTTGATCTCACAATCCCCCGCGACAAGTTCGTGGTGTTTTCCGGTTTGTCTGGATCTGGCAAATCCTCTCTTGCTTTTGACACCATCTTTGCAGAGGGACAAAGGAAGTATATGGAGAGTTTGTCTTCATACGCTCGTATGTTCCTAGGTCAAATGCAAAAGCCCGACGTTGAGTATATCGAGGGGCTTTCCCCTGCGGTGTCAATCGACCAAAAGACCACCTCAAAAAATCCTCGTTCAACGGTGGGCACAGTGACGGAAATCTATGACTATCTCCGTCTGCTTTTTGCCCGTATCGGCAAGCCTCATTGCCCCAAGTGTGGCAGAGAAATTGAGCGTCAAACCGTTGACCAAATCACCGACAAAATAATGGCGCACACAGGGGTGAAAACCCTCATCGTTGCACCTATGGTTAGGGGCAGAAAGGGTGAATACAAAAAGGAACTTGAACAACTGAAACGTGCCGGCTACGTCCGTGTGAGAGTGGACGGCGTCAGTTATACCCTTGACGAAGAAATCGTCCTTGACAAAAACGTCAAGCACGAAATCGGTGTCATCATTGACAGATTTATCATAAAAGACGGCGTTCAAAGACGTGTCAGTGAAGCCGTTGAAAATGCAATCAAACTGGCAGACGGACTTGTGGTTGCTGACTATGACGGCGATGACGTCATGTACTCCACAAAATACGCTTGCCCCGACTGCGAACTTAGTTTTGAGGAATTGACTCCTCGTCTTTTCTCCTTCAACAACCCTTACGGCGCTTGCCCTCATTGTACAGGTCTTGGCTTCACCCAAGAGATTGACCCCGAACTTCTCATCCGTGACAGAAATCTGTCCTTACGTGAAGGGGGCATCAAGGCAAGCGGTTGGTTTATTGACACCTCAAAGATGGTTTCAAACGAGTTTAAAGCCCTTGCAAAAGCCTACGGCTTTTCCTTGGACACTCCCGTAAAGGATTTGCCCGAAAAGGTGCTCAATTTGATTTTCTACGGCAACGACGGGGATAGAATCCCTATGGAATACAACAGTCGCAGTTTCTCAGGCACTTTCCACGTGGCGTACGAGGGCATTGTCAACAATCTTGAAAGAAGATACCGTGAGACCAACAGCGATATGGTCAAGGGCGAAATCTCAAGATATATGCGCGAAGTGCCCTGCACGGTGTGCCATGGCAAACGCTTGAAGCCCGAAGCCCTTGCAGTCACCATAGGCGGACTGAATATATACGATATGTGCGAGTTGTCCGTGACAAATATGGACAAATTCATCGGCTCACTCACCTTGACCGAAACAGAAGAAATGATTGCCCGCCGTATTCTTAAGGAAATACACGCGCGCCTCAATTTCCTCATCAACGTAGGCCTTGGCTATCTTACGTTAAGCCGTTCAGCATCAACCCTCAGCGGTGGTGAAAGCCAACGTATCCGCCTTGCAACTCAAATAGGAAGTGGATTGACAGGCGTTTTGTATATCCTTGACGAGCCAAGCATAGGTCTGCACCAAAGGGACAACCAAAAACTGCTTAAATCCTTGAAAGGACTCCGTGACCTTGGCAACACTCTCATCGTTGTTGAACACGATGAAGAGACCTTGCGTGAAGCGGACTATATCGTAGATATAGGCCCCGGCGCAGGCGTCCACGGAGGTGAAGTTGTGGCAGAGGGCACGGTTGATGAAATCATCGCTTGCCCCGACAGCATCACAGGCAAATATTTATCCGGTGAATACGCCATAAATCTGCCCCTTGCAAGACGTCCTATTGACGATAGATTCATATTGGTCAAAGGTGCAAAGCAAAACAACCTGAAAAACATTGACGTAAAATTCCCCGTAGGTGTTTTCACCGCGGTGACTGGTGTCAGTGGCAGTGGAAAGTCATCACTTGTCAACGAGATTTTGTATCCTGCCTTGTCCAACAAACTTATGCACAGCCGTCTATACGAGGGCAAATATGACAGCATTGAAGGTGACGAACACCTTGACAAAGTCATCTGCATAGACCAAAGCCCCATAGGCAGAACACCTCGTTCAAACCCCGCCACCTACACAGGAGTGTTTGGACCTATCCGCGAATTGTTTGCCTCTCTCCCCGACGCAAAATCAAGAGGCTACACCGCAGGCAGATTCTCCTTCAACGTGGCAGGAGGCAGATGCGAGCACTGTTCAGGTGACGGCATCATTCAAATTGAAATGCACTTCCTTCCCGACATCTACATCCCATGCGAAGTGTGCAAGGGCGCAAGATACAATCGTGAAACTCTTGAAGTGAAATACAAGGGCAAGTCCATCGGTGACGTCCTTGAAATGACCGTTGAAGAGGCCTTGGAGTTTTTCAAAAACGTGCCCAAAATCAAGTCAAAGATTCAAACCCTCTACGACGTAGGTTTGGGATATATCAAGCTTGGACAATCCTCAACCACCTTGTCAGGGGGCGAAGCACAAAGAGTGAAGCTTGCCACCGAGCTTTCAAAACGTAGCACAGGCAAGACAATTTATATCCTTGACGAGCCCACAACAGGTCTTCACACCCACGACGTAGCCAGACTTCTTGAAATCCTTGGTCGTCTTGCAGACGGCGGAAATACGGTTGTAGTCATCGAGCACAACCTTGACGTCATCAAGATGGCGGACTACGTCATCGACCTTGGCCCCGAAGGCGGAGACGGCGGTGGCACGGTTGTTGCAACAGGCACACCCGAAGAGGTGGCGGAAAACAAAAACAGCGCAACCGGCGAATTTTTGAGAAAGGTGTTGAAATAACACTAAACACGAATTGAATACCAAATCAAAAAGCGGAGCACGAAATGTGTTCCGCTTTTAATTCGCCGTGGAAAAAAACTAAAAACCAAAAAACCACGACAGTTGGGAGTAAATTTAGAAATTGCTGTGATGGTCAGTAATTTCTTCTGCCGATGAGATAGTCCACCGACACACCAAAATAGATGCTGAGTTCAATCAAAATGTCGAAACTAGGCTGATTTCTGCCGACTTCCCAGCCAGAAACGGCGGATTTTGTCACTTTCAAGTGCTCGGCAAGGTCGCTTTGTTTGATGTTCTTTTCTTGTCTGAGTGATTTCAGTCTTTCAGGAAAACAGGTGTGAAGCATATATCCCTCCGCATTTATGTGACAAGTATAATACACGGAAAGTGTTTTGTCAATAACACGGAGCGTGTTTTTTCAAAAAATATCAAAAATTATTTTAAGCTTGCTGAAACTTGGACACAAAAACATTTGTCACACAGCAGTCAAAACCAAAAAGACAAAAGAGGCGGTGAAACAAACAAATCGTTCAAAATGTAAACTATTTATCGTTTACATATTGACTTTAATTGGTTAATTGAGTATACTATTTGTATGGAAATGTTTGATTTTAGAAATGCGGCATATTATTTTGCCAGCTATAAAAAACTTGAAAAGGCGTACACCGACTTTCAACTGAACGCCCTTGACGACTACGACCTTTCTCCCAACGAGATTGCCGTCCTCAGTTGTTTAGGACGCATCAACACCGCCAGCGAAATTGCTTTGCACACAGACGTAAGCAAGGCACTTGTTTCACGCAGTGTCAAATTCCTGAAGGAAAAGGGCTACATCACCACCACCGTGTCCGACGAAGACAAGAGAGAGCAATATCTTGCTCTCACCGAGGAGGGACAAAAGATAGCCCTGCTCATTGATGAAGCCAACCGCAGATTTTTTGCTACGGCATTTGCCAACTTTGAAGACACCGAAAAGAAGGTGCTGACCGCCCTCCTCAAAATGATGATGCGCAACCTTGACATTGACTAGTTGAGGACGTAGTTTACTTATAGGGATATATATTCCTATATTAAGGCAATAAAACCAACAAAAGCCAACAAAAAACCAAATAATAAAACGCAACAAAAAACCGCCTCGCAGGCGGTTTTTGTTATATCAATTTGTTTGACAATCATTTCAATCTCAAATCCTTGCCGGGGATACGGCGGAGAAGGGCGTGACGAGTGTCACTGAGACGGCTGAAAATGCGCTCACCATATCTATCTTTCAGTTGTTTTTCACTGAGGTTGGTGGTGATGACGGTAGTGCGACCCTCTCTTGTCCTTTCGTCAAGCACCAGTTGGAGATATTCAAGGGTGACGTTTTTCAGTATAGGCTCTGTGCCCAAGTCGTCAATGACCAAAAAGTCTGCGGTGAGGGTGTCGTGAAGCACTCTTTCCTTGTCCTCGATGGGGGCAAGATGGGTGTTGAGACAGGTGGAGTTGAACTCGTATGCGGTGAGCACCAGTGCACTTTTGCCTCTTTCAAGGACGGCTTTACGTGCGATTGCAGATGCAAGACAGCTTTTGCCTGTACCCGTTGCGCCGGTGAAGACCAGGATATTTTTGGTGACTGCAGGATATTTTGCCACGTATTCCTCTGCATAGTCGTACAACTTTTTCAAGGCTTTGCCTTGAACTTCATCCATACCGCTTGTATTGCAGTCCTTAAAGGAGAAGGGGGCACGATTGAGGATATCGCATTCCTTTGCAAGGGCGATGATATATTGCTTCTTCACGCAGGCACAGAGTTTGCCGTTGTGGAAGCCTGTGTCATTGCAACGATTGCAAGAGGGGGTGTATTCAAAGTCACTTTCCTTGTAGCCGTGTTTGCTAAGAGCGTTGACGTAGGCGTCACGAGCCACTTTGACTGCAACGCTGTCACCAGTCTTTATGCTGTCAAACTTTGCCTTTGAATATGCCTGTTGAGCGGATGAAATTTCGGGGATTTGGTAGGCGAGAGCGCGCATAGTTGCTATGCGGTCTTTCACTTGATTCGTTTTGCGATTGAGGTCGCCTATGACTTTGTCAAGAACTCTCTTTTTCATACTAAATGCCCAAATTGTCAAAGTTTTCTATGTCGCCGAAGATGGATTGAAGTTCATCATCGGTGTATTCTCTTTCAGTGTAAGTTTCGGTGCGAGTGGTGGGGGTAGATGCCTTTTTTGCACCCTCAACGGAGTTGACCCCTGCCTTTTTCCAGCCTGACAGCAGTTGATTCATAAAGGGCACAGGGTAGGTCTTGCCGGCGGAGATTTCCGCAGCGTACAAGATGACCTCTTCATCAAATCCCCAAGTGACGGTCCAAGTGCGATAGAACTCTCTATCCTTTGCGGTGACGTTTCTTGTTTGACCTGTCTTTTCAATGATTTCCTTGATTTTGCCGTCTTGTTTGAGCCCTTGAGAGATAAACTCGTCAATGCCCTCGGCGGTGATATAGCCCTGTGAATAGAACTTGTTGACAGCGGTGTTCATGCCGTCAAGAGAGCGGATTCCGCTGACGAAGCAGTAGTGCGCAATTTTCAGCAGTGCCTCGTCGGTGAATCCCTTGTTTGTCCAAGGAATAGTGTACACCTCGATGACGTGTTCAAGTGATTCATAGTACACGCCGATGGTCTTGTTGATGGAGATAGCCAGTTCAGTGAGGTGCTCACGATATGAGGCGTAGTCCTTCATTTCCTCGGCGGTGAAGATGCCCATACGGAAATATTCATCAAGTTTGCTGTCAAGACGCTTGAAGGATTTGCTTCCTTTCAGCAACTTTGTTGCTGTGAGTATTGCAGGCAGTTCATATCCCCAACTTCTACGCCACTTGCGAAGGGTTTGTTTCTCCTCAATATCTGCGCCGGACTTTCTGCCGAGAGCAAGGAGAACTTCACGCATTTCTTCGCTTTGTGACTCAAACTCATTGAGTTTTTGCTCCACGTCAGCAATGGTGCGGACGCCGTCTGCAATCCAACTTCTTGCCACTGCAAACACGTAGGGGTATCTGACAGAAGGACCTTTTGCGTCAATGCAGTATTGCACAATCATAAGAAGCACGTCTTCATTGATTTTTGTGCTGTCGATGAAGTTGTAATATTCGTTGTACTCGTTGGGTGTGAGCAGTCTTTCGGGGAAGAGGGATTGGAGTGTGGTGTTGAAGTCGTTCCATCTGTCCGCCTTGTACTTCTTGGGAGGTTGCATACCACGTTTCAGTGACAGATATTTCACTTCAAGAGGGGTGGTGTTGAGGACTTTGACAAGACCAAGGTCCTCAAACTCCTTGTAGATTGCAGTGAGTTCATCTTCGGTGACGTCAAGGACGGTGCAAAGGTTTTCAAGGGTGTTTTCACCGTTGGAATTGCACAGATACAACCCATAGATATACACCTTGATTTGTTTTTCTTCAAGGTAGGGCAAATGCTCGTGGACAAAGAGGTTGTCAACGAGGGTAAATGTTTCCATCAAAAAGTCACTTGAAAAACGAGCGAAACTCACTTTGTTTCCTCCAAAATTAAGTGAAACAAAGTTTACCACAAACCCGCATAAAACAAAAGCACAAAAAAAATAAAATTATTTTTTACAACATATGGTGGCAGTGCCGTAGAAATATACCTATTGACTTATAGCATAAAACACACTGTTGACACGCACGCATATGTATGATATATATAAATTGACGAGTGCTCCTTGTATAGATAGGTCCACCACAACGTCGAATTCGTCATGGAGGTGTGTTATGAAAAAGACATTAACCATTGTTTTGATACTTTTACTTGTATGCACAATGTGTATAGGATTGGCTGGTTGCGGTTCAAAATATGGAAGAATCAGCCCATTTTACTATGCTTTGAACCACAAATTCTCTTTCGGCAGATTTGAAAAGGTCGAGATACCAAATTATGGTGCAATGACCTTGGATGGAGAGGCACAGGCACAAGCAAGAGCCCCGATATACGATGACAGGGCAGGCGCAATGCTGAAAAAAGGTGATCCTGCTTATGAATCAACTATGTCAAAATTGCAAGCACTTGTGGACAAATATGGTGAGATTGACGTCAATCTAAGGAATTATGAGCACAATGGCAGAGCGGCGCTTGAATTAGGAAATGGACAATGGCGAGAAGGCACTATTTCAGGGAAAGAAATTCTTGTGTCCAGTGAGCGCGGAGACGTCATATATCGCACAGAGGACTCAAATCCTGAAGTTGTTGGGAAAACGGTGATTGACGGCAAATATTTGTTGTATTACTCCACAGTACTCGGTGCAATGCAATATGATGGCAGACCATACTCCTCTTTTGTGATTGACGTGGATCATGGCAGTTATCCTCTTGCCATGAAGACAGTCTCCTTCAACGTGACGATGTTCAATCTTGAAACTGGTGCAACTTGCTTGCTGTACTTCACGTATGAATTTGTATTCTTCGATCATATGTTTGAAGGGCAATTTGACTCTCACGCCACCGCGCTGCAATATGCACAAGCCGTTGACAAAGCCTTGACTATGGCAACGCCCGAAGAGGTCCTTGACTTGGGAGATGCCTATCAAAATATGTTGGAAGAGATTATGGAAGATTGGCGTCATAGCCCATTTGGAAAGGCGTTTATAGAAAATGGGATGACGGTTTACAATTACAGCAAAAACGGAAGGTATTATTAAACAAAAAGGCACTCATTTGAGTGCCTTTTTTGTTGCTTCACTTTTCATTTTCCATTCTTCATTTTTCACTTTTCATTCCCTTTGGGGTGTCTGCGGTGTCCTCAGTGGGAGTGTCCTCATCGTCGTCAAGTTTTTCTCCTTTGCGCTTTGCCATATATATGCCTGCCTTTTGGAAGGCTTTTTTGAGGGCGTATGTGAGTGGTATGCCAACCGCGCCAACCGTCAACACTTCACCTGCCATCACTTCAAGGACGGATATGATATACACCGTGTCCGAGCCGTCAATCACCCAAATGATAGGCACAAAAAATGCGTTGAAGATGACAGGGGGGATTGCCGCAAGAGGTATCTTTTTGCGGAGGAGATAAGTGCCTATTGCGCCAAGCAAGGTGGCTATGCCACCAAACACCATATCGTATATGCCGTAGGGTGAAAAGAAAAAGTTGGAAAGCACGCAACCGATTGTCAGCCCGGGGATTGCCTCAGGGAAAATCACTGCAGTCAAAACCAAGACTTCAGACAGTCTAAATTGGATAGGTCCAAAGGATAGTGCGGGGATTGCTACGGTTAGAGCAAAGTACAATGCGCCAATAAGTGCGGCTCTCGTGATAAAAAGAAGAGATTTTTTCAAAATTACCTCGGTTTTTTTTATTGATGGGTGTTGCCGTGACCATCGGTTGTATGTTATCATATAATAAATTACAACGCAAACGTTTTAGGAGAAGTTATGCACGAATTTAACAATATGGAATTTTTGAATAGCGCCCTCAACACTGGTTGCTTCGTCACCTCAGGGGACAACCCTATGGTGTGCAGTTGGGGATTTGTTGGCGTTATGTGGCACAAAAAGGTGTTCATTGCACCCATCCGCGTCAGCAGACACACCGCAAAACTTATTGACGAAACAGGAGTTTTCACCGTCAGCGTACCTGCCGCCGGCACCTTCAAAAAGGAACTTGCTTTCTGTGGCACAAAGAGTGGCAGAGACTATGACAAGTGGGCAGAAACCGGCATGGAAAAACAACCTGCAAAGTCAGTTGACACTTGTGTTGTCAAGGGTTGCGAAAAGTATTATGAATGCAAAGTTGTGGGCGTTGTGCCTATGACTGATGATATGGACGTCAGCGCAGTGTCCAACTGGTATCCCTTGTCAGAAACCTATCCCAACGGCGACAGACACATCTTCTATTTTGGTGAAATCATAAACGAGTATTGATATGAAAATTTGGGGCAAACTGATGAAGGAAGACAAACTTTTGAAGAGCGTGCTTTTTGAAAGTCCGCGTGTTTTGTCCTCCTCAAATTTCATCAAGGATTTGCAGGAAATATGCTATATGATGGACGTGTCCACCCCCGTGTCACTGCCCACTCACTTCAAGCATTTTGACCGCTTCAACCGTGTGAAATATATCCCTCGTGACTTCGTTGAAGAGGTGGATTTCACCGCGCTTATCCTAGAGCACGTCCTTGACAAGAAGTAGTCACAAATTTAAGTTGATCACAAAAACGGCACTTTAAGTGCAAAAACTGGAATAATAAACCTCTTGCTATGCAAACTAAACTGGCAGGAGGTTTTTATTATGAACGGAACTTTCACTCGACGCATTGACGATCTTGGACGGATTGTAATACCCAAGGAACTCCGTCGCACCCTTCGTATAAAGGAAGGTGATGAGCTTGAAATTTTGCCCGACGGCGACAAGTTGGTGCTGAAGAGATACTCCCCATTTCAAGATATGCAATATGCCTCTGACGGCGTGGCGCAGATGATTCGTCAACACGTGGGTGGTGACATCTTTATCCTTGCAGGTGACGCTTTCGTGTCCGCAGTTGTCAAGGGCAAACTGACCTCGCACCTCACCCCCTCAAAGGAACTTTTGCGTGCTTCGTCAACTCGCAGTGCCATAGTCGTTTCAGGAACAGAATGCCCCTTGTTTGAAGGCAAGGACGGTGATGGATTTCTTGCCCTAGAGCCTATTTTGGTCAACGGTGACCTTATCGGCACTGTCATCGTTTCAAAGCAAAATCAGTTTGATGAAAACGCTCTTGGCTATATTCGTTTTGCCAGTGCAATTTTAGGGGCAGTGGTGGGGATGTGAAAAAGACAAACCAAACTTTCAACTACACCGACACCCCCTCAGTGAAACGGCGCAACCGCCTTATGGGTGGGGCAATGATTTTGGCTGTTGGCTCAGTCATAGGCAAGATTATCGGCGCCCTATATCGCATACCTCTCACCAACGTTTTAGGGGCAGAGGGTATGGGCATGTATCAACTTGTTTTTCCAGTGTTTGCCCTCTTTATGGTCTTGTCCAGCGCAGGAGTGCCCACCGCGCTATCTCGCATAGTGGCGGAAAAGCGGGCAATGGGTGAAAGTGTCAAAAAATATCTTTTTGTGGCAATGGCAGTCCTTGTCACGCTTTCCACGTTGAGCACCATTTTGGTGCTATCCCTATCTCGCCCTCTTGCCAGATGGCAGGGCAATGAAAGTGTAGCGCTTGGCTTTCAAATCATAGCCCCGTCCATATTTTTCGTTAGCATAACCGCAGGGCTTAGGGGTTGGTTTCAAGGTGAAATGCACATGCTTCCCACCGCCATATCCAACGTGATAGAGCAGGTTGTCAAACTGGCTTTCGGTTTAGGGCTTGCGGTCTATCTAAAAAGATATGGGCTTATATGGTCAGTGGCAGGTGCGTTTTTAGGCGTCACTCTTTCGGAGATTGTGGCGGCAGGCTATCTTGTCATCACCTATCTTGTCCGCGAAAGAAAACACAAAGTCAGTGGAAAGTTGCTGTCCTTTGAAAAGGAGGAGGGTGTCAAGATGCTCCGCATCGCTTTCCCCATAGCCATAGTTGCTTTGCTTTTGCCCCTTTCCAACTTTTTTGACAGTTTCATCGTTGTCAACGTGTTGAAACTTCGTGGTTTATCCACCCACCTTGCCACCAGTCAGTATGGTCTTTTGTCCGGTCCTGTCACATCCCTTGTCAATATGCCCGTGGTGCTCATCATGTCCCTTGCCGTTGCCATAGTGCCCTCGGTGTCGGTGTCAAGGGCGGAGAGGGACATTGACAGCATACTTTTCAAAAGCAGATTGTCACTGAAACTTGCCTATATGGTAGGTGTGCCCTCAGCCATATTTATGATGGTTTTTTCAAGAGAGATAATCTCCTTGCTTTATTCATCGTTGGAGGAAGGCCCTCTCATCACCGCCTCAAATCTTCTCATCATCACCGCACCAAACATTGTCATTATGTCCGTTATGCAGATTTACGTCTCCCTTCTTCAAGCCCTTGACAAAACTATGTCTGCCGTAAAGGGATTGACGGTTGCGGTTGTTGTCAAGATTGTCTTGTCCGTTGTGCTTGTGAGGTATATCGGCATAATAGGGGCAGGGGTGTCTATGCTTGTTATGTCAGTGACCGCCCTAACCCTTGTCAACGTCAGTTTTCTCCGCCTCACCTCACTGCGCCTACACCAACCTATTGCATTATCCCTCTTTTCAGGGGGAGTCAGCGGACTTTGCATCCTTGTGCCAAAGGCCTATATCGTACACGATATACTTGCACTTTTCATCGGTTTTGTGCTATGCTATACAGTGTATTTCTTCTTGTCCACTCTGTTTGGAGTTATGGACAGGCAGGAATATCACTCCTTGCCCCTAGGCAAAATACTATTGAAACTGCATCGAATCGTTCGATTTTGGGAGTATGAAAATGGCACTCACATCCGCTCTTAATGGCTCATATCAAGTCTACGAAGCAACCGATTTTGCACCCTCATTTGTCCTTGTCAACAAGCGCATACCTTGCCTTGTGAAAGTGGCAAAAATAGAGGAGTGTGATATGGTCAAAAACAAAATCATTTCAGCCTACGGAAAAGACAAATCCGTAGCCTTTTCATTTGACGGAAAAGAGGGCACTTGCGAGGCTCAAAATCTTGGTGTATTTGATGAGGTTTTGCTCACCCCCGAAAAGGAACTGAAAGAGCGCAAACGCTTTGACCTTGGCGACCTTGAAGAGATTATGAAACGCCTCCGTGCAGAGGACGGTTGCGAGTGGGACAAAATCCAAACACATGAGTCCATCCGCATCAACCTTATTGAAGAGGCTTATGAACTTCTTGAAGGCCTTGACAAGGGGGATAGAGATATGATGCTTGAGGAGTGCGGCGACGTGCTTTTGCAAGCAGTTTTCCACACCCAAATCGCAGAGGATGAAGGGGATTTCAACTGGGCGGATATGCTGACTGCACTGTGCAGAAAACTCCTTGACCGCCACACCCACATCTTCGGTGAAAACCACGCCGACACCCCCGAGGAAGCACTGGTGTTTTGGGCAGAGGCAAAGAAGAAAGAAAAGAAGTACACCTCAAACACAGACGCTATGAATCGTGTGCCCAAAAACTTCCCCGCACTTCTTTATGCAGAGAAGATTCAAAAGATTGCCAAGAAGTGTGGCTTTGACTGGGATGATGTTGACGGCGCAGTAGCAAAGGTGAGAGAGGAACTTGACGAACTCCTCACCGCCACTCCTGAACACAGACACGAAGAGGCAGGAGACCTTCTCTTTGCAGTGTGCAACGTGCTCCGCTTTTTCAAGATAGACAATGAAATGGCACTCCACGACGCCAACAGAAAATTTGAGTCACGCTTTGCAGTGGTTGAAGAACTTGCCACCCGTGAGGGCAAGAGTATGACCGACTACACCCTTGAGGAACTTGACAAGTTTTGGGATGAAGCAAAGCGTCAAGGCAAATAAGAAACGAGGTATTCTTGCCAACAAATTGATGGCAAAATCATCTTTCGACAAAAACAAACAAAAAACACAAAAATGACGAAAACGGCAGTTTATTGTCGTAAAATAGTGATATAAAATGCGTATTGGTGAAATTGAACTGAAATCCAACATTGTCTTTGCACCCATTGCAGGATTCTCTGACGCAGGGGCAAGACACCTATGTGCCAAGTATGGCGCAGGTCTTTTGTACACCGAAATGGTCAGTGCAAAGGGGCTTTGCTATGGCGGTAAAGGCACTGAGGATTTGCTTCACGTCACCGACACAGGAGTGCCCACCGCAGTGCAGATTTTTGGCAGTGAGCCTGAGTTCATTTTCAAAGCTTGCCAAGACGAGCGCCTAGCCAAATTTGACATAATTGACATCAATATGGGTTGCCCTGTAAGAAAGATTGTTTCAAACGGTGAAGGCAGTGCCCTTATGGAAAATCCTGCCCTCATCACCGAGATAGTTTCTTCCGCAGTTGAGGGAGGTCGTCGCCCTGTCACCGTCAAAATCCGTGCAGGTGTTGACAAGGATATTTTGGCAGTTGATTGCGCCCTCGCCGCTGAAAAAGGCGGTGCAAGTGCAGTTGCAGTGCACCCTCGTTTCCGCACTCAAATGTATAGTGGGGTGGCAGACCACACCGTGACAAAAATGGTGAAAGACGCTCTCTCAATCCCCGTCATAGCAAATGGTGACATAGTGGACAAAGCATCCCTTGAAAAGGTGAAAGAGGTGAGTGGTGCAGACGGCTTTATGATAGCCCGTGGTGCCCTTGGCAAACCTTATATTTTCAGTGAACTTTTGGGACTTGACTATACATACGACAACAAGGCTTCAGTTCTTGAGCATATATCAATTTTGCGCCAAACTCTCCCTGACAGAGTGGTTGCAAATATGATGAAATTGCAACTTTGCCACTACGCAAAAAACACCGGCAACACCAAGGCTGTCCGTATGGCGCTTGCCTCAGTCGCTGACCTCAACGGCATACTGAATTTGGTGGAAGAATATCTTTGAAATCCCCCAAAATTTCCCATAAAATTTGACTGAAAATTCCGCAAAAAATAACCAAAAATATCTACAAAAAACACGTTGATTTTGTGGCGGAAAAATCACAAAAAAACAACAGAAAAAAATCTTCAAAACCCCACAAATATAGTCCAAATTTTTAGGACAAAACTTAGGACAAAATCTAGTAAGAATTATGGCATTCAACATAGTGCTCGTAGAGCCCGAAATCCCTCAAAACACAGGCAATATTGCCCGCACTTGCGCCGCAACAGGGGCAAGACTTCATCTTGTCAAACCCTTAGGTTTTGCCATTGACGACAAGTCCTTGAAGCGTGCAGGCCTTGACTACTGGCATCTTCTTGACGTGACGGTGTATGAAAACATCGACGAGTTTTTCTTGAAAAATCCCGATGGCAACAAGTGGTATCTCACCACCAAGGGCGCAAAACGCTATGACCAAGCGTCATTTTGTGACGGAGATTATTTCATCTTCGGCAAGGAGACAAAGGGGCTCCCTGAGGAATTGTTGCATGACAACTATGACCACGCCCTTCGCATACCAATGATTGCAGAGGCAAGAAGCCTCAATCTTTCAAACTCAGTTGCAATCGTCGTTTATGAGGCAATCCGCCAAAACGACCACGGTCACCTTCTTGAACAAGGTCACCTCACCAAATTTTAGTCCAAAGGAATACTATTATGAACGCAGAATTTAGGTTAAACGGAAAGATTATAGAAACAGAAAGGCTTGTCCTTCGTCCTTTCAAATGGGATGACCTCGACGACTTTTTCGCATACGCCTCAGTTGAGGGCGTAGGCGAGATGGCAGGTTGGCCTCATCACGAAAACAAGGACAAGAGTAAAGAAATCCTCACCCACTTCATTGATGAGGACAAGACTTTTGCGGTTTGTTTGAAGGATAGCGGACGTGTTGTAGGTTCTTTGGGCGTTGAGTTTTACGGCGCAGAGGACAAACTGACCGAGTTTGACGGCTACAAGGGCAGAGAAATCGGCTACGTTTTGGCACGTGACCAATGGGGCAAGGGGCTTATGGCAGAGGCAGTGAAGGCAGTCATCAACTATCTTTTTGATGAAAAAGACCTTGATTTCCTCACCTGTGGCTACTATGACTTCAACAATCAGTCAAGACGAGTGCAAGAGAAATGTGGATTTAAGCCATATCGCAAACTGAATATGGAAACACGTATGGACACCGTTGAGCCCGGCGTCCTCAACCTCCTCATCAATCCGAGGAAGAATATCACCTTCAATTTCTCCCACCCTGAAACTCTCCTCTGGAAGGATTGAGAGGAAAGCACCTATCAAACAAAAACTTTAAGCAAATATAAGACAGCTCAAAGCGACTGCAACCGCAGTCGTTTTTTATGTTTGGGTTTTATCTGTTTTTCTAAAAACCGCCATTTTCCGTCAAATACCTCAATGCAAAACTTAAATCATCATTTTCACTTAAAAACACGATATGTGTACCATAAAATTGCAAAACTTGTCAAAATAAGCCGAAAACGGCAATTTTAGGTAGTTTTGAGCACGATAATAAAATATCAAAAACACGAAACGTGTTGCAAATATATTGCCTTACAACACGTTTCGTGTTTTATTTTTGTCGTCTAAATCCTGCGAGAGAATATGTCCCCCTTCCTCACGTGTTTCCCCCTTCTGCCTACGGCAGAGCCCTACGGGCAGGGCAACACTCGGCTCTCGCACATTAAGCGACGTCGCCTGATTATGCCACTCGTTGCGTTGGTGCAAAAAAATCACAGCGCACCCGCAACTTCGTACTCTCGTCTGGTTCTCGGCGCTCCCTTCCTCGTCGCCGCTGCTCCTCGCGTTCCGTCTTCGAAAGAGTAAGTGCTAGCAAATGTATCGCCCTTTATGAACTTTCTTCATCCCATGCTTTTGCATGGGGGTGCAAATTTTCCTTGATTTACTTGGTGGGGTGTGCTACAATATATAACTGTGGCTCGTATGCGTGCATTATGCTCACGCGAGGCCCAAACTGGAATTTAATTTTAAGGAGAATACATTATGGCAAAAATGACTGTTCGTGACATTGACGTCAAAGGCAAAAAGGTTTTGGTCCGTTGCGACTTCAACGTTCCTATGAAAGACGGTGTCATCACCGACGAAAACCGCATCAACGGTGCACTGCCCACAATCACATATCTTGTGGAAAACGGCGCAAAGGTTATCCTTTGCTCACACATGGGCAAACCCCACAACATCTTCACCCCCGGCTTTGGTCTCACAAAGAAGGAAAAGAAGGCAGTGGAAGCACTCCCCGCCGACGAACAAGCAGCAGCAAAGCAAGCATATCTTGACAAAGCACTGAAAAACGACGCAAAGAAATTCACATTGAAGCCCGTTGCAGACAGACTTGCAGATCATTTCCCCGGTAAGGTCACCTTTGCAACAGACCTTGTTGGTGATGATGCACACGCAAAAGTGGCAGCACTGAACGACGGTGAAATCGTCCTTCTTGAAAACACCCGTTTCTATCAAGGGGAAGAAAAGAACAGTGAAGAACTTTGCAAGGCACTTGCAGACTTCTGCGACGTCTACGTCAACGACGCATTTGGCACAGCACACCGCGCACACGCAACCACCGCAGGCATCGTTCAATATGGATATGCAAAGGTTGCAGTCAGTGGCTTCCTCATCGAGAAGGAACTTAAGTTCCTTGGTGGCGCAGTTGAAGAACCTGTCCGTCCCTTCGTTGCAATCCTTGGTGGCGCAAAAGTGGCAGACAAGTTGAACGTCATTGACAACCTCCTCAACAAGTGTGACACCCTCATCATCGGTGGTGGTATGGCATACACCTTCATCAAGGCACAAGGTGGCTCAATCGGCACGTCACTTGTGGACGATGAAAAACTTGACTACTGCAAGGAAATGCTTGCAAAGGCAAAAGCACTTGGAAAGGAAATCTATCTCCCCATCGATTCAGCAACAGTGGTTGATTTCCCCAACCCCATCGATGCAGACGTAGAAATTGAATATTATCCCACAGATTCAATCCCCGCAGACCGTATGGGTCTTGACATTGGTCCTAAGACACAAGAACTCTTTGCAGACGCAGTGAAAAACGCAAAGACCGTTGTCTGGAACGGACCTATGGGCGTCTTTGAAAACCCCACCCTTGCAGCAGGCACCAACGCAGTGGCAAAGGCAATGGCAGACACAGACGCAATCACCATCATCGGTGGTGGCGACAGCGCAGCAGCAGTTGCACAACTTGGCTATGCAGACAAGATGAGCCACATCTCAACTGGTGGCG
>JAFTSA010000007.1 GCA_017461985.1 Clostridia bacterium
ATTTGTTACAGATGACATTACTAGTGTGTTTTTCAATATAAAACCTACAAAAAAGGAGTTAGACCTTATAGATATTGACGATTTTGAGGAAGACCTTTCTTCTTACAAAAAAGTTCAAACGCTTTCACCCCCATCCCGCCAAACAAAACCTAAACCGATACAGCGGTTTAGGTTTTTGTTTTACATGACGTCTCCAAATAGCAGGGATTTGAACGAAAGCGTTAAGAAAATGGTGGACACCCACCATTTTTAGCGATGACCGAAGGTCTTTGCGTGTCACTCAATTTGACAAGCACTTTTGACACGCAAAGAGCAAGAACAAATCCCTGCTTCTCTATCTTTGTTTCTTGGCGGAGAAATCGGGATTTTGGTGCGTTGCACCTGTGCCATTGTGTATGGCACTGAACCCTGCCACGCCAGGCTGGCGCTTCACTCACGTATGCAAGCATACTCGTTCCGCTATTACGGCACTTTGTGCCTACAAATCCCGAAGGCAAATATCAGATAAAGACGATTTGAACAAGAGCGTTAAGAAAATGGTGGACACCCACCATTTTTAGCGATGCCCGAAGGTCTTTTCGTGTCACTCAATTAAACAAGCACTTTTGACACGCAAAGAGCAAGAACAAATCCCTGCTTCTTTGCCAATGGCAACCGTATTCTAATATGCGGTTGCTTTATTTTTGTCTAAAAGGTATTCCTGCATTTATAATACCAAGTTTAAGAGATATAAATAAAAGATAAATTAAAACAAATAAACACTCAATCATTAAGATTGAGTGTTTAATTTTAAATTCTATCTGCATAAGGCAATGATTTGATATAATCTTCCATAAATGTCCAATCTGGTTGATTGTTTATTGCAGGTAACTTTATAATATCATCTATATATCTAGTTCCAATTATTTTTCTACCGTAAGTATATTTAAAATTATGATAATTTAATATAGTACAAATAAACATTGCTATATATTTATTCATCTTAAATTTAGGAATTAAGGCAAATACTGTTTCTCCAACAAAGACTTCTTTTCCTTGATAAAATGTCGCACCAACACTTCCACTATAAGCAACTGTTAAAATATTGCTATATTTCTCCGGTCTATCACTTATATAATCAGAAATTCCATTATTAGAAGCAGTTGTACTAACCAAAGGTAATATACCAGATTCTCTATCATAACTAGGGTATTTTATACCATTATGTAACAAAAACAATTCTCCAATTTTAAATTCTTTCCATTCTTTTGATTTTAAAGAAATTTCAATTTTTTCACAAATAGTTGTAATTTTTTTTATTTTTTTATTTTCGATTAATTTGTTACACAAATCTAAAGAAGGAATTTCAATTTCAGGAAAAGTTTTATTGGCAGCCCTGCCATAACTATATCTGTATTTGTTTTTATTAATACACATTGCATAAAATAGTTTTTGTTCTAATGTTAAATTTATTTTAGGGGTTAAAACATACAAATCTCTACCACTATAATAATCTTCATTTTGCACAAAGCAGGACAAAACAGAACCGCTCGTTGCTAAACTTAATGTGCCAGCTTTTTGTGGTTCTAAACCTTCAATTAATTTAACCCTTGCAACAACTCCATTATTATTACTTGTTCGCGCCACAAAGTTAACAGAATTGCAATCATTCTCTTTCGTTTCTTGGCAGTGAATTAATTCAAGATTTACACCATATTTATAATCAAATAAGTCTTTAATCTTCATAGACTTCACCATTTTTAACCAAATATGCAAGATAATCATTAACTGTTTGTTGGAAATCAAGTTGTGTTAAAGTAGAATAGTCTGTTTTCATGTAAGCTTCACACAACCATTCATCTTCATGGGTTACGCATTGTAAAGCTGATTTACCATCAACAATTTTTTTATTTTCATATAAATCAAGCCATTCTTTTTCTATGTCATCCCACTTATTGTAATAATCAATTCTTCCCATTTTCTTTCTTTTTACAAATCCGTCATCTTTGCAGAAACCAAAGAAAGTGGGTTTGTTGCTATCATGAGATTTATGTGCTTCCCAAACCATAACACAAACATTTGTTCCGGTTGGATAAAATATATCATCTGGCATACTAAACACGGCTTTTAAAGTGTGATATTTAAACAATCGCTCCCTTACTTCTTTGAATTTAGTTCCAATTGCACAACTCATAGGAACAACGGCAACTGCCAATCCTCTAGGTTCTAAAACATTCAATAATCTTTCTACAAATTCCAATTCACATTTATCTTCTTGTGAATAAGGCGGATTAATCAACCCTAAAGATAAGTGTTTGTTTTTTAGGCTGTTATAAATCTCTTGAGAAAAACAGTCACCACAAACAATGTTTGATTTCCCATCTTTACGAATAATCATGTTTGTTATTGCTAGAGTATATAAATCAGTATCAAGTTCTACTCCATATAGTCCATTTTTCTTTATTTCTAAAATTTCTGCACTATTTGCTTCTTTACACATTAACCCCATAGCTGTAACAAGGAATGATGCTGAACCACAGCATATATCTACAACTTTACTTTGTTTATTAATTTCTCCCAACTTACACATAAAATCTGTTAAATGTTTTGGGGTTAAAACAATACCCAAACCTTTTCCATCAGTAGAACTATATTTAATAAATTCATGATAGAAAATACTTAAAGCATCTTCAGTATATTCATAATGGTTCATCATTGGTAAAATTCTCATTTCTAGTTGTTCAATAAACCAAGCCAAAGAGCCATTTTCTCCTAAAGGAATGGATTTAATTTTTTCATTACTTTTTATTCTTCTAAAAGAACTTTTTATAGCTTCTATTTTTTCTCTTTTTATATCACTATTATCAAGAGTTTCTTCAATGGAATCAATCATTAATTTTACCAAGCTATTAAAAGAATTTATATTATTCCATGTGTTTCTAAAATCGGAATTTTGTAAAGCAATAAGCATCCCAGCAATAAAGATTGGCTTATCTTTTTCCGAAATTTTAATTTGTCTTAATTTCTCATGCATTATTTGTGAAAGCTCTCTAATTTCTTGTAACGAGAATTTTCTTTCTAGTTTTTTGCCTTCTACAAGATTCAAATAGTTTAGGGGCTCCAATATTGTGTCTTTTGCTTTTTTAAGTTCTTGATAGTCCTCAAAACCTTTTTTCCAGTAGAATGTATTAACTTTTACATTTTCTTTTGAGGTACCACTAACAGCAACAGCAACCACATTATAGTCATTTTTTAAATGTTTGGCATAAAACAAAGCACCATCAACAGCATATTTTTGTGGCATATTTTTCTCATTACTTTCATGTTCTTTAATAGATTTTTTACATTCTACTAAAATAATTGTATTTTTATCTTTATTAAAAGTAACTATATATTCTGGTTTTGCTCTACCAGAACCAACAGTTTCATAATCATCAAGAGAACAAATTGCAGGTTTTCCGCCCATTTCTTTTAAGCATTTTTCAATTTTATCAAAATTATTAGCTTCACCTTGTGGAAAAACAAAACCAAAATCGTTTTCACCTAAATCTACGCCCATTTCTTTTAATACTAAATTTTCTGAATATCTTTCGTTTGCCATTTTATTTCTCCTTTCTTACAAATGCTTTTCTTTTTTCATTTTTTAATTTTATATCTAAGTTGTTCGTGCTTGTAATTTTAACTTCATCATCTTCAATATAAAATACTAAACTATCGCCATTTTCAACATGCAGTATTTCTCTTATTGCTTTTGGCACAGTTATTTGCCCTTTGGAAGAAAGAACAGCTTCTTTTATTTTTTGCATTTTAAACTCCATTTTCTTTACTTTCTTTACTTTTTTATTGTAACAACAATAAACATTAAATGCAATTGTTTTCAGAAAAAAACAAGAAGTGCCTTTGAAATAAGCACTTCAAAAATTTTAATAATTTGACATTTCAAAACAATTCGATTTACTCTACAAATCGGAACTGCGTTCGCACATAAATTTAAGCCTTATATTTGCTTAATTTGGCGAGGGTGCAAATCCCTGAAGGCAAACAACAGATAAATACGATTTGAACGAAAGCGGGCAAAATCCCTGCTTCTCTCTTGTATTTATATAAAAAGACATCAAATGATGTCTTTTTTTGGTTTGGGTATTGAAATTGGAAAAGTAAAATGGTAAACTATTTATACTAGAAATTAAAGGAGATTTGCTATGGACAAACATTATGACGTTGTCGTGGTCGGCGCTGGCAATGGCGGACTGGCGGCAGCGGCTGTCACTTCTCAGGCAGGATTCAAAGTTCTGCTTCTTGAAAAGCACAATATTCCCGGCGGAAGCGCGTCGTCATTTAAGCGCGGTCGCTTCGAATTTGAGCCTTCTCTTCACGAACTTTGCGCAGTTGGAAAGCCCGATCAACTTTTTGACACGGGCAAACTTTTCAAAAGATTTGGCGCAGAGGTGGATTTCCGCTACGAGGACAACACTTTCCGTGCAATTTGCACCGCAGAAGACGGATATGACGTGCGTATGCGCGCCGGCGAAGACAACTTCTGTGACGACCTTGAAGCAATAGTCCCCGGTTGCAGAGAGTCTCTCAAGGCTTGGTTTGAACTTGAAAGAGGTGACCAACGCACCCTTGACTATATCGACAGCAAAAATGGCAAGCCCAACCCTCTTATGATGATTTTGAAGCACGGCAACTTCATGCGCGACACTTCATACACCGTTGAAGAGGTGCAAAAGGCCCTCGGTATGCCCGAAAAGGCACGCAACATCCTCAACACCTATTGGGGATATCTGGGTGTGCCCACTGACGAACTCAACTCCTTCCACTATATGACGATGGTGGCATCCTACGTCCGTGACGGCGCGGTTATGCCCTACAAGCGCTCCCACGAAATGAGCCTTGCCCTTGAAAAGGCAATCACCGACAACGGCGGTGACGTGTGGTACAACAGCGAAGTGGTCAAATTCCTCTACAACGAGGACGGCTCTTGCGCAGGTGTTCAACTGAAATCCGGCGAGAAGATTTACGCAAAGGAAATCATCTCCAACGTCATCCCCAACAACGTGTACGCTATGTCCGACATCAAGTACGTGCCTGAAAAGGAACTGCGCCTTGCAAATTCAAGAACTCTTGGCCTGTCCTTTGTGACGGTGTATCTTGGCATGGACTGCTCAAAGGAAGAGTTGGGTGTTGAGGACTACACCACCTTCATTTCAAAATATGCAAACCCCAGAGAGTGCTACAATCATCGCAACGAGGGCGCGTATTACGTGGTCAACTGCCACAACGTGGCAATCCCCGATGCATCTCCCGAAGGCACTTGTATGCTCTTCTACACAATTCCTATGATGGAAGAGGACTTCCCCAAGGATTTGAAGCCCGAAGAATACAAGAAGTGGAAAAACTCAGTGGCAAAACGCTTCATAGAGGACTCTGAAAAGGTTTTGGGCATTGACATCACTTCACACATTGAAGAAATCGAAGTGGCAACACCCGTCACCTTTGCTAGATACTTGGGCACTCCCGCCGGCGAAATCTACGGATATCAAATGGCTGGTTGGGACAGCATTTTGCCTCGTATTATGGCAGCACCCACCGACTTCACAGTGAAAAACCTCTCCTACTGCGGTGGACACGCAGAACGTGGCGACGGATACAGTTGCGCATATATGACAGGTATGCTCACAGGCGACGCCGTGGTAAGAAGACTCAAAGGAGGAAAGTAAAATGAAAAAGGTTGACATTTCATCATTGAATCCTGCAAAGTTCATAAAACTTGTGCCTTCAAGAGATCAAATCATTGCATCAAATCCTGCAAATCCTATACCTCATCAAGACACCTACGCAGCCAACAAAATTGCAAAGGCATTGCACCCCGACAAACAATTTGTCAAGATTGCAAAAGTGGAGGCATTTTCACCTGACGTGAAGAGATACACCTTTGTGCCCGACACCGACAAAGGCACAACCGCCCTTGCATATTTCAGTGCAGGACAATATCTCAGTGTGTCCCTCACCGTTGGCAAAGCAGTGCTCACAAGACCTTACTCAATCAGCAGTGGTCCCGCTGACGCCCTTGACGGATTCTATCAACTGACCATCAAACGTGTCAACGGCGGACTTGCCACCAACTATATCCTTGACAACTGGAAAGAGGGTGACTCCGTTGAAGTGTCCGCACCCCTTGGCACCTTCAAATACGAGCCCCTTCGTGACGCCAAAACAGTGGTTGGTCTTGCAGGCGGAAGTGGCATAACACCCTTCCTGTCCTTCGCCCGTGCAATTGCAAAAGGTGAAGAAGATATGCACCTCACTCTTCTCTACGGCTCACGTACAAGAGATGATATTCTCTTCAAAGATGAATTTGATCAAATCGCACAATCCTGCGATAAAATCAAGGTTGTGTATGTGTTAAGTGCCGATTCTGCTGAAAACTGCGAATCTGGCTTCCTCACCGCAGACCTCATCAAAAAGTATGCACCGGAGGGCGAACCCTACTCAGTGTTTATGTGCGGACCTCAAGCAATGTACGACTTTGCCGATGGCGAAATTGCAAAACTTGGACTGAGAAGCAAGTTTGTCCGTCACGAATTGTTTGGTGAATATCACAACCCTGAAAGAAACGCAGACTACACCGCACCCGCCAGTGAAACCTGCACCATCACCGTGAGAGTCCGCGATGAAAAGACCTCGGTGACCGCCTCTGTCAACGACACTATTTTGGTGTCTCTTGAAAAGAACGGCATCGCAGTGCCTGCCCATTGCAGATCTGGTGAATGTGGTTGGTGCCACTCAAAACTCGTCAGTGGTGACGTGTACGTGCCTGCATCAGTGGACGGCAGACGCCTTGCAGACTTTGACTATGGCTATATCCACCCCTGCTGCACCTTCCCTCTCGGCGACGTGGAAATCGTTGTCCCCGCAAAGTAAACCTTGCACGAGCATTTAGCCGAGACAAGCGTTGAACTAAAACAATAATGAAGAAAAAGACCGACAATCAAGTCGGTCTTTTTTTGATTCCCCCTAGGAATCCAAGGATAATATTTTTCTATTTCGTTGGTTTTGAGTTGTTTTGCCCTTTTGAGGGCTTGTGAGGGCTTTTAAGCAATGATGATGTCGATGGACTTGTCTTTTATCACGATGCTTTCTGCGGGCACGTGGAGGTCAACCTGGTCGCCCACTGCTCCATCGTATGCTGCCACAACCTTTTGACCTTCGGTGTCAATGGTTGCATAGCGGACAAAACCATAGTCGCGGATTTCGCTGACTGTGCCTGTGAGGACATCAGTTGCGCCTTCTTCGTGAGGTGTGACTGTGACAACGCTGGCGTCAAAGATGTATTCAAGAGGTGTGCGGAAGATTTTGCTGCCCTTGCAAGCAAATATCTTTTCGCATGCAGGCACTGTGGGGATAAGTTTTGCTGTGCCAACGTTCATATAGAAGTTGTAGAATTTGCGTGACTTATCCTTTTCCTTTGTAAAGGTGCCGTCCAGGGTGTTGGTGAGATTGATGGGTGCAACACCCAGCGCTTCGATACCCACCTTTGTGAAGTCGATGTCAAAGTCAACGATGTCTCCTGCTTTGAATCTTGCCTCGCCTTCTTCAAGTGAGAACATTGTAAGGTCGCCAACCTTCAAGAAATAGAGGTTTTTGCCTTCAACGTTTTCAACCCATTGGACGTTTGCCTTGCCTGCGCCTGCACCGAGGGTGAGTGCACTGATGGGAATGACTGTTTCAACGTCTGTTGCATTGTCGCACTTGACAGCAGAAGGCATTTCAAATGCTTGACCTTCAAATGTCAACTTGCCGTCTTCCACGTTTGCACGAATGTATGATGCTTCGGGGATACGCTTTCTAATGCTCATCTCAGTTTCCTTGTCAAAGACATGGAACTTGCGTCTTGAGATTTCGATGTCAAGGACATCTCCACGGCGTACGATTGTGTCGGGGCTTGCCTTGATGATGATTGCGCCTTCTTCTGCATCGGGAGTGTTGAGGTTGAGGTTTGCGTAAATGAGTGTTTCACCACCGAGCACTTCAACAACGCTGACAACTGCCTTTGCAGGTGCCCATGAGCCGTCGTCGTAGTTGGTGTCGTTCTTTACGCGGACATCATCGGGACGAATGCCAAAGACCACTTTGTGGTTGCCATCCATATATTTGACGGGCACTTTGTCTGCTTGGACGTATTTCATGCCCACTGATGCACCACAATCAAGGTTGAAAGTGACGTCGTCGCCTTCCTTGATGACTGTGCCGTCAAAGAAGTTCATTTGAGGTGTGCCGATGAAACCTGCAACAAAAACGTTGTCAGGGTATTTATAAAGGTTGACAGGGGTGTCAATTTGTTGGACAAAGCCGTCTTTCATAACAACGATGCGAGTGCCCATTGTCATTGCTTCAACTTGGTCGTGGGTGACGTAGATAAATGTTGTGCCAAGACGTTCATGAAGTCTTGAAATCTCAGATCTCATTGCTGCACGGAGTTTTGCGTCAAGGTTTGAAAGAGGTTCGTCAAGAAGGAATACCTTGGGGTTTCTCACGATTGCTCTGCCCAATGCCACTCTTTGTCTTTGACCACCGGAGAGTGCCTTAGGTTTGCGTTCAAGATACTCGGTGATGCCCAAGATTGCGGCTGCTTCCATAACCTTTTCGTGTATGACTTCTTTCTTTTCGTGGGCGGTGCGGAGAGCAAATGCCATATTTTCGTAAACGCTCATATGGGGATAGAGTGCATAGTTTTGGAAAACCATTGCGATGTTTCTATCCTTAGGCTCAAAATCGTTCACGATTTCGTCGTCGATACGGAGTTCGCCTGCAGTGATTTCTTCAAGGCCTGCGATCATACGGAGTGTGGTTGACTTTCCGCAACCAGAGGGTCCGACGAACACGATAAATTCCTTATCTTCTATGTCCATGCAGAAGTCGTTGACTGCTTTGACTTTGCCATCATAGACTTTGAAAATGTGTTTCAATGATAAACTTGCCATACTTTTCTCCTTATATAAAGATTGCTATGGATTGGCCGGGCATTGCGAGAACGCCGCCCGCATCATATGAACATTGACCGCCCATTGCGTAGAGTGTGCCAACCATTTGACTGCAACCAAGGTTGAAGTCTCCAAGATTGACTGTTTGGTCAAAGGTGTCCATATTGAAAACAATCGTTATCTTTTCATTTTGATATTCTTTTGTGATGATACAAATGTAATTGTTGTTGGGTGTGGGGTGATATTCCACCTTGCCTCTTGCAATTGAGGGGAAACGGTTTCTCAACTCCATTGCTTCTTTATAGTAATTGAGAATGCTGTTGGGGTCTGCTTGTTGCTCTTCAACAGAGGGATAATAATAAGACGTTTCATCCCAAGGTGTGCCTTCAGGGGGCAGATAGCAACATCCCTCATAGATGTTTTTGGCTTGCCACTTCATTGCAATACGTTTTGCGGGGTCGCTGTTTTGTCCACCCTTGGAAATCATGCCGATTTCTTCGCCGTAATAGACAAAAGTTCCGCCGCTCATCATTGACATGACACCTGCTGCCATTTTAAGGTTTTCAACACCGGGCATAAAACTGCCGGGGCGCATTGTGTCGTGATTGCCAAGGAAAGGTGCAAGGATTGCGTTTTCACCATAGGTGTTTTGCAGTTTTTCAAACCAGTTGCCAAGGCCATTTCCACTGCCTTGCTTGACAAGTGATGCAATTTGACCACCTGCTTGTGCTCCTGTGAACAAGAAGAAACTGTCCACACCGCTTTCATAATATCTGTCGATTGTGTAGTCATCGCCAACCCATGCTTCGCCAACAATGTAAGCATTGGGCTTGATTTTCTTTGCTTCGGTGTTGAGCCAACCAAGGAAATCAATGTTCTTTTGGAGATAACCTGTGTAATAACTTGTGACTGCGTCAAGACGGAAGCCGTCCACGTCGTAGTCTTCAAGCCAATATTGCATTATGTTGATGATTTCAGCGCGCATTGCGGGGCTGTCAAGATTAAGGTCGGGCATGCCACTCCAAAATTGGCTTTCGTAGGAATATTGTGTGCCACTGACACTTGAATACTTGTTGTTGTCTGTAATGCGGAAGTTGTAGTAGTCACCATATTGTCCGCCGGGCTGACCATTTTGACGGATATAGTTGCAGGCTTCCTTAAACCAAGGGTGTTGGTCACTTGAGTGGTTGACCACAAGGTCAATGATGACTCTTATGCCACGATTGTGGGCTTCGGTGATGAGAGTTTTGAAGTCATCAAGGGTGCCGTAATCGGGGTCTATTGCGTAATAGTCCTTGACATCATACTTGTGATAGGTGGGTGACGGGTGAATGGGCATAAGCCAAATTCCGTTGAAACCCATTTCCTTGATGTAGTCAAGTTTTGCTGTCACGCCGTTGAGGTCGCCTATGCCGTCATTGTCTGTGTCGTAAAAACTGTGGACAAAGATTTCATACCAGTTGCGATAACTGTCATCAATGATGTTCAGTTCAACGCTGTCGCTGGGCTCATCTTCTGTGGGGTTGCAAGCAACCAAACCCACCAAGGACACTAAAAGCAAGGACAGGACAAGAATTGTTGCAAAAAACTTTTTCATCTTGCCTCCTATCCCTTGACTGCTCCGCCTGTGACGCCTTGCACATAGTATTTTTGCAAGAACATAAACAGGATTGTGATGGGTGTTGCAACAATAACCGCCGCCGCACAGAAGGTTGTGAAGTATTGTTGAATCATTTCTCTTTCAAGCCACTTGTACATACCCAATGACACGGTGTACATGCCAATGTCGGGCACACCTGCCATGATGTATGACACAAAGATGTAGTCGCACCAAGGTGCTACGAAGGAAATGAGGATTGTGTAGATGATGATGGACTTGCTGAGAGGCAAAATCACCTTGAAGAAGGTCCTAAATCTTGATGCGCCGTCAATTCGGGCTGCTTCGTCAAGAGATTTGGGCACTGTGTCAAAGAATCCTTTTGCCACGTAATAACTCATTGCCGCGCCTGCTGAATAGACAATAATCAAACTGAGGTGTGATTGATAGTTGTCAGGGAGCAAGATTTTCAGCAAGAAGTACACTGCTGTCATACTCATAAATCCGGGGAACATGCCAAGGATGAGCATAACGTTCATGATGGGCTTTCTTGCCTTGAACTTGACACGGCTGAATGCGTATGCCACTGCAAGCACAAAAAGTGTGGTGATAAGACAACTGCACACTGCGATGAGCAAGGTGTTGCCATACCATCTAGGGAATTCTGTTTCAGTGAAAAGACGCTTGTAGTTGTCAAGGGTCCATTCTTGAGGGAAGAAAGTGGGTGACCATGCGCCCGGCTCCTTTCTAAATGATTGGACAATGAGGTAGAACAAAGGAACAACCCACAAAATTGACAATACTGTCAAGATGACTTGACCGACTGTGTTGCCAAATATGCGTCTAAATCTCATGCCAATACGGCTCTTTTTGCGGATGGTGACCTTTGAAAGTTCAAGTTGACGCTCCATTTCGTCAATCTTTGACCAATCGGTGAGAGGCTCAACCACCTTTTCTTCTTGGACGGGCTCAGTGATTTCTTCAACCACTTCTTCTGCTGTTGATTCAACGGGAGTTTCAAGTTCCGTTTGCATAATGATATCCTTTTCGCTCATTGGAAATTATCCTCCCCTTTAACTGATGATGACCTATTGTAAACAATAAGACTGAATACTGCTGAAATGACAAACACCAAAATACCAATGACTGACGCCAACTTGTAGTTTCTATCCGTGCCGAGAGACAACTTGTAGAGCCAAGTGACAAGAAGGTCTGTGCCCTTTGCGCCGTCCGTGTAAAGCATAAGGTCGCCGGGGCCACCTCCTGACAGCAAGAAGATGACGTTGAAGTTGTTGATGTTGCCGATGAATTGTGTGATGAGATAAGGCCCTGTGACAAAGAGCATATAAGGCAGGGTTATCTTGAAGAATCTGCGGGCAGGTGATGCGCCGTCTATACGGGCTGACTCATAAAGGTCTTGAGGGATGTTCATCAAGATGCCTGAGCACATCAGCATACTGTAAGGTATGCCAACCCACATGTTGACAAGGACAATACAAATACGTGTTGTGGTGATGTCAATGCCAAACTTCAAGTGATAGCCAAAGAGTTGCTCAATGATTTGGGTGATGATGCCACCGCCACTGCCCAATATGCCGCCGCCTGTGTCCAGCATCTTTGACATAATCAGCAAAGACACAAATTGAGGAACTGCGATGGTTGTGACAAACATCGTTCTATAAAACTTTTTAAACTTGATGCCCTTCTTGTTGATGAGCATTGCAAGGAGCATGCCGAAGAAATAGCTTGTGAAGGTTGCAAGCACTGCCCAAAGGAGTGTCCAACCAAGAACACGCCAGAAGGTTGCGCCCAACTTTGACCCGCCAGAGAAAAGTTGCTTGAAGTTGTCAAAGCCAACCCATTGGAACAAGTGTTCAGGCACTTCGTGACCCGCGTCGTAGTTGGTGAATGCAATGAGAATCATCGTGATGAGAGGAATCACGGTGAACATAAACAAGCCAAGCATAGGCATTGACAAGAGAGTGATGTGGAACTTTCCATCAAGGAATTGCCCTGCATCAGTCTTGATGCCGATAGGTTTCTTGCCGATGATTCTGTATTGTTCAAGTTCATAACTTTCACGGACTGCCTTGAAATAGAAATAGGCAAAGAACAACAAAATCAAAAATGACAGTATACCGTAGAGAACGATAAGGAAGGAGTTGTCCCCTTCTGTCTTGACATATTCGCCAAGTTCATCATTCCACACGTCAGAAACGCTTGTTTCAACACGACCAACGTTGCCGCCGCCGAACATATTTTCAAAGCACATGACCATATATTGTCCGCCGAAGAAGACCATATAAAGAATAAGGGCCGCTTCTAGGAGCATATACATTATGCCTCGGACAATTTGACCACGGAATACGTGTCCCAAGCCAATAAGGAAATAAGACGCCTTTGTGAGGACGTCACCTTGCCAGAAATTCAAACCGAAGTTTTTGATTCTTTCCCAAATTCTAAGGAAGAATGCACCAATCTTCTTGAGCTTGCTCAAGAAGAAGTTTTTTACATTCCCGCCAAAGTTGCCAAAGAACTTTTTCAGTTTGTATATTATTTTTTGGGGTAAGGTCAGTTTGAAATATTCAAAATCCATCTTACGCCTCCATGTTTTCGTTGTTGAGGGACTGCCCTACAACGTAAGGCAGTCCCATGGGTTTGACGATTATGCGCCAGTGATTTGTGCAACAAGTGCATCAAGATATTCTTGAAGTGTTGCGTCGGACACATCGAGAAGTGTGCCGTTTTCCTTTTCAGTGATGAAAGGAGTGATGAGTGCGCCCATAGGAGTCCAGTAGTTGCCGGGAACGCCCTTTTGTGCGCGGTTGTATTGTGCTTGTTGCATGACCACTGAAATCACGGGGTCATTGAGCACTGCTTCTGATGCTGCCACAACTTTGTTGGTAGGACCAAAGCCACGGACTTCAAATCTCTTTTGTTGGTTTTGTTCATTGGTGAGCCATTGTGCCAGTTTGTGTGCTTCGCCCTTGTTTTGGCTGTAGCCGTTGACACCGATGAGTTTGAATCCCATATAGCCTGAAAGTTGGACTTGTTGTCCGCCGATGTTTGCGGTGGGAAGTTTGATGACGCCCATGTTTTCGCCAAGGAGTTCTTTGATGGTTGCTGCGTTCCATGTGCCTGAAACTGCTGCTGCCACTTCAACCTTGCCGTTTTCGTCGGGTGTGAAACCTGCGATAATCTTGCTGTCATCTGTTTGGATGACGAGAGCATTGTGATTGACGTAGTTGCGGAGTGATTGCATAACCTTGAGGCCATCTGCATTGTTGTAGTTGCAGGTGCATGCGGTTTGGACCATCTTGTCGTTGTAGGTCACTTCGTAGCCCAAGCTGGGGTTTGCAAAGAAGAAGCTTGAAAGATACCAACCGTCATCGTTCAGTTTGAAGTGGACTTTCTTGCCTGCTGCTTCTGCAACATCAAGCATGCTGTCAAGGGTTGCAAGTTGACTGGGGTCTGAATAGACTCTCTTGTCATAGTAGACAAAGTAGCAGTTGTCACCAGTCATAGGATATGCGTAGAGTTGATCTTCACCGTTGATGGTGAGGGTTGCTGCATCGATTGAACCTGCGCTGTTGACTTCTTTCAGGTTGGTTTCGATTGCGCCACCGATACGTGCAAGTGCGCCACCTGCATAAAGTTTGTTGATTTGGTCACTTGCAAATGCGTACACGTCGGGACCTGATGTGACGTCGTTGAGAACTTTGTCTGCTGCGTCTGCTTCAGATTGAACACCGAACAAGAACTTGTATTCGTTTTGAGGGTTTGCTGCTGCGTATGCTGCGCACATTTCTTTGAGCATTTCTTGGTCTTCTTGTGAGCCCCAGACTGTCAAAGTATATTTGGTTTTTCCGCCGGGAGTGGTGGGATCTTCTTTTTCACCACAGCCGACAAATGCGATTGCTGCCAGCATCATAATCGCCAAAACGAGTGCAATGAGTTTAATTTTTTTCATAATTGTCTCCTTTTGAGGGATTAATTGATTATTTTGCTAAATTAAAAGTCTTTTTTCGCCAAAAGGCGAGGTGAGCAAAGCCCACCTCGCTTTCTAGTGTTTTTGTTGATTATGCTGCTGTGACGGTGTATTCACCTGTTGCAATGTTGAATGAAACTGTGTAGGTGCCTGCGGTGACGTAGAAGTTGTCGCCGTTGTAGCCGTGCCATGTTGCAATGCCGAGTTCACTGCCGTAAACAACTTGGAATGCAAAGACTGCGGGTTCACCATCGGGGTTGGTCTTGCCTTGTGCTGTGATCCAGTTGTAGTCGTTGCGTGCTGCTGCATCGAATGCAACGAGAGTGCCTGTTGCAATGCCGTCTTCAACTGTGAGAGCAGGTGTGACGCCTGCCTTCACTGCGAAGTTGACTGCTGCGCCTTCTCCATCAACGAATGTGCCGACGAGATAATATTCGCACTTTGAATATTCAACAACATTGCCTTCAACAGTATACTTGAATGAGTATGTGCCTGCTGTGAGGAAGATGTTGACACCGTTGTTGCCATAGTATTTTCCGTCGATTGTGTTGTAGAGCTTGACTGCTGCGCACTTGACACCGAGGGTGTTGTCTGCGTCTTCTGCTGTCCAATCTGCATACATTTCTTCTGTGATAACGAGGGTGCCGGTCCAGGTTGCCTTGTCATCTGATTCTTTGAGAAGGAGTTCGCCGTCTTCGTATGAAGTGCCCCAGTTGTTCATTGTGCCGATGAAGTGCATTTCGTGTGTGACGGTCATTGCATCGAGTTTTTCAACAAGTTGGAATGTGATCTTGTTGTCTGCGGGGTGATCAGGATATGTGGTGTAAGTGATCTTGTAAACACCATCTTGACCTTCTGCGAGTTTGACGTTCCAGGTTTCGAAGCCATTGTTGTATTCGTCTGCGCCGATGAAGATGACTGTGTCGCCGACTTTGACTTGTGCAACTTCCTTGTCTGCTGCGGTGTAGGTGGTGTTGTCGTTGAAGTTGAGGCCGTCGCAGTATTCTGCTCCTACAACATAACCGATACCAACTTGACCATCCCAGCTGCCGTCGTGGCAGATTTGGAACATGTCGCCTGCATACATTGTGATGGTGATTTCATAGATGTTTGCAGTTGCATTGTCTGTCTTTGTCATCGTGAGGTTTGCTGCTGCTGCTGTGTGGTCCCAGTTTGCCTTGCCCATGTCGCCTGCGCCTGCGCCGATGAGGTAATAGGATGTTTCATCTGCAACGTGTGCTGTGCTGGTGAACTTTGCAAAGATGTCTGTGTCTTCGTTGAGTTCTGCATCAAAATCAAATGCTTGAGTGAGTGATGCTTCTGCAAACCAGCCGGTGAATTCCTTGTTTTCAGGTGCTTCGGGAGTCCATGCGGTTGCTTTTGAGCCCTTTTCAAGAGTTTCTTCTTTCAGGACTTTGCTGCCTTGGTACCATGTGACTGTGATAGTATCGTCACCGCCTGCGGGAGGTGTGGTGGGATCTTCTGTAGGGTTACATGCTACAAAAGCGGTCAATGTGAGTGCGAGTACGAGGACGCACACTACTGCTGTGAAAAACTTTTTCATAGTTTTCTCTCCTTTTTAAGGTTTTTTTTGTTGTTTTTCTATCTATTCTCAAAAACCATTTTTGGTTTTCTTGAATCAATTATATCACTTTGTGATATTGAGCGTCAATATCACGGTTTTTCTGTGAAAAAGGGAGTCCCTGCAAGGTCATTGCAGGGATATTTTTATGCCTTTTGATTTACAACAACCACTGCGCTGTATGCAGGGATTGTGATTTGTCCTGTTGTTTCTGCGGGGTTGTCAAGAGTGACTGCCACGCCATCAACAAGAAGATACCAGTTGCCTGTGAGCGTATAAGTGATTGCCTCTGCAGTGGGGTTTGCAATTATTGTTGCCTTTCCGCCCATGTGGTTGTCATAGGTGATTGCAACTGCACCGTTTGTGCCAATGTTTGATGAATACATTGCGGTGTTGACGGTTGTGAAGATGGGATATGTTTTTCTCATTGAGATGAGTCCCTTGTAGTAGTTCATCATTTCAAGTTCGTTTGCGCCATCTTTCAGCACTGCCCAATCAATATTATTGATTGCGTCGCTTGACTTATAGCTGTTTTCATCGCCGTCCTTTGTGCGGAGCATTTCTTCACCTGCTTGGAAGAATACCATACCCTTTGATGAAAGGAGAAGGGTTGCACCCAGTCTGTTCATTGCAAGACGGGTTTCAACACTGTCTGTGCCGTTTGACAATTCAAGCTTGTCCCAAAGGGTGTTGTTGTCGTGGGCTGACATATAGTTGACCACCATTGAATCCTTCACCGACCAACTTGCGCCTGCGCCTGAGCCGCCACGCATACCGAAGAGCACTGAAGGAAGTGTTCCTGCGCCTGCGCCACTGATATAGCCCTTGCTGGTTGAACTGAACACACTGCCCTTCAAGCCGTCACGGATTGCATCATTGAAAACTGCGATTGTGCCGATTGCATTGTTTGTTGCTGTGATTTTTGAAATGTTGCCTTGGTTTGCTTGTGCTTCGCCAGTGATTGTTGAGCCCATTGTCCAGCCTTCACCATAGATGAGTGCTTCGGGGTCAATGTTGTGGACTGCGCTTTCAACTTCTTGCATTGTTTGGAGGTCATGGAGGCCCATAAGGTCAAAGCGGAATCCGTCAAGGTCATATTCTTCAATCCAGTATGACACGGAGTCAACCATGAATTTGCCGAACATATATCTTTCACTTGCCGTATCATTGCCACAGCCTGATGCTGATGAGTTTGCACCAGTTGCGGTGTAGCGATAGTAGTAGTAAGGAACAATCTTGTTGAATGAGCTGTTTGCATCATAAGTGTGGTTGTACACCACGTCCATGATGACACCGATGCCTGCTTCGTGGAGTGCTTGAACCATTTGCTTGTATTCCATGATTCTCACTGCGCCGTCGTAGGGGTTGGTGGAATAACTGCCTTCGGGGACGTTGTAGTTCTTAGGATCATAGCCCCAGTTGAACTGACTGTCAGGATTTGCTTCGTCAACGGTTTGATAGTCATAGACGGGGAGCAAGTGGACGTGGGTGATGCCAAGTTCTACAAGATAGTCAATGCCAACAGGTTGACCAAATTCATTGACAAGACCCTTTTCGGTGAAGGCAAGATACTTGCCTTTGTATTGAGAAGAAGCAATCTTGTTTGAGAAGTCTCTCACGTGCACTTCCCAGATGATTGCATCGCTATAGCTGTCGATGCCGGTTGAGAAGTTGTCTTGTTTCCATGCGGTGGGATTGGTCTTTGAAAGGTCAACAACCATGCCACGATTGCCGTTGAGACCTGCTGCCTTTGCATAGGGGTCAACTGCTTCTTGTGTGCCAACTGATGTTGTCACTGAATAAGTGTAGTATGTGCCGTGTCCACAATTTTCTGTGTGTGACCAAACACCCTTGTCTCCCTTGGTCATTTCAACGTTCTTGTACGCTTCTCCGCCGTTGCCTGCGCTGAAAAGGTTGAGAACAACTTTTGATGCGGTGGGAGCCCACACCTTGAATGTTGTGGTGTTGCCGTTGATGACTGCGCCAAGGTCGTCACCGTCATAGGTGTAGTTGTCGATGAAGTAATCGCTGTCAAAAATCTTTGTGGGGACAACAGGTTTTTCGCCGTATCCTTCAATAACAACACGATAGTTTTTGGATATATCCAAAGTTTCGTCTATTTCAATGACTGCGGTTTGCACTGCGTTGCCAAAGTTGGTGATGTCAACAACTGTCAACTCGGTGTCACCTTCGTAGACCTTGACTTGGTCGTAGCTGGTGATTGCAACCTTGGGTGAAACGTTGTATTGGATCTTGTGGAAGTCAATCATTCCAGCAAGAGTAAACTTTTTGATTTGTGTCAAGGTTTGACCTCCATCAGTGCTTGTATATTGGTTTGCGTCACCGCTCTTGAGCCAAATGAAAGTTTCTTCGCCTTCGATTGTGGCAAATCTGTCTTCACTTGTTCCGTCTTTGGTTGCTTCACCCCATGATGAGCCACCGGGGTCTGAACAACCTGTTCTCACGATAAAGCCAACTTCGGTGATGTTTTCAGGGACGTTGACCACAACTTTTGCGCCGTAATCGCAGAGGTGCATTTCATATCCGCTGCCTTCCTTGCCATCCCACCACATCCAAATGTCACAATTTTCAATGACACCGGGGTGTGACCAGTAGAATGTAAGTTGATTGTGGCCGGGTTCTTTTGCAATGGTGTACTCGCCTTCGGGCACTTGCCAGCCGGGGATATCATCTCCGCCGTCGCCACTGCCGTCACCGCTTCCATCTCCAGTGGGAGGAGTTGTGGGGTCGGTGGGATCACAAGCCACAAAAGTCATGCACAAAACAAGTGCAAGTATCAACAGTAAAGTTATGGAAAATAAATTTCTTTTCATAATTTCACTC
Source organism: Clostridia bacterium (assembly GCA_017461985.1). Classification (GTDB taxonomy): domain Bacteria; phylum Bacillota; class Clostridia; order Christensenellales; family CAG-917; genus RGIG4097. The sequence goes on from JAFTSA010000007.1 coordinate 18,978, forward strand.
CTTATCATTTTGATGCGCGCCCCGTGCGCGCGGTGAGGTCTTTTACCTTTTTCACCAGTGCGGGGGTGTTGTATCTAGAACTGAGACGATAGTTCCAGTTGCCTTCTGCAACGGCAGGGGTGTTCATTCTGCCCTGTTCGTTGGTCAGGTCAAGATAGTCTTGAATGGGTATGACTGCAAGATTTGCTACGCTTGAAAGAGCAAGCTCGATGACGTCATATGTGCGTGATTGACGGGTGTCACGTTTGCACTCTCTCACAAAACGTTCTTTTGCTGGACCAGTAAGGTTGAGATGCCACGTCCTTGTGCAGTCTGCATCGTGTGAGCCTGAATACACCACACAATTTTTGGTTGTGTAACAACGAGGCAAATATTCACTATCCTCATCAAAGAAAGCAAATTGCAGTATTTTCATACCGGGGAAACCGGTTGAGTCAAGGAGTTCTCTCACGTCGGGGGTGATGAAACCCAAATCCTCTGCGATAATCTTTGCTTTGGGGAAAGTCTCGTTGATTGCTTTGAAAAGTTCAATGCCGGGTGCGGACTCCCACCAACCATTTCTTGCAGTGGTGTCGCCGTAAGGCACTGTGTAATATCCTGCAAAACCTCTAAAGTGGTCTATGCGGAGAATATCGTACAGATTGAAACTGGCTCTCACGCGGTTTTTCCACCACTTGAAGCCGTCTTCCTTCATAAGTTTCCAGTTGTAGATAGGATTGCCCCAAAGTTGTCCGTCGGGGGAGAAACCATCTGGGGGAACGCCTGCCACAACGGTGGGATTGAATTTTTCGTCAAGAAGGAACTGACGAGGTGCTTGCCACACGTCCATACTGTCGTGAGCAACGTAAATGGGCATATCACCGATGATGACGATGCCTTTTTTGTGGCAGTATTTTCTCAGTGCTTGCCACTCACTGTCAAACTCAAATTGAATCCATTTCCAAAAACCGCACTCGTCAGCAAATGCTGCCTTTTGTTTTCTTGCCTTGTTGACGTCTTTGTGCTCATCTGCCCAGTTGTTCCAAGAACAAAAGTTGTAGTGGACTTTAAGAGCCATAAAGAGGGAGTAGTCCTCAATCCAACTCTTATTTTTGCGGACAAACTTTGTGTAGGCAACGTCTTCTTCTCCGCCCCTCTTCAAAAATCTGGCGTACGCCTTGCGGAGGACGTTGTATCTATTGCAAAACAGCCAGCCGTAGTCGACTCGCTTTGTGTTGTGGATATTCTCTTTCAGTTCCTTGAGGGTGAGAAGACCTTTTTGATGAAGAACGTCAAGGTCAATAAAATAAGGATTGCCTGCAATTGAGGCAGGAGATTGATAAGGGCTGTCGCCGTAAGAAGTAGGGTTCAAAGGAAGCACTTGCCAGCACTTGGTTTTGGTTGTGGCAAGAAAATCTGCGAAATCGTAAGCACACTTGCCAAAAGATCCAATGCCGAACTTGTTGGGAAGTGAGCTTATAGGCATCAATATTCCGCTTTTGTGATCAAAGCCAAAATTTTTTGTGTGTGCTTCCATCAATGCTCCTAAACTTTTTCGTCATATTTCCATTTTTGTATGATTATCCTACCAAAATCGGCTTGTCATTGTCAACCCCAAAACCCCCAAAAATTGATTAAAAATTTTTTTGCGTTTCAAAACCGAGCATCTAACCGTGTATTTCAAAAAAATAATTGAAAACTAACAAAATTTTCAAAATTATGAAACTTATTCATTTTTTGCTCTTTTATGCAAAATCCACCGCAATAGAACACCTGTTTTCAAAAACTTGCAAAAAACGACTTTTTTCTTGATTTTATTTGCGGATTTTGTTGAAAATGTTGTTCTAACCTATTTAGTTTAATTGTTAAGCGTTTTGCTGGATTTTGTCGATAAATTCGTCTATTTTTGAGGACAAAACACACTGGATTTTCTCTGGTCTTTTGACTGGTTTTGGCGTCACTTTTTTGATTGATTTTTTTCGTTTTTCGTCTGCAGTTTTATGCCTGTTTTTTGTTTTCTTCTGCTTTGCACCGTCATCATAGACGGAGTGGAATCAATCCTTTATGCAGCCCTGTGGCGGACGCAAGCCAATGATAATTGCAGCCGTCCTCACGCTCTTGTTTATGCGCAGTATAAGGGCAAATAAAGAGGACAAGTTCCCTTCCCTTGACGAAGTTAAGAAAAACGCCCAAAACGCAAAATAAGCCCTCTCAGGGCGAAAACAAAAGCAGCCAATAAGGTTGCTTTTTATTTGTCTTGCAACGCAAGACAAGTGATATTGTGGCAGAGCCACAGTTATATTCACTTCGTGAGTTATATGTCCTACGGACGTGATATTCACCTTCGGTGAGTTGTGGTTATGTGGCGTGACGTACACGACACGCCTATTTCATCCTTAACTGCAAACATAGTGAGCAATATAACTGGCGAAGCCAATATAACTTCTTGCTTGCAAGAAATATAACTGCTCAAAGAGCAATATCACTTTGCAAAAATCTTGTATTTTTGCAAAATAAAAAGGCAGTCCGAAGACTGCCTTTTTTATTGTGTGTTGTTGCTTACAGTGCGATCACGAGAAGGTTGGTTGTGTCGACTGCTGTGAATTCATATGCTTCACCTGCGGTTGCTTTTGCTGAAAGGCCGATTGTGATGCTGTCGCTGCCGTTTTTAACTTCGACGGTGAGTGATGCTTCGCCTTCATAGATTCTTGCGGTGATTGTTGCATTGCTTTCAAAGACTGATGCGATGACGCCTGCTTCATTTGCATTTGCCCAATCTGATTCGCCAACGATACCTGCAAACCATTCTTCTGCGGCTGCACCATTGTCTCTGTTTGCAATGTGAGTCGTGCCGTCTTCTCCTGTTGCCAATTCAACTTTTTCAAAGACACCAACGATGCCCTTGCCGTCGCCGTAGCAGAATTCTTCGTTTGATTGAGGACCATTGTCCTTTGCGAAGAGGCTTGCGATTGCGTCACCTATGCCTTTAACTGTGATTGAAAGACCATCTTCACTTGTGAGGCTACCGTCGATGACTTCTTCGAGGAGATTGATGATTGCCATGATGCTGGGTGACCAGCTGATGGGTGTAACTTCGTCATCTGCTGCTGCACCAAATGAAGGTGTGCCCTTGAAGAGACCTGTGAAGAGGTTGACGAGATCAACGCCGGTGAGTGCAACACCCTTGAAGTTTGTGTCAACTGTGAAGACGCTGGTGCCACCGTTGTGCTTGGTTGCGTATGCTGTCTTGACTGCATCTGCATCTGCAAAGTCGGTGGTGTACACTGCGTTTGCCACTGCAACTGCTGCTGCTTGGAGATTTGTATCTTCTGATGATGCAAGTGCGTTCACTGCCATGGGAAGGAGTTCTGCAAGTGCGAGCTTGACGTTATCGTCTGTTGCATCAAGTTCAAGTGCGAGAGTGCCTTTTGCATAGGTGATTCTGCCAAGTTGCTTGGTGCCGTCTGTGAGGACGAGTTCTGCTGCTGTGTTATTGTTTTCAACGTTGACGAGGTCAACCATGCCGTTGAGTTCAAGTCTGAAGTCGCCTGCGAGGTCGTGACCATAGAGGACAAGTGCGCCTTCGGTGAGTTCAAGGTCAAGTGCAAGGTTGAAGTTGAATTCTTCTTCGTATTCGTCTTTGTCAATGCCGAATGTGTTGTTTGCTGCATTAACGCCAGTGATTGAAACTTCGTTGAGGCCGATTTCAATTGAGAGAGGATCTTCATTTGTGTCAATACCAACGAGGATTGCAAAGTTTTCGATTGCGCCTTCTGCATCGGTTTGATATTCAAATGCTACTTCGTTGAGGTTGGTGATCACGTCACCGAGACCCATAGGAAGACCTGTGAGCAAGACGCCAACTGAACCGATGATGCCGGTGGGGCAGAGGTCGATGCCTGCTTTGAAGGTGTGTGCTTCTTCATCTGCTTCTGCCTTGAAGAGGAGAGGACCAACTGCCTTCAAGAGGTCAAGGACGATTGCATCGCTTTCTGCGATTGCGTCGATGTCAAGTTCATAGTCATCCATGCCCATTGATTCTGCCAAACTTTCAAGGATGCCAGGAATTGCTGCGCCGATTGCTGATTCGGGGTCAAGGAGTGTCTTGAGGGTTTCGCCAAGGTCAATGCCGAGGAGACCGGTCAGTGAATTGATGAGGCCGTCAAGGTTCCAATCCTCGCCGAAGCCGTCGATGATTGATTCAAGGAGACCAGAGATGCTCATGCCACCAAGGATTTCTTGACCAACAAAGTCGTTGATGGTTGCTGCCCAATCTTGGTTGAAACCGAAGTCAACACCAATCTTCAAACTTTGATCTGCCCAATCTGCATAGATGTAGTAAGGATCATTGAGGAAGAAGTAAAGTGTGAGCCAGTTGTCTGCATCGTCGTGATTGTAGAGTTTGACTTTTGCTGCACTGTTTGCACCTGCGTTGGTTCTGTCAAGGACGATGCCAAGTTCGATGCCGAGGTCAACGAGGTTGTCGCCATCTTTGCCGATTGCAAGGTTCAAGCCAAGGTCAAGTGCGATGTCTTCGCCTGACTCAACCTCTTCTTGTCCGATGGTTGCTGCTGAATCCCAGAGGCCTTGGAAGAATTCTGCTGCGCCGTAACCTGTTTCGTCGCCGCCGTCATTTCCGCCATCGTTGCTGCCACCGCCACTGGTGCCCATGTCTGCGCCACAGTTGTCGCATTTGCCGTCTTTGGGACGTCTGTCAACGTGACGTGTGCATGATGTGTCGCCACCACCATTGCCGCCACCGTCATTGTCGTTGTCTTTTTCGCCACATGCCACAAGTGAGAAGCAAAGGACGAGGACCAACATCAAAACGATGAGTGTCTTGATACTAAATTTTTTCATAATTATCCTCCTATGAAAAACTTTGAGAGTATTTTTGTTTTGTTGATTTCTTTTGATGCTATTTCAAAACCACACTACCTATAAAACAAACGAGAGGGCGGTTTCGCCAACCAAACCCGAAAGTTTCCGATAATAATGATTATGATTACATATATTATAGTATAGAAGATATTAAGTGTCAATAATCAAAATTTGCCAAATAACCAAGTTTTTTAGTAAACATAGTTCACAAAAAAGGCTCTTCATCAGTTATGACTGGACTTGTCAAATTTTGATCAGTTATATTTGTCTTCGACAAGTTATATTGTGGCACGCCACAGTTATATTGCCTTCGGCAGTTATATTTCTCTCTTTGAGAGAAGTTGCGGATTATTTTTCACATTTTATGTTTCTATAAATAAAAAACTCACTCCCCTGTTTGAGGATTGTGAGCTTTTCAATTTTTCTATTCAATTTCCGCTTTTGATGTTTTGCAGGCACTTATAAGCATTCTTCTTATAGTTCCACAATCAGCAACAAGTTTCTTATATTTTGCCTCTGCGATATAACCCGTTTCAAACATGAGTTCAAGCCAATATTCGCTTTCATAGCACTCTTTTAGTGCTATTTCTAACTTAGAAACAAAATCTGCCCCGCTTTGGGCGTATTGCGCCTCGCTCAAGTTTGCTCCTATGCTTGTTCCGGCGCGCAAAAGTTGACCTGTCAAGATATATTCTCTTTCTTGAGATTGTACGTCTTTCACCAAAAAGATAATTGCTTTTGCAAATTCCTTTGCGCGTTCTCGTGTTGAAATTTCAGTCATTATTTTCCCTTCTTATCACTAATAACCTTAACTTGCCAAAGGCAAATATCACTTGCGGAGCAAATATAACTGCGAAGCAATATAACTCGCTGAAAGCGAATATAACTGACTATTAATAGCCACCACGGATTGAGAGGACTTCTCCTGTGATGTAGTCGGCGGAAAGCAAAAACATAACCGCTTCTGCAACCTCACTGGGTTTTCCAAGTCTGCCCATAGGGATTTCTTCCACAAAGGCACGGAGTTCATCATCGGTGTAGGTCTTCATCATATCCGTGTCAATAGCTCCGGGAGCCACTGCATTGACGGTTATGCCCATAGGCGCAAGTTCCTTGGCAAGGGCTTTGGTGAGGCCTATGACGCCTGCCTTTGATGCGGAATAATGAGTTTCCATGCTAGCCCCGTCCGTGCCCCACATTGAGGACAGGTTGACAATCCTGCCATATCCCTTTGAAATCATGCCGGGGACAACCTCCCTTGTCACAAAGAAAGTGCCGTCCAGATTGACACCTATCATACGATGCCAGTCCTCATCGGTTATGTCTTGGAAGAGTTTGTCTTGGGCTATGCCTGCATTGTTGACAAGGAGGTCAACTCCGCCCATATCCGCCTTGATTTTGGCAATCAATTCCTTCACCTGAGCGGAAGAGGACACGTCACATTGGTAGGCCTTTGCGCCCACCTCTTTTGCCAAATTTTCGGCCTTTTCCTTGTTGGTGACGTAGGTGAAAGCCACCCTATACTTGCCTACGGCAAGACGTACGATGGCCTCCCCTATCCCACGGCTTCCGCCAGTGATAAGAATTGTTTTCATATTATTCTGCTTTTTCTGCCTCTTCTTTTGCCGCCTTGTCTGCATCGTTCATGAAACCGAGCATTGTGGGTTCATCTGCGTCTGCAAGGTCTGCTGCGTAGAGATAGTTGTAGTTTTCGCTGTCAAAGAAGAACATTGTGCCGTCAACAAATTCAACGTTGAGCCAGTTGGTGACGATGCCTGCTTCGAGGACGACCTTTTCATTGGCGCTTGCATCAAGTTTTGCTGCGTAGAGTTTGCCACCAGTTGAATCAGTGTAGTACACTGTGCCGTCAAGGACGTATTGGATGGTGATTGCTCTACCGATGACAAGGTTTTCAGTTGTGTCTGCTTCTGCGGTTGTCACAAGATAGGTCTTGTTTGCGCTGGTTGACACAAGTGCGCCAGCATTGTAGCCGAGAGGATACACTGTTGACAGTGCTGTGCTCTTTGAAAGGTGCTTTTCAGTTGTGACGTCAAAGTCTCCGCCAAATGCAACTTTGTTGACAAAGAGGCCTCTGCCTTCTTCTTGGCTGTTGATGTAGTTTGCCTTGTTGTAGTAGAGGGTGACACCGCCATCTTCAACGACCATATCGATGAGGTTGAAACTGAAGACCTTGGTGGGGAAATAGTCAACGTAGTTTTCCTTTTCATTTTCTGCAAGATAGGTGAGTTTGTCAGCAAGGACTTTCTTGTCTGTGCCGTCGTACTTCACTGCGTTCAAGGTGTTGCAGAATTCATAGCTTTGGTCACCGGTGACTGTTTCGGTGTAGTAGACATAGTCACTTGCATAGTCCCAAAGCACTGTTTCAACGTTTTCAAGGAAGACACCGCCTGTGACGCCCTTTGCGTTGTCACTGCTCTTTGTTGTGTCCATACCGCTGAAATCGATATAGTTGACGGTGGTTGCGCCTGATGCCATGTAGAGGATTCTTGAAGGTGTAAAGAAATATCTGCTGCTACGGCTGTTGATGGTTGCGATGAGTTGAGTCACACTGCCGTCAATCTTTGTGCGCATAAAGTCGGTGTGGGTGGTTGATGCAACACCGCTCTTGTCCATGTCGTTGTTGGGGGTTGCATAGTAAATCCATTCGCCGAAGATTGCAAAGCCGCCGTCTGCGTTTTGGTTGTACACTTGCTTGGGAACAACCACGACTGCATCTGAGTAAGTGCCGTCTGCGTTGAGTTTTGCTCTCACGATTGCGTTTTTGACGGGGGTGCCCCAGGTGTTGTCCACTGTGGTGTTGGTGTCATAACCATTGATGAAATAGACGTATTCGCCTTGCTTGACGTAGTATCCGCCATTTGATTCAACTGCTGCGTCGGGGTTTCCGCCGCCGATTGAATTCCATTCAAACTTGTTGCAACCGACGAGAACTGCGGTGAGGACTGCAACGAGAGCCACGATGGCGATGATGCTGACTAAATGTTTCTTGTTCATAATATACTCCTGATTTTGCTACTATATTTGTGGCTTGTGCCAATGAGTTTTATTCCTGCATACTCTGTATGCAAATTGATGTTCTAATGGGTTATTTTTCAATTTCGTCTTCTTTGACGTCAAGTTTGATGTGGACGTCACGAAGTTGTTGCTCGGTGACGGTTGAAGGTGCGTTCATCAAGATATCACGGGCGTTTCTGTCCATGGGGAAGACGATGATTTCTCTTATACTTTGTTCTGCTGCAAGGAGCATAACCATACGGTCAACACCGGGTGCGATGCCTGCGTGAGGAGGTGCACCAAACTTGAATGCGTTGTACAATGCAGAGAATTTCTTTTCGATGACGTCAATGCCGTATCCTGCAATTTCAAATGCCTTTTCCATGATGGCGGGCTCGTGGTTTCTCACTGCACCGCTGCTGAGTTCAACGCCGTTGACAACACTGTCATATTGATATGCAAGGATGTCAAGAGGATTCATTGTGTTCAGTGCGTTCAAACCGCCTTGAGGCATACTGAAAGGATTGTGGCTGAAGCCGATGTTGCCTTCGTCGTCCAGTTCGTACATGGGGAAGTCAACAATCCAGCAGAAACGGAATGCGTTCTTTTCAAGAAGGTCAAGACCGACACCCAGTTCGGTGCGGAGATAGCCTGCTTGTTTCCATGCATCTTTTTCTTCTGCGATAAGTGCGACAAATGCACCTGCTTTGAGGTCAAGTCTTTCAACGAGAGCATCTTTGCAATCCACTGCAAACTTGGTGATTCCGCCTTGGAGTTCGCCCTTTTCATCAAGTTTGAACCAGTACATACTGCTTGCGCCGTTAAGCTTGACCTTTTCGGTCAATGCATCAATGAACTTTCTGCCAACGTTTGCGCCGTTGACTGCCACTGCCTTGATGGTCTTGCCCTTTTCAAAGAAAGGTGCTTTTTCTTCAAGAATATCGGTGACGTCCTTGATGATGAGGGGGTTTCTCAGGTCGGGTTTGTCTGAGCCGTAGTCACGGATTGCATCTCTATATTTGATGCGACGGAAAGGTCCTTTATCTACGGAGTAGCCCTTAGGGCTAAACTCTGTGAAAACACCTGACAGGACTTCTTCCATAACTGTGAAGACGTCCTCTTGTGTTGCAAAGCACATTTCTGTGTCAAGTTGATAAAATTCGCCGGGGCTACGGTCTGCTCTTGCGTCTTCATCTCTAAAGCAAGGTGCAATTTGGAAATACTTGTCAAAGCCTGATGCCATCAGCAGTTGCTTGTATTGTTGAGGTGCTTGAGGCAGTGCGTAAAACTTGCCGGGGTGCAATCTTGAAGGCACGATGAAGTCTCTTGCGCCTTCAGGGGATGAGCTGGTGAGGATAGGTGTGGTGATTTCAAGGAATCCCATATCCGTCATCTTTCTTCTAAGCCAGCTGACAACCTTTGCACGGAATACGATTTTGTCCTTGACTTCGGGGTTTCTCAGGTCAAGGAAACGATATTTAAGACGTGTGTCCTCTCTTGATGAAGTGCTTGTTGCCACTTCAAAGGGGAGTTGCTCATAGCACTTGCCAAGGACTTCGATCTTTTCGGGTTCGATTTCGATCATGCCTGTGGGCATATCGGGGTTGGGGGATGAGCGGAGGATAACCTTACCTTCAACAGAGATTGTTGATTCACGAGGGATATCTCTCACAAGTGCCTTTGTTTCTTCGTCTGCTGCCACCACTTGGGTGTAGCCGTAAAAGTCACGAAGTACGAAGAAAATCACTGCGCCAAGGTCACGGGTGGATGACAACCATCCGCAAAGCTTGACCTTTTGTCCAACGTTTTGTTCGGTGAGTTCACCGCAGTTGTGTGTTCTAAGTTCCATATTGCCTTCCGTTATAGTTTGCACAACTTGAGTTGTGTTTTTTTGTCTTCTTTGTTGTTTTCATCTTACAAAAGATGAATATTGTGCTTTTCGCACTCTTCTGCCATATCCTCAGGCCACAGGCTTGCTTGCACTTCGCCTATATGCGCCTTTTCAAGGATGAGCATACAAAGTCTTGATTGTCCTATTCCGCCGCCGATTGTGAGAGGGAGTTCTCCTGACAGAACTTGCTTGTGATAGGTGTGCACAAGTCGGTCTGTTGCCCCTGCCATTTCCAGTTGCTTCACAAGGGTTTCACCGTCAACTCTTATGCCCATTGAGGATATTTCAAGGCTTTCACCGATGACGTCGTCGTAAAACAGAATATCTCCGTTCAAACTCCAGTCGTCATAGTCGGGGGCTCTACCATCGTGAGGTTTGCCGTTTGAGAGAGGTGCGCCTATCTTCATAAGAAACACCGTGCCGTATTCCTTTGCCGCCGCCGTTTCCCTTTGATGAGAGGTGAGGTTGGGATAGCGGTTCAAAAGTTCCTCGGTGGTGATGAAGGTCACTTCTCTTTTCAAACTACGTTTGATGACGGGATATGCGCGCTTTGTTTCCTCAAGAGTGTCGCATATTGTGCCAACCAGCCTTGTGACCACTCTCTTCAAAAAGTCCTCTGTGCGTTGCTCACGGCAGATGACCATTTCCCAGTCCCATTGATCCACGTATATTGAGTGTACGTTGTCGCAACTGTCGTCACGGCGGATTGCGTTCATATCAGTGTACAACCCTTCACCACATTGAAAGCGATACTTCTTCAGTGCCATACGCTTCCATTTTGCAAGGGAGTGGACTATTTCTGCCTCTGCACCCTGCTCCTTCACGTCAAAGCGGACTGCTCTTTCGTGGCCGTTGAGGTCATCGTTTACACCCGTATGACTGCGCACCATTATGGGTGCGGACACACGCTCAAAGCCAAAGTTTTTGATAAAATTGCGCTGGAAAGCGTCCTTCACAAATTTAATGGCTTTTTCGGTTTCCCTAACAGTCATGTTAGGCTTGTAGTCGTCGGGTATAAACAGATACATATCAACACAATCTATAAATAGATTGAATTACATCAAATCGCCGGTTGTTCTTGCATAGAGTTGGACGTCACGGATGTTTGAAATGCCGGTGACGTACATCATGATACGTTCAAGGCCAAGGCCGAATCCGCTATGTGGCACACTGCCGTACTTGCGGAGGTCCATATAGCCAACGTAGTCGTCAAGGTTCATATTGCGGTCAACCATTGCTTGCTTCAGTTTGTCATAGTCTGCTTCTCTTTCACTGCAACCGATGATTTCACCAACACCGGGCACAAGAAGGTCGGTTGCTGCAACGGTCTTGCCGTCGTCGTTTTGCTTCATATAAAAACTCTTGATGTGCTTGGGATAGTTGATGACAAACACGGGCTTGTTGAACACCTTTTCAGTGATGTATCTTTCGTGTTCAGATTGAAGGTCAAGACCCCACTCCACAGGATAGACGAATTTTTCACCAGATTTTTTCAAAATCTCAATGGCTTCGGTGTAGTCAAGCACCTTGAATTCACTTTCAACAACGGCGGTGAGTTTTGCTCTCAAACCGCTTTCAAATGCCTTTTCAAAGAAAGCAATTTCTTCAGGGCATTCGTCAAGGACTGCCTTGATGATGTATTTGATCATGCTTTCAGCAATGTTGATGATGTCGGGCAGTTTTGCAAATGCCACTTCAGGCTCAACTTGCCAAAACTCTGCTGCGTGACGAGGAGTGTTGGAGTTTTCTGCACGGAAAGTAGGGCCAAAGGTGTAAATCTTGCCCATTGCCATTGCTGCCACTTCGCCTTCAAGTTGTCCGCTGACGGTGAGGCCAGCCTTTCTCTTGAAGAAGTCTGTTGCCATATACTCTGCTTCGTCTTTTGAAAGTTTTGCGCTTGCGCATCCGTGTGTTGTCACGTGGAAAATTTCACCTGCGCCTTCACAGTCACTGCCTGTAATGATGGGGGTGTGGATATATGTATATCCATTTTCTTGGAAGAAACGGTGGATTGCAAAACTAAGCTTGCTTCTCACACGGAGCATTGCGTTAAATGTATTTGTTCTCACACGGAGGTGAGGAATTGTACGCAAAAATTCAAGAGAGTGATATTTCTTTTGCAGAGGATAGTCTTGAGGACAGTCACCAAGAAGTTCGATACTTTCTGCGTTGATTTCGTAATCCCCTTGATTCATTGCAGGGACAACTGTGCCGTTCACAAGAAGTGATGCGCCGTTTTTCAAGCATTTGGAAAGTTCTGCACCGTCAAACTTTGCTTTGTCAATGACGATTTGCAGATGCTTCAGTGAAGTGCCGTCGTTGAGAGCAACAAATGCCATAGTCTTGCTGTCCCGTGCAGTTCTTGCCCAGCCAGCAACCACAACTGATTTGCCTTCGTAGTCTTTGCCGTTTGTAAGAATGTCAATGATGTCAATGTTTTTCATAAAAAACTCCTATATTTGACTATTATAATTTTAATTATAAATTTTGTAAAGAGATTTTTGCACGTGAGAAAAAAGTTGACTAAATATTGCGCTTTCAACTATACTAAACTCAACAAATTGTGTTTTGAGGTGTTTATGCACGATCTTTTAATTCTTGGCGCAGGCCCTGCAGGGCTCACCGCAGGCATTTACGGCGCACGTGGTGGACTTGACACAGTCATCGTTGAAAGAAAATCCTTTGGCGGTCAAGCCGCAATCACTCCCGAGGTGGAAAACTATCCCGGTGTACAACACACAGACGGTTTCTCCCTCACCTTCACTATGGAGCAACAAGCCCGCTCCTTTGGTGTGGATTTCGTCTATGACGAAGTGGAAAGCGTGTCCCTTGACGGAGAAGTAAAGTCGGTGACCACAAAAAATAACGGTGTCATTGAGGCAAAATCAGTCATCATTGCCTGTGGCGCAGAGGCAAAAAAACTGGGTGTTGAAGGTGAAACATCCCTCATCGGCAAAGGAATCAGTTATTGCGCAACCTGTGACGGCAGATTTTTCAAAGGTAGACCTGTTGCCGTTGTTGGCGGCGGAAATACCGCAGTCGAAGACGCGCTCTACCTCTCCGCTTTTGCAAGTGAAGTCTATCTCATCCACAGACGGGACCAACTTCGTGCAAGCGCAGTGCTTGCTGACAAGGTGAAAAACTCATCAGTCAATATCCTGTGGGATAGTGTTGTTGAAAGTTTGGAGGGTGACCCTCTTGAAAAAATCAACGTGAAAAACGTGAAAACTGGTGAAACGAAAGCCCTTGACGTGGCTTGTGTGTTTGTGGCAGTAGGTCAAACCCCTGCTTCAGCTATGTTCATTGACAAAGTTGCCCACGAAAACGGCTATATCTTAGCAGATGAAAATATGGCAACCTCAGTTGCAGGCGTTTTTGTGGCAGGTGACATACGCAAGACACCTCTCAGACAAATCGTCACCGCCTGTGCAGACGGCGCAATCGCCGCAGAAAGCGCAATCAAGTATTTGACGTAAAGGAAAAGTTAAATTTCACACAAAACAAAAAAAACGGCGATGAGCCGTTTTTTTGATAAAAAGGAAAAGAGCGCTGGGAATACTACTTCCAGTGCTCTCTTCTTATGATAAGGGGGAAAATTATGAGCTGTTTTGAAGCAATCATTTCCTGATTGCAAACACATATTAGCACCGACTTAAAATGCTGTCAAGAGTTTTTGTGAACTTTTTTCATATTTTTTTAAAAATTTTTCAAAAAAGTCAACAAATCTTGGTTTTTTGACAAAGAAAAAAGTCGGTTTTTGTAGGTTTTTCAAAGCAAATTTTCTTTTATGATTTTCGCGTAATCTACCCCCTCTAAATATTCTTCAACCGATATTCTAACAAGGTTTTCTGTGCCACTTGGACGGACAATTAGCCGTCCTTTTTCACCAATTTTTAGGATGGTTTTTGCTAGTTTTTCTTGGAAGTTTTGGCTCATATAGTAAAGTCGTGGATTTTCCACTTCTAACCCAAAATTTTCTGTTTTGTATTCTTTCGCTTTTTTCACGGTTTTTGCCATAAAAACCTCCAAAAACGCCAAAAGTGACACCAACCCATCCCCAGTAGATGCTCGGTCTAGAAGAATTAGATGACCGCTTTTTTCACCACCCAACAGGCAATTTTGCCTCTTCATAAGGTCAAAAACGTGTTTATCCCCCACGTCTGCTCGGTGAAAAGGTATGTTTTTCAGTTGAAATTCCCTTTCAATTCCACTGCCTGTCATGATTGTGCCAACCACTCCACCAATATCTTTTCCGCTTGCCTTATAGTGCAATGCAATATTGTATAGCATTTGGTCGCCGTCATAGACTTCTCCGTCCAAAACCGACAACACCCTATCACCATCTCCGTCAAAGGCAAAACCTATGCTGTCACGAGGGATTTTCTTTGCAAAGTCCTCAATGTGCACTGCTCCGCACCCTACGTTGACCTTTGTGCCGTCAATGTCGTTGTTCAGTGCCACCACGTCTGCACCGAGGGTTTCAAGGACGTCCTTTGCTAGATATGAAAAACAGCCGTGAGCAGTGTCTATGTACACCTTTTTATTTAGGGCGGTCAGATCTAGGTGTTGAAAAATTGCAATGATATGCCTTTTGTACTCCCTTCCTGCACCAGACAATATCTCAACTTGCCCACTTCCGCTTGGATATGAAGGGTTGTTGATTTCATCGTCTAACGCCTTGTCGAGGGCAACTTCTTCGGCCTCGTCCAACTTTTCCGCGCCCATAACTTTCAGTCCGTTATATTCGGGCGGATTGTGAGAGGCGGTTATCATAATCCCTTTCGCCCCTTTTACTTTTGCTGTATGAGCAAGGGCAGGTGTTGGAATCACCCCTGCAAGCCCCACCTTTGCACCTGCCGACAAAAGCCCTTTTGTCAGTTCCTTTTCTATATCTATTGACGATGGCCGTGTGTCACGACCTACAACAACAAAGCGGTTGTTTCTTCCCACAACCACACCCAGCGCGTATGAAAGCGCCAACACCTTTTCACTCTTCCCACGTATTCCGTCTGTGCCAAAATATTTCATACGTCAATATATGTGATGAGGTGTGCCAAAGTGCAAACAAAATAAAAAGACAAGCAACACCGGTTGCTTGTCAAATTGCTTGTTTTCACAAAATCGAGGGTTTATCTGTTCATTTTTTGCAGATAAACTATGAGCACTGCAATATCAGCAGGTGAAACACCTGATATGCGTGAGGCTTGTCCCAAGTTCAACGGACGGATCTTATCAAGCTTTTGACGGGCCTCTATGCGTAGTGCTTTGATTGAAAAGTAGTCAATGTCTTCAGGGAGAAGTTTATCCTCAAGACGCTTTTGCTCACGGACAATGCCCTCTTCCTTTTCAAGGTATCCTGAGTATCTGCACTCAATGATGACGCTGTTCAACGCCTCGTCGTCAACCTCAAAGGGGATAAGGCTCTTGACGTCTTCAAGGACGGCGTTGGGGCGTTTCATCATATCTTCAAGGGTGGGTGTCTTTCTTGACAAAGGCTCACCCCATTTTGTCAAAATCTCTTCCGCCAATTCCTTTTGCACCGTCTTTTTGGACTCCTTGACTATCTCTGCCATTTGGGCTTTTTTGTCAAGAAGGGCCTTGTATCTTTCCTCGCTGACAAGGCCAAGTTCATAACCTATTTCGGTGAGGCGCATATCTGCGTTGTCTTGACGGAGTTTGATGCGGTGCTCTGCTCTTGCAGTCATCATACGATAGGGCTCGTTGGTGCCCTTTGTCACAAGGTCGTCAATGAGCACACCAATATATGCTTCATCACGGCGCAAGATGAAGGGTGTCTTGCCTTCAATCTTTCTCACCGCATTGACGCCTGCCATAAGGCCTTGCGCCCCTGCCTCTTCATAGCCACTGCTTCCGTTAACTTGACCTGCGGCAAAAAGGTTTTCAACCGCTTTTGTTTCAAGGGAGGGTTTCAGCGCAAGAGGATCAATACAATCGTACTCGATTGCGTAAGCATACTTTGCAAAACGGCAGTTTTCAAGGCCGGGGAGAGTGCGATACATCTTTTCCTGCACGTCGTGAGGGAGAGATGAAGACATACCTTGCACGTACATTTCGTCACTGTGGAGTCCTTCAGGCTCAACGAAGATTTGATGACGTGATTTATCCATGAAACGGACCACTTTGTCCTCAATGCTAGGGCAATATCTAGGGCCGACACCGCTTATACTGCCATTATAGAGAGGACTGCGGTGTATGTTGTCCAAAATTATTTTGTGGGTTTCCTCGTTGGTATAGGTAAGATAACAAGGCTCCTCCTCAAAAGTGGACGCTTTGGACATAAATGAGAATCTGTCCGCATGCTCACCCAGTTGGATTTCCATCTTTGAAAAGTCTATGCTGTCACGATAGATTCTTGCAGGAGTGCCTGTCTTGAATCTGCGGATAGGAAGACCAAGTGCAATAAGGTTGTCGGTGAGACCATTTGCAGGTGCATAGCCACTAGGTCCGCTTGACAAGACGTAGTCACCTGTGATGATGCGTCCGTTGAGATAGACTCCTGCCGCAAGGACCACTGCCCCCGCATAGGCCACGTAGCCGTCACTAAAACGCACGCCCTTTGCCTTGCCCTCTTCAACTATGACCTCAACTGCCTCCTTTTCAACAAGAGTGATATTCTCCTTTGAGCGGAGTTTTTCAAGCATAATTTCGTGATAGTGGTTTTTGTCCTGTTGTCCACGAAGTGAAAACACTGCAGGGCCTTTTGCTCTGTTGAGCATTTTGATTTGGACAAGAGATTGGTCTGCAGTCAAACCCATCTCACCACCGAGAGCGTCAATCTCTCTCACAAGATGACCTTTTGCCGTGCCACCGATTGCAGGGTTGCAAGCCATATACGCAACCGTGCCAAAATCCGTACAAGAAAGAAGGACTTGTTTGCCAAGTCTTTGGACGGCAAAAGCCGATTCCACACCGGCGTGGCCGGCTCCTATCACGATGACGTCAAAAGTGTTTTTCATCTTGTTTCTTGTGTCTGTACGTTTTGGTGTATACGTTTTAGTTTATACGTTTTTGTTTATACGTTTTGGTTTGTTGTGTCTTTAAAGCGGACTATTTGCCGACACAGAATTTTGAGAATATGCTGTCCACGATGTCCTCAGTTGCAGTTGCGCCCGTGATTTCACCGAGATAGTTGTATGCCTCTCTCAAGTCGATAAGCACACAGTCGATTGTGTCATTTTTGTGCAGAATTGCGTGTTCAATGGACGAAATCGCACTTTTAAGTGCCGATACGTGTCTTTGTGAGGTGATGAGGTCGCTGTCATAAGCACCCTCTTCATAGACTGATGCAATGGCTGAAGCAAGGCGGTCAACGCCTATGCCTTTCATTGCGGACACCTCAAACACGTTGTCTCCTTCGGTCTTCGCACTGAAGCCGTCCTTGTCACATTTGTTGTAGACGTAGATGACTTTGCCACTGGTGACAATGTCCTCAGGGGTTGTATCCTTTGTGCCGTCAAGGACGTAAACAACCACATCTGCGCCCTCTATGGCTTTCAGTGCTCTTTCAACGCCAATGCTTTCAACAAGGTCATCACTGTCGCGAAGGCCTGCCGTGTCAGTCAGGTTGAGCATAACTCCACCCACCTCTGCGCGGGCGGTGACAGTGTCACGAGTTGTGCCTGCCACGTCTGTGACTATGGCTCTATTTTCACCAACGAGAGCGTTGAGCAATGATGACTTGCCCACGTTGGGTTCTCCTGCGATTACAACGTCAACGCCGTGCTTTGCAATACGTCCCATATAAAATGATTGCGCAAGCGTGTGCACGCGCGCAAGCACCCTAGGAAGGGCGTTGTCAAGGGCGGGCATAATCTCGTCTTCCATTTCCTCGGGATAGTCCAGTGAGGCTTCAAGGGTGGCTAGGACGGTGAGAAGGTCATCCATAATCTCGTTGATTTTTGATGCCACTCCTCCTTGCATCATACGATATGCGGCGCGGATTCCTGCACTGCTTTCTGCGTGAATCATATCCGCCACACCCTCTGCATCTGAAAGTGACATTCTGCCGTTGAGATAGGCGCGTTTTGTAAACTCACCAGCTTCTGCAGGCACTGCACCCTTTGTGGTTATGGTGCTGACCGCCCCTTGCATAATGCGGACACCGCCGTGCAGATAAAACTCCACTGTGTCCTCTCCTGTAAAGGAGTTGTTTGCAGGGAAAAACACGGCGTATCCTTTGTCGGTGAAACCGTCACCTTGGAACGTGCCGAAAGTCATTTTCAGGGGGTTTTCTTTGAGAATTTCGCCAACTCCTTGACCTTTCTTAAAGAAAACAGCATCGGCTATTTTCCTTGCGTCCTGTCCAGAGACACGCACGATGCCGATGCCGCCAGCCCCTATGGGCGTTGAAATTGCAACTATTGTTTTCATTATCTCTTCTTTCCGCCGAAGCTCTTAAACTTGGGAGGACCAGTCTTTACGACTGCGGGTTTGACGAAGTCGTCGTCATCTGAAAGAAGTGAATAGACCTTTCCGTCAGGAATATCGTCATAGTTTCTTTCAGCCTTTTGAGGACGAGGCTTGTCTGCCTTTTTTGCTCCGTCTTTTCTTCCGTGGTCGCGATCACGATTGTCCTTACGGTCACGACGATTGTTGTTTCTTCTTCCGCCCTTCAATTCAACACCCTTGGGGACGATGACAACGTGGCGGTTGCTTTCTTCACCTTCACTGACGGTGGATGCGATCTCGCTGTCTGCAAGTGCACTGTGGATCACACGTCTTTCAAAGGGATTCATGGGTTCAAGTTCTATTTTTCTTGCTGTACGGTGTGCTTTTTCTGCAAGACGGAGAGCGAGAGCGGTGAGGGTTTCACGGCGTTTTTCGCGGTAGTTTTCACTGTCAACCACCACTTTTTTGAATTCGCTCTTTTCTTGATTGAGATAGGTGAGCACAAGATATTGAATTGCATCAAGGGCTTCTCCACGGTAGCCGATTGCCGTTCCGCTGTCTTCGCCGGTGATTTCAATATTCAACGTGCCGTTGTCGTCAGTGACTGTTGCACGTGACGAGAGCCCCATCTTGTCAAGGATTCCGTTTACGAAGTCTTGGACTTTGGTGAGGGCTGTTTCAATGACAGTCACCTTCACGTGAGCCTTTGAAAAAAGTCCGCCTTTTGCAAGGACTTCAACCTCAACTCTGTCACGGGCAACGCCAAGTTGTTCAAGGGCGTTTGCCACGGCAAGGTCGATTGTTGAAGCTTTGACTTCTACAAATTTGTTCATAAATACTCCTATTTTACGTTAACGAGCCTTTTTTGCAACGGGATTTTGGGCTTTTTTCTTGTCCACGATCTTGAAGACCAAGTTGAATGCAAGTTGGAACACTGTTGACGTAAGTGAACTGACCAGCATATAAAGTGCAAATGCAGATGAATACATAAGTGCGAACACTGCAGTGATGACAGGCATCATATATTGCATCATCTTCATGCTTGCTTGTGTTTGGTCGGGCTTCTTTTCCTTGCCGTTTGCTTGTTGTTGTGCAGGTGCGGGTGCGCCCAAATTCTTCAACTTTTCAATTCTTTGTTTGAAGGTCTTCTTTTCCTTCTTTTCACCAATGCCTTGTGCTGCACTCATCAGTTTTTGTGAAATTACACTGAGAGCCAGTGACAAAATGGGCAGGATAAGGAAGCCGTTCCACTTGCCTTCTTTTGCCCAACCGCCTGTGCCAAGGACCTTGCCCATGACGTCTTCATATTCGTCTGCTTGAACGCCGGTGATTCTTGAAGTGACCATACCTTGTTGACCGGTGACTGTGAGATAGTCGGGGACTGCCTTTTGCCAGCCATCGGGGACAAAGATGTTCTTGATCCAAAGGAAACTTCTGCTTTCCACTTGTGCATCGTCATAATAGAATTCATACACAGCGGTTTGTGCTTTGTCCTTTGCTGCGGCAAAGAGTTCCGCATTTGCTTCATTTTCCCAGTCCTCACCAAGTTCTGCTGTCATTGTTTGGTCATAGACGTTGTAGCAATCTTGATAGTCGTTGGCGTATTTCCAACCGACCATTTCTCTAAATCCTGCAAAGATGACAAAGAACACAACCAAGGTGACGATTGTGGGAAGACATGCGCCGAAGGTTGAATATTTCTCTCTCTTGTAGAGAGCCATTTGTTCTTGTTGGAACTTTTGCTTGTCATCACCGTATTTTGCCTGCAAGATTTCAAGTTGAGGCTTCATACGTTCCATTGCTTTGGCATTTTTGCGAGTGATCATCTTTTGCCAAATGTCAAGGGGTGAAAGGATAAGTTTGAGTATGACTGTAAATGCCACGACAGTCCAACCGATGTTGCCAATGCCTTCATACAAAATGTTGATGAATTTTGCGATGAAGTGGTTGACTTCAAGGGTTGCGCCCTTGTCGGACACGTCATACACGCCTGCGTCTTTGTTGCATGCGCTAAGGACAATACAACATACGCCGATGAGCAATGCAACGGCGTAAATGAGCATTCTTCTCTTGCGTGCGTAATCTAAACGAGCCATTTTGCGTTTCCTCGATAATTTTCTTTGACAGGGTCAAAACCGCCCTTTGAAAAAGGATTGCAACGGAGTATGCGCCAAGAGCCCATCAATATTCCAACAATGACGCCGTGTTTGCGTATGGCGTCAAATGCGTACATTGAGCAGGTGGGTGTATACTTGCAGTTGCGCCCAATATAGGGGCTGAGCATAGCCTTGTACCAATGCAAGGCGGCATAACACATCTTTTTCAGCATAGTCTGCCTGCCTTTTCGAAGATATGTTTCACGTCTTCACAGATGGCGTAGTAGTCAGCGTTTGCAGCCGATTCTCTTGCCACAATAACATAGGTATAGCCGGTGGCGATTTGAGGAAGGATACTGCCCACCCCTTCTCTTATCAGCCTTTTGACTCTGTTGCGGACGACTGCTCCGCCCACCTTTTTGGAGACGGATATGCCGACCTTCATCCCGTTGCCACGAGATTTTACGTAGAGAAGCAGTAAGTGACGAGCAGAAGATTTCTCGCCTTTTTTGTAGACATAACTAAACGCCGATCTTCTTTTCAGTCGGTACTGCTTTTGCATTTTCTATTATGCGCTGAGAACCTTTCTGCCTCTTGCGCGTCTGCGCTTCAAGACCTTTCTTCCGCTTGTGGACTTCATTCTTTCACGGAATCCGTGGACTTTGCTTCTTTGTCTTTTCTTGGGTTGGTAAGTTTGTTTCATTATTGTTGCCTCCGTTTAGGATAGTTATTTTCTATAAGTATATATAAAATATACGCTTGCCTATTATAAGCAAAAGTTGATTTTGTGTCAACTGATTTTTCATTTCGGCAAGGTGTTAAGGGGCATATTTTGGGTTTTTGCCCCTTTTTTCAGGTTGATTTCGGGGTTTTTGAGCCTACATAACCTCAGGTGCGTCAATGCCCAGGAGGGCAAGACCTTCCTTTATGGTGCGACCGACCACGTCGGTGAGCATAAGACGTGCGTTTTTCACTGCCTCGTCGTCAACAACGATACGGTGTCCAATGTAGAAACGGTTGAACTTTTCTGCAAGGTCAACGATGTGTCTTGTGACAACGCAGGGTTCACGGAGTTTTGCCGCTTGTTTCACACTGTCGCCGAAAGTCAAAACACTCTTGACCACTTCATATCCTTCATCGTCAAGGATTGCTGAGAAGTCGACGTTGTTCAAGTCATAGTCACCGCCCTTTCTCAGTGCGCTCTTGCTACGGGCATAGGTGTATTGAACGTAAGGTGCTGTTTCGCCGTCAAAGTTGAGGACCTTGTCATAGGAGAAGACGATATCTTTTATGCGGTTGTTCCACAGTGCGCTGAACACAACTGCGCCAACACCAACGCTTTCTGCGGTCTTCTCTTTGTCTTCAAGATTAGGGTTCTTTTCCTCGATGATTGCTCTTGCTTTTTCAACAGCTTTGTCAAGGACTTCTTTGAGCCAAACCACTCTTCCTTGACGTGTTGACATTGAGCCATCTTCCATACTGACCATACCAAATGCGATGTGCTCCATATCGTCCTTTCCTGCAAAATCCATAAGTTCAAGCACCTTAAATACCTGTTTAAAGTGCAGATTCTGCTGATAAGCCACCACGTAGAGGCACTTTGAGAAGTCGTAAGTTTTCTTGCGATAATAGGCTGCTGCGATGTCACGTGTTGCATACAGTGATGCGCCGTCTGCCTTCACAAGAAGACAAGGGGGCATGCCATATTCATCAAGGTTGACCACCTTTGCGCCCTCACTGATTTCAAGGAGTCCCTTTGACTCCATTTCGTCAAGACAGGGTTGCATTTTGTCGTTGTAGAAGGACTCGCCGTTGTATGAATCAAAGGTGATTTTGAGGCGGTCGTATATCTTTGAAACTGCTCGCATCGTCACGTCTTTGAAGGTGTCAAAATAGGCATTTGCCTCACTGTCACCGTCCTCAATACGCTTAAACCAAGCACGTGCTTCATCGTCAAGTGCGGGGTTATTTTCGCTTTCTTGATGGTATCTTACATAGAGCGAGTTGAGGAAATATTCATCGTTTTTTGCGATTTCTTCAAGAGACGACCACTTGCGTGTTGCCACGATAAGTTTGCCAAATTGTGTGCCCCAGTCACCAAGGTGATTGATGCCTACAACGTTGTAGCCAAGGTGTTTGAAGATACGATAAAGTGCGCCACCAATGACTGTTGTTGAAAGGTGACCAATGTGGAATGGTTTTGCAATGTTGACTGAGCTGTAGTCAAGACAAATTGTCTTGCCGTTGCCCTCGTCACTTCCGCCGATATTTTCATTGCCGAGGGCGGAGATGAGAGTTTTTGCAATTGCTTCACGGTTGAGATACACGTTGAGGTATCCGCCAACCACTTGATATTTTTCAACAAAGTCAACGCCGTCAAGGGCGGTTGCCAATTCGTTTGCGATTTGAGAAGGTGCTTTTCTCAACACCTTTGAAAATTTAAAGCAGGGCAAACATACGTCACCCAATTTGTTGTCTTTGGGCACTTCAAATGCGTTCAAAATGTCGTCTGCTGAGATTTGGTCTGTTGCCAGTGCTGATGCCAGTTGTTTGTCAAATAACATAGTTTCCTTTTACGGCGAAACCGTCGATTTTCTATTTTCAGTTTGGGTTTGTCTGTTTGTCAGTTTTGTGCCAATTCAACTTCTAGTTGAGGTTTTTTGGGTGTTTTCTCTTGTCCTACGGGCAAAATAGGTGGTTAGAACACCAATTACACGTTGAAACGGAAGAGGACAACGTCGTTGTCTTGCATGACGTATTCCTTGCCTTCACTTCTCACTTTGCCTCTTTCCTTTGCCACGTTGAACGAGCCACATTCAAGCAAAGTTTGATAGTCCACGATTTCTGCTCTTATAAAGCCCTTTTCAAAGTCGCTGTGGATTTTGCCTGCTGCTTGAGGGGCTTTTGTGCCCTTTTCAATGGTCCAAGCGCGGGTTTCCTTTTCACCGGCGGTGAGATATGAGATAAGACCGAGAAGGTCGTATGAGGCTGACACAAGTTTGTCAAGACCGCTTTCAGTGAGGCCATATTCTTCCATAAAGATTGCTCTATCGTCATCGTCAAGAGCAACGAGGTCTTCTTTAAGTTTAGCGCAAAGGACGATGCAACCTGCACCCTCTTTCGCTGCGCCTTTGGTGACTGCCTCAGTGTAGTCGTTTCCGCCGATGGTGTTTTCATCAACGTTGGCTACGTAGATGACAGGTTTTGAGGTGAGGAGGAATTGTTCGTCGATAAATGCCTTGAAGTCATCATCAACTGCCATTGTGCGGAGGGGTTTGCCCTCTTCAAGCCATGCCTTCATCTTTTCAAGACGCTCAACATCAACGGTGTACTTTTTGTCCGCCTTTTGCATTGAGATTGCTTTGGGGAGACGTCTGTCAATTGCCTCCATATCTGCAAAGATAAGTTCAAGATTGATGGTTTCCATATCACGGAGAGGGTTGACACTGCCGTCAACGTGGGTGATATTTTCATCGTCAAAGCATCTCACCACGTGGACGATTGCATCCACTTCACGAATGTGTGAGAGGAATTTGTTGCCAAGACCTTCACCTCTGCTTGCGCCCTTGACAAGACCTGCTATGTCCACAAATTCAAGGGTGGTGGGGGTGATTTTCTTGCTGTCATAAAGGGCGGCAAGTTTTGTCAGTCTTTCATCGGGCACTGCCACGATGCCCACGTTGGGCTCGATTGTGCAGAAAGGATAGTTGGCGGCTTGTGCGCCTGCCTTGGTGATTGCATTGAAAAGTGTGCTCTTTCCGACATTTGGAAGTCCTACTACGCCGAGTTTCATTTTTCTCCTTGTGCGTTCTAATGCGCGATAAGTTAAATACAATATTTTAGTATAGACTAAAAAAAGGAGTTAGTAAAGAGAAAATGAAGATTTGGGAAGGGATAATCCTTGGACTCGTCCAAGGACTGACTGAATTTTTGCCCGTGTCCTCGTCGGGGCATTTGTTCCTTTTGGAAAAGTTGGGGGTGGGCAACGAGAGCCTGTTTTTCAACGTATGCATGCACCTAGGCACACTGCTGTCAGTCCTCATTGTTATGCGGAAAAAGTGGTTGCCTCTTGTGAGAAAACCTCTTCAAAAAACAAACCTGTGTGTCCTCCTTTCTTGCCTCCCAACAGTGGGGTTTGCACTCCTAACAAAAGCCCTTGCGCCAACCCTTCTTGAAGGGCAATTTCTTGCCCTTGGTTTTATGATTACGGCGGTGTTTTTGTTCTGCGCCGAAAAACTGCATTTTGACCGAAAACGCACTTTATCTGTCAAAACAAGCATATTAAGTGGAGTTTTCCAAGGTATTGCGGTTTTGCCCGGGGTGTCACGAAGTGGTGCAACAATCACCGCTTTATCCCTTGTTGGAGTGGACAAAAAGGAGTCTGCCGACTTCTCTTTTTTGATGTCAATCCCAGTGATTTTAGGCTCTGCAATCCTTGAAATCATGCCCTTGATTTCAGGGGATTTTACCCTTGCAACAGCGGACGTTTTGCCCCTAATCCTCGGCACTGTCACCGCCTTTGTGTCAGGGTGTTTTGCCATCAAATTCTTCTTGAAAATAGTCTCCACAAAAAGCCTTCTTCCCTTCTCCATCTACACCTTTTTATTGTCGATTGTGTCTATGTGTGCATTATAAAATTGGTGTCCGCAATCTCTCTTTTGAGTGCGAACATTTCAAGTACATGTCCCCCTTCCTCACGTGTTTCCCCCGTTTGCTATCCGCAAAACCCTTCGGGTGGGGAACTCGACGCGATTGACTTCGTAGCAATCGCTATTCCGTCGCTTTGCTCCTTACGGCTCTCGCACATTAAGCGGCGTCGCCTCATTATGCCACTTGTTGCGTTGGTGCAAAAAAAATCAGAGCGCACCCGCAACTTCGTACTCTCGTCTGGTGCGACGCGATTGACGGCTTTGCCGTAGCAATACGCTCTTCCGTTCCTTACGGCGCTCCCTTCCTCGTCGCCGCTGCTCCTCGCGTTCCGTCACGCAACAAGTAAGTGCTTGTATAAGTACGCTTTTAATAGACCATACGTTTCTAAAAAGGCAATAAATCGATGAAGAGCGCGAAAAGCCCCTTATAGACCGACCGCCGTGTACTTGCCGTACATAAGGGTGAGCTATAAGGGGCTTGACAATGCTATTCGCGATTTAGTGCCTTTTTATTCGTGGCAGGCGCTAGCCTTACAAGCAAACACTCTTGCCTCATAAGGACGGAGGGTGTCACCCAATTCGTCTTTGTAGTTGGAGAGGATTTCGGTTGCTTTGGGGCAGATGTATTTTGCCACTTTCTTGGTGGGGATTGTCTTTTCGGACAGGTTGATGACAACGGTCAGTTTTGAGCCGTCTTCGCCAAGCTTGTCATAGACGAAAAGTTGTTTATGTCCCTTGAGGTGGAGTTTGAATTGACCGTAGATGGCTGCATCGGTGTATTCCTTGCGGAGTGCGATTGCCTTGCGGTAGAAGTTGAGTTGTGAGTCAGGATCATCTTCTTGTGATGCCACGTTGACGTCCACGTAATTGGGGTTGACTGTGTACCAAGGTGTGCCGGTGGTGAAGCCTGCATTTGCAGTTGCATCCCATTGGACGGGTGTACGTGCGTTGTCACGGGCTGCATATTTTGCCATCTTGAAGATTTTTTCGGGTGAGAATATCTTGAGTTTTTCAAGGAGGCTCTTTGTTGAGAAGGTGCTGACGTCAACAAAGTCTTCCCACTTTTCATAGTCAAGGTTGCTCATGCCGATTTCTTGACCTTGATAGACAAAGTGTGAACCGCTGAGGAAGGTGTACATTGTGCAGAGTGCCTTGCCACTTTCAAAGCGATATTTTTCACTGCCGTATCTTGAAATATTACGAGGTTGGTCGTGGTTTTCAATATAGTTGGTGTTCCAGCCCTTGCCGTAGAGTTTTGTTTGCCAGTTGTTGTACACTCTCTTAAGTTTGCGGAGTGAGAAAGGCAATCTCATCCAGCTGATGAAGATGCAGTCTGCTTCCATGTGTTGGAAACCGAACATCATATCAAGGACTCTGTTTTCACCGCTGACGTACTTCAGTGCGTTTTTGGGAGTCATCATAGGTGCTTCACCAAGTTGCATACGGTCGGGATATTCCTTGACCACTTCTCTGTATTCGGTGAGATACTTGATGAGGTTAGGACCGGGGGAATAGTGTTCCATACCTCTCACTGCGGGGAGGGGGAAACCATTGGGGAGACCTTCTCTCTTGGAGATGAAGGTGATGACGTCTTCTCTAAATCCGTCAACGCCCATATCAAGCCAGTAGCGGATGATGTTTTTGACTTCTTCACGGACTGCAGGGTTATCGTGGTTGAGGTCGGGTTGTTCAACTGCAAAGAGGTGGAGATAATATTCGCCACGTTCTTCGTTCCACTTCCAGCCGTCACCGGGGAAAGTTGCCATCCAGTTGTTGGGGAACTTCTTTCCGTCTTTGCCCTTGCCGGGACGCCAGATATAATAATCCTTATATTTGGGGTCGCCTGCTGCGGACTTCTTGAACCATTCGTGTTGGTCGCTGGTGTGGTTGATGACAAGGTCCATGATGACTTTCATACCACGTGCGTGTGCTCCGTCGAGAACTTCTTTGAACTCTTCGTTGGTGCCGTATTCGGGGTTGATATTGTAGTAGTCTGCGATGTCATAACCGTAGTCTGCTTGAGGTGATGCATACAGAGGTGAGAACCAAATTGCGTCTGCGCCGAGGCTCTTTATGTAGTCAAGTTTTGAAAGGATACCTTTGAGGTCACCGATGCCGTCGCCGTCACCATCTTTGAATGAACGAGGCCAAACTTGATACACACACATTTCCTTGTACCATTGTCTATCCATAATTTTTCTCCTTGAAAATTGTATTTTTCTTGTTGGTTTTCAGTGGATTACACCACGAATTATTTGTCACTAAAATCACAAAAAGCGAGGTTTTACGCTCGCTTTTGTGATGATAAAGTGCTTATTCTGTCACTTGTTCAGTTGTTTCAACCACTTCGGTTGCAGGGGTTTCAGTGGCAACGGGATTGCCGTCTGCATCCAGTTCAACCTCAGGCTCGTCCTCTTCATAAGGTGCAAGTGCGATGGACACAACGCTGGTCTTGCTGTCCTTAAGACGCATGATGCGGACGCCTTGTGTTGCTCTGCCGATACGGCTGATTTCGTCTGCATGGACTCTGATGACAATGCCACCTGCGGTGATCATCATCACGTCTGCGTTGTCGTCAAGGACCTTCATATTGATGAGGTCGCCGGTCTTGTCGTTGAAGACGCCTGCCTTGACGCCCTTGCCTGCTCTGCCTTGGAGAGGATATTCACTTATTGAACTTCTCTTGCCAAAGCCGTTTGAAGTGACGGTGAGGATTTCGCTGTTTTCATGGACCACTGCAAGGTCAACCATATATGCGCCCTCTGCAAGTCTCATTGACTTGACGCCCATTGCCGTTCTGCCAACCAAGCGGACGGTGTTTTCATTGAAACGGATGCAGTAGCCTTCGCTTGATGCCATGATGAGTTCATCATTGCCGGTGGTGAGCACTGCTTCGATGAGTTCGTCATCTTCGTTGAACTTGATTGCAATCTTGCCGTTTCTCTTCACTGATTCAAACTCGGTGAGAGGAGTACGCTTGATGAGGCCTTGCTTTGTTGCAAGGATAAGGTTGAAGCCTTCCTTGTCTTCGGGGAGACGGAGGATTGCTTGCACCTTTTCACCGGGAACAAGTTGAAGAAGGTTGACCATTGCTCTACCGCGAGCGGTCTTTGATGCTTCGGGGATTTCGTAGCCCTTCAAGACAAATGCCTTTCCAAGGTTGGTGAAGAACATAAGGTCTTGGTGGGTGTGTGCGATGAAGAGTTTTTCAACAAAGTCGTCGTCCTTTGCCTTGTGACCTGTGATGCCAACGCCACCGCGGTGTTGTGAGTGATATTCACTGACTGCTTGACGCTTGATGTATCCGCCGTGAGTCATGCTGACCACGATGTCTTCTTGCTCGATGAGGTCGCCGATGTCAAGTTCA
The DNA here is from genome assembly GCA_017461985.1 of Clostridia bacterium. Classification (GTDB taxonomy): domain Bacteria; phylum Bacillota; class Clostridia; order Christensenellales; family CAG-917; genus RGIG4097. The sequence goes on from JAFTSA010000007.1 coordinate 47,265, forward strand.
GAGTAGTCATAGCTGAGTTCACTGAGTCTGGGTGAAGCAAATCTTGACTTGATTTCAAGCATTTCGTCAACGATGATTTTGTCGATTGCTTCGGTTGATGAGAGGATACGGTTGTATTCTGCGATTTCTTGATGTTTTTGTTCAAGTTCTTCCTTGATTTTTTCCACTTCAAGGCCTGTGAGGCGTTGCAGACGCATTTCAAGGATTGACACGGCTTGGGCTTCATCAAGAGCAAAGCGTGCTGTCAAATTGGCGATTGCGCCTTGACGGTCGGGGCTCTTCTTGAGGAGTTCAACCACTTCGTCAATGTTGGCAAGTGCGATTGCAAGACCTTCAAGGATATGTGCTCTTTCTTGTGCCTTTTCAAGGTCAAACTTGGTGCGACGTGTGATGACGTCTTCTTGGTGGATGATGTAGTTTTCAAGGATTTCTTTCAGGTTGAGAATCTTGGGTACACCGTCAACCAATGCAAGCATAATCATTGAGTTGTTGACTTGCAGTTGAGTTTGTTTGAAGAGGGTGTTGAGGACAACTTGTGCGTTGTAATCCTTCTTTGTTTCAACAACGATACGCATACCGTGGCGGTCTGTTTCTTCGCTAAGGTCTGCGATGCCTTCAATCTTCTTGTCTTTGACTTGCTCTGCGATGTTTTCGATGAGCTTTGCCTTGTTGACTTGATAGGGGATTTCAGTGATGATGATTCTGCTCTTTCCGTTGGGAAGTTCCTCAATTTCAGTCTTTGCACGGAGCACTGCACTGCCCTTGCCGGTGCGGTATGCTTGTTTGACACCGCCTCTGCCAAGAATAAGTGCGCCAGTGGGATAGTCGGGAGCAGGGATGTATTCCATCAAATCGTCAACTGTAAGGTCGGGATTTTGGATGAGTGCAACGGTTGCATCAATAACTTCACCAAGGTTGTGGGGAGGAATTGAGGTTGCCATACCAACTGCAATACCGTCTGAGCCGTTGACGAGAAGGTTGGGGAATCTTGAAGGAAGGACAACAGGTTGTTCACGAGTGTCGTCAAAGTTGGGATAGAGGTCGACGGTCTTTTTGTCGATATCTCTTATCATTTCAAGAGCCACTTTGCTCAGTCTTGCTTCGGTATAACGATATGCTGCAGCGGGGTCGCCGTCAACAGAGCCGAAGTTGCCGTGACCTTCAACAAGAGGACATCTTATTGAGAAGTCTTGTGCAAGACGGACCATTGCATCATAAACTGAACTATCGCCGTGAGGGTGATATTTACCAAGCACTTCACCAACCACCATAGCACTCTTTCTAAAGGGCTTGTCGGGGGTGAGGCCAAGTTCGTTCATGGCGTAGAGGATACGACGATGGACAGGTTTCAAACCGTCACGTACGTCAGGGATTGCACGGGATACGTTGACTGCCATTGCGTAGCTGATAAATGACTTTTTCAGCTCTTGTTGGACTTCAAGATTGACTATCTTGCTGTCTTTGAGATGTTCCACGTATTCGGTATTTTTGAAATCATTATTCTTGATTGTCATAGTTTATACCCCCTTAAATATCCAACTCTTCAACCAATTTTGCGTTTTCTTCGATAAATTGGCGGCGGAGTTCGGGTTGTTCACCCATAAGGATGGTGAAGAGCTCGTCTGCTGCGATTGCGTCTTCCATGGTGACTTTGAGAAGTGTACGTGTCTTGGGATCCATTGTGGTGTCAAAGAGTTGGTCGGGGTTCATTTCACCAAGACCTTTATATCTTTGGAGATCCCAGCCCTTTCTGCCGTTCTCTTCATAGAACTTGTTGAGAGCATCGTCATCGTAGAAATAGTGCTCTTGCTTGCCCTTTGACAGTTTGTAAAGGGGAGGTTGAGCAATATAGACGTGGCCGTTTTCAATGAGAGGACGCATAAAGCGGAAGAAGAATGTGAGCATAAGGATACGAATGTGGCTGCCGTCCACGTCCGCGTCGGTCATGCAGATGATTCTGTCATAACGGAGTTTGCTTTCGTCGTAGTCGGTGTTGATGCCACAACCAAATGCTGTGATCATTGCCTTGATTTCTTCGTTTTCAAGGACTTTGTGCAGTCTTGCCTTTTCAACGTTCAAAATCTTGCCTCTAAGAGGAAGAATTGCTTGGAAACGACGATCTCTGCCTTGCTTTGCACTGCCACCTGCGGAGTCACCCTCGACCAGGTAGATTTCGCAGTTTGCGGGAGTCTTGTCCGTGCAATCTGCCAACTTTCCGGGGAGAGTTGTTGATTCAAGTGCGCTCTTTCTGCGAGCGGTTTCTCTTGCGGCTCTTGCTGCTTCTCTTGCTCTTTGTGCGGTGATTGTCTTAAGGATAAGTTCCTTTGCTTCTCTAGGATGTTCCTCAAGATAAGTGCCAAAGCCTTCTGTGACGCCCTTGGACACTGCTGTTCTCATACTGCTGTTGCCAAGTTTTGTCTTGGTTTGACCTTCAAATTGAGGCTCTGCAAGTTTCACTGAGATGACTGCGGTGAGGCCTTCTCTCACGTCTTCACCGGAGAGTTTGTCTGCGCCCTTCAAGATGCCCATACGAGTGCCGTATTCATTGATGACCTTTGAAAGTGCACTCTTGAAACCTTCAAGGTGTGTGCCGCCTTCTTCGGTGTTGATGTTGTTGGCAAAGGTGAGGATTGTGTCTGAATAGCTGTCGTTGTATTGCATTGCAACTTCGATTTCGCTATCCACGTATTTTGCGTCAAAATAGATGACGTTTTCAAAGATTGTTTCCTTGGTTTTGTTCAGTGATTCAACAAATGAAACGATACCGCCTTCATAGCAGAAGACTTCTCTCTTTTCAGGCTCAACTCTCATATCTGCGATTTCAATTGTCAGGCCCTTGTTGAGATATGCAAGTTCACGAAGACGTGACTTGATTGACTCATAGTTGAATTCAAGGGTTTCAAAAATCTCTGCATCGGGATAGAAAGTGACGATTGTGCCTGTTTCATCGGTGTCGCCCACCACTGAAAGGGGACGCTCTGCAATACCACGATTGAAGCGTACTCTGTGGATTTTGCCGTTTTGCTTGACTTCTGCCACCAGCCATTCAGAAAGTGCGTTGACACATGACACGCCAACACCGTGCAGACCGCCGGAAATCTTGTATCCGCCGTTGCCGAACTTTCCGCCTGCGTGAAGTTTTGTGAGAACAACCTCAACTGCAGATCTTCCCTCTGTGGGGTGGATGCCTGTGGGGATACCACGTCCGTTGTCGGTGACACGGACTGCGCCGTCTTCAAGAATTTCAACCTTGATGTGGGTGCAGTATCCTGCGAGGGCTTCGTCAATAGAGTTGTCAACAACTTCAGTGACAAGGTGATGCAAGCCTCTTGTGTCCGTTGAACCGATATACATACCGGGACGTTTTCTCACGGGATCAAGGCCTTCAAGCACCTGTATGTCGGTTTCATTGTAGCTGTGTTTAACCTCTTCCATTTTTCCTCCTATACTTATATAAGCAGTTAGTATATTGATTTACATTATAATAAATATATTTTATTATAACTATTAACTTTAATAATATCAAGCATTTTTTGAAAATTTTGTGGACAAATGGGATGGAAATTCACAGTTTTTCCACCGCGAAAACGCAAAATCGTTGATTTTGCGGTGCGTATATGGGTTTCTCTTGGGATTTTGTCCACACAAGACGGGGCTGGCTTCGGGGTTTTCAACCTTCTTCTTGTCGGTTTTTGTCGAATTTTGAAAAAGAAAAATTGACAGCCATCTCTTTTGTGTGTATGGTTGAATATGAACGGGGCAAAAAACAGCCCTTGACAAATTGTTTATTAACTCTAAAAACACAAAAGAAAATGAAACCTTCCTTTTCAAGAAAATCTATATCCGTGATTTCAGTTGCCCTCATTGTCACAATTATGATGGCAGTGTTTTCATTTTCTTCTTCAACCGCTCTTGCAGAAGATAACTCCGTGTCAGTGTCCGTTGAGGACGGCAAATATATCCTCAGTTGGAGGGCGTATTCCGCCGACACTTCCTCTTTCAACGGATACGTCATCTCGGTTGACGGCTCATACACCTATCTTGACGGATATTATTTCACCTATTTTGACATTACAGACCTGGTTGCAGGTGGCGGAGAGCATCAAATTTCCGTCTACGCAAGTCTAGACGGCGGTTTACAACGGATTGGCTCTTGTCTTGTGAAAGTCATCGTCAGCCTTGACAAAGCACGAAATATCCGCCTTTCAAGCGGTTTTCTCTTTTGGGATAAGGTGAAAAACGCAGATGTATATCTCGTTTTCATCAACAACGTTTTCGTTGGTCGCACCGATGAAGAAACGTTGTACGCCGATGACCTTTTGTCCACCACAAAAGACAGTGTTATCGTGGCGATTGTCCCTTTCAGCGACAGCCCTTATCACATATCCCCTGCGCCCACTTATCAAACAATAAATCTCAAAAAGGTCATTGAGGCGGATTTGGATTTCTACGTCTTCAACACCAAAGACGGAGTTGTCATCTCTTGGCAACCTGTTGGAGAAATCCTCTTTTCTTACACGTTGACCAAAGATGGTGAAACTATATCTTACGGCAACGTCACCTCATCAACCTTGACTTTTGAAACTCTTGCGGACGGCACTTATTCCTTATCAGTGTTTGGTGAGGATAAAGTTTTCAAATATGATTTTGGCGCAATCACTTTTTCAGTGGAAAACGGGGAGGTGACTTATGAATAGACGTATAACCATCACCCTAATCATCCTCGTTGTCATTGCATTGTCAACAACTCTTTTTGCTTGCGACAGCACCCCTGACTACACCAACAACGGTCTGACCGTCAGTGGCAAATGTATCTATGACGGCGCACCACTTGAAGGTGTGAAAATTATCCTTGACTTTGAGGTTGTTTCCACAACCGACGAGGGTGGAGTATTCTCTGTTGACGGACTTGAAAAGGGTGACAAACTCACCTTTGAAAAGGATGGTTTTGTCTTCTATCCCAACACTTACAAGGTCAGCGGTGACGTGTATGACTTGCGTGTTGAGGCATATCTTGACACCACCGTTGGCGCTCCCGATGACGACCAAAATGGGGACAACACTGGCGATAATTCAGGTGACAATAGCGGTGAAAATTCTGGCAATAATGATAGCGAAAACACCGATGACAATGGCAGTGACGATGACCTTTCAGGTGGCACCGACACCGACGACACAACCACTGAAATAAAAACGTATGATTGCATAAACGCAGGTTTATCCTTTGAAAATGACAACATTAAACTTGTATTTTGCGTTGAAAAGGGATTTTCTTCTCTTTCTGTTTCAGTGTTCGCAGACCTCACTTCCTCATCAATAAACGTCACTGATGATATGAAAGTTGCCGAGTTTAATCTTGGTGAAAACACCGTTGTTCAATACGAAATTGACGTGACGGACTTTGCAAAAGAGGAGTGTGTTTTCACCGTGTCACCTCGCAATGAAAAGGGTGAAAAAGGTGAAGAGGCAAGTGTCACGTTTATCCCTCAATCAACAGCAAAGGCAGTCACTATCACCCTTGACGGAAGCGTCATAAGGCTATACAATATTGACGTGTATGCAACCAACTATCTTGTCATCAATGACGTGAATATGGGTGTTGTAAATGGTGACACTGTTAACCTCTCCGCCTACAAAACTCTAAGCGAGGGCGTTGTTTCAATCCGTATTCTTTCGGTGAAGGAAGGGTCGTTCCCTTCATATTCCAACACTATCAACGTTGAATTGCAGGTGCAAAATGACAATGACTGAATTCAAAAAATGGCTAGACGGCCCAGAAGACGTGGAGTCCGCAAAAGAGATTGCGGTGCAATATGACTTGCACTATTACACTCACCGCGAAGAAGTACTCAACGTTTTCACTCACTTTTTAGGGGTTGTTTTCAGTATCATCGGCATGGTGCTTATGCTCATAAAAGCCACCTCAACTTTGTCCTACGTGTCTGCCGTGCTGTGCTCGACAGGTTTTCTCACTCTCTACGTCAACTCCACCACCTATCACGCCATACAAAACCCCAAAATCAAGGCGATTATGCGCAAGGTGGACTACTGCTCCGTCAACCTCATCGTCATATCTTGTGGCACTGGGGTTGCTTTTTTGACAGGAAGATACGAGGGCTTCATCATCTACGGTGTATGCCTATTCCTCACCGCCCTTGCATTGACTCTGTCCCTTGTCAATTTCCGCAAATTCCGTATGTTTTCCTTTGCCACAAACTTCCTCATCGGCGGACTTTTGGTGGGAGCATACTTCATCACAGGCACACACTTCACAACTGCTGAATTGGTGCTCAATGCCTTAGGCATTGTGTCAGTCCTCATCGGCTCAGTGCTGTTTGTCATACACAAACCTTATATACACGCGGTATTTCATGTATTCGTGCTTGTTGGACCAATTCTTTTCTGGACCGCCAACTATCTTATGCTCACTTAATCAAATAAATTAAAAGGACGGCAACGCCGTCCTTTTATAAATCTTTGATTTATAATTTTGTCACTTTTTCCTATTTTTCAATGGTTTTGTAGATTTTGTACGTGCCAAGATCACCGCTTTCAGACGTGCCAATGACAAATCGTCTTGCTACGAGTTTGTCAGGGACGGATATATCCTTCACTTTTTCGTAGGCTTTTGCCACTTTTTCGGTGTCATCGTCCATAAAAAGCGTGGTGTGAAACTTGAAATCAAGGTCGTATTCGTGAAGAGGCACACCAAATTTGTCACGAAGTGTATAGTTCAATTCCTCACTCAAAGCATTCAAACGAGGGTTTTCCTGCATCCGTATCCAACAGATATTCTCGTGGAGTTCAATGCCCTTTACGGCGATTTCAAAGGGTTCAGTGCGGTCATAAATGGCAGTTATGGTGTCTTCAACCGCCTGAAAATCCTTTTCTTCCACCCTAAAAGAAATTTTGAGGGACACGTGCATAGGCAGAGTAAAGTTGCTGTGATCAACTCCAACCTCCTTTTCAACCGCCTTCGTCACCTCTTTGACCAAGCCATATTGACTGTCCATATCAATCCCAACCCAAACTATCATATTCTCTCCTATTATCTTGCCATATTAATATTATAACTTAACAAAGTTAAGTTAAAGTTGATGATTTCAATGTTCTAACCTTTTGATTTCAACTTTTCTATCACTTCGTTTAAGTTGTATTCACCGGATTTCAATTTCATATCGCAGGGCAAATCGTCATACTTTCCGTGATTTTGTTCAAGCATTTTCTCAACGGGAAAAGGCAACATGCCTCTCATACGCGCCTTAAAACGTTCTTTAATGACGTCAAGGTCTGCGGTGAGCACAATCTTGACCGCGCCTTCAGGAAGCAAATCAAGGTGCTCTCGCTCGGTTATGACATAAATGAGGTTGTCGCCGTCAACGGCAGAGGACAAAATAGCCTTGAAAGTTGATTTTGCGTTGTCAGGATTTCTTTCAAGACGTAAAAAATCCTTGCCATTGAAGATTTTTCCGCCGATTTCACGACAAATACTCTCTGCAAGAGTGCTTTTGCCGACACAATTTTCACCGATTATTGCTATAAGCACAGTGTCTTCCTCAAACAAAAGTGTTCTTGTGATGATTATATCATCAAAGTGTAAGTTTGACAATATTTATCTATTATATTAGTTCACTTGTTAACCTTTTTACGGCAAAAGTGGGTTTTTTCGGCGGTTTTTAGGGCATTTTTTAGGGTTTTTGAAGGTGAAATTTACATGGAGAAAGCCGATGATTCACGTAGAACAAAAAAATATCCTCAAAAAAAACAGAGTAAAAAACTTGTCGAAAGCAACAAATGAAAACAGCATAAGCTCTAAACAAGCAACGACGCAAACAAAAAAACCAGCAACGTTAAAGAAAAAAGACTCCCTATCAAAAAACAAAGCAAACAACGTTTATAGTGAGTTTTATTATGATTTCGGGTGGTTTTCTAGGTTTTTTGGAGAAAAACAAGCAAAACGTGGGCAATTTTATTGTGTAAAAACAGATTGATTGACAACTTATTTATGGGCAAAACACTAAAAAACAGGGTGAATTATCCTAAAAAAGCATAGAAAACGGCTTGTAAAATACTAAAAAAACGTCTAGTTTGCGATTTTATAAAAAAATGTGAAACCATAATGTATTTTATTATATTTTTTGCGAAACAACAAGGGGTCAAATTTCAATGGAGAAAGAGGTGATTTTAACTAATAAAATTTTAGATGGAGGAAAAACGAAAAATTATTTTTCATAGGATTTTCAAGTGGGAAAATCGGGCAAAAAGTGCCCAAAATGGGGTGTTTTGGGGTGTTTTTGGCCATTTTTGAGCGTTTTTGTTTCACATGAAACACAACCACCAAGACGAATTGTTCCACGTGAAACATATATTTTTGCACCATTTTTCACCATTTCGGGAGTGTTTCACATGAAACGCCGATTTTATTATATTTTTGCTATTTTCAACGAAATTTTAGTATCCTGTGAAACGTCGGTTTTGTGTGGATTTGTCGCTTTTCGCCGTCAAATTTGACGGCTAAGTGGCTTATTTTCGTCCAAAATGGCTTGCGAAACAATTTGTCCACCTCGATTTGCCATAGGCAGGTGTTCATTTTGTCTTAACTTGCTGGCGATTGCAGTCATCGATGGCGGATTTGTGCATTTGTTTTGACTGATATGTGTTGTGATTGGGTTGTTGTGGTAAAATATGGCGGTTTAAGAAAGGGTTATTTTTTTTTCTATTGTTTGAAGATGAAATTTTGTGATGGTCATCTCATCTTTTTCAAAGGTAGATTTTTGACGTTTTGAGCGGAAAAGTGTCGTAGGCAACCGGTCATACGACTCCGCAAAAAGGCATTTCGGTTGAAGAAAATATGTTTTCTATGTTTTGTTATAGAACGTTTTGTAGAAAAATGTTTCACGCGAAACATTTATTTTATCTAATAAAACTTTGCTATACGTAAGAAATAAACCATAATATATCAAACCGCTTATCAAGCCACGAAATATATTTGATTTGTTTGTATTTGAGAAAAATCAACAGCGGTTGGCAGGTTGCATTGCTTTTTTGTTGTGTTGTGTGTGGTAGAGTAAATAAAACACCTTAAAACGTATATTGTTGGCTGCAAAATGATGTCGGTTGATTTGTGTAGGGTTTTATATTTGCCAAAACAATAGAAAAAACTCTTTTTCTATATTTTCAATTTTACAAATTGTAGAAATTGTGATGCTTTACGTTTTTCCTTCTTGCATATTGCAGGGCGGAGTAAGCACCACCAAACCTTATGTTTACGTAAAAGAAGACGAAATCGCTGTTTTCCACTATCCACCGATTTCGGGCAGTGATGGCGTAGCGCTTTGGAGTGGCTTCTATATCTGGATATATCACCTCGTCAAAGCGTTCAGTGACGTATTTTCGGCGCAAATATTCTTCATCAAGATATGGGCTAACAAAACATAGTTTTGTTAGATGTCGCATTTTCTTATACTCTATGGCGCATTGATATGCAAAAGCATCAAATCCCCCATAATCTCCTAGAAAAAACTGAACGTCCGTTTCTCCTGCGACTTCTTTTATCTGCTCAACAACAAACTCCGCACTCAAATCTGCGTCATAAAACTTGCTGTGTCCAAAAAACGAAATAATCATATAACACCACCACGGAAGTATACATCCATATATTAGCACAATACTACGTTTTAGGGAAGTATACACTCTTATTTTTACAATACTTCTTTCATATAATGTTAAGGAAGTATTCTTTCCTATCAAAACAAGGAGGTGGTTTTATGACAGTCAATGAAGCGATAATAAAACGCGTCAACACTTTGCTTAAAGAGCGCAATATGACAAAGTATCGTTTGGAACAGAATTCTGGCATGGATCACGGTCATTTGAGATGGGTTATGAGCGGAAAAAGCAAAACTGTCACCTTGTCCACAGTTGCAAAACTTGCACTTGGTTTTGATATGTCGGTGGCAGAATTTTTAGACGATGAATTGTTTGCACACGAAAATCTCGAAATAGAATAAACACTATAAATAAACCCTCGTTGAAGCGAGGGTTTTTGTTTGCGAAGTTTGGCGTTGTTTGGTGAAAATTGAATTTATCCTTTCAGGATTGCAAGGTATTTTGTCAGTTCTTCTTTGGCGTTTTTGAGGTTGTGGGAGCGGTAGTTGCCACACTCGATTTTCTTTGAGCCGGGGATTGTGTCAAGAAGAAGACATTTTTCAACACATTCGGTGACAATTTTCTTTGCATCGTTGACGTCAGGAGTGTCAAAGAGGAGAAGGTAAAATCCTGTCCTGCAACCCATAGGTCCAAAATAGACGACTTTGTCTTTGTAGGGGCTGTTGCGTACGACTGTTGCAAAAAGGTGCTCCACAGTGTGCATACTTGCAGTGTGAAGATAGTCTCCTTTGTTGGGTGCTTTGAAGCGAAGGTCGTAGGTGAAAACGTTGCCGTCAACGCGGTTGAAATATATGCCGGGGGTCAGCACGTTGTGATCGATGCAAAATGATGTGATACGTTCCATAATATTGATTTTGACTATATACAAAGTATATAGTCAATTCTTATTTTCTTGTTTTTTGTTGATTTAATGTTGCTATATTTGTTTGTTGTTTAATTTGTAGATTGTTTGATAATTTTGTTTGATTTTACAATCCTACAATCTCACGGGAGGGAGGGGAGTTTCACTCTTGCCCGACACCGCTTTGAGGACGGCAGGGAAGATGCTTTCATATTTTGTAAGTCCTCTTCTAACCACTTCGCCAAAAGACACGTTTGCGCTTTCGTCTGCTTTGTCCGATATGACTTTGATTGAAAGAAGAGGTATGCCGTTTCTTTCGGTGGCGATGGCAAGGCCTGCGCATTCCATATCACATATGTGGGCGCCGAAGGTGCGGAGATATTCCTTTTCCTCACGAGATGCCACAAACTTGTCACCAGATGCATCAATGACGATAGGCAAAATTCCACCTAGTTCGTTTTGGACTTTGGCGATGAGGTTGCGGTCAAGGTGGAAATAGACACTGTCTTTGCCGTCGTATTGGCCGGCAGGCACGTCGTCGATTTCTGAGGTGTCAAATTGATAGTGGACGGTTGCACCTACAAGGGTCAAATCACCTATGTCAAAGCGGTTGTCCAGTGAGCCTACAAAACCAAAGTTGAGTATGGCTTCAACCTCAAAAATATCCACAAGCATTTGAGCGGTCAGTGCGGCACGGATTTCGCCAACACCTGACTTTGCAAGATAAATCTCATTGCCGTCGATTTCAAATTGATGGACGGTTGCGCCTGCAACCTTTCCTTCACCTTTTGCTTTGCCCAGTTTTTCATACAGGGGCATAGTTTCGTCCGCCATAGCGGTTATGATGCCAATTCTCATAGTTGCCTCCACTTCAATTTTACACGATATGACACCATAAAGCAAGTGGGGGAGTGTGGTTTTTGAGGGTATATATGCTGTTTTTCAACTGAAATCGACACTTTTCACCAAAGACGTCGGCTTTAAGAAAAGGGCTTATGCAACAAACTGTTGCATATCCGCTCACGGGTGTGTTAATATAATATGGCTATGAAATTCAATTATAAACGCACAATACTTTGCTCTCTCGCTTTTGGCTGGATAGCGTTATTTTGGGGTTCATACGACTCCTTTATGCAAGTGGTGGACTACGACGTCTATCATCTATCCTCATTTTGGCACGGCGTGATCATCGCCAGTGACAATATTTTTGGTCTTATTCTGCTTCCTATCTTTGGAAAACTCAGCGATATGTCAAAGGGCAAACGCTTTGGCAGAAGAAAACCTTTTGTTGTAATCGGCACTATTGTTGAAATGATAGCCTTTTCAGGCGTGTGTATATTTGCTTCACTTGGTGAAGGCTATTTTGTGCCTTTCATTATATGTCTTATGCTCACCCTTGCAAGCCTTGCAGCCTACCGCTCACCGGCTCTTGCATTGGTGCCCGACATCAACCCTGACAAATTCCGCAGTAAGGCAAACGCAATTTCAAATATCGTATCCGTCATCACAACAGTTATGGCTCTTGGCTACTTTATGGTTATGCCCAAGGACGTAAAAGACGGCTTCTGGGCATACGGAGGGCTTATGGTGGGCACAACCCTTGTGCTTCTCGTTTGGTTCTGTTTGGCAGTCAAGGAAAACAAGTTCAATAGAGAAGTGGCTCTTGAATTTGAAGAGGAAAGACAATCCCTTATCCCTGACGGGGATATCGCTGAAAAGATTGATTTTTCTGCAAATTGCGACAGCGTAAACCTTGATGAAAAGGCAAGTTTCACCCCCTCATATAACGTGGACACAGGGGACACTCTCCTTCATTTGCCAAATATCGACGCAACAAAACAATACGGCCTCCCTAAGCGCATAAAAAGTCTGCGCCAAAACGCAACTTTCAACAAACTTTGCATACTGGGCATTGTGTTCTGCTTCTATATGGCATACAACGCAATCACCTCAAACTTTATTACGTACGCAAAGGTGATTTTGAATTTCAAGCAAAATCAAGCCATGATACCTCTCATTATAGCCCAAGCGGCGGCTATGCTCAGTTTCCCCTTGTCAAGTTGGCTTGCAGGAAAGATTGGCAGAAAATATACAATCCTGTCAGGCTTTGTGCTTATGCTCGTTTGCTTTGCGCTGACCATACTCTTCTCAACACCTCACCCAGCCCTCTATGTGGTGTTTATGGGCCTCGGTGTCAGCTTTGGCTTTGCTATGGTCAACATCTATCCTTTCTATCTTGAAAGCGCGCACGACAGCAAACTGGGCAAGGAAACAGGTGTCTTCTCGGTGTCTATGACACTTGCAATGGTGGTGACACCTATTCTCTCTGGTGTGCTCATTGACCATACCGGTCATTGGTTTGGAGGCTTTGACGGGGCAGGATTCAAAGTCCTCTTCCCCTACTGCATAGTTTTCCTTGTTTTGGCGGTGATTTTCTCACTTATGATTGAGGACAAAAACCCTATAAACAAAAGACGTAGAAAAAGAAAATTGATGGAGAATAATCAATGTCAATAAACAGAATTTTGCTCACAGAAAGCGTAAACGACCTTTTCGGTCATCTTGGCGTCACTCTCAACGAAGACAGCATTGACGCTCTTGAAGCATACTACGATGCTGTCATAGAGGCCAACAAGGAGTTCAACCTTACTTCAATAACAGCAAAGGACGAATTTGTTGTAAAGCACCTCATTGACTCTATTGCAGGGGTTGGATTTATCCCTGAAAATGCAAAGGTCATTGACGTGGGCAGTGGCGGTGGATTCCCCTCCTTTCCTATTGCAGCTGTACGCACTGACTGCTCGGTGACTGCCCTTGATTCAACCGCAAAGAAAATGAACTTTGTGGGCAACACTGCACGCTTCCTTGGAGTGAAAAACCTGACAACCGTTGTGGGTAGAGCAGAGGAGTGCAAGAGTTTGTTTGGCAAGTACGATGTGGTGACAGCAAGAGCGGTGTCCGCCCTTCCTATTCTTCTTGAAATATGTTCACCTCTCATCAAAGTTGGTGGTGTTATGCTTGCATACAAAACAGATGAAAGCGAGCTTGAAGTGTCAAAAACGGCACTTGAAAAGTTGAATATGACACATAAAACATCGTTTTCGTTCAATTTGCCCACAGGAGATAGGCGTTCAATCCTAGTTTTTGAAAAGACAGCACCCACTCCAAATCAATATCCTCGTCAATACGGTCAAATCAAAAAAAGACCTCTGTAAGAAAATACCAACTTCAAAAAATAACTTAATTTGACACAAAATTACAACAAAAAAATCCCACGCTTTTGTGGGATTTTTGTTTTGGGTGGATTGATTATTTTAGAGCTTTTCGTCGTATTTTAGGCGTTCAATAAGGTCGTGGATTCTGTCCAAATCGTCCTTGTTGAAATAGTCAATGTAGATACGTCCCTTTGACTCGTTGCCGGCAATGCGAACTTTTGTTGCAAACACACGTTTCATATCGCCAACAAGTGCTTTAAGTTCCACAGGTAGTGCTGTCTTTCTAGGACCGACGGGGATATTCTTTCTTGAGAAGTAGAGGCGGACCTTTGTTTCAAGTTCACGGACGGTGAGACGATTGTCGCAGGCTTGCTTTGCAAGAAGGATAAGATAATCCTTGTCGTCAATTGATATCAGTGCTCTTGCGTGGCCGGGGGAGAGACGTCCTTCCTTCACAAGGTCGGTCACTTCCTTGGGGAGTTGCAAAAGGCGGAGTGTGTTGGTGACATAGGGACGGGATTTGCCAATGCGACTTGCCACTGCTTCTTGGGTGAGTCCGTGATTTTCCATCAATTCTCTCATACCTTCTGCGGCTTCGATTGCGTTGAGGTCTTCACGATGCAGGTTTTCAATAAGAGAGATTTCTTGGATTTGTTGGTTGGTCAACTCTCTCACGATGACGGGCACTTTTTTCAGACCTGCCATATATGCTGCTCTAAAACGACGTTCACCTGCGATGATGAGATATCTGCCGTTGGACTCTGTGACGAGCAAAGGTTGAAGAACACCATAGGTTGCAACAGATGATGACATTTCACGGAGTGAATCCTCGTTAAAAGTCTTTCTGGGTTGGGCAGGGTTTCTGTCGATAAGAGTGATATCAACGTCGATTGCGTTGACTCCTGCGATTTCAACTTTTACGTTGTCTTCGTGGTCGTTGTAAAGTGCGCTGTATTTGTTGTTTCCACCTTTTTCAGCCATAATAAACTCCTTTTGTTGACTATATAAATAAAATAACACAAAAAAATCTTGATAGCAATAAGTTTCACAAAATTGTTTCACGTCTTTTCAAAGGAAAATGTGGCAGTTGCAAAAGAATGTTATCTATGATAAAATGATGAAAGATAATATGAAAAACAGAAATCTTGGCATATCACTGGTGAATAGAGTTGGCATGAGCGTGACTTGGCTTATTCTTCTTGCTCTTTTTGGGGCAAGTTATTATTTCATTGTCAAAAATTTCAACACTCTCCCTATTGAATTTGTGATATGTTGGAGTGTTTTTGCTGGAGTAGTGCTTATCCTCACTGTCACAAGACCGTTTATTGGACTATATCCTCTTCAAAATGGTATGATTTTTGTGGCAGGGCTGAAGATCCACTATTTCAAATACGACCAACTGAAAAAGGTTGACCTCACCTTCACCAAAACCGATGAAAAACATTACAGCGCAGGGGTGAAAATAATTGACAGAGGGGGCAGAATTTATGAAAAGGATTTTCAAAAATACTTCTCCTCACAAAGAAACGAGGCTTTCTCACAACTTATGTACGGCGTGAAGGGGGACACTGTCTGCCAAGTCAGTGAATACCTTGAAAAAAGTGACGTTATTTCAGTCACAATCAATAACTAAAAAAGACCTCGAAAAGTGAGGTTTTTTGTTTTCTTCAAACCTTGATATACAATCAAGCGTGGACAAGTTTTTGTCACTGTGGATAAATTTTGGGAAAAGAGGAAAAAGTTGTCAACATACCACACCACCTCTACACCCCGAAAAAGCAAGGTTTTTTGTAAAGTTAGACAACACAAAAATCCTTTTTGTTGGGCGGAAAAAGACTTTTCCACTTGTCAACAGTGCTTATATATGATATAATTATTAAAAATAAAATATTTAAATAAACAGGCGAAAAAATGAAAGTTATTCTCAACGGAAACGAACTGGGCGATGCCCTTCAAAAAGTTGTAAAAGCACTGCCTCTCAAAAGAAGCAATCCCATTCTTGAATGCGTCAAAATCTCCGCATCTGGTGACGTGATCACACTCTTTGCCACCGACCTTGAACTTGCCATTGAAAAGAAAATCAATGCAGAAGTCCTCATCGAAGGCGAAGTGGTTGTCCCCGGCAAACTCTTTGCAGAATATGCAAAGCGCATCGGCGATGAACAAATTGAACTTGACGGCACTGCACAAAACAAACTTTCAGTCAAATATCTTGACAGTGAAGTTTTCATCAACTGCTACAGCGCAGATGAATATCCCGTCTTCAAAGAAGTTGAAAAGGACCACTCCTTCATCATCTTGAAGAAAGACTTTAAGGAACTCATCGGCAAAGTCAAATTCAACGTGGCAATGGATGAAGCAAGACCTTCACTCCGTGGCATCTGCCTCAACATCAAGGAAACTGAACTTGAAGGCGTTGCATCAGACGGCTATCGTCTTGCACTTTCAAAGATGCCCATCCAAAACAACGGCATCATTGACAAAATCGTTGTGCCTGCAAAGAGCATGAATGAACTGAGCTCACTCCTTGACGATGAAAACGAAACCCTCACCGTCTACGTTGACAGAAGTTATATCATGATCGACCTCTTCCACACAAAGATGGTGTCAAGACTTATCGCAGAAGACTACATCAACTACGAAAAGATCATCCCCAACGTTTTCACCACCGAAGTGACCATCGACAAAAAGCAATTTGAAAACAGCATTGAAAGAGTGTCCCTCATCAACCGCTCAGAAAAGAAAGCATACGTCAAGATGGAAATCAAGGAAGATTCAATCTCTCTCAACGCACACAGTGAAGAAGGTGAAATCAACGAAAAGGTGACCATCGGCCTCAAGGGTAAGGATTTGACCATCGGTTTCAACAGCAAGTATATCAGTGAATGTATGAAGGCAATCCAAGATCCTTTCGTCACACTGAACTTCACCTCATCAACAGCCCCCGGCATCATCAAAGGTGAACAAGACAGCTGGTTGTATCTCATCTTGCCGTTAAGGGTTATTGGTTAAAAATGCGCTAAATCGCGAATAGTATAAAAAGCACTCTATAATTGAGTGCTTTTTGTTTGGATAGTGCATATACACTTAAGAATATGTCCCCCTTCCTCACGTGTTTCCCCCTTCTGCCATTCGGCAGAGCCCTACGGGCAGGGCAACACTCGGCTCTCGCACATTAAGCGGCGTCGCCTTATTATGCCACTTGTCGCTTTGGTGCAAAAAAAAAAACAGAGCGCACCAGCGACTGCGTACAAATTCTGGTGCGACGCGATCGACGGCTTTGCCGTAGCAATACGCTCTTCCGTTCCTTACGGCGCTCCCTTCCTCGTCGCCGCTGCTCCTCGCGTTCCGTCTTCGAACAAGTGAGTGCTTGTCATCCATCCAAATATCACATTTAACAAAAAAAACATACTACATTTTTAGAAAGGATAAAAGTGAACAAACTGAAACTTGAAAAACTGAAGGACAAAGTTGACCTCCGTCTTACGGCGGCGGTTTTTGTGGTGTATATTTGGTGTCTTGTTTGGGTGATTGGGTTGAAATACAACTCACCTTGGATATATGAACTCCGTGAATATATGCTGAAATTGCCTTTGTCAAGCCGTGTTGGAAACAACTGGATTCCTTTCTACTCCTTGGTGAAATCCGTTGAAAACGGCACGTACGCTTTCAACCTTGACCACTTTCTCAACGTGGTGATTTATATACCTATGGGTATATATCTCTTTATTTTACTCGACGAAAAGGTGAGATATAGATGGAGTGCGGTTATATCTCTCAGTGTCATTGCGGTGTCATCTTTGATTTTTGAAATAGTCCAACTTTTCACAGGTCTTGGCGGTTGTGACGGCACAGACTTTGTCTGCAACTTTTTTGGCGGAGCGGTTGGATTCATCATCATTTCAGTCCTGCGACTTTTGATGAAAAAGCACTACAATTTGTCACTTAACGTTGTCAATATAATATGCCTCATAGGATTTGTGCCTGCGGGCATATATTTTCTTGTCAACACAATTCTTAACGCAGGGCAGTACGCGCCTATCCTTTGATATTTTCTCTAAAAAACAAGTAGAATTTTGTGGAAAATTGGGGGAGAAAAATTTTTCATCCCTACATATTGATTTTTCAACTTTAATTTTTTATTTTAATTGAAAATAAAATGTGGATAAGTTATAATCCCTACTATGATTGGAAAAGAAGAATTTTGGCTGGACGCCAAGAACGAATTATCAAAAATAATGCAAACAATAAGCTACGACGTTTGGATTGACAAGTTGGAGCCTCTTTGCTTTATAGACGACACTTTTGTGCTTGTCACTCTTACTGCATCTTCAAAACGCACCATTGACGAAAGATATCTTGACACAATCACTGGTGTGGTCAACTCACTCAACAAGTCTGTATCTAAGGTTGAAGTCATCACCCCAGACAAAAAGCAAGAGTATCTCCAAAAGCAAACGGATTTCTTGCCCGGTGGCGGAATCATCGTAGACAACAAAAAGAAAACCGCAGAAGTGAAGACAAAAAATCCTTTTGTGGACAGATACACCTTTGAAAACTTTGTCATGGGCAAGTCCAACACCTACGCTCTCATGGCAGCAAAAACCGTGGCAGAAAACGCAGGTGGCAAATATAACCCCCTCTTTATATACAGCGGTGTCGGTCTTGGCAAAACCCACCTTCTTCACGCAATAGGCAACTATCTCAGAAAGGAATCTCCAAAGACAAAAGTTGTCTACGTCAACAGCGAACAAATGGTCAGTGAATTTGTGCAAATGAGCATGAAGAGAAGCAACACTGAAAGCAACCAATTCCGTGAAAAATATCGTTCATGTGACGTGCTTATGGTGGATGACGTTCAATTCCTTGCAAAGAGAGAGCAAACACAAGAAGCCCTTTTCCATATCTTCAACGACCTCTATCAAGCCAACAAGCAAATCATCTTGACCTCAGACCGCTCACCTAAGGAACTTGTCACCCTTGAAGAGCGTCTGCGCACCCGCTTTGCTTGGGGACTTACAGTGGACATCAACGTGCCTGACACCGAAACAAGGATTGCAATCCTCAGGACAAAGGCAGCCCAAGAGAAATTCCGCCTCAGTGACGAAGTGGCAACCTTCATTGCAGAAAACTGCACCTCAAACATCCGTGAGATGGAAGGATTGTTGAACAAAATCATCTTTTTCAGCTCACTGACAAACCACGTCATAGACACAACAGAGATGGCAAGAGAAGCCCTCCAAGACTTCATTGAAGAAAAGAAGGACACCCTTGACGCCAGCGACATCATTGACACCGTATGTAAATATTTCAACATTGCAAAGAGTGACATCTTCTCAAAGAAGAAGACAAAGAATATCGTTGAGCCCCGTATGATAGCCATCTATCTCATCACCGAAATGCTTGGCCTCCCCCTTGTGACAATAGGTCAAATGTTTGGTGGGAGAGATCACACAACCATCATCCACGCAAGAGACAAAATCAGCGAAATGATCAAGACAGACAAGCGCATGAAGATTGTTGTGGCAGACATCAAAAATATGATACTTAATAGATAACAAAAAGCGTAGCACAGTCTACGCTTTTTATATATAAAATAATATGGCATAACTTGTTGAAAAACACTGCTTTTTCATATATAATAGGGCTATGAAAATCTTGAGTCTTTCACTTTCAAATTTCCGCAACTACGAGAACCAACAGGTCACTTTTGACGGTGGGCTCAACGTTTTGCATGGAAAAAACGCAAGCGGAAAGACAAATATGATTGAATCCGTCTATCTTTGCTCATTGCTTCGCAGTCCTCGCACAACAAAGGATAAGGAGCTTATCCGCATGGGTGCAAACAGGGCAAAGGTGTCTCTCACCGTTGAAAAGAAATTCCGCAAGCACACCATCAGCATACTCATTGACGAGGTGGGCAAAAAGAAGGTGGCAATTGACGGCATACCCGTGCAAAGAGCAGGGGAACTTTTGGGAGTTTTGGGGGTTGTGTTCTTCTCCCCTGACGAGTTGAAACTGGTGAAGGACTCTCCTGCGGAAAGACGAGGATTTTTGGACGTTGGGCTTTCGCAACAACAAAAGAGTTATTTCAAAGCCTTGCAAAACTACAACAAGACCTTGAAACAAAAGAACAATCTTTTGAAGGATTCTAGGTATGCAGATAACCTTGACGATATGCTTGACGTGTGGGATATTGGCCTTGCAGAGCACGGCGCAACCATCATCAAAAAGCGTATGGAATACGTGGCGGAGCTAGATAAGTTTGCAAGCGTAGCCCATGGCAAAATAAGTTCGGGCAAGGAGCAGTTGAAGTTGTCCTACGAGACCGCAGTGAAGACGGAAGGTGACATCCGCAGAAACCTTGAAGAGGCGTTGCTCAGCGCAAGAGAAAAGGACAAGGAGCTTGGATACAGCACTGTTGGACCTCACCGTGATGACATCAAAATTGAGATTGACAACATTGACGCAAGAAAGTTTGCTTCACAAGGACAACAACGGACAATTGCCCTTGCAATGAAACTGGGCGAGGTGGAAATGTACAAGCAAGAGACAGGCGAAACCCCCGTCCTTCTCCTTGACGACGTGCTCAGTGAACTTGACAAAACAAGACGTGACGTACTCTTGAAAGCAACAAGCGGAGTGCAAACAATCCTCACCTGCACCGAGTTTGACGGAGAGGGTGCAAAACTCTTTGAAGTGAAAGAAGGAAAAATAAGATGACAGAATACACAAAAACTCTTGGAGTAAAGGCATACGGACAAAAGACAGAAATCACCCTTTCAAACGAGGGGATTGTTGCTGGTGACCTCAATATCACAAATGACAAAATCCTCTTTGTCAACCGCTACGTGTCCACAAAAAACTTTGTGGCAGAGGTGGTGCATACGGTGGTTTACAAGGTCAGCGACACAGAAGTGTCTATGTTTGAATTTGTGCCGAACAACGACTTAAAGGATACGGAATTTGCCGATAAACTGCTGTTTTGGGCAAACGCTGAAAACATAACCCTTGAAGAAAACGATTGGAGTGGTTTCTGTCCCATCCTCAACGGCTACAAGACTTTCACCTACGTTGACACAAGAAAAACTGAAACTGCAAATGAAAATCCCACCGTCAACGTGCTTGCTCTCGGGGTTGGGATTGCAGGTCTTCTCATCACAATTTTCGGCGCAGTGATGACAGGACTTGGTCATCTCCGCTTTGGAATCATCGGCATTGTACTCGGTGTGGCGGCCCTCGTTTTCGGTGTCAGTGGACTTATAAGAAAAAAGAAATAAATCAATATTTTTTCAACGAAATAGTCAAATAATAAAAATATTGACAAAAGGTTAATATTTTCGTAAACTAGTATATGGTTGATATAGCGCGCGTACGTGCGGTATATGATGAGGGAGTAATTTGCGTCTTTATGGCGTGACCGATTTCAACACCCGACGTCAGTCTGGAACGGTCTAAATAATGAGACTCATAAGATGAGAGGCAAATTGCCCACTTGTCCTATGGGTTTTTTTAATATATGGAGGTAAAATGAAACACTATCTTTTTGACGGCAACGCCGTCCTTGAAGAAGTAAAGTCCTGCGAAAACGGCTTGTCACAAGCCGAAGCAGAAGCCCGTCTTGAACAGAACGGCAAAAACAAGTTGGCTGAGGGCAAAAAGGTTTCTCTCATCAAGAGATTCTTCTTGCAACTTGCCAACCCTATGATCATCGTTTTGATCATCGCCGCTGTCATCAGTCTTATCACCACTCTTATCCCCGTGATGACAGGTGAAGGACACTTTGACACGACTGAACTTGCAGAGTTCTTCATCATCATAGGCGTCGTGCTTTTGAATGCTATCCTCGGTGTCGTCCAAGAAGGACGCGCAGAGAAAGCCATTGAAGCACTGAAAGAGATGACCGCTTCAACTTGTAAGGTTATCCGTGACGGCGTGCTCAGACAAATAAGAAACGAGGACCTTGTCATCGGTGACGTGGTCGTCCTTGAAGCAGGTGACTCAGTGCCCGCAGACTGCCGTCTTCTTGAATCCGCTTCATTGAAAGCAGAAGAAGCAGCCCTGACCGGTGAATCCGTCCCCTCTGAAAAATTTGTGGACGCTCTCACCGCAGAGGACGGAAAGGACGTACCTCTTGGTGACAGAAAGAATATGGTCTATATGGGTAGCACCATTGTTTACGGCAGAGCAAAGGCTGTTGTCGTTGCAACTGGTATGCAAACCGAAATGGGCAAAATCGCAGACGTCCTTGCTCAAACCAAGGAAGAAACAACACCTCTCCAAAAGAAACTTGACAAGCTTTCAAAGATTTTGAGCTTTGCAGTCCTTGGCATTTGCGTGTTCATCTTTGCATTCAAGCTTATTATGGAACGCAACAACCTTGTGGGAGGCGACACCCTCGAAATCGTCCTTGACAGCTTCATCATCGCAGTGTCTCTTGCAGTTGCTGCAATCCCCGAAGGTCTTGCAACAGTTGTCACAATCGTCCTTTCAATGGGCATGACAAAGATGGCAAAGAAGCAAGCCGTTGTCAAACGACTTACCGCCGTTGAAACTCTTGGCTGTACACAAATCATTTGCTCAGACAAGACAGGCACTCTCACCCAAAACAAGATGACTGTTGTTGACACCTACGGTGACGATGTTGCCCTCATCGCAAGAGCAATGGCACAAGCAAGTGACGCAGTCCTTGACCCCGAAAAACTTGAAGCAGTTGGTGAGCCCACAGAGTGTGCTCTTGTCAACTTTGCCTACAAGCAAGAACTGAACAAAACAGACCTTGAAGCCAAATTTCCTCGTGTGGCAGAAGCACCCTTTGACAGCATGCGCAAGATGATGTCCACCATACACGACAATGGTGACGGCGCATTTATCCAATTCACAAAGGGCGCACCTGACGAAATCTTGAAGTGTTGCACCCACGCACGTATCAATGGTGAAGTGGTGGCTCTCACTGAGGAAATCAAGGCAGATATCCTCGGCGCAAACAAAGCTATGGCAAACGAAGCACTCCGTGTGCTCGCAGTTGCCTACAAGGACCTTGACAGCGTGCCCGAAGACGTCAGCCCCGAAAATATTGAAAACAACCTTGTCTTCATCGGCCTCACTGGCATGATCGATCCTATCCGTCCCGAAGTCAAGGACGCAATCGCAGAGTGCAAGGGCGCAGGCATCCGTGCAGTTATGATCACTGGTGACCATATCGACACCGCAATCGCAATTGCAAAGCAACTTGGCATCATCACTGATGCATCTCAAGCAATCACCGGCGCAGAAATGGCAGAAATGAGTGACGAGGAATTTTATGAAAGAATCGTTGAGTTCTCAGTGTACGCCAGAGTGCAACCCGAACACAAAGTCCGCATTGTCAACACTTGGAAGAAACGTGGTATGATCACCGCAATGACAGGTGACGGCGTCAATGACGCACCCTCAATCAAGTCCGCAGACATCGGCATCGGCATGGGCATCACAGGCACAGACGTCACAAAGGGCGCAGCAGATATGGTGCTCCAAGACGACAACTTTGCAACACTCGTCTCAGCAGTAGGCGAAGGCAGACGCATCTATGACAACATAAGAAAGGCAATCCAATTCCTTCTTGCATCAAACCTTGCAGAAGTGGTGGCAGTGTTCATCGCAACAATGTGTGGTTTCACCCTCTTGAAGCCTATGCACCTCCTTTGGATCAACCTTATCACCGACACGTTCCCCGCACTTGCTCTTGGCACAGAAGAGGCAGAAGCAGACCTTATGCGCCGTGCTCCCAGAAGTGAAAAGGAAGGCATCTTTGCAGGCGGTGTTGGCGTCAACATCATCATTCAAGGCGTGTTCATCGGTCTTCTCACGTTGCTCTCATACTTTGTTGGTCACTTCTTTGAAACAGGCACTTGGTCAATTGAAGGTGTGTCCGCAGACGGAATGACAATGGCATTCTTGACCTTGTCAATGACAGAAATGTTCCACGCATTCAATGCAAGAAGCATCAACCACTCAATCTTCAGCAAGAGTATGCTCAAAAAGCAAAATCTGTTTATGCTTGGCGCATTTGCATTCTCATTGCTCACAACAATCCTTGTCATCTACACTCCCGGCCTCAACACAGCATTTGAGTTTGCACCTATCCACGCAGACGAATTCTTCATCGCAATGGCTCTTGGTGTGTCAGTGATACCTTTCGTTGAACTTTCAAAGGTCATCACAAGATTTGCAGTGAAAAAGAGAGCAGAGAAGAAACTTGCAAAGTAAATCTTATTGCTAAATAAAAAGGCGCTCAAACGAGTGCCTTTTTTATTTGTTATATTTTGCTTTGCAAAGTTATATTCACTTTGTGAGTTATATGCACTTGTGAAAGAATATCACTTTGTAATGCGTCTAAAATAGATTATTTTGTCACCATATTTTAGAGGGTAGGTGATATTTGGATTTTGTGCCAAAATTTGCTCAGGGGTGGCGGTGAGGGCTTTACAAACGTCCCAAGGGGTGTCACTTTCATTTGCCACGTAGATGCTGAGACCTGAGCGGTTGATCTCTCTTTCTTCACCCAGCTCAACTGCGCTGATATAGTTGATTTGGCTAGACGCGTAGCACTTTGTGTTGAAAGCGATTGTGAGGGTGATTTCCGCCTTGTCACCTTTGATTTTGACCGATGAATCAATGACGGTTGCACGGGCTTTCACTGTGTCACTGAAGTTGCCGTCAAGGCGGACTGAGTAGGGGATTTCCGCCCTTGCTGAATACAGGTCGTCACCAGATGAATAGATGATTTCAGTGGTGGCAACTCCCTCAACCGTGAGGCCGTCGTCACACAAGGTTTTTGCAATGAAAACCGTGGTGGCAGGCACGCCAACGAGAGCGGTATCATCACCCCTAGGAAGGGTGGTTTCACCCTGTATTTTTTCGGTGTAGTAGCCACTGTCCACAAAGTAAGTCAAAGTGTTGCTTTCAGTGGTTGTTGTTGTGTGATGAGTCAGTGAGAAAAGGTCTTTTACTGCCTCAATTTCTTCAAGTCTTGTCACGTCAACATTGACACCGATTTCCCCTTCAAACCGCAGTATGTTTTCACCAGTCACACCGTGGAGTACAATCCGCCCTGACTTGACGTAAGGGGTGACTTTCACTCTGTCGCCTTCACACAAATCATCTATGGACACACTTTCAGCCGAAGCCACGTTGAAGGTTGCGGTGCGGATGATTCCGTCCTCTACGTAGGTGACGATTGCCACCGTGTCAACTGACAAATCAAGGACTTTATCCGTCACTTTTGCACTTGTCAAACTGCATTTTGTGTCAAGTGACAAAACTTTTTGCACTTCGTGGACGGTGGTTTCTTCGTCAACAGGGAAGGAGTAAGAAGTGGTTGCAACGTGGGTTGGAATTGTAAGGATATCCGTTGTGACAAAACTGTCCTCTGCGCCAGTGAGTATGTTGAGAGGCATTGTTTTTGTCACGTTTCCGTCCACTTTTACAACTGCAGAAAGGGTGAGGGTGTCGCTTGATGACACGCTCCACTCAAACACTTTTAGACAAACGTTTACTTTGTCTTCTTTTGTCACGTCACCGTCAAGACGGACAGAGAAATCCGCGTTGTAGTTTGCCGAGCAAACTGCGCCGTCTAGGTCAAGATATATGAGCTTGAATTCCGCTCGTCCATTTACGTCAACAAAGCCATCGTTTACGGCGTGAGAAAGGGCCTTGCCGTCCACAGACAACGACAGCACTCTCATCACTCCGTCCACTCCCCGTGGGATAAACTCCACCACTCTTTCTATGGGGGAAAGGAAGGTGGTTGAAATTGCATTTTTTTGGTCAAATTTGAACATAATCGCCTCCGTTTTGTAAATTGTATGACGAGGAAAAACAGGTTATGACAAAACAAAAGAAATGGAAAAATAAAAAGGTTTGAAAAATCCTCTACAATATGATATATTTGACCTATGGAAAAAAATCACGGCAAGTTGAATATCCCTGCAAAAATCAACCTTTCTCTTGCAATAACTGGAGTGAATGGGGCTTTGCACACCCTTGATATGGAAACGGTTGCCGTTGATTTATGTGATACAGTCACTTACAACAAAACCGAAAGTGGTGGCATTGCAATTGACTATACCTCGTCACTTGCTGACTTTGACAAAGAAAGATTCCGTCCTGTGGTTGAAAATGCGGTGAGCAAATTTGTGGCAGAATACGGCGACACAGATTGCCATATTTTGATTGAGAAAAACCTGCCTTTGGGTGCAGGAATAGGTGGCTCGTCAACGGCAGTTGTTGGGGTTTTGAAAGCCCTTGAAGATTTGAAAAATATCCGTTTAGATAACCGCTTTTTGCTGACAATCGGCAGTGATATTCCTGTTGTATATAAGGGCGGACACAATCGTGTGACGGGCGTTGGTGACGTGGTTGAGGCACTTGAACCCATTTTCAAGCATTTTGTCATACTTGTAAAGGGTGGAGTTGACAGCGGAAAGGCATACAAACTCTATGACGAGATAGGCGCAGAGTGTTTTGGCCCTCGCAGAAACGACCTTGAAAAGGCGGCAAGAGAAATCAACCCTGCCGTGAAAGAGGCTCGTGAAATCCTTGAAAATCTTGGGGCAAAAGACGTAGTTATGAGTGGCAGTGGCAGTGCCGTTGTGGCAATTTTTGACGATGAGGCCGGTGCAAAATCAGTTTTTGACAGAATTGACGGTTTCAATAAATTTTTGACAAAAACTTTTTAAATCCCATTTTTGTAAAGAAAAAGCCAAAAACCTTACAAAAACCGCAAAAGTTTGCAAATTGCGGATTTTTGCCTTTCGTTTTTAACAAATTTTCAAATTTTGACAGAAAAATTCTACAAAAAATGCAAAAAAACTTGAATTTTGCTATTGTTATATATATTTATTTTTGTTATAATGCATATATAAAGCCTAAGGAGGCAACCATGTCAAGAACAAAAGACGGTTTTGCAACCTACCTTTTCCACGAAGGAACCAACTATGAAGCATACAAAATGTTCTGCCCTTATCCCGACACTCAAGACGGCGTTGAGGGTTGGAGTTTTGCCGTTTGGGCACCAAACGCAAAGAGCGTGTCCGTGGTTGGTGATTTCAATGAGTGGCAACCTGACGCCACCCATATGGTGAAGGAATACGACGGTGTATGGCGCACCTTTATCCCCGACCTTGAGCAGTATGCAAACTACAAGTTTGCCGTCACCGACCAAAACGGCAACACTGTTTTCAAGTGCGACCCTTACGCCGTGCACTGCGAAACACCACCTGCAACTGCATCAAAGTTGTATGACGTCGGCAAATATCACTGGAAAGACAACAAGTGGATGAAAAACCGTGCTAATTACAATCCTTACGGCTCACCAATGAACATTTACGAAGTCCACGCAGGCAGTTGGAAGCGTTATCCTGACGGAAACTATTATTCCTACAAAGCCCTTGCGGATGAACTTATCCCTTACGTGAAAAAGATGGGTTACACCCACATTGAATTTATGCCCTTGACAGAGCACCCCTTTGACGGAAGCTGGGGTTATCAATGCACAGGCATGTTTGCGCCTACGTCAAGATTTGGCACTCCCGACGACCTTATGGAATTTATTGACCGCTGTCACCGAGCAGGAATCGGCGTGATTCTTGACTGGGTGCTTGCTCATTTCCCCAAAGACGAGCACGGTCTTGCAAGATTTGACGGCACACCCCTCTACGAATATGCAGACCCCAGAAAGGGCGAGCATAAGGAGTGGGGCACTTTGGTCTATGACTTTGGCAAAAACGAAGTCAAGAGTTTTTTGATTTCAGCGGCAATGTTCTGGTTTGACGTATACCACATTGACGGAATCCGTTGTGACGCCGTTGCCAGCATGCTCTATCTTGACTATGGTAGAAAGGACGGCGACTGGGTGCCCAACAAGTATGGCGGAAACTACAACCTTGAAGCCAAGGAATTTTTGCAAAACTTGAACACTGCAATCCTTTCAAAACACCACGGCGCAATCACCATCGCAGAGGAATCAACTGCATATCCTATGGTGACAAAGCCCCCTTATACTGGTGGCCTTGGATTCAACTTCAAGTGGAATATGGGTTGGATGAACGATAGCCTCCGCTATCTCCAACTTGATCCTTTCTTCAGAAAGGACAACCACAACTGCATCACCTTCGGTTTGACCTATGCTTACAGTGAAAACTATATCCTGCCCATTTCCCACGACGAAGTGGTCCACGGCAAATATAGTATGATCAACAAAGCCCCCGGTGAATATGATCAAAAGTTTGAAGGTCTCAAAGCATTTTACGGCTATATGATGACACACCCCGGCAAGAAGTTGTCCTTTATGGGCAACGAGTTTGCTCAGTTCATTGAGTGGAACTACAATCAAGAACTTGATTGGTTCTTGCTGGACTATCCTAGACACAACTCATTTAGGAAGTTTGTCAAGGATATGAACCACTTCTATCTTGAACACAAGGAGCTTTGGCAACTTGACTCAACCTATGACGGATTCAAGTGGATTGTGGTTGACGACAAAGAAAACAATATCGCCTCATATATTCGCTCGTCCGCAGACGGCAAGTACGTCATAGTGGTGGTCAACTTCTCACCCGTTGAACGCAACAAGTACGTCATGGGCGTCCCCGAAAAGAAGGCGTATAGGGCGGAACTTTATTCTGCTCTCAAAAAATACGGCGGTGAAGAGGAGCGTCGTCCCACATTTAGAGCAGTGGGCAGACCCGCTCACGGACACCCCTATTCAATCAAGGTAAATATACCTAAAAACGCGGTTATGATTTTGATACCCGAGGATAAGGAGGGAAAATAATGAGCATTAACAGCAAAAAGAAGGAGTGTCTTGCGATGCTTCTTGCAGGTGGTCAAGGCACACGTCTTGGTGTGTTGACCAACGAGGTGGCAAAGCCTGCAGTGCCTTTTGGTGCAAAATATCGCATCATAGACTTTCCTTTGTCCAACTGCGTCAACAGTGGCATTGACACCATAGGTGTCTTGACACAATATCGTCCTTTTGAGTTGCACCAATACATAGGCAACGGTCAACCTTGGGACCTTGACAGACTCAACGGCGGCATCTACATTTTGCCTCCCTTTATGAGAGCATCGTCAGGTGAGTGGTACAAGGGCACGGCAAACGCAATCTATCAAAACATCGACTTCATCGACAACTATGACCCTGAATACGTTGTTTTGCTGTCCGGTGACCACATCTACAAAATGGACTACGCCGATATGCTTCGTGAACACAAGGCAAATAGAGCAGACTGCACAATCGCAGTCCTTGAAGTGCCTATGGAAGAAGCAAGCCGTTTTGGCATTTTGAACTTGAAAGGCAACACAAACCAAATCGTAGAGTTTGAAGAAAAGCCCAAAAACCCCAAGAGCAACAAGGCATCAATGGGCATCTATATCTTCACTTGGGAAGTGCTCCGCAGATATCTCATCGCAGACGAAGCAAATCCCGCCAGTGAAAACGACTTTGGCAAGAATATAATCCCCAATATGCTTAACGACAAGCAAAGGATGTTTGCATACAAATTCCAAGGCTACTGGAAGGACGTGGGAACAATCTCCTCCCTTTGGGAAGCCAACATGGACATCCTCAACAATCGTGAAAGCGGTTTGAATCTTGACGATGACAAGTGGAAGATTTATGCAAGAAATATGGCAGAGCCCCCTCACTACGTGTCACCCACAGGCAAGGTGCAACACTCCCTCATCAGTGAAGGTACTGTTGTCCACGGCACTGTCAAAGACAGTGTGATTTCACACTCAGTGACAATCGGCAAGGGCGCATACGTTGAAGGCTCAATCATCATGCCCGGCGCAGTCATTGAAGAAGGGGCAGATGTAAGATACTCCATCATCGGTTGGGGCGCAAAGATTGGCAAAAACGCAATGGTGGGCGAAACCCTTGATCAGTGCAGACCCGGTGAGTGGAAGATAAGCGTCATCGCACCCAAGTACGAACTCACCGAAGGCGCAACCGTGGGCGCAAATGAAATGATAGGTTAGGAGGAGAAATTATGAAAAACAACACCATGGCAATCCTTTTTGCAGCGGATGCAGAAAATCACCTCAATGACCTGACAATCCATCGCACAACCGCATCTCTGCCTTTTGGTGGAAGATATCGTCTTATCGACTTTGCTCTGTCAAACCTTGTCAGCGCAAACATCACCAAAATCGGCATCATCACCAAAAACAACTACAACTCATTGATGGACCATATCCGTCAAGGTAGAGATTGGGATTTGAACAGAAAAAACGGCGGTATCTCCGTCTATCCTCCTTACGTTTTCAACAGCTCACACGACGTGTACAAGGGCAAGATTGAAGCACTCTACACAACCCGTGGATTTATGCTTGAAGCCAGTGAGGAATACGTGGTCATCGCCAACACAAACATTGCATTCAACATTGACTTTGACGAAGTTGAAAAGTTCCACATTGAAAAGGGAGCAGACGTCACCGTCCTCACCTACAAAGTGGAAGACCCCATCGTGAGAAAGGTTGTTGTCAGCGCAGACAAAAACAACCGCATCACGGATATGCGTCTTGCAGTTGATGCAGACAAGGGCGCACAACTTTGCACCCTCAACATCTACTTCATCAAGAAAGACCTTCTCATCTCCTTGGTGGACACAGCATACGCTTACGGCTACGACGACTTTGAAAGAGATATTCTCCAAAAGAGCCTTGACAGCCTGTACGTCATGAACTACGAAGTCAAGGACTACGTGGCAGTCATCGACCGCATTCCTTCCTATTTCAAACATAGTATGGAACTTCTTGATCCCAAAGTGAGAGAGAGTTTGTTCTACAAGCACTCCACAATCCTCACAAAGGTCAAGGACAGCGTCCCTGCAAGATACGGCGTTGATTCATCGGTGAAAAACAGCATCATCGCAGACGGCTGTGTCATCGAAGGCACTGTTGAAAACAGCATTCTCTTTAGAAGCGTAAAGGTGGGCAAGGGAGCAGTGGTCCGCAACTCCATCGTTATGGAAGACGGCATCATCATGGAAAACGCAACCCTTGACTATACAATCACAGACAAGGACGTCATCATCAAGGACGGACGTCACCTCAGCGGTCACGAGTCCTATCCTATGGTTGTGGTCAAAGGTAAAGTAATCTAATCAATAGACCAAAAAGGAGTGATTATGAATATCTTATTCGTCACATCAGAAGCAATGCCCTTCATAAGAACAGGCGGTCTTGGAGACGTTGCAGGCGCACTGCCCAAGTCATTCAAAAACTTGGGACACCAGTGCAGAGTCATCCTTCCTTTTTACAAGGATGAAATCAAACCTGCCTTCAAAGACAGTTTCCGTTTTGTGGGTGCAACACAAGTGGAACTTGGTTGGAGAAAACAATATTGTGGGGTTTACGAGTCAGTTTTTGATGGTATAACCTACTATTTTGTTGACAACGAGTATTATTTCAAGCGCAAAGGTCTTTACGGTCACTTTGATGATTATGAAAGATTTGCCTTCTTCTCAAAGGCAGTCCTTGAAGCATTGAAACTGGTTGACTACTATCCCGACATCCTTCACACCAACGACTGGCACACCGCATTGACACCTGTTTTCCTTGACGTGTTCTACCGCAACGATGATAGATACAAGGGCATCAAGACAGTGTTTACAATCCACAACATTGAGTTCCAAGGCAGATACGGCACGGATATTATTCCCGACGTTTTGGGTCTTCCTGAATGGGCAAACAATTTGGTCATCAACAGCGACTGCGTCAACTATATGAAAGGCGGTATCGAGGCAAGCAACGTTGTGACAACTGTCAGCGAAACCTACGCAACCGAAATCCTTGACCCCTTCTATAGTTATGGTCTTGAAGGCATTTTGTCTGAAAGAAGATTCAAACTTCACGGCGTGGTCAACGGCATCGACACCAAACTATATGACCCTATGACCGACAAGGCACTCTTTGTCAATTTTGACAAGGAAACAGTGGCAGAAAAGAAGAAGGAAAACAAGAAAGCACTCTGCCAAATGCTCAATCTGTCCTATGACGAAAACAGACCTATGATTGCAATGGTCACTCGCCTCACCGAGCAAAAGGGTCTTGACCTTGTGGCACAAGTCATTGACGAAATTATGAGAGCAGACGTGCAAGTGGTTGTCCTCGGCACTGGAGACTGGAAATATGAAAACCTTGTGAAGAGAGTTGAAAGCGACTATCCCAACAAGTTTAGAGGCATACTCCAATTCAGCAGTGACATAGCATCAAAACTTTACGGCGCAAGTGATATCTTCCTTATGCCCTCAAAGTTTGAGCCTTGCGGACTGAGTCAAATGATTGCAATGACTTACGGCAGCATTCCTATCGTAAGAGAAACAGGCGGTCTTAAAGACACCGTTGAAGCCTACAACCCTGAAACAAAGACGGGCAGAGGTTTCACCTTTAAGACTTACAACTGCTACGATATGCTTGACGCAGTGTGGAGAACGTACGCAACCTATCACGACAAAGACAACTGGACAGCCGTCACTGAAAACGCTATGAGCGGTGACTACGGCTGGGATAGAAGCGCAAGAAAATATCTTGCAATCTACGAAAATATCAAATAATAAACTCTTCACCAAAAGGTGACAAAATAAAATTTCACAACACTTTTTTCTCGTCGGGGGAAGCGAGAGAAGAAAGGAAAGGTTATGACACAAAATTATCTTGAAAAGAGCAAAGATTTCTCAAAGCAAATCGCAGAAGTAATGGCACGCAACTTTGGCATCAAGCCCGAAGATGCAACCAAGGCACAAATATACAGAGCCACCTGCACAGTCATCCGTGACATACTTACATCAACACGTATCGACTTCAAAAAGGTCGTCCGTGAAAGAAATGAAAAGCAAGTGTATTATATGTCAATGGAATTCCTTCTTGGCAGAAGTTTGAAAAACCACCTCTTCAATATGGGCATCACTGACGTGGTTGAAAAAGCAGTTGGTGAACTGGGTATGACCCTTGAAGAACTCTATGAGTTCGAGCCCGATGCAGGTCTTGGCAACGGCGGTCTTGGAAGACTGGCGGCGGCATATATGGATGCTCTCACATCCTGCGACTATGCAGCAAGCGGTTTCTCAATCATGTATGACTACGGTCTTTTCAAACAAGTCATCGCAGACGGTTGGCAACTGGAGCAACCCGATGAATGGCTCAAAATGGGCGGTGTCTGGATGGCACCCCGTATGGAAGAAATCTACGAAATCAAATTTGGCGGACGCGTCGAACAAAGATGGGAAAACGGCAGACTTATGGTTGAACAAAAGGACCATACAACCGTCCTCGCAGTGCCTTATGATATGAACATCTCTGGCTACAACACCGACACAGTCAACCGTATACGTTTCTGGTCATCAAAAGCACCTGTTGACTTTGACATCAACGTCTTCTCAAAGGGTGATTACGTCAAAGCAATGAGTGCAAAGGCAATGGCAGAAAGCATTTCAAAGGTGCTGTATCCTGCCGACGACCACATTGAAGGCAAGTCACTTAGACTCAAACAACAATATTTCTTTGTTTCAGCATCAATCCAAAGCATCATCAAGCGTCATTTCAAGACGAATCCTTCTCTTGACAACCTTGCAGACTGTGTGGCAATTCACATCAACGACACACACCCCACTCTCTGCATCCCCGAACTTATGCGCATCCTTCTTGACGACTATGGTTATAGCTGGGAAAAGGCATGGGACATCGTCACCCACACCGTCAGCTACACCAACCACACCGTCATGGCAGAAGCACTTGAAAAGTGGCCTCAGGACCTCTTCCAAAGCTTGCTCCCCAGAGTGTATCAAATCGTCCAAGAAATCAACCAAAGATTCTGCGGTGAACTGTGGAACGTCTATCCCAACAACTGGGAAACAGTCAACCACAACGCAGTCCTTGGTGACGGTCAAGTCCGCATGGCAAACCTTTGCCTTGCAACTTCACACACCATCAACGGCGTCAGTGCATTGCACAGCGACATCTTGAAGAAGGACGTCTTCAGTGACTACTACAAGATGCATCCTGAAAAGTTCACCAACGTCACCAACGGTATCACCCATCGTAGATGGGTTTGCCAAGCCAACCCCGGCCTTTCAAAGCTTCTTGATGAACTTATCGGTGAGGGTTGGAAGAATGACGCAACTGAACTTAATAACCTCCTCCGCTATATGGGAGACAATCAAGTGCTTGATCGTCTTGCATCAATCAAGAGAGAAAACAAGGAACGCCTTGCAAAGTACATCCTTGAACACAACGGCGTCACCGTCAACCCCGACTCAATCTTTGACGTGCAAGTGAAACGTCTGCATGAATACAAGCGTCAACTTTTGAACGCACTGCATATCCTTGACCTCTATCTTAGACTGAAAGAGAACCCCAACCTTGACATCGTGCCTCGCACCTTCGTCTTTGGTGCAAAGGCTGCAAGTGCCTACTATATGGCAAAACAAATCATCCACTTCATCTGCACCCTCGGCAAGGTCATCAACAACGACCCCGACGTGAAAGACAAGCTCAAAGTTGTCTTCCTTGAAAACTACCGCGTCACCCTTGCAGAAATCATTATGCCCGCAGCAGAAGTCAGTGAACAAATCTCAATCGCAGGCAAGGAAGCAAGTGGCACAGGCAACATGAAGTTTATGATCAACGGCGCACTTACCCTTGGCACAATGGACGGCGCAAACGTGGAAATCCACGAAAACGTTGGCGAAGAAAATATGTTCCTCTTCGGTCTTCTTGCCCACGAAGTTGAAGAACTTTGGCGCAAGGGCTACAACCCCACATACCACTATCAAACCAACCCCACAATCAAGGCACTCATCGACCAACTCCGCGAAGGCCTTGGCGGTGAAAGATTTGATGAAATCGCAGACAGCCTCACCATTGGCAGAGGCGGACAAGCAGACGGCTTTATGTGTCTTGAAGACTTTGAGTCCTACAAGAAAGCACAACAAAGAGTCAACGACACCTATCTTGACAAGCAAAAGTGGAACAGAATGTCCCTTGTCAACATTGCAAAAGCAGGCTTCTTTGCAGGGGATAGAGCAGTCCGTGAATACGCCAACAGAATTTGGGGGCTCAACCCTATCAAGAGGTAAAATCTTGACCGCGTGAGGGCGGAGTGGAAAATTCTGCCTCAAAAACGCAACAAACAAACACAATATTTCAAACAAAAAACCAAGTGAAGCAAGCCTCTTTTTTGGCTTGCTTCCCTCACGAAAAAGACAGAAAATGTACAATCCTCTCATCCACAAAAAACCCTACGGCGGAGGGGTGGTAGGCAAAGAAATCGCCATCACTTTCCCCCTTGAAAAGCACTTCAACGTGAAGCGCGTTTTTGTGGTTTTGAGAAAGGACGAGGTGTCAAAACGCATCGAATTGCCATATTCTCACACCGCTGAAAATG
The DNA here is from genome assembly GCA_017461985.1 of Clostridia bacterium. Classification (GTDB taxonomy): domain Bacteria; phylum Bacillota; class Clostridia; order Christensenellales; family CAG-917; genus RGIG4097. The sequence goes on from JAFTSA010000007.1 coordinate 82,417, forward strand.
TGGATTTTTTCGAGGCAAAATTTGTCATCGACACCTACGGCATCTGGCACTACCGCTTTGAAGGAGTGCTCCCTGACGGCACTCTTGTTTTCTTTGGACGTGACACAGACGGCACTGCCATAAAAGGCGATTGGCTACCCGAATGGCAGTTGACAGTGTCAAAAGTGGACTATAAAACCCCTGTTCAAGCAAAACAAGGCGTAATCTATCAAATCTTCCCAGATAGATTTTGCAAGGGTGAAAGCCGTCCTTTCTTAAAGAGTGGACGTTATCACACCAACTGGTATGACCGTCCCGATTTTGCAAAAGAGGGTGTGGATTATCAAGCCAACGACTTCTACGGTGGCAACGTGGAGGGTGTCATTTCAAAACTTGATTATCTCAAATCTCTCGGTGTCACTTGGATTTATTTTTGCCCCATTTTCAAGTCATCATCAAATCACCGCTATGACACTGGTGACTATCTTGAAATAGACGAACTTTTTGGTGACGAGGAGCAATTCAAAACCCTCATCAAAAAGGCAGAGGAAAAGGGCATATCCATCATCTTGGACGGGGTGTTCAATCACACCGGATCAGACAGTGTCTACTTCAACAAAAAAGGAACGTACAACTCTCTCGGCGCATATCAAAGCAAGGAGTCCCCTTACTACGACTGGTATTACTTTGACCAGTATCCAGACAAGTATGGTTGCTGGTGGGGCTCAACCGTTGTGCCCACAGTCAACAAATCCGCAAATGGTTATCGTGACCTCATCTTAGGTGAAAACGGCGTCATTGAAAAGTGGACGAAGATGGGTGTGAAAGGTTGGCGTCTTGACGTGGTTGATGAACTCCCCATTGACTTCACCACCGACCTTTGCAAGAAAATAAAATCCGTCAACCCCGATTGCTCAATAATTGGCGAAGTGTGGGAGGACGCATCAACAAAGGTGGCGTACAGTCAGTGGCGTCCTTACTTTATGGGTGAGCAACTTGACGGCGTGATGAATTATCCTTTCAAAGACAGCATCATTTCCTTTGTGCTTGGTGGCAAAACTTATGATTTTGTTGGTAGAATAACCCGTATCCTTGAAAACTACCCGAAGGAAAGCCTTGACGTCAATATGAACCTGATCGGCTCACACGACACCGCCCGTATTCTCACCGTCCTTGCAGGTGTGCCCGCGCCCTACAAAAAGGAAGAAAGAGCAGTGGCAGTCCTTGAAGGAGAACTTTATAACAAAGCAAAGAGCAGGTTGAAAGTGGCATCAACACTTCAATATATTCTTCCCGGTATGCCCTGTCTATATTATGGTGACGAGGCCGGTGCTTATGGCTATGAAGACCCTCTCAACCGTGGCACTTATCCTTGGGGCAGAGAGGACCTTGATCTTGTCCGCCACTATCAAACCCTTGGTGAAATCCGCAGAAAATATGCCGATTTCTTCCTTGGTGAAACCACTTTTGAAGATGTCACTGACAACGGATTCACCATTGTAAGAAAGTGCGAAAGAGGCGAACTTCGCCTTTCAGCAACTCACCAAAGTGCAATTCTCACAGTAAACGACGAGGAAGTCTTCAAAATCTAACCTCAAAAACCAAACATCAAAACCGATATTCTAAACGGGTGGATTTGATTGGGAGTGAAAATTTGTACACAAATTTTTGACGAGTGCGTGGACACACGCACTTTTGTATTGCAATAAAATAGTTTTTAATATATAATATTTTATTATGACAACAGCATTTTCCTTCCCCTGTCAAAAGGTCCTGCAAAAGTATGCAAAGGACCCCGATATCGCACCTATCATGAAAGATATTGCCAATGCGCAACAAGGTGTGGTCACTTTTTCAAAAGACGTCAAAAAGTATATGCTCAAATTTATCCATGAGAGATATGACAACAACGAAGAAGTGAACACCCTCATTGAAATCTTGAAGCACAGTGGCAAATATGAGTCTTTCAACTTCCTTGAAATCTTCCAACTTCAAGACGAAGCATATTTTTGGTATGACTTCCTCAACTGCTATGCTCTTTGGAAGATAATTGGAAAGACCTACGGCTTCATCGATAGTGATGACGCAATCCGCGTTTTGGTACGTCTTGTCAGAAATGATATGACCATCTTCAACGACTATGCGGAATTGACCAAAAAGTGATGGCAGTGCACGACGGACATAGAGATAGACTGCGTGAAAAGATTGTTTCCGCAGGGATTGAATCACTCCAACCTCACGAGATTTTGGAGTTTTTGCTTTTTGCATTTATTCCGCGCAAGGACACAAACGCCATAGCCCACGAGCTCATCAACACTTTCGGCTCTTTTGCGGACGTGCTCAGCACCGACGTGGATAGACTTATGGCGGTGAAGGGTATGACCAAAAACGCAGCGATTTTCTTAAACTCCCTTCCCGACGTCCTTCGTGTCTATTCCAACGATAGAGCAAAGGAAAAGATAAGCCTTGCAGGCAGAGGTGTGGCAAGAGATTTTATGAAAGCCAAACTTTTCGGCAAGGAAATTGAGCAAGTGTATATGGTGGCAGTTGACGCCAAGGACAACTTTATCCGTATGGAGAAGTTGGCAAGCGGTGACGGCGTTGCAGTCAGTGTGCCAGTTAGAGAAATTGCAGATTTCGCACTCCGCACTGGTGCTTGTGGCATACTCCTTGCTCACAACCACCCCAGTGGCGATTTGTCACCTTCCGCTTACGACCTCGCCCTCACCTTGAAGATAAGAGATATGCTGAAAAACATATCCGTCACCCTTCAAGACCACTTCATTTTTAGCGACAGAAAATACTATTCATTTGAGGAAAACGGACTTATTCCTCAAAAATAAAGGATACATTATGACAGTAAGAACAAGATTTGCCCCCTCACCTACGGGCTTTATGCACATCGGCAACCTTCGCACAGGTCTTTACACCTATCTTTATGCAAGAAAACATAAAGGCACTTTTATCCTTCGCATCGAAGACACCGACCAAGAAAGAAAGGTTGAAGGTGCAGTTGAAGCAATTTATCGCACACTGAACATTGCTGGTATGGACTACGATGAAGGTCCTGACAAAGACGGCGGATACGGCCCTTACGTCCAAACCGAGCGTATGGGACTTTACAAGGAATACGCCGAAAAACTTGTGGAACTTGGCGGAGCATATTACTGTTTCTGCGACAAGGAGCGTCTCCAATCAATCGTTGACGAAAACGGACTTCACACCTACGACAAACATTGCCGTAATATCCCTCTTGAAGAAGCAAAGGCAAGAGTTGCAGCAGGCGAGCCTTACGTCATAAGACAAAAGGTGCCCGAAGGCGTTGTGTCATCATACACCGACCTTGTCTTTGGTGAAATCGCAGTGGCTAGTGCAGACATTGAAGACGGCGTCCTTCTCAAGAGTGACGGTCTCCCCACCTATAACTTTGCCAACGTCATTGACGACCATCTTATGGGCATCACCCACGTTATGAGAGGTGTGGAGTATCTTTCATCAACCCCCAAATACAACCTTATGTACGACGCATTTGGTTGGGAAAGACCTACATACATTCACTTGTCACCCATCATGAAAGACGCACAACGCAAGCTGTCAAAGAGATATGGTGACGCCAACTTTGAGGACTTTGTGGCAAAGGGATATTTGCCTGAAGCAATCGTCAACTATATCGCACTTCTTGGCTGGTGTCCTAAGACCAACAAGGAGAAGATGACCATTGAAGAAATGATTGAAGAGTTTGACGTGGACGGCATTTCAAAGAGTCCTGCAATCTTTGACGAAGCAAAGATGCGCTGGCTCAATGGCGAGTATTTGAAGGCAATGACACCTGATGAATTCTACAAAGTTTCACTGCCTTATATCCTCAAGAGCAAAGCAGGCGGAAAGTTTAATGACTACGAAATCAGCCGTCTTATGCAAACCCGTGTTGACGTCCTTTCAGACATTCCTGAAAAGATTGACTTCCTTGTTGACTTTGATGAATACGACGTCAATATGTACGTGCATCAAAAGATGAAAGTGGACTTTAACGTTGCAAAACGTGCACTTAAAATTGCGTTTGATGCACTTGCAGGTCTTGATGACTGGGCAGAAGACGCCATCAAAGAGGCCATGAAATCATCTGCCGAAGCAAACGGAATGAAGGGTGGTCAAGTTATGTTCAGTGTCCGTGTGGCACTGACAGGTCAACCCTCAACCCCCGGTGGCGCAGTGGAAATGGCAGTGGTCCTTGGCAAGGAAGAAAGCCTACGCAGACTGCAATTCTCAATGGACTATCTTGACAGAGTTGTCACCGAATAAAGAGTAGTCAACGAATAATGTGAAAAGTGTTTGTCCGTGATATAGGTTAGAAAAATATACAACGGAAACACAACCAATCAGTTATGAAAAGAAATTTCAAATTTATCCTCACCATAGCCCTTGTCCTTGCAGTCTTGGTCGCTGCTCTTATGCCTACTGGCGTGGCAATGGCAACCCAATACGGCAGTGTGTCTTCTGACAACGCTGATGTGTTTTGGTATTATGGTGAAAACCACTTGAATATCTCTGCCATGAAGGAATCCGTGTCAAAGTGGATTCAAGGTGCAGACAAAAACAATCCCGTTGTCATCGGTGTCATCGACACAGGTGTCAACTTTGCCCACGAAGTTTTCCAAAAGACAAACACCCTTTACAAGGTGGACGGAAAAGAGCAGGGCTATAACGCCTTTGTTGGAAGCGGTGTTGCAGGGGTCAAAAACCCCACCGCAGATGAGATTGCCAACGTTGTTGACAAAACCACCAACAGCCACGGCACTGCAGTTGCCAGCATAATGGCAATGATGATACACGAGTTGGGACTCAGCGATTATATCAAGATTTATCCCATCAAGGCATCTCGTGACGACACAACCGCTTTCCCCGATGCATCTGTGGCAAACGGCATAAAGTACGCCATGGACACCCAAGACACTTTGGGCATTGACGTCCTCAACCTTGCACTTTGTGGCTACGTTGCAAAGGACTACGAAAAGCACCAACAACTCTTCCTCAACGCCTCAAGTGATATGGTGATCGTTGCAGCAGCAGGCAACGACAACTACGTTTCCTCATCAAAGGCAGGTTATCCCGCATCTCTTGACGGTGTGCTTTCCGTCATGGGCTATGACAAAAACGGCGTGAAGACAGACAGCAACTACGGCGACTATGACGTCACCGCCCCCGCAGACGGCATTTACGTCGCAAAGGGCGCAAGTGATTCATACACCACCTCAACAGGCACAAGCATGGCAACCGCCTTTGTGTCCGTTGTCAGCGCAGTGGTCACCCTCCGTGAGCAAACAACAGGAGGCGCAACCTCTTCAACGGTCATTGCAAGACACGTCATCACTTCATCAACCAAGAGTGAAATCCAATACAACGGCTACAGTCTCCCCAAATTTGAAGGCTACGCCAGTGTCAATGACCCTATCACCGACACCTATCTTGAGCCCACCGGCATCACAATGACCAACGATAAGGATTTGTCTGCAGACGCAACAATCTATCGTGGACAACACGGCGTGGTCACTTTCACTGCCGACCTTGCACCCTTCGGCTCAACCAATCCCGCCCTTGCAAACAAGGTTGTGTGGACTTTGACTGAAATCTTGTCAAAACCTGTCCTCGACAAAGACGGCAAGGAAACAGGGGGGTTTGAGGAATATGACGGCGAAAGCAAAGAAATCGGCATGGGCAAGTCAATCGACTACACTCCCGACAGAAAGGGCACGTATCGTCTTACTGCCACTTACACAAATGATAGCACCTCTTTCAGTGCCTCAATAAGATTCTTGGTCAAGTACGTTTCCTACGACTCAGTTGCAGGCCACGTCCAAGTGACACCTTCTCCTATTGAAGGCCGTGATATTGGTGAAAAGGCAGGCACAATCTTCACCGGAGACAGCCTCACTTTCAGCCTTTCAAATATGGAAGGAGTTGACCCTGAAAAGGAAATCAAGTGGTTTGTCAACGGCGAGCAAGTGTCAACAGGAGACACCTTTGACTTTGCACCTACAAAGAGTGGTGAATACGTCATCACCGCTCAATATGGTGACTATCGTCAAGTGGAAAACGTCTACACCTTGACAGTGAAATCCGCCTTCTTCAAAACTGAAGTTTGGGCAAGTGTGCTAGGTGTTGGAGTTGCTCTCATCATAGGCGTGGTGCTGACGGTAGTTGTCCTGAAAAAGCAAAAGAAAGCATAAATGAAGCCCGTCAAATAGGCGGGCTTTTTGAATAACAAAGTGAAATCAAAGGTCAATCCTTAGGTTTTAAAAAGAGCACGTTGCCACTGTGGACGTCACTGTATGAAAAGGTTTTCACCTCACCAGAGTCTGTACGGATTGAAAACACCGCAGGGAAAACAGCCGTCACTTCACCGTGATACAAAGAGGACTTTCCTCGTCCTGACATCACCTTTACAATGAGGGGCACGCCAACAAGACGGCGTATTCTTTCTTTGGTGATGAGGATTGAATCATTGACTGTGCGCATAGTGAGATTATTGACAAAACAGCAAAAAACATACTTAATCTAGCGGATTTTGACACATAAAACTGCCTTTTAGAAAACAAACGCAAAAAGGAAATGATATGGACGACAAGCAATTTGAACAATATATTGCTGAAAGAAAACAGCAAGCAATCACTAAAATAAAGAAGAATATCAAAAAGCAATGGGGGCTTTCAGCAGTGCTCACTGCGGTGTCTCTTGCCATGTGTGGCGCAGGGATATATCTTCTTACAACAGGAGGATACGTCCTCGGCTCCGTGCTTTTGGCAGTGGGTGTTGGTGTCACCTCAGCAGTCATCGTCTTGCACGTGAGAGCGCTGAAAAAGTTGAACAAAGTCCTTGGTGAAGTCAACGCCATCGGAGAGGACAACAAATGAACGCACTCTATATCGTCCACGAAGTTTTGAAAAAATATACCCCTCTCGGCGGAGTGGCAGTTGACGCTACAGCAGGCAGAGGTTATGACACTTCTTTCCTTTGCGACCTTGTTGGAAAGGAGGGAAAGGTGGTGGCTTTTGACATACAAGAAAGCGCAATCAATTCCACAAAAGAACTTCTTGAAAAAGAGGGCAAGACTGCAACCCTCGTCCTTGACAGCCACGCAAATATAGATGAATACGTAGAGAAGAAAAGTGCAGACAGCATAGTCTTCAACCTGGGCTATCTTCCTCACGGCGACCACAGCATATACACCCATTTTGACAGCACAAAGACCGCAATCCTCAAAGGGCTCGACTGCTTGAAGAGTGGCGGTGTCATGTGTGTCAGCATCTACTATGGCGGAGACAGTGGCTATGAAGAAAAAGACGCCCTCATCCCTTGGCTGAAAACCCTTGACGACAGCCGTTATCAAGTGCTAGTCACCTATTTCCATAATTGGAAGAAGGAACCGCCTATACCTGTCTTCATCTTCAAGCACTAAAAAACGCGCTAAATCGCGAATAGCATTGTCAAAGCCCTGATATCCCACCCTTATGTACGCCAAGTACACAGCGGGACGCGATTGACTTCGTAGCAATCGCTATTACACGGTCTATCAGGGCTTTTTCGCACTCTTCATCGATTTATTGCGTTTTTTACAAAATTATAGGTTGCGGAGCGGTCACTTGCACCAAAGGTGCTGGGGTCCAGTCCTTTAAGCAAAACAAAAAAACCTCTTCGTTTGAAGAGGTTTGTTTGGCGCCTGTTGAGGGACTCGGACCCCCGACACTGCGGTTAACAGCCGCATGCTCTACCGACTGAGCTAAACAGGCATAAACTTGATTTTGACTGTTTTGACCGACAAATCAAAAACAGGCATAATACGCATTTTATTGCTGAATGCTTGTTTATAATAATCTTATTAAAGCCGTTTGTCAACTGTTTTTTAAAAAACTTGCTTAAAGTGGCAAAATTTTTGTTACTATTGAAACTTTCTTTTTGGTGTTGTATAATCTAAAAAAAGTATTTTATGGCAATAAGACAACTTCAACCAAAAGACAAAGAGAATTGCAGGACAGTCTGTCATCAGACCGCAACCGCACCCAAGTATATCAAATCTAAAGATTTGGTGTGTCTTTTGTATTGCGACTATTACGTGGACAACGAGGCGGACAACTGCTTTGTTGTGACGGACGAGGACGACAATGCAATAGGATATATCCTCTGCGCAGAGAACCCAAAAAAGTTTGACAAAGGTGTCAAACCCTATCTTAAAAAGGCAAGAAAGATTGATTTCTTTGACGGACTTATGCCCATCCTTGAAAGCGTTGCTTTCAAAGGATTGTGCAAAAAGTATCCGGCGCACCTTCACATTGACATTTTGCCCGTAGGGCAAGGTCAAGGGCACGGCTCTAAGCTCCTCAAAGCCCTAGAAGAGCATTTGCGCGCAAAAGGCGTAAAAGGGGTTAGGCTTGGTGTTGGCGGTGATAATACGGGCGCACATCGCTTTTACGAACGCAACGGCTTTGTCCTGTTGAAAAATTTGGGCGGTATGGGCAGAATATACGGCAAGCAACTCTGATCCACAACTGCGAGCATAGTGAGCAATATCACTTGCCGTAGGCAAATATAACTGCGAAGCAATACAACTTCTTTCAAGAAATATAACTTTGCAAAATATTTATTTTGCAAAATAAAAAATCACTCCACGAGGAGTGCTTTTTGTTTTGTTGTTTGGCTTTAGCCTTCTGCGTTTTGGCGTTCGTAGATGTTGTCGTACAACGTGACGATGTCAACGTGGATGTCGCCGTTTGCGTAGGACAGTGATGCGAAGAAGTCTTCAAGGGTTGCTTCACCGATGATTGACAACACTTCGTCGCTAAGGGTTGTGATGTTGCCCCAGTCGAGGATGTTTTGGATGGTCATATTCTTCAACTTGTTTTGGAAGACAGTGCCAAGGTCGTCGATGCTTGCGTTTTTGATCTCCTCATCGTCAAACAAACTGTCGGGGGAAATGTTCATCATATCACTGATGGTGAATTCCTTGAGGGCAGTGTCAAGTGAATTGACTTTGACGTCGTGGACAGCAAATGCTTTGAGTGCCGGTGCAGATTGTTGTTGCACGTATGCCACTTTCTTGGTGCCTGCGTCCATAAGTTCGAGGAAAGCAAGGACTTCAGCATTGTCGCCTTTGATTTCGACGATATAGCCGATTGTTTCCTTCACGTAGACTACGTCTTCTGCATCATCGGGCACTTCGTCTTTTGCGATGAGCTTCTTGTCGTAGAAGGCAAGGGTTGCGCTCGCTTCATCGGTTTCGATATAGGTGGTTGAAGCCATTTGTTTTGAGAAGGTGGGGATGACTTCACCACCGCCCACGGCGTCGTCATATTCGCTATCGAGAGGAGCGTAGTAGTAGAAATCCTTTCCGCCTGCACTATGTTTGACGGTGTTTTTGATGAAAGTGAGGCCTGCGTATTCGCTTGATTTGTCGGGTATGATGTCAGTGCCGTCTGCTTTGAGATAGTACTTATCTCTTGTGTCTGCGGTGCTGTCTTCAACAAGAGCGAAGCCGTCACTGAGGAGGAGATATTTGTCAAGGTCTGCATGAGAGGGGTTGGCTGAACTGTATTCAACGTAGTTGCCGAGCACCTTGACGTAGAGTATATTGTCGCCTTTATATGTGGGGTTGCTGTAAATGGGGAGAATTAAAGTTTCCCCAGTGTAACCAGATTCTGCCTTCTCACGCGTATACAGACGAGAATACAGGTCACTACGACCCGAAATTGCAATGTATGTGCAGAGTGCAGGATTATAGTGCATCTTGCCGGCTTCGTCTTTATAATATCCATGACCACCGGACTTGAAAAGGTCTGCCATGACTTCAGGAAATGTGTCAGGATCATCAAGCAAGGCATCGGCTATCAAGCTGGCGTCGAAAAGCGAATACTTATACTTGACAGTGCCTGTCTCCAATGCGGCTGTTTGTGCTTCATTGAGGGCAAAATACATAGTATCGCGGAGATAATACTTGCCGTTTCCATCACGGATGAAAGAGAAGTAGTGAGCCTCGTCACCATCGTAGATGGTGTAGTCGTCATCGTAAGGCACAAGATATTCACCTTTAACGCCGTAGTTTGCGGTGTCATCTCTGATGACGTCAAACTCGTAGATGTCCATAAGGTCTTTGAGATAGAGGTCGTTGATGACGTCTTCCATACGGTTGCCAAGGTCGGTGACAGGCAGATATGCCATCTTCTTCATGACGACATGGCTTGTGCCGTATGAATCCACAACAAAGTAGCGATTTTTATCAGAGAGCGGGTGTTCGTCGATATAGTCACGAGATGCTTCAACATAGAGACCGTCATCATAGTAATAATAAATCAAGTTCGTGTCGTCGGTGTTGTCCACTTTCTTGTAGATGTCTGCATCGATATCCATAACGTCTGAGAGGGCAAGCCCGTCAAGTGCGCTGGAGAAGTCACTTATCTTGACCCGTGCGAAACGTTGGAGCATAAGTGAGGAATAAGTTACTTTAACGTAGGCGTCACCGCTGCCCGTTGTTTCCATACGTTTTTCGGTGTCGTTCCAATAGTATTTGGTCACACTGCCGTCTGCGATTTCTTCTTCAGTTGCAAGGCGGTAAGTGACGTCACCATTTGTGACACGGACATATCTTGTGCTGTCTCCGTGGACTGAGGGGTTGTACAAAGTGTAATAGTTGCCACTGCTGACGTAGACGTATTTGGTCACACTGCCGTCTGCGAGTTCTTCTTCAGTTGCAAGGCGGTAAGTGAAGTCGGCATTTGTGACACGGATATATCTTGTGCTGTCTTTGTGGACTGCGGGATTGTACAAAGTGTAATAATTGCCACTGCTGACGTAGACGTATTTGCCATCTGCGTGAGGCATATAGAGGACGGGGTCAATGGTGATGACTTCGTCAAGACGCATTGTGTTGATTACGTCTTCCATACGGTTGCCAATATCTGCGATATTGAGGCGTGCCATCTTCTTCACGATTGCGTGGCTTGTGCCTTCTGCCACGATTTCGTAGTAGGTCTCGGTGGGATTTTCGGTGATATAGTCGCTGTCCACGTCAATGAAAAGACCATTGTCATAGCGGTAATAGGTCTTTGTGGTGTCGCTGGTGCTTGCCACTTTCTTGTAGACGTCGGCGTCAATGTCCATGACTTCGTCAAGGCGCATCGTGTCAATGAGGCTTTCCATTTCGCTGGACATATTGTCCACCTTGACAAGAGCAAGTTTCTTGAGAATTGAGCTTGTTTCGCTCTTTTCAACAAGTTTGTAGACGGTTTTTGTGAGGAATGCTGTTTCGGGGTCGTCACAGATGCAATATTTGCTTCCGTCAAAGGTGTAGAATTCGTCATCAATTGATGCGGTGGAGAAGTAGTCCTCGTCCGTCACAACTTCGTAGGTGTCCATATCCACGTCAATGACGTCACCGAGGACGAGGTCGTTGAATGCGTCAGAGAAGTCACCGATTGAAATGCTTGCAAGACGTTGGAGAATCTTGCTTGATGCGCTGCCGATGACGTAGAGGTTTTCGCCTGCGGGAGTGCCACTGACCATAGTGTTGGTGGCTTCGTCAAGATAGAATTTTTGGATTGATGAATCGGCGATTTCTGCCTCTGTTGCAAGGATATAGTCGGGGTGATTAGGGTCACCGCTTGCCATCTTGGTGTATCTTGTTTCACCGCTGTGGAGGGTGGGATTATACAAAGTATAATAGAAGTTGTCGCCGTCAACAATCTTCACGTAGTCACCCTTTTCATCTTCTGCGTAAAGTGAATAGGTGATTTCAATGACGTCACCAAGGATGAGGTCGTCAATGCTGTCACTGAGTTTGTTGAGGGGCTTGTCCTTCAAGGTTTGAAGGATTGTTGCGCTGTCCTCGGTCACTTCGATGAGGTCGCCAAGTTTCAAGGACATAAGGGTGTCGGTGGCGTTGTTAAGTCCGCTGACTGTGGTGTATGCAATGACTTGGATTGCCACGTCAGATGAGCCTGCGTGCACTCTAACGTATCCGTCAAAGCCTTCATCAAGACGGCTATCCTTTGTTGCAGGTGCATATTCAGGATTAAGACCGAAAGTGGGTGCGATGACAAATGCGCCAAGGGTGTCGTCATAGACGTAAACGTTGCCAGTGACGGTCACTTTGCCTTCATCGGTGGTGAAGGGAGAGCCACCCTCATTTTTTGCAAAACTTGAAAGGAGCACGTAGCCGTCTGTCGTAGGCACGTATTCACCGCCAATTTCCACAAAGTGGTTGCCGTATGCTTTGACGTAAAACTCACTTGTGGCAGGCATAGTGTCAGGGTCGTACGCTACAAACTCAATGAAACGATAGTACACTTTGTCGTTGTCTTCCGTTGCAGTATAGCAGGTGTTGTCTACTCTGTAGACAAGGTTGCCGTGTTCATCAACCACGTCAATGGTGTTGCCATCTTCGTCGGTTGTGGTTTTCTTCACAAAACGAAGTTCACGGACAAGGTTTTCATCTCCGCTTCTGCCGCAGACGTAGGTGGCTGCGCCGTCCTTAACAAGGTCGATTTCGTCACCCATAACTTCTTCATATCTGTCAACCTTGACGTAGATTTGGTTTTCACCAAGTTTTACAAACTTGTCGCAGTCTGCATCAATGATTTTGCCCACTTCAATGCCGTTGATGACGTCACCAAAGGTTGAGAGGGGAGTGTCCTTGATTTGGTTGAAGATTGCGTTTTCACCAAGAGTGATGCCAAAGTTGTCTTCAATTTGACGGAGGGTGATGTTGTCCCCGTCAATGGATTTCAAAATTGCATCAAGAGCCTTTGTGACAGGGCTGTACAAGTTGTCTTCAAGGATAGGAAGACCATATTCAGTGAAATCCATACCGGCAAACTCGCCGATATCGTTCAAAGTTATGTTGTCCACAATCACCCCTAGGTTGTCCTTCAACTGATTGATGGGCACGTCAAAGAGCGGGGAGATGTCAATGCCACTGATTTCGCCAAAGTTGTCGGTGTGTTTTGTAAGACCATACTTTTCGGCGATTTCGTTCAAGGACATATTGCCGATGTTTTGCACGTCAGCAATAAGGTCTTGACCAACCTCCCAGATGGTTTTGTTTGTGATTTCACTGCCTTCGTCAAAAATGGCTTTTTCACCGGTGAGGCCGACTTTTTCAGTGATATCACCGATGGTGAAAGAGGTGGCAACAGCATAAATTGTGCCAGCGATTGCACCAACAAAGAGCACTATGCCCATGATGATGCCGAGAACAAACGTGAGTGTACCTTTCAAAACTCTCATAGTTTACTCCTAAAATCCAAAAGGACTCTTTCATGCGAAAGAGCCCCGAGGTTTAACGTTTTGTGAAGATGTCTGCAAGCACGGTGCCTATGGGGTTCAGGTCATAGAAGAACTTGCACACAGTTGATTGGTTGATATAATCAACCACGATGGGGATTTTGTCCCCGACTGCTTTGATTATGGCAAGGACAACCATGATAAGCACCGCAGAGGTGACAAGACCAACCACACCGCCAAGGATTCTGTCGATGACGCGGACGGGTTTTGACTCGCTGTGGTGCATATTTTTTGTCATGCCTTTGATGATTGAACATATGATGCTGAGACCGATGCAACTGACAAGGAAGAGAGCAACGCAAACGATGAGGCTGACCACGTTGTGCACGCACACTCCTGCAAGGGATTGTACGCCGTATTCTGCCATGAACAGACCTGCCAGCCAGTTGGCAATCATACCCTTGATGCCCATATCTGCAAGGTTTTGTCTTGCGCCGTCAATGAGGATATATCTGACACCTTCGTCAGAGTAGACGACTTCGTTGAATTCAACGCCCCAACCTGAGGACGTACCGCCGATTGCACCTGCAAGACTTTGACCGAGAGAGGAGTCCATGACAGTCTTGTGGAGCAATCCCATGATAAGCAACGAAACAAGGATGATTGTGACGGTCATCACAAAACCCTTCATGGACTTGCCAAAACCTCTTGCCATACCCAAAAGTGTGAAGAGGACGAGGATTGCTATCAGTGCTACGTCTGCGTACCAAGTGGTGGCAGACAGGGTGGTCATAAACATAATGAAACACTCTCTCTTGTCATTGTTAAATTATATTATAAACTCACGCGCGGGTTAATGCAAGAAAAATTTGTATTGAAATGAAAACGCGTATCGCACACGAGGGCGGAAAGTGAGTGATTTTGCCGACAAAAATCCCAAAAAACCAGCCATAAAACCCAAAAATCAAGGATATTGCAGGTGTTTTCAGGCAATAATTTCCTTATGGAAAGTTTTGAAAATAAGTTGAAAAAAGGTGGGCAAATTGTGGTGGTATGCTTTGGCACACCCACGGTAAACGGTGATTCATTTGGTCCTAGAGTGGGCAGTTTTTTGAAAGAAAACAACCTTCCTTGCTTTGTCTACGGCACTCTTGAAAACCCTGTGACTGCAAGAAATATGGAGGAATATATCTCTTTTGTCAAGAGAGTGCACGAGGGTGACGTGATTTTGTCGGTGGATGCTTCACTTGGAAAGAGAGAGCGAGTTGGCAAAATTGCGGTGCGCACTGACGGGGTTTGCCCTGCCGGGATAAAGGGCGAAAAGAGGCGGTTTGGTGACGTTGGAGTGCTTGGTGTTGTTGGGGACAAAGACACCGACCATATATCTGCACTTTTGACTGCAAACATAGATAAAGTGTCAAAAATGGCGGATAAAGTGGCTGTTATGATAAAAGATGCGGTTGAGCAGATCTTGACTTGCACCACAAAATCACAGCCAATATCCCCTGAAATCATCTTCAAATAATCCTTAAAATTTCTCCTTGTTTTAAGACAATTTTAATGCACTTGATTCATCATCAAAGTGCATCTTGCCATTGAAAAGTGTACGCACACTCGTTGACAATAGTGCGGTGCTATATTATAATAATAGGACATATGCTTGTATAACCCGCAGGCAGAGCGTGCGGAAGCGCGCGTGAAGACGTACAATCAGGGCCTTTGCCCTTGGAGGAATAATGAAACCTACTACAAAAAGATTTTTGATTATCGGCGCAGTGGTGGTGCTTGCAATCGTTGCAATCATCTTGGCGTTCAGTTTGACTGGACCCGAAGAAGTGCCGTACCTCAACAGCGACAAGACCAGCGCCACTCTTGAAGGTATGTACAAGAGTGGCAGGGTTGCCGCTTTCTCAGTTGAAGGAAATTACAAGGTCAAAATTCTGCTCGTCGGCGCAGAAGATTATGACTACTATGCACATATCGCATCAAGAACAGCATTTGAACAAACCCTTGCAAAGTGGCAAGAAGAGGGTGCACCCAGTGTGACCGTTGTCTATGACGACCCCTCATCCAGTGCAAACCTCAGCACCTTTATCGTGCCTATCATTGTACTCATTGTGGGCGGACTTCTCCTTTTGTTCATTATGAAAAGAAGTGCCAACGTCAACAACAAGGCAATGGATTTTGGCAAGACAAAGGCAAACAAAATCGCCAACAGCAAAGTGCGTTTCGTTGACGTGGCTGGTGCAGAAGAAGAAAAGCAAGAGCTCCAAGAGATTGTTGATTTCTTGAAGAATCACAAAAAGTTCACCGAAATCGGCGCAAGAATCCCCAAAGGTGTCCTTCTTGTCGGCCCTCCCGGAACAGGCAAAACCTTGTTTGCAAAGGCAGTGGCAGGGGAGGCAAACGTGCCTTTCTTCTCAATTTCAGGCTCAGACTTTGTTGAAATGTTCGTAGGTGTGGGCGCATCACGTGTCCGTGACCTCTTTGACCAAGCCAAAAAGAATATGCCTTGCATCGTCTTCATCGATGAAATCGATGCAGTGGGCCGTCAACGTGGCGCAGGTCTTGGCGGTGGCAACGATGAAAGAGAACAAACCTTGAACCAACTCCTCGTTCAAATGGACGGCTTTGAGTCAAGTGACAGCATCATCGTCATGGCTGCAACCAACCGTGCAGACATCCTCGACCCCGCACTTATGCGTCCGGGCAGATTTGACAGACAAGTTTACGTCAACGTCCCCGACGTCAAGGGCAGAGAAGAAATCATGAAGGTGCACTCACGCAATAAACCTCTTGCAAGCGACGTCAACTTCAAAAACGTTGCACGTCTTACAGCAGGCTTCACTGGTGCAGACATTGAAAATATGCTCAACGAAGCAGCAATCCTTGCCGCTCGTGAGGATAGAAAGGCAATCAATATGCACGACATCAGTGAGGCAATCAACAAGGTCATCGCAGGCCCTGCAAAGAAGAGTCGTGTCATCACCGAAACAGACAAGCGCATCACTGCATATCATGAAAGTGGTCACGCAATCATTGCAAAGAGTGTGAAATATTGTGACAATGTCCACGAAGTCAGCATCATTCCTCGCGGTCAAGCAGCAGGATACACAATCACCTTGCCCACCAATGATGACAACCATATGACCAAGCAAAAGCTTCTTGACAACATCACAATGCTGCTCGGTGGCAGAGCCGCAGAAGAAATCGTCATCAAGGATGTTTCAACAGGTGCAAGCAACGATATTCAACGTGCAAGCAAACTGGCACGTAAGATGGTCACCGAATGGGGTATGAGTGAAACCCTCGGCACAATGTATCTTGGCGCAAGCGAAGAAGTTTTCCTTGGCAGAGATTATCAAACTCAACTGAATTACAGTGACGCTGTTGCTGCAAAGATTGATGAGGAAGTCAAGCGCATCCTTGACGAGCAATATCAAAAGGCTCTTGAAATCCTCAAAGAGCACCGCAGAGTTATGGACGCAATGGTCAAACTTCTCTACGAGAAGGAAACCATCTACGAAGAAGAAATCGACCTTCTCTTTGATGACCCCGCAACTCCTGAAATTGAAAGACCTGTCCACCCTGCAATGCAAGAAGACACCCTTCCTGAATTGGCAGTTGAAGATGCAACCGAAGTTGCACCCACTTGCGACAAGGCAGAATAGTATATAAGGACGGCTCTGCCGTCCTTTCATAGTTATGACAAAGGCGCAACTGAAAAAGAGTTATCTTGAAAAGGTTATGGAAAGTGACCCTGCCGCAACCAATCGTATTGCGGTGCGCCTTACTTATGCAGGCTACAAGGCACTATGCTCACACATCACCGCCCACAACCTTTGGGAAAAAGGACACAAAACCCTTGCGCGCATAGTGGCAAACACGTCACGCAGGCATACGGGCGTTGAAATACACCCGGGCGCAAAGATAGGCAAAAGCGTGATGATTGACCACGGTGCAGGTGTCGTCATAGGTGAAACCGCTGAGGTCGGCGACAACTGCATACTTTATCAAGGTGTCACTTTGGGTGGCACAGGCAAGGACGTAGGCAAGCGTCACCCCACCCTTGAAGATGGCGTCATGGTGTCGGCAGGGGCAAAAGTCCTTGGACCTTTGACAATAGGCGCAGGAAGCAAAATCGGCGCAGGCAGTGTGGTGCTGAAATCAGTGCCTCCTCACTCCACCGTTGTAGGTGTGCCGGGACGAGTGGTGAAGCAAGCAGGCAAGAGAGTTGCCGACATGGACCAAGTGCTTCTCCCCGACCCTATTATGGAGGAATTCAAGCGACTTAATGACCGCATTTATGAGCTTGAAAAGAACGCAGGCATCCGCACTTGCAGATACTCTATAACCCTTGATGAAAACAATGTTTCCGTCAATGCTGATGAGTGCAAAAAAGCCGATTAGAATCACGAAAACAAACAAAAAATACAAACCCGAAAAAGCAAAAGAGAGAGAAGTCAAGCCTTGCGCTTGACCGCTAAAAGAGGGATTTTATGCTTAGAATTTACAACACAATGACAAGAAAGAAGGAGCAATTTGTTCCTCTAAACGAAGGCAAAGTGACAATGTACGCCTGCGGTATCACCGTCAGTGGCGAAGCACACATTGGACACGCCTATCAAGCACTGATTTACGACATCATCCGCAAGTATTTGGTGATGAGTGGCTATGACGTCACTTACGCACGCAACTACACCGACGTGGACGACAAAATCATTGCCAAATCCCATGAAACAGGTATCCCTGCAGACAAGTATGCAGAGATGATGATTGCCAAGATTGACCACGAAATGAGAGCACTCCAAGTTGACGATCCCGACGTGTGGTTGAAAGCAACTTGCACTATGGACGGCATCATGGACTTCATCGCAAAACTCATTGAAAAGGGACACGCCTACGCAACCAGTGAAGGCGACGTTTATTTTGCAGTTGAAAGTTTCTCTGGATATGGCAAGCTTAGTGGCAGAAAACTTGAAGACGCCTTTGAAAGTGTCCGCATAGAAAACGAAGACAACAAACAAAATCCTCTGGATTTTGCTTTGTGGAAATCCGCAAAAGAGGGCGAACCCTATTGGGAATCACCTTGGGGCAAAGGCCGTCCCGGTTGGCATATTGAATGCTCTGCAATGAATATGAAAGCCTTTGGTGAGCAAATCGATATCCACGGCGGTGGACGAGACCTCATCTTCCCCCACCACGAAAACGAAATTGCACAAACCGAAGCCCTCACCGGCAAGACTTTTGCAAAATATTGGATTCACAACGGACTCATCAAGGTCAACGGACAAAAGATGTCCAAGAGTCTTGGCAACAGCCTTGTGCTTCACGACCTTCTTGAAGCATACCACCCTGAAACCATCAAGTTTGCACTCCTTCAAACCAACTATCGTGGTGACATCAACGTGACCGACACCCTCTTCCCCGATGCAGAAAAGCATTTGACAGGCTTTTATAAGGTCATTGAAAGCGTCTATGCAAAATTTGGCACAGACAATGGTGACACCGACAGTCAAGGCATTGAAGACAGCTTCAAACAATGTATGGACGATGACTTCAACACCGCAAAAGCCCTTGCAAACCTCTTCGGCATTTTCAAGAAGATCAAGGCAAAGGTCAACGCCGGCGACAACACCGCAACAGACGACGTTGCAGTGCTGAAAAAGACCTATGGTCTTCTTGGTTTCTTCCGTGAAGACCCCAAAACATACATCGCAAGAGCAGAGGCAAAGAAGGTTGATGAAACCCCCTCAAACGACGCCCCCGCCGAAGTTATGGCACTTGTCAACGAAAGGGCAGAAGCCAAGGCAAACAAAAACTGGGCACTTGCCGATGAAATAAGAGCCAAAATCACCGCCCTCGGCTACTCCGTCAAGGACACCAAAGACGGCGCAGTGGTTGAAAAGCTTTAATCAAAGGCGATGTCCTAACTTGCAAACACAAAATTGGCAAGATAAACATCAAACTCAAAAACGTAAAAAGGATAAAAGAAAAGAGCGACGTTGTCGCTCTTTTTTTGTAAGTTATCTTTCCTTACAGTCACAGCCCTTGCCACAATTCTTTGTGTTTGCTGTCTTGTTTTTGACGTTTGCTGTGTTCTTTGTTGTTGCCTTTTGGGCTTTGTTTGCATTGTTTGTTGTTTTGTTTTTGGTGTTATTTTCCATTTTTACTCCTTTGCCCATATTTGAGCAAGAGTAGTATTTGCAATCATTTACCATTTTATACATAAAAACACGCTATTTAGCGCCTAGCAACCGCAAACAGGCAAAGTACGAACATATCAAGCATATGTCCCCCTTCCTCACGTGTTTCCCCCTTCTGCCATACGGCAGAGCCCTACGGGCAGGGCAACACTCGGCTCTCGCACATTAAGCGACGTCGCCTCATTATGCCACTCGTAGCGTTGGTGCAAAAAATCACAGCGCACCCGCAACTTCGTACTCTCGTCTGGTGCTCGGCGCTCCCTTCCTCGTCGCCGCTGCTCCTCGCGTTCCGTCTTCGAAAAAGTGAGTGCTAGTATAAGAACGCAACGAACAAGCAAAGTGCGTATGGCTTCTCACCACAACTGCGAACAAAGTGAGCAATATCACTTGCCGTAGGCAAATATAACTGGCGAAGCCAATATAACTGCGAAGCAATATAACTTAAAAAGCACTCCGTGTTGGAATGCTTTTTGTCAATTGCAATCAATCAGTCCGTCTAGGTTGCCGTCTTTGTATTGAGCGTCGTGGAGCTTTTTGTAGATTCCGTCAAGGGCAATGAGTTCATCGTGTGAGCCACTTTCTTCAATTCTGCCTTTGTTGATGACAACGATCTTGTCTGCGTTACGGATTGTTGACAAGCGGTGTGCAACCACAATTGTCGTCCTGCCCACGCAGAGGTCGGACAATGCGTTTTGGATGAGGGTTTCGGTTGCGTTGTCGAGGGCAGAGGTGGCTTCGTCAAGGATGAGGATTGAGGGGTTTTTGAGGAACACTCTTGCAATTGAAAGACGTTGCTTTTGTCCACCTGAAAGTTTGATGCCTCTCTCACCGATTTCGGTGTCGTAGCCCTTTTCAAGGCTGACGATATAGTCGTGGATATTTGCCTTTTTTGCAGCCTCAACAATTTGTTCCTCGGTGGCGTTGATGTCTCCGTATGCAATGTTGTCACGGAAGGTGCCAGTGAAGAGAAATACGTCTTGTTGGACGATGCCGATGTTTTGACGGAGTGAGCGGTTGGTGATGTCTTTTATGCTTGTGCCGTCAATTTTGATATCCCCGTTTTCAACAGGATAGAACTTGGGCACAAGGTGACAGAGTGTTGTCTTACCGCCACCGCTTGCGCCTACGAGAGCATAGGTTTTTCCCTTGGGGATTGTCAAAGAAATATCGTCAATGACCGTCCTTTCATCATAGCCAAAGGTGACGTTTTCAAAGGCGATTTCTCCCTCAAATCTTTCCACTTCAAGGGCGTCTTCTTTGTCCTCTTCAACGGGTGTCACCATGATGTCGTCAAAACGCTTAAATCCCGTAATCCCGTCTTGAAGTTGCTCAAAGAAGGTGATTAACGTTTGAATTGGTGAAATGAACAAATTTATTGACAACATAAATGCAACCAAATCAACGTAGTCAAAGTTGGCGCTGTCATAGATGCAGAAGAGGCCCCCTGCAAGGAGAACGATGACGTTATAAACACTTGTCACAAGGTTCATGCTGCTGCTGAAAGTGCCCATTGCTTTGTAGGCTTTTGAGCGTGCTTTCACAAAGCCCATATTGCTCTTTTCAAAGCGTTCTTGTTCGTGCTCGGCGTTGGCGTATGCCTTTGTGACACGGATGCCTGCAATGCTGTTTTCAAGGCAAGCGTTTATGTTGCCAATTTCTTCACGGCTCTTTTGGAAAGCCTTTGTCATATTCTTTCTTGATGCCCAAGCAATGAGGATAAGCACGGGCAGGAAAGCGAAGATGATGAGGGCAAGTTTCCAACTGATTGTGCAGAGATATATGAAAGCACTCACCGTCATAAATGAGGTGATGAAAAGGTTTTCAGGGCCGTGGTGAGCAAGTTCACTGACGTTGAAAAGGTCGTTGGTCATACGTGCCATAAGTTGACCTGTTTCGTTGTTGTCGTAGAAGGAATAGGGCAGTTTTTCAAGATGGCTGAAAAGGTCACTGCGCATCTTGGACTGCATCTTCACACCCATGACGTGGCCGTAGTAGTTGATGTAATAGTTCATTCCGGCGCGGAGAAAATAGACCGCAAGAAGCACCGCGGACATTATGAGGATCTCCTTTATCATTCCGTTTGGGATGTAGACGTCAAGGATTTGAGTTGTCATCATAGGGTACAAAAGTCCCACCACAGAAAACACAAAGGAGCAAAGCATATCAAGGGCAAAAGTCTTTTTGTGGGGCTTGTAGTACGCAATAAACTTTTTGAACAAACTTTGGTTTTTCTTGTCTAAATTCTTTTTCATAGTGTCACCGCCAAAATTATATCACGGCGCAGTGAATTTTGCACTTGATTTAAGGGCAAAATAAGAGAAAAAAGCAAATAGGGAATTATTGTCAATCGACATATTTGGTGATATAATATATACACC
This sequence comes from Clostridia bacterium, assembly GCA_017461985.1. Lineage (GTDB taxonomy): Bacteria > Bacillota > Clostridia > Christensenellales > CAG-917 > RGIG4097. The sequence continues at coordinate 104,249 of JAFTSA010000007.1, forward strand.
AAACAGAAATTCCAAGGAGAAAACAATGAAAATCTCAAACGATATTCTTTACGTCGGCGTAAACGACCACGAAATTGACCTTTTTGAAGGACAATACGTTGTGCCAAACGGCATGGCATACAATTCATACCTCATCGTTGACGAAAAAGTTGCAGTTATGGACTCCGTTGACGCAGGTTTCACCGCAGAGTGGCTTGACAATATCGACAAAGCCCTTGACGGCAAAGCACCCGACTATCTCATCGTCCAACATATGGAGCCCGACCACTCAGGCAGTGTGGTGGCATTTATGGACAAATATCCTAATGCAACCATCGTGTCAAACTCAAAATCCTTTGTGATGATGAAGCAATTTTTCGGCACGGAATTTAGTGAAAGACGTATGGCAGTGGGCGAAGGAGACACTCTCACCCTTGGCGCACACACTCTCACCTTTGTCACCGCACCTATGGTGCACTGGCCTGAAGTCATCGTCACTTACGACAACAAAGATAAAGTTCTCTTTTCGGCAGACGCTTTTGGCAAATTTGGCGCACTGGACGTTGAAGAAGACTGGGCTTGCGAAGCAAGAAGATATTATTTCGGCATCGTGGGCAAGTACGGCGTGCAAGTGCAAGGCCTTTTGAAGAAGACTTCCGCCCTTGACGTTCAAACAATCTGCCCCCTCCACGGACCTGTCCTCACTGAAAATCTTGAATATCATCTCAACCTCTACAACATCTGGTCATCATTTGGTGTTGAAGCAGAGGGCGTTTTCATCGCATACACCTCTGTCTACGGCAACACAAAGAAAGCGGTTGAACTCCTTGCAAACAAGTTGAAGGAATTGGGTTGCCCCAAAGTGTCAACTTGCGACCTTGCAAGAGAAGATATGGCAGAAGCAGTTGAAGACGCATTCAAGTATGGCAAGCTTATCCTTGCAACCACCACCTACAATGGCGACATATTCCCCTTTATGCGCACATTCATCGATGCTCTCACCGAAAGAGGCTATCAAAACAGACAAATCGGCTTCATGGAAAACGGCACTTGGGCACCTATGGCAACAAAGATCATGAAGGGCATGCTTGAAGGTGGCAAGAACTTGACCTTTGCTGAAACAAATGTCAAAATTAGATCCGCAGTGAACGAAGCAAATCTCACAGAAATTGAAGCACTTGCAAAGGAGTTTATTTGATATGGCAACAGTTGACAACACAGCGCTTTTCAACATTGGCTACGGTCTTTACGTGGTCACCTCCAACGACGGCACAAAGGACAATGGTTTTGTGTGCAACACAGTGTGCCAAGTGACCAACACTCCAAATAGAGTGGCAGTCACCATCAACAAACAAAACTACTCCCACGACACCATTAAGGCTACTGGCAAGATGAACGTCAACTGCCTTTCAACCGAAGCACCTTTCAAGGTGTTTGAGGTGTTTGGTTTCCAAAGTGGCAGAGACGTCAACAAGTTTGAAGGTTGCACCCCTCTCCGCACAGAAAACGGACTTGTGTGTCTCCCTAGGTACGTCAACGCAGTGATTTCACTTGAAGTGGATGAGTATATTGACCTTGACACCCACGGTATGTTCATCTCAGCAGTGACAGAAGCACAAAACCTGTCAAAGGTTGAAACAATGACCTACACCTACTATCAATCCAACGTGAAGCCTAAGCCTCAACCTGCCAAGAAAAAGGGTTGGGTGTGCAAGATTTGCGGATACGTCTATGAAGGCGACCCTATCCCCAGCGACTTCATCTGTCCTCTCTGCAAGCACCCTGCCAGCGACTTTGAGCCTTTGGATTAAACTGAAAAGGAATATATTTTAATGAATAATATAAAACAATTTAAAATAATATAAACAATATAAAAAACCGACCACGCAGGTCGGTTTTGTTTTAGATTTCTTAGAGGTCCTCGTCCTCGTCTTCTTCGTCTTCGTCGTAGTCGCCTTCTTTAAACTCAACGAAAGATTCATCAAAGTCAAGGTCGTCATTGTTTTCTTCTTCGTCATCGAAATCTTCTTCGATTTCTTCTTCTTGAAGAGCATTGAGTGAAAGTTCTTCCTCTTCGTCTTCAATGACGTCATCTTCAAAGTCCCAGTTGTCCTCAGCCTTTTCCTTTTCTTTTTGTTTTTCTCTTTCGTGTCTGCAAGCGGAGCAGATGTCTTCGCCGTCTTCAAGATAGTTTTCCTTGCAGATAGGGCAAATGCGTTCACCCAAGATGTTTTCATCTTCGTCGTCTTCGATGAGATGAATCTTGCTTTCTCTGCCGAGTTCTGCTTTGCAGACTTCGCAAAGGTCTTCTTCAACAGGAATCCAGTTCAGCTCACAACGTTCACATTTTTTATATTTGGCCATAAGTCCCTCGTTTTTTGCAATTTTGCATATATAATATTTATATGTTGCGTAGATGTCAACTGTTTTTTCACAAAAAAAACAATATTTATTGTTTATGCAAAAATTTTTCTTAAAACCACCTTCAAAAAAGAAAAAAATAAATGAAATAAGGGGCGTATTCAGTGAAATAGCAGGATTTACTACGGGAAGAAATGAGCGGAAAATATATTTATTCCCCGACTTTTCACCAATTATTTTGTTGTGCGAAAAATTGTTGAAAAAAATTATTGAAAATATATGGTGAAAAGGTTGAAAATCTATCAAAAAAATGTTAAAATTTCGTCATTGAAGTTGCTAAACTGAATTTTCAAATTGAAATACCCCAAAATACTACAAATTTAGACAAAGAACACGGATTTCCCCCCTTTTCTTTATTTTTTCGCGCGCAAAAAAGGTGATATTATGAGTGCACTACCTTTTTCGGAGGATTTTATGAAAAGAATCGTTATTGCTGACGACAACGCAGGCTTGACTTTGAGCCTGAAAGAATATTTTGTTTCAAGCGACAAGTACGAAGTTGTGGGCATCGCATCAAACGGCGTAGAGGCTCTCGCACTTGTGGAGAAATTCAACCCCGATTTTCTTCTTTTGGATATCGTTATGCCTGAGCTTGACGGCTTTGGTGTGTTGACCGCCCTTGGTGTCAAGCGTCCTACCGTCATTATGATGTCCCAGTTGGCAACGGACGGCTTTGTGCAGAAGGCTCTTCGCTACGGCGCAAGTTATTTCCTTGCAAAACCTTTCAGCCTTGAAGCGTTGAGGGCAACCCTTGACGACTTTTCCTCTCCTCAACAGACAGAAAAGAGAAGTGCAAAACACCACACTCTTGATGAAAAGATAGCCAATCTTTTCATCTCCGTAGGCATACCTGCCCACATAAAGGGCTATCAATTCCTTCGTGAAGCCATAAAGATGACTGTGGAAAGCCCCGAAATCATTGGCAGCATAACAAAGAAACTCTATCCCACCATAGCCGAGCACTTTGACACCTCACCTTCAAAGGTTGAAAGGGCAATCCGCCATGCAATAGAGGTGGCGTGGAGCAGAGGCAAGATTGAAAACATAAATCAAATCTTCGGCATCAAGGTTTATTCACCCAACGAAAAGCCTACAAACGGAGAGTTTATCGCCCTCATCGCAGACAAAATGCTCCTTGAAGGCGCATAATCGCATAAAAATGCGGTGTAAAGTGCCGATTTTTGCAATTTTGCATAATTCGACAAAAAATCAGTTGACATATCTCACTTTCGGGGTGATAATTTAGTCATCAAAGAAACGGAGCAACTATGAGAACTTTCGCATTCTACGGCTATTATTATTACGATAATCTTAGTAAATAGACTACGATAGTTTTTGTACACATTTTTATGAATAACGGGGACTTATCGTAGAGGTAAGTTCCTTTTTTATTAACACGACAAAAAAACAAATGACATATAGGAGAAGAGTCATGAAAAAATCATTTAAACTCATCGCAATCGTCCTTGCAGTGGCAGCACTGGCAACAATCGGTTTTACCGCTTGTGACAAGACTGAAGCAGACTTCACGGTGGGCATCCTTCAACCCGTGGCGCACGACGCTCTCGGCGCAGCCAACAGAGGTTTCCAAGAAGAACTCACCCGCCTTATGAACGCCGCAGGCAAGACAGTTGCTTTTGACGACCAAAACGCACAAGGCAATGAAGAAACAATGACCACCATCGTCAGCACGTTTGTGTCAAAGGGTGTTGACCTTATGCTCACCATCGGCACCGGCGCAACCCAAGTTGCATCAGGTCTTGACAGAACAACCCCCATCCTGTTCACAGCAGTCACCGACCCCGCAGGTGCAGGCCTCGTTTCATCAAACGGCGCAGACAGAGCATCAAACAATGTCAGCGGAACTTCTGATATGAACCCCGTTGCTCTCCAAATGCAACTCTGCAAAGATCTCGGCATGACCAAAGTGGCTCTCCTTTACACCTCAAGCGAAGACAACAGCCGTATCCAAATCGACATGGCAAAAGCAGCCTGCGACAGCATCGGCCTCAATTACGTTGTGAAGACAGTGTCAGGCATGGATGACATCATGACAGTGATGAACGACATCGGCGCAGACACCACAATCGACGGCATCTACATCCCCACCGACAACAACCTTGCAGCAAACGCAGCAACAGTCCACGCACAAAACAAGGCAGGACGTTGCCTCCCCGTCGTCTGCGGTGAAGAAAGCATGAACAATCTCTGTGGCGTTGCAACCTACTCAATCGACTACTACGAACTTGGCAAGCAAACCGCAAAGATGGCATTTGACATCCTTATGGGCAACAAGAAAGTTGGCGAAATGCCCGTTGAATATCAATCAGGCACACCCGCACTTTCAAAGAACGAAACAGTGGCAAACGACCTCGGCTTTGACCTTTCAGTGCTTGACTGATAAAAAGGCGTAAATCACTTAAAAATAAGTTTACAAACGCAAAATAATAAGATAAAATCTTAATTCAGCAACAAAAGTAAAATAAAACAGGAAATCGTTTATGGAAATTTCAGTTTTGACAGCACTCAATCAAGGACTTATGTGGGGCATCCTCGCAATAGGTGTGTTTGTGTCCTTCAAGGTTCTTGACTTTGCTGATATGACTTGCGAAGGCTCAATTGCTCTCGGTGGCGCAATCACAGCAGTCACCCTTCAAGCAGGGCTTCACCCCATCCTTGCAGTGTTGTTTGCACTTCTTGGTGGTGCAGGCGCAGGTCTTATCACAGGCCTTCTTCACACAAAGTTGAGGATTCCTCCTATCCTTTCTGGTATCCTCACAATGACCGCCCTTTACTCAATAAACTTGCGCATCATGAAAGACAGGGCATCCATCACTATGCTCAACGTCAAGACTTTGACAAGTGGTCTCACAGATGCTCTTGTCAACAGCGGTTTGGCCTATAAGTATAGCGTGCAAATGTCAAATATGATCATCGCCCTCATCTTTGTGGCATTGGTCATCGGCGCAATCTACTGGTTCTTCGGCACAGAGTTTGGATGTACAATCCGTGCAACAGGCATGAACCCCAAGATGTGTCGCGCACAAGGCATCAACACCAACACCACAATCATCGTTGGCCTTATGATTTCAAACGCACTCATTGCTCTTGCAGGTTGCCTCATCAGCCAAATGCAATTCAACACAACCGTCAGCATGGGCACAGGTGCAATCGTCATCGGCCTTGCAAGCATCATCATAGGTGAGGCGTTGACGGGCAAGAAATTCAGTTTCTGGGCAAGGCTCATTATGCTCATTGTGGGCAGTATCCTCTACCGCCTTGTCATCACAATGGTGCTTATGATCCCCGGATTCAACACCAATGACTTGAAACTGTTGACGGCAATCGTGGTTGCAGTGGCTCTTGCAATCCCCGCAATCAAGGGCGGAGCAAAGCCTCTCATCCAAAAGTTTATTGGCAAGAAAGGAGGAAATGAAAATGCTTAAAATCACAGGCATCAGCAAAACCTTCAACAAAGGCACAATAAATGAAAAGTTGGCACTTGACGAACTGTCAATCACCATCAACGACGGCGACTTCATCACCGTCATCGGTGGCAACGGCGCAGGCAAATCTACACTCCTCAATGCAATCTGCGGAACAATCGCAGTTGAAAGCGGAAGTATCGAACTTGACGGCAAGGACATCACCCACCTCAAGGAAGCAAAGAGAGCAAAGTATCTGGGCAGAGTTTTCCAAGACCCTATGATGGGCACTTGCGCAGATATGAGCGTTGAAGAAAACCTTGCACTTGCTGTCCGCCGTGGCAAAACCCGTTCACTGAAATGGGGTATGCCCAAAAAGGATAGAGAAGTGTACGTGGAAGAACTTGCCAAACTCAACCTCGGTCTTGAAGAAAGACTGTCAAACAAAGTGGGCCTTCTCAGTGGCGGTCAAAGACAAGCAATCACCTTGCTTATGGCAACACTCAATCGTCCTGAACTTCTTCTCCTAGACGAACATACAGCCGCACTTGATCCCAAGACAGCAGAGAAGGTGCTTGCCCTCACCGAGCAAATCGTGGAAGGCAGTGGCATCACCACCCTTATGATAACCCACAATATGCAAGACGCCATAACCTACGGCAATCGTCTTATCATGATGAACGCAGGCAAAGTCATCTATGACGTCAGCGGTGAAGAAAAGAAAAACCTGACAGTCAAATCACTTCTTGAAAAGTTTGAAGAGATTGCACCCAGCGTTGTTGCAAGCGACAAAATGGTGCTCTCCGCAGGCACAAAGACAGAGGACGCACAAGAGCCTCAAGACCAAGAGACAGCCGAATAGAACACCAAAAACAATAAAAAAAGAGCGACGGAAACGTCGCTCTTTTAATATAAAAAAGGCACTCAAACGAGTGCCTTTTTTGTTGTGCTGAGATGAAACTATCTTTCTGCCTTTTCTTTGTAGAATGCGCGTTTTTCTCTTGCGTCTTGTTCGTTCTTCTCGAAGAGTGCTTTTGCTGCTTCGGGATTTTGTTTTGCAAGTGATGCGTATCTGACTTCGCCCATAAGGAATGATTGATAGTCTTCTGTGGGTTCTTTGCTGTCAAGGGTGAAGGGGTTCTTGCCTGCTTCCTTGAGTTCAGGATTGTAGCGGAAGAGTTGCCAGTAGCCTGTGTCAACAGCCTTCTTCATTTCAAGTTGTGACTTGTTCATGTTGATGCCGTGGTTGATGCAGGGTGCGTATGCGATGATGATTGAAGGTCCGTGATATGCTTCTGCCTCTGCAAATGCCTTGACAACTTGGTTCATATCTGCGCCCATTGAAACTTGTGCAACGTACACATAGCCATAGTCCATTGCAAGGAGTGCGAGGTCCTTCTTCTTGGTGCGCTTGCCGGTTGCTGCAAATTTTGCGATTGCGCCGGTAGGGGTTGACTTACTTGCTTGGCCACCAGTGTTGGAGTACACTTCGGTGTCGAGGACGAGGATGTTGACGTCTTCGCCTGATGCGAGAACGTGGTCAACGCCGTTGTAGCCGATGTCGTATGCCCAGCCGTCACCACCGACGATCCAGACTGACTTCTTCACGAGGCAGTCCTTACGTTTTTCAATCTTGTTCAGTTGGTCAAGTGCAACACCGGTTGCATTTGCCTTTTCATTGTCGAGGAGAGCAAGGATGTCCTTGGATGCCTTTTCTGATGCGGGGCCATCTTCAAAACCTGCGACCCATGCGTTCATTGCATCTTTCATTTCTGCACTGATGCCGTCGAGAGCAAGAGTGTTGTTGATGATGCCTGCAAGGACCTTTCTACGTTCTTGATATGCGATGTGCATGCCGTAGCCAAATTCTGCGTTGTCTTCAAAGAGTGAGTTTGCCCATGCAGGACCGTGACCTGCGTCGTTGGTTGTGTAGGGGCAGGTAGGTGCGCTTCCGCCGTAGATTGATGAGCAACCTGTTGCGTTTGCCACCAGCATTCTGTCACCAAAGAGTTGTGTGACAAGCTTGACGTAAGGTGTTTCGCCACAGCCTGCGCATGCGCCTGAGAATTCGAATAAAGGTTTCTTGAATTGGCTGCCCTTGACGGTTGCTTGGTTCACTGTTGCGCTGGTTTCTTTGAGGCTCATTGCATAGTCCCAATTTGCTTCTTCGTCTGCGATTGCTTGGTCGAGAGAGACCATCTTCAATGCCTTTTCCTTTGCGGGGCAAACTGCTACGCAGTTGTTGCAGCCTGTGCAGTCGAAGGGGCTGACTTGCATACGATATTCATATCCCTTGAAGCCGATTGCGGGCTTGGTGACAAAACCTTCGGGTTTGTCTGCGAGTTCTTCTGCGGTTGCAAGGACAGGACGGATTGTTGCGTGAGGGCAGACCAGTGAGCAGCGGTTGCATTGGATGCAGTTTTCTTGGATCCAAACGGGCACTGAAACTGCGATACCGCGCTTTTCAAACTTGGTTGTGCCGGTGGGAACGATACCTGCGGGATCAAATGCACTGACGGGGAGTTTGTCGCCTTCTTGTGCAGTGATGGGTGCGATGAAGTTCTTGAAATATTCGTCGTTGGGGACGGGAAGAGGATCTGCACCGGTTGTGGTGGTCTTCCAGCTTTCAGGATAGTTGACTTCCTTGAGGCCTGCGATTGCGTTGTCAACGCATGCGTAGTTCATTGCCACAACTGCGTCACCCTTCTTGCCGTAGGTCTTCTTGATTGCTTCCTTCATGTAGCGTTCTGCATCTTCATAAGGAATGACGTTTGCCAGCTTGAAGAATGCTGCTTGCATGACGGTGTTGACACCCTTTGATGTGCCCAGATCTTGGACAACTTTGAGACCGTCGAGAGTGTAGAACTTGATGTGCTTTTCTGCAATTTGGTTCTTCATCTTTGCGGGGAGTCTGCTGTCCATTTCTTCGGGTGACCATTGGCTGTTGAGGAGGAAGATACCGCCTTCCTTCAGGTCAGAGAGCATATCGTAGCGGAGGACGTATGATGCATTGTGGCATGCAACGAAGTCTGCTTGGTCGATGAGGTATGTGCTTCTGATAGGCTTGTCAGCAAATCTAAGGTGTGAAATGGTGATACCGCCTGACTTCTTTGAGTCGTATGAGAAATATGCTTGTGCATATTTGTCGGTGTGGTCGCCGATGATCTTGATTGAGTTCTTGTTTGCGCCAACGGTGCCGTCTGAGCCAAGGCCGTAGAACTTACAAGAAATGGTGCTGGGTTCTGCAACGTCAATCTTTTCAGTGACGTCAAGTGATGTGAAGGACACGTCGTCGGTGATGCCGATTGTGAAGTGGTTCTTCTTTGCGCCAGACATATTTTGATAGATTGCATTGACCATTGAGGGGTTGAATTCCTTGCTGCCAAGACCATAACGTCCGCAGAGGACTTCTTTTGCCACGCCCTTTTCGCCAAGTGCTGCAACAACGTCAAGATAGAGAGGTTCACCAAGTGAGCCGGGTTCCTTTGTTCTGTCAAGGACGGTGATTGTCTTGACTGTTTCGGGGATTGCATTGACAAATGCATCAACGGGGAAGGGACGATAAAGTCTGACTTTCACAACGCCGACCTTTTCGCCTTTTGCGCCCAGATAATCAACTGTTTCTGACACTGCTTCTGCACCACTGCCCATGATGACGATGACTCTGTCTGCATCTGCTGCTCCATAGTAGTCAACAAGGTTGTAGTTTCTGCCGGTGAGTGCGGACACTTTGTCCATCATTTCTTGGACGATGCCGGGCACTGCTTCGTAGTGCTTGTTGGCTGCTTCTCTGTTTTGGAAGTAGATGTCGGGGTTTTGTGCTGTGCCTGCTTGGTGAGGATGTTCAGGGTTCAATGCTCTTTCTCTGAAAGCGTCGATTTCATCAAAGTTGACGAGGGTTTTGATTTCGTCATATTCGATTGCGTCAATCTTGCTCACTTCGTGAGAGGTTCTGAAACCGTCGAAGAAGTGGAGGAAGGGGACTGATGACTTGAGGGTTGAAAGGTGAGCAACAAGTGCAAGGTCCATAACTTCTTGTACGCTGTTTGCTGCAAGGAGTGCAAAGCCTGTTTGACGGCAGGCCATGACGTCTGCATGGTCACCGAAAATGTTCAGTGCGTGTGCTGCAAGTGCTCTTGCTGAAACGTGGAATACGCAGGGGAGAAGTTCGCCTGAGATCTTGTACATGTTGGGAATCATGAGGAGCAAACCTTGGCTGGCGGTGAAGGTGGTGGTCAATGCACCTGCTGCGAGTGAGCCATGCACTGCGCCTGCTGCGCCTGCTTCTGATTGCATTTCGGTGATTCTAACAACGTTGCCAAGAACGTTCTTTCTGCCTTGTCCTGCCCAATCGTCGCAGTTTTCTGCCATGGGAGAGGACGGTGTGATGGGGTAAATTGCTGCAACGTCAGAGAAAGCGTACGCGATATGTGCCGCAGCGGTATTACCGTCAATGGTCATTTTCTTGCTCATTGAATGCCTCCATAATGTATTCAAAAATTTTATTGTTCTCATGTGTGCGGGCTAAAAGCCCGTGCGGTAAATATTATAAACCTATTGAACGCAATAGTCAATAAGAAAAAAACTGTGCACATCTTGAAAGTTGTTTTGAAAATAGACAGATTGGGAGATTAATCAAGTTATGTCGTCAGCAATCAGTTGATTTTTGACTTTCTCGGTGCTATAATGCAAGCATTATGTCGTATATCGTCCTCAAAGGAGTAAACTATTCTTACTCATTAGGGGAGGGCCGCAGTCTAAAAGCCCTCAAAAACCTGTCTTTTTCCGTTGAGAAAGGCAGTTTTGTCGCGTTGGTCGGGATGAACGGCAGTGGCAAAAGCACACTGTCCAAACTGCTCAACGGTTTATTTTTGCCCACAAACAAATCAGGACAAGTGATAGTTGACGGCATCAACACCAAAGAAGTGGACGCTGGCAACCTGAAAGACGGTGACGGAAAGGAAATCACCGCTTTTGACGTACGCAAAAAAGTGGGCATCGTTTTCCAAAACCCCGACAACCAAACAGTGGCAACAATAGTTGAGGACGACGTGGCGTTTGGCCCTGAAAATATAGGACTTCCTCGTGAAGAAATTGTGGACAGAGTATATTCCGCCCTTGAAAGCGTGGGTATGATGGAATATGCAGAGCGTCCTGTCAGCAAGCTTAGTGGCGGACAAAAGCAACGTGTGGCAATTGCAGGAGTCCTTGCAATGCGCCCTGACGTCATCGTCTTTGACGAGTCAACCGCAATGCTTGACCCTCTTGGCAGACGTGAGATTATGTCCATCGCCAAGGACCTCAATGACCAAGGCATCACCGTCATCATGGTCACCCACAATATGGACGAGGCTGCCCTTGCGGACAGAATCATCGTCCTTGAAAAGGGACAAATCGTCCTTGACGGCACACCCAAAGAAGTGTTTTCACACGACGTGACAGTGTATGGTCTCACCCTGCCTCCTGCCACTGAAACCGCAAATAGACTTGTGGAGAAAGGCTTTGCCTTTGACACCACAATAACCAACGAAGATGAACTGGTGGAGGGCGTATGCAAGCAATTAAGATAACCGACCTCACCTATATCTATTCAAAGAAGACACCTTCTGAAAAGGTGGCGCTTGCGGGGGTCAATCTTTCAATCAATGAAGGAGAGTTTGTCACCGTTGTTGGACACACCGGCAGTGGCAAGTCCACCCTTGTGCAACACCTCAACGGACTTATCAAGGCACAAACTGGCGTTGTTGAAATTTGCGGAATCCCCACCTCAAACAAGAAAAACTTGAAACAACTGCGCTTTGACGTGGGCATGGTTTTCCAATATCCTGAATATCAACTCTTTGAAGACACCGTGGCAAAGGACGTGGCCTTTGGTCCTAAAAATATGAAACTTTCAAAAGAGGAGATTGACAAGAGAGTGCGTAGAGCAATGGACCTTGTTGGCCTCCCCTATGAAACCTTTGCAGAGCGCAGTCCTTTTGAACTTTCAGGCGGTGAAAAACGCCGTGCTGCAATCGCAGGTGTCATCGCAATGGAGCCCAAAATCCTTGTCCTTGACGAGCCTTTTGCAGGTCTTGACCCTATCGGTGTCAAAGAGATAACTGAACTTGTCTTGAAACTTAAGAGGGAAATTTGCCCTACAGTTGTTATGGTCACCCACAATATGGATTCTGCCTGCGAGTTGGCAGACAGAATCGTGGCCCTTTGTGACGGCAAAATCGTGGCAGACGGCAGCCCCAAGGAAGTGTTTGGCGACAGAAACCTCATCAAAGAAATAGGTCTTGACGTGCCCTTTGTGGCAAGAGTTGTTGACCGCCTTGAAGAGGAAGGAATATCCCTTGACAAGACAATCCTCACCATTGATGAATTGACCTCTGCTCTTGAGGAATACAAGAAGTTGAAAGGAGGGGACGGCAATGTTTAAAGACGTGTCCTTCGGTCAATATTATCCTGCAAACTCACCAATACACCGTATGGATGCAAGGGTGAAACTCATTATCACTTTGATGTTTGTTGTGGGCATCTTTTTCATCAAGAGTTATTTTGGCTTTATGCTGACTGCGGCACTTCTCATAACCATAGTGCTTGTGGCAAAACTGCCCATAGGCTCGGTGCTGAAATCAGTCCGTGGGGTGCTGTTTATCGTGGCGTTCACTGCGCTCATAAATCTGTTCCTTGGCGGTGAAAACGGCAGTGAGATTTTGTGGTCTTGGAAAAAGCTTGTAATCACCGTATCCTCAGTTCATACAACCATAAAGATGGTTTTAAGGCTGGTTTTGTTGATTACGGGCGCATCTTTGCTGTCACTGACAACCACTCCCGTTGCCCTTGCTGACGGGGTTGAAAGTTTGCTTTCACCTCTCCGTCTTATCAAAGTGCCCGTCCGTGATATTGCAATGATAATGAGCATCGCACTCCGCTTCATACCTACCTTGTTTGAAGAAACTCACAAGATTATCGCAGCACAAAAATCCCGTGGTGCAGCCTTTGACACAGGTGGCCCTCTCCAAAGAGCAAAAGCCCTTCTTCCCGTGCTTATTCCTCTCTTTGTCAACTCCTTTAGAAGAGCAGACGAACTTGCCTTTGCAATGGACAGCAGATGCTACAACGCCACCGACAACCGCACCAAAATGAAGGTGGCAAAGATAGGTCTTGCGGACTGCATTTCTTCTCTTGTTATGAGCGGATATTTTGTGGTCATTATGCTTGACAGATATTTCTGGTGTGGCCTTGTGGACACCCTTATGTTTGGGGGACTGGTATGAGATATAGGGCAGTGATTTCTTATGACGGAGCAAACTACGTCGGTTGGCAAAGACAACTGAACGGTATTTCCGTGCAAGAAAAAACTGAGATTGCTCTCACCAAAATCTTTGGCACACCCACCTCATGCACCGCAAGCGGACGCACTGACTCAGGAGTCCACGCCGAAGGTCAAGTGATTCATTTTGACGCAATCACCTCAATCCCCACCGACAAAATCCCCTATGCAGTCAACACTGAACTCCCCGATGACATCAGCATGCTTCAATGTGAGGAAACAAGTGACGACTTCAATGCAAGATTTTCTGCAAAAAGAAAGACTTATCGTTATAGTTTGTACAGCGCACCTCACCGCATTGCAACCCTCAATCGCAACCACACTCACATCATCAGCCCATTGAACGTGGACGATATGAAAAAAGCGGCGGAATATATTGTAGGGGAGCACGATTTCAAGTGCTTTGAAGCCAGTGGCTCAGTGGTAAAATCCACGGTTAGAACCGTGTTTTCCATTGATATTGCCGTGACACAACTGACCGCAATCAAGGGCGGAGCATTTGCCCCTGTCAAGATGGATATTTCCGTCACAGGCAACGGATTTTTGTACAATATGGTGCGCATTATTGCAGGCACTCTCGTCTACGTGGGCATGGGCAAACTGACACCTGAAGATGTGAAGGAAATCATCGACTCCCGTGACAGGACAAGAGCAGGCAAAACCCTCCCTCCCGAAGGACTTACTCTTGTCAGTGTGGAATACGAGGACTGAAAAGAGCAAAAAACAAAAAAATAGCCCTAAAAGTAGGGCAGAAAACCCTAGAAAATATGATGATAAGGAAGCGGACGCGTGTCGTCCGTTTTTTTGTTAATTTTTGGTTTTGGCAAGAAAATTTTTTAATATAAAAAATTATGCGGTTCATTAAATCCGTTTGGATAGAATTCACCTTTTTCATCAAATCCTCTCAAAAAATCCTCTTTTTCAAAGAGGGAGAGAGGAAAAGCGAAAATATTTATCATTGACAAATGGCGCTATTAGTCGTAAAATTTATATACTATGTTAACTCTCGCGTACGTGCAAGAAAAAGACGAACTGAAAAAGATATATTCGTCCATATCCCCTGATGAAACCGTTGACGGCGCAAACTTCATCTTTCTTGACGAAGGCAACCCTGTTGGATATATGCGTGTCAAGGTGGACGGAAGCATACTTGTTGATGCTGTCCGATTCCTCCCGAAGGTGGAAATAGGAGACAGACTTTTCTTCATCCACGCCATGTTCTTCAAGTTCGGTTTGGGAGCACCCACCGAAATCAAATTCAAGGGAGAACACAAGGAACTTGTCCTTTACGGTTTCACCTACGAGGACGGCTATATGCGAGCAATCACCACAGAAATCAATCTACACGGATATTGTAAAGGATAAAAAATGGACGTTTCAAGAAACTTTATCGAAGAAATCATCGACGACGAGCTTGCCAGCGGTAAAGTGTCGAAAATCATCACCAGATTCCCCCCTGAGCCCAACGGCTATCTGCACATCGGCCATGCAAAGGCTTTGTGCATCAACTTTGGCATGAAAGAAAAGTATCAAGGGGAGTGCAACCTCCGCTTTGACGACACCAATCCTGCCAAGGAAGACGTGGAATATATGGAGTCCATCAAGGAAGACATCAAGTGGCTTGGCTTTGACTGGGACAGAGTGCTCAACGCCAGTGACTACTTTGACAAAATGTATGAGTGTGCCGTCAAACTCATCAAAGACGGCAAGGCATACGTCTGCGATTTGACCGCAGATGAAATCCGCGCAACAAGAGGCAGTTTTGAAGTGCCCGGCACTGAAAGCCCTTATCGCAACCGCTCAGTTGAAGAAAGCCTTGACCTCTTTGAAAGAATGAGAGCAGGTGAATTTGCTGACGGCGAAAGAGTGCTCCGTGCAAAGATAGATATGGCATCACCCAACATCAACATGCGTGACCCCGTCATCTATCGCATTTGCCACGCAGAGCATCCTCACACCGGTGCAAAATGGGTGATTTATCCTATGTATGACTTTGCTCATCCTCTTGAGGATGCAATCGAAGGCATCACACACTCACTTTGCTCACTTGAGTTTGAAAACCATCGTCCTCTCTATGACTGGGTGACGGAAAACTGCGGATTCCCCGCACCTCGTCCTCGTCAAATTGAGTTTGCAAGACTTAATCTTACACACACCGTTATGAGCAAGCGTTTCATCAAGCGTCTTGTTGACGAAGGTGTTGTATGGGGCTGGAACGACCCTCGTCTTTCAACCCTCAGCGGTATTAGAGAAAGAGGATACCCCCCTGAAGCAATAAGAGATTTCTGCTCACGTATAGGAGTAGCCAAGGCAGACAGCGAAGTTGACATTGCAATCCTTGAACACTGCGTGAGAGAAAACCTCAACCAAAACGCAACAAGAGCAATGGTTGTCACCAAGCCTCTTAAACTCATCGTTGACAACTATCCCGAAGGAAAGAGTGAGGATTGTTTCATTGAAAACAACCCCAACACAGATGAAAAGCACGTTTGCACTTTCTCAAGAGAACTCTACATTGAGGAAAGCGACTTTGCCCTCAATCCCCCCTCAAAATTCTTCCGTTTGAAGCCTGATGGCATGGTGAGATTGAAGGGAGCATACGTGGTGAAGTATGCCGGTGTTGAACAAGACGCCGACGGCAACGTCACATGCGTACACGTTGAACTTCTTGAAGGCACAAAGAGTGGTGAAGAAGGCGCAAACATCAAGGTGAAGGGCACAATCCACTGGGTAAATGCCAATGACTCAGTTGACGTCCGCCTGAATATGTTTGACTATCTCATCAACGATGGTGACGGCGACTATATGGACAGAGTCAACCCCAACTCACTGACAGTTCTCAACGGCAAGGCAGAAAAGTTCCTTGCATCGGCAAAGCCCGGCGACAGATTCCAATTCCTCCGTCAAGGATATTTCATCAAGCGCAATGTTGATGGAGAGGAATACAACAGCATCGTTGGACTGAAAGACAGTTTCAAAGCAAAATAAACAACATAAAGAGCAATAAATCAAGGGAGATAGGATATGTTCACTTGCAAAGTTTGTGGAAGCGCAGTTGAAGCAGGTCAAGCATTCTGCACAAAGTGCGGTGCTGACGTTGCCGAAAGCTACGAATGCGAATGCCCCTCTTGTGGCACTAAAAACACAGCAGGCAACCGTTATTGCGCAAAATGCGGCAATATTCTCGGCGTACTTGCAAAACCCGTCTGCGTCATTTGCGGAAGCAAAAATCTGCCCGGCGCAAAGTTTTGCGTGTCCTGTGGTGCACCCCTGCCCAGAAATGAGGAAACACACGACAGTCTTGATGTCATCGAAATGCGCAAGACAAAGATGAAGCTTGACCTCCTCGTCAAGGAAAGAATGAAGGGCATCGACAAGGAAATCAACGACAAGCGCGCAAAGATGCTTGACGACAAAGCCAAGAGCATGAAGGAGATTGAGGACTACCGCACAAAGACCAATGCGGAACTTGCAAAGCAAGCCCAAATGCTTGACGCTTACAGAGAAAAGGTCAATGAAATGGGCTCAGAGGATGTTGCAAAACTCCGCAAGATCACCTCAGGTCTTAAAGACCTGGTTGGTTATTACTCCGACCCCTATTCAGAAATTGATGAAGACCTCATCGAAGGCGAAACTTACGTCTGTCCTTCTTGCGGTGCAATCAATCCTTTGACCGTCACCGCTTGCTTGCATTGTGGCAGAAGCCGTGCAAGAGCAACCCTTCTTCTTGCAAAGGGCAAAATCAAGCAATCACCTCCCGTCCGCAGAAAGATGAAGCAACTCCCCGTCAAGGAAGTGGATTTGGATTCACCCAAGACACCCACTTTTGACGAATTTGCTGGTGAAGAATTTGAAAAATCCCAAAACAAGACTATTGAGGTTGAAAAGCCCGATGAGACCGCAAACTTCTCATCACACCCCGCCGCACCTTACGGCGCATATCCTTATCCTCCTCAATATGCACCTTATCCCCCTCAACAACCCTACGGCGGATATCCTTATCCCTATCCCCCTCAACCCCAACAATATGCCCCCACTCACTACAACAGTGAAACAGGTGAGCCCTATCAAATGCCCCCTATCGTCCAACCCGTGGCATTTGTCCCCTACGTGACACAAGAGCAACCTCTCATGCAATATACACCTGCTGACATCCCCGGCAGACCTCAAAACAAATAGTAAGAGTTATGGCAATCAACGACAAAAACAGAGTAGATGACATGGGCATAAGAAAAGCCCCCGTGCCACTTTACGGAAATTCTGTCAAACAACTTCCCGCTGTTAGACAGGACTTTGTCTTGCACCCCTCTCTTGAAATTGACAGTCAAGACCCTGAAAGTCTTGTTGAGCCCTCAACCGCAAAGGACTATCAACCCAAAATAAAAGACGTCAGCAAGAGATGGAAACGCACCAAGCGCACAAAGAATTTCTTCAGTGGTCTGATTATGCTCCTTGCAACGGCAGTGACCTTGTTGCCTTTCATCTTCGCCTATTTCCAAATCAAAGTGGATTTCTTGCCCATTGCATACGTGCCTGAAAAATACAACGTCATCAGCAACATCATCTGGGCAATCCAAGGCGAGGCAGGCACGGTGTGGGAGGCAGGCTTCCAAGAGAACTGGAAGTTGGTCATCCCCGACTTCATCCTTGCAGTGGGCATCATTTTCGCCCTTTTCAACTTGGTCAAAGCCCTCATCTGTATGTGCGGCACAATCAAGGTGCGCAGATTCACTTTCTGCAGTCTTATGTTTATAGGCACAGTCCTCATCGTGCTGGTGATGAACGTCATCGGTTTTGGAAGTCTTGGCATTGAAAAGATGGACTTTATGAAGGACTTTGTTCAAGGTTGGCAAACCAATGAACTCGTTGCTCTGCTCATGGCAGGTGCAGTAGGATTTATCGGTTCACTTTTGGTGAAGTTGATCAACTCCGAAAAATATGGATATTTGAGATAACCTACGTCCAAGGACAAAGGAGATATTTATGGCAAAGAAAGACAAAGATAAGATTCAAAATTTTGTCCCCGATCAAGAAGTCGTCGCCCCTCAAGAAGAACCCATCTTCGAGGCAGAAGCATACGGCAATCCCCAACCTGATGCAGGCATGGAAACAACAGTCATGAAGCCCGTTGGCATGGGTGGTCCTGTTCCTATTGTTGCTCCCAAGCACAATACAATCCAACTCCAACCCATCATCGTGCCTCTTGCAGTTGTGCCTTATATGAGCCAAGACAGTGACGTCCTCCGCACAGACGGCGAAGCACGCCAAGGCGAATATGACCAAGCAACAGGTTTCAGCAAGGTGGAAGCAGAAAAGGAAGCCAAGAAAAAGAAGAGATCACAAAAAGCAGGCACAAGAGCAGGCGCATTCTTCACCTTCTTGTTGTCCGCAGTGGCTGTCGTCATCTATCTCCTTGCTTACTTTATGCCTGAACTTTACATCTTCGACTTCAAGCCCTTCAACGTGGTCGGCACAATCATTGATTGGATCCGCGGCATCGCTCCTCAAAATATGGCAGTGGCGCTCCTCCACATCGTGTCCGCAGGTTTCAGCGCAATCGCAGTGCTCACCTCACTTGTCTGTTTCTTTGTTGGCAAGATGCCCACAGGCTTTGTGACAGTGCTCACCTTCATCGCTGCTGCAACCGTTGATGCTGCACTCATCTACACCGCAGTGACAGCAACTGAAAAGGGCGTGGCATTTGTCTTTATGGACTATCTTGAATACATAATCCTCGCAGGAGTCGCAACACTTTCCTTCATCGTCAGCGTCATCGTGCTTCTGGCTGTTGGCAGAAAGAAAGACCCCTACGGAGATGATCAAGCAAAAGCACAAAACGTAATCTAAACAGAGCGGGGCTGAAAAGCCCCGTTTTCATATTGTATTAATATATGTCACTGAAACTCATATCACTGGCCAGCGGCAGCAAAGGAAACTGCGCCCTTATATATTCTGACACCACGGCAATACTTTGTGATGCTGGCATTTCATACACCCGCATCGTCAAGAGCCTTCGTCAGGTGGGGTTTAGCCTATGTGATTTGAGTGGAGTTGTCATCACCCACGAGCACAGTGACCATATTTGCGCTCTCCCCAAAATCACTCCTACAGTGCCTGTATATGCCCACCCTATGACCGCAAAGGCAATATATGAAAGGCAAGGGGTGCTCTTGAACTACAAGTCGCAGGACTTTTATGAAAACGGATTTATGATAGGGGATATAGCGGTCACCCCCTTCCGCATCCCTCACGATGCGGAATATCCTCTTGGATACACCTTTCAGTGTGAGGGCAGTCGTGTCAGCATAGCAACTGATATGGGCTATCCCACCAACGGCGTATTCAACAACATCAAGGACAGTCAAGTGGTGCTTTTGGAGTCAAACCACGACGTTGAAATGCTTGTGACAGGCAACTATGCCCCTAGGCTCAAACAACGTATTCTGTCCAAAAACGGCCATCTCAGCAACGATATGGCGGCGGTCATCGCAGAAAGACTCACCGAGGGCAAAACCCACACCCTTATCCTTGGACACTTGAGTGAAAACAACAATATGCCCGGTCTTGCCCTTGATGTAGTGGCAGGTCGTCTCAGCAAAATGGGAAGCGACATAAAAGTGACCGTGGCACTTCAACACGAAATCAGTGAGGTTTTTGAAGCCTATGAGAAATAGAATTGTCGCCAATGAAGGCGCATCAACTTATATCTTTTGTCTTTGCGGAGCGTCCTTAGTGGGCAACGTTTTTGCCATGCTTATGTCGGGCAGAATGGGTGCTTTTGCAGGTATGTCCATTGCCAACTGGGTGTCCTACGCCATAATGCAACTGGCCTTTATCGGCGTTGTGTTTATTATGGGTGTATGGCGCAAGTTTGACCCTCTCAAAGTGGCAAGGATAAGACCTTCTAGAAACTGGAAACATTACGTCCTTCTTCCTTTCATAGCTCTCTTCACAATCCTTGCGTTTTATCCGTTGTCATTGCTGTTTTTGAAATTCCTCTCAGTGATTGGCTATCACGGCGGGGGAGTGGCAGTGCCTCAATTTGAATCAGTTGGAGTCTATTTCCTTGCAATCCTTGTCATAGCCGTCCTGCCTGCAATAGGTGAGGAACTTATGTGCCGTGGCATTTTGTGCAGTGGACTTTCAACAAGAAGCGTGCCTTTCGGCATTTTGATTTCCGCTTTCCTTTTCAGCTTTATGCACGCAAATCCCTTGCAGACCGTCCATCAATTTGGTCTTGGAGTGGTGTCCGCAATTTTGTTTATACTGTCTGGCTCACTTTTGCCCAGCATAATCCTGCACTTCCTCAACAACTTCTACACCTTGACAATCACCGCTTATATCCCCGAAGTGGATATGCTGATATATCACCTCGGCAACTGGAATTATCTCACCGGCGCGGTCAGTGTGGTGGTTGGACTCGTAGGTCTAGCAGTGCTTTTGTATCTCTACCACAGAGCAGGTCAAAAGAAAAAAGCCCCCGCTTTCAAGGTGTTTGAAAACAGCGGAGTCTTTGAGGAATACACCATCATTGCCACCATGGATGAGGAGGGCAAGAAGACAAACGTCTTCCTTGACACCTTCCGTTTTGTGGGCTCATTGTTCACAAAGAGCGGATGGCAAGAGGTGCGCAGAGTGCTGACAAACAGCGCAGACGTGCCTATGATTGGCAACGCACAACCTATGATGAGCGTGTGGATTGCCATCGGTTTCGCCGCATTCTATTGGGTGGTCAATTTCGTGTTGGGTATGATATGAGCATAAGACTGAAGACAGGCATATCCTATTTTGTCATCATTGTTGCAACCCTTCTTTTGCGCATTTCCGTAAGTGAAGGGCTTGGTGATTTTGAGGGCTTTTCTCTTGACTATTATTTCACCATAATGGCGCAAATAGTATGTTTCCTTCTTCTTCCAGTTGCACTTTATTTTATCTTCCGTGAAAAGGACAGAAAACTCACAATCCGCACTTTAACTGCCGATTTTGGTTTCAAAAAGGTTGGATTACGCAATTCACTGCGCACACTTGTCATAGGAATATGTATGGTGTATATGGCAACGGTTGTGTCCTTTGTGTGGAGCAATATGCTTTCACTTTTTGGCTACACCCACACCAGTTCACAAACGGAATATCCAAACGTGGGCTATCTGTTTTTGGAGCTGTTGATGACTGCCGTACTCCCCGGTTTTTGCGAGGAGTTTGTCCACAGAGGGTTGCTTTTCCACGGATACCGCGACAGCGGTTTCAAGGTGGTGGTTGTGTCCGCATTGTTGTTTGCTCTTATGCACCAAAACATTCGTCAAACAGGCTACACCTTCTTTGACGGAGTTGTGCTGGCACTCCTTTGTTATTATACAGGCTCAATATGGCCGGGTATATTTGTCCACTTCTTCAACAATGCCATTTCAGTCCTTTGGGACTACGGCGACTATGCAGGGGGTTGGCTTTCATTTATGGACACCGCATCTGACTGGCTCTATGGCTCGTTGGTGGGCTACATTGTGGGGGCAATCATCTTTGTCATTGCAGGGGTGGCTATGGTGTTTATGTTCAAGCGTATGCGTGACGACAGCGTCAAAGCAGGGATTATCCCCGAAAAACCCTTTGCCAAAAATGGTGAGGGTGCACTGCCTCTTCACAAAGACGTTATGCTTTATGCGACAATAATCATCGGCGTTGCAACCACAATATTCACGTTGGTGTGGGGTATTTTGAGATGAAAATCAATCTTATCGCCATTGGCAAAATCAAAGAACAATATATAGTTGACGGCATCAAGGAATATCAAAAGCGTATTTCTCGTTTTGCCGAGTTCAATCTTATCGAATTGCCCGATGCACCTCAGGGCAAAACTCCCGAGGAGCAAGCAGACATAGAGGGCAAGCGTCTTCTTGAAAAGGCAAAGGGCACAATCATAATCCTTGACGGCAAGGGCAAAACCTTGTCAAGCGAAGGGATTGCATCTTACATAGACAAAAAATGCACTGAAGGCTCGGGGGAGTTTTCCTTCCTCATAGGTGGCAGTCACGGTCACAATGCTGACACAAAATCCCACGCCGACCTGCTTTTATCTTTCGGCCCTATGACTTTCCCCCATCAACTCTTCCGTATGATGCTGACAGAACAAATATATAGAGCATTAACTATCAACAATAATCTTCCTTATCATAAATAAAAACGCGCTATTTGGCGGTTATACATCAACAATCAAAAACAAAAAACCATATAAACAGATTAACGCTATGACACACGAACAATTTATGCTTAGGGCCATCGAGCTTGCCAAGGAATGTGCCACTTTTGACGAAGTGCCTGTTGGGGCAGTTGTGGTCAAGGATGGCAAAATCATTGCCGAAAGTGGCAACCGAAAGGAGCGTGACAACTCCGCCATATCCCACGCAGAGATTTTGGCATTGAAGAAGGCAAGTGAAGATGTGGGCAACTGGTGGCTTGAGGACTGTGACGTCTACGTCACCCTTGAGCCTTGCGCTATGTGTGCCACCGCCATGATACACTCTCGCATCCGCAACCTGTATTTTGGCGCGTACGACGAAAAGACGGGGGCGGCAGGAAGCAAAGTGAATATGTTTGAAAAGGGGCTTTTCAACCACGACGTAGAAGTGGTGGGGGGCATAATGAAGGAAGAGTGCGGAGCGCTGCTCACCGCTTTCTTCAAAAACAAGCGTCTCCAAAACAAAGAGAAGAACAAATAGTTGGCACATAGTCTTGATTTTTGGGATGGTGAGATGATAGCATAATCTCAGCCACAACAATGCTGTCTCGTGCGGGGCAAATAATCGTAAAGGAGACAGACTATGAGCAAAAAGAAACTGATTTCAATCATCATTTCAGCCATTTTCACCATAGTGGCAGCCGTCCTCGGTTGCGTGTATGGGATTGAGGTAGATTTCTCAGGGATTGACGTTGCGGAGGATCAAACCGCAGTCATCTGTGTCATGAAGACGCACGAACAGCCCTGAATCTTGTGGCAGAAAAGAAGGCGACCATTTGGTCGCCTTCTTTCTTTGTTAAGTCCAAAAACCTCATTACTTTTGGGGCAAATATTGGTCAAGGTTGTGCAGCCAAGTCACGTAGCCCACCTTGCGAGTGCGTTTGTACTCATTGATAAAATCCGTTGTACCCTTCAAAAATTTGACTTTTGACAAGATTTCAAAGGCGTCTCCTTTGCCGTCTGCGTGGATGACCACGCTTGCAATGGTGCCCAAAAGGTTTTTTAGAGTGCCAGTGACGTCGTGATGTTTGCCGTCAACTTGCAAAAAGTACTCCTCTGCATAACAAGCGCAACCGACAATGAGAGGCACTCCTGCCTGGTTGACACAGTAGTCGGGGGCAAAGTTTTTCACTTTTTCGGGGTCAACTTCAATGCCCGTCACTTTTTTGATGACTTTGGCCTCTGCCGTTGTAAACTTGTCGTCTGCATTTGCCAAATGAATCATAGTTTGACAACAAGCCACAAGGAGAGCGTCCTTTGGTGCGCCATCGTCAAAGGGGAATTGATTCATAATCACCTTTTCCACCCGTTTGTTTGAAAAAAACTTGTACAAAGCGTTGTACAACTCTACTGCGTAAGATTCAAGTTCTTTTTGTATGTTGTGTGATTTGATTGTGCTCATAAACACTCCAAAAGTTAGATGCCTACATTGTATCACAGGGTGCAGCCTTTGTAAAGGTGAGTTTTGGTGCTAAACAGCATCTTGACGCATATATTGATATATGCAAAAATTCAAGTTGTATTTGGTGAAAGGTGAGTTTTCAGAGCAAAAAGTCCTAGGAAGACAATCCAAGGACTATCTTTTTCAAGAGTTTGAGGATTATGAATACATAATCGTTGATGACTTAAACGAAGTTGACAAGGAGGCTTTCCCTCGTGCGGTCATATCCCTGGATATGCCCCTTGTCAGGGCAAAAGACCTTGATAGAACCCTTGTTTCTATGCAAAAATCCGCCGTGTCAAGGGTTGTGTTTGGAGGTGAGGGCAGTCCTTTTGGGGTTTGGCTTGACAAAGGCAAGGACATCTATTTCGTCTATGATGACGCCTTTTTGAAACTTGGGGGTGCAAAAAACGATAATATGGTGTATAATACAATGAGAAGGCGGATAATCGACCATCTTTTAGATGGTGGAGTCCGCATATTTGGTGACGATTTTCACATTGACAGCACTGTCAAAGTTGAAAGGGGAGCAACCCTCAAATCCCCCTTGACTCTTTCAGGTGACACCTTTGTTGAAAGGGGTGCTTACATTGAAAACAGCATTGTCACCGACAGCATTGTGTCAAGAGGCGCAACGGTGACCTCATCACATATCACGGCATCACAGGTGGGTGAAAACTCGTCGGTGGGCCCTTTTGCACGCCTTCGAGGGGCAAACGTTGGTGCAAATTGTCGCATAGGTGACTTTGTTGAGGTGAAAGGCTCCACCCTCAGTGACGGAGTCAAGTGCGCTCACCTCTCATACATCGGTGATGCTGACGTCGGAGAAAAGACAAACGTGGGCTGTGGCACTGTGTTTTGCAACTATGACGGCAAAAACAAGCACCACACCTCAGTGGGCAAAAAGGTGTTTATCGGGGCAAACGTCAATCTGGTTGCACCCATCACCATAGGTGACAACGCCTTTCTTGCCGCAGGCACAACCGTGACAAAATCCGTTGAAGACAGTGGGTTTGTTATAGGCAGAGTGCGAGCGGAAAAACTGACGAAAACCAAACAAGAGGGCTAATCCAACTGAAAAAATAAAAGAAAAGTCCAAAGGACAAACCATAGAGGAAGAAACTATGTATCTCATCGTAGGTCTGGGAAACCCCGGAATCAAGTACAAAAGCACATATCACAACATCGGCTTTATGACGGTGGACAAGGTGGCAAAGGATTTGCGCCTTAAATTCGTCAAGCAAAAAAACACCGATTCACACGTGGCGGAAGGGGAATATCAAGGAGTCAAATTTGTCCTTGCCAAGCCCGACACCTTTATGAATTTGTCAGGCAACGCGGTGAAAGCCCTTGTCAAAAAATATCGTGTGGACGTCCGTGACGAGTTGGTTGTCATATACGATGACGCCGACCTTCCCCTTGGTAAAACCCGTATGAGAGAGGAAGGCAGTGCTGGCTCTCACAACGGAATGCGCAACATTGTGGGCATGCTTGAACGCACTGATTTCAAGCGCATCCGTGTTGGCATCAAAAACACTCAACTTGCAGAAAAAGACGTTAAACTCATCGATATGGTGCTTTCAAAGGTGGATTATGACGATAAACCCCTTCTCACAGAAAGTATAAACGCAAGCGCAGAAGCAGTGAAAGACCTGATTGCAGGCAAAGATATTCAACGCATTGAAGAAGTGCTCAACAGAAGAAAATGATCCCTTCCTTTCTTAGACCAATACACCTTGGCGAAAAGTTTGCAAAACTAGACCGCCTTGGAGACAAGCATCTCGCCGACAGCCGTTTGTCGGCGATTTCCGTATTGCGTTTGAGTGAAGGAGCAAAGGCACACCTTGGCTACACCGTGCCTGCCCACAAACTGTATATCACCGCAGACCCGTTGCAAGCAAAGTCCGTCACCAAAAAACTCAACTCCTATGAAAAGGGTTGCGCGGTCTATCTCCCTCACAGAGATGACTCACTTGTATATCGCGGTGGCACGGGCAAGATTGTTGAAAGGCAGCGTCTTTCTGCTCTCACCT
Source organism: Clostridia bacterium (assembly GCA_017461985.1). GTDB lineage: Bacteria > Bacillota > Clostridia > Christensenellales > CAG-917 > RGIG4097. Next base: position 130,101 of record JAFTSA010000007.1, read on the forward strand.
CATATCTTAAAGGGGAGCACCAAATTCTGGTTGTGTCTGCCGATGCGGTGGTTGAAAAATTCTCCCGCCCCGACGTATTTGAAAGTTATGCTTGCTCAATCTACACCGAGCAAATCATAGAGCCTCAAGTCTTTGCAGACAAGTTGGCAAAGGCAGGGTACACAAGAGTTGACGCCATAAGCGAAATTGGTGATTTTGCCCTTCGTGGTGATGTCCTTGACGTCTATTCCACAGACGGAAAGGCCTATCGCATTGACTTTTTTGACGAACTTGTTGAAGAAATCAAGGAAATCAACGTGGAAGAAATGGTGGCAGTCCGCAGACTTAACGGACTGACAATCCCTCCCAACGGAGAAATCGTCCTAGACAGCGACAGCGCAACACTTTTGAAGGAAAAGTTGACCGCTCTCGGCGAAAAATCAAAGATAAATCCTGAAAGAGCGGTTGAAGGTGTCCTTGAAGGGGATATGCTTTGGGCAATTCCTCTCATACCCGACTCCTTTGTGACGGTGTTTGACCTTGTAGACTACGTGGCCTCTAAGAGGGGAGAGCAAAGTGTTGTAGTCATAGACGAGCCAAAACCCTGCCACGAAAAGTTGAACATTTTGGGCAAGGAATTCCAAGGCAGATTGAAGCACCTCATAGAAGACGGTGCAGTTTTGCCTTTCCACAAAGACGCAGTCATTGACCTCAACGAAGTCAAACGTCAACTGCTTTTAAGACGAAAACTCAGTTTCACCGCTCTTGCATTATCAAACCCCATGTTTGACCCCAAGACAATAATTGAGCCTAGATGCCGCCCCGTCAGCAAATATTATCTTGATGCCGGAAGCATATTTAGGGATATGCTGGAGTTTAGGAAATACGGATACAGAGTCCTTCTTGCCTGTGGCAGTGAAGAGAAGGCAAAGTCAGTGACAAGAAGCCTTCTCGGTGGTGACGTCTATGCCACATACAGCATAACGGGAGAGTCCTCCGGTGAAGACGGTGAAGGTGTCATCGTCACTCCTCTCACCATTGAAAACGGCTTCTGCTATCCTGACCTCAAAGTCATAGTTGTTGGTGTCAGCGAGTGTGTAGGCAAACAACGCACAGAAACCGCATTTTCACCGAAAACGCAGTTTATCGCACCAAAACAAGGGGATTATGTGGTGCATCGTGTCCACGGCGTTGGTGTGTGCCACGGCACGACAATCCTCAAAGTCGGTGAGTTTGAAAAGGAATTCATCGTCCTGAAATATCGTGACGGAGACACCCTTTACGTTGCCAGTGACCAAACTGACAACCTGCAAAAGTTTGTCGGTCAAGAACACCCGCGCCTTAACAAGCTGGGTGGAAAAGAGTTTGAAAGAGAAAAGGAAAAAGTCCGCTCATCTGTGAAAAAGTTGGCGGTCAATCTCTTGAAACTCTACGCAAAACGTGAAAAACAAGAGGGCTTCAAATACGCCGAAGACACCGTATGGCAAAAGGAATTTGAGGACGCCTTCCCCTATGAGGAAACCCCCGACCAACTGAAAGCCATTGACGATATCAAAAAGGATATGGAAAGTGGCAGAATTATGGACAGACTTCTTGTTGGTGACGTTGGTTTTGGCAAAACCGAGGTTGCTTTCAGGGCAATGTTCAAGACAGTCCTTGACGGAAAACAAGCGGTGCTTCTTGCCCCTACGACAATTCTTGCAAGACAACACTATGAAAACTTGAAGCCTCGTCTTGAAGAGTTTGGCATTGACCTTGCCCTCATCACAAGACTGCAAACCGGTGCAGAAAACAGCGAATCAATACAGCGCCTTGCAGAGGGCACGTTGCACATGGCGGTTGCCACCCACAAAATTCTCAGTGACAAAATTCATTTCCACGACCTTGGACTTCTCGTCCTTGACGAGGAGCAACGTTTTGGCGTTGACCACAAGGAAAAACTGAAAGAGAAGTATCCAAAGATCAACGTGCTGACTCTGTCAGCAACACCCATACCTCGCACCTTGAATATGGCACTTTCTGGCATAAGGGATATATCTATGCTTGAAACCGCCCCTCAAGGCAGACTACCCGTGCAGACCTACGTCACCGCGTACAGCGATACCCTTGTGAAGGACGCCATCGTGAGAGAGTGCGCAAGAAAAGGACAAACCCTAATTTTGCTCAACGACATAGACGGGCTGGACGTGTACGCCAGCAAACTCCGCAGTATGATTGACGGCGTGAGGATTGTGACGGCGCACGGACAAATGAATCCCACCGAACTTGAAAAGAGGATGTCCGCCTTTTACGACAAGCAATATGACGTGCTCATTTCAACTACAATAATTGAAAACGGCATAGACTTGCCCGACGCAAACACCCTCATCGTCCTCAATGCAGGCAATTTTGGCTTGTCACAACTGTATCAACTTCGTGGCAGAGTGGGCAGACGCGGGGCACTTGCTCACGCATATTTCACCTTGCCTGAAAACGGCACTCTCACAGACACTGCGGACAAGCGTCTGCAAGCACTTTTGGACAACACCGAAATAGGCAGTGGATTTAAGGTGGCTCTCAGTGACCTTAGCATACGTGGTGCAGGCAACATCTTGGGAGCAGAGCAACACGGACACATTGAAAGAGTGGGTTATGAGATGTATATACAACTGCTTAATGAAGCAGTTGAGGAATTGAAGACCGGCGTACCTCACAAGGAACTGAGAGAAGTTGAAATGAAGATTGATGCTGGGGCGTATATCCACGAGGGATACGTCAGTGGCAGAGATAAGATGCGCATTTACAAGCGTATTGCAGGAGTGTCAACCCCCACTCAACGTGACGAACTTGTGAAGGAACTAAACGACGTGTTTGGACCTGTTGAAAAACCTCTCAACAACCTCATCAACATATCCCTTTTGAAGAATATGGCAAGAGGATACGGCGTCACCAAAGTCACCGTCAACAAGATGGGCGCAGGGGTTGTGTTTGAGGACTCGTCCGTGTTCAAAAACGAGGGAATTATGAAGGCGGTGTCCATCTATTCAGGGGAAGCAGTGTTGACAAGCACCATACCGCCCAACCTTATTTTTGACGCCAAAAACAAAACTCCCGAGGAAAAGATTGAAAAACTCATATCTTTCTTTATTACTGCGGGAAATCAGGAATCATAGAAAACTTGGCGTAAAATCCCTCAAAATCCCGCATTTTTGAGGGGAAATAAAGCAAAAATTCAGACAAAATCAGGCGAAGTCGGCAGGAAAACAAAGCACTTTCTGCCGATTTTTCATTTATTTTGATGATAAAATATCTTTCAAATCTTCTCAAGGACTAAAAAACGCTTGCGTGAGTGGGCGCAAGTGTGTATAATGTTAATACTATTGTAAAATAATATGTAAAATAATACCCTCAACGGAGTTTTATATGAAAAAAAGATTGGTTATCGCACTTGCAACTGTTCTCGTCCTCGTGTTCGCACTTGGCGCATTTGTAGGTTGTGATGAAATTTTCAAAAGAAACGATGAAAGAGATGCAAATCAAATCGTTGCAACTGTCACCTACGGCAATCAAACCGGCTACGTGACCAAGGGCGAACTTGCCGCAAGTTTCAACGCATATGCATACTCCTACGTTTACTACTACGGCCTCACATATCAACAAGCCGCAGACTACATCGTCAAGTCACTTGCACAACGTGAGCTCCTCGTGCTCTTTGCAAAGGAATACGTCCTCAACGAGTACGTCAAGCAAGGCTTGCTCCCCGCAGGCTCAGTGCCCGAACTCACAAAGATTGAAGACCTTCTCACCAGAAGCGAAATCAACCACGCAATCGAACACACCAACGAAGATATGCTCAGCTCTCTCGGCACACTCATCGACGGCATCTTCACAGACGACACCTACAACGAAGGCAAAGTTGACAAAGATGACGACGAAAAAGTTGAAGTGACCGACCCTGTCAAAGTCAAGTTTGACACCCTCGGCGGAAGTGAAGTGGCAGATCAAAAGATCCAAAAGGGCACAAAGGCAACTGAACCCACAGATCCTACAAAGACTGACTACTCATTCTACGGCTGGTGGACAATGGACGGCAGTGAAACTGGCGACTACGGCACAAAGTTCGACTTTGACACCGCAGTGAACGAAACAACCACACTTTACGCAAAGTGGGTTGAATATCGCGCACCCAGAGCAGAAATGCCTGAAGAGGACGAAGAAGAAGACTACGATGCAGACAACAACGATCCTTCAATCGAAATTGAAGCAAAGTTCTTTGATGAAGAATACATCAACCGCATCAAGTCAAAAGACGTCGAACTCACTCTTGAAAGCAACATCGCAGATGCAGATTTTGCAAACTATGTTGACAGAGGCCTTGCAAAACTTCAAGAAAACCTCAAGTCAAACTTCCGCGACTATGACTACTATCTTGAAAGCCAAATGAAGACAATCCTTGTCGAAAAACTTGAAAGATACGTTGGCAACCTCGTTGACGTCGACAAGGCAGCAGTTGAAGAAAGATTTGCAAAGCTTGTTGCAGACAACCGCGAAGCATTTGCAGTCAGTGATACAGCATTCAGCTCAGCACTGACCAGCGCACTTTCATCTACTTACTATCACAAGACAACAGTTGATGCAGACAACAGTGGCTACGGCTTTGTTGTCAACATCCTCCTCAAGTTGAGCCAAGAAGATACAGATTATCTTGCAGACCTTGTCACAGCAGGCAATATGCCCAAGGAAAACATCCTTGCACTCCGCGATCAAAAGATCAATGCAATGATGGTCAGCGTGTCCAACCCCGACTACGACCCCAACGAAGAAGTTGACTACAACGAAGACGGTGTTGTTGATGAACTGGACAGAGAAATCGCAGATGAACTCATCGATCCTATGACCGATGACGCAAACCCCTACAACAAGGCTGGCACAAAATACAACGCAAACAATGATTACAACAATCTCGTCATGTTCGGAAAGAACGCAGATGGTGAATGGGAAATCACTTTCGGCGCAGTTGAATGCCCCACAATGCCTTATCTCCTCACCAAAGTTGCAGCATTTGGCGCAAACGGCATCGTTGAACAAATCTTCAACAGCTTTGAATCAGTCAAGGCATACGTCACCGCAGGTGAAATGACCCACGTTGAAGGCATCTACTGGCTCAACAAAGTTGCAACCACTTGGGTGTACCTGGTTGGCGACGACACCGGTATGACATCAACTCAATCCAACAACGGCGGACTTGGCTATCTTGTCACTCCCGAAGGCGAAGACAGCAACTTCCTTGAAGACTTCACTGACCTTGCTCGCAACCTCATCAAGAAGGGCACCGGCGCATACTCAGTTGACGGCACCGCAACCGAAGGCAACTTCTACACCGTGGCAGACAGCTTCATCGAAAGCGGTTCAACACAAAACGCATACGCAGGCGTGTTCATTTTGCTCTGCTCATACAAGGCATGGGACACCACCGCATACACCGTTGTTGAAAACGCAGACGGCACTTACAGCGAGCAACCCGTCGTCCTCACCCAAAATGCAGATGGCAGTGGCGTCCTCCCCATGGACTACGTTGTGTCCTACGGCAAGACCCTTGAAGACTGCATCACCGTTGGTGAACAAGTGAAGACAGCCCTCGAAGACGGCATGAAGGCAGACCGCTACAGCCAAGTTGCAAACGCATTCGGCATCGAGAACACCAAAAACATAGTCTATAATGAAAAAGTTTATAAGTCTCTCTGGAAGGATTTGGACTAAAAATTAATTAAAATTATAAAAGCCACTCGTTTGAGTGGCTTTTTTTATTTATCTTTTCCCTCTATAAATGGGGTTATGACTCCACTTATTCCGGGGTGGTGCTTTTCAAAACAAGTGATTAAGTCGGTGGGTGTGGCAATCTTGTACTTGTTTTCGGCATAGTAGGTTTTCAGTGCATTTTGAAAGTCCTCGTCACCCATAATCTCTCTTAGGGTTGCAAAGAGCACCGCTCCCTTTACGTATGCAGTTGCCACGTATTCACCGCTGGTGAGGAATTTGTATATAGGCTTGTCCATAACCCCGTCAAAGCCTAAATTGGACATCCCCATCCACTTTTTGTATTCTTCTTCAATGGCAGACAAATCCCTCTTGAAAGCGCTCTCATCTCCTTTCAGGAGATGGTAGTAGACGGTGGAAAATTCCGCAAGCCCTTCGTCAAGCCAGTGATGATTGACTTGGTCGTTGCCCACAACCCCATACCACCATTGATGAGCGGTTTCGTGTATGACGGCATTTATGTCGGGAGAAGACACAACGGACAACGTGCCGTATTCCATACCACCGCAAGCCATATCACACTCCACAAGGGTGTAGGTGCTGTATGGGTAGTCACCAAAGGCGGAAGAGAATTTCTCAATGACGTCAACGGCAAGGCTCAAGGTGTCCTGAGGGTTTTGGTCGGTTGTAGAGAAGTAGTCCACGGTGACTCCGTCACCCACTTTTGCAGTGGCAGTGTTGACAACAAAATCCTCACTCAAAATGATTGCAAAATCCCTTATGCACTCCCCGTAAAACTCAGTCTTTTTCATCTTGACAGAGTTGTCGTCCAGGTTATCATCATTGTCAACAACCCCGTTGTCCTCAGTGTCAATAGAGGTTGTAGTGCACTTGCCACTGCCACAAGCAGTGTAGTTGTCGGGGTAGGTCAATGTGACAAAGTAAGTGCTTGCGGTGAGCACAAATGGGTCGCCGAAATGATGATATTCGTTTTTAAGCCAACCGCTTTCGTCCACCCCACAAAGGATAGGATAAAACCCGGTGAGATTGATTGAATTGTCAGTTTTTCCAAGACGATGACTGCACCTAGGCAGGTCAATCACGCACTGAAACTCCACCACCACACTTTCACCCGTGTCCACCGCACAAGGGATTTCAACGATTGTGTCATCTTTGCCAGACAAAACAAAATCGCAAGTTAATCTGTCGATTTTCACCTCTAAAACCTCAATTCCGCCAAAATCATTGTTGTGATGATAGAGGTTTCTTTCCTTTTCGTCAAAGGGTGAGCACTCCGCATTTTCCTTGAATGCGTTGGGATATAAGTGGAATGCAAGGCTTGTTAGAGGAGCGTCGGTGTTGTTTTGATAGACCACAGTTTCAGTCAACGTCAACTCTTCGCCGTCAAAGACCACGTCCATTTCATAGTATGGCTCGGCGTATGGGGCTGGGTTGTTTTTCTTGTTACAACCAAAAAACAAAATTCCTACCACAAGCAAAACAATCAACCCAACTAGGCAAAGTAGGGTTGTTTTGTCATATAACTGTGAAGGTGTTTTCCGCTTTCCCATGGTATGTTTTTTTGTCATATTTCACCTATTTGGAATTCAAGGTCAATTCAAGCAGTTTGCCACTGAGCCTTGCTCTTTCGACAACGTTTATGGTGATAGGGGTGTTTGAGTAGGCAATCAATTCCCCATTATAGGTGTAAAGGTCCTCGGTGAGAGTCCTGCCAAGTAGGAAGTTGTAGTCACTGATGATGCGCGGGGGCATATTGTATTGTGGATTGATGACAGAATCAACCTCGTTTATGGTTGAGGACTTCGCATTTTCATTTGAAACCACCTTGTTTTTGTAGGCATTGACCTCGCTTTCCGCCATTTCATCAGCAACAAAAGGCTTGTTTTCATTATATTCGCCATTTGAGGTGTCCTCTGCAAGGATTTCAACGAGGGTGTCCTTGTTTGCTAGGGAAATGAAGTCAGTCTTTTTCCTTCTTTTCCTCTTTATTGGGGCTTTCATCAGCACAATTTCACCAACACCTTGCACCTCGTTTGGTTTGACAGTGGTGTCTTCTAGGACAAATTCAGTCACGTTTTCCCCTGAGCAGACAACGTCCAAAACCACACCTTTTTTCACTCCTGAGTTGGTGTAGACTTCCTTGCCGACAACGGTTTTGAAGGCGGTGAAATCCACGTCCTCAACGTTGCGAATATCAGTGAGGTTGTCAACCACAACAACGTCACCAACAGAGGAAATTGCAGAGGGAGGGATAAGCAAAACACTCTCATCTTTTATGCATAAAAAATATGCAATTTTCTTCAAGGACAAGTCCAAAATGCAGTCGGTGATTTTGCCGATTATGCAAAAATCATTTTTGGACAAAACGGACAAATTTTTCAAAGTCAAAAAGTTTTTCATAGATTTTCTCTCCACTGAAACTTATGAACAATTTCCTCAGGATATAACTTGGCGTGCAAAACCGCCACTTTAACTGCCAAAAACCGACAAAAACTGCACTAGATTGGTGATTTCGTCTTAAAACGGGGAGAAAATAGGGTATGAAAACCGTTGCCACGAAATGCCCACTTATCCCCCGAGTTGTCCACAATGAACTCGAAAAATGTGGATAACTTCGTTGACAACCCTGCATAATTGTATATTGACGGAATAAACGAAAGGGGAGAAAAATATGCATAAACTATGTGCATAATGATAAACAAAAAAGTGATTTGCGTGTTGTTAATTTTGTGCCTTGCTGTCACTGCGGTGGCTGTGCCTGTGGGGGTGACGGTGGCAAAAACAGAGGTGAAAACCGTGGTCATAGACCCCGGTCATGGTGGTATGGATGCAGGGGTGTCCTCCACCGGCGGAGTGAAGGAAAGCGACCTTGTTTTGACCCTTTCACGCATACTTGCCGACTATCTTGAAAGCGGTGGATTTAAGGTTGTTTTGACAAGGAAAAACAAGTCCGCGCTGACAGAGGGCAAATTCATCAAAAAGACGGACATGCAAAAACGGCTCAAAATCATTGAAAGGGCAAAGCCTAGCCTTGTTGTCAGTCTGCACCTAAATTCCTTCACGGACAAGTCACGAAGAGGGATGCAAGTGTTTTACGGCAAAGATGATTCAAAGGATTTTGCAAAGGAAATGCAGAGTGTGCTCAACGACGAATTCAATCTCCCCGACGTAAAGCGGGATTTCAGCGCACTATATGCCGACAAATATCTCCTCACTGAAAGCCCTTGCAGTGCAGTCATCATAGAGTGTGGATTTTTGTCAAACCCCATAGACACCCAAAATCTCCTTGACGAGAAGTATCTTCACCGCCTTGCCTACGTCATTTTTCAAGGGATAGCGGTGTGGTGGAGCAATTCCACGTAAAAATCACTCTTTACACGGGCGGGATTTTGTTCTATAATAATTGTATTGTAATAAACATACCGATAAGGAGCAGTTATGGAAGAAAAAGACATCACCACCGAAGTAGTGGCAGAAGGCCCCGGCGAAATGCTGGACGCACCCACTGGTGGCAAACGTTTGAAACTCAACTATCCCAAGACCTTCAAAGTCGGACTTGCATTTGCGGGAATTTGTCTTTTCTGGAACGCATACGACTTTGTCATCCCCCTTCTTCTTGAACACGCATATGGTCTTCCCAACGCACTTCGTGGCTTGATTTTGGGTCTTGACAACCTGCTTGCACTGTTTATGCTTCCTCTCTTTGGCAAGCTCAGTGACAATGCACACGGCAGATTGGTCAAGAAGTTTGGCAGACGGACACCCTTCATTGTCATAGGCACCTTGTGTGCCGTGGCACTTATGGTCTTCGTGCCGGTGGTCACCTTGAATCAGCAGAAAGCGGCGGATGCAGAGGCGGCAAGGATAGAGTCCTATCTCAACGACGATGCTTGGATGGAATCTCACCTTGCAGAGTGGTATGACAACGCAGTGTCAGGGGAGGGCAACAGTTATGAAGTTGACCTTGAATACATCTCCCGTGACGGCCTCACAAGAGAAGACTTCATCGCAATCAGATACAACGACAAGATGGAACACAAGACTGGCTTCCTCGGTTTCATCGGCGAAGAGAAGTATCTCTTCAATGGCAATGAAGTCGCAGAAGCAGACCTCGGTCAAATTGCTCCCGGCACGACAAAGACTTATCAAGAAATCCTTGACGGCAACAATCTTTACAAGAAGTTTGTGGCAAGCTCCATCAACGACTACATCAGTGACGTCATCTACGAAACTCACACCACCTCAGCATCAGGCGTCAAGAGTTTGGCTGTGTATATGGTCATCTTGCTCCTTGTCCTGGTGTCAATGGCAACCTTCCGTAGCCCTGCTGTTGCACTTATGCCCGACGTGACACCCAAGCCTCTCCGCTCACAAGCCAACGCAATCATCAACCTCTGTGGCGGTCTTGGCGGTGCAATCTCCTTCCTCATCTACACAGTGGTCCTCTTTGGTGAAAGACTGCACAACTACGTCATCATCTTCGGCGCAGTTGCAGGCGGTATGCTCCTTCTCCTTGCAGGCTTCCTTGCTCTGGTCAAGGAAAGAAAGATGGTCAAAGAATGCCAAGAAATCTGCAAGGAATTCGGCATTGACGACTTTGATGCAGAAGAAAGTGAAGAGACAAAACGTCACGCAGAGTCCTTCATTGAAGAGGTTGGTGAGGCTCCTGCCGAAGACAAGCCCGAACTGAAACCCGAAATCAAGGAACTTGTCAAAGCAAAACTTGCCAAAGTCAAATCACCCAAGGAATGGTGGGGCGCAAAGAGTGACCTTGAAAAGAGTAAATTCAAGTCATTTGTCCTTATCCTTGCATCAATCTTTATGTGGTTTATGGGCTACAACGCAGTGTCCTCAAACCTTTCAGTTTACACAACAAAGGCATTGAACCTGTCCGCAGGTGTGGCATCAATCATCTCAGGTGTCAGTATGGCAGTCAGTGCAATCGCATTTATCCCCGTTGGATATATGGCAGTCAAACTGGGCAGAAGAAAGACCATCATGATCGGCTTTGCCCTTGCAGTGGTGTCCTTCATCCTCATCTGTTTTGCAGTTGCACCCAACGACAAAGCAATCATTCCCACAGTGCTCTTTGCATTGTTCTACTTGATTGCAGGTTTCGGTCTTATCATCGCAAACGTCAACACCTTCCCCATGGTGACAGAGTTGTCCACCGCAGAAACAGTTGGTCAATACACCGGCTACTACTATATGGCAACAATGTCCGCTCAAGCCATAACCCCCGCCCTCGGTGGCGCAATTATGGACGCAGGTCAAGATAAATATCTCTTCCTCTACAGTGCAATCTGTGTCGTGGTTGCAATCGTCCTTATGCTCTTTGTCAAGCATGGTGACAGCAAGCAAATCCCCGGCGAAAAGAAGAAGAAACTGACAAAAGAAGAGAAGCGTCAGATCAGGTTGGATACATTGGAAAATATGGACTAATCTAAAACAACAATAAAAAACCCCGTCAACCGACGGGGTTTTATTTTTGCTTATTTTTTACAGTGCTTGGTCGCCGAATTTTATCACGTTAAACTTGCGCATGATTTCACTGACGAGGAGGCTGACACCGACAGGGATAACAAACAAGCACAGGGCAATGCCAAGGCCAAGTTTCCAGTCGGGTATGACGCCAAGAGATGCGTCAATTGTGCCAAACACGCCCACAAGACCTGACGTGCCCATGCCACCACCTGCGGCGTTGCAACGTAGGTCAAGAAGGACTGCCACAAGTCCGCTCACTGCACTTGCCACGATTTCAGGCACCATAATCACAGGCTTTTTCATAATGTTGGGGATTTGCAACATAGACGTGCCTATGCCTTGAGATATAAGTCCGCCCCACTTGTTTTCACGGAAACTGCAGACGGCAAAGCCCATCATATGAGCGGCGCAACCTGCAACGGCAGCGCCTCCTGCAATGGCAAATACCTCGGGGTTTTCAAGAGCGGTGTTTGAGGTGGCGATTGCAATCCATATTGCGGCAGAGGAGGTAGGCATTGTGAGGAGCACACCCATGACCACAGCAACAAATATACCCACCAAGATTTTCACCGCACTACCTGCCTCGATTGCAAGGACGAGGACCACTGCGATGAGGTCAATGAGCTTGATGAAAGGCCAAGCAATAAATATGCCTGCAAGGGACAATATCATCATGCCAAGGGGCACAAGGACTATGTCCAGCTTTGTTTTGCCTGCATACAGCCCTGCAATCTCAATGGTGAGGACGGCAAGGACGTATGAGCCGATAGGGTTGCCGGGAGCACCAAACTTGAACACGAAGGGCGCACCACTGACAAGAGTGTCCACAAGGCCACCTGAAAACGCACCAATCATACCTGTGACGGCGGCGGTGAAGATGACAAGGGGTTTTGCTTTAAGTTTCAGTGCAATGCCTACGCCGATGCCTGCGCCCATAAGCATTTTTGCAACGGAAGCAATGGTGTTCAGCACCGTGGCAAAAACGTTGTCTCCGCACCAAGATGCGATTTGTGCCAAGATTGTGCCTGCAATAAGAGTGCAGAAAAGCCCCTGCGCCATACCGGTGAAAGCATCGATAAAGTAGCGAGTGAAAGCCTTTTTCAGTTTTGAGGGCAGTTTTGGGGTGTTTGCAACATAACCGAGAATGCCGTCCTTTTTCTCATCAAGGACGGTTTCGGCGGGATTAAGTTCAGGATTTGTCAAGAGATTTCTTCCTCCAAAAGATGAGCCACAGCGGTGACGGACAGAGCAAACAATCTGCCAACGTCCTCTCTGCGAACGACTCGCTCCACAGCATCGTCGTGCTTTGCTGTGATAGTGGCCGAAGGAATGTTAAACTGTGCAAATGCGTTTGATATGAAGCCGTGCAGACAAGCTACTTTGTCTTTCACGGAGTTGTTTTCATTGATTTCAAGGTGGAGGCCTTGTTCCTTTGCGGAGTTGATGACTGCGTCCACCACAAGGTCGGAGTGGTTGATGCCACGGAGATAGTCTCCTCTTGTGACGCCAAAGTTGTTGTCAAGGATGTCACCGATACAAAGCACTCTTGCACCACTGAACTCTGCGTGATTCTTCACAAAGGCTCGTGAGCCACCGTGTGCGGAGTTTTCACCGCCAAAGGAGGCAAAGACCATGCGGACGTCGTCGGGGAGAAGGTCGGGGTTTTCAACAAAATAGGCGTAGGTTGCAAGAGCAACTGAGGTTGCCACACCACCTCTGTCACGAGCGTGTTTCTTTGAAAGAGAGAAGTGGGTGAAAAACACCGCAATCCCTGCCACCGATGACAGGAAAGGCACTATGGTGAGGACGGTGATGACACCAACAGAAGAAGTGCCAACAGCCATTTTCACAATGCAACATACGATGAAGATGAGCACTGATATGGGTGCCATAACCATTGCAAATGAGCGGAGTTTTGCAAAGTCAAAGATTGCGTTGCCAAGGGCTGCATCGTGATTTGAGCAGATGATGATAGTGCGTTCCTTGCTTCTTTCACACACACTGGGTGCGCGCTCACTGACCACGTTATAGGACACCTTCTTAGGAAGCAACCCTTTCAGTTTTCCCCCACCGCCAAGGAAGAGGAGAAGGATCGCCACAAGACCTGCAATGAAGAGGAAAAGTGCCACGAGGGTGAGCACAATGCCTGCGGCTCTATGCCACACAAAGGACAAAAAATAGAGAACAAGACAAATGGCAAACCAGCAGCCAAGGAGAGTCAATGACCCCCTGCCTGCCATAGGGCGAGCCTTGTATGCTTCAAGGCGCACCTTTGCGCTTGTTTCCATATGAAGACGGTCACGAATAAGCCTTGCGGTTGCGGTTTCTTCTGCAGTGCCGGTGAGTCTGCCTTTCAGGTCACTGAGTTTGTCAGAGAAGTCCTCAACAAAATCGCAAGCATCGTCGATGTCGTCATTGGACAACACTAAGTTGTTTTTCTTCAATTCGTCCATAATTTTATTATAATACACCTTTTGAAAAAAGCAAACAAAAAAATCCCCCAATCGTTTTTTAAACGATTCCCCCGCGTGAGGACAAAAAAAAGAGAGAACAGCGTGTGACGTCCGCTCTCTCATTGTTTTTGCTTGAAACGAGGGTTTATCTGTTAGATTTGCTCAATAATGTGCTTTTTGCGTTGTTTGCCCATAAAGAACACAACAAGAGCGTTGTAGCCTGCATTACCGCTGACAAGGCGGTTGATATAGCCGAATTTGATGGGAGGGATTGTGGGAACTGCCTCTTTAAGGCGTCTTGCAAGATTGTCTGCGTCTGCTTGGTTGCCTGTGTGAGCAACGAGGATAAAGTCGTTGCGTCCCTCTTCATAGTAGTCTGCGAAGAAACGAGTGATTTCTGCCATTGCCTTTTTTCTGCCAAGTGCTTTACCAAGAAGAGCAATCTTGCCGTCGTTGTTCAGTTCAAGGATATGCTTCAGTTGCATCACCATACCAAGGAGTGCTGCGATGGTTGAAATACGTCCGCTATGCTTCAAGTTTTTCAAGTCGTCAACGATGAAAATGTGGTGTGCGTTGTTTTTGTTTTCTTCAAGCCAAGTGATGACTTCATCCATGGTTGCCCCTTCTGCTTGCATCTTTTGTGCGTAGTAGACGAGGAGACCTTCACCGCCTGCGCCTGAGATTGAGTCCACAACCTCAATGCGTCTGCCCGGGAATTCAAGGCGGAGTTCATTTGCCACGGCGCAGATGCTGTCATAGCTTCCGCTCATACCTGATGAAAAGGAGATGAAGAGGAGGTCTTTGTCGCTTTCTTCAAGGACCTTTTTCAGCATTACGTATGCTGTATGACGGTTGACTTGTGCCGTCTTGACAAGGTGTCCTTGTTTCAAGAGGTCATAGTAGTCCATCATAGGAGGGCAATCTTCCTCAAATTCATATTCCTTGCCGGCCACTGAAAAGGGCATAGGGAGTCTTGTTGTGGGATGATCTTCGTAGTAGCCAAAATAGAGGTCGGCCGCGTTGTCGGTGGTGATGATGAAATCTGACATAAAATCCTTTTAGGCTTGCGCCGTATATCTTTATTCCAACACATTATACCATTTTGTTAGTGAAATGTCCATACAAAAGCAAAAATGTTGAAAATCATGGGAAACATTAAATTATTATTGCTCAATTAGGTGGTTTTGGGTATAATAGAATTATGAAAAAGGACAGAATCACCATTGACAATTTCCGTGATATGGGCGGGCTCAACACCCCCTACGGCAAGATCAAAGAGGGCAAGCTCTACCGCACTTCCACCCTCGTTGCCAAGACAGAGGCAGACAAGTACTTCATTGAAGGACTTGATTTGGATTGCATTTTGGACTACCGCACCACTGATGAGGCATTAGAGAACCCCGACTACGTCCCTAAGGGCGTAGAGTATCTCCACGTGCCTATCCTCCGTGAAGACGGCGCCCTTGTTGGACTCACGGACAAGGCAAAGCTTAAGTTCCTCCGTGCCACACCCGAAATGTCCAAGGCACTCATCGAGGGCATCAGCGCAACCTACAAGGAAATGCCTTTCTCTCTTGGATATAATGAACTTTTCAAGCGTATGGACGAGGGCAAAACCATCGCTTTCCACTGCACCGCAGGCAAGGACAGGACAGGCATATCTGCAATGCTCATTGAAATGGCTTTTGACCGTGACCTTGACGACATCAAGTATGAATATATGCTGTCCAACGATATGCGCTACGCCACAAATATCCGCATCAAACGCCTTATGAAGATGGTGTTTGCCCCCAAGCACGCCATTGATGCTTGCTGGTATGCCCTCACCAACCATATAGAAAACTTTGAAGTGGCACTTGCGCTCATACTTGAAAAGTATGGCACTTTCAAAAACTACTTGAAAGAGCACTTTGGCGTCACCGAAGAGCGCATAGCCAAGTGGCGTGAATTTTATATAGAAGACTAAAACCGCGCTATTTAGCGCCTGACTTCGCAAACAAAGCCACTCACTGAGTGGCTTTTGTTTTGAGTTATATTTTGCTGCGCAAAGTTATATTGCCTACGGCAGTTATATTTGCCTTTGGCAAGTGATATTGCTCACTTTGTTCGCAGTTGAGGATATAATCTCGACCGCAACTCACCGAAGGTGAATATCACGTCCGCAGGACATATAACTCACGAAGTGAATATAACTGTGGCTTAGCCACAATATCACTCTCCTTGCTTTGCAAGGAAAAAGGCACTCAATCGAGTGCCTTTTCTTTTTGATGTGTGGTTGTTAGTTCAAGAATTTTCCGTTGGGGTGTGCTGCGCGGACAATCTGGTATGCTTCGTCTGCAACTTCCCAAGTGTATTGGATGTCTTGGTCAGAAATTGCTGCGTTGACAAAGTGGTTGTGGTGTGATGTGAAGAAGACGCCACGTTTGACACATTCTGCCACCCATTCTTGATGCATAATGGTGCTTTCAAAGTCGTTTCTCAGGCGGAGATAGAACATTGCAGGTTCACCGGTGACAGCAAGGTCAAAGCCGTTGTCCTTTGCGATTTCGATGAGGCCGTCTGTGAGTTTCTTGCCTTTCTTTGCGTTTTCTTCAACTGCATTGAGTGCCTTTGCCTTGCGGAGTGTTGCAATGCCTGCTGCGAAGGGAACTGCACTGAGCCAGTAGCTTCCTGTGTATGCGATGTCTGAGGTTGCGTTGAGAAGGTGCTTTTTGCCGGTGATACAGGACACGTTGTAGCCGTTTGCGATTGCTTTGCAGTAGCAAGCAAGGTCGGGTTCAAAGCCGTATTTGTGTGCTGAACCTGCGAGGTCAATGCGGAAGCCTGCGCGGACGTCGTCGATGATGAGCACAACGCCGTACTTGTCGCAGATTGCACGAATCTTTTGCCAGTAGCCTTCTTCGGGAAGCACGTTGTCGGTGAAGTTGCCATGCATATAAGGTGTTGAGATGAAGCCTGCGATTTGTCCGGGATACTTTTGGCAGAGTGCTTCAAATTGTTCAGGAGCATTCCAGTCAATGTAGAGGTTGTTTGCGAGGTCTTCTTCGGTGACACCGCTGTAGCCAAGTTTTTGCATCCAAGGAGCAACGCCGTGATAGTAGCCCTTTGTGAGGACGATCTTTTTGCGGTGGGTGTATGCACGTGCAATCATGACTGCAAATTGAGTCATATCGCCACCGTTTTTGCCAAAGAATGCCCAGTCTGCCATTTCGATGGTGTTGCAGACTTCTTCTGCAAACTCAACGGTGATATCGCTGATGAGGGTGGTGCAATCGCCTTTCTTTCTTTGTGCGGCTGCTGCTGCGTCAACGTCGGGATCGTTGTAGCCCAAGAAGTTGGGGCCGTATGCGCACATCCAGTCGATGATGCGGTTGCCATCAAGGTCATAAAGGTGTGCACCTTCTGCGCGTGATGAGAAAAGAGGATAGCTTTGGACGGGGATCATGCATCCTTCTGAGGGGCCGAGGTGGCCGTAGATGCCAGCAGGGATGCAGTTCAAGGCGCGCTTGAACATCTCTTGGCTTTTTGAAACGTTGATTACTTTCTTAGGTTCGTAAATAAGATCCATAATTTCCTCCTTTATCCTTATGCAAGATATTCGCTGACCACGTTGAGCAGTTTTGCAACTTGTTCAAGCATGTCAACTGCGCCACAGACTGCAAAGTCGCCACTGCCCATACCGCCAAAGCTTGATGCTTGGCCATTAAGCAGTTTGTGTGCAAATTCAAGTGAACCAAACTTCATTGTTGCCTTGGGTTCATCAACAGCACCCTTTGCTGCGTAGAACTTGTGGTTTTTCACGGTGAAGTTGATTGCGGGACCGTCATCACCAACTTGGCAGAGAATTGTGCCGTTGTCAGTGCGTCTTGCACATGCCTTGCCAACAAAGTCGCTGTTTGCGATTTCTGCCATTGCAAAGAATGCGGTGTAGGCAGTCAGCACTGTGTTGGTGACAAAATAGTCGCGGTCTTTCAGGAGTTCATCCTTTTCTTCGGGCTTGGGTTGCAGGAAGTAGGAGAGTCTGTCGGTGAGGGCAGTGAATTCCTTCAAAAGGAAGCCCACTTTGAATACGTTGTAGAAAATGGGTATTGTGTTTTCGCCGTCGATGAGCTTGTTGAAGTGCTCGGGTGAAGTGAAGTACAGTTTCAGAGATGACTTGCCTTTTCCTCTTGTAAAGGTGCATTTGCCGTCCTTGAATGCGATGACTGCACTGCCCACTTCGGGGACGTTGAATTCAACCGCAATAGGCTTCATGTTTTTCACGATTTCCTTTGATTGCGGGTCCATTTCGCAAAGGTCTTCAAGGTTGCGCAAGATGGCAAACAAGTTGATCTTTGCTCTTGTGATGTTGTCCATAATTTCCTCCTTATGCGCAATATAAAAACGCTTTATATTATCATACAATTCAATAATAATTGAAAAAAGGGTGTATGTCAATAGTCAACTTTTGAACTTTTCCCCTAAAATTCAGGAAATCTATCATATTTTTGCAAGAAAAAAGGCAAACCTTGAGGCTTGCCTATCCTATTTCATAGTTTGATGAGGAGGGCAGAGTTTGTCCTCTGCCGGTTTTCAGTTGCCGTGAGGTTTAGCGGTAGAGTGCTTTCACCCTTCTTTCCCAAGCCGACACCTTTCTTTCGTCATACTTTTTGGGTATGCGTTTTCCTATCCTTTCACCCTTGTGTGATTTCATCACCATAGTGTTCATTTTGAGGAGAATAGGCAGGTTTTTCAGCCCTACGCCCATCACCTTTTCTGTGGCGGCGGCAGGGGTTATTGTCACAAGATTTCCGCTTGCCACCTTTTGCAAATCCGTGTTGGATAGCACTTTGCTTTCAAAGAGCCAGTCCACCATTTCGTTTGATTGAGTGAGAAGCCAACGTTTCAACACGTCAACGCCCAAGTGCTTTGCTCCAAACTTTTCATACACCCCCACTTGATATGCCCAAAGGTGCTTTTTGTCAAAAAGGTCCTTGACGCCTTTGTCCATATTTGCTTTCACTGTGCGGTAGAGTATATCTCCTGCCCACAGACTTGACGCAATGCCACTGCCAAGGAGGGGGATTGTCATAAATGCGCTGTCGCCTATTGCCACGTAGCCGTCTGCCACCATCATCGTTGCAGGATAGCGGACAGGGATAATCACTTTGTAGCCACCGCGGACAATCTCGTCACCCAAAATAGGATTGTGCTCACGCATAAAGGACAAGGATTTTTCAAGGACGTCATCATCAAGTCCACCCACCAAACCAACAAGTACGTTGACTTGACTGGGGTCGTGGTCAAGGATTGTCCAAGATATGCCCAGCTCACCGAGGTGCTTCATATACACCTTGTTTGTGTATTTGGGGGTAGGACTTCCTTCTGCACGCCTATAAAAAGCACGATATGCCTCAAACACTTCGTTTTTGCTGAGAGAGGACACACCAAGTTTCACAGGCAAATTTGTGCGGACAGGGGAGTATGCACCGGCACTGTCCACAACAAGGTCACACCTGACTTCTTCACCGTCAACCACAACGCCAACAACTCTATCCCCTTCAAGGACGGGAGAGGTGACAGTTTTGCCAAAGATGAAAGTGGCGTATTTCGAGGCGCGGTCGAAGAGCATTTTGTTGAGAGGTCTTCTTTCAATGCTGAGGTCAGGGCAGTTTTCGTCTTGATGAAATTCCCTCGTCACCTTTTCATAGGGTGAGCAGAAAGTCCAACTGCGCTTTGGTGCGCTTTCTTTTGGTATAGTGAGTCCCAACTCTTCACAGACAACGGGTGACACGTCATCGTGCCAATCATATCTCATTTCATCAAGTGAGTTTGCCTTTTCATAGATCACCACGTCAAAGCCAAGACTACCCAACTTTTCAGCGGTCAGCATTCCGCCTATTCCTGCACCTACAACAACAATTTTCATAGTTTATCTCCCAAATTCAACAGATAAAGTCCGCTTTCAGTCAAAACACGGCGTTTCATCTTGAATTACGTTTCATCAAATGTTTGTTTAATTTTTGTCTTTTGCCGTGCTGATTTCACATATAAATCAACCACAAAAAAGAACACAAAAAAAGCCCTTTCGGGGAGGGCTTGATTACGGAGTTTTCAGTCCGCCATCGCGGTCAACGATGAGGATACATTTGCCTCGCACAAGGTCAAGTGACACTGTGCCGATGTCGCTATACCTACTGTCGTGACTATGCTCACGGTTGTCACCAAGGCAGAAAATATGACCTTCGGGAACGGTGATTTTCAAGGGTGCCACGCCGTCCACAGTGTAGGTTTTGCCTTGGATATAATCCTCTTCAAGGGCAACTCCGTTGACGTAAACGAGGCCGTCGTTTTTGATTTCAATGGTGTCGCCAGCCACGCCGATTACTCTCTTCACAATGGGGTCACTTTGCCAAGAAACGTCAAAGACAACAATGTCACCACGCTTGATTTTGGCAATCTTGTTGAGGACGAGGGTGTCCCCCTTTTCTATCGTTTCCACCACGTTGCCATCGCCGTCCGTCACGTACTTTCCGCCGTGCAAGGTGGGGAGCATACTGTCACCGCCCACGGGGATTGTGGAGATGACGTAGGTTTTCAAAAGTAGTGCGGTTGCAAGGGCAAGCAAAACAATCACCACCACAGAAACAACCGAGGTGATGATTTTTTTTCTACGAGTGTTGGGAGTTTCAAAAACTTCAAGTTCTTCGTTCATTGTTTAGACTATGCTTGCTTTTCCGCCCAGTATACCTAGATTTTTATATCCAAAGGAAGTTGTTGAAGACCACTGTCTCCGCCTTGTCAAAGGACAACTTTTTGCCCTCTGCAAAGAGGGATAGGGGCTTGCCGTATTCGCTCTTGAAATCACTTGCGGACAAGGACACCCTTTGCCAAAATTCTCCGCCTTGCATATTGACTGATGCGGTGAAGGTCATCTTGTCGGTGTGGACACGGACTTGAATTGTGCGCTTGTCTTTTGAATATGCGTCAAATTGAAGGAGAGCATCTCTTTGAGATGAGAAGGACTCTCTTGTGCTACGATACATAATCAGCCTGCCACTCTTGACCGAAATACCTTTGATGTCAAAAGGTCCGCTGACTGATGCCAAATTGTCGTCAGCAAGGAGAATGTCGTTGGACTCTGATGAGAAAGTGCCAAGACCCATACTGCCGTTGTAGATGATACGCTCACTGCCTACGAGAGCGGTGTCCGCTTTGAGGCCAAGACGTTGGGGCACTGTGCCGATGACGGGGGAACAACTGAGTTCCACGTCCTTCATAGACACCGAGGCAAAGGCGGTGATAAGTTCATTTTCATCATAAATGGGCACTTTGTAGACGTATTCGTGCTTGCCCACTTTTTGTCCTTCGGGGAGGGATTTCCAAAATCTGTGTGCGGTGTCAGGTTCACCATAGGACACTGAAATTTGTTTGTCGGTGAAGTGTTTTTCACCCTTCAAAACAAGATACAGGCTGTTGTCGACTTGGGTGAAGGCGAGAGAGGGCATAGCCACAGGCTCTGAGTCGTGAGTGAGGTTGCGCTTCAACCACTTTTTAAGGCTTGCGTAAACTGACTCTGTGATTTGGTCAACGGTGCCACGGCTTATCATCAAAGTCTTTGACTTTGCAGGCACCAAGGATATGATTGCCTCTGCGCGGTCCACGTCCGCGTAGGTGTTGTTTGAAGACACAACGTAGCAGGTGGGGCAGGACACGAATCTTGCATAGGTTTCTGCACCTACACCTGTTGAAAATGCTCTTTCCTCATCGTTGGTGGGCACGTTGCCCATGGTGAAACGATGTGAGCCACTGCGCCACAGATAGCCACCGCCGTTGACTGCCACAAGAGCGGCAACTCTGCCGTCCATGCCTGCCACTTGCCAAGCGACCTGTGCACCCTTGCCAACACCTAGGATACCTATGCGGTTTTCGTCAATGATGGGGTGCTCTTCAAGAAGGGAGAGGGCACGGCGGACAATCTTTGACCATTGAAACCAAGGACTTGTCCTTGCGGACCCGTCAATGCGGTCAAGATGATTGTTGCATTCAGGATAGGATATGTAGTCCAGTGAGGAAGGGAAAGTGGTTTTGTAGTCGCCGTCAAATGAGCCGTTGAAGTCCAAATGGCACACAACCATACCTGCCTTGACAATGTCTCTTGTCAGGCCCACTGCATCTTTTGTTGCAGAGTGTGAGGACACAACGAGGACGGCAGGACGAGGGTCCTTCCATCTCTTGTCGTAGCACACGTTGACGAAGGCACGCACCTTTCCGTCCTTGAAGGTTTCGGAGGTGAAATATGTGCCTGTTGACAACAGGAAATCGCGATCTTCAGAAAAGACCGTTGACGTCTCTAAAGGATCTTTTTTGGGGTTGAACCCCTCCCATACGGCTGTGGGTGTAAGAAATTGCAGTTCCATACCCAAGATTATACACGAAAGTGAGGGCAAAGTAAAGCACTAATAATTTAGTGCTTCCACCTGCACACAAGGGTGCGCGATGAAAAGAGCGGTTTAGAACACCGCTTTCCCCTAGGTTTTCCGCAATTTTAACCCCTATATTATGGTCAAAATCGGTGGTTGAAAGTGTGCCTACTGCGGTGTATTTGCCTTTCATCATCTGGTCGTAGCCCTCTTTCAGCAACCGAAAAGTGTTGTCGTCGGGCAAAATGAAGTCCTTGTCCATAGGACATAGTATTCGGTTAGGGTGAAAAGGGTGTCAGCTGTTTTCGGTCACCTTGATTTGATAGGACGCTTCAAAATTTATCTTGTCAAGACAGTCCTCTTCAAGGGTGCGCCCCAACTTTCTGTACACCAAGTTTTCAAGGCCTAAAAAGTCTATTCCACACTCCTGCGACAAAAGATAGGTGGCAATCAGTTGCTCGGTCAGTTGCTTTTCAAGCAAGTCTCTTGCTGCGAGGACTTCGGGGGAGTTGCAGTTGAGTATAAGTGGTGTGTCAAAGCCTTGCGCTTCAACAAAGGATACGTTCATTTTCAACTCTGCCGTGACGGTCATACCGTCAACTTTCACGGATTTTGAGTTTTTGATTATGCGGAATTCAATGACGCCACCATCGGGGAGCGAAACCGCCAACTTATCCTTCAGCTCACTTGACAGAAACATATTAACCGCTTTAGCGGTGATTTCGTCAACAACTTTGTCGCCATCATCGTCGATGACAAGGTTTTTGTTGATGCTGACGATATAGTTTTTGTCGCTTCCCCCTGCGCTGTCGCTTATGGGTTTGTCGGGCATTTCGTAGATTTCAAGATAGGGCAGTGCCACTCCACCACTGCGTGAAGTGCGTAGGGCAAGATAGTCTTTGACACTGACAGAGGTCAAACCCCCTGCCTCTAAATCTTGCAACAAAACCGACTGCAAAAAGAAGGAAATATTTTCAGTTGAGGGGATTTTGCTTGCAAAAAGAGAGGGGATATCCTCGTCCGTTGCCACCACAAGGGCTTGCTCGGGGAGGGAAAGTGACTTCGTCAAGGCGGAAAAAGTGCGGATAGGGTTGAGGGATAATGCACTCCGTGACATAATGACAAGATTGCAGTGTGACAGTGACACCACAAGCCCTATCTTTTCACTGACCGAATTGACCGCTTCACCGATGGTTTTGCCCTCGGCGGAGTAAGTGAGATAGTTGGTTGTGCCCTTGTCACTGCCTGCACCACCGCTGACGGTCACTACCTGCACGGTGAGGTTGTATTTTTCGTCTTTGAAGTCAACCCCAATGCCAACTGCAATACCTGACTGAGTGAGGGATTTGTTTTCAACCACTCTGCCGAAAATTACAAGCACCACTGCAATCAACAATATGACAAGAGTTTTTCTTGCAAAAAACTTGCCTTTGAGCCGTCCTTTAGCCTTCATTTTGCACACTTTCCTCCTTCAAAATTTTGTTGTTTTCTCGTCTTTTCAACCCTTTCAAAATCAAAAAATACACGGGTAGAATCACGGAAAATGCGGTCATCACAGCCCCAACCACCTTTGAGTGGGAGAAGTCTGCAATGCTTTGAGGTGAGGGGAGTAGGGTGCAAAGCAAAAATATCACCACCGCAAGGATAAATCCAAAAGGAATTTTGCTTTTTGTGAGGCGCACCGAGCACTCCATGACTCCATAAAACAAGAAACCCATTTCTGTGATTCCCATGACTATCACCGCAAAAAGAGCAGTCCACTCCATACGTCCAATTTCAGTTGAAAGTTGATTGAATCCGGAGGTTTCTATGAGCAGATTGCTGACGATTTTCATAGCATTTCCGTACATAGCAACCCCAATCATCACAACAATGACAGTCAAAATTTGCGTCACGCCAAAGGCAGTAGAGATATAGGGGAATTTCTTTTTCTTCACCTTGATGAACATGAGTGGCATAAAGTTTCCAAGCCAAGTGCCGTAGCGTAGTGAGTGAGCAAAAAACTCCTTTGCCGAGGTTGACAAGATGGGCAGATTTCGCCCAACGTCTAGGTCAGCCTTCAAAAAAGCCAAGTTCAAGACAATGATGCCAATGATCAAAAACACCATGATTTCACAGAGCCTAGCAATGGTGACAACCCCTTTCACTCCAAGATAAATGACAGGCACAATGAGCATAGTCACCACTATGACAGGAGCAATGCCGACGTACAGTTCGATTGCAAAAAACAGCACCGAAAAAGCGAAGAAAGTGAGGCACTTGAAACCCATAAAAATCGATGCAAATATAAGCCCGAATTTGTAGCGTAAGTCATCATGGAGCAGTTCGTCTCCTCCGTCACGGAAGAAGAGATATGTTATGACAAATGCAAAGGTGTCGACAATGACGAGAAGCAAATAAAACCAAAGTGTTGATGACGACAAATACTCACTGACAATTGAGGGCAGTGAGGACAATTTGTAGGCAAGGGTGCTGATTACAACCACCCCGCCAACTTGAGAGTTGTAGAGGGTTGTAGTTTTTGGATTATGACAAAATCGGTTGTTTATCTTCATAAAATATCATCATCAACATCGTTTTCAGTCATACGCGTTCTGTTTTGCGAGGGGATTGAAAACGGTCGTTGTTTCATGTTTACAGTGCTTTGTTTCAGCACCCCGTCTTTTAAGTCGGGGTTGATGCGAGGAGCGTAGGGCGCAAGATAGGGCGCGCCATAACTGTCCATTGACACGAGATAGGCCACAAGCATTATGGAGAGAATAACTATGCCAAATAGCCCCATAACTGCGGACACGGACAGGAACAAAAATCGCAAAATCGACAACGTGCCCACCTCGTCCGGCACGCAAAAAATCCCTATTGCAGAAAGGGCCGTGACCAGGACGGCGGGAGAAGAAATCAGCCCTGCTTTTACCGCCGTATCACCAAGGACAATCGCACCGACGATAGACAGTGAAATGCCCATAAGTCGAGGCATACGTACCGATGCTTGATTGAGGATTTCAAAGAGGAGCAACACCACAAACATTTCAATGGCAGGGGGGAATGGTATGCCGTTTGTGGCAGAGAGCAAGGTGATGAGAAACTTCAAGGGCATAAGGTGATAGTGATGACTTTGCAGTGCCACGTACGCCCCCGGAAGAATTATGGTGAGGAGCGCGCCCATAATGCGGAGCACCCGTATCATTGAGGACCGCCAGTCGTCCGAGTAGTAGTCGTAGCCGTCTTGCAAGTCTTCAAAAAGCACAAAGGGCAAGGTCAACACAAGAGGAGAGCCGTCAACTATGATTGCCACCCGACCTTCAAGGAGTTTCGCCGCCAAAACGTCGGGTTTTTCGGTCGTGCCCACTTGATTGAAAAAGGAAAACCGCCTGCCTTGTATAAAGGAGGACACGTAGGAGCTGTCAATGACGCCGTCCACGTCTATGGCGTTTAGCCTTTTTGTTATTTCGTCCACTACACGCTTTTCAGCAATGCCGTCTACGTACACCACGCTGACCGCCGTTGATGAGTATCTGCCTATGGTCATATTTTTCACCGTGAGTTTCGGGGATTTTATACGTCTGCGGATGAGGGTGACGTTGGTTTTGATTTCTTCAATAAAGCCCTCTCTTGGTCCTTTCAAAACGTTTGAGGTGGGTGGCTCAACAACGGCGCGCTTGTCAAACTTTCTTAGGCTCAAAAGATTGCCATTTTCCTCGCCGTCTATGAAGAGGACTATATCCCCTTCGGCAACGGCAGGGGCAAACCCCTCTTTTTCAAGAGGTTTTATTTCCTCTCCGTAGGAGATGACTGACGGCAGAGTGGCAGAGGACAACGTTTTATCGTAGGACAAAAGAGGTTTTATCACGTTTTGTTCAAGGAGCAGTTTGTCACTGCCTCCGTCGAGGAAGCATAAAACGGCGTGAACGGTGTCGGTGTCCACGTCGCGGAAGAACAAATCGTCGCTAGATGAAAACTCCTGTTGGAGTGTCAGTTTGAAATCCTCTTTTCTCACGGCGTAATCTTTGACCAAAACAAAAAAAAGTAAACGTGTGGCCTAACTTTCACTATTGACTTTATACCACAAGGGGTATAAAATGGCAGTAGGAGGAATTATGGACGAACTCGGAAAGGTAAAACTCACAAAAGAGCAACAAGCGGAATTGACTAGAGAGGAACTGCAGGAATACAAAATGGTCCGCAGAAAATCCTTGAAGCAAGCAATCAAATATTTCCTGTGCGCAGCCAGCGCAGGGGTTATACAGATTGTCACTTTCACAATTCTGCAAGCAGTCATCAAAAGCGAAAAGACAATATGGTTTATGGTGCCGGGGATTCCCCTTGGAGATTTCATTGCCACCACAATCGCTCTTGGTCTGTCAATTCTTTGGAACTTCACCCTCAACAGAAAGTTCACCTTCCAGTCGGCAGGCAACGTGCCTAGGGCAATGCTTCTTGCATTCTTGTTCTACGTGCCTTTCTATCCCTTCCAAACCTGGTACGTGCCCACAATCAAGGCCCAACTTGTGGCGGTTATGCCCGGCATGGCGGACCTTGCAGGCATAGTGGCAGAAGCAACAGTCATGCTCATCAACTTCGTCCTTGAATTTTGCTGGCAAAAGTTTGTCATCTACCGCAAGGAAGAAAACAGCGCCCTCAACAAATACAACGTTGGTGAGGTTGGACCTAACGGCGAAATCACTCCTGCAAAGGACGCATTTGACGGCATGGAAATGTACGAGCTTCTGCACAAAGGTGTGGACATCAACAATTTAGACGACAAAAAACTTAGAAAAATACTTGACGACATTGACTAAAATTTTGCTTCATTGTGAGTCGTCAAAGCCACTCAGTCGAGTGGCTTTTTTCTAAAAAATAATTAAAACAATCAAATACGTTTGTAAAAATCTGCGGTGTGGTTTATGATATACACGACAACAATCTGGGAGACAACTATGTTTGAAAAATATTTGCCCGAAATTATAGAAACAATCTCAAAATCAGTCCAAATCAAAACCGTCCTTGACACGGCAGTCCCCGGCGGTCCTTTTGGACAAGGCAACAAGGACTGCCTTGAATACGTGCTGTCCGTTGCGGACAAACTTGGATTCAGGACAGTCAACCTTGACGGCTACTGCGGATACGCAGAAATCGGTGAAGGCGAAGAAATCGTCGGCATCATCGGTCACCTTGACGTAGTGCCCGAGGGTGAAGGCTGGAAAGTGCCCGCCTACTCAGGCGCACTTGTTGACGATGAAATCTGGGGCAGAGGCACTATTGACGACAAAGGCCCTATCATCATTGCTCTTTACGTGGTCAAAGCACTTATGGACAAAGGCTTTGCCTTTGGCAAGCGTGTCCGCGTCATCTTTGGTTGCAATGAAGAAACAGGCTCAAAGTGTATGGAGCACTATCTTGAAGTGGACGAGCCCATCTCTTACGGCGTCACTCCCGACTCAAACTTCCCCGTCATCTTTGCAGAGAAATCAATCAACAACATCTTTTTGAGCGGTGAAGGCAGAAGTCACGGCAAGGTGAAACTGACCTATCTTGACGGCGGAATCGTCATCAATGCAGTGCCCGACCTTTGCACCTTTACCCTTGAAGCAGAGGGAATTGTTGGCAAGATTCAACTGTGCAAAGCAATCAGCGCAATTTCAAAACGCCTCGGCAAAAACAATATCAAGTTCAGCTGTGAAAGCAAGTGCGGTAAGGCAGTGTTTGCCGTCCACGGCAAAGCCGCCCACGGCAGTGTGCCTCATCACGGCGTAAACGCCGTGTCTTATGCAATAGACGGTATGTGCGGAGTGGTGGACGATGACTTTGTCAAATTCTACAACACCGCAATCGGCACTTGTGTGCATGGTGAAAAGCTTGGCTGCTTCGCAGAAGACGAGTATGGCAAAATCGCCGTCAACGTTGGCCTTTGCCACTATGAAAACGGCAAGTTTGAAGTCCGTGTCAACAGCAGACTTCCTTTCAACACCAACTCTGAAAAGATGGTTGAAGAGATCAAAGCAACCGTTGGGGACAGCGTAAAAGTGGACTTGAAGTCATCATCAACAGGCTTCAAAGTGGACAAGGATTCACCTATGATAAAGGCGCTTATGAACGCATACGCCACAGTCACTGGCGACTATGAAAGTCAGCCTATTTGCAGTGCGGGTGGCACTTATGCAAGAGAGTTCAACAACTGCGTCGCCTTTGGTCCTGAAATGGAAGGATATGGCGAAATGATAATCCACGAACCCAACGAGCGCATTTCACTGAAAGCCATCGAGGCCATCTTCAACATCTACCTCAAAGCCTTTGAAGACCTGATTTCCTTGAAGTAGAACGTCGGTTTTTCTAGGAAAAAGAGGGTGAAAAGCAGGAATAAAACTTTTTTAGTTGCGTTTTTTGCTTTACATTTTTGAAATAATATATTAATATATCAAAGCATTATATAGTAATGCACAGTCCTTTCTTTCGTGAAGGCGAAAGACATAAGTCCAAAAGGAGGTAAAAACATGAATAAGTACGAAATTCTCTACATCATTCGCGCAGGCATCGAAGATGACCAAAAGAACGCAGTTGTCGAAAAGTACGAAGCACTTGCAAATTCACTTGGCACAGTGACCGAACTCGACAAATGGGGTCTTAGAAAGTTCGCATACGTCATGGACAAACAAACTGAAGGTTATTACGTTCTCATGAACGTGGAATGTTCAGTTGAAGCACGTGACGAAATCGACAGACAAATGGGCATCGATGACAACGTCATGAGAAGCATGTTCATCAAGAAGTAATAGTAAAGTAAGACAAATAAGGAGAACACTATGAACAAAGTATTTTTGATTGGTAATTTAACGAAAGACCCGGAATTGTCTACTACTAACAATGGCGTTAAATTCTGCAAGTTTACCCTTGCAGTTTCAAGAAATTATAGCAAAGACGGAAAGAGAGAAACAGACTTCCTCAACGTCGTTGTATGGAGAGCACAAGCAGACAACTGCGCAAGATATCTCAAAAAAGGCTCAAAGGCAGCAATCAGCGGTTCAATCCAAACCCGCAACTATGACGCAAATGACGGCAGCCGTCGTTACGTCACCGAAATCGCTGCAGACGAAGTCCAATTCCTTTCAACAAAGAATGAAGAAGAAAGAGATGAACTTGATGACGTAGATTTTGATGCACTTCGCCCCATCGACGAAGATCTTCCGTTCTAATCGGACTCAATAGGAGTCAAATAGGAGAATTATTATGGCAGAAATGAATGAAATCAAAGCACCTCGCCCTGCAAAGCGAGTTCCCAAAAAGAAAGTTTGTCTTTTCTGTGTTGAACACATCGAAGACATCGACTACAAAGACGTTGCAAAACTCCGCCGTTTCGTGACAGAAAAGGGCAAGATCCTTCCCCGTCGTATGAGTGGCGTCTGCGCAAAACATCAACGCAGCCTTGCAACCGCAATCAAGAGAGCAAGAGTGATGGGCCTTCTCCCTTACAGTGCAGACTAAAAACGCACTAAATCGCGAATAGCATTGTCAAAGCCCTGATATTCCACCCTCACGTACGTCAAGTACGCGTCGGTCGGTCTATCAGGGCTTTTTCGCGCTCTTCATCGATTTATTGCGTTTTTACATTCATCGTTGTGATGAGCAGTCACGAACGCTCAGTACGCTACGACCCCTGTGGGTTTTTCTTTCTCGTCATCCATCTAAATATCGCGTTTTTAGGAGAGAACAAGAAAAGGGCAAAGTGCAAACATGCGTCAATTAATGCAAAACAAAACGCACCTATCAAGGTGCGTTTTTTGTTCGCGCTTGCAATTAATCTGCAAAAGTCAGTTTGCCAAAACACAAGAGCACATGTCCCCCTTCCTCACGTGTTTCCCCCATTTGCCATTCGGCAAAGCCCTACGGGCAGGGCAACACTCGGCTCTCGCACATTAAGCGACGCCGCCTCATTATTCCACTCGTTGCGTTGGTGCAAAAAAGATCACAGCGCACCCGCAACTTCGTACTCTCGTCTGGTGCTCGGCGCTCCCTTCCTCGTCGCCGCTGCTCCTCGCGTTCCGTCACGCAACATGTGAGTGCTTGTACAGGAACGCTCCTACCTGCTTTCAGTTTGTCGCTTGTAGGCCAATCAAGTCAATCAAAAATCTTGAAAGCAACCAAAAGTTGCGTAAAATGGTATTAAAGTTGGTGGAATAGCACCCCTCAAAATGGTATGATTGCCTCATCAAATCACAATTAATCTGTAACGAAATGATAACTCAACCAATGGTTTATCAACTCAACCAAAAGGGCATTGAAATTGAAAGGGGCAGGATATATAATTTTGTGAAGAATAGAAAAACAGGAGTGCAATTTATGAGCAAATCGGTCAAGTCCTACATATACAAAGGAAACATATTCAACTTTATTGTCTTGACTTTGACGTCATTGTTTCAGGCAGGGGCAATGATAATAATCTCCTTGATGCTTGAAAAGATAATGGCCATTGCAACTGCCAAAGATATGGATGCGCTGTACACCCAAGGCATAGCGTTTTTGGTGCTGTTGGCATCTGGCGTTTTGGTGTTCATTCTCATAACCATATTAAGACCCAAATATCAAAAACGGGCTTTAACGCAGTACAAAAACAATGTTTACAGCCACATTTTGGACAAAAGCATTGCCGGCTTTGGCAAGCATAATACCGCCACGTACATCTCGGCGTTGACCAATGACGTGAAGCAAATTGAGGAAGATTACCTGCTTTCCGCTTTCGGTCTTATCACCAACGCCACCTTGTTTTTGTCCACAATAGTTGTTATGTTGATATACAGCCCTTGGTTGACTTTGGCAGGGATTGTATTGTCCTTGCTCCCTTTCATCGGGGCCGTTATAGTGGGTGGCAAACTTGCCTTTCACGAGAAACAAATCAGTGACCAAAACGCCAGTTTTATGCACTTTGTCAAGGACAACTTGATAGGATTTTCAACGGTCAAAGTCTTTAAGTCTGAAAGCAAAATCAAGGAATTGTTTGTCAAAAATAACGACGTGCTGGAGACAAAAAAAGCAAGCAAAACAAGGACTCTTGCTCTTATGGAAATGGTGCAAACTGTGTTGAGCCTTGTGTCACAATTTGGCGTGTTTTTCATAGGCGCGTACATTTCAATCAAAACCGGCGATATTGCTCCCTCTGTCATATTGTTGTTTGTTCAACTGATGAACTATATCATCAATCCTCTTATGGAAATCCCCACCGTGTGGTCAAAAAGACGAGCCTGCAAACCCCTCTTTGCAAAGATAAGCGAAATAATACAGTCAGAAGAGGACGGCAGTGAAGGGGAGAAGGTTGAAGACATAAAGGAAATCACCCTGTCAAATCTTGGCTTTGCCTATGATGACAAGACTGTTCTTGACGGAGTTAGCCACAAGTTTGAAAGGAACAAGTCTTACGCAATTGTCGGCACAAGTGGCTCGGGCAAAACCACCCTTGTCAATCTTTTGTTGGGCAAGCACAAAGACTATTCGGGCACCATATGCTACAACGACGTTGAACTGAAAAATATTTCAATAGACTCCTTGTTTGAAATCTCATCATTTGTGGAGCAAAACGTCTTTGTCTTTGATGACTCCATCATCAACAACATCACCATGTATTCAACAATAGATGAAGACTTGCTTGGCGAAGCAATCAATAAATCGGGCCTTGCCGCCTTGATTGAAGAAAAAGGAGAAGACTATCGCTGTGGTGAAAATGGTTGTAATCTCAGTGGCGGTGAAAAACAAAGGATAAGCATCGCAAGAGCCTTG
Organism: Clostridia bacterium; assembly: GCA_017461985.1. GTDB lineage: Bacteria > Bacillota > Clostridia > Christensenellales > CAG-917 > RGIG4097. Next base: position 161,941 of record JAFTSA010000007.1, read on the forward strand.
GTCAAAAAGTCGCAACTGTTATTGCTTGATGAAGCAACAAGCGCGCTGGACAACGAAACCTCCGCATCAATAACCAACAACCTCCTCGACATAGACAATACCACCAAAATTATGATAACCCACAGACTTGACGAGGAAATTCTGTCCAAGTTTGATGAAATCATAGTTATGAAAAACGGAAATATTGTTGAGTTTGGCACTTTCAATGAGTTGATGAGGAATAATGCAGTCTTCAAATCTCTTGTTGAACTTGGCTAAAACGCGCTATTTAGCGCCTGACTTTGTCAGATTCAACCCACAGGATTCTCACGTACGCCAAGTACGCTACGACCCCTGTGGGTTTTTCTTTCGCGTCATCCATCCAAATATCGCGTTTTTAGAAAAGTGCAAAAAAACAAAGTGCAAACATCCGCAAGATTAAAGCAAAACAAAACGCACCTATTAAGGTGCGTTTTTTGTTTGCTCTTGCAATTAATCTGCAATGAGGTTGAAATGGGCTCTTCTATATGATAGAATAAATTGGATGACTTAAGTCAAAGGAGTGAAATATGAAAAAAGTATTATCTTTACTGTTGATACTTTTGCTGTGCTGCCTGCTGGTTTGCACAGTTGTTGCTTGTGGCGAAGATGACGCCCACACTTGCGCAGACGCAAACAATGATCATAAGTGTGATATCTGTGATAAAGAATTGAGTGAATGTCTTGATGACGACAATGATCACAAGTGTGATGTCTGTGATGAAGCATTGAGTCAATGTCTTGATGGCGACAATGATCACAAATGCGATGGATGTGGTGTCACAACGCCCTGCGTGGATCAAGACGATGACCACGTGTGTGATATTTGCGGTGAGGAGGCAAGCTACTGCTATGACAGCAACAACGACCACCGCTGTGAGATTTGCGGTGAAATCTGCACTGACTGCGTAGACGATGACAACGACCATATATGTGACGTTTGCGATGTAGTTGTCAGTGATTGTGAAGACAGCAACATTGACTTTGTATGTGACGTTTGTGGGGTAGAACTGCAAGTCACAATCACCTTCTATCACACTATGGGATCTAACCTAAGTCAATTGCTCAATCAGTATATTACTGAATTCAACGCCATTTATCCCAACATCACTGTCAAACACCAAGCAGTGGGCAGTTATGACGACGTGAAAGCTCGCGTTACTGGAGAAATCAGCGTAGGTGCTCAACCCAACATAGCGTACTGTTATCCTGACCACGTTGCACTCTACAACGAAGCAGGCGCAGTTGCCACCCTTGATGACTTCATTGCAAGCACTGAGGTTGTCACCAGAGCAGACGGCACAACCGAAACCCTTGGTCTCACAGCAGAACAAAAGGCAGATTTTATCCAAGGATTCTACAATGAAGGCAAGCAGTTCGGTGATGATATGATGTACTCAATGCCTTTCTCAAAGTCAACCGAAGTCCTTTACTACAACAAGACATTCTTTGATGAACACGACCTCGCTCTTCCCACAACTTGGGATGAACTCGAAGCACTTTGCCGTCAAATCAAGGCAATCGATCCTACTTGCATTCCTCTCGGCTACGACAGTGAAGCAAACTGGTTCATCACCATGTGCGAACAATATGGTTCACCTTACACCA
>JAFTSA010000008.1 GCA_017461985.1 Clostridia bacterium
AAACGGGTGCTACTGTACAATGGCCTGACATAAATACGATTGCAGGAGCATTTGCGTTTCCTGCTCTATATACGTGGATTTTATGCTCGTTTATTGTTACGAATTCTCCATTGCATTTTAGTGTATTTGTCATATTGATTTTCTCCATAAATTCTTATTTATCGTTCAGTTTATTATAGCACAAAAATCGCATTTTTTCAATACACAAAGTCCACTGACGCAAAAAAAAGACAAGCACTTGCTTGTCTTTGGTGCGGCCAGTGTGTACTTGTCTACGCACGTCTGCCTTTGCTATGCAATACAACAAGTTGCGGTGCTATGCACCTTGGCAGACGGCTATGTCCACTTCGCACGCCCACCTCAAATACTTTGTGCTTGAGTGTGCTTTGCTTTATGGTGGTGAACGGAGTGTCCGTAATAGCGTAGCGATTGAGTTTACTCAAAAAGCGAAGCGTCACGATACACGGCGCGTGAGTTTGTGCCGTAGGCACGTTGGGCAAAGCCCAACACAAGCCTCACTTGGTCGCATAAAAAAAGCCAAGTCTATTGACTTGGTTCTTTTTCTTGGTGCGGCCAGTGAGACTTGAACTCACACGGTCGTCCCATACGCCCCTCAAACGTACGCGTCTGCCTATTCCGCCATGGCCGCACATAGTGTCACTATTATATGATACTGAATTTTCAATGTCAAGAAATTTACACCAAATTGTCAACTTTTTTCTTTGAGAATATACTATATTATGTTAAACGAGAGGTTTGATAACAATATGCTTGCCATAAGTGTGGCTAATATCCTTGCTGAGGGCAAGAGCAAACAAGATATTTTGGAATTGTTGCAGTTTCTATCCTTATTGCAATGTGCACTAAAAAGCTATTTACATTAAATAAAACCTCCCGAGGTGGGAGGTTTTTTGTTTGGGTTGGATGAGGGCTAGTTGAGGCCACCTTCGGCAACGTAGTCTGCCACAAGGTCGCGGGCATACACAGGACCGAGTGACGCCACAAAGGTCAATTTGTTTGCCTTGTAGACAAGATTGTAGGTGTCTGTGATGATATAGTAAGTTTTGTTTGCGTCAATATTCACATATATTTTACTGCTATCTTGTTGGCGCAAGTAGTTGCCGTAGTCACCTAGGTAGATGAAATAGCTGCCGTTTTCAAAGTATCTGTTTATTAAGTCACTGCCCTTGATTGAGCATAGGACAACTTCGTTGTCAAAGGGCAAAAGCATATAGAGCATTGAGTAGTTGACTGCACCGCTATTTAGGTCATAGGGTGAGCGGACTGAAAGATATCCACCGCCCAAAACTATGTCGTAAGAGTCGCCCCACTGCTCTACCCCTGCCTCGTAGTAAAGACGGGCAACAAGGTTTTTGATTTGGGTGCTGCCTATTGTTGTGCGGTTGACGCCAATTGTGTCGTACATTGTGCCAACCAAATCGTCATACTTTTCAAGAAGCTTGTCGACGATTTCATCTTCAGCAAGGTTTGAGTAGACGGAGTGTCTCAATATCTCTGCGGTGTTGACACGGACGGTGTCGTTGTCAAGGTTGAAGACCACTTGTGCGTGGGTCATACCCTTTGTGTTGTCACCGCCACCTTGCAGGTGATATACGCCGAATTCGTCCTTGATGACGTAGCTTTGGTGGCTGTGTGACTCAAAGACTAAGTCAACGTAGCCCTTTGAAAGTGCGGTGTCATAGTAGACTCCTCCCTCATTGCTGAATTGATCGGCTACAAGATATTTGTCGCTGGAATAACTTCTGCCGTAGCCGTCGTGGAGGGAGTAGATGATGAAGTCTGCCCCTTGAGTTTTCAACTTTTGTGACTCTGCCTTTACAAGAGCGGTGAGCTCTGCATCAGTCTTGAAATAGATGCCTTCAACTTGGTCCGCTGAAATTGAGGAATAGCAGTCACCGATTGCGCCGATGATGCCGATTTGCACCTCGCCCTTGTCAATGAGGACGGAAGGCTCACAATAGTCCACTCTTTGATTGGTGGTTTCGTCATAGACGTTGATGGCAAGAAGGGGGAACTCTGCAATGGCTGCGTTGGCTTTTATGGGCTCTGCACCCCAATCAAATTCGTGATTGCCAAGAGTCATAGCAGAAAAGCCCAACTCATTCATCCAGTCGGTGATGATGTTGCCCCTTGTAAGACCGCTTTCACAACTGCCCTGCCACATATCTCCTGAGGACAAAAGAAGGGCGTTTTGCTCGTTTTGGACCCTTCCAAGATAGGTGGTCATTTCGTCAACGCCGGGTTGAGCGTCAGTGTCCGTGAATTTGCCGTGCATGTCGTTGATGGCGTATACGTCAAGTATGTAGGTGCCACTGCCTGAGCCACTTCCGCCGTCTCCTGCGCCATCACCTGAGCCTACGTCACCGTTTCCGCCGATGATGTCGCCTATATCTTTCAGTACGTCGCAAGCAACAAACACTGACAATGAAAAGACCATCACCAGCACTATTGCAAGGATTTTGAACAAATTTTTCATATATACTCCCAAGATTGAGTTTGTAAGCAAACTCAGTCAAGAATTATTCGACAAGTTTGCGCTTTCTGCCGTTGATGATGTTCATGCTTTCTTTCAGTGCTTTTTCGGCGCTGTCCAAAAGATTGAAGGCAAGGGCGCGGGCTTCATAGTCCATCTTGTCGTAGTTTTCTTGTGCTTCCTTGCGGAGTGCTTCGGCGTCTTCCTTTGCTTGACGGAGAATTTCAGTTTCTGCAATCATTGCTTTCACTTGGTTTTCTGCGTTGTCGCAAATGCTTTCAGCATATTGATTGGCTTTGTCAATGATTTCGTCACGGTCTCTTTTGATTTGTTCCGCTTCACGGAGTGCGCTGGGATATGCACCTCTAAAGCGGTTGATAAGTGACAACATAACTTGACGATTGACAAGTACATCAGTGTTTGAAAAAGTTGCCTTTTTCGCTCTCAAAACTTCGCTTTCAATTTCATTCAACAATGCTTCGATAGTTTCCATATTTTCCTCATCTATTGTGATTTTTTTCTTTTAAAATGTTCATCACCGTCATAACTGCCCCTGTGGGGATATGGCGGAAATTGCCTTCTTTCAGTTCCTCTCGTACTTTTGTTGAGGACACGTCTGCGTATCGGTCTAGGGTGACGATGTCGGTGTCGATACCTCCGTGAGTCAGGTTGTAGTCACGGACAAAGTTTTCGTACTCTCTGTCCTCTTCTCCACGGATTCCTCTAAGGAATACGGTTGCGCCTTCCCTCTTTGCAAGGTCAACTGCCATGCCGTCACTGTACACTACTCTTGCGCCCTTTTTGCCTGATATTGCTGCCTCAACAATGGCAACACGCTCTTCGGGGGTGAAGAAATACTCCTTCTCCTCGTTGACAAGGCACGCAACAATCACTTCGTCATATCGTGAAAGCCCCTCTTCAAGGAGTGCTTCATGACCTTTGGTCATGGGGTCAAAACTGCCCGTCATCATTGCCACGTTGCTTTTTGAGATGAATTCACCCACTGTATATCCCATTTTCTTGGTGCGGGTTTTGTAGCCGACAGGAGGGGTGAAAGTGATTTCGTCACCATGCTCAAAGTAGATGACGCCGTCATCACGAAGGAGCCCTTTGTTGATAACGTATTCAACGGCAATCCCCCCAAGATTTGACTTGTAGGGAGGGTCGATGAATACGAGGTCAAACTTTGTGTTGAGGCCCCCTAGCACTGACAAAAAGTCGCCGGCTATGACACGATAGTTGCCCTCTATCCCTTGAAGATTTCTCTTGACAAGGTCTATGCTTTGAGGGCTTTTGTCACCAAAAACAACCTCTTTTGCCCCACGGGACAAACACTCTATGCCCAGTGCTCCACTGCCTGCAAACAGGTCTAGGCACACTGCGTCTTGCACTCTAAACTGCAACACGTTGAATATGGTTTCCTTTATCCTATCCGTGGTGGGACGGACAAGGTCACCCTCGGGAGAAAACAGCCTTCTGCCTCTATATTTTCCTGATATCACTCGCATATTTCTCTCCCAAACTTGTTTTCAGTGGTTTTTCTACTGCCTGTCACGATGCGTTTTTCGGTGACAAGAATGTCAAGGGGTACGTCAAAGGAGTCGCATTGAAGCCCCTCAACTGACTGACAATCAAAGGCCAAACCCAACTTTTTGCAGGGGTGGGTGGACAGGAATTTGTCGTAATATCCTTTGCCGTGACCTACTCTTTTCAAGCCGTCAAATGCCACAAGGGGTATGATGGCAAGGTCAATTTCGTCAAGACGATAGCCTTTGACAGGCTCAAGTATGCCCCACTTGTTTGTCCTAAAGTCGGTGAAAGGAGTGATTGAGATTGCGTCCATCTCATCTCCCCGCACTCTAGGGACGGCAACCGTCTTTTCCATTGCAAGGGCAAGACCGACGATTTCGTGGGTGTCAGGCTCGGTGGAAGTGCCAAGATAGATGAATATCTTTTTGGCTTGTTTGAACATGTCAAGGCTTGACACAGCATCTATGATGCTGTCGCTTGCCCATTCTCTTTCCGCATCGCTCATTTTGGCTATCCTTGAACGTGCTATCTTCCGTGCCTCTTGCTTCAACATTGATATATCCTCTCGGTGCGCCCTCTCCATTTTGTCAAGATGACGTAGGGGATTGTGCCCGTCAGTTTTGCTAGTTTGTTTTGGTCTAGGTCTTCACCTAAAAGAGTGACCTCGTCACCGACCTTTACGGCGTCTTCTCCCACGTACACGGCAAATGTGTCCATACACACTGCCACCACTTCACGGAGTTTTCCGCCTATAAGTACGGGTGCAGGATCTTCACGGGATATGCCGTCGGCGTAGCCACCAAACACCCAAGCAACTCCACCTGACTTTGGCATTTTGTTGCCGTAGCCCACGTTGTCTCCTAAGTGTAAACCCCTCACAGCAACAACGGTGCTTGTCACCGTCATTGCCCCTTGATACGCCCCTATCCCTAGCCTCACCGTGTCACCCAAATGAGCGTATGAGGAGGAAAATAAGTGGGTTTCAACTCCTTTTAGGTTAAGGCGGTTGACAACACTCTCGAACCTCTCTTTCTGCCCTTTTACGGCTTCAAGGGAGAACAGGTGGGAATATATGCCCGAGAGAGAAAACCCCTCCACCTTTCTGCTTAATTCGGCGGTGTCGCCAAAGTCAAAACCAAATCTATTCATGCCGGTGTTGACTTTGATTTCCGCCTTCCTGCCTACACTCTTCACTAGGTCAAGTTGAACAAAATCTCCAACTGACAAAGTGAGGTCGTATTCGGTTGCAACCTCTATTTCATCTTGCAACCACTGGGCAACTAAAATCTTTGATTTTATGCCCGACTTTCTTAAAGTGACGCCCTCGTCAACGGTGGCAACTCCAAAGCCCTCTACAAGGCTCTCGGTTGCCTTTGCCACTTCTTTCAGTCCGTGGCCGTAGGCGTCCGCTTTGACCATAAGTATGATCTTTTTGCCGTCATACTTTTTCAAGTTTTCAATTATTTTTGCTAGGTTGATTTTGACTGTTATCTTCACTTTGCACCCCTCTCATTTTATGAGAGATAGGTGTGCACTATACGTTTTTGCAAAGATACCTGAAATCGTATTCATTGTATTCCGCTCTGCCCCTTTCTTCAAAACCTAGCTTTTGCAGGTTGTTGATTGAGCGCATATTGTCATACTGCACAACCGCACAAAGGACACAGGGTGAAAGGTTTTCCTTGGCGTACTCAATGACCTCTCTGCAAAGGGCGTTTGATATGCCCTTGCGCTGACCTTCGGGGGCGGTCATTATCCCTGAAAACTCATAGTGGTTGATGGGCTTTTCTGCATGGCAGATTTCTGCCAACTTTTTGCCATATTCCTTGTCGGTGTCAACGGCGCAAGTTGAAAGGAGTTTATCCCCCTCAAACACCCCAAGCATAAAGCCCTTTTCAAGGACGGATTTCAACTCCTCTTCGGTGTAGTTGAGAAAGTGCTTTTTGTCCTCAAGTGCCTCACGACCGCTTTCAAAGAAAGTCATTGCTGTGTCATAGTCCTCTACGGTCAGTCGTTTCACTTTGTAGCCTGTGAGGGCGCAACACTTGTTTGGTGACTTTGCGCATTGCAAAGGTGTCATGACGTAGCGGTTGTTGAGGAATGCAGGATTGTATGAGAGCTTTGACTTTCTCAATCCTTCAAGCCCCATATCCTCTTGACGATTGATATATTTGCAACCGCTGAAATTTCGTTTTGCAAAGGTGTTGGCAAGATAACTGTACACCCCTTCAAACTGGATATTGCCCTTTTCATACATAACGACGGCGTTGCCTGAGGGCATAATCTCACCGATTGACATCCCTACGATTTCGCCATCCACTCTGACTATGTCCGCTATGAGGTTGCCCTTTATTGCTTGGTCATACCACATATCCACAATTTCCATCTCACGAAGGGCGGATTCCTTTGCCTTTTCGTCAAAGTCCTTGTCTTCAAGCCACTTACGTTCAAACTCCAAAACAGCCTGTTTATCTTCGGGTTTGATTTGTTCAATAGTGGAATTGTACAGTTTCAGGAATTTCTTTATGTGGTTGCGCTTGGCGTGATAGCGTTTGCCTTCAAGGGCTATGAAGTCCTTTGCATCATAGATATATTCCGCCCACTTTCTTTCGCAGTGCAGTTGATATTTGCCATAGGTTTCATTGACAAAATCCTCGTTTGCAAAATAGATTGTGGCATCGGGGATTCTCTTCAAAGCATCTTCTGCCGATACGCCCTCTTTCACAAGAGGAGGCCAGTACATATCTCCGTCTTCATCGACTGCACGAAGATACAGTGCGCCCCCCTCCTCGGTGTATTCAACTTGGTCAAACCAACAGATGAAAGCGTAGTAAGAATACTCGCTTCCAACTGAGGCGCTCCCTTGAAGATAGGTGTTGAGGAGGGCTCTGCCCTCCATATCAAAAGGTCGAAAATCCATGTTGCCTGTCACTTTTTGTCTTTCTTTTCGGGGGTGAAATAGTCCACAAGCATACCGCATTTGCCTGCAAGCTCACTGGCAAACTTGTCCGCCTCTGCCCCCACTAAATTGATTGTGGCGTAGGTGGGCACTCCCCTATCGTCCTCAACTGCAACGTACACCTCTTTGGTGTCCAAGTTTTGGCGGATGAGGGTGACGCAACTATACTTGACTTTGTCACTGAAAATGCCAAAAGAAACTTTGAGATGGTCATCTTTCAGCCCATAGTGACTGCCAAAAAGCACCGCCATAAACGCCCCTGCCATAAGAAGGCATATGCCCATTGACACTCCTGCAACCACCTTGTTTGCGCCGTCACCAAACACTCCTGCAAGAAGCAAGACGTCCACGATGACAACGGCAAAGGCTAGGGATATGACTATCCCTAAAAGCGCGGTCTTCAAAGTGCCAAAATTCATCTTAAATTTCATAGTCGCAATTAGTAGTTGATGTCGCTATACTCGTCCACTTCGCCCTCTTGGTTGTCCTTGCGGTAGCCGTATTCAACGGTGTTGATGACTGTGCGTGCGTCAACGTAGAAACTCATATTGTTGGTCTTGTAGAAACCGATCATCTCCACTGAGCGAAGGAGCACGTAGTACATTGAGGGGATCAAAACGTTGATGACACCAAAGGTGGGCACTGTAAGTGTGAAGACACAGCAATATGCCACGAAGAAGATAAGTGAAAATGCCTTGAACAAACTGCCAAAGTTGCCCTTGACACTGACAAGACTTCTTGAAAATGCTGCGTAGCATCTTTCTTCGGGGTGATGAATGAGTCTGGGCAACCAGCCTGAGTAAAGCATACTGCGGAGAGTGAACATGCACACTCCAAGCACAAGGAGTATGGGAAGTGCAAAGAAACCGATAAGTTTCAAAAGTCCAAAGCCTACCCCTGCAAGGATTGCTATGATGCCAATGTCAATGGGCAGTGACAACAACATTCTGCAAAATGAGAATTTGCAAGCGGATTTAATGTTTTTGACCATTGCCACGGCAAAGCCGTATCTGGTGTTTGAGGACATCAGTTCATTGACAATGAATGCGGTGGGATAATAACTCATTCCTGAAAGGAACAAGTAAAGCCCATACAAAAACACTGCTGCAATGATGAATCCTGCCATTGCCCCGGCGTGTGATGCGAGAAGACCGAGGATTGAAAGAAGACTTCCCTCTGCGCCGACCAACATATCGTAGATGCCTTGGTCGTTTTTGAGGAAACTCCATACGTTGTCCTTGATCGCTGTTATCTCTGCAACTATTTCGTCTTTGAATTCAAGGGAGTTGCCGGCAGGGATAAATATTGCCGCCGCCACACCCACGATGATGAGCACTGAGATAAGTGTCCAAACAAAGAGTTTGGCAACGTATCTCATATTGCCCAACATAAATGATGATGCGTGTTTGATTTCCATATTCACCTCTTAGCCTTTCGGCGGTGAGAATTTCTCGCATAGGCTCGTAGGCAGGCTTGCGCCCACCTGTGCGCCTACTTGTGCCTGTTATTAGGCAAGTTCTTGAAGTTTGTCTTGAAGTTTTTGAAGTCTGTCCTCTGCTCTCAACAACTTTTCCTTTTCATTGTCAATGAGTTTTTGAGGTGCTTTTGCCACAAAGCCTTGGTTTGAAAGGAGTCCTTTTGCCTTCTTGATTTCGGCTTCTGCTTGTGCGATTTCCTTCGTTATACGCTCTCTTTCCTTTTCAAAGTCAATGAGGTCGCCCATAGGGATCATGACTTCAGCAATGTTTGTGACGATTGCGGTCCAACGCTCTGTGATTTCACTCTTGTCTTCAACAAAGGTGACTGAGCCTATGCCTGCCAACTTTTCAAGATATTGAGCGGATTTTTCCATAAACTTCTTGTCTGTTGCCTTCACGTATGCGTTGAGACGCTTTGAAGGTGCTACACCCATTTCTGCACGGGTGTTGCGGATTGCAACGATAAGTTCACGGAGGCCTTCAAAGTTCTTTTCTTCCTTGCGGAATGCAAATCTCTTGTTGTATGAGGGCCAATCTGATTTCATCAAGATGCTTCCCTTTTCTGCATACTTAGAGTAGATTTCCTCTGTGATGTAGGGGATGAAGGGGTGCAACAACTTGAGAATTTCGGTGAGGGTGTAGGTGAGCATTGCCACGGCGTGGTTGTGTTCCTTCTTGTCCTTGCTGTAAAGCAACGGCTTGCTCATTTCAATGTACCAGTCGCAGTATTCAGTCCAAGTGAAGTCATAAAGGCGTGCTGCTGCAAGACCGATTTCATACTTGTTGAGGTTGATGGTCACTTCCTTGATGACGTCGTTAAGTCTTGCCAAAATCCACTTGTCTGCTCCGTTCAACTTGCTGGGGAATGTGAGGTCGTCGTCCTTGCCAATGTTCATAATGACAAAACGAGATGCGTTCCAAAGTTTGTTGATGAAGTTTCTTGCACTTTCCGTCTTTGCGTCTGTATATCTTGTGTCAGAGCCGGGGGCGATGCCTGTTGCCAATGAGAAACGGAGTGCGTCTGCGCCGTACTTGTCTATGATGAGAAGGGGGTCAATGCCGTTGCCCAAACTCTTTGACATCTTTCTGCCTTGGCTGTCACGAACAATACCATGGATGAGCACTTCACTGAAAGGCACATCACACATAAATTCAAGTCCGCTGAATATCATTCTTGCCACCCAGAAGAAGATGATGTCGTAGCCTGTCACAAGGACGCTTGTGGGATAGAAATAGCCGAGAGATTTGGTCTTTCTGGGATAACCCAAGGTGCTGAAAGGCCAAAGTGCACTGCTGAACCAGGTGTCAAGGACGTCTTCGTCTTGATGGAAGTGTGTGCCTCCGCACTTGGGGCAAACTTCGGGCATACTCTTTGCCACAACCGTTTCACCACACTGGTCGCAGTAGTATGCAGGGATACGATGTCCCCACCAAAGTTGACGAGATATGCACCAGTCTTTGATGTTTTCCATCCAGTTGAAATAAATCTTTTCAAAACGTTTGGGCACAAACTCAATCTTCTTTGACTTGACTGCCTTGATTGCAGGGGCTGCCAAATCCTTCATCTTGACAAACCATTGCTTTGACACCACTGCTTCCACGGTTTCACCACAGCGGTAGCACTCGCCAACGTTGTGTGCATAGGGTTCAATCTTTTCAAGGAGACCGAGTTTTTCAAGGTCGGCAACAACTGCCTTACGGCATGTGAGTCTGTCCATACCTTGGTATGCGCCTGCGTTTTCGTTCATAAGACCGCCGTCGTCGATGACACGGATGACGGGCAGGTTGTGTCTAAGTCCAAGTTCAAAGTCGTTGGGGTCGTGGGCAGGTGTAATCTTCACTGCGCCTGTGCCAAAACCGATTTCGCAATAGTCGTCGCCAACAACGGGGATTTCTCTGTCGGTGAGGGGGAGTTTGACCATCTTGCCGATGTATTTTGCCATCTTTTCGTCCTTGGGGTTGACTGCCACTGCGGTGTCACCAAGCATTGTTTCAGGACGAGTGGTTGCGATGGTGATATAGTCGTCTTCGCCCACCACGGGATAGCGGTAATACCAAAGGTTTGATTGTTGCTCGTTGTATTCAACTTCCGCGTCAGACAATGCTGTCTTGCAGTGAGGACACCAGTTGATGATGCGGTCACCACGATAAATCAAGCCCTTGTTGTAGTATTTAACAAAGGCGTCAAGGACTGCGTTTGAGCAGTTTTGGTCCATAGTGAAAGCCTCTCTTGACCAGTCACATGATGAGCCAAGGCGTTTCAGTTGTTCAACAATGCGTCCGCCGTATTGCTCTTTCCACGCCCAAGCGCGCTCCATAAAGCCGTCACGGCCAACGTCCATCTTGGTGACGCCTTCCTCGTTTTTCATCTTTTCTACGATTTTCACTTCGGTGGCGATTGATGCGTGGTCGGTGCCGGGGAGCCAAAGGGCTTCGTATCCGCTCATACGCTTGAAACGTGTGAGAATGTCTTGCACCGTTTGGTCAAGAGCGTGTCCCATGTGAAGCTGTCCCGTGATGTTGGGAGGAGGCATCATAATGGTGAACGGCTCTTTGTCGGGGTTGACGTGTGCTTCAAAGCACTTGTTCTTCATCCAGAAGTTGTAAATGCGCTGTTCAAACTCTGGATTGTAAGTTTTTTCCATTTGAATTTCTTTTTCCACAGTTTCCTTTATGCGAGATGACGTACTTTGTACGTCGGTGATTAGTCTATATGGTTTACGCTCCCGTAATTATTCCTTGTCGGCTGCCACTTCTTCCTTTTCTTCGGGTTTCAAAAGTGCGGTGTTTTCTGCGTTGGTGTACTTCACGCTTTCGTCTGTCACTCTTTCCATCTTGCCTGCATCAATAAGTTTGATTTGGTGCACGATTTCCTTGATATATCCAAACAGTGCGCCGTATGTAAGTGCTACGCCCCAAGCAAGGATGCCCCAGTCTGCAAGATATACGTAGGGGTGGAAGAAACAAAGGATGACGCCGATTGAGATGGTTGCGGATGCGACTTTGCCCATCCAGTTGGCTTGGATTTTTGCGCCACGTTTCATGACGTAGGGTGACATCAAAACCATAAATGCTTCCTTGGCAAGAATCAAAATGACAAATGCGTAGTGGACGTACCAGCCGTCGGTGAGGGCTGCTGTTTCAGCGCCGAGAGGTGTGAGGCCTGTGCAAAGTGAGAGGCAGAAAAGTACGCTGACGTGCATAAGTTTGTCTGCAAAGGGGTCAAGGACCATGCCGATGCCTGTGGTCATATTGAATCTTCTTGCGATCCAGCCGTCAACAAGGTCACTTGCTGATGCAACCACAAATACGCCCAGTGCGCCGTAGAGCAAAGTCATATCTGCGCGGATGCCTGCAAATGCCATTAGCACAACGTATGCGGGGATGCAGATAATGCGGAAGTAGGTGATGAGATTTGGAATTGTCCACAAATCTTTTTTGTTGATTTGAGCCATACCCTTGTAAGCCATTTTCAATTCTCCATTAATAAAATTTTAAGAAATTTTATACATTATAGCACAAATGTCAGTGGGTGGCAATCATATTTTGAAGATAGAGGGGCAAAATAACCATAAAAAATGAATTTGTTTGCTAAAAGCAAAATTTTGACGATGAGAGTGGCAATCCGCTCAAAGTTGAAAGAAAATCTCGCCAAGGTCTAAAAACAGTGGATTTTGGACAAAATACGGGTGAAATTGAGTAAGTGAATTGAGGTGATATGAAAATAAGTGCAAACAACAAAACTGAGGAGAAAAAGTGCCTTATCCTCATCAACGACAATGCAGGCAAATGCAGAAAGTGCTCGGTTGAAAACGTAAAAAAAGCACTGGGTGAGTATGACTTCACATCAGTGCATCTGCCGTCAAACGTCAAGATAAATTTTGAGGATTTTGACACTTTTGCTGTATGCGGTGGAGACGGCACTCTTCAAATAATTATGCAAGAAATATACAGTCTTGACAAGACGGTGTACTACTTCCCTTGTGGCACTTTGAACGATAAGGCAGGGGCGGAGAAATACTCACACGCAACCCTCTCACCTCACCCTGTCACCATTGGAAAAGTTGATGATAACGTCTTCACCTACGTTTTTGCTTCGGGTGCTTTCACCGAAATAGGCTACACCGCAAAGCAAAAGGACAAGCAAAGGTTTGGAGTGCTTGCCTACGTCCTTAAAGTGTTGAAGGCTTACGAGGTCAACCGAATCAAGTGCAAAATCAACTGTCAAGTTGAGGACGGCTTAATGAAAAACGAGGACAATATTAAAGAAGAAATCCGCAGAAATATAGACAAAAAATCAAGAAGAAAATTGAAGAAAAACGAGGGCGATAACACCCGTGTGACAAAGGAGTTTCAAGGGGAGTTTAACCTCATTATGTTCATCAAATCGCCTAGGTGTTTTGGCTTTCATTTCAACAAGCTGTACGATGAAAAAGACGAGGGCGGACACCTTGTGTTGATACCCTCGCCAAAGCATGATGGACTACTTGGTAAGGTGGAGATGTTCTTCCCTTTCTTCAAGGTTTTCTTCATTGGACTACGTAAAGAAAGCGAGGACGGAGTTGTCTTCAAGAGGATAAAATCCGCAAACATTTCACTTCCTCACAACACAACTTTCTGCGTTGATGGTGAAAGACGTGACCATAGAGGTGACCTCAATCTTTCCTTTGAAAAGACCACCTGCAAACTTAAAATAATTGACATAATTTGAACTGCGGTTGACCACAATTAAATTTCGTGAAATAACAAAACACGGAGTTTATCATCTCGATTATTGAGAATAAACGCCGTGTTTTTGCATTTAAGTGAATTTGGATTGATTTGTGATCGGGTGTATCAACGTGTTGTTTTCTTCATTATTTTACAAGGAAGTTGACAACTTCACTGGGGGTGGACAAGATGAAGTCTGCACCGCAGTTTTCGTGCTCGGCTCTGTCACCGTAGCCCCAAAGAATGCCCATGCTGTCAACTCCACTTTGCTTTGCACCTTCTATGTCATACAGGCGGTCACCTATCATAAGGACGCTGTCAAGGTCAGTGACGTTAAGTTTTGAAAGCACCATGTTGATGACGTCAGTTTTCATCTCGGCAGTGGCGTCACCTGTTGCTCCGCCAACGTAGTCAAAATATTTATCAAGACCAAGGCTTTCCATAATGATTGTGGTGTACTGTAAAGGCTTTGAGGTGGCAAGGCCTAGTGTGTAGCCTGCGCCTCTTAATGCAGTGAGCATATCCTCTACTCCGTCATAGATGCTGCAACCTTTCCAATCTCCACCTTTGTAGTGAGTGCGATAGACGAAAATAAGTTGCTCAATGAGGGACATATCTTCAATGCCTAAAAGTTCCTTCATGCTGATGCGGAAAGGAGGGCCAACCATTTGATTTATGACCTCTTCGGTGTAGGGGATTTGAAACTCATTGAGGGTTTTGCGGATTGCAGTCAAAATGCCCGGCTTGCTGTCAATGAGTGTGCCGTCAAGGTCAAAAAGTATAGTTTTGTATTTCTTGTTTGTCATAGTCACTTTGTGTCACCAAGTTTGCATACTTGCACATAAACACCGTTGCTATTTTCCAAAATATCCACTTTGCTTTTATGCAAAATTGTTTTGAGTTTTATGCACATTAAAAATTATGGCAGGTTGCCCTGCCACTGATTATACGAATTTGGCTATAGCGTCAAGCCTATCACCAAGTAATGCTCCGACAGGGATATCAATGATTGTCTTTGCGCCACGGACACCACTTTCATGCATTTTCTTCAGGCATCTTGCGTACGCCATAAGTACACTGGCGGTGAAGTCAGGGTTTGAGGACAAAGTCAATTTGAATTCAAGGTTTTCTTCCTTGCCGTTGACTGAGCCACTGCGAAGCACAAGTCCTCCGTGAGGCATTGCGTTGTGGTCGCGGTCAAACTCCTCTGCGGTGATGAAGTGGACGATGGTGTCGTAATCTGCAAAATAGTTGGGCATTGACTTGATTTCATTTTCAATGGCGGATTTGTCCGCATCATCACTTGCCACAACAAAGCACTCTCTCAAATGCTTGTCACGGGTGGTGAGAGTGTCACCTTTGCCCTCCCTTGCTTTTTCGAGGGCTTCTTCCTTGGGGATTGTGTATTGGATTCCTTTCAGCACGCCGTCAATCTTGCGGATAGCCTCACTGTGTCCTTGTGACACACCTTTGCCCCAGAAGGTGACTGTGTTGCCCTCAGGGAGCACACCTTCATAGAGGGCGCGCATAACTGAAAACACACCAGGGTCCCAACCAATGCCAACAAAGGAAAGGTGGTCGTGCTCGGTTGCAACCTTGTCAAGAGCGGTGACATAATCTCTCATCCTTGCGTGAGTGTCAAAGCTGTCAACCGTGTTGAACTTTTCTGCTTGTTTCAGCGCAAGGTCAACAAGGTCGTTTGCAGAGCCTGTGCAGAGTGCCAAAACATCAACCTCATTTTCAAATCTGTCAAGATCATCTTGGCGGAAAAATGCGCTGCCGTAAGGTGAGGTCATTGTAGCGGGGTCACGACGGGTGAAAATGCCAACCAGTGACATATCATCACGGCTCATAACGATTTTTTCGCAAGCCTTGCCCAAATTGCCATATCCAACTATGCCTATCTTTGTCATAATATCCTTTTGAAAACTTATTGCTTTGCAATAAAATTTCAGTTTTAATACGATTTTTTGCTTAATACACGATTTGTGTACTGAACACGATACGTGTATTTTTCCTATTATTAGGGGAAAACGAAGGTTTTTGACGGTGGTTTTCACCATTATCGGTGCATTTTTGAACCACTATCTTTGGTCATACAAAAAGCACAGCCGAAACACTCCTTCCCTCTATTTCACTACTATATAAATATTAAACTACAACCGCTCTTTTGACAAGTGTGCTACAACAAATTTTCAAAATAAAACATAGTGTATAAGGATATATTCCTTTCTTTTGGCAACAATCGGTGGTATGGAAATGATAAAACGTGGTGAGATATACTTTGCGGACCTATCCCCTGTCATCGGCAGTGAGCAAGGTGGCGTCCGTCCTGTACTTGTGGTGCAAAACAACGTGGGCAACAAATATAGCCCTACAATCATTGCTGCCGCAATCACCTCGCAACTTGAAAAGGCAAAACTACCTACACATATACAACTGCCTGCTGAAAAGTTTGGTTTGCCAAAAGATAGCGTTGTCCTCCTTGAACAAATCCGAACATTGGACAAGAAAAGACTAAAAGAAAAAATCGGCGAGTTGCCGATTTCTATGATGACCAAGGTCAACGAGGCCCTTCTCATATCCCTTGGCTTTTTTGACACTTGATATTGACCGCGTAAGTTATATTGCCTACGGCAAGTGATATTAGTGAGTGCGAACATATCAAGTGCAGGTCCCCCTTCCTCACGTGTTTCCCCCTTCTGCCATACGGCAGAGCCCTACGGGCAGGGCAACACTCGGCTCTCGCACATTAAGCGGCGTCGCCTCATTATGCCACTCGTTGCGTTGGTGCAAAAAAATCACAGCGCACCCGCAACTTCGTACTCTCGTCTGGTGCTCGGCGCTCCCTTCCTCGTCGCCGCTGCTCCTCGCATTCCGTCACGCAACAAGTAAGTGCTTGTATAAGAACGCTTCTAATAGACCATACGTTTCTAAAAACGCGATATTTGGATGCATAGCAAGAAAGAAAAACCACAGGGGTCGTAGCGTACTGGGCGTACGTGAGAATCCTGTGGTTTGTATCTGCCGAAGTTAGGCGCCAAATAGCGCGTTTTTACTCGTTCTCGGGCTTGTCGCAGAGTGCGACGTTGTCTAATGCACGGTTTATAATATTCCACTCAAAGCCCTTTGTGAAAAGATATGCGCCAACTTTTCCTAAATCCTTTTTGTCCCAAATGCGTTTTTTCTTCACGTACTTTGATGCCATATCCGTGCACTTTTCTGTTTCCGCTTCATCACTGACCAAATCCATAATCATATTACCGACAAGAGTTGCATCAACTCCTTTGTCGTTGGTCAGTTTGTACGCCATCATCTTTCTGCCCATTTTGTGGGAATAATACTCAATAAAGGATCGGGTGTAGGCTTCGTCATTGATATACTTGTAGCCCTTGCAACGGTCAATAGCCTCTTCAACTTCGTTGCGGTGATAGCCCTTTTCGTAAAGTTTCTCCCCGACTTCCTTTTCACTGCGTGGTGAAATTGCCAAGTATTTCACTGCTTGGTCAAAACACTTTTGCATTCTTTCTTCGGGAGTCAATTCTTTCTTCATAGAAAAAAGCCACTGGTGGGCTTTCAGTCAATTTTGACAAACTCGGTTTCGGTCATATCGTAGGAGATAAGAGCCTTGCCAAGTGTTGTTTCGGTGATGATTGATTCAACGCTTTTCACCTCGTCGGTGGGAATCCAAAGTGAGGTCTTTACGCCGTCAAGATACTGGGTATTGTCAACGGTCCAACCCTGTTTGCGGACAAGTTTGTCAACAACGGGGTTCAAGGTATAATCCGTTGAAACCGACAATCTAACACACTCAATTTTGGTTGCGAGGGTGGCACACTCAATGCCACGAACTGCGCTCTCGGTGTATGCGCCCACAAGTCCGCCTGCACCAAGCTTGATGCCTCCAAAGTATCTAGTGACGACAACTGCCGTCCTCACAAGACCTTTCTTGCGTAGGACTTCAAGGATAGGTTGACCTGCAGTGCCACCTGGCTCACCGTCATCAGAAAATCTAGTTGCTTGGCCATTGACGTCACCGATGTAGGCGTAGCAATTGTGAGTGGCGTCTGCATACTTCTTTTTGATATTTTTCACAAAGGTTTCGGCGGAGTCGCCATCGACTTCGCCCATTACAGTCGCTATGAATTTGGAGCGTTTTATCTCATAAACCGCTTCAAAAGTGCCATCTGCGTATCTGTATGATTTCACCTTTGCACCTAAACTCAGTTATGCTTCAACTGAAACTTTGTAGAAATTCTTTTTGCCCTTTTGGAGGACAAAGCCGTTTTTCAGTTGGTCTTCGGTGACGGATGCAAAGACGTCTGTCACTTTGACGCTGTCAACTGAAATGCCACCGCCTTGGATAAGGCGTTTTGCTTCACCCTTTGAAGGCACTTTGGCAACTGCAACAAGGATGTCTGCAACTGAGGTCATACCGCTAGGGATTGTGGCCTCGGGCATATTGTCACGGTCACCACTGAATGCGGCACGTGCCTTTTGGAGTGCACTGTCTGCTTCGTCCTTGCCGTGAACCATCAAAGTGAGCTCGTATGCAAGGCGTTCCTTTGCCTTGTTCATACGTTCATCGTTGTATTTTGTCAATTCCTCGATTTCATCGAGAGGGAGGAAAGTGAGGAATCTAAATACCTTTTCTACGTCTTGGTCTGCGATGTTGCGCCAGTATTGGAAGAAATCGTAAGGAGCGGTCTTATTGGGATCAAGCCACACTGCGCCTTTTGCCGTCTTGCCCATCTTGATGCCTTCTGAGGTGGTGAGAAGTGCAAAGGTGAGAGCAAATGCGCTCTTTTGTTCCTTACGTCTAATGAGGTCTGCACCTGCAAGGATGTTTGACCATTGGTCGTCACCGCCAAATTCCATAACGCAACCGTACTTGCGGTTGAGCACCAAAAAGTCGTATGCTTGCATAAGCATATAGTTGAATTCAAGGAAAGTGAGTCCCTTTTCAAGGCGTTGCTTGTAGCACTCTGCGGTCAACATACGGTTGACTGAGAAGTTTGCGCCGACTTCACGAAGGAAATCGATATAGTTGAGATCAAGGAGCCAGTCTGCATTGTTGACAAGGATTGCTGCGTTTTCACCGTCAAAGCGGATGAACTTTTCCATTTGCTTTTTAAAGCAAGCCACGTTGTGGGCGATGGTCTCCTTTGTCATCATACTGCGCATATCAGTTCTGCCACTGGGGTCGCCGACCATTGCCGTGCCACCACCTATCAAAATGATGGGACGATGACCTGCATCTTGAAGACGCTTTGCAACGATCATTTGCATAAAGTGACCAACGTGCAAACTGTCTGCAGTGGGGTCAAAACCGATGTAAAATGATTGTGATTCTGTGTCAAGAAGCTCTTTCAGTTCGTCTTCGAAAACGACTTGTTTCACAAGACCACGGGCTCTCAATTCTTCCAAAATACCTTTCTTTACCATAATTTCTTCCTACAAAATTTAGTGAAAAGATTATAACACTAAAAGTGTTAAGTGGCAAGTCGTTTCACTTAAATTGCCGTTTACTGCACAAAATAGCCCGAAATGCTTGAAAACTCACCGCATTATTCACAAAAAATCTGTTGTCAATTTATCACCTATGTGATAAAATTCCATAGAAGAAAACTTTTAAAGGAGGCAGGTTTTGCGGACTCCGCAAAACGAACAAAACATGCAATATTCTCGTGAAGTACAAGAAATGTGCAGTGTGCGTAAAGGCCCTAACCACGGTCCCGCTCCCATCCCCGAAGAAGGTAGATGGATACAAGCAAAGGAAATCAAAGACATCAGCGGTCTTACACACGGTATTGGCTGGTGCGCACCTCAACAAGGCGCTTGCAAGCTCACCCTCAACGTCAAAGATGGTATCATCCAAGAAGCATTGGTTGAAACCCTCGGTTGCTCAGGTATGACCCACTCAGCAGCAATGGCAGCAGAAATCCTCGCTGGCAAAACCATCCTCGAAGCACTGAACACCGACCTCGTCTGCGACGCAATCAACACCGCTATGAGAGAACTCTTCCTCCAAATCGTCTACGGAAGAACTCAATCCGCTTTCTCAGAAGACGGTCTTGTCATCGGCGCAGGTCTTGAAGACCTCGGCAAAGGCACAAGAAGCCAAATCGGCACAATGTACTCAACCGTTGCAAAAGGCCCCCGCTATCTGGAAATGGCAGAAGGCTACGTCACAAAGATCGCTCTCGACGAAAACGACGAAATCATCGGTTATCAATTCTGCAAGCTTGGCGTCTTTATGGAAATGATCAAGAAAGGCGTTGATGCAAACGAAGCACTGGCAAAATGCACCGGCACCTATGGCAGATTCAAGGAAGAAGACGGCGCAGTCAAGTGGATTGACCCTCGTAAGGAATAAGGAGGCAGACTATGAGCATCACTTTTGAAGGATATGAAAGAAGAATAGACAAGATCAATGCAGTCCTCAAAGAATACGGCATCGCAGATCTTGAAGAAGCAAGAGCACTCTGCCTTGAAAAAGGCATCGACGCAGAATCAATCGTCAAAGGCATCCAACCTATCGCTTTTGAAAACGCAGTCTGGGCATACACAGTGGGTTGCGCAATCGCACTCAAAAAGAACTGCACAAACGCAGCAGACGCAGCAGAAGCAATCGGCATCGGCCTTCAATCATTCTGCATCCCCGGTTCAGTTGCTGAACAACGTCAAGTTGGTATCGGCCACGGCAACCTTGCAGCAATGCTCCTGAGAGAAAACACAAAGTGTTTTGCATTCCTCGCAGGTCACGAATCATTTGCAGCAGCAGAAGGTGCAATCGGCATCGCAAAGACCGCAAATAAGGTCCGTAAAGAACCCCTCCAAGTCATCCTCAACGGTCTTGGCAAGGACGCAGCATATATCATTTCACGTATCAACGGTTTCACATACGTCCAAACAAAGATGGACTACTACACCGGTGAAGTCACCGTGGTGAAGGAAACCGCATACAGCAAGGGTGAAAGATCAGCAGTCCGCGTTTATGGCGCAGACGACGTCACAGAAGGTGTTGCAATCATGCGCCTCGAAGACGTTGACGTGTCAATCACCGGCAACTCAACCAACCCTACTCGTTTCCAACACCCCGTTGCAGGCACATACAAGAAATGGTGCATCGACCACAACAAAAAGTACTTCTCAGTGGCATCAGGTGGCGGCACAGGTCGTACACTCCACCCCGACAACATGGCAGCAGGTCCTGCATCATACGGCATGACTGACACCATGGGACGTATGCACAGTGACGCACAATTTGCAGGCAGTTCATCTGTCCCCGCACACGTTGAAATGATGGGCCTCATCGGCATGGGCAACAACCCCATGGTCGGCGCATCAGTTGCTTGCGCAGTTGCAGTCCAAGAAGCACTTGCATAATAATCAATGAAAACAAAAGGCACTCACTTCGGTGGGTGCTTTTTTGTACAGTTTGTCTTTCTTGACATAATATGTTGAAATGTTTTTTCTTTCGTGCTATTATAAGTTTATAAGTTACTGTAGTTATACAACACTCAAACATGTGTATAAAAATTTCTAATTGGTTTTACATTCAGAATAAGATTCTTTTATGATTGATAGCATCTCGAATATTATTCCCAGCATTGTTGATAAGTATTGGTGTTATGACAAAAATCATACACCGCCAGAAGAAGTTTCGATATTCACCCAAGAAAAATTTTATTGGGTGAATAGTTTTGGTGTGTTGTTTTATAGATCACCGCTTGAAATTGATAAGCCATCTAACCAATGTTCGGATGGTGAAGCATTTCTTTTTTGTCTATTGCGACAAGTCTTTCCAGATGCTGTTCATCGTACAAAAATTTTCAAAAAAGAAGTCGATGTCTTTATTCCTAGTATCAATGTTGCAATAGAATACGATGGAGCTTACTATCATCGAAATCGTATTGCCTCTGATTTAGAAAAAAACAAAGTATTAAACCAACACAACATCTATGTCATTCGCGTCAGGGAATGCGATCTCCCACGACTCAATGATCATTATAATGTTGAAATTACATGCCAAAACTGTAGATACGAGAGTTTCATAAAGAATCTATTCGGCGAAATATACAAACTCCTAATTCGAACCAATACTTACCGTAAAATTTCTCCAAATATAATCAAAAAATTAAAGTATTATACGCCTGAAGATTATGACCTTTCCAACGCCAATGTCGGAAGCTGTTACAAACTTCGAAGTGATGACAAAAATTTACATTCCAACGAAAGAATCATAAATTATTATAAATTGCATCAAACAGATCTATACAAAATAGATGTTTGGGACAATTTATTCACTTTAGCATACAGCGACTTAAATATGTCATTTTTAAAGGACATTGATGATGAGGAGTTTAAAAGCAAATTCTCTTTGGATTGGGAAAAAAGGAACACCATCCTTAGCTCTGAACAAGTAAAATACCCAGAAAACATCAACCTTGCCGAAACTATTTATAAAAAAACATTCTCATCTGGCTCAAAAAAATGGCTCCTAGAACTTCTAGACAATGAAATTTGTATAATTAGCAACTCTAATTTGTCGACTTCAATCCTAGAAAAAATCAATATTCTACTTACTGCAATTAGTTTTCATAAGAAATTTCTATATTATTATTATGACAGCATACTACCTCAAATAATTTTACGAGAAAATTGTCTAAAACAATTTTCTCGCAAACAATAAATTTTTCTGAGTTATATCCATTAAATTGCACAAAAATCACACAAATAACAATCGTAAATAACTGATATTCTTGCTATGAAAATTGCAACAAAAAAGCACCGCTGATTGCGGTGCTTTTCATTTTCTTATGAGTTTCAAGCCGATAAAGTTTTCGGCAAATTCTATGTTCTAACCGATTATTCTTGCACTCTGACCACGTCGGTTTGTGCGAAGTATTTTGTGCCCTTTCTTGATGCTTCTGCGTCTTCACGTGAAGTCTTGTCGGGACCGGTGTAGGTGTTGAGTTTTCTTGTGAGAACGTAGTTGAACACGCCGTCCTTGCCAACAATGTCAAAGGTGCCTGCGATGACGTGCTTCTTGAAACGCTTGATTGCGTCACGGCAGAATTGTTCGTTTGCGTAGTTGTGGCTTTCGTACAAAGTGACTTCCTTGTTTGAGTAGAGGGTGAAGTAATATTCGCCTTCTGCATTATGTTCGATGATGTATTGACCGTAGATGTCTGACATATCAAGGCCAGTGTTCTTACGCTTGATGCCAACACGGGTTTCCTTTGCTTTTTCGGTGAGAGGTGCGGCAGGGTTCTTGATCTTGCGGACAACTCTTTCAACAGGGGGCAGATACATCTTTTGGACGTAGACGGGTGCTTTGCCTTCGTAGTAGCAGACGTCGATGGGGTCGTAGTAATAGCCGTCGTATTCGCCATCGTAGTTGCTCCAGTCACCTTGACGTTGGTCAATGGGAAGAGTGTCGGCTGCGATGGGATTTTCCTCACTGGGCACTGCACTGACAGGTGCGGGTGCGGGCTCGGGTGTAGGTGCAGGTGCGGGTGCCTCTTCGAGCACGGGTGCGGGTGCTTCGGTGGGAGCAGGTGCAGGGGCTTCCTCAAGGACGGGAGCAGGTGCTTCTTCGAGAACAGGTGCAGGAGTTTCTGCAGGCTCTTCTGAAGGAAGTTCAAAGCCGTCTTGACCTACGTATTCGCTCAAGAAAGCGGTGGTTTCGTCATCGTCTTTTTCTTTTTTGCCTTTGACGCCACTGACGATTGCGAGGATTATGCCAAGCAAAATGACTGCGGCAACAACGCCGATGACAATGTAGCCAACCATGCCGTCAAAGATACCGGCAATGTTGAATGCGAACAAGTTTTGGAAGGAATTAAGCATAATGCACCCCACTAAATACCATAATACTGTATAATTGTAGCATACGCGCGGGCGAAATTCAATAATTTTTTTATATTTTATAAATTTTATGTCAAAGCGCACACATTTGCCCGCATATGCACTGAAAATTTTGTTTCAAAATTTGGCGCACGCGAGGAAATTTTGCGCTGTTTCAACTGCCCTAAAAACTGAAAATCAAATCAATGCCAAAGTGATAATCACTCCAAAAAGTGCAAGCCACAACGTGACTGCAACAAACTTGAAACGCTTGTTTACAAAGATATATTTTGAACTGAGTATTGCGCTGACAATCCAAGCAATGACCAAGAATACCGTTGCTGAAAAGTCTATGGTCGACCAGTCTAGCGTGCCAACAAAATCCGTCCAAGCAACAAAAGGTTTGAGGAGAATTTGCATAATTGTCACACCACCCCAAAGTGTTGTCAACTGACAAAACAAGGTGATAATCAGCAAAATTAGATAGATAAACATCAAGTACGGTAAAATGATGATGTTTGACAGGATAAACAAAACGGGCAAAGATTTGAAGAAATACGCAATGAGAGGCGTGGTCATCAAGTTGGCGGACAGGCTCACTGACACCACGTCACCTACCTTATTGTAGCACTTGGTGAAGCCTCTGTCCAAGAGGAAAATGCCCTTGCCGTCTTCCCTTTTCTTGTTGCCAAAACCAAGTTTCAACCGCACCTTCTCCACCGTGTTTTTGAAGGTCTTGTAGTAGGTGAAAATGCCAAGCACAGAAAACATGCTGAGGAGGAATCCTGCGTCCATAATGCTCTGAGGACGGGTGATGAGGATGATTGCTCCTGCCAAAGATAGCGAGGACATTTTGTCGTACTTGAACCCCATCATCACACCGAAGTTGAGGACTGCGGTCATAATGAATGCTCTTATTGACGAGGCGGTGAAGCCACAAAGCATAACGTAGAAGAAGGTGATGACTGCCACTATAATGAAGGACAACAACGGTTTCAACTTGGTCTTTTTGAGAAGATACATCAAGGCACTGGCAAGAGCGGTGACGTGAAGTCCGCTGACTGCAAGTACGTGAGCAAGACCGCTTGCCTTTATGCCGTCATAGAGGTTGTCTTCAATGCCAAACTTGTCGCCGAGCACTAGGGCTTGACAAATCATTGCGGTGTCTTCGTCCAAATAGTCATAGAACATTTGCTTGATGCTCAGTTGCAAATTCAAGGGGAAAGAAGGCTTTCCGTCCGCAACCCTAGTGACACTTTTGCCCCACATATTATAGTAGGTTTGCTTGTTTACAGACACTGAATAGTAAGTGTCAAACCAGTTGTGCTCCTTAAACTCAAAGTTGCCGTAGATGACCACAATATCCCCTGCACGGAAGTCAGGTCTGTCATCACTTTCTAAACTGACGTATGCCCTGCCACTGAGTTCCTCGCCGTCAAGAACTACGTCTTTGACGTAGAACATTGTTTTGCCGTCCTCAATCACTATCTCACTGTCTACCTTGCCTTGAATGGCGGTGTAGCCACCCTCAACGTATCGGCTGTCATAGACGGAGGAGGCTGAAAACATGGCAATGAGCCCTATGAGGAAGAACACTGCCATATAGGTGAAACGGCGAGTTTTTGAAAATAAAAACAGCCCTATCCCTACTGCGAGAGATAGAACTGCTGGAATCAAAACGTAAAGTTTGTGGACGGGATAGAGGCACTCCGCCGTCAATATGCCTGCCACAAGAAATAGTGCGACAAAGCACAAAGGACGGTAGTTGAAAAGCCTCTTAGTCTTCATCTTAGGCTATGCCTGTGATCACCAAATTTACGCCGTCTGCAAAGAAATTTTCTTCAACAACGTCACCGATTTTGCTGTCGGCGGAAACAGTCAGTTTGCCAACGTATTCGGCGGCTTCACGGATTTTGTCTTTGGGGATAGGGGCTGAGGTTTTGGCAGATGCCATACCGCCGTCTGCACGTCTAATGAGGGTTGTCAAGGTGCGGACAGGGGCGGAATACTCTTGCTCACCATACTTTTTGCCACGAGGACAAGTTTGACCTTGAACGGTGATGACACCGTCCTTTTCTTCTATTGTAAGGGGGCATCCCATGGGACACATAATGCAGATTGTGTTCATCATTTCAACCTCACAATCACGTCACCAACCAAATCTTGACGTGCAAGAGTGATTTTTTCCATTTCGCCGGGGGCGAGAATCATTGTCTTTCTTGAATAGATTTCATTGCCGTCCACTTCAACTACGATGCGTTTCTTTGTGTAGACGTCAACCGTGCGGAAGAAGACGTCAACCTTGCCTTCTCCGCCCTTGGTTATCCTTTGAGGAAGTGCATATCTTACGCCGTCTGTGGCGCGGACACTCACGGTGTCCCCTGCCGTCACGTTGCCGAGAGCGTAGTCAGCGGCTGCTCCCCCTGCAATCTCTGCTTCACGGGATACGTTGTCCACAAGGTCGTGTACGTGAAGGACGTTTCCGCAAGAGAATACGCCGGGGATTGAGGTCATACGATTTTCGTCAACCACTGCCCCTGAGGTGATGGGTGACATTTCAACGTCCATGCCTGAGAGAAGGTCGTTTTCAGGGATAAGACCAACTGACAAAAGCAAGGTGTCGCAAGAGACGTATTCTTCCTTTTCAAGGATAGGATTTCTGTTTTCGTCAACGGGTGCATAGTAAAGACCTGTAAGACGAGGGCTTCCTTCAAGACGAGTGATTGTATGTGCGTACTTGATAGGGATGTCAAAGTCATTGAGGCATTGGACGATATTGCGCTTCAAACCGCTTGAATAAGGCATAAGTTCAAGGACAAGTTCCACCTTTGCCCCTTCAAGTGTCATACGTCTTGCCATGATGAGACCGATGTCACCACTGCCCAAAATGACAACCTTTTTGCCAACGAGGTATCCCTTCATATTGCACAGTTTTTGCGCCATACCTGCGGTATAGACGCCTGCAGGACGAGTGCCGGGCACTGCGATTGCCCCTGCTGTGCGCTCTCTGCAACCCATTGCAAGGACCACTGCCCCTGCTTCAACTGTGATATAGCCTTCGGGAGAAAGGATTTCCACCTTCTTGTCGGGAGTGAGGCGCAACACCATACTTTCAAGCATGACGTCTATATCCTCACTTTCCACCAACTTGACAAATCTGTCTGCGTATTCGGGGCCAGTCAACTCCTCACCAAAATAGTGAAGTCCAAATCCGTTGTGAATGCATTGATTGAGGATTCCGCCAAGACGGACGTCTCTTTCAACCACAAGGACTTTTGCGCCCTTTTTCAGTGCGCTGAGAGCCGCCGCCATACCTGCAGGGCCACCGCCTATAACAACAACGTCATATTTCTTAATCATTGGGCACCTCCTTTACGGAGTAAAGAGCAATGTTTGAGCCTTTTTTGCCCTTTCTTATTTCGGTGATGTCTTTGCCTGTTTCACGAGAGATGATTTCCATAACTCTTGTGGCACAGAAACCGCCTTGGCATCTTCCCATACCTGCACGGACTCTGCGCTTTACTGCGTCAACGGTGACTGCAGGAAGAGGTGAGTGAATTGCCTTGACTATTTCTGCCTCGCTGACCTTTTCACATCTGCAGACGATACGTCCCCAAGCCTCGTCCTCTTTGATGAGGGTGTTGAGTTCATCTCCGTCAAGTTCGCTCAAGCGTTTTGCTCTAGGCAAACGGGTGACAACGTTGTCTTTCAATGCTACGTCACCTGCGATGAGGTTTTCAAGATGCTCTGCAATGGCAGGTGCTGAGGAAAGCCCCGGTGAGCAAATGCCGATTGCCATATAGAAGTCGTCCACCACTTTTGACTCACCGATGACGAAGTCATCTCCTATAATGGTGCGCACGCCGGCATACGTGCGTATGCACTTGCGCACGACGGGATTCTTGTAAGTCTTTGCCACGTTTGAGCGGATGTCTTGAAGTCCGTCAAGGGTGACTGACGTATCATCAAGGTCACAAAGGTGTGAGGTGGGGCCGTAGATGACGTTGCCGTCTGCTGTGGGAGCTACCAAAATGCCTTTGCCTGCTTTTGTGGGCAGAGGGAATATGACTGTTTCAACGTTTTGTCTTTCAGTGTTGTCAAGGACGTAATACTCTCCTTTGCGGAAAGAGGTTTCATAGTGCTCTGCGCCAGCAAGGTCGTTTACGTCTGCGCCGTATGCACCTGCGCAGTTGACAACTGTCTTTGCAAGATATTGGCTCTTTTCGGTGGTGACAACCCAAAGTCCGTCCTTTCTTTCAAGAGCGGTGACCCCTTCTTCAAGGTGGATTTCCGCTCCGTTGAGGACTGCTCTATCGGCTAAGGCTATTGCCAGTTGATAGGGTGACACGATGCCTGCTTCTTTTGCGTACAACGACCACTCGATATTGTCTGAAAGGTTGGGCTCAAAAGACATAGTCTTTTGCTTGTCCCAGACTTCTACTTCAACGCCGTTTTTCACGCCTTTGTCATAGAGTTCGTCTATGCCTGCTTTGTTGTCCTTGTCTGCTACGACAAGTGAACCGCACTTCAAGTGAGGCACGTCAAGGTCGTCAACCAAACTCCACATAAGATGATTGCCACGGACGTTGAACTTTGCCTTCAAAGTGCCCGGCTTGCAGTCATATCCTGCGTGGACTATACCGCTGTTTGCACGAGATGCGCCCACTGATACGTCGTCATCCTTTTCCAAAAGTAAGGTGGCCAAGTCGTGGAAAGCAAGCCTGTCTAAGACTGCCGTGCCGACTACGCCACCGCCAATAACTATACAATCGTATGTTTTCATAATATCCCTCTCGGGGTTTCCCCCGCCTTATTTCACGTTAAATTTCTTCTTGTATTGATGGATATTGTCTTTGATGATAAGTTCCGCAAAGGCTCTGTCCTTCACTTGGAATACTGTTGTTTGTTTCTCTTCCAGTTGCTTGTAGACGCGGAAGAAGTGGGCCATTTCTTGCATAATGTGGGGAGGGAGTTCGTCCACTTCCTTGTATATGCTCCAGTTGGGATCTTTGAAAGGAATTGCGATGATCTTGTAGTCCATATCTCCGCCGTCTTGCATCATCATCACACCGATGGGATAGCAACGCACCATTGCCATAGGCACGATTGCTTCACTGCAAAGGACCAGCACGTCAAGAGGATCGTTGTCGTCACTGAAAGTGCGGGGGATAAATCCGTAGTTTGCAGGATAGTGGGTGGAGGTGTGCAGAACTCTGTCAAGAATGAGTACGCCTGTTTCCTTGTCAAGTTCGTATTTGTTTTTGCAACCCTTTGAAATTTCGATTACAGCAAGAAAATCTGTGGGTGTAATGCGACTAGGGTCAACGTCATGCCAAATGCTCATATTTGTCTCCTATTGTTGAATTACAAAACTATGTTTTGTCTGTGTTTGTCTATTTAAAGTTGCTGATGAATTTCTTGAAAAATGCCGTGCCGTCAATGAGGGATTGTACGTCAATGTTTTCATCACTTGCGTGCATTGATGCAAGCTGTTGAGGATTGAGTCGACATGGAGTGCATCTTATTGCGCAGGGCACGATTGTCTGCATATGTCTGCAGTCTGTGCCTCCAAACATAAGATAGGGTGAAATGCCGATTTCGGGGAAACACTCTCTCATTGTGTCCACAAAGTGTTTGTATTCATCACACTCTGTGTCAACGAATGCGCTGTGCTCACGGCAGGTGAGGACTTCAACCTCAAGGTCGTATTTTTTTGCAAGGTCGGTGAGTTTTGCAATGCAATCTGCGCTCTTATCACCGGGGCCAAATCGAAGATTTGCCACCACTGAGGCGGATTGAGGAATCACGTTAGGAGCGTCTGAGGACTGTGCCATTGTGAAAACCATTGTTGTGCCGAGAAGTGCCTTGCCAAAGGGTGTGATCATAGGCAGTGCCTTGACGATGAGAGGGGCAAAACCTTTTGCGTGTTTGGTGATAAACTTCAAAGGTCCGCCAAGACCTGTTGACACGCCTTTCAACATTTGCAGTGCAGGCTTTGACATACTGCGCTTGAAAAGAACGTGGGTTTCGCAATAGTCGATGAATGCGCCAAGTCTTGCAAGAGGTGTATTGTTCGGAGGTGAACTGCTGTGTCCGCCCTTACTGTGTGCGGTGAAACGGACGTCTGCATAGCCCTTTTCCATAATGCCAACCATTGCAAAGGGCATCTTCATGCCGGGGAAAGCGTTTTCAACAATTGCGCCACCTTCGTCAACTGCCACAACGGGGTGTACGTCGTGATCCTTGAACCACTGGACTGCGTAAGGTGCGCCCATACCGCTGTTTTCTTCGCAGTCTGAATATGAAAGATAGACGTCGTGTTCAGGGACAAAACCTTCTGCAATCAGTTCCTCAACTGCGTTGATGGTGATGAAAAGGGTGTTTTTGCAGTCCATTGCGCCACGGCCCCAAATCTTGCCATCTTCAAGAGTGCCACCGTAAGGGTCATACTTCCAGGTTTCAGGTGAGGCAGGCACTACGTCTTGGTGTGCCATAAGCACCATAGGACGGCGGTCTGACTTGCCTTTCCATTTGAGAAGGATTGCTCTTGACTCACTGTCCTTGTCCTTGCCGGGATAGAACACTTCAAGATTGCTGAAAACAAGGGGGAATTCCTCTTTCAGCACTTGTTGGAATTTGTCAAAATACTCTGCTCCGCTGCTTGACACCGTGGGGCATTGAATCATTTTTGCAAAGGTGTTTGAATATTTTTCAAATTGATTTGACATATTAACCCCCAAAAAACTTATGGGAACATTATACGCTCGCACGGGCGTAAAGTCAATAGCGGACTTCACTTTTGTCATATTCTAGCACACATTTTTCAAAAATATGAAGAAAATTCACGTTTTCAAAGAAAACGCAAAGGTGCGTATAAAAAAACAACCCCACGATTTCGTAGGGTTGTGTTGGACTCGTAGTACAAAAATGCAACTCGAAAATCACGGCGAAGTCGTGGATGGAATCCGCAGCTTGTCTGCGGTATGGAATCAACACGGAGTGTTGTATGTAATCAATCCAAGGAGGATGCACGCTGGCGCGTGATGCCATGCGCCTTCGGCGATTACATACTCACCTGCGGTGAGATTACATGCCAATCCTTCGGGTTGGATAGAAAAAAGACCGTTCGAAAACGGTCTTTTTTTCTTGGTGCCGGTGGACGGACTCGAACCGTCACGGAGGATTAGTCCACAGGATTTTGAGTCCAGCGCGTCTGCCAATTTCACCACACCGGCGCAAGTGATAATATATCACAAGTGTTGTCATTTCGCAACTGTTTTTTGAAAAGTGTGAATTTTTTGAGTTTTTCGCCTCTCTAACCGCCGAAATCCACTATTGCCTTTCGCTGTTGTATGGGTTATACTTTGGATAGGAGGGAGAATTATGCTTCGCAAACTTGACGGAACTTTTTTTGAGTTTAGACATCACAATACCGCTGAGGGTAAATATTGGAATCCTGCCTTGAAGGAATTTGAAGGCATTGACTGGCGCAATAAAATCCGTGAAATCCACGCCCTTGGCATGGAGTACGTGATGATTATGGCGACGGCACTTTACGAAAGGTGCTTTTATCAATCCAAAATCTTCCCCTTTGCGGATATGAAAACAGATGACCCCATTGAAGAAGTCCTTGACGAAGCGGACAAGTTGGGGCTGAAAGTCTTTCTCGGCAACGGATTTTTCGGCAACTGGCGCAGGGCTCATCACAACATAAAGAGTGAAGATATCGTCAATATGTCCTTCAAGGCTATGGAGGAAATCACCGCGCTATACGGTCATCACCCCAGTTTCTATGGTTGGTATTACCCCGACGAGTGTTTCATCAAACTCCACTTCCCTCGTGCTTTCGTGTCCTACGTCAACAGAGCATCAAAGGTTGCTCACGAACTCACCCCGGGCAAAAAGACCTTGATTGCTCCCTACGGCACAAACGTCACCTTGACAAACGACAGATACACCCGCGATCTTGTGTCTATGGACCTTGACTATATTGTGTATCAAGACGAGGTGGGTGTGCAGAAAACTCCCGTCCACCGCACCGCAAAACTTTATGAAAAGTTGAAACGTGTCCATGACGAGGCAGGACGTGCTGAACTTTGGGCAGAAGTTGAAGTGTTCAAGTTTGAAGGAGTCGTCTATGACAGTGCCCTTCTTCCTGCAAGTTTTGAAAGAGTAAAGCGTCAAATTGAAAACGTGTCACCATACGTGAACAAAATCATCGCATATCAATATCTTGGCATAATGAACCCTGCCGACTCCCCCTCATTCTGCGGACACCCAGACAGCGTAAAACTCTACAACGACTACGTTGACTATCTCAAAACAAACAACCTGCTTTAGTCCTATCAAATCACAATGAAAAAACCGAGCGGTGTGCTCGGTTTTTTGTTTTGGTCTTTTTTTTGGGTTGAGGGTTAGGATTTATTTTCTTCCCTCAAAAATTTGTTAGTCCTCTTGACGGCGAATTTTGCTCATCTTGACAAGATAGGTCATTTCACCGATGACGAAGATAAGACCTGCCACAATAAACATTGCCACGCCGATGCCGTATCCAACTGAGCCGGGCACTAGGAAGAAAAACGCAAGGCCCACTGACAGTGCGATGACTGCAACGAGAAGTGCAAGAATCATCATATTGATGTTTGAAAGTTCTGCCACTTTTTTCAGCAAGATTTTTTCGTTGTCCATAGAAACCTCCTTTTTGGTTTTGACACTATTGTGTGCAAAAGGAGGAATACTATTCAGTCATCGTATTCGTCAACGTATCTTGTGCGCCTAGGCTCGTGGCGGTGGAAACTGTCTTTTATGGGAAGGTCGCAATCGTTGCAACGATAATACCACCCGTCCTCTTCACGGCATACGTACACCCCAGTGTGAGCACCGCAAGTGCAAACATCCACGTCACGGAAGAGGTCTTTGTTCAAATTTTTGTCATCATCAAAATAATTCATAATAAAGCCAAAAGCGATGTTTATCGGTCATATACGCAAGATAAACACCACTTTCTGTCGTTAAGTTGTTTTTTTTACAGTTCGGTTGCAGTGAAGGAATGAGGCATAATTTCTTCAAGAGTCAACACCTTGAAGTCATCGGGTGTGCCAAGGATAATCTTGAAATCCTTGTGGCAAAACTCTGTCATCACTTGACGGCAAACACCGCAAGGAGTGCAGTTTTTGGACAACTCTTCTCCGTCCTTTCCTGCCACGATTGCTATCATTTCAAACTCTCTATCGCCCTCGCTTATTGCCTTGAAAAAGGCAGTTCTTTCTGCGCAGTTGGTGGGGGTGAATGATGCGTTTTCAACATTGCAACCTGTGTAGATTTTTCCGCTTTTGGCAAGAAGTGCCGCCCCTACTTTGTAGTGTGAGTAGGGGGCATAAGCCATTTCTCTTGCTTTCACTGCGGTTTCAATAAGTTGCTTTTTCATAGTTTTCTCCTTTCATCTCTACTCATATTTGAAGATGAACTGGGGTTATTTTGCCACGTCGCCAAGGAAGCTGTGTCCGCTGGTGTCCTTTTGGTCAACTCCAAAGAAGTCAAGGATTGTGGCTGAAACATCTGCAAAGGAATCACGTGTGCCGAGGTCAACTCCGCCCTTTACGCCATTGCCGTAGACCAGCATAGGCACGTATTCACGGGAGTGGTCTGTTGAGGGGGTTGAGGGGTCACATCCGTGGTCTGCGGTGATGATGAGAAGGTCATCTTCACGCATATTTGCCATAAACTCACCAAGTTGACCATCAAAGTCTGTCATGGCGGCAGCATAGCCTGCTATGTCGTTGCGGTGACCATATTTCATGTCAAAGTCCACAAGGTTGACAAAGCAAAGTCCTTCAAAATCTCTCTTTTGGATGTCAAGAGTCACTTCCATACCGTGGTGGTTTGAGGTGGTGCGGTTGCTTTCACTCACTGACTTGCCTGCAAAGATGTCGTAGATCTTGCCCACTGATATGGTGGCAAGTCCCTTTTCCATAAGAAGGTCAAGCATTGTTGTGCCTACGGGGAGCAGTGAATAGTCGTGGCGGTTGGCTGTCCTTGTGTAGGGATATTCGCCGTTGAAAGGACGGGCAATAACTCTGCCTACGCCGTGCTCTCCTTGGAGGAGGTTTCTTGCGATTTCGCAGTATCTATAAAGTTCGGGTACGGGCACATAGTCCTCGTGGGCTGCGATTTGGAAAACGCTGTCCGCTGAGGTGTAGACGATGAGCGCGCCTGTTTCAATATGCTCTTTGCCGTAGTCTTTGATGACTTCGGTGCCTGAATATGGTAGATTGCAGATTGCCTTTCTGCCTGTGCGTCTTTCAAACTCCTCAATCACTTCCTTGGGGAAGCCGTTGGGATAGGTTGGGAGAGGTGTGGGTGACACGATGCCTGCAATCTCCCAGTGTCCTATTGTTGTGTCCTTGCCCTTTGAAAGTTCGCCAAGACGAGCAAAACTGCCAGTGGGGTGATCCACTCCCCCGCCAACTGTTTCCACGTTGAAAAGACCCATATTGACAAGGTTTGGGCAGTTGAAGTTTTCGTGATTGCGGATTGCGCCAAGGGTGTTGCTTCCTTCGTCGCCCCAAAGGTGCGCGTCAGGAAGTGCCCCTATTCCGCAACTGTCAAGTACGATAATGAAAGCTCTTTTCATCATGCAAGTTCAAGAGCAATTTCCATCATCTTTGTGAAGGAATTTTGTCTCTCCTCCGCTGTCGTGTTTTCTTCGGGATAGATGAACGAGTCGCTGACGGTGCAGATGCAGAGTGCTTTCTTGCCTGCTCTTGCTGCGTTGCAGTAAAGGGCTGCTGACTCCATTTCAACGCCGAGGACACCCATCTTTGCCCATTCCATGCCAGAGTTGGCTTCGTCATAGAAAATGTCTGATGAGAAGATGTTGCCCACCTTGTAGTTGACTCCTGCCTTTTCACAAAGTTCGGCGGCTCTACGGACAAGGTCGAAGTCTGCGATAGGTGCATAAGTGCCGGGGAGGTTATACTGCATTGCATAGTTGCCGTTGGTGCATGCGCCCATTGCAACGATGATGTCTCTTGCGTGCAAATCCTTGTGGAATGAGCCACATGAGCCAATGCGGATGATTGTCTTCACGTCGTAGAAGTTGAAAAGTTCGTATGAGTAGATGCCGATTGAGGGTTGTCCCATGCCTGATGCCATGACGGAGACTCTCTTGCCCTTGTAGTATCCTGTGTAGCCGTTGACGCCACGGACATTGTTGACAAGGACTGCGTCTTCAAGGAAATTTTCTGCAATAAATTTTGCTCTAAGGGGATCGCCGGGCATAAGCACTGTATCGGCGAAGTCACCTGCTTTTGCTGTGATGTGCGGTGTGGGGATAGGCATAGTTTCCTCCTTAATATGCACTGCCGTCGTCTTGTGCTTTGACGATTTTGACAATGCGTGACGTGCCAAGACGGCTTGCGCCAAGGCGGACAAATTCTTCTGCGTCTTCAATTGATGAAATGCCACCTGCGGCCTTCATCTTGACGTCTGCGCCGATGTTGGCTGCAAAGAGTGCGATGTCGCTGAAAGTTGCGCCTGCTTTTGAAAAACCGGTTGAGGTCTTGATGTAGTCTGCACCGGCTTCGGTGACAAGTTGACACATCTTCACCTTTTCTTCATCGGTGAGGAGGCAGGTTTCAATGATGACTTTGAGGATGTTGTCTCCGCAAGCCTTTTTCAAGGTTTTGATTTCGTTGAGGACGTAGTCATAGTTGCCTGCTTTCAGTTCACCGATGTTGATGACCATATCAATTTCATCTGCGCCGTTTTTCAGTGCATCGATGGTTTCAAATTCCTTGCAGGCGGTTGTGTTGTAGCCGTTGGGGAAACCGATGACTGTGCAGATTGCAAGACGGTCGCCTACGTAGTCCTTTGCTCTTTTCACAAAACTGGGAGGGATGCAAACTGATGCGGTTGAATATTTGATGCCGTCATCACAGATGCCTTTGATTTCGTCCCAAGTTGCTGTTTGACCAAGCAAAGTGTGGTCGCATTTTGCGAGAATGTCTTTGATGTCCATAATTTATTTCTCCTAAATTTTATTACTATTTTTAGTGGGATATGCCACGCATATTCCACGTTGTTTTCACTGAGTTTATTTTTTGTTTGTTTACAAAATCGAGAGTTTATCAGCCGAGTTTTGACAGTTCAACTGCGATTTGTGATGCAAGGCGGGCGTTGTTGAGCACCAGTTGAATGTTGCTTGCAAGGCTGTCGCCTCCTGTTATCTTTTGGATTTTGTCAAGAAGGAACGGGGTGATATCTTTGCCCTTGACACCCTTTTCTTCTGCCTCTTTCACTGCCTTATCAATTGCCTCACCAATGACCTTAGCGTCCATTGAATACTCTTCGGGAATAGGGTTGGTGACAAGCATTCCGCCTTCAAGCCCCATATCCTCTTTTGCCTTCATTGACTCTGCAATTTCCTTTGGTGTGTCCATACGATAGCCCACCTTGATTCCGCTTTCTCTTGTGAAGAAGGCAGGGAGTTCATCTGTGCCGTAGCCTATGACTGCAACACCCTTTGTTTCAAGATATTCCATGGTGAGGTTGAGGTCAAGTATGCTCTTTGCACCTGCGCAAACAACGGTCACGTTGGTCTTGGATAGTTCATCAAGGTCGGCGGAAATGTCCATTGTTTTTTCTGCCCCTCTATGCACTCCGCCAATGCCACCTGTTGCAAAAATCTTGACTCCTGCTTTTTCAGCAAGAATCATTGTGCTTGCAACTGTGGTTGCGCCGTTGAGCCCCTTTGCTATGACGATGGGGATATCCCTACGGGATACTTTGGTGACGGTGAGACCTGCCTTTCCCAGCTTTTCAATCTCTTCACGATTGCATCCAACCGTGGGCACGCCGTCAATGATTGCGATGGTTGCAGGCACTGCGCCGTTCTTTCTCACTTCCTCTTCAACTCTCAATGCGGTTTCCACGTTTTGAGGGTAAGGCATACCGTGAGATATGATTGTGGACTCCAGCGCCACAACGGCTTTGCCTTCGGCTAGGGCCTTTTTTACTTCTTCGGCTACTTTGATTTTCATAATTTTTCCTGTTTGTTTATTTCGTCTATTTCGTCGGCTGTTTAGTCGCTACGATTGAGGATTACTCCTGCTCTGCGATTTTTCTCTTGATGGTGTTTATTATCATATTGAACGCCACGTCGTTGTGGCCGCCTACGGGGACGATGACGTCTGCAAGGCGTTTTGATGGCTCAACGAATCTTTCGTGCATAGGCTTTACGGTGGTGAGATATTGCTTGACTACGCTGTCAAGATTTCTGCCTCTCTCCTTGACGTCACGGACAAGACGGCGAAGTATGCGTACGTCTGCATCTGTGTCCACAAAGATTTTGATGTCAAGCATATCAACAAGGTCTTGGTTTTCAAAAAGCAAAATGCCTTCAACCACTATGACCTTTGCGCTGTCAAGTTTCAACCACTCTTCACCGCGAACGTGGTTTGAAAAGTCATAGGTGGGGTGCATAATGCTCTTGCCTGCCTTCAAATCCTTCAGGTGTGAGATGAGAAGGTCGGTGTCAAATGCGTTGGGGTGGTCGTAGTTGATTTTTGCTCTTTCTTCAAAGGGCATTTCTCTGTGGTCGGTGTAGTAGCAATCCATACTGACAAGGACACCGTCTCCGCCTACTGCGTCAATTACTCTTTTTGCAAGGGTGGTTTTGCCTGAGCCTGTGCCACCACAAAATCCTATAATCAAGCGTTCCATATCTTTCCGTGTGATTTTGCTTTTGTATTTTAAGTTGTCGTTTGCTGTGAGTGTTGTATTTTCTGTGTTTTGTTGGCTATTTTGTTTTTCTCATTGCGATACAAGCCAGTTGACACGCTGTGCCAACATGGTATTAGGTGAAAATGCCTCTTGCTTCTTGGTCGCGTCTTGCTTTCAGCCAGCATTTTTTGCACATTGCCACGTATCTTTCATTGCCCCCTAAGCACAGTTGGTCACCGCTGAAAACAACGTTGCCGTCGTCGTCAAGGCGGGCATTGACTGTGGCTTTGTCACCGCATTTGCAAACTGACTTGATTTCTTGGATTGAGTCCGCAATTTCAAAAAGGCGTCTGCTTCCGGGGAAAAGGTGGGTTAGAAAGTCAGTGGACAAGCCAAAGCACAAAACGGGGATGTCAAAGTCCATAACCACTCTGCTCAGTTGGTCAACTTGGTCGGGGTGCAGGAATTGGCACTCGTCCACGATGATGACGTTGCATTCGCTGTTTTCGTCCTTGTAAAGGTCGTATAGATCTACGCTTTCAGGGACGGTGATTGCCTCTGCCTGAAGACCGATGCGTGAACGTACTGTGGTTGCGCCGTCACGATTGTCGGTGGAGGGCTTCACAAGAAGGACCTTCATCCCTCTTTCTTCATAGTTGAATTTGGTTATCAGTGCTTGTGCCGTTTTGGAGCAACCCATTGCTCCAAACTTGAAATAAAGTTTTGCCATTTTTCACCTATTCTACTCTTGCAAAGACCAAAGGTCTTTCCTGAGGTTTTTCATCTTTGATTGTCGTTGAGTTATTAAATCTTGCCACGGCGCCGTCAAATCGGGCTTCGTCATTGGTGTACATAACCGCAATGACCTCTCCCTTTTCAACCTTGTCACCCGTCTTTTTCACGAGAGTGATGCCGGCGGAGTAGTCGATTTCTTCTTCCTTGGTGTTTCTGCCTGCGCCAAGCATAAGAGATGCTATGCCGTAGCCCTCGGTGTCAACACGGACGATATATCCGCTCTTTTCCGCCTTGACTTCACGGCTGAATTTTGCCTTTTCAAAGAGGTCGGGATTGTAGATGACTGAGTCGTCACCATGTTGTGCTTTGACCATTTTGGCAAGTGTTTCAAGGGCGATGCCGT
This sequence comes from Clostridia bacterium, assembly GCA_017461985.1. Taxonomy (GTDB): domain Bacteria; phylum Bacillota; class Clostridia; order Christensenellales; family CAG-917; genus RGIG4097. Next base: position 37,884 of record JAFTSA010000008.1, read on the forward strand.
CAGCAATTGCCTTTTTGACCATATCTTCGCACTCTGTCATACTGCCTTTGCCTGCAAGATAAAGCATATTTGTGGCAAGAATCACACACACTTCGGTGAAGTCAGCAGGGCCGTTGCCTTTGAGGGTTTCAATGGCTTCAATCACTTCAAGGCTGTTGCCTATGTTTGCACCGAGAGGCCTGTCCATATCCGTGATGAGGGCGAGCATCTTTTTGCCTGCGCTCTTGCCTATGTCCACCATAACCTCTGCAAGACGGACGCTTTCTTCAACCGTCTTTGCAAATGCGCCACTGCCTGTCTTGACGTCAAGGACTATGCAGTCATCGTCTGCTGCCAACTTTTTGCCCATAATGCTGGACACTATGAGGGGCAAACAGTCCACAGTTGCAGTGACGTCACGGAGGGCGTACAACTTTTTGTCTGCGGGGGCAAGCTCGTGAGATTGACCTACAATTGCCACACCCAAATCGTTGACGATTGAGATGAATTCCTCTTCGCTAAGGTCGGTTTTGAAGCCGGGGATTGACTCCAGTTTGTCTATTGTGCCGCCGGTGTGACCAAGGCCTCTACCGCTCATCTTTGCAACCTTGACACCAAGAGAAGCAACAATAGGTGCAACAACAAGGCTTGTCTTGTCACCCACACCGCCTGTTGAGTGTTTGTCAACACGGATGCCGTCTATGCCTGAAAAGTCAAGGGTGACGCCGCTGTCACGGACTGCGAAAGTCAGCTCACGAGTTTCGTTTATTGTCATGCCCTTGTAATAAACTGCCATCAAAAAAGCGGAGGCCTGATAGTCGGGGATTTCACCCTTGACGTATCCGTCAACGAAAAAGTGAATTTCCTTGGGAGTCAATTCACCGCCGTCACGCTTCTTTTTGATAATGTCGTACATTCTCATAATATTCCTCCAAAAGGGATATTGGCTTTTAGCCAATACATTATACACTAAAACCGCCTATTTCACAATACCCAATTTTGATTTGTCCCCATTTGAAGTCAAAAAACTTGCAAAAACCGCCGAAATTGTCATAAAAATAATAAAAATAAAACAAAAAGCACTATTTTAGTGCTTTTTGAACTGGCGTTTTTTGTTGTTGCAATGCGCTCAATAATATGCCATTTCTTCAATGCTGACTACTGCGATTGTCGTGGTCTTGGCGACGACGATTTTGACGTGTGACGTTAAATAAACAAAAGAGTTTTTCGGTTTCTAACCGCCTAAAATCTTTCAATCAAAAACTCAATGAGCAATTTAAGACCGATTGCTATGAGGATAAGTCCACCAAGTATTCCTGACTTGGATTTCAGCTTGTCACCAAACTTTTGACCGATGAATACTCCGCCTACGCAAATGCCAAAGGTGATGACAGCAATGAGAGCAAAAGTGACGTAGGTTTCAACTGCGGATTTGCCTATATAGACAAGCCCAACGGTGAGAGCGTCAATTGAGGTCGCAACTGACTGAACGAGCAAGGTTTTCACCCCAAACTTGTAGGGCTTTTCTTCTTCATTGTCAAGGCAATTCGGGCAGGATAGATTGTCGGTTTCCTTCTCTTTTGCCTTCTTTTCCTTCACTATGTCACGGACGGAATCAAATATCATTTTTGCGCCCAAAAGGAACAAGATGCAAAAGCCGATTATGGGCACCGCCACCTCAATCCACTTCTCAAATAGACTGCCCAGAAGATAGCCTATGAGGGGCATAATTCCTTGAAAAAGTCCAAAAGAAAGGGCTGTGAGAATCATATATTTCACAGGCATCTTTTTTGCGGTCAAGCCGTTTGACAAACTGACTGCAAACGCGTCCATTGACAAGGACACGGATATGAGCAAACTTTGGACTATCCAGGGCATAATTTCTCCAAAAAAAATGATATGCTTTGCATACCATTTTCATTGTATCATCGTTGCATTATTCTGTCAACTAAACAAGTTTTGCAGCGCGGATTGCTGTGGCAATAGGAGGTGTGATAAGGCTGAACGCCACAACCTCTATGCCAAAGTTCAAACTGAACCAAGCAAGGATATATTCCACGTTGATGATTGTGTTGCCAAGAGATGTGTTGTTGAAGAAGATGAGGGTGAAGATTGCCACAAACACGGTGTTGGTGATGACACCAAGGGCGGTTGACACCAAGTGAACCACTTGTCTTACGGCAATTTCCTTTGCCTTTTTGGCTTTCTTTTCCTTGTCGGTGAGTTCAGTTTCCTCAACTTCGTCATCTGCGATGACGTCATCGGTTGCGGTCATTTCCTCTTGAGGTGCGAAATCCTCTACAACCTCTTCAGTTATAACCACGTCGATTTCGTCATTTTGCACTTCGACTTCTTCGTCATCCTCTTCTACAACCGCTTTTTCAGGTTTCAGGTTGATGCCCAGCCACTTTTCAAGGAGGAGTTTTTCAAGGCCTATACGAGACCAATATGCCACCACTGCGATGAGCACTCTGGGGAGTATGCACACCAAAGGATTTTGGAAGATAGGTGCAATGGGGCTTGCGGCTTTTGTTGTGAACCAAGCAATGTAGTTGATGAGCCCCATCATAAGACCCATAAACAAGGAAATCTTGAAATCACAAACTTGGGCAAGGATAAGGGTGGGCAATATCATCAATGCCAAAGTTATCGGGCCAAACTGGATGGGCACGAAACAGAAAATTATGGTGAGAGCAAGCATGAGTGCCAAAAGTGCAATCAGTTTTGTCCTTCCCATTTTGTTTCTTGCAGTTGACTTTGCCATAAAATCACCTTCTTAAAGTATAGATAAATTATAAAACCAAATATCCGCTTTGTCAACATTATGAATTTTATTCATCGTTTTTGTCGGTTTATATAACATTTTTGGCAGTTTATCCCCCTGTTTTGAAGATAAAACTCATCAACATTGCACTCTTGATTTTAAATTCGTCTTGCGCCCGCGGGTGGCACGCACTAAGATAAAAAAATATTTCCATATTTCTTCATTTGTGCTACAATATTAAAAAACAAATGAGGTGCATTATGAAAAAACTGCTTGCACTTGTCCTTGTATTCCTCACTGGTTTGTCCCTTTTTGTGGCCTGTAGCCCCGTTGACAAGCCTGCAGATGACAATTCTGCCGACAACACGCCTACATACCTCTACACCGATTTCACCAATGAGGAAAAAGCGGCGTTTGTGGATTTGGTTGGTGAGACTATCCCCTTCCTGCCCTGCAATGAGTATTCTGTTGTGGGCGATGATGAAGGAGTCACATACACTGTCAGCGGCGCGGAGGTGGACGATTTTCTCACGTACCGCAGCCTTATGACAGGATATGAATATAAAGATGCCTACATAGATGATTTCGGTGGCAAGACTTGGCACATCTATGAAAAAGAACTTGCGGACAAAAATGTCATCCGTGTTGAAATGTCATACTCAAACGGCACAATCACTGCCGTTGCAACACTTCGCATTATCCCCGGAGATACCCCCGGTGGTGACAATCCCGGAGGCGGTGATACTCCCGGTGGCGGAGATACCCCTAGTGGCGATGACAACACGGGCGGTACAGATACTCCCTCAAGTAAAACCTACACCGCTTTCACTTCTGGTGAAGTGGACATGCTGACAAACTTGGTTGGCGAAACCATCCCCTTCCTCCCCAACAACGAATACTATGTTGAGGCAGGAAGTGATGAATACGGCACATACATCGCTTTCTACACCTTCGGCAATACCAAGGCGGAATTTGACGCATACTGCGCAACTCTCGTCAGCGCAGGCTATACCCTTGTGGGTGATGACGAAGATGAATATGGCGACACTTGGTACTACTACGAAAAAGGGGATATTTGCATTGATATCTCTTTCTACTACTATGAAAACGAATATGTGGTGGATTCATACGTCTATCTCTACACCGAAGACGACACACCCGATCAAGGTGGCAGTGGTGACGGCGGAAACACTGGCGGAAACACTGGTGGAAATACAGGCGGAAATACCGGCGGTGGCAATACTGATGAAGTGGACCTCATCACCAACAACGGACTTGGCCTCCCCACCGATGCTGACGGTGTGTATGACCTGGACTTCACCAAGGCAACAAATGTGAAAAACGTCCACGACCAAGGATATTATCTTGACGGATGCCCCACAACTGGCACACCCAAAGTGCTTGTCATCCCCGTTGACTTTGCTGACGTCACCGCATCAAGCAAGGGATACGACATCGACCTCATCAAAAAGGCCTTTGCAAGCAATGATTCCACTGACGGATTCTACTCTGTCTATGAATATTTCAACCTTTCAAGTTATGGTCAACTGACGTTGGATTTCACCGTCCTTGACAGCTGGTTTAGACCTGAAAACAACAGCACCTACTACGCCAGCTCCACTGACGCTGAAGGCGGTATGAACGGTGATCAACTGATCCTTGACGAGGCCCTTCAATATCTTGCCACAACTATGGATCTCAGCGAGTTTGACAGTGACGGCAACTCCGTTATCGATGCAGTTGTCATCATCCACACCCTTGACATCGACGATTCCGCCGACTTCTACTGGGCATATAGATATTGGAACACCCACGTGGACGAAGACGGATATTACTACGAATACGACGGCGTCAGTGCCAACGACTACCTGTGGGCTTCATATCAGTTTATGCACGAATCCTACGACGAAGACGGCAACGTTGACTACACCGACACCACCGCCTTCAACACCTACACTTACGTCCACGAATTTGCCCACGTCCTTGGCGCAGACGACTACTACGACACCGCTTACGTCAATGAGGATTTGCTCCTCGACGGCAAAGATATGATGGATGCAATGTTCGGCGACCACAACCCATACACCAAGTTCAACTACGGCTGGATTACCACTTCTCGCCTTGTTGTGGCGGAAGAAAGCGTCACACTCACTCTCACCGATTTCGGCAAGACAGGTGACACCATCATCATCGCAAACAACTGGTCTGACGACCTTGGTGCATATCAAGAATATTACGTCCTTATGTACTACACCAACACAGGCCTCAACGCAGGCGATGACTACGGCTATTTCTCCCGTGACGGCGTGGTGGTCTATCACATCAATGCCTCCCTCTATCGTGAGGTTTACGACGGTGAAACGTACTATGACGTCTACAACAACAATACCCACTCTTCTGACCAATACGGCACTTCAAACAACCTTATTGAGTATGTAAAGTCATCAAACGACACTTTCACCTATATCGCAGGAGACACAATGGGTGCAGTCACAGGCGACAGCGGAAATGCTCTTGTTTACAACTTTGTTGTGGACTCAATCGACGGCGACACCGCCACAATCACCTTCACAAAAACAATCTAACAAATTCTAATCTCAAACAAAAAACCGAGAGCAATCTCGGTTTTTTTATTAAAAGAAAAAACGGACTTGTTTGTCCGTTTTTGTTTTACACTTTCTCTATTCTTGAATGTACGTAGGATAAGTGGTTTTGTCCTCATCGGTGATTTCTCGCAGAACCCTACAGGGTACTCCAACTGCCACCACACCACTGGGGATATCTTTTGTCACAACACTGCCCGCCCCTATGACAGAATTGTCACCTATTGTCACACCAGCAAGAATTGTGCTATGCGCTCCTATCCAAACGTTGTTGCCAATGGTTATAGGTTTTGCAATCTCCACTCCTGCCTTGCGCATTTCAGGGTCTATAGCATGCTCGGCGGTTGTGATGCAACAGTATGGCGCGATGAAAACATTGTTACCAAAAGTCACTTTTGCGCCGTCTGTGATGACAAGACCATGGTTTGAATAAAAGTTGTCACCAACGGATATGTTGTATCCATAGTCGCACCAAAAAGGAGGGGTGATGATGACGTCACTGCCCATATTTCCAAGCAAAGTTTTCAAGATTTCAGTTTGCTCTATCCTGTCGTTTGGCGACAGTTGGTTGAACCGGAAACACTTGTCCTTGCCTTTTTTGATCTCCTCTTCATATTGCGGGTTGTAGCACCCCTGAAAAAACTGATATGTTGGCACAATAGGCTTTTCCATAAGACTCTCCTTTTCATAATAATATCACCCTTTCCACACAATTTCAATATCAAAATCAAGCATCAAACTCTTGCAAATTGAAAATAATATGTTATAATACGACTACACTCTTTTGGGGGTGTACTGGATTCGACTACTGGTTGGAGTCGGGATAAGCATGTCGCAGGCTCGTCTGCGTTAAAACGGAAAGCTAAAATTAAATGCAAAAAACAATACTATGAAATCCACCAACATGGGTTTCGCCCTCGCTGCATAATTTAGTCAGCGTGTCGCCCCGAGGTTTTCTGTTCCCTTGGCAAGCGGTATCAGAAAAACAGACAACGCCAGCCTAGTGTCCTGTAAGTTGGTTGTCATGAAGGACTCATCAATCTGCGGTTCGCCCACGTACCAAAGTGCGAAAAATCTAAACGTGAGATAAACATGTAGAAAGTCGCGGTGAAGGCTTTTAGGACCGGGGTTCAACTCCCCGCATCTCCACCAAAAAGTAAGAAACACGAACCCTTGGGTGCGTGTTTTTTGCTTTTTTGATACGGAAATAGTATGTTGCAGGGGAGTTGAACAGGAGCGTTAAGAAAATGGTGGACACCCACCATTTTTAGCAATGACCACAAAACAAAGGACAACCAAGCGCTTGTCATTTGAGTTGTCCGCGTGAAGTGGACGATACTGTCCACATAGTGCGAAGCACAGCAACTTGTTGTATCACGAAGTGAATGTGGGCAAGCAAGACCGAAGCATTGAGCAAGGCATACAACGATATAAGCACTCTTGCCTTGCGAAATGCAAGAACAACTCCCCGCATCTCCACCAAAAGGACAAAAAACCCACTCTTATGAGTGGGTTTTGTTTTAGTTGATTTGGGTTGACCCTTATTCGCTGCGGAGGGCGATTGCAGGGTCTTTCTTTGCGGCAACTCTTGAAGGTACGAAGCCGGCAAGCATGCTGAGGACAACTGAGATGCCAAGCATCATAACTGCGTGCCACCACTCAACTTGCATAATGTTGGCGATGCCAAACACTGATTTCAGTATTGCACTGCCTGCAAGAGAGATAAGGCAACTGACCACCACGCCGATGACGCCACTGTATCCGCCGAGGATTGCACTTTCTGCAAGGAAGACACGAGCAACGTCTTTCTTTCTTGCGCCGATACTTCTGAGCACACCGATTTCCTTGCGCCTTTCAAGGACTGAGGTGTAGATGATGATTGCAATCATAATTGTTGAAACAACCAGTGAGATTGCGGCAAATGCAACCAGAACACCTGTGATGACCTCTGCCATTGTGTTGACAAACGACATCATTGTGGACAGTGAGTCGCTGAATTGAATTTCTTTTGCGGGGTCGGTTTGCTTTGCGTTGTAGTCCTTGATGAAGGACTCTACTGCATCCTTTGAATCGAAGGACGAACAGTAGAACTCAATTGCAAGAGGATAGTCAAGGTCAGCAACACCAAGAGCACGGAGGATGACGTCGTGACGGTCCTTTGTTTTGATGTTGATTGTGCCACCCACTTTCAATTCATCAGTGTTGCTGATTGTGTAGGACAACACACTCTTGTAGCTGTTTTTGCCGTCTGCTACTGCCTTTTCATATGCGGCGATTTGGGCTTGGACAGCTTCGTGGGTTTCTGCCTTTTCAAGGAGGTAGTCACCAAGTTCCTTGGTGTAGCCGATAACACCGCTGATTGACAATGCGTTTGCGCCTTCCTTGGGTTGGACAACACCGACAATCTTCACGTCCATTGAAGCGTTGCTTTCAATGAAATCCTTGTCAAGGGTGCTCTTGGACATGTGTGCCCAGGTAGGACCGCCGTCAGCTGAAAGAATGGGGTTGCCATCTGCATCCACGTTGGGAACGAGGTAGTCTGCGTTGGTGAGGACTTTGTAGGACTTGCCAAGAAGTTCCTCATATTTGAAACCTACTGAACTGAAGGTTTCTCCGTCCGTAAGTGCTTGCATAACGTCATCTTGTGACTTCAAGCCAAGCATGAAGAGTTGGTAGTCGATGAGTTTGCCGTCTCTGGTGAGGACAACAACAACTTCATCCTTTGAGGTGGGCCATCTGCCTGCCTTGACGTCGTATTGGCTGTCAAGAAGTTCTTGGTTGGTGGACATCTCTGCCCAGCTGTCACCAAGCATACTGCCGAGGAGAGGCAATGCTTCGTTCATGGTGATTTCCATGCCGAAGATGGGGAACTTGGTGTCCATAATTGCGTTTATCATGGGGTCTTTGCGCATATCTTCAAGGACGATGAACATTGCTTCCACGTAGGGGTTTATCTTCATATAGATTTGCTCGTCGGCAGGTCTTTCGTTGTTCTTGGGGTCTTCGGCGTACACGTTGAAGGTTGTGCCGTAGTCATACTTGACGGTGGCGATTGCATCGTCAAAGTTTTCGTCTATGTACTTTTTGAAAGAGTGCAAGTCGTTTTCTGAGCCGAATTCGCCTGAAACGAAGCCGGGAATCAATTCACCGAGGGCTGAAAGGACTGTGACGTCATATCCTGCGTTGATGTCAACGTTGCATTGATCACAATATCCGTCTGCATTTGCGTCAACGTGCTCCTTACACGCTTCGCCAGCTGACATAAGCTTGGACAGGACCTCTTCGATTTGAAGACTGCTCTTGTTGACGGTGAGAGGATAGGTGGACAGTGCGTCCTCTTCCATTGATGCGATGAAGGCACTTGCACCTGATGACAGTGACAAAACGAGGATTATGCCGATGATGCCGATTGAGCCAGCAACTGAGGTGAGGAAGGTCCTGCCCTTCTTGCTGATGAGGTTGTTCCAAGACAAAGATATTGCTGTGGACAACTTCATTGATGCTTTGTCGTGCTTTTTGAATTTTTCAATCTTTTCGGACAATTTCTTCATCTTGTCCTTGAAGGTTGCCTTTTTAGGTGCAGGGGTTTCTGCTTGTGCTTCTTCAACTGTTTCAACAACTGCAACCTCTTCTGCCTCTTCAACTGAGCCATCATAAGGCATTGTGTCGCCGACGACTTCGCCGTCCTTCAAGTACACGATGCGTGTGCTGTATTCCTCGGCAAGTTGAGGGTTGTGTGTGACCATAACCACAAGGCGGTCGCTGGCAACTTCCTTCAAAAGCTCCATAATTTGAAGACCGCTTTCGGTGTCAAGTGCGCCGGTGGGCTCGTCTGCAAGGATGATGTCAGGATTGTTGACAAGGGCGCGGGCGATTGCGACACGTTGTGCTTGTCCGCCAGAAAGTTGGTTGGGGCGTTTCTTGGCTTGGTCTGCAAGGCCAACCTTGCGGAGTGCTTCCATTGCTCGCTCAATACGCTCTTCTTTTGACACACCTGCAAGGGTAAGGCAAAGAGCAACATTCTTAAGAATGTTCATATGAGGGATAAGGTTGTAGGATTGGAAAACAAAGCCGATACGTTGATTGCGGTAGGTGTCCCAGTCTACGTCGTCAAATTCCTTTGTGGAAACGCCGTCAACTTGGATGTCGCCACTGGTGTAGCGATCAAGTCCGCCAACGATATTAAGAAGTGTGGTTTTGCCACAGCCTGAAGGGCCTAATATTGAAACAAATTCATTTTGTCTAAATTCGATTGATACGTTATTGAGGGCAAGAGTAACGTCATTATCGTCAATGCGATACTCTTTGGTTATATTCAAAAGCTTAAGCATAAACTTACTTCCTTATTTAGATTGTGATGCAGTTGGACAAGCGGTTGTAGCCTACTAGTGCTGAAATGATGATTTTGTTGTTTGGACGGCGGATTATTTTCGGTTGAAACCGCCCTTTGTTTATATAAATATAACAACGCGCTGTCATACATCCTTGATATTATACCACATCAAAACGAATTTGCCTACTACTTTTTTTATCCCGACAATTTTTGGCAAAAATGTTGCCTTTATCAAAACACTTGTCCGTTTAATGGTCGAATTTTGTCGATTTTGACTGCACAACTGGCTGTTAACGATACAGCTGTCGGTTTAAGTAGCAGTCAAAATAAAGAAAGCATCCGCAGTTAATGACGCAAAAATTTCTTCACTTAGACCACGAATTGAAGCCAAAAACTAAAATTAGTTGGACATTGAAGATATGCTCAACGAGGCAACACCTTGCCCTACGGTAGACAAAAAATCTGTGTACAGTAAATGCTCTTTCCGTTTCTCTTGCAGTCATTTTGCGTTTTTATCTAGTCAAATTTCAAAAGACACTCTCTCACTCAGAAAACGATAAGAATAGATGCGAAATACACGATACGTGTTATATTTTTGAATTTTTGCCTATTTTTCGCCGTTTATAACACGTATCGTGTACTTATCTACAACAATCAAAACACTTATCGTGTATTATTTTGGAAATAAAACAAAAGAAAAACGCCGACACATTTGCCGACGTCATTGAGATTTATTCTAATATTATAGTTGATTGCGGTGTTTGTAGGCTAGCTTCAGTTGATTGCGGTTTTTCATTGGTTTAAGATTGATTTGCCGTCCTATATTTAGAACTGGTTGACCGTGTTGTTTTATTTACAAACACTTATATAAGATTGTTTTCTGTGAGGTGGTTGATGAGCCCGTCAACACCTTCTACAACATCGCGGTAGGTTGCGTCAAAGTTGCCACTGTACCACGGATCTGCTATGTCACCGCCACGTGACGTGTAGTCCAAGAGCTTTGAAATCTTGTTATCCTTGTCTCCGCCGAATATGTTTCTCATACGGCGCAGGTTGTAGTCCTCCATGCCGATGAACATATCGTAGCGGTCATAGTCCTCTTTCACGATGGGTGTGGCACGATGAGGATAGATGGTGACACCTTCCCTCTTCATCTTTTGGACGGCAGGGGGATAGACGGGGTTGCCGTACTCTTCATAACTGGTTGCCCCTGAGGACACCTCAATGAGATGATCAAGGTGACGACGGCTCAGTTCATCACGCATGACAAACTCTGCCATCGGTGAACGGCAGATGTTGCCAAGACAAATAAACATAATTTTCAACTTTCTATCCATTGCCATATGCTCTCCTCAATTCAATTAAATCATACGCTTTCATTTTTGTCAAACGTGCTGACTTTCAAAAAAAGGCACGACGCTTGGTCGTGTCTGTTGCAACCGCTATTGGATTGCTTTCCTCTTTGGGTGCAAGTCATGTTTGTTATTTTAACGTTGCTGATATTCTGGGTTTGATTTCTAAATACGTTGCGGAATTGCGGTTGACTATGAAATCAGCCTTCAGTTTGCCTCCACCGCCTCGTTGTCGTCTTCATCATCTTCCGTCACTTGAGAGCAATCGTCAGCACCGGCTGCGACTGGGTACTCGTTTTTGAAGAAGGACATTGAGGTGTAAAGATAGGTGACTCCTATATTGTAAAGCATAAACAAAATCATTTGCGCGGGAGCGGACACTACACAATAACTGCTGGGATCAAATATGCTTGTCAGTGAAAATACCCCAAGGATAAGAGTGAATCCAACAAGCGCCATTCCTATCAAAAATTGTTTGCGGTTGCGTTTCACTGTGGTGAGGATAAGGAATATCTCAATAAAGTAGAAGCCAAAGAAACCAACCGTTGAAATTGCGGTGTGGGCGGTGCGCATTGCTTCATACACAGGACCTCTGTCAACGTAGGCAGGGATTGACACTCCTGCGGTGAGCAAAAAGGCACTGACACCAAAAAGTGCAAAGAAAAGTTTGCGCCATTTCATAGTGTAGCCACCGTCATCAATGGCCATCTTCATAGCAAAGAAAAAGGTGCCCATATTGAATATGCCCCAAACGTAGACAAGCCACAAAAGCCCCTCGGGCCATGCCAAACGGGATAATGAATTGTACAGGGCGGATTGCTTGCCGCTGCATATAATGAGAACGCTGACTATGGGCACAACAATGAAGGTCAAAAGGATAAGAGCGATCTCTTTTGCTTTCCGATTTTTGATTTCAATCGGCTCTCCAAAAATGCTATTTCTCATTTGTATTTACCTAAATTTATAGTGTAAAATTATGTCTAAATTTTATTCGCACAAAATCCGTCAATCAACATAAAACACGGTTTCATTGAGCTCTTTACGCTTTTTAACCCTTGTTTCTGCATTTTCACCCTTACCAATGGCAAGGACCAGCTTGACGTCTTTTGCCCTTGACTCATCAATGCCGATGACCTTTGCGACAGCCTTTCCACTGAATGCACCAAGTATGCAACTGCCAAGCCCCAGATCCGCTGCTTGATAGGTCATTGATGCCACTGCAATGCCGATGTCGTTTTCAACAAAGTCACGGCTTGTCACTGTCTTCATCATCTTGTCAAGGGTTGTGCTTTTGTCTGCAACGATAGCGATAAATGCCCCTGCATTGTCCACAAATTTGTTGAAACCCATAACCTTGACGGCATTTGCCATATCTTCAAGTTTTTCACCGCTGACCACGTAAAACTTCCAAGGTTGAGTGTTTTTGGCAGAGGGTGCCATACGTCCTGCGTGAACTATGGTGTCGAGGTCTTCTCTCCTTACGGGTGCGCCTGTGTATGCACGACAACTTTCTCTCTTTTCAACAAGTTCATTAAAATTCATAGTCACTCACTTCAAGGAAACATAGTTTCCTTTCATTTTATGCTTTGATTATATATTCTCCGCCCCTATCCGTCAATAGGTATTTTTGATTTGACAGGACTGTTAGACCTCTCTCAATCATTTAATCCATGAATTTTTATTGAATTCGGGATTTCTACACAACACTTTTAGCCTTGTTGTATTAAAAAACCATGAATTTTGCGTATTGACTTAATACTTATTTATAAGTATAATAAGATTGTATGAGCATTTTTGACGGAAAACTGAATATTGAGGTTTCATCCGCAAGCGGTATTGAAGCAGTGACAAAACGTGAAATCACGTCACTGGGCTACACTCCCGGCGGTGCTGAATATGGTCGTATTCTTTTCGAGGGCGACTGGACTGACGTGCTGAGGGCAAATATGTTTCTCCGCACAGCAGGCAGAGTGAGAGTGCTCATCGGCACTTTTGACGCAACCGACTTTGACACTCTTTTTGACGGCACTGAGTCTGTTGACTGGCAGGATATTATCCCCCTTGACGGCAAGATTTTGGTGACTGCAAAAAGCGTCAAAAGCAAGTTGTTTGCTTTAAGCAGCATTCAAAGCATAGTCAAAAAAGCCATAGTCACAAAGCTGTGCCGTGTTCACAACGTGAACAAACTCAGTGAAAGCGGTGCGGAATACTCTATTGAGGCATCAATCATCAACGACACCGTCCGCCTTACCCTTGACACCTCTGGAGCAGGTCTTCACAAACGTGGCTACCGCACTTGGCTTGGTGAAGCACCTATCCGCGAAACCTTGGCATCTGCCATAATTCAACTGTCGGTGTGGAACCCTGACCGCCCTCTCATTGACCCTTTTTGCGGTAGCGGTACAATCCCCATTGAAGCGGCACTTATAGGGCTGAATATTGCCCCCGGCATACAAAGAGAATTCAGTTGCGAGCATTTTTCAAACGCTCCCGACCTCCGTGGCATTGTGCAAGAGGAAGCCGAGCAACTGGTGAACCGCGACAGAGAAATCCGCATAAGCGGATTTGACATAAACCCCGAGGCCATAAAACTTGCCCTGCGTCACGCAGAAAAGGCAGGAGTCCGTGACAAGATTCATCTGCAAGTGGCAGATATGAGAAATCTGTCCTCAAGATTCTCACACGGCGTCATCGTCACCAATCCCCCTTATGGCGAAAGATTGATGAAGGAAGATGAACTGAGAGAGCTATATCGTGACTTCGGCAAGGTGTTCAACTCCCTTGATGAGTGGTGCGCCTATGTCATCACCTCATATATGGCCTTTGAAAAATACTTCGGCAAAAAGGCAACAAAGACAAGAAAACTATACAACAGCGAACTTGAGTGCAACCTATATCAATATCTTGGCAAGCCTCCCAAAATGCGTTTTGACGAGGTGTATAAAAACCCTAGGTTGCTTAGATAACAAACTTCAACAAGGCAATAGACTATGCGAGCAGTGATTCAAAGAACATTTCATTCCGCCCTCTACGTTGACGGCAAACTCATCAGCGAGATACCCTCGGGACTGACCATTTTCCTTGGCATTGAAAAGGGGGATACCGAGGCACAAGCGGACTACTTTGCAAGCAAAATGGCAAAACTCCGTGTCTTCCGTGATGAAAATGAAAAGATGAATTTGAACATTTTGCAAGCAGGCGGAGAGATACTTCTTGTGTCACAATTTTCTCTTGCAGGCACTCTTGGAAAAGGCAGTGGCAATCGCCCCGACTTTGGCAAAGCAGAAGAGCCGGTGAGGGCAAAATATCTCTACAAATACGTCACCGAGAAAATCCGTGAGCAAGGCGTCACAGTGAAAAACGGAGTCTTTGGTGCACATATGTACATCGAACAGCAACAAGATGGTCCTTTGTCATTTGTGTTTGAGTGCTAACGAGAATGATGGTTTATGTGTCAAAAACACACATATAAACCCTTGTCTATGAAAAATCGTTGAAAACTCTTCAACGTCAAATTGTATCAATAAAATGAAAATAAAACCTTAAAGGGAGAAAACTATGGCAACACTTACAGCCTCACCTGGAGTCGAAAGACTTTCCAAGCGCAACCTTTGGGGATATTCACTTGGCGGTATTGGTCGTGACATGACATATCAACTTGTCAACACCTTCCTCACAGTGTTCATCCTCTTCGCAAAAGGCCTTACCCCCGAGCAATATGCTGTCGTCGGTATCGTCTTCATCGTTTGCAGAATCTTTGACGGATGCAACGACCCCTTCATGGGCATGCTCATCGAAAAGACTCGCACTAAGATAGGCAAGTTCAAACCTTGGATTTTGGCAGGATGCTTCTCAAACATCGTCATCATCCTCCTCTTGTTCTTTGTCCCTCTTCAAGGTGCAGATTACGTCATCTTCTTCGCATTTGGTTATCTCCTCTGGGGCGTCACCTACACGATGAACGACATCTCATACTGGGGCATGATGCCTTCACTTACATCACACCCCACTGACAGAAACAACCTGTCAACCATCGCAAACGTTGGCGCAGGTCTCGGCGCAGGTATCATGGTTTTGTTTGTGCCTATCTTGACACAATCCGAAACCGGCACACCTCCTTTTGCAACTGAACTCCTCGGTAACAACACAGGCGGTGCATTCAAACTCCTTGCAATCGTGGTCTGCTTGCTCTTTGCAGCTTGCCAAATCATGACTTGCTGTGTGGTCAAAGAAAAGCCCCTTGCAACAGCACAAGCACAAAATACTGAAAAGCGTGGTCTTGGCGCAATGTTCAAGGTTCTCCTCAAGAACGACCAACTCCTTTACACTGCAGGCTCAATGCTCCTCTACAACACTGGTAGCGCAATCCTTGCAGCACTGTCAACTTTCTGGGTATACTTCAGATTCTGCTCATTCCAAGGCGCACTTGTCACCCTGTTCTCAACACTGACTGGCGTGTCAATGGCAATCATCGTCCTCTACCCCTTCTTGTCAAAGAAGTTCACAAGAAAGCAAATTGCAAAACTCTCCGTCACAACAGTTGTGGTTGGATATTCACTTATGTTTATCCTTGCAACAGTCACCGGTCTCTTCCCCGAAACAAGAACAAATATGGTTGCATTTGTGTTCATCGCAATCTGTGGCGCAATCGCATCATTTGGTCAAGCACTCTACTATCAAGTGCTCACCATCTCTGTTTCAAACACCGTTGAATACAACGACCTCAAGACTGGCAAACGTGACGAAGGCATCATCTTTGCAGTCCGTCCTTTCATGGCAAAGATGGGCTCATCCTTTGTCAAGGCAATTGAAACCATCACCCTCTCTGCTCTTGCAATCGTGCCTATCACCAGTGCAATCGCACTCCACGACCAAGCAAAGGGCGCAGGTGAAATCACACAAGAACAATTTGAACAACTTGTCAACGGCGAATTGGCAGGCGCGCCCGACTACGTCCACTTCGCACTTATGGCAGTCATGGCACTCATTCCTATCGCATTGGTCGTCTCTTCATTTGTCATCTATATGAAGAAGTACAAGATTGACGAAAAGGAATACGACAGAATCTGTGAAGAAATCAGACTCCGTGATGCAGCAGCAGAAAATGGTGAATGCACTTGCGACTGCGGTTGTGACTGCGAATGCACAGACGGCGAATGCACCTGTGACTGTGACGAAAACTGCGACGAAACTTGCACTTGCTCCTGCCACGCAGAAGCACCCGCAGAAGAGGTGTTTGAAGAAGTAGCAGCAGACAAAACACCTGCAGAAGAAGCACCTGCAACTGACGCAGAATAATCATCAACGAAATACTTGCGGTGGCAACCCCACCGCAAGTTTCTTTTGTAAAAAAACTTTACACAAAGTGTAAAAACTATGGAAACAAACTTTTCTCGCACTGAAATGCTCATAGGCTGTGATGCTCTTTCCGCTCTCAAAAACGCCAAAGTCCTTGTGGCAGGTGTTGGGGGCGTTGGGGGATACGTTGTTGAAGCACTGGCCCGTGCCGGTGTTGGACGTATTGGTGTCCTTGACAATGACTGCATCCATGAAAGCAACCTTAATCGCCAAATTTTGGCGACCACTTCCACCATTGGCAAAAAGAAGGTTGAGGTGGCAAAAGAGCGTATTTTGTCCATCAATCCTCAGTGCGTCGTGGACGTCTATGAGACTTTCTATTTGCCTGAAAATGCGGACTCTATTCCCCTTGAAAACTATGATTTCATAGTGGACGCGGTGGACACAGTGTCTGCAAAACTTGAACTCATTGTCCGTGCAAAAGCCCTTGGCGTGAATATTGTCAGCTCAATGGGCACAGGAAACAAACTTGGTGATGATTTTGAGATTGCAGACATAAAAAAGACCTCTGTTTGCCCCCTTGCAAAAGTGATGAGAAAGGAGCTTAAAGCCCGTGGGATAGACTCTCTCACCGTGGTGTACTCAAAGGAAACACCTGTTTCACCTCAGTATCAAGTGGAGGAAAAAGGCAGGCATATCCCTGCAAGCATATCCTACCCTCCTGCAATTGCGGGACTGAAACTGGCAGGATACGTGATAAGAGTCCTCATTGACTAGACCAAAATAGGCGGATAATTCTACCGAATTTGATTGAAAACCACTCAAATGAGTGGTTTTTCTATATTGACATATCCTAGTATTGTGCTAAAATTATTGTGTTAAGACAATTTTAGGAGAAACTTATGAGCAATATTCCTACAACTCAAACTGTGAAAACAACTAAGCTCAGCGGAAAAGTTTGGCTCTCTGCTATCCTCTTCGGCTTGATTGGTCAAGTTGCTTGGTCAGTTGAAAACATGTACTTTGCAAAGATGGCTCAAGACATCGGAGCAAACGTGGGCAACGTGGACTGGGGCACTATCGTCAGCACTTTGATGATTTGGCTCAGCGCAATCGCCGCAACCGCAACCACTATCTTTGCAGGCGGACTTATTGACAAAGTGGGCAAGCGTAAACCCTTTGTGGCATACGGCTATATTGCATGGGGCGTCACCATTATGCTCTTTGCAGCAATCCCTATGTCCCCTACCGCCAACACCTTGGGCATTGTTGCAGCATTCCTCGTCATCTTCGACTGCATCATGACCTTCTTTGGCTCAACCGCCAACGATGCCGCATTCAACACTTGGATCACTGACGTCACCGACACAACCAACCGCGGTAAGGTCAACAGCGTCATGTCAATCTTCTCTATCCTTGCTTTCGTCATCGTGTTTGTCCTTGGTATGCTCACCTATGACGCAGGCAACACAGTGGCATTCTTCATCGTCCTCGGTGTGCTGCCTATTGTGGCTGGTATTGTGGCAATCTTCACAATGAAGGATAGCCCCACCATTATCAAAAACAGCAACCCCAACTACTGGAAGGAAACCTTCTACGGATTCCGTCCTTCCGTCATAAAAAACAATAAGATGCTCTACGTCTGCCTCACCGCAAGTTGTATCCTTGGCATCTCACAACAAACCTTCTTCTCATACCTCATCAACTTCATCACCAACACCCTTGGCGTCAAGGACTTCATCATCCCCCTTGCAATCGTCATCGTGCTTGCTGGTGTCCTCACCGCTGTGACAGGCATCCTTTATGACAAATACGGCAGAAAGTTCTTCTATCTCCCCCTTGTCCTTGTGGTCATCACAGCAACAATCGTCATCTACCTTATGAAGTTTATGCCTCAAAACGTCTACGTTTACGTCCTTGTGGTGGCAGGCACCTTTATGCTTGGCGCACTGCTTGCAGGCGGTGGTGCTTTGATGTCAACCTTCCAAGACTATATCCCCAAGGGTGGCGAAGGCAGATTCCAAGGTGTAAGAATGTGCTTTACAGTTCTTCTCCCCATGCTCATCGGTCCTCTCATAACAATGATCATCAACCTTATGAAGATGGACGATCAATCAGTGGACTATATGCCTCCCTTTGAAATCTTCCTTGCAGCGGCAATCATCGCAGTGCTTGCAATCATTCCTATTGTGTTTGTCATGATTGACGCAGACAAACTCCGCAAACGTAAGATGGAAGAAAAACTCGCCGAGCAACAAGCAGAAGCAGAAACCGCAGAAGAAATGGCAGCCGCAACAGAAACCGCAGAAGAAGTGGTTGAAGAAACAATCGAAGAAGCACCTGTCGGCGAAGAACTTGAACCCGTCTGCACCTGTGGTGTTGACTGTGAAGGAGCATGCCCCTTCCCTGATGGAAATGAAGAATGAAAAAGAATAAAAAATGAAAAATGAAACAAAAAAGGCACTCGATTGAGTGTCTTTTTTGATGTTATTCGCGATTTAGCGCGTTTTTATTTTTGAATTTGACTAATGTCAAATGGCGTAATCTGATACACATAATAGTTGAGCCAGTTGTAGAAAAGAAGATTTGCGGTTGAACGCCAAGTCATCTTGATTTCTTTCTTCTCTTCGTCAACAAAATAGTTTTCAGGGGCTTTGATAGGCTCACCTTTTGCAAGGTCTCTCTCGTACTCGGTCAGGAGGGTTTCGCGGTCATATTCGGCGTGGCCAGTGAAATAGAAACTTCTGTTGTTGTGACGTTTCAAAATGCAAATGCCTGCCTTGTCACTGACTGCCAAAACCTTCAAATCCTTGCACTCATACACAGCCTTTTCATCAATGGCGGTGTGGCGGGAGTGAGGTATGTTGAAAGTGTCGTTCATGCCTTTAAGAAGCATATCGTTTTCAACAACCGCTTTCGTTTCAAAAACACCAAACAATTTTTCAGGAAGAGGGTGTTTATTGATGCCATATTGATAATAAAGTGCCGCTTGTGCTCCCCAACAGATATATATGGTGCTGGTGACATTGGTTTCAGCAAAGTCCATGATATCAGTCAATTCGTTCCAATATTTGACCTCTTCAAAGGGGATGTTTTCAACGGGTGCGCCCGTCACTATCATGCCGTCAAACTTCTTCTTTTTGGCTTCCTCAATGGTGCAATAGAATTTGCCCATATGGTCGGTTGACGCGTGGGTGCTTGTGTAGCTTGCGGTCTTGATAAGAGTGATGTTGATCTGCAAAGGACTGTTGGAAAGAAGACGCACGATTTGCGCCTCGGTCACTTCCTTTGTGGGCATCAAGTTGACTATGGCAATTTCAATGGGACGGATGTCCTGCTTGCCTGCCCTGTCGCTGTCCATAACGAAGATTTTTTCTTTTGCCAACACCTTGTAGGCAGGCAACTCTTTTGGAATAATAATGGGCATAATTATCTCACTGTGTCAAGGGCTTGACTAAGGTCTGCGATGAGGTCATCTGCACTTTCAAGTCCGCAACTGAGACGGACAAGGTCGGGGGTGATGCCTGCGGCAACAAGTTCGTCATCTGTCATTTGACGATGGGTTGCATTGGCGGGGTGCAGACAGCAACTTCTTGCATCTGCCACGTGGGTTTCAATGGCGATAAGGCGCAGGCTCTTCATAAATTGCTCTGCTCCCTTTCTTCCGCCCTTTACGCCGAAACTGACAACGCCACAAGTGCCGTTGGGGCAATACTTTTTGGCAAGGTCATAATATTTGTCCCCTTCAAGGTCGGGATAGGTCACCCAGTCAACAAGAGGATGATTTTTCAAAAACTCTGCAACTCTCTTGCCGTTTTCAACGTGACGTGCCATACGGACGTGGAGGCTTTCAAGGCCAAGGTTGATATAAAATGCGTGTTGAGGTGATTGGATTGCACCGAAGTCGCGCATAAGTTGGGCGGTTGCCTTTGTGATGAAAGCACCTTCCTTACCAAACTTGGTGGCGTAGGTGATGCCGTGATAACTGTCGTCGGGGGTGCAAAGACCGGGGAATTTGTCGGCGTGTGCCATCCAGTCAAACTTGCCACTGTCAATGATTGCACCACCAACGGACACTCCGTGTCCGTCAATATACTTGGTTGTGGAGTGGGTGACGATGTCTGCGCCCCACTCGATAGGTCTGCAATTTACGGGTGTTGCAAAGGTGTTGTCAATGATGAGAGGCACTCCGTGGCGGTGTGCTACCTTTGCAAAAAGCTCGATGTCAAGGACTGCAAGTGAGGGGTTGGCAACGGTTTCACCAAACACTGCTTTGGTGTTGGGGCGCATTGCAGCCTCAATTTCTTCCTCGGTGCTGTCAGGTGAGATGAAGGTGAAATCAATGCCCATCTTCTTCATGGTGACAGAAAACAGGTTGAAAGTGCCACCGTAAATGTTTGCACTAGACACAACGTGGTCACCGCTGGTGGCAATGTTGAACACTGCAAAGAAGTTGGCTGCTTGACCTGATGATGTCAACATGCCTGCCGTGCCACCTTCCATTTCGGTCAGTTTTGCCGCTACGTAGTCATTTGTGGGATTTTGCAGACGGGTATAAAAATATCCGCTTGCTTCAAGGTCAAAGAGTTTGCCCATATCCTCGCTGGTGTCATATTTGAAAGTTGTGCTTTGGACGATGGGGATTTGTCTAGGCTCACCGTTTTTGGGGGTGTAGCCACCTTGCACGCAAATTGTGTCAATGTTTTTCATATTTCACCTATAAGTTATCTTACGTTGTATTCCTTTTTGATTCTGTCAATCTTTCTGTCTTCTTCTCTACGCTTGATTGATTCACGTTTGTCGTGGGTTTCCTTGCCCTTGCAAAGACCAAGTTCAACCTTGACTAGAGCGTCCTTAAAATAGATTTTGAGGGGGACTAAGGTGTAGCCCTTTTGCTCTACTTTGGCTTTGAGTTTTCGTATCTCCGCCTTGTTGAGAAGAAGTTTTCTGTTGCGTCTTGGGTCGTGATTGAAATAACTGCCCATTTGATAGGGGGCAATGTGCATACCAACAGCAAAGACCTCACCATTTTTGATTATGGCAAAACTGTCACGAAGGTTGACCTGTCCTTGACGAATGGACTTGACCTCGCAACCCACCAGCACTATGCCGGCCTCATATGTGTCCTCCACAAAATAATCGTGGCGGGCTTTTCTGTTTTCTGCAATCAATTTCATAAACTTTATTATATATTACTTTTATCTCTCTTTCAAGCAAAATAGATTTTTTGTCTAAAATAGACAAAAACTGCTCTCGTTCGTCTATTGTCTTTTGCGCTGGGATTGAAATGCGTCTCAATGTTTATCAAAATTTGCTGTCTGCAAACAAAACTCAATCAAACCAAAACAACAGCACTCTCGCAATCTCTTTCAAGATTTTGGATAAAAAAAACGACTCCGAGTTGTCGGAGTCGTCTGAGTTTCAGTTGAATTATGCCACTGTTGCAACGACGAAGCAGATGATTGCACAAACAATGATGAAAGCAAAGAGTGCGAAGGTGACTTTCTTCAAGATGCCAGCCTTGGTCTTTTCCTTGTTCTTGCCATAGTATGTGTCTGAAACGCCGGTGATGACTCCCACGTTATCGTTTGTACCTTTTTGCATCAAAACGACGACGATCATTGCGATTGCTGCGATCATCATCAATATCATAAATGCCATAACAACATTGTTTCTTACTGTTGCATCAATTGATCCACCGGGGTTGTTGATGAAGTCTGATGCTGCAAGAAGTGTGTTGAAAATTGAGTTCAGCATTTTTTTACCTCCAAAAATTATCTATGTGATTTTAGCATAGTCAAAATGATTTGGCAAGCAAAATACAGCAAAGATATATATTTTCTATTGATTTTTCTTTATTTTTCACACTTTCAGTGGTCTCAGAATATATTTGTCACTGAAAAGGAGTGTTTTATGGACCTGAAAACCTATTCAAGCGACCTTCACTACCCCACTTTGCAAGTTGAGAAAAACCTGCACGACAGCAAAATCCTTATGCCTGTTTACGGAGGGGTGCAAGGTGAAATCACTGCAGTCATGACTTACACCTATCAGCACTTTGTGGCAGAAGACGAAGCCTTGAAGGAAATGCTAAATGGAGTGTCTATTGCCGAGATGAAGCACGTGGACCTACTTGGCAACGCAATCACCGCCCTAGGAGGTTATCCCGTCATTGGTGGCAGAGCCTACTGGAGTGGGAGCTACGTCAACTACACCCTAGATCCAAAACGATTTTTGCGACAAAACATTTTGGCTGAGGAAAACGCCATTTTAGGCTACGAACGTGCCATACTCAACCTGTCACAGGACTCTGTGAAAAACCTTATTGAGCGGATAATCTTGGACGAAGAAATCCACATCAAATTGTTCAAAGAGTTTCTCTCCTCTATTTGACCATTTGAAGGAGGCTCATCACCTTGGGGAGGGCGCGGACTGCTTGGTCAAAAACCTGCTTGTAGGCTTCCTCTCCTTTGTGATAAGGGTCAAGCATATCTTCGCCGAGGAGCAAGGGGCTTGACAAGGAATAGACCTTGTTTTCGCAACCTAGTTTCATAATCTTTTCGGCAATTTCACTGCTTACTGCAACAATCAAATCACTGCTGTCAACGAGGTTTTTGTTCAAGGTGGTGGGGTTTTGATTTTCCACTGAAATTCCGCAATCTAACAGCATCTTTTCAGTTTCGGGAGAGATTTTTCCGTCTGTGACGTAAAGCCCTGCGCTTTCCACTTCACACTCAACTCCTTGTGCTTTAGCATAGTGGGAAAAAAGCCCCTTGAGGAGAGGTGAGCGACAAGTGTTTCCAACGCATACGAAAGTCACTTTCATACTACACCAACTTGTCCCCTGCGGATTTATACACCCTGTTCATAACAGAATACTCAATGCCACCGCCGTGAAGCTCTTCTATGATGATTTCATCAGCAATTTGCTCTCCCTCACGGAGTGCGGAATAGATCCTTCTTGCATAGTCCTCAGGGCTGACGCCTAGGTCAATTATGCGTCTATCACCTGTCACGTCTTTGTAGATATTGCGATACACCAAAATGGGGTTGCCACCTTCTCTCACACACTTGTCATATTCCTCAACTGCGTGTTGAGGGCTGACTGCAACAACAGTCTTCACTTTGGGTGCATAGTGGGTGTATTTCATCCCGGGGGACTTGGCAATCTTGATGACTTTGCCACTTGCCACAACCTCACCTAAAACTTCCCCCAGCATTTCAACGGTGACTGCACCGGGGCGCAACACTGTGGGGATATCAGTGGTAAGGTCAAGGACTGTGCTTTCAATGCCCACTTTGCAAGGGCCGTCATCAATGATGAGGGCAACCTCACCCTTTAAGTCGTCGTAGACGTGCTCTGCCGTTGTTGGTGACACGTGCTTTGACTTGTTGGCTGATGGGGCTGCAAGAGGGGTTGAGGCGGATATGAGCGCCCTTGCCACCTTGTTTTCGGGCATACGGACTGCCACGGTTTCTCCTCCTGCGGTGACCCCGTAAGGCACTTTGTCACCCTTTTTCAAAACAACGGAAATAGGGCCGGGCATAAACTTTTCCGCAATGGTGTAAAAGGCGTCGGGCACGTCTTTTGCCACGTCCTTCACTTGGTCAATGGAGGAGATGTGGACAATGAGAGGATTGTCCTGAGGTCTGCCCTTTGCCTTGAAAATGTCCCCAACTGCTTTTTCATTGAAGGCGTCAGCACCGAGGCCATATACGGTTTCGGTGGGAAAGACAACAAGCTCACCACTGAGGATGAGCCGTGCGCCTTCTTCTATTGCTTTTGTGCCGTTGAGGATTTTTGTTTCTTTCATAATTCGGTTGTTTATCCGCAAATTTCCGCAAGATAAACTATTTCTTTCGCTTTTTTTCTTAAATCAGTCTGTACACGACAAAGTTGTCACTGCCCTCGAATTTTGCAAAGACAAACACCTTGTCGGGGGTTGAGGTGGGTGCGTACATAAGACTGCCTGACACCATATTTGCAGGGATGATGACGTTGCTACTTACGTCTGTTGAGAAGTTTTTGACACCGTAGTATTTGACGTTTTCACCAGTCACGTCACTGACTCTTGTTTCTGCAAACATGTATGAGCCAAGTTTGTAGATGTCACTCTTTGATGAGGTTTGTGCAATGTCAGCAAAAGGCACTGTTTCGTTGTCGCTCATCTTTTCAACCACGTTGCCGTCCTTTGACAAAAGCACTGACTTGCCGTCAAGTTTTGCAAGGGTGTAGTAGCCAAGGAAAGGATTGATTTCAGTGAAACCCTTTGAGAAAGGCACGATTTCCTTGCCAGTCAAGTCGTACACTGCATAGATTGTTTGTCCTTTTGAGTTGAGTGCAGTTGCGATGACCATACCGTTGTTGTAGGCGGCAGAGGTGACTGTTTTGTTGACTGTGAAAAGGATATTGCCCTTGTTGTCAATGACTCTAAGGCTTGTTGAAGGCAGGGGCACAATGCCGATGTCGTCAACAAAGAGGAGTGCAAGGTCATAGTATGACACCTCGTCAACTTCAAGAAGCTTGTCACGGGATGCACCCAAGTTGCCTGACAATGAATAAATGACGTTGAGATTTTCATCAAGGATGAATTGGTCATAATATCCTTCCTTGTCCCCTTCAACGGTTATGCAGTAGGTGGCGTAATAATAGCCTTCCTTCAAAATATTCTTGGTTGCGATGCCTGTGCGGTCACTGCCATAATAGTGGTTGGCAAGGTTCAAGAAATAGTAGTCGCTGGTGAACACTTTTCTGCTGTCGGTTGTAGCATCGTAGATGAAACGTGAGACCTTGACGTATTCGTCGTTGTAGTGGTAGGTGTAGTCCTCTTCCTTTTCAACCGTCCAGTCCTCGTGGATGAAGAACTTGCCCTCTCCCATATAGGTGATTTCGTTGTAGTAGTCGTCTTCACCGTTGTCGTAGTAAGAGCCATACTCTGTACCGTTGTTGTTGACTACGTCACCACCACGAGGGATTGAGAAAATACGGCTGACGTCAATGCCGTCTTCGGTTGTGCCTGTGGACACAACGTAGTTGCCGTCAAAGCCTTGAAGTGATGCAAGGCTTGCACCGGCGTTTTTCACACGACAAGCGATTTTGCCTGTTGAAACACGATAAATGCATGTGTATGACTTGTTGTCAGTTGCGTTCTTATCGTAGTTGGGGTTGACTGCAATAAGTTCGTTGTCAAGGACCTTAACCGTGTTGTCGATGGTCACGTTGTTTGTGCCAGTGATGACACCTTGAGGGATAACGATTTTGCCGTTGTAGTCTGTGACGAACATAACACCGTTGGCACTCTTCAAAACGATAAGGCCGTTTGACACTCTAAGGGCGGTGATTGCCAAGTTTTCTTGGAACATAAGCTCTGTTGTGCCACACTTGATGATGCTGAGATAGGTGTTTGAGCCCAACGTCTTTTTCACCACAAATGCGTCAAGGTCACTGACGTAACCACTGTTTGAGTTTTTGTACTCGCTTGAAGTGGTTGTGGGTGAATAAAGTGACCAGCCTGCAGGGATTGACTCGATTGCCACTTCGTAAGAAATGAACTCCCCTGTTGAGGCGTGGTTTTCGTACACGGTTGTGAAATCGCTGTAGTCGTTCACGTCGGGGTTGCAAGCAAAGAAACAAACACTGCTCAATGCAAGCAACGTCACTAATGCAACTGTCTTGATTGTTCTTTTCATAAAAGCTCCGTAAAATAGTGCTTGCCAAGACGAAGTCCAAGAACTTGACCTATAAGGTCAGCAAGGACCATGTTGGCGTTGTTTTTGAGATGGGTGGGGATATCAAGGTTTTCACCTGCAAGATAGGCCCGTGTCACGGCGTCTATGCCCGTGCCCGTGTAGTCCGCGCAATGAGGGCAAACAATGCCGTCTTTTTCAGAAAATACTGCGTCTCCGTCAAGAAGGCATTTGCATAGATTGCAAGTGGAAAAATCCACTTCGTAGCCGTTGTCGGTGAGGGCGTAGGTCAAAAACTTGGTGACGCTGTCCTCTGCGCTCTTCCCTTCGTATGCCATACCCTTCAACACCTCTATGGTGTGCATAAAGAGGGTGGGTTGGCTTTCAGGGGACAACTTCTGCAACCCTTCAAGGATAAGGGCGGCAGCATAGTACTTTTCTATGTCAAGTGTTATGGGTGAAAAACTGTCAATCTGCGAGCAGTCTGCAAGGACCAACCTTTCGGGCTTGCCTGCAAGCATATACTCACCGAAATTCATAGGCTCGGTGGCATAGCGCAGTTTTGCCTTGGGTTTCAAGCATCCCTTGGCGGTAACGGTCAGTTTGCCCTCCTCTATTGACACGAGGGTGACAATCATATCCGTATCACCATAGGGCACTGCCCTTGTGACTATTGCGGTGACTTTTTTTGCATCCATACTATTTTTTCAAATCTTTGATGTCGTAGCCCAACTCTCTCATGAGATAGTCGCTGTTGCGCCAGTCGGGTTTTGCTTTCACGTACAGGGTGAGGAATACTTGCTCACCAGTCATTTCTTCAAGGTCCTTTCTTGCTGCGGATGCGATTTGTTTCAAGGTGTTTCCGCCCTTGCCGATGACGATGGCTTTGTGAGATTGCTTTTCAACGACGATGTCTGCATCTATTTCATAGATGGGTTTGTCCTCTCTCATTTCAAACTTGTTGATATATACGCCGATGCCGTAAGGGATTTCCTTGTCAAGGAGATAAAGCCCCTTTTCGCGGATGATTTCCGCCGCCATAAAACGCATACTGCTGTCTGTGAACATATCTTCGGGGAACATTTGCACGCCCTCAGGGAGGAGTGCAAGAAGTTCGTTCATGATAGGTTCAAGGTTTTCACCCTTCTTTGCAGATGCGGGCACAACCGCCTTGATTTGAGGGAAAGCGGTCAGTTTTTGAAGGACGTCAAGCATTGTGGTCTTGGTGACTGCGTCTTCCTTGTTGAGCACAACGATGAGGGGTTTGCCATCAGCGTGCTTTTCAATGAATTCGTAATCCTCTTTTTGAAGTCCTTTTGCGGTGTCAACAACGTAGAGTATTCCGTCCACGTCCTTGAGACCAACTTCCACTGACTTCATCATATAGTCACCAAGATGGTTTTTTGCGCTGTGTATGCCGGGGGTGTCAATGAATACAACTTGATAGTCCTCGCCACTTTCGTCCGTGCCGTTGACTATGCCGAGAATTTTGTTTCTTGTGGTTTGGGGACGCCAAGAGACGATTGCCACCTTCTCCCCTACAAGTGAATTGATAAGTGTTGATTTGCCTGCGTTTGCAAGACCTGTTATACAAATAAATCCTGATTTCATCTGTTTTCCGTTCCAACTCTGTGAGTTGGCTATGTCGATTTGATTGTTTACGCTTTGAATTGTTTTGTTTTTGTGTTGTTTAGTTGTCTAGACAAATTCCATCAATCCCTTTTCAAGCCAACTTTGTTCATAATTTGGTTTTGGAGGGGGAACATAATCTTTTCATCTTCGGGGATAACGTGGTCATAGCCCAAAAGATGCAATAGTCCGTGGCAGGTGAGGAATCCCATTTCTCTTTCCATTGAGTGGCCGTATTCCTTGGCTTGCTCCTTTGCTCTTTTACGGCAAATCATAATGCTGCCAAGACACACCTTTCCACTGACACCGTCTGCATCGGTGAAGTCCTCTCTTTTTTTGGGCAGTTTCAGTCCTTCAAAATAGGGGAAACTGAGCACGTCGGTGACGCCGTCAACTCCGCGGGTTTCAAGATTATACGCTCTTATGGTGTCTTCGTCCACAACGGCTATGTCAGTGACGAAAAAGTTGTCCTGTCCAAGGTGGTCAAAGACTGCCTTCTCCACCTTTTTCATAAGTGCCTTTTCTTTCAGTTTTGCGTAGGTGAAGTTTATCATTTTCTCTTTTCGTATGAAACTCTGCTGTGATGGATGCTGGGAAGCACGTCAATGATTGTTTCCTTGATGGTGTTGATGTCTTTAATGGTGATGGGGCACTCGTCAAATTGACCGAGGCTCAACTTTTCATCAACAAGTTTGTTGATGCGTGCCACAAATTCCTCTTTGGTGTCAGGCATATATGATCTGCAAGCCGCCTCGATGGTGTCTGCAATCATAATGATTGCCCCAACTTTTGATTGGGGTTTAGGGCCTGAATAGGTGTAGTCCACTGTGGGAAGTTCACCTTCTTCGGTGAGGGACAGTGCCTTGCGATAGAAATATCCAACAGGAGTTGTGCCGTGGTGCTCTCTGCAAATTGCGATGATTTCCTTGGGCAGACGATATTGCTTGGCAAGGATTTCACCAAAGAGAGTGTGTGAAGTTATCATACTGACACTGACTTCGGGGATAAGCTCATCGTGGGGGTTGTAGGTTGATTGGTTTTCTGAAAAATACACGGGGGCTTTCAGTTTGCCTACGTCGTGATAATATGCGGCGCATCTTGCAAGGTGAGGGTTTTCACCGATTGCTTCTGCGCAGGCTTCTGCCAAGTTTCCAACGACAAGTGAGTGGTTGAAAGTGCCGGGGGCTTCACTGGCAAGTCGTTTCAAAAGAGGATGTGAAAGTGCGGTCAGTTCGTTCAATTTGAAGTCGTCTGCGATGTTGAAGATTCCTTCAAAGATTGCACAGAACGGCAATGACACGATGACTGCGGCAAGGTTTCCGCCGTATGACC
This sequence comes from Clostridia bacterium, assembly GCA_017461985.1. Lineage (GTDB taxonomy): Bacteria > Bacillota > Clostridia > Christensenellales > CAG-917 > RGIG4097. Next base: position 66,861 of record JAFTSA010000008.1, read on the forward strand.
AAGCAATGTTGAACAAAATCTCCATTGACACGTCGCCGATTGCCATTGTGGATATGACAACGAGAGGGGCTGAAACAAAGGCTGCAAGGGCACTCATCATCAAGAATTTCAAGCGGGTGTAGTGTCTTGATGCCAGTGAGTTGACGCAGATTGCCGCCACCAAGTTGCACACTATTGATGCAATGACTTGATAGACGTCAATGTTGTTTTCAAGCATATCCGTGGATATGAATGAGGTCATCAAGAAAAGTGCGGTGCAAGAGGTTGCAATAAGACTTGTCTTGCGATTGGTCAGCACCAAAAGAATCAGTGACACCAAGGATATGGGCATAAGATAGCTGTTGAAATAGTGCACTGTGGCCATGCAGACAACGTAGGTTGCCGCCACAACGATTGTCACAAGAGTGAAGTTTCTTGCAAGGAACTTTTCCTCGTGGGCAAAGGAGTGCACTGCAAAGAACATTGCAATCATCAAAAAGAGATATATTGCAAGTCTGCCTGCGGTTTCAAAGGCGCTTTCAACGGTGAATGCGTCAAGAAACTCCCCTGTTATCATAATGCCAAAAAGCGCCATACCTTCCGCTGCAATAAAAGTCAGGGGGAAGGTTTTTCCAAAGGCAGAGCCTAGGCTTCTGCGTTTCAACTGCTTTTGATTTTGAATCAAACTCAAATCTTTAATATCGTCTATCATAACTTTCTCTCACGGGTTATTTGTCCCCGTTTTCAGTGTTTTCCTTTCTCTTTTGTTCTCTTTCCTTGTCCGCTTTCTCGTAGGCGCGTATTATGCGAGATACAAGTTCGTGACGGACAACGTCTCTGTGGTCAAAGCGGATAACCTTTATGTCGTCAAGGCCTTCAAGGACGCTGACTGCATCTTTCATACCGCTTGTGACGTGGTGAGGCAAGTCTATTTGTGTTATATCCCCAGTCACCACGATTTTGCTTCCTTCACCCATACGTGTCAAAAACATCTTCATCTGCTCTCTCGTGGTGTTTTGTGCTTCGTCAAGGATGATGAAACTGTTGGACAACGTACGCCCGCGCATGTAAGCGAGGGGGGCGATTTCTATGCTTCCACGCTCTATGGCTTTGAGATAACTATCCCCACCCATCGTGTCTTGGAGAGCGTCGTATATGGGGCGAAGATAGGGGTCTACCTTTTCAGCAAGGTCACCGGGGAGGAAGCCAAGTTTTTCACCTGCTTCAACGGCAGGACGCGTCAGGATTATCCTTTCAACGTCGTGGTTTTTCAGTGCATACACTGCAAGGGCCACTGCAAGATAGGTCTTGCCTGTGCCGGCAGGTCCTATGCCAAAAACAATCTTGTTTTTGCGGATGGCGTCAACGTATTCCTTTTGTCCAAGTGATTTGGGGCGTATGACTTTGCCTTTTGCGGTGATTGCCACAGTGCCCATCAGGTCACTCAGAGAAGCCACTTGTCCGCTTTTGACCATATCAATGACCATACAAATTTGGGTTGTGGTCAAGGTGTCCTTTTTTGAAAGGGTTGCTATGGCGTCTATTGCAGATATGGCGTCAAGGACGTCCTTTTCTTCACCAGTGATTTTCATCACTGAACTGCCTGTGAAAATCTTGACGTTGAAAGCGTCTTCAATGCGCTCTACGTTGCCGTCAAGTCCGCCAAAAAGCATGACTAACGTGTCATAATCATCAAAATGCTTGTCTCTTGAAATCTTCAATTGAGCCTTTCCTCCACTGTCAAGGTCAGTGTCACAAGCCGTCCGCCGTCAACTCTTTCGACTTGGGCTTGCCACGACCTCACCTTTTCAAATTGGTTTTTGTCTATCACTTCGCCGTAGGCGATTTGCTTGAGATCTTCATCACTGGCGATGAAATCCACTTCCACCACTTCGTGATAGGTCCACTTGTACACCGTGAAAGGGATGAGAAAGTCGTTTTTTGTCACCGTCTTTTTCACAGTGTAGTTTTCGTATGGCGGTTTTGGGGTTTTGCTCCCACGAAACAGACCTATGACGGTTTTTGTCTTTGTCCGTCCGCTTTCGGTCATAACTCTGTCGGGGTAAAACCTTGACACCGTCACCACTCTCTCGCCATACACGTAGCCGTTGGCAGGGGCAGGGATTTTTTCCTCACCTTTGAGATAATAGTCACCGATGAGAATCTGCCCCTCGTTGACTTCATCGCCTACCTGCACTTCCGCCGTGCCTGAAAAGACAATCACTCTTGTGACAACTCCGTCTTTCAGTGCTGTCGGGGGCGCGCCTCCGCCTACGTACTCGTCACGGGCAAGCTCACGCACCACACTCACATACACGCGCGTGCCAAGTTTCTCCACAGACGCAAAGGACACTCCGTCAAGACCTAACAAGGCTCTTTCAACCGCCTTGTCGTCAAAGCCGAAAATCAGTGCCCCTTCCTCAATGCCGTAGGTGTTGAGGACGTCCAAAACACTCTTGTCATTTCCGCCGTATTCCACCTTGAAAACAAAGTGGGGATAAATGATAAAAGTGCATACAGCACAAAACAACCCAACCACCAACCCCGTCCTTTTTAGGACGGAAAGAAGAGCGTAGGGAAAGCCTTTTGTGCCTACAATAGTATGAGTATAACATAAGTTATTTATTATTGCAATAATTTCGCGTCTTTCTTTTCTTGGGGCGTAAAAGGTCAAAACACCCTCTTTGTGCTCCACTTTTTTGAAGTGAGCAACACGAGAAAGTTCGTTCAAAAGCCGTGAAAACGTGGGGGTTTCCACCCTGTGAATATCAGTGCCGAAGGGGGCAAGTTTGTCCTCAATTTTCCTCATCAAAAGGCTGAGTTTTGATGGGGTTTCCCTTTTCACCTCAACTGGTGTTTCAACCCTGTTTTCGGTGACGGTTTTGCTCTCTTCCTTTTCGTGGTTTCGCTTTCTTATTTTGCGAGGTTTTTCAGTGACACTATCCACTTCATTTTTCCTAAATTTCAAGGGCTTTTTGCTGTCAGTGGTTTTTTGTGCAAATTTGGATTTTGTCCGTTTAGATACTCTGTTTTCACTCATATTGCACCCCGTTTATAACTCCCGAAATGAGGATGTTCCCGTCACCTATTTCCTTGATTTTGAGCCTCTCACCACTGACTGAAACAACGCACTTTTTCACCCTTGCTTTAAGCTGATTTTCATTTGAAAAAACAACGTTTTTTACACCCTCGATGACAACGGCATTTCTCCCTAATATTGTCACCGAAAAGTGGACTACGTCTTCAAGATTTAGTTTCAATTTCAACTCGTCAAAAAACATACTTTAATATATGTCGCGCGCGTGAGGAGTATGAGGACAAACCTTTTGTGAAAGCAAAATAAAAAGGACAGATTTCTCTGTCCTCTTTTCATTTCATTTGTGCTAGATTTTAGAAAGGAAGTTCGTCGCCTTCGTCAACGTATTCCATATCGTCGTCGTCGAAGGGCAACACTTCTGCAGTGACAACTTCTTCAAAGTCCCCTGCCAACTCTTGGAAAGGCATGGGATTGCCATTTGTTTCAACCTCTTCAAGGCGAGTGACGTCACCTTGGATGACTGGGGTTTCAGGCTCTCTCACTGCACCGCTTTCATCAATGTCACGGAAGGTGGTGGTGTTGCCGTCCCAGTGGAGTTTCATTTCACCGATTGAACCGCTTCTGTTTTTGCGGAGGAGAAGAAGGATTTCATCCTTAGGAAGATTTTCATCAACCTTGCTAGGATCGTGCAAGAACATGACGACGTCAGCATCTTGCTCGATTGCGCCTGAGTCACGAAGGTCACTCAGTTGAGGTGCTCTGCCTTCCTTTTCTGCGCCACGGCTCATTTGTGACAGTGCAAGGATGGGCACGCCAAGTTCCTTTGCATAGACTTTCAGTTGACGTGACATTGTGCTGACGTCATTTTGTCTTGACTCAGATGCTCTACCCTTGCTGTCCGCTTCCATAAGTTGGAGATAGTCGACGATGACGAGGTCAAGGCCTTTTTCACGTTTCAATCTACGGCACTTTGAAAGGATATCACTGGGGTGATTCATTGAGTAGTCGTCTATGTAAAGTTCCTTGCCAAGAAGGGTTGTGTATGCGTTGTAGAGTTTGGCTATGTCTGAGTCGCTCAGTTGTCCGCGGACGTCCATACTTTCAAAGGTGACGCCTGAAAGATATGCCAGCATACGTTTGACAAGGGCGGGTGCAGTCATTTCCATATTGAACACTGCAACGGTCTTGTTTTTCAGCAAGCAGTTGACAGCAATGTTCAGTGCAAGTGCGGTTTTACCAACACCGGGACGAGCGGCGAGGATGACAAAATCACCGGGCTTCAAACCCTTTGTCTTTCTGTCAAGGTTGGTGAACCCTGTGAAGATAAGGTTGCTAGGGGTGTTGCCTGCTTGTGCGTCTTGTATGTTTTGGAAAGCGGTGGCAAGGGCTTCTTTTGCGTGGGTCAGTGCTTTGTCAGTTTTTTCTTCTGCAATCTTGAACACAAGTTGCTCTGCTTTGCCAAGGGCATCTGCCCCGTCTTCGCAAGTGTAGGCGTATTCCAAAATGTCGTTGCCTGCAGAGATAACTTTGCGTGTCAAAGAGTCACGCTTGATGATGTCGGCATAGTATTTTGCGTTGGCACTGCTGACAACTCCCATTGCAAGGGAATTGAGATAGTCAATGCTTCCCACTTCGTCAAGTTTGCCTTGAAGTTCCAGTTTGTCTGCCACTGACACGGTGTCAATGGGGGAACTGCGCTCAACAAGTTCACGCATAGCAGCGTAGATTATGCGGTTTTGACTTACGAAAAAGTCCTCCTCTGCGAGAGTGGGCATAATGACGTCTGCCATTTTGTCGTCAATGAGCAATGCGCCCAAGACGTTTTGCTCTGCCTCAACGTTGTTGGGCATTGCGCGCAGGTTTTTTCTTTCAGTTTTCTTCTTTTCTGCCATACTTTCCTCTGACCACTTTCAGTGTGACGGCAACTGCCAAAAGCAAGGCCACCGTTCCACCGATTGCGACGGCATACCATACTGATTGATTGGGCACTTCCCTTGTCAAGGTCACTTGAAAAGGTCCTTCCACCACCTCAAAAGAGTGGGTGTGAGTTCTGCCTGATTTTGTGTAGACTCCGTCACTTTTTATTGATTTGTAGATTGTATCATAGTCGTAGACTATTTTCAAAGTGGAATATTCCTTCCCCTCCAAGATTGTGCCATCTTGGGTGAGAAGATTGTTGACGGCACTAAATGTTGCCCCGCCGTCAAAGGACACGGTGTAAATGTAGGTGTCAAAAAAGTTTCCGCTCACCTCTTCAACCGCAATCACCGAGTCTTGAAGGGACTCTCCCTTTCCCGAACGGGAAAGACGGACTGTGCAGACGTCCTCCTCCACAGTGACTGACTTGACGTACACTCCGTAGGTGGCAGGTACGGTGTCGGTTTTGTTGCAACCAACACTGACCAGCATCACCAAAAGGAGCAATAATATTGTTGCAATTTTAGACAAGTTCTTCAAGTTCTTTGAGTGTTTTGTCAAATTCTTCCATAGCCTTTTCAAAGGGTGCGGAAGTTTCAAGGTCTACGTCGGCAAGACGGATGATGTCAAGAGGTGCAAGTGATCCGCCTGCGCTGAGGAATTTGCGATATTTGTTGAAATATTCTTCACCATAGGTGAGGATGTTGTTTGCGATGGTCACTGCGGTGGTGATGCCAGTTGCGTACTTGTAGACGTAATAACTTCTGTAGAAGTGAGGGATTCTTGCCCATTCATAGCGGATAAGGTCATTGTGATTGACTGCTTCGCCATAATACTTCTTGTTCAGTTCATAGTAGGCATTGGACAGTGCGTCTGCGGTGACAGGCACTCCACTTTCAACCATTGTGTGGGCTGCAACTTCAAACTCTGAGAACATCGTTTGACGGAACAGGGTTGTGCGGAACATATCAAGATAATATGAAAGGAGATATTTTCTAAACTCGCCGGTTGCTGTCTTCAAAAGGTGTTTGAGAAGGAGCACTTCGTTGACGGTTGATGCAATTTCTGCAACGAAAATCTTGTAGCCTGCCTTTTCTTCACATTGGTTTGCATTTGAATAGTAGGAGTGCAATGCGTGGCCAAGTTCGTGGGCGATGGTGAAAATATCATGGGTCGTTTCGTGATAGTTGAGAAGCACGAAGGGGTGAACACCATAGCAACCCCAGCTGTATGCGCCACTTCTCTTGCCCTTGTTTTCATAGACGTCAATCCAGCCGTCATTGAATGCAGATGCCAAAATGTCGCTGTATTCCTTGCCCATAACCTTCAATGCTTCTTTCACGGTTTCCACTGCTTCTTCATAAGGCAAAGCAAGGTTTTGTGCTTTGATGATGGGCACGTGCAAGTCGTACATATTGAGGTCGATGCCCAGCATACGCTTGCGGAGAGCGATGTATCTGTGGAGAGGTGCTGTGCCCTTGTCCACTGCTTCAAGAAGTTTCTTGTAGCAAGTTGAAGGCACGTTTTCATTGTACATTGAATAGTCAAGTGCGGTGTTGAAACCACGTATCTTTGCAAAGAACCAGTTTTTCTTCACGTTTCCGCCGTAGTTGACTGCAAGGGTGTTGACGTAGTTTTTGTAGGCGTTGAACATGCTTTCAAATGCCTTTCTTCTCATCTCTTGGTTGGGGTTTTGCATCATCATTGAATAGACGCCGTGGCTCATTTCAATCTTGTTGCCCTCTTCGTCTTCAATGGAGTCAAACTTGACGTCTGCATTGTCAAACATTGTGAAAACTTCACCGCTGTTGCCACTGAACAAACGCATTTCGCTGAGGAGTTTTTCTTCCTTCTTTGAAAGGGTGATGCTCTTGTCACGGATGAGCTCATCAATGCTGACGTCGTAATCAGCAAATCTCTTGTCCTTTTTCAGGGTTTCAAGTTTTTCGGTGGGAAGTTCAGTCAGTTCAGGTGAAATGTATGATGACAATGAGCCGAACTTGACCATAAGCATTTCTGCTCTGTCGGTCATGCCTTGATAGACGCTTTCACGAGAATCCTCGTCACGGCGCATACGTGCATATTGATAAAGTCTTGACAACTCGTGACCAATCTTTGTGGTGAGAGTAAGGCATTCAAGGATTGTGTCATCATCGTTGAGTTTGCCGTTGAACTTTGCGATGCTGGGGATCATCTCTTCAGTTGCAAAAAATGCTTCTTCCCAAGCATCGTTGCTTTCAAAGATGTCCTCAAGGTGCCACTTGTACTTTTGGTCGATTTCATTTCTTTGTTTGACTTGCATATTTACCTCACAATGTTTCGGGTTTACCGTTGATTACTTATTTTTCAAAATGCCACTTAATCCTATCATTTCCGCAGGAAAAAGTCTTGTTTTAGTTGATGAAGAGATTGTTGTCCAAAAACTCAGGCTCGCAGGTCAGGTTCATGCCAAGTTTGCGCATAGGGTTTTCGTCCGCCTTGAAAAGCATATGTGACGAGTGGGCCTCACAGCCTGCAAGCATTTCAAGTTTCTTCACCGCCTTGGCTGCAAGAGGGTTGGTGGCTGCGCACACTGACAAAGCAAGGAGTGCTTCTTCAAGTGAAAGAGGGGTGTGCTTTTCGTGAAGGACCTTACTCTTCAATGAGATGATAGGCTCGATGACAACAGGGGCGATAAGGTCGATGTCGTCGTCAATCTTGCCTATTGTCTTCACTGCATTGAACACTGCCGCCGCTGCTGCGGACATAAGTTTTGTGTTTCTGCCTGTGACGATTTGTCCGTCAGGGAGTTCGATTGCCACTGCGCCCTTTCCGTCTGCAATTTGGTTTTTGATGAGGGCTGATGCAATGACCTTTCTGTCATTTGCGGACACTTGAAGTTTGGCCATAAGCACACGAAGACGCTCGATTGTGCCCTTTGTGCCTTGACCGTTTTTGTAGTCGCATCTTGCCTTGTAGTATCTGCGGAGAACTTCTTGCTTTGAGGCTTCTTCGCAGGCATCGTTGTCGGTGATGCAATATCCTGCCATATTGACGCCCATATCCGTGGGTGAGTTGTAGACAAACTCTCCCCCAGAAATTTTGGTGAGGATATTCTTCACCACGGGGAACACCTCAATGTCACGATTGTAGTTGACTGCCATCTTGCCATAGGCTTCAAGGTGGAAGTGGTCAATCTTGTTGACGTCTTTAAGGTCTGCGGTTGCTGCCTCGTAGGCAACGTTGACGGGGTGTGTCAAGGGCAAATTCCAAATGGGGAAAGTTTCAAACTTTGCATATCCGCCTTTGATGCCCTTCTTTTGGTCGTGATAGAGTTGGCTAAGACAAGTGGCAAGTTTTCCACTGCCGGGGCCGGGGGCTGTGCACACAACGAGGCGTCTTGTGGTTTCAATGTAAGGGTTTGCGCCGTATCCTTCATCTGAAACTATGACGTCGATGTCGTTGGGATAGCCCTTTGTAGGACGATGAACGTAGACCTTTACGCCACGGTTTTCAAGTTTGCACTTGAAAGCAAGGGCAGCAGGTTGCTCTTGGAACATTGTGATGACAACGCAGTTGATATATATCCCCATTGAGGAAATGTTGTCAATCATACGTTCCACTTCACTGCCGTAAGTGATGCCGTAGTCGGCGCGGATTTTGTTGCGTTCAATGTCGTTTGCGTTTATGCAAATGATGAGTTCCGCTTCGTCTTTCAAGTTTTTGAGCAGTTTGATTTTTGCCGCCTTGTCAAAGCCGGGCAAAACTCTTGTTGCGTGCAAATCGTCGAAAAGTTTTCCGCCAAATTCAAGATAGAGTTTGTCAAACATGCTTATTCTTTCAAGAATATGCTCCGATTGCTTTTGCATATAAAGGTCTTTGTCAAATCCGATTCTGTTCATAATGTTGTCCTTTTATTCGCTCACTTTTGTGACTAAGGTCACGGGTGTTTTGTACAATTGTTTGCCTTTGGTTGTTCTTGTGTCAATGCGGATGTCCTCAGTGTTGACAATATAGGTCTTTCCGCCGGTGACGATGGCGATGTCGTAGGGCTCTTTCACCATGCCTACGTACTTGACCTTGCTCTTGTCAAGGTCAACAATCTTGACCCCCTTCAAGTATCTTGAAGACAGTTCAAGGGTTGAGGATATGACGCGTTTTGTGTAGCCTGTTGTGGTGACGATGACCACTTCTCCTTCCTCTTCAATGAGTCCGCCGAATACGATGCTGTCGCCTTCGTTCAACTTAACACCCTTGACACCTCCTGCCTTTCTGCCTTGGAGAGGTACTTCAAGAGGATTGTAGAGCAAGCATTGTCCGTCTGCGGTCACTTCAAAGACGTTCTTTTCATCGTCAACAAGTTCTACGTTGAGGAGGGTGTCATTGTCGCCCAAAATGACTGCGTTCATAAAGGGCTTGCCACCTGTGTATTCGTTGACGTCGGTGCGCTTGACCATACCTTGCTTTGTGAAGAAGAGGAATTCGCCAACTGGAGTTGAGCCAAAGAAGAAGGCTTTGACCACGTATTCACCTGCGGTCACTTCAGGATTCAGTGAGCCGATGGTGACACCCTTCTCTCTCCATCTCTTTTCGGGGAGAGTGGTGACGTCAATCTTGACAAGATTGCCCTTTGAGGTGAAGGCGTACAGTGCGCCCTTGTTGTTGACGTGAAGGACTTGTTTGGGGAGTTCGTTTTCACCATAAGCGGACATATCCTTGAGAGCCAACGAATAACTCTTTTGTGACATAAATCTGATTGTGCCTGCGTCGTTCAACACAAACACGCCCTCACGATATGCCACAGACTCCTCTGCGGTGGGGATTTCAACCTTGTCACCTTCGTCTGCGCCCAAGATGACTGAAAGACGAGGAGAGGGATTGTTCTTTTTGATTTCAAGGATCTCATCCTTGATGACTGCATATTGCTTTGCCTTGCTGGCAAGGATTGCACTGAGTTTTGAAATGAGTTTTTCAAGCTTTGCAAGTTCTTCTTCCAGCTTGCCAACTTCAAGACGTGCAAGAGCTTTGAGGCGCATATCAAGGATTGCTTGTGCTTGCTCGTCACTGAGGTCAAATCTTTCACGGAGTGTTGCCTTTGCCTTTGCGGTGGTTTCACTGGTCTTGATGATTTGGATGACCTCGTCAATGTTGGCGATTGCAATGAGCAAGCCTTTGACGATTTCTGCTCTTGCTTTTGCGGCTTTAAGGTCAAAGGTGGTGCGCTTGACGATGATTTCTCTTTGATATGCGATGTAATATTTCAGTATGTCTTTGAGACCAAGTTGCTCGGGTTTGCCCCCTGCAATTGCAACGATGTTGACTGAGTAGCCGATTTCAAGGTTGGACTTTTTCATGAGGAAAGCCACAATCTTGTCAACGGGTGCGTCCTTCTTCAACTTGATGACTGCGCGCATACCCGACTTGTCACTTTCGTCAACGATGTCACTGATGCCTGAAAGCAATTCCTTGTTGGCTTCTCTCAAGTCTGCAATTTTGGTGAGCAATTCCGCCTTGTTGACTTGATAAGGAAGTTCGGTGATGACGATATTCTTCTTGCCGTTGTCCTCGTCTTCTACGTGCAGGCGTGAACGAATCTTGATTCTGCCCTTGCCTGTTTCATAAATTGATTCAAGGCTGTCAACTGGCACGATAAATCCTCCTGTGGGGAAATCAGGACCTTTGAACACTTTGAGCAGTTCCGCGGTGGTGATTGAGGGATTGTCAATCATTGCAACCACTGCGTCAATGCTCTCTGCCATATTGTGGGTGGGGATGTTTGTGGCAAGACCGACTGCAATGCCGTTTGCGCCGTTGACCAACAAGTTGGGGAATCTGCCGGGGAGAGTTGTGGGCTCTTCAAGGCTGTCGTCAAAGTTGGGTGTCCAAGACACGGTATCCTTGTCAAGGTCCCTCAAAAGTTCAAGGGCAAGTGATGCCATACGTGCTTCGGTATAACGCATAGCCGCCGCCCCGTCACCGTCAACTGAGCCAAAGTTTCCGTGGCCGTCAACCAGCTTCATACCCATTGAGAAGGGTTGCGCCATACGGACGAGCGCGCCGTACACTGAACTGTCGCCGTGGGGGTGATATTTGCCAAGGCAGTCACCAACAATTCTTGCACATTTCTTGTAAGGCTTGTCGGGGGTGATGCCCATCTCGTACATTGAATACAAGATCCTGCGTTGGACGGGTTTCAATCCGTCTTCAACTCTAGGCAGAGCGCGGTCAAGGATGACGTTTTCAGAGTACGGCAACATTGAGTTGTGCATGACCTCTTCAAACGCCACGTTGTAAATGGCACTGTTATAGATGATTTCTTTTTGTTTTTTCTTTGCCATATCTTAGTCCTCCGCCTTGATTTTGAAGGAGTCAATCTTGTTGAAGTCTGCGTGACGATAGATATAATCCTTTCTTATTGCGCTGTCGTCACCCATAAGCACGGTGATGCGTCTGTCTGCCGCCGCCGCGTCCTCTATGGTCACCCTCGTCAGTGAACGCTTTGCAGGATCCATAGCGGTGTCCCAAAGTTGCTCGGGGTTCATTTCTCCAAGACCTTTGAACCGTTGAAGGAGTGCGGTCTTGCCCATCTTCTTTTGTCCTTCTTCAAGGGCTTCGTCGTCGTAGCAATAGAGGATTTCGTCCTTCTTTTGCAACTTGTATAGAGGAGGCATGCCGATATACACGTGTCCTTCTGTGATGAGTTTACGCATATAGCGGAAGAAGAAGGTGAGAAGAAGTGCTCTTATATGTGCGCCGTCTTGGTCCGCGTCTGCAAGGATGATGACTTTGTCATATTTCAGTCCTGTGATGTCAAAGGCGGGCTCGATGCCTGTGCCAAGAGCACTGATTATTGTTGAAATCTCTTCGTTGGCAAGGATTTTTTCAAGAGGTGCTTTCTCAACGTTGAGAGGCTTGCCTCTAAGAGGCAAGATTGCTTGGAAAGAGCGGTCTCTTGCTTGCTTTGCACTGCCACCTGCAGAATCACCTTCAACTATAAACAGCTCGTTGATTTCATAGTTTCTGCCCGAGCAACTGGACAGTTTGCCGATGAGGTTTGCGCCGTTGAGCTTGTTTTGTTGACGGGCAATATCCTTTGCCTTTTTGGCTGCTTCACGGGTGCGGGCTGCCCCCATTGCCTTTGAGATTATCTTTTCTGCGCTGGACTTGTAGCCACGCATTTGGAGAAGCTCTTCAAGTTGCTCTGCAACAAGAGTTTCCACCTTTTGTCTTACTTCGGGGTTGCCAAGTTTGCCCTTTGTTTGTCCTTCAAATTGGACGTTTTGCATCTTGACGGTGATGACTGCCACCATACCTTCACGGAAGTCTTCACCAAGAAGGTTGGATTGCTTCTCTTTCAAGATGTTGTTCTTTCGTGCGTACTCGTTGAAAACTCTTGTCACTGCACTCTTGAAACCCACTTCGTGAGTGCCACCCTCTACGGTGGGAATTGAGTTGACGTAGGAGTAGATATTTTCGCTGTAGCCGTCAGTGTGTTGGATTGCAACTGCAACTTCAAAATTCTTCTCTTTTGCTTCAACGTAGAGAGGCTTGTCGTAGAGGGTGTTTTTGCCCTCGTTGAGATATTGGACGTAGTCCGCAATGCCACCCTTGTAGCAGAAAGTGTCCTTCTTTTCAGTGCCACCGTCAAGGGGCATACGAAGGTCCTCAAGGACGATGGTCATACCACGGTTGAGATAGGCTACGTCTCTCATACGATCTGCGATGATGTTGTAGTTGAACTTTTCACCTTTGAAAATGCGTTCGTCAGGTTTGAAGGTGACGCGACTGCCTTGGTTTTTGGTCTTGCCCACCAAGGTCAAAGGATTTTTGACAACACCGCTCTTCACCTTGCCGCCCGCAAGTTCAGGAGAGTGGAAATCCGCTCTATAAAGATTTCCGTCACGGGCAACCTCAACGTAGAGCCACTCTGAAAGAGCGTTTGTCACTGATGCGCCTACGCCGTGAAGACCGCCAGAAAATGAATACTGGTCGTTGTTGAATTTTGCGCCTGCGTGCAGTTGAGTGAAGATGACTTCAACACCGCTGATTTTCAGTTTCGGGTGTTTGTCAACGGGCATACCTCTGCCGTTGTCACTTACTCTTGCAACGCAGTCGTCAAGAAGTTGAATTGTGACAGTGTCGCCGAAGCCGTTTGCCACTTCGTCAACGCTGTTGTCAATGATTTCCCATAAAATGTGGTGCAATCCTTTGTTCCCTGTTGTGCCGATGTACATACCGGGGCGCTTACGCACCGCATCAAGACCTTCGAGGACTTGGATTTGCTCCGCATTGTAGCTTTTTGCTGCTGACATATCGTACCTGCCAAATTTATTTGCTCATCGTGTATACACGTGCAAGCGCGGTATACAAAATACACAACTATTGTAGCACAATATATTGTAGATTTCAAGTGCTCCACCGCCCTAAATATGACAATTTTGTCCTGAAAATTTCATTTTTCTTCCAACTGAAAAGAAAAAATCAAGCGTTTTCAGTTTGTCAATCAAAAACTTGCCAAAAAAACTGCAATATAAAAAAAGGAACAGAAAATTCTGTTCCTTGATTTTGATTGGTTTGTTTTAGACCACTTTGTTTGCAACGATGATTGTTGCCATATCGTAAAGCCAAGTCAAGTACATCACGGGGAAGGCCAAACACAACGCGCCAACTCTCTTTTTGTCCCCTGCTTCAATCGCTTTGTACATTCTGTACACAAATGAAGGATTGAAGGGATAGGTGAAGAGGAAAATGATCAACTTTGCTATGGTGGGGAATTCATCAAAGCCGTGACGGATATCACTGTCTTCAAGAGGGAGATACACGCTCATCGCAGTGCCCTTATTAAGACGTGATTTCACCTCAATCTTGCCACCGTGGTGGGTGATGATTTCCTTCACAGAGTAGAGTCCAAGTCCGTTGCTTTTGCCGTCCGTCCTTGCCTTGTCACCTTTGTAGAATTTGTCAAAAATCTTGGGCAAGTCCTTTTTGTCAATGCCCTGTCCGTTGTCGCGGACGGTGACGACGAGGTGCTTTCTCTTTCTTGAAAAGGACACCACAATCTTTCCGCCCTCGTCGGTGTATTTCACGGCGTTGGAAATGAGGTTCTGCACAACTGCCGACAAACCCTTCTTGTCACCGAAAAAGGAGATGTCTGGCACTTTTTTGACCTTTAAAGTCAGGTTTTTGCTTTTTGCAAGGGGAATATGCTTTGACACTTCATAGTCAAAAAACTTCCTTGCAGAGATGAGTTCGAAGCAGTCCGCAAGATAATCTTTGTTGCGGTTTGACTCCACGATGGACAACACTTGCTCGTTCATCTCCCCTGCCTTTTCAACGATGAGGGAGAGATAGTCCTTGTCGTCAATGCCCTCTTCAAGGCACTCCGCATAGCCCAATATGACGGCAATGGGAGTCTTGAGGTCGTGGGCAACGCTTGCAATGGTGTCACTGACGTTTTTCTCTGTCTGCACACCAACTTGACGAAGGTCACGAAGTTTCACCCTCAACTCCTCAATGGCGCAAAGAATGTCACCATACTCCCTTGAAAGGTTGGTTTCAATGGGGGTGTCATAGTTCCCCTCAGCAAGTTGACCTATCTTGTCTATCAATATGCTTTTGCTCTCTTTTTTCATATCAATATTGCCACTTATATCCAAGTCCCCAAACGGTGACCACGTGGTTGACTCCTTCCTTTTCAAGTTTTTCGCGAAGTCTTGCAACGGTGACTGCCACGGTGTTTTCGTCAATATACTCGTCCACACCCCACACCTCGTCAATTATCTTTTGTTTGCCAAAGAGGCAGTTTTCATTGAGGGTGAAAAAGTCCAGCATCTTGAATTCCTTTGCGGTGAGAGGAAGCACCTTGCCGTCAACACTTGCCTCACAAGTGTCACTGTTGACGGTGAGCGCGCCGTATTTGCGAACCTTGAATTTGGGTGCGGTGTTATATTCAAAATATCTACGCAGTTGAGCGGACACCCTCATCACCATTTCCTTCATTGAAAAAGGCTTTGTGATATAGTCGTCTGCTCCCAAATCAAACATGCGCACTTTGTCCTCTTCGCTGGCCTGTGCACTCATGACGATGACGGGGATTTTCATTGAGGCACGAAGTCTTTGACAAACCTCAAAGCCGTCCACTTTGGGCATCATTATGTCAAGGAGCACCAGGTCAGGGCTTAGTGCCTTTGCCATATCGAGAGCGGACTGTCCGTCAAAGGCTTGAAAAACAGTGTATCCTGCCTTCAAAAGAAAGTTGCGCGCTATGTCGCTGAGTTCTACGTTGTCTTCTGCAATCAAAATCTTTTTCATAGTTCACCTGATTGTATTGTACATTATCCCACACTTGCTTGCAAGTGATTTTTCTATTTGCAGATATCGTCTTTATGGGCGGTCAACATTTCTGCATTTTCAAAATAGCGTATATACGACTTTTTGCAGTAGTTTTCGTGATCGCCTTCTTGCATCTTCGGTGTGGCGGAAAAATCATATTTGCCGTTGACTTTCCAGCCGTTGAGCACTGCGGTGTTTATGGCATTTTTAGGGCAAGCAAAGGCACACGCCATACAACCAACACACTTATCACCAAACTGCACTTTTCCGCCATCTAAACGGATATTTCCTTTGGGGCATACCCTTTCACAAAGTCCGCAGTGGACACAGCTATCATTTGTTTTGAAGTGCTTGCCATTGATGGGCATAAACTTGTGCTCTATCCTAAACAACCAAGCAATGAACGAGCCGAGGAAAACCTTGTCAAGTTTTTGTCCGTTGCCACTTAATATCTCATCTACGTGAAGGGGCACAAGGCTTTTTGCGGTGTCAAACATAAGTGACGCCATATTGTCCGTGTGGCGGAAGATCATATTGTAAGGCATTGCGTAGTGATATTCACCGACTTGAGTGTATCCCTTCTTCTTCAAAATCTTTGCCATTTTGTTTGAGGATATATTGTTCAGTTTCAGCATTTCACCAGAGGTCTTCACAACAAAATAATCCTTGTCACTGGCAGGCAGTTGCTTCACTAGGTCAATAATGGGCTCAGGAGCGTTGAAGCCGTGTATAGGATAGGCAATGCCAACCAAATCAAAGTCGTCAGTGCCAAAATTGTCAAGGCGGTTTGTCACCTTTCTCACCGCCACTTCTACGCCTCTTTCTTCAAAGTGAGTGCGGTATTCCTCAACCACTTTCAAAGTGTTGCCTGTGCCTGAAAAACAGAATATCACACACCTCATTGTCTTTCTCCTTTCAAGTCCAAAACTTTGTACTTTGCTTTGTACTTGTGGTCGAAATAATAGTAGGTGTCCTCACCCTTTGCGTGGGTGTCATACCACACTTGTGCATAGAAGGGGTTATGCTTTGATTGTCTGTCAAAATCCCACACGTTCAGTTGATAGCACTTGTCGCACCAGTGCCCCGCTTTGATGACGGTGTAAGGGGATGCGGTGAAGACGTGCCCGTCGTGGCACTGCCAAGTGAGAGGAGTGTAGAGGTCGCCCCTCACCATACTGTCACTGAGGCACTTTCCTCCACGGAATTCTGCCGCCATTTTCATATCTTCAATGTCAAGATCACTGTCTGCTTTTTCCTCATCATAGCCGTGGGATAGAAGCATATCCTTCGTCACCTTGCTCCTGTCACGAAGTGCCTCGTAATCAATGTCACCGCCGGGCACTTGTCCCTTTGACAGAAGGGGGTATTCACTCCATTTTTCGGGCAAGCACAAAACGTTCTCAAATGCACCGAAATAGGCTTTTACCTTGCCACTTTGACCACTTAAAATCCATTTTCTGGGAGCATTGTCATCAATGAGCAGTCTTTGAATTGCCACCCTGCGGATAAGTGATTTGGGGAGGATTTTGGCAAGAGTGTAGTATTTGTGGCTGGCAAGAATATCATTCCAGTAGTCCGCAGTTGTGTCACGTTGGAAGTCAAAAACGTCGTTGAGACCGTCACTGTCATAAAACCACAATCCGTGGAAATTTCTCACGCTGTGCCAAGTGGGTTTGAGATACTCTTCTCCTGTGCCACCGATGAGGCGGAAGCCCTCGTCAAAGGTGTCAAAACCGGTGAGACGATTGGGGTGTCCACCGCCGATATTCCACACCTTTTTCCAAAACACGTCACACTCTCCCGCCACGTCTTTTTCAACGATTTTGACGATGAGACGTCCACTATCCCTTGCGGTCACCCATTCAAGAGGAGTGTTGAAACAGGTGTGAAACATGAGCCCGTCTTTCATGTTGTCGGTGAGCATATTGTTGTGGAGCATTGCCGTTTGACGGAGCACTGCCCACGTCTTTATTTTGCTGTCAAGCACCGCTCTTTCACCGAGGACTTTTTGTGAGGCGTAGCAATCGTACACACTGGGGAGAAGGGGGTCGCCCACTCTGCCCCAAGGGTGCTTATAGTTGCGGTTGCCGTACACTGCCACAGTCGAACAATGGACGTATTTAGGCTCTGGGTTTGCCCTCTCCACTGCCTTCACCATATTTCTTGCGCCGTCCACGTTGCAGAATTTGGCAAGGTGAGGTGATGCGTCTGACTTGGGGGGTATGACTGCTGCCAAATTGAACACGTAGTCCGCACCCTCAACAAGACGAGTGCAGTCCTCAAGAGAGGATACACTACCCAAAATGACTTCAAGTTTGTCACCATAAGTCTTTTGCCATTTGCGGGCGGTTGCCTTGTCCTTTTTTCTTGGCAAAACGAGGATTTTCACCTTGCCGACGGCAGGTGAATCCATAAGTTGCACGAGGGCTTCTTTGCCCATATTTCCGGTTGCTCCAGTCAGTGAAATTGTTTTCATATCTTTCTCCTTGACACCATTATGGGCAACCTTTCTTACAATTTTAGTGGATATTTCTTACAATTTTCTTACAAAAAACCCACCGCTATGCGGTGGGCATTGGTTTTTTTTATTGTGGTTGCCTTACAGCAAAACTATTCAGCCAACGATTTTGTCAAGGGAGGTGAGGAAATCTGCGTACACCTCGCTGTTGTTGGTTTCGTTCAAGATTTCGTGACGAGCATCGGGATAAAGTTTGATGCTGACGTCCTTGACACCCAGGTTTTTGTATTGGTTGTAAAGGGCGGTCACCAACTTGCCGTTGCCACCAACGGGGTCTTTGTCACCTGAGAAGATTGCAATGGGCAAGTCCTTGTTGATAGCGGCAAGGTTTTCTGCCTTATAACTTGCTTTCAGTCCGTTCAAGAAATGCTTGAAGAAGGACACTGACATGACGTAGCCACATTGTTCGTCAAAGACGTACTTCTTCACTTGCTCGCGGTCACGGGAGAGCCAGGCAAAAGGACCTTCTTTTTTGAAAGGTGCGTTGTAGGAGCCAAAGCTCATCTTGTCAAGAAGGTCTGCTCTCACTTCTCCGCCTTTCATCTTGTATTGAAGTTTGCTTATCGCTGCACCTGCACTGAGCAGTGCCCCTTTCATCATTGCTGAGCCTGACAACAAAACTCCATCCACTGCGGGGTTCATTTCAATATAGCGTTGACCAACCATTGAGCCGTAGCTGTGTCCAAGATAGATAACGGGTAGGCCGAATCTTTCCTTCAAATGTGCGGTGATTGCCACTTCGTCCTTGACGGTGTCAAAATAGATGTCCCCTTTGTGATAGCCTTTGACACCCTTTGTGCTTTGCTTGGTGCTGGTCATACCGTGGGCGCGGTGGTCGTCTGCAAAGACGATATATCCGTTTTTGTTGAGGAAGGCAGCAAAGTTGTCATATCTTCTTGCGTGCTCTGCCATACCGTGGGAGATTTGGACAACACCCTTAGGATTTCTCACGTCTGCCCAAAGATAGCATTGCAACACTGTTCCGTCATGGCTTGTAAATTTCTCTGTTTTCATAATCTCTCCTATACGGGCCTGCGCCCAAACATATCATATATAAATTCTATCACGGGTAAGATGAAAAATCAATATGCAATATTTTTGACAAGCACCTGTATTGTCCTACATACAAAACAGTTTTGACAAAATTGCCGAGGGAAGAAACCTTTTGGGCTTGTTGGGCATAATATTCATTATGAAAAAAATTATCTTGACCGGTGGTGGCACAGGTGGCCACGTCTATCCAAATATCGCCCTCATACCCGACCTAAAGGATGCAGGTTTTCAAGTGGTTTACGTAGGTGGCAAAGGTGACACCCTTGAAAAACGGCTTTGCGCTGAGTTAGGTGTTGAATATCACGGCTTGCCCACAGTGAAGTTGGTGAGAGGATTGTCACTTAAAGGCCTTGTGAACAACTTGAAAATCCCCTTCGTGTTGATGCACTCAGTCACCGAGGGCAGAAAACTTCTCAAAACCATTCAACCCGACCTTATTTTTGCAAAAGGGGGCTATGCTTCTCTTCCTATGGTGCTATCCCACGGCAAAATCCCCCTCATCTGTCACGAATCCGACCTGACACTTGGGCTTGCAAACAAAATTGGCAAAGTTATGGGCGGGCGAGTGCTGACCTCAAACCCTAAAACGGCAGGAGAATTTGTGGGCGTGCCTGTAAGACGGGAACTTTTTCAGGTCAATCCCCTTGAAGCAAGAAAAAAATTGAACTTGTCGCCTGAAGACAGAGTCCTTCTTGTGGTGGGTGGCTCCTCAGGGGCAAAACCTCTTAACGATGCTCTAATGTTGAAACTGCCTATCCTCACAAAAAAGTACGTGGTGATTCACCTCTACGGCAAAGCCCCTTTCAATCCCCCTAAGCGGACGGACAGATATATCCCAATCCAATATGCGGACAATATGGGTGAACTTTACGCTGTCAGTGACGTTGTCATATCAAGAGCCGGGGCAACCGCTGTTGCTGAACTCAGCGCCCTTGAAAAACGCGCCTTGTTTATCCCATTGCCAAAAGGGGTGTCAAGAGGGGATCAACTTGACAATGCCGTGTACGCAAAAACCTTGGGCGGTCGAGTGCTGTATGAAAGTGAGTTGAAAGGCCTTGTCCGTGAAATCGACAAAACTCTATCCCTTCCGCCTATGACAAAACCCACTTGCGACACCAACGGAAAAATTGTGGGAATAATCCGTGATAGCATAAGCAGAGGTGACTTATGCAAAAACAAAAAACTATAGCAAAATGGCTTGCCATCATACTCCTAGCAATGGTGGCGGTGGGCAGTTATATCCTCTACGATGCCCTGTATATCAAAAAGGTGGACAACCAAGCAACGGCAGATGACTACGTGGATGAAAATCCCAATAAGGACGAAGACGACACTCCTGTCCACGTGCCATACTACACGACACTCCCTCGTCAGCCCGAAAAAATTGACGGCGTCACTGTCACACACTTTGGTGGTGAGGGAGTTGACACTGTACATAATCTAGTCAACTACGGCGGGAAAAGATACGCCGTGTTTTCATCAACCTCAACGGAGTTTGACCTGAGAGAAAGTGGACTTCACGTGGCTGTCATAGGCGAAGGGGTTGAGGCAGTTGTGAGACTTGGTGACGACACTTATGTGGACGGCAAAATGACAGCAGTTGGGCCTCTTTTCCTCACAAAAAATTCATCGGGTGGACACCTCTATCTTTTAGGGTTAGGGGGTGAGATTCGTGCTCAAATTTCTCTCCCAACTTTCACTGACGGCAAGTTGTATTTGTCGGGGAATAAGGTGCTTCTTTTCACTCTGTCAAACGGCAGACTGACCTGTCACACCGTCCTTGACAATATGACGTTGCAAAGCAATCCTTTTCTCCTTTCAACCCTTGACACAACCATACATCAAGTGTTTGACAACCCCCTTGGGCAGGTGCTTGTGTGTGGAGATGATGACAACACTTCAATTTACTTATTTGAGCAAAACACAGGGTTTAGATTGATTTTTGCAAGAGATAAACTATCGTTTAAGCAAATTGTCACCGCAGGAACTGCAGTTGACACAAGCTATATTCTTCACGGCAAATCGGGGAGTGAGTCCGTCCTCGTATCCTTTGACACAACCTTTCAAGTCAGTGGAGTGAAGACGGTTGAGGACGTCACTGACGGTTTCCTTTTCCCCTATGGTGACGGACTTCAATTTGTGGGTGACGGTGTGACAAAATCATACTGCCGTCATCTTGATTTGGTGGCTTCCTCGCCTAACTCATTGTCCTTTGAAAAGGTGGTTGCGCTGACGCCGTCTAGGGAGGGATTTTTGGTTGTTTCAGTTGAAAACGGCACTTACAAAATCACCTTGACTGACGGGGAAATTTTGTTGACAAAAACCCTTGATATTGTAGGTGAAATTGTGGGAATTTCTTCTTCAAACGTTGGTTTCACAATCCTTGTCAACACCTCCTCAACCCTTGGACTTTTCCGTGCAAATTTCGGTGAAGTTGACGCCTATGTTCTTGACTTTGACTTTCAGTTTTTTGCCTGAAAACTTTAGCGTTGACAACCTTCCTCTACTGTATTAAAATATAGGTATGGGAAAGCGTGCTACAAAAACCTATGCTCACAGCAGTGAAGTCTACAAACAACCTACTGCAAGAAAGGCGGTGCTCATCGTCGGTTTTGTGGTGTCTCTCGTTGCCCTTGCTTTTGCGCTTGTGGTCCTCCTTTCCTTCTTCCTGTCGGGAGTTGGTGCAGGAGTTGCAGAATTGTTTGGCAAGCCCCTACTTGAGGCTGAAAAACTCCTTTGTTGGATTGGCATAGGGGCAAGCATTGTGGGTACTATCCTTTCAGTGGCAGGGGCAAACGCAGTGAAACCTATTGCACACTTGTCCTTCCTCTGCACTGTGCTGTCCTTCTTCAGTTGCATTGCAATCCTCGTCTTTTCATATTTAGGTATGTTTGTGGCAAACATTATTGCTTAACATCATTGAAACAAAAAAAGGCACTCAACCGAGTGCCTTTTATTTTTGACTTATTGCGGATTTATTCTTTTTTTTACTTTACAGTTCCTTTTATTTTTAGCTTTTTTGGTGGCTTGCCTTTGAATCAATCCTTGAAAAATTCAACACCACTTTTCTGCTATTCATTATTCCTCGATGGAAGGGGTTTCTGTGTTATGAGAAATTTCTTCCTCGTGAGGGATTGCTATGTCATCTTCTACAAGCGTTTCCTCTTCTTCCGCTACGTTTTTCTTGCCCTTGAAATCAAACTTGTCCTTGAGTCCGTTGACTGCAAAGTGACAGATGGCACCTGTCACAAGGCCTGCAACACCCCCTGCAAGGAGCATATAAGGGAGATAGAAAAACACTGACGTGCCGAGGAGCAAGGTTGCCACAACGATTTGAGTGAAGTTGTGAAGCATGCCGCCCACCACTGACAATCCTGTCACTGAAAAGAGTTTGGTCTTTGACAATAGCACCATAATTGTGTATGCGACGAGGGCTGAGGGCAACGACCAAATAAGCATTGACATATTGCCTGCATACACCGCTGACAGCAAACATTTGAGAAGAAGGACAACGTATCCTTCCCACACCCCCACAAGCATAAAGCAAGCAAGAAGCACCACGTTGGTCAGCCCCAACTTTGCATAAGGGAGCATAGGCACAATGGGGGGGATCATATTTTCAATGAGGGATACGATGAGGGCGAGGGCAAGCATAACCCCTGATAACGCCACACGTTTTGCCCCGTTGGTTTTGACTATTTCTTTGAAGGTCTTGCGTTTCATGATATTGCGTCAACCTCCTTTGGCGTCACCTTGACAACAACCTTGTTGGGAAGGCAAACGATGAGTCCGCCAACAGAGGACACACCGGAACTGAGCACACACAGCTTGTCCGGGCAGTCACTGTGAGTGACATAGGCCTTGCCCGATTTCACCGTGACGATGAGGTCAATTTTGTATGAGGTTGTATTGAGGTCAAGGGTGGTGTCCTTTAAAAGGTCAAGTTGAAAAGCAAGCACTCCGTCAACGTAGATTTCAACAAAACTGTCCGCTGTGCGAGTTGCAAAAACCGCGGTCAAAATGACTGCCACCACAAGCACTAGGACAAGGAGTATATCCCCCTTTTTGAAGATGTCTTTCAAGAGTTTGTTTTTCATAAACAAAGGTTTAAGTTGCTGAAATCAATGTATAAATGCTTTGTTTTGTGTTTAGTGTTTTTTTGTTGCCCTACTGTGCGTGCTCTATTTCCGCCTTGTTTTCACCCTATTTCTTGACAAAACCAAGGTCACCAACCACCTCGTAAGTGAGGTCTGTTGATATCAAAACCGCCTTGACGTTAAGGTCAAATTCATCGTTTATTCGAGCGATGAGTGCCTTTCCTTTTTCTGCGCCAAGCACCATAATGGCTGTGGACAGTGCATCACCGACCGCGCCATTTGTGCACACTACACTGACTGAAATAAGACCGCTGTCACTGGGCTTTCCTGTGGAGGGACTCAAGATATGATGATAGCGTTTGCCCTCGTACGTAAAGAACCTTTCATAGTCACCGCTGGTGGAAATCAGTTCACCAGCAGAGAGTGTAAAGGAGCCAAAATAGGGGGTGGCACTCTCACGAGGATTGCCTATGCCGATTGTGTATTCCTTGCCCTTTGCACCTATGTTTCCGCCGAGATTGACTAGGGCTTTGCCGTCAAAATTGTCCATCGCTTTGTCAACGGCGTAGCCCTTTGCCACTCCGCCGAAGTCAAGCATTGCGCCGTCATATCCTACGTTTTTGGTGACTGTGCCTGCAACGTGGTCTATGGTGAAAGCCTTGTCAAAACCCACAACGGAAAGTGCCGTTGCAATGTCCTCGTCGGTGGGAGGAGTTTTGCCCTCTATTTGACTGAACTTGTCACCACTGAAATTCCAAAGTCTGACAAGGGGATAAATGCTAGGGTCGTATGCCCCATCACTGAGGTCAAAGATGACTTCGACTATGGACAAAAGCTCCATGGTTTCAGCCGAGCATTTGACACTGTCCCCTGCCTTTGCGTTGTTGATTTTGTGTAGGTCACTGCCCTCTACGGTGGGTGAAAGCAAAGTTTCAAGGCTCTCCATATAGGTGAAGACTTCTCTTGTCACTTTTCCCCCAGACACACCCTCAACGGTCATATCTAGGAAAGTGCCGAATACAAAAAATTGTTCCGTTGAACTGCACGCAGTCAACGAAACAATAGAAATCAA
This sequence comes from Clostridia bacterium, assembly GCA_017461985.1. Lineage (GTDB taxonomy): Bacteria > Bacillota > Clostridia > Christensenellales > CAG-917 > RGIG4097. Next base: position 90,845 of record JAFTSA010000008.1, read on the forward strand.
AATTATTGCGATAAGAAGAACTGACTTTGTCCTCATCTTGAAACTGAGGTGAAGATGATGCCACAAGTGCCGGGGCCGCAGTGTGCGCCGATGACAGGGCCAACGGGTTGAGTCCAGATTTCTGCATCGGGAGCAAACTCCTCAACTTGTGCCTTGACTTCTTCAACTGCCTTGTCATTGTTTGCGCCAACGATGACGATGGGGGCGTTGTCAATGTCCTTGTACTTCTTTTTGAACTCGTCCACCATAAACTTCAATGCCTTTTTTGAGCCTTGTTGCTTGGAGTAGACGTCAATCTCACCACTTTCGCCAACACGAAGGATAGGTTTCAGTTGCATAAGATTGCCAAACGCTGCCTTTGAGGGGGACAGACGTCCGCCACGGGCAAGATATTTCAGGTCGTCAACAACAAAGTAAATGCCTATATTGTTGAGGATTGAGTCAAGATAGTTGTAGGTTTTGTCCACGTCTCCGCCATTTTCGTTGAAGAATTTGGCTGCCATATAGACCATGAGGCCTGCACCCATTGAGATGTTGAGAGTGTCGAAGCGTCTAAATGATGCGCTAGGATATTTTGATGACAACTCGTCAACTGCCTTTTGCATAGGCTCGAAGGTGTTTGACATCTTTGATGAGAAAGCAATATAAAGTATGTCTTCGCCCTTTTCAAAGTAAGGCTCGAAGATTTCGTAGTAAGTGTCAAAATTGAGGCCGGAGGTGGTGACTGTTGCACCTGCTTTCATTTGGTTGAAAAAGCCGACGAAATCAGTGTTTTCACCAAGGTCGTATAATTTTTCTTCGCCGTTTACGGTGTACGGCATACCGATGACTTTAAGACCGAGGTCTCTTGCCGTTGTGTACCAAAGTTCACAGTCGGTATCGCAAAATAATACTGCCATAAGCTCTCCTTTAATTTTTGTGTAATAATTTTAATACAAAACGCCCTATTTGTCAATGATATACGTATTCATGGTTATGTCTTAAATATTCAATTTGCGACGATAACCGCTTTATTCTGGCAAAAATCAGCAATATTCATAGAATAATCAGCAAAATTGTCTTGTTTTTTGTGACAGTTGGTGTACAATTTTACTGCAAATCTTTAATGAAGATTTAACTTTTGACGGCTATACTGCCCTCAACAACAAAAATTATCCCTTAGGAGATATTATGGACGACTTCGACAACTTCTTTGACAGAGACAGCGACAACAACGACAACAAAACCCCCGTCTATCACACTCCCACCCCCGAAGGCCCTAAAAAGAAAGGCTTTTCAGTGACTTTTGCCATTGTTGTGTCAGTGGTTATGTGCCTTGTGGTGCTCATAAACGTGGTGGTGCTAGCATCTCTCAAAAACACCATCGCAAAGGAATATTCTGCCAACATAGCGGGCAATATGAAGGCGCAATATGAGGCGGCAGTGAAAGATGCTCTTGAAGACACCGACATCGTTGAAGACGTCAAGGATAAGGCAGGTCAACTGGCAGCAGACCTCATAAACTCATCAATTACCGAAGTGGTGGCGGACAACTATATGAAATACGTGGCAGTGGTCAACTGCTCCACACCCGCATCAACCGCACACGACTCATCAGCCTCAACGGCCTCTGGCTTTGTCATTGGCGTTGGAAGTGACATCTATCTTGTCACCAATGCTCACGTGGTCATGACCGTGTGGACAACCAACAATGGCACCGCCCTTGCAGACCGTGAAATGCACGAGCACACAAACATTTCCTGCGTGTTTGAACTCCTGAATCCTGCCCTGTCATACACCCTTGAAGTGGTGGCGTACGGCACCTATAAAGAAACATACAATGTTTCTTCAGGTGGATTTTTCGGCCAAACTCAAACCGTCACCGTGTCAACTGACGTCCTGTCACAACCCGACCTTGCAATATGCCGTTTTGTAGGGGCAAAACCCGACTTCACCACTGACGGCAGTGATGCAGGCCTTTCAATCGCAACTGAAAACAACGTGAACTACGGCGATGAAATTGCAATCGTGGGCAACCCTCAAGGCATCGGCCTCAGCATCACCTCAGGCACAATTTCAAAACCCGATATCACTCTGTCAAGTTGGGGCGCAGGCAGTTTTCTTATGACGGACGGCGCAATAAACTCAGGCAACAGCGGTGGTCCTATGATAAACAAAAGTGGTCTTGTGGTTGGTGTTGTAGAATCCAAAATCGTGGCTGAAAACGTTGAAAATATGGGCTTTGGCGTGGCGTCAAGCTCCCTCATCGACTTCATCGACTGGGCAAACGACTACTTCAACCTTAACGTCAAATACACAACTGTTTAGTCTATTTCAAAAACCACAAATGACAAACATAAGTTTCATAAATATAAAAATTAAGAGAGAGCGTTGCTCTCTCTTTTTTTGTAGATTGTTTTTTAATCAATCAAGTCTTCTATCTTGTTGACGATTGCACGCTTGGTGCGTTTGATACTTCTTGTGTTGCCTGCGGTGCAGATTGCCGTTGCGGTCACCATGCCTACAAGCATTCCTATCATTATCTTTTTCATAAGCCCTCCGAAAATAGTGTGTGCATTTTCATAGGAAAATGAGTGGCAATTTTTGGCAGGACTTGACAAGACACAACTATAATTGTATTATAGACCTATGAAAAAGACAGTTATCGCAATTATATCCGCCCTGCTCATCGCACTCATTGCAATTTCCTTTGTGGGTTGCATGAAGGTGACTATGACCGAAAAATCCATACTCTCCCGCCTTGAAAAGGAAGAGTACGTCGTCATGTCCGGTCACTCAATGATCCCCACAAGCGACCCTATGATGGCAGGCCTCAAAATGAAGAAAACCATCTACGCATACAAGATGGATATGACCGTCCACGAGGAGTATGGTGAAATCCCCTCCGCAGTGTGGGAAGTGGCAATCTACTTTATGGGTGACACAGAGTCCGCCGACAAGCTGGAAGAAAGTTTCAAGGAGTTGGCAAAACAATATCAAGACACCTATGACGAGATGATGGAATTGATTGAAAAGGGCGAAATGGAAACCGTCACTCAATTCCCCAAGAGATATATGGTGTACCGCTACGACAACATCGTGGTCCTCGGCGACTGGGAAAGCGTTACTCTCGTGAGAAGTTATTAATAGGCACTCGCTTTGCGAGTGTCTTTTTTCAAGATCAACATTGACACCATTGTTAACATAAAAATATGAATTGGAGGTTCCTGCATATGAAGAATAAAATTGCAGTTATATTGCTGATAATTGTGCTTGTGGGGACTGCTCTTCTTGCTGTCGGTTGTGACAAAGCACCAACTGCAGAATATTGCACCGTCAGCGTGAGATGCACATACGGAGTCAACCATATTTGGCAAACATACAAAATTGTGAAAGGAGAGGTGTTCACTCTTGCACATTTGGTGAACACTCAAAGATATAATACAAGTTGCGGTATTGACAGAGACTTTTGCGCACTATCATACACTTCAGACGGTTTGCGCCTATATGATGAATCTCAACCAGTGGAAAGCGACTTGACCTTGTATGCTATATGCACCGCATACTCTCCCGGAGACACCGCTCGCATCACCTTTATCGCGCAAAGCGACAGCCTCAAGGCATTGTTGAATTCTACACATTCAAATGCACAGGAAAACTACGCATATACAGCGTTTTTCTTCAGAGATGCTGGTGTGAACAATGGCATTGTTTCAACAATGCTTGGAATTGAAGAAACAGATTTTCAATTTAAGTTTGAAGATGGTGAAGAAATTTATACCGACATAAACCAGTGGTATTCGTCCATATTTTCATACGATGAGCCCGAATATGCTTTTTCACCTAGCGCAAGGAATTATTGGTGTACACCGTTCAAGCACATCTATATACCCGATGTGATAATTTACGTTTATTAACATAAGGCAATAAAAAAGCGTTTGCAGATGCAAACGCTTTTTCTTTATGCTTTTTGTTTCTTTATTGCTTTTCAGCAATCTATCAGGCTATTTGCCTTGTTTTGAATAGTAGTCCTCAATGGCAAGTTTGATTGCTTCTTCTGCAAGGACTGAGCAGTGAATCTTTTGAGGAGGAAGTCCTTCAAGGGATTCGATGACGTCTGAATTTTTGATTTTCAGTGCTTCGTCAATGGTTTTGCCGATGATCATTGCGGTGGCGGTTGAGCTTGATGCAACTGCTGCTGCGCAACCGAAAGTCTTGAACTTTGCGTCCTTGATGATGCCGTCTTCAATGAGCATTGTGATTTGCATAATATCTCCGCAGGTTTCGTTGCCTACTGTGCCGATGGCGTTGTAGTTTTCAACTTCGCCAACGTTTTGCGGATTTTGGAATGCTTGCATAACTTTTTCGTTGTACATATATATTTCTCCGAATAAACTATTTGATTGTCTTCATTGTGGTGGTTGAAGGACGATACAGGGGGGACATTGCGCGCAGTCTGTTGACTATTGACACAAGTTGTTCCACTGCGTAATCCACTTCTTCCACGGTGTTGTTTTTGCCAAATGAGAATCTTATGGTGCCGTGGGCTGTGCCTACGGGGACACCGATTGACAACAACGTTCTGCTGGGTTCAAGACTGCCTGATGAACAAGCAGAGCCTGAGGAGGCTGAAATGCCTGCAAGGTCCAGTGAGAACAAAATGCTTTCACCCTCAATATAGCGGAAGGAAAAACTTGCATTGTTGGGGAGACGCTTGTCGTAATCTTTGGCTTTAGGGCCGTTGAAATAGATTTCATCTATTTGGCTTGTGACTTTCTCCACAAAGCGGTTGCGGAGTGAGGACACGTATTCATTGTTTTTGTCAAGATCTCTAATGGCGATTTCAAGGGCTTTTGCCATGCCTACCACTGCAGGCACGTTGGTTGTGCCACCGCGGTTGGTACGCTCTTGCTCACCGCCGATGATGAGTTTTTCAATCTTGATTCCGCTTCTTATATACAGACCGCCGATGCCCTTAGGTCCGTAGAATTTGTGGCCTGAAAATGACAGCATATCAACCCCCAAATCCTTTACGTTGTAGCGGACTGCGCCGGTTGCTTGCACTGCGTCTGTGTGGAAAAGCACCTTGTGTGCGTGGGCAACTTCACATAGTTCCTTGATAGGCTCAATTGTGCCGATTTCGTTGTTTGCAAACATAATGCTCACAAGGATTGTCTTGTCGGTGATTGCCTTTTCAAGGTCACTGGGTGACACGAAGCCATCGCTGTCAACGTCAAGATAGGTGACGTCATAGCCGTATTTTTCAAGTTGTTTGCAGGTGGTGTATATTGCAGAGTGTTCAATCTTTGAGGTGATGATGTGGTTGCCCTTGTCACGAAGTGCAAGTGCTGTGCCTTTCAGTGCCCAGTTGTCACTCTCTGTGCCACCTGAAGTAAAGTAAATCTCGTTGGGTTTTGCGCCCAATGATGATGCAATGCTTTCGCGGGCGGAGAGCACTGCGGCTGCTCCGTCCCTGCCAAAACCGTGTTGGCTGTTTGCATTGCCAAATGTGTTTGAAAAGTAGGGATACATTGCCTCAAACGCCTCTTTTGACAGAGGTGTTGTGGCGGCATGATCCAAATAAATTCTTTCCATATTAGACCAAAAATTATTCGATGGTGATGATTGCGTTGTGATAGACGTTTTGGACGTCGTCGTGTTCTTCAAGTTTGTCAATCATCTTGAGGAGTGTGGCTTGTTGTTCCTCGGTGGGAGTTGCTTCCATGTCGGGGATCATATCAACTGCTGCTGACAAAATCTTGACGCCTGATTCTTCAAGGCTTGCGCGGACTGCACTGAGGTCACTGGGTGCTGTGAGCACTTCGAAGACTTCTTCGTCTTCGGTGAGGATGTCTTCTGCACCTGCATCAAGTGCGTACATCATGAGGTCGTCTTCTTCGATGTCGCTCTTTGCAACTGCGATGACGCCCTTGCGCTTGAACATAAATGAAACACTGCCGCTGACGCCCATTGCGCCACCAAACTTGTCAAACAAGTGTCTCACGTCACCTGCGGTACGGTTTTTGTTGTCTGTGAGGGTTTCAACGATAAATGCAACACCGCCAACACCATAGCCTTCGTAGGTGTTTTCTTCGTAGTTGATTGAGTTCAATTCACCACTTGCCTTCTTGATGCTTCTGTTGATGTTGTCGTTGGGCAGATTGTTGTCTTTTGCCTTTGCGATTGCATCACGAAGTTTAGAGTTGCTGTTGGGATCAGGACCGCCTTGCTTGACTGCAACTGCGATTTCACGACCGATTTTGGTGAAGATATTTGCACGAGCTGCATCGCTCTTGCCTTTCTTTTGTTGAATATTGTGCCATTTGCTGTGACCGCTCATATTTATACTCCTTTGGTTTGATACATTGCAACAGCGGTTGCCACTGCTGCGTTGAGTGATTCGATATTGTTCATCATAGGAAGAGTCAGCACCCTCTTTGAGTGGTTGAGGACTGTGTCCCTTACCCCGTGTGCCTCACTGCCTGTGACGATAAGGACAGGTGTGAGGATTTGTGCTTTCGTCAGGTCTTCACCGCCAAAGTCAAGGACTGCGCTGTTGAGATTGTCAAGAAGAGACAACGCCTCAGCCTCGTCCACAACGTGGAGTCTGACCTTGAAAAGTCCACCAAGGGTTGCACGGACCACTTTTGGTGAATAGACGTCGACACAGTCAAGAAGATAGACGTCTTCAAAGCCACGGGCGGCCGCTGTACGTATTATTGTGCCCATATTGCCGGGGTCTGACACACCGTCAAGAAGAAGGGCGTTGCCTTTGGGCATTGAAAACTGGGTTTCGGGCTTTTTCAGCACTGCGATGATGCCGTAAGGGGTGACTGTGTCTGAAAGAGATTCCATCACACTTTCGCTTATATAATACACCTGTGCGCGCGTATAGACAAGAAGTTTTTGCACTTCATCCATACGAGTTTCGGTGGCAAGGATAAATTCAACGGATAGGCCCTCTGGCATATCCTTGAAAATGTTGCCCCCTTCAACGACAAAAAGCCCCGTCTTGTCACGGAACTTCTTTTCACGTAGTGAGCGCACTTGCTTCACGTATTGATTTTGCGTGGAAGTGATGATTTCCATTTTTATAAAAAAGGGCGCAAACCATTGCGCCCTCTTCATTTTCAATTATTTTGCAAGAGCTGCCTTTGCTTGATCACAAAGAGTTGTGAATGCTGCGGGGTCTGAAATTGCGATTTCGCTGAGAACCTTGCGGTTGAGGTCGATGCCTGCAACTTTAAGACCGTGCATAAGTGTTGAATAGCTCATGCCATTGAGACGTGCACCTGCGTTGATACGTGCGATCCAAAGCTTTCTGAAGTCACGCTTCTTGTTCTTTCTGCCGACGTATGCATAGTATCCACTGCGGATGACTTGTTGCTTGGCGATACGGTAAAGGCGATGCATTCCACCGTAAAAGCCCTTTGCTTGCTTCATTATCTTTCTGCGCTTTTTGACTGCGTTTACTGCTCTCTTAATTCTCATAGTTCAATCTCCTTATGCGTAGGGCAAGAGTCTCTTGAGTTCTGCTTCTTTGGTGTGGTCCATATATTGGGCCTTTCTCAGACTTCTCTTTCTCTTTGTGGTCTTCTTGGTGAGAATGTGGTCGTGACCACTGTGATCTGCCTTGTAATGACCGTTTGCGCTCTTTCTAAAACGCTTCTTTGCTCCGCTGTGGGTTTTTTGCTTGGGCATAATTTTATACTCCTTTGAATGATTTACTTTTTGGCAGGAGCCAGAATTGTGAAAATGTTTCTGCCTTCCTGAGTGGGTTTCTTTTCAACTGTGCAGTCACCAACAAGTGCGATATAGTCGTTGATGATGTCAACTGCCAGTTCGGGGTGAGCCTGTTGACGACCTTTAAGACGGATGGACGCCTTCACCTTGTTGCCTTCTGCAAGGAACTTTGCAGTTTGTGCAGCAAGACGGGTGGTGTCGCCAGTGTCAATGGTCGCTGAAAGGCGGATTTCCTTGATTTCAATGACCTTTTGATTCTTTTTGGCTTCCTTTTCTTTCTTTTGTTGTTCGTAACGATATTTGCCGTAGTCCATCAACTTGCAGGTTGCAGGAGTGACACCATCGGGTGAAACCTTGCAAAGGTCAAGGCCTTGTTCGTCTGCAATTTGTCTTGCCTCGTTGATGGAGATGACACCGTATTGTGTGCCGTCTGAACCGATCAAGCGGACTTCTCTGTCACGAATTCTTTCATTGATTGTAAGTTCTTTCATATACCCCCAAAAGCCTTTAGGCTTTATGTTAATGACAAATGTCTTTCCTTCAACATGGATGTTTGCGAGCAGGTCCTCAACAAGTGAATTTTTGCCGGCAGGTCCCCGATTGAGTTTTGCACATCTTTTGATGTGGTGTGCCACCCTATCACAGCGAGTTTATTTTGGGATATTTGGATGAGTGACGAGGAAAGTACTGCCATATCCCAGTGGTTTTTTGGTGGTATTTTGATGAGTTGCGAGGAAGATGTCTTTTCACAAGGCCGATGCGTACTTGTTGTACGTGAGGGTTTGTGCAAAGGCGTCTGACAAAGCAAATCGCGAAATAACGCCAAAAAATAAAAATGTTGAAGGGGCAAATCCGAACATCCTTCAACACTTTGGAAACTCACACTTTTGTGAGATACTTGTTTATGTTGACCGTGTCGCTTGGCTAGCGGTGAAAGGTTGTCCTTTTCTTTGCTCACTTATATTAACAATTTATCCAAACTCTGTCAAGCGCAATGATCAATTTTTTAATTTTTCTTCAAGACATTTTTTTGATTTTGTCGGTTTTTGGTTTTTTGCGGATTCTATCCCTTGTTTTTCAGTAAAAAACGCATATTTTTGCCTAAAATTTCTTCATCACTTTAATGCGACAAAGTGTGTCAATTTAGTTGACGAATCGACTATATGGATATAAAATAGTTTTATTCAATTTATTTTATCTATATGGAGGATACAACATGAAGAAGAAATTTTCATTGATACTTCTTGCAGTACTTTTGGTGCTGGTCATGGCAACCTGTGTTGCTTGTGGCGACAATGACACTCCTGACACACCTACAAGCTATACAGTCACAATTGACTTGCAAGACGGATCAACTCCTACAACACAAACAGTTGCGGCAGGTGGCACAGTCACACTCCCCAATGTGGACAACACCGCATACAAGACATTTAGAGGTTGGTTTACAAGCCCTGATGGTACTGGTCTTTGGTCAAAAAACACCCCCATCAATGCTGATATCACCATCTACGCATGCTGGAATCAACTGACCGCAAAAGTCACATTCTACCCCAACTATGAAGGTGGTGGAAAATCAACATCCAAACTATTGCCCCTCGGCGAGGCAGTAGCCTTCCCCGATGATCCCACAAGAGAATATTGGATCTTTGACGGTTGGTACACCGATGAAGCAGCGACAACAAAATATGACAATTCTCCCCTCACTGGTGAATTGAAGCTGTATGCAGGATGGACAAGTGATCCCAGCCACACCCATGACTACAAAATGGAAGTCATAGATCCTACTTGCGAAGAAAGAGGTTGTGACCTCTACACTTGCTATTGTGGTGCAAGCTATGAAGACAACATTCTCCCTGCATTGGGACATAACCTTGCCTTTGACAATGATGACTACTTTGGCATGGTAGCATGCAGCAACGAAGGTTGTGATTTGGCAGAACGTATTGACAGTGAGCGTATCTATGACGATGTGTTTGTCTATACATTTGATGAAACAAGACAAGCAGAAATCGATGCTCTCTATCAAACAATCCTCACTACTTTGGAAGAAGCAGATGCATACGATGGCACACTTCACGTTTACGACGGCGACAAGACAACAGAATATTATCTTGCAAACCAAGCATTTGAAGAACTCTTTGATGCATTCTATGAAGAAGTGACCTATGTCATCGAACAATATCAATATGCATACGTGTTCTACTGCGTTGACGAAGATGAACATACAGATGCATATGAAACCGTCAGCGAATACCGTATCAATATGGTCAGCGATTTCTATTCTCTCTATCGTTTGATTTACGAAACCCAATTCCGTGAATTCTTCTTCGACAAGATTGAAGGTGGTTGGACTGATGAAGATATCGCACAAGCACTCACCATGTCAGATACATACGGCGGTGAAGAATACGCAGCAATCAACACTCGTATCAGCGAAATCGAAGTTGAATTCCGCGAAATCGAAGACCCCTCAGAAGATCGCAACATGCCCAAACTTTACAAGGAATTTGTGGATCTCCAAAACCAACTTGCTGTGCTTGCTGGTTATAAGAACTATCCTGAATACGCATATGCAAATGTCTATGACAGAGATTACTCCCCTGAAGATGTTGCAGAAATGAGAAACTATGTCAAGACACACCTCAAAGATGTCTTTGAAGCGATTTACTCAGGCTATAGCGATGCTAGCAAAATCAGCCTTACAAAACTGCCCGAAGCAAGAAAATATTACAATGCTCTCATGAGCGATTCAATCTTTAACTCAAAGGTGACAACAGATCTTGTCAAGGAATATTTCAAGGTTATGAACAGCACCGCAGGCGAACAAGACATCGACTTCTACTATCACGCAAACGAACTGTTCAAGAACGGCAACTACTTCACTGGCAAGTACGATGGTGCATTCAACTACTGGATTAGCGCACAAGAAACTTCAATCCTCTACTTCGGACCCGGCTCATATAGTGGTGCATTCACCTTTGTTCACGAATTTGGTCACTACTATGCAGACAAATACACCAACGGCATCGGCATGTCATACGACCTTGCAGAAACCCACTCACAAGGTGACGAAATGCTCTTCCTCTCCTTCATCGAAGATCATCTCCCCAACAGTGTTCTCCGCGAAATGTACAGCAAAGTGTATTACGAAAACCTCTACAATATGTTTGCAATCATTATGCTTGCAACCGCAGTTGATGAATTCGAATACTGTGTTTACACAGACACTGCTCCCGATGGAACACCCAAGAAGTACTCTTCATCCAACTACAATTCACTCTTTATTGAGATCATGGAATCATATGGCATCTATGGAAAACTCAACAGTGCATACTGGAGATACGTTGTCATTGAAGCACCTTGCTACTATATCTCATACGCAATGAGCGCTCTCCCCTGCGTCGAACTCCTCACCGTTGCAGAAACAGAAGGCTTTGAATCCGCACAAGCAAAATACTTGAAGCTCTACACCTTCACCGATGATCCCGCAAACGTTGAAGTTGACGAATACGGCGACAAGACAATCACTATCGGTTATGGCGAAACTCTTGAATACATTGGTCTCCACTCAATCTTTGATGAAGACATGTACAAAGCACTCAACACATACTTCTGCGAAACCGAAAAAGACTTCTCTTACCCCGATGCAGAATAATCAATCAAAACAAAAACACCCAGCAAATGCTGGGTGTTTTATTTTGCTCTTTTAATTGTTTTTTGATTTTGTTGTGATGAAATATACTTTTATAATCAAAGATTATAGTGATCAAGGTCAACAGGCACAACGTGAGTGGCTGTAAGGGTGTTTTCTGTCACCCTGCAGCCGTAGGCTATGACTTCCACTCCTTTGCTCTTTGCGTTGCGCAAAGCCTCTCCAAAGGCCTTGTGACGTGTGTCATTGGGGGTGAAGACCTTCATACCTTCCATTTGGATGACGAAGACGATGCCTGCATACAATCCGCTCTCTTTCACCTTGACAAGTTCACCAAGGTGCTTGACTCCTCTCTCGGTAGGCGCATCGGGGAAAGATGCGATGCCGTCACTTTCTAAGGTGACTCCTTTCACCTCAACGTAGCCCTCTCTGCCCTCTTCGTCCACAACGTAGAAATCAAAACGAGAGTCCCCATAGGTCTTTTCTGCCTTGACGGTGACAAGTTTTGAGAGCCCTGTCAGTTTGATGGTGCCGTTTAGTAAACTTTCACCAACCACTTTGTTTGGGGCTTGACTGTCCATATTGACAAGAAGGCTACCCTTTTCTACGGCGATAAGGTCATAGTCAAGTTTTCTGCCCCTCCCCGAGTGATCCTCAAGATAGACGGGTGCACCCTCCACCAGCAACTCCTTGCATCTGCCTGTGTTTTTCACGTGGACGGGGATTTTATTGCCGTCTAGGTCAACCACCGCTACAAAGCGATTAGGACGCTCCAAAAAGCGTGCTTTGACTATCTTGCCGTACTGCATTTGATTTTCTCCAAAATTTCTTTGTCGGCAGGACAAAACTCGTAGTTGTCAATCTCGTCTGCACTTATCCATTTAAGGTCGGCGTGCTCAAGGAGTTTAGGCTCACCCGACATTATTTCTGCATTGAAAAGGACAAGACGTATTGTTATGTCGGGATAGACGTGGTGAACAGTGCAGAAAACGTCAAGGGGTTTGACGGTGACGTCCAACTCCTCTTTGCACTCACGGACAAGGGCGTCCTCACGGGATTCACCCTTTTCCACCTTTCCGCCAACAAACTCCCAAAGGAGTGCTCTTGCCTTGTTTTCAGGGCGTTGACAAATCATAAACTTTCCGTCTTTCCAAATGAGCCCTGCCACAACTTCAACCATAATAGTCCTCTCGTATGCGCGCATACACATACGCACACGCCTGCATTTTATAGTGATATATTATCCTAACCCACACTTTAAGTCAACAAAAAGAAGTTTTAGCCTTGAAAATCAAGAGCAACGCAACAAAAAAGGCACTCGTTTGAGTGCCTGAATTCAATATATTTCACCGACTTATATCGCTATATTGGTGATGATACGTGCTTTGTCTTATTCTCGAATGCTTAACTCAGCGTCTTTTGTAAATTTTATTGACTTGCTGCCTATCAAGTCTGTTTCCGGCTGAACCCGGATCCATATTTTCAACGGGAGGTACCCAGCTGGGCATTTCCTTTTCGTGGGCATTATTATACCAACACTCTTCTTCTTGTTTTTTGTCTTTTCCAATGATTTTGAGCCAAAGTTTCTTAAACGCGTTCATATTTGCCTCCTGATTGAATTTTACCACGCACTTAACCGCTTGTCAACACCACCCAAACAAAAAAAGGCACTCGGTCGAGTGCCTTTTGTTGTTGTTTGATTGTCAAGCGACTTTCTTACTTTCTATCCTTGATTGCTGCTTGTGCTGCTGCAAGTCTTGCGATAGGAACGCGGAAAGGTGAACAGCTGACGTAGTCGAGGCCTGCGCCGTGGCAGAATTCAACTGATGTGGGATCGCCACCGTGTTCGCCACAGATGCCGAGGTGGATGTCAGGGCGAGTTGCTCTGCCGAGGGTTGCTGCCATCTTGACAAGCTTGCCAACGCCAGTTTGGTCAAGTCTTGCGAAGGGATCGTTTTCGTAGATCTTCTTATCGTAGTATGCGCCGAGGAACTTGCCTGCATCGTCACGGCTGAAGCCGAAGGTCATTTGGGTAAGGTCGTTGGTGCCGAATGAGAAGAATTCTGCTTCCTTTGCGATTTCGTCTGCGGTGAGTGCTGCTCTGGGGATTTCAATCATTGTGCCCACAAGATACTTCATGTCAACGCCTGCTGCTGCGATGGTTTCATCTGCGGTCTTGACGACGACGTCCTTGACGTACTTGAGTTCCTTGATTTCGCCAACGAGAGGAATCATGATTTCAGGAACCATATTCCATTCGGGGTGACGCTTTTGGACGTTGATTGCTGCGCCGATGACTGCCTTTGTTTGCATGACTGCGATTTCAGGATATGTGACTGCAAGACGGCAACCTCTGTGACCCATCATGGGGTTGAATTCGTGGAGGCCTGCGATGACTGCCTTGACGTCTGCGACGGTCATATCCATATCTTTTGCAAGTGCTGCGATTTCGTCTTCTGCGGTAGGAACGAATTCGTGGAGAGGAGGATCTAAGAAGCGGATGGTGACGGGGCAACCTTCAAGTGCTTCGTAGATGCCTTCAAAGTCTGATTGTTGCATGGGGAGGAGCTTTTCAAGTGCAACTTCTCTCTTTTCAACTGAGTCAGACACGATCATTTGACGCATTGCGTGGATTCTGTCTGCTTCAAAGAACATATGTTCTGTTCTGCAGAGGCCGATGCCTTCTGCGCCCAGTTCACGTGCTTTTCTTGCATCCTTGGGAGTGTCTGCATTGGTGCGGACTTGGAGTCTGCGGAACTTGTCTGCCCAACCCATGATTCTGCCAAAGTTGCCACTGATTGCTGCGTCAACTGTGGGGATTGCTTCGCCGTAGATATTGCCGGTTGAGCCGTCGATTGAAATGACGTCGCCTTCATGATAGACTTTGCCACCAAGTTCGAACTTCTTGTTTTCTTCATCCATTTTGATTTCACTGCAACCTGAGACGCAGCATGTTCCCATACCACGTGCAACAACTGCTGCGTGTGAGGTCATACCACCGCGGACGGTGAGGATGCCTTGTGATGACTTCATACCGGTGATGTCTTCGGGTGAGGTTTCAAGACGGACAAGGACCACTTTCTTGCCTGCTGCGTTCCAGCTTTCAGCATCCTCTGCTGTGAAGACGATTTGACCGCATGCTGCACCGGGTGATGCACCAAGACCCTTACCGATGGGGGTTGCTGCCTTCAGTGCCTTTGCGTCGAATTGGGGATGGCGAAGTGTGTCAAGGTTTCTAGGTTCAATCATCATGACTGCTTCTTCTTCAGTTCTCATGCCTTCGTCAACGAGGTCGCAAGCAATTTGGAGTGCTGCTTGTGCAGTACGCTTGCCGTTTCTTGTTTGGAGCATATAGAGTTTGCCGTTTTCAACTGTGAATTCCATATCTTGCATATCGCGATAGTGGTTTTCAAGGAATGAGCAAACGTCGGTGAATTGCTTGTATGCTTCGGGGAACTTTTCTGCCATCTTTGCAATGGGCATAGGTGTACGGACACCTGCGACGACGTCTTCACCTTGTGCATTGACGAGGAATTCGCCCATGAGTTTCTTTTCGCCGGTGGCGGGATCACGTGTGAATGCAACGCCTGTGCCTGAGTTGTCGTTGAGGTTGCCAAAGACCATGGGCATCACGTTGACTGCTGTACCCCAGCTGTAGGGGATGTCATTGTCACGACGATAGACGTTTGCACGGGGGTTGTCCCAGCTGCGGAAGACTGCACGGATTGCTTCGTAAAGTTGCACTTTGGGGTCGGTGGGGAAATCTTCGCCGATCTTTGCCTTGTATTCTGCCTTGAATGCAGTTGCAAGTTCCTTGAGGTCGTCTGCGGTCAGTTCGATGTCTGACACGACGCCTTTTCTTTCTTTCATTTCGTCAATGAGTTCTTCAAAGTACTTCTTGCCCACTTCCATAACGACGTCTGAGAACATTTGGATGAATCTTCTGTATGAGTCGTAGACGAATCTTCTGAATTTGGGGTCAGGGTTTCTTGAAATCATTGATTCAACAACTTCGTCATTGAGACCAAGGTTGAGGATTGTGTCCATCATGCCAGGCATTGATGCTCTTGCGCCTGAACGGACTGACACGAGAAGGGGATTTTCAAGGTCACCAAACTTCTTGCCGTTGATGGTTTCCATTTTTTCGACGTTTGCCATGATTTCTGCCATGATGTCGTCGTTGATTCTTCTGCCGTCTTCATAATATTGTGTGCAGGCTTCAGTTGTGATGGTGAAACCTTGAGGGACGGGAAGACCGATGTGTGTCATTTCGGCGAGGTTTGCGCCTTTACCGCCGAGGAGTTCACGCATTGATGCATTGCCTTCGCTGAACAGATAGCAATATTTTTTCATTTGAAATCCTCCAATTAGATTTTCATTTATGTTTTTTTTATTTGTTCGGTTGATTTTCGGTTATTTTTCGCGGAAATCCGCAGTTTTCAGTGCTTTTTGTGAGTTTTGACTCTCTATATAAATAACCAAGTGCGTATATAATATACTCACGCTCAACTATGTTAGCAAAAATGCAGTATTTTTGCAACCAATTTTAGTTGGCAAAGTGATTTTTTTTTGCTAGAATAAAGTCAAGAAAATTTTTTGAGGTGCAAAAAAGATGGATTCAGACTACCGAAGTAGCCAAATCACCGTCCTTTAATCGCACGCTTTTACGGTTTCCGTAGGCGGTGCGATATCAACCTGCCAAAGGAGGCCGATCATGCTTCAAGTTTACACCAAACTCAACAAGTCAATCGTGTCAGTGGATCCCGACCTTGTGGTCGAGGGTTTTGACTTTTCAGGAAAATGGGTGCATATGTCCAACCCCACCGACAAGGAAATCGAATTGGTGGCAGGAGCAACCCACGTCCCTGAAGACATGATAAAAGCCGCTCTTGACGAAGAAGAAAGAGCACGTATCGAAAAGGAAGACGACGTCCTCCTCGCCCTCACCGACATCCCTATCACTGAGGACGACGGCGACCACTACACCTATTCCACCCTGCCCTTCGGTTTCATCTCAACCGAGGACACGGTCATCACCGTTTGCATAAACGAAACAACCATCATAAACGACCTGATGAGCGGACGCTTCATCAAGGATTTCAACATCCACAAACGCACAAGATTTTTGCTTCAATTGCAATATGCAATCTCCAAAAAATATCTGCAATACCTGAAACAAATCGACCGCGCATCACAACGTGTCCAAAATCAACTGGACAAGGCTATGAGAAACAGTGAACTCAGCGAAATGCTTGACCTTGAAAAGTCACTGGTCTATTTCTCAACCTCCCTCCGCTCAAACACAGTTGTCCTTGACAAACTGCCCAAATACGTCAAGTTCTTTGAAGAAGACGAAGACCTCTGGGAAGACGTCCTCATTGAAAACAGACAGGCTATTGAAATGTCCAACATCTACCGCGACATTTTGAACGGAACAATGGACACCTACGCCTCAATCATCTCCAACAACTTGAACGTGGCAATGAAGGTTTTGACCTCCCTCACCCTCATCGTGGCAGTGCCTAGTATGATTGGCTCTTTCTGGGGTATGAACACAGGTGTGCCATTTGAAAGTCAACCTTGGGGATTTTGGGTTGTCATCGGCATTTCAGTGATAATCTGCGCTGCAATCGCAATCATTCTCTACAAAAAGAAGATGCTGAAATAAGCCAAAAATCCACCTCGTTTTCACGGCAAAATCACACAAAATTTCACACAAAATTTCATCAAAAAAGCAACAAAAAACACCGTCAAAACTGGCGGTGTTTTTCATATTTCAAAAGGATATTTTGGGGATAATTTCCCCTTGCAAACTGCCAAAAATCCTCCTCAAAACTCGGTGATTTTGTCACCAAAAAAGAGATATTTTTGACACTCAAAGCACCGTCCGGTGTGAGAACTTGTCCACTCCTGACGGCACTTGTATTTGCAAAAAACCGATATTCTATTCGGGCGAAATTACTTTCTGTCTTCCATCAAGCTCTTCATGACCTTTGCAAGGCAGTTGATCACAAGAGGCTTGTTTTCAGGGCTGTTTTTGAACACAGCGTATGCTTGGAACATAAGTTGTGCCATCTTGATCTTGTTGCCACGTGACATGTTGAGTGTCAATGCGTAGTCAACAAGGTGAGGAAGCTTTGAAAGACGAGGTGCTTTGACGTCTTCGTCACCCTCATCAAGGTCTTCGTATTCTTCAACGATTTCTTGATTGGTTGCGGGTGCAACGACGGGTGCAGGTGCAGGTGCAGGAGCGGGTGCTGCTGCGGGTGCAGGTGCGGGTGCGGGAGCAACTTCGGGCTCGTCGTCTTCCATAATTTCGCTTTCAAGATAGATCTTTTCTTCTTGAACGGGTGCTTGTGCTGCTGCTTCTCTTTCTCTTCTCTTTTTTCCGAACATAACGATATCGTCCTCTATATTTACTTCTTCAAAGGATTCAAGATTTTGATCCTCCGTGAATTCGTCTTGACCGGCGACCCAGTCGCCAACGCCTTCTTCAGAAGGCTCGTTTATTGTCATTGTTGCTGTGGGGGCTTCGATTTCTTCCTCAACCTCTTCGCTGAGTTCTTCAACGGGCTCTTCAGCCACTTCCTCTTGAGGTGCTTCTTGAGGCTCTTCCTCTGCAGTCACTTCTTCGGGGACTTCTTCTTGAGGTGCTTCCTCTTTGGGCTCTTCAGCTGCTTCCTCAGTGGGCATCTCAACAACCTTTGAGGTGTTGCGTGCGATGATTTCATCAATGAGTGAGGTCATCTCTGCAAGGGGTGATGCGTCTGTTGAAAAACTCTTTTGGACATGGAAGTCAACCTTTGCGTCAATTTCATCTTGCATTTCATAGAAAGATTCGCGTGCCTTTGCAAACTCTTTGCGAGCAACGATGGCAAGGATGAGATAAATCACTGCGGCAAGGATAAGACCGATGCCAAGGATTGTGCCCATGGTTTGGAAGGTTTCTGTGCCCAGACTCCAGAATGCAAGCACACCAGTGACGATGAGAGCAATTGCGATGAAGATGTTTGCTCTGACGTTGGTGACCTTCTTCACTTCCTTGTCAAAGACTCTGCTTTCAGAAATGATTTCACTGGGATAGCCAAAACGGACACCAAGATATTCCACCCAACTGTCGCGGAGTGCTGTGGGCACTTTCTTGCCGAAACATGTTGAAGTGAACTCCTCTGCGTTGTCATCATTGACCTCGTCCACCTTGGCGAGATACTTGATGATGGCTTGGCAAGCGCGCTTCATTTTGCATGCAGATGATGACAAGAATGTAAGACCTGCGATGATGCCAACCAGTGCGATTGCACCGACAGCGATAATAAAGATTGCCTTCACGTCAATGGCAGGCAATTTTGTTGCCAACGAGGACAATCCATCAAAGATTTGTTGTAAAACTTCCATCTCTTTTGCTCCAAACTAAATAAACTATTAAAATTATAACATATAGAGCGGAAAAATCAACCTTTTTTTTCAAAAAAAGGTGGTTTTAGAGTTGGAAGGATTCTCCCGTTTTCAGTGACAAAAGCACAACTTTGTCAATTTTTTCCCTAAACGCACGTTCATACGCCATTTTGTATAGATAAAGTTGCTTTTTGTACTTTTCTTTTGATTCTTCCGTGCGGAAGGCGGAGTATTTGAAATCGATGATAACGTTCTCTTTTCCACGTACCAAAAGGTCGATGACACCTTGCACCAACACCTTGTCGTCACTTTCACTGCCGTCAATGACGTCACGGGCAGGCACGTACATCATGAAGGGTTGCTCATGATAGCACTTCTCTCCCGCCGCCGACTTTATGACAGGATTCATCAATGCCTTCAAGATTTCATTGTCCTTGACTAGGGCGCGTTGCTCCTCTCTCAGGAGTCCGTCCGCCACCATTTGGTCTATGGCTTTTGTCACTGCACCAAGGTCGTCAAGGGAGAAATCAATCAGCTCCATAACCCTGTGGTATGCCGTGCCGATGGCGGTGATTTCCACCCCGTCATTACGTCTGTCGTTGTCGCTTTCATCGTGTACGGGGAAGGACACGCCAAGGTCCTTGACACTGTCTGCATTGAGGGCTGTGACGGTGTATTTCATTGCAAGGGTTGTTTCCTCTTGATGAGGATAGACGTATCCCCTTGCCTTTTCAATTTCCCTTTCAAGCTCCTCGTCAAAGGCAGTCTTCTTCCCTCCCATTGCAAAGAAAGGTTTTTCCTTTTCATTTGTGGGGGTGTATCCGCTGTCGCCGTGGAGATATGGCACAAAGTCAAGAGTGCCCCTTCTCTTTGCGGTGAAGATATAGTTGAATATTGTCTTTTCTCTTTCAAAAGGCTCAACACTAAAGCTTGCTGTCAAGCCGTCCTCGTTGAACACGTCGTCCTTTGCAGTTGAGGTACCCGTTATATACATATATTTTTGCGCACGGGTGAGAGCAACGTAAAGAAGGCGCATCTCTTCCTTGTATTCCTTTTCCTGCACAAGGATTTGGAGAGCGTGGTTTGAGGTGGTGTCTGCATTTTTGCTTCTCTTGTCAAGGTCAAAATAGCTCATGGCAATGCAACCGCTGGCGTCTACGTTCAAATCCTTTGACCCTGCCATCTTTCTTGCGTTGCTTCCGTCGGGGAGGAATACAACCGGCGTTTCAAGACCTTTGTAGGAGTGGAAGGTGCTGACGTGGACTTTGTCACCGCCCTCAGGACGTCCTCTCATTTCACGACTGTCACTTTTGTACTCCCTAAGATATTTGGAAAGTGAACTGCCGTCCTCTTTGATTGTTTTGAGATATCCGTCAAAGGAGTTGCCCATGGCTTGACTCTTTGAATATAGATAGGCATCATAGGCCGTGTCTCCTACAAGTTCATCCACAAGTCCGCGGACACTTTGATAACTGGCCTTCACTCTGTAATGGTTGAGTGTGGCAAGGGTTGCTTTCAGTTTTTCGCCTAAGCGGTCATCCTTTTCACTGCGGGCAAGGACTTTGTCGTAAAGCTCGCCCTCACGGCTTGAGGTGGCAATCTCATAAAGTTCGTCCTCGGTGTAGCCACCAAGATAGGACAACATAAATCCTGCAAGGGCGTAATCTTGTCTTGGGCTGTCAATGACAAGGAGCATATTGACAAGCTCGGTTTCGGCAGGGACGTCCTCTTTTGTAAAGGTGCCATCGTCAACGGGTATGCCCGCTGATTTCAGTTGTTTGACTATGGTTGCAGAGGCCGTGTTTCTCTTCCTAAACAGCAAAGCAAAGTCACCATATTGCAACGGCCTGTTGACACCCTTGATTGTAAGGTGTGTTCTTGACATAAGACGCTTGATTTCGTCGGCAATATACTTGCCCTCTTGCTCAGTGGCGGACTCAGTGCTTTCAGGGTTTTGGTGGTCGCAGAGGTGATAAAGTTTGTTGGCTTGCACCGGACTTCCGCTCTTGCCTTGGAAGACGTGCACCTCAACTCTGCCCTCGTTTCTTTCAGGATCAGTGACTTGATTGAAACTGGCATCATCTTTGTAGTTGACACCAGCAGTGCCCTCGGTCATTGCATAAGAGAAAACGCCGTTGACAAACTGCAACACTTGATTGTCACTTCTAAAATTATCGTTGAAATAGATGGGTGCGACACCCTCTCCATTTTCGCTGTCCAAGGTGTATTGCTTTTGTCTTGCAAGGAAGATTTCGGGGTCTGACAGACGGAAACCATAAATGCTCTGTTTCACGTCACCCACCATAAAGGCCTCGTCCTTGACAAGGTGTGATATAACATATTCCTGTGCACCGTTGACGTCTTGATATTCATCAACAAACACAAAGTCGTAGTCCTCGGATATGTCAACGCCGTTGTCAATGAGTTTGACTGCACCGTGTTCAAGGTCACCAAAAGACAGCACACTGTCCTTTTCCTTCATCTCTTCAAGGACGGATTTGAAGCGCAAAGTCACTTCAAGCAACTTTTCACCGAAAGCCTTGTTTTGCTCAAAAGCCTTGTTTTTCAACTCAATATCGCTGTATAAAGCCACGATTTGGTCAACAAGCGCCTTTGCGGTGTCGTTGCAACTCTTGGCTCTTGCAATAGACGTCTTTTCTACGGTTTTGCTCTTGGGACGCAGTTGCTTGCCATTCCAAACCTCACCCTTTCTTTCAATAATAGCCTTTGCATTTTTAGTTTCAAAGAGGGTCAAGAGTGAGTCAATGTCTTGCATTCTGTCCACAAAAACTTGTTGCTCTGTGGCGACCAAAGTGGGCAAAATTTCATTTATCACTGTCACCACTTTTTTCATGGTGTCGGTGGCTGAGCCGAAGATGATGTCGTCAAAGCGGTCGGCAGTTTCGTAGTAGGACTTCACCGACTTGACAAAAGCATCAAGGTCATATTGCACGTCCATACGCTCGTACAACTTGATGACGTTGGCGCGGAGATTCTCTTCACTTCTTGTCACTTCAAAGATGGAGAGCATATCAAAAAATACCTCGTCCTTCTTCTCAGCATACTCTTCAAACACTTGGTCAAGGGCCCTCTTCATATAGACGGAGTGGGCGGTTTCGTCAAGGATTTCAAAGTCAGGATTTATGCCTAGCACCTCAAAGTTTTTGCGGATTGCACTGCGACAAAACGCGTGAATCGTGCATATTGTTGAAAAGGCTATTTCGTCCAGTTGTTTGCGATATTTGTCCGCAGTTTCACCAACCTGCTCGCACACCTTTTCAAAGAGTTTTTGTCTTATCTTTTCTCTAAGCTCGCTGGCGTTTGCCTCGTTGTACACAAGGATAAGCATTTTGCGGAGACTGACACCACTTTCAATGAGGTGCATTATCCTTTCAAGCATGGTGTGAGTTTTGCCCGAGCCTGCCGACGCGGACACCATAACCTTGCCTCTTGTGGTGACGGCAAGACTTTGCTCTTTTGTCAAACTCATTTTAGTTGCCATTGTCTTCACCTCCTGCTTGATTTTGCTCTGCCTCATCTGAGAAATGCTCTTTGTCGTATTTCATAAAAATATCACCGCTGACACTATACTTTGTGCGGGGGTTTTGGTCGTGATAGGGGCACACCTTCAAGAAGTCGCACTTCAAGCAACTGCCACTGATAGGACGCGGTGCGATATAGCCACCTTCAATCTCCTTCACTCCACTGACGGCAAGGTCAAGAGCATATTTGCCCCTTGCCATAAATGCGTCGTTGTTGAGATACACGTTGCCTTCCTTTGCCTTTTGTTTTGGCACGGGGAGTACGGTGTCTTGGTCAAAGTATGAAGTGACACCCTCTTCAAGAGGTCCGTAGATTTGCTCGCGGACGTTTTGGTTGTCCGTCACTTGACCAACATAGTTGTATCTTGCCTGCCCTGTCTTTGTGTATCCGGGGAAAACGGGAAGATAAAACACCCCTGCAATCTTCTTGTCAATGTTTTGGGTTATGGACATTGCATAGATATATAGTTGCAATTTTTCGCCGTGATAGATTTCGCCAGCACTAAGGTCGACACTCTTGAAAGTTTTGTAGTCAAGTATGATGAAGTTGTCATCAAGGACGTCAACGCGGTCAATCTTGCCTCTCAGCTCAACCTTTTTTCCGTCAACGTCAAGGGCAATAGGTTTGAAAGTGCCGTCACGGTCAAAGGATGCTTCAAGATAGGTGGGCTTAAATTTAGAGTGCAGTGAGATTTCATAAAGGTCACGGCAAGTCTTGACACCTTCGCTTTTCAGCTTGGCAAGGAGTCTAGCAACGTCCGGTTTTTCACTGAGTCGTGACAATTTTTCATCACTCTTCACCACATTGTCAAAGGTGGTTTCGGCAATGGTGGCAACGTTGTCACGATTGACCTCTCCGTCACGAAGTGCCTTGAAGAAGTTTTCAAAGACTGCGTGAAGAAGGGTGCCGTTGTCAAGGCCGTTAAGCTCACCTTCATCTCTACGTTTCAAACCAAGAGTGTAGGTGAAGAAATAACTGTACGGGCACTTAAAGTATCGTTCCAGTCGGCTGATACTGGTCTTTTGGATGTTTGGTTTGTTTTCAAGGCGGTCAGGGACGGCATAGATTTTGTCCACTGCCACCTTGTCACCGTCGGTCATAAATGAGTAGGCCGTGCGGAAAACGTCCATATCACTGCTGACGGCTCTACCAGACACTGCATAGTAAAGTATGCTGTGCTTGACGCCCTTGTCTGTTGAAAACATAGGGCCGAGAGATGACGCTCTAGTCATAGAGGCACGCAGGTTGTCAAAGGATATTTGCTCGGGCACAAGAGGTGCTCCACCGCTCTTGAACATAGCCTTGAATTGACCTATGATTGAGGAGGGATTCATCTCTCCGTCGGGGGTGGTGACAGGATAGGACACCGTCACTTGACCTTTGTATTTTGACAAAATCTCAGTGATTGCAAAAAGGTTTTGACGGATTTTTTGTCTTTGATTTGGGTATATGCTGATGTCCGCTTCTTCAAAAAGTTCCTCATCTTTGGGGGTGATGACTGCACCTCCGTCTGTGTCGGGAGGAAGACTGCCTGAGGTTGCGCCTATGACGTAAAGGTCACCTTCTCCCACGAACTTGCTGGACATATCTCCAACAAATACGGAGTCAAGGAAGGTGGGCACAAGGGCTATCTTCAAGGTCTTCAACATTGAGCGAAGGACGGTGTCAAACTTCTCTATCGTGCCACTTTCAAGGACTGTTTCGATTTCGGCAAATATGGCAAGAAGCTTGTCGTCAACTTGCTCAGCGCACTTTTTGTAGTGCTCACTTATCTCTGCCAACTTTTCTACGTGGGCAAGCCAGCCCTCATCCACTTCTTCAAGGAGTTTTCTCACCCCTGCAGTGAAATCTGCCATAGGGCGTTGTCCGTCAAGGGATATAGGGCGCAAAGTCTTAATAAGGTGTGCGCGCACTTCTTCACATATTGCGCGCTTGTCCTCGTCACCATATTCAAAGGGGCGGTGGAATCCGCCAAAGTTGACGCCGTATTCAAGGACGTAGTTTTCAAAACGGAAAATCTTGTCGTCCGCCCTTCCGTCACTGCTCATAGACAGGGCGAAAAGAGGATTCTTGACAAAGTCAAGGACTTCTTCATTTCTAAAATTCTTTATGACAACGCTGAGGGCAGATAGCATATATTTTGCCTTGGTCTGCTCGGACAAAAGTTCCTTTCTGTCCACAAAGTGCTTGATGCCGTATCTTTCAAAGACGTTTTTGACAATAGGCGCATAGGACTCACTGCTGATCAGCACCTCAAAGTCCTTGAATCTTTTGCCCTCTTGCACCTTTTTCACGATGTCAAGGGCAACGTAAAGTACCTCGTCATGGCGGTTGAGGACTTGTTTCAGTTTGAGGGAGTCGCCTACGTCCACAATCTCTTTGTCTTTGAGCATTTCGTAGGCAAAAAGATTTTTGCTGATTGACTTTTGCACTGGGGTGAGATTGTCAAGATAGACGGTCTCCACCACCTTGTTTTTTGACACGGCTTTCACCTTTGAAATGGTGAAGTCGGGATATATACGTCTATTTTTGTTGTCAAATCCGCTGACAAGACCAACCGTCAAGGACTTTGCGCCCTTGTCTATTGCCCCCAAAACTTTCAGTTGGGGAGTGTTGAAGTCGTGCATTTCAACAACGTAGAAGTGGGCGGAGTTGACCGCTTCGTTGCTGTCTTCAAGAAGGTCCGCTAGAGCCTCAAGGCGGGTGCTACTGTCGTGACGTTTGTCAGAAAGTGCTTCAAGATAGCCTTCGTGCATTAAAGCAAGGTCCTGTGCCTTGCGTTGCAGTGATGAAGGCAACCTCTTTGACTTTTCTCTAAACTCCAATGTGGACACTCCGCTGTTGCGGAGTGCGGTGAGGGCGGCATAGACCTCCCCTGCCAAACTGTCGGGGCGGACGCGTCTATAGTAGACAAACTGACTTTGCTTTTTTTCAATGACGTCTGCAAGGAGCATAACCGACCCTTCGGGAGTGAGACAGGATTTGACCTTGTCACCCAAGGTTTGCACGGCAAAACGAGTGAAGGACACCACCTTCACCTTGAATTCTGCCCCGCATCCAGAAAGGGTGTCCAGGACCGTCCTTTCCATATTTGCCACGTTTCTGTCCGTGGTCAAAATGATGCAGTCCTCTCCGTCTAGAAGGCGTTTTTTGACGTCTTCAAGCACCCCTTTTACTGCGCCTAAAGTTGAATTTGAGATGATTGTTTTCATACCTTTATTGTAAAAAGGGGTGGGGCATTTGTCAATAGCAAAAGAAAATAAATATTTTTTATTAATAAAAAATATTTATTTAATTTCCGCTTGTCCCACCGTATCCATTAAAAAATCCGTCATTTCGGCTATGAAAATCGAAAAACACTTGTCTAAAACTTAAAATAAATATATAATACATACATTATGAAAAAAGCAGCACTTATCATTGTTTCAATCCTTCTCATCGCACTTGTCGCAGTCACCTTCGTCGCTTGCTCAACCGCAACCGTGCAAGGTCAACTGAGAGACGTGTGGCGTCCTTATGAGAAATACACCTACTCCGTCACTGACGGCGACAACCTTGGCACATACGTGGTTGAAATCATCCACAACGAGGACAAAAACGTCACCATCGGCACTGTCAACCTTGAAAACGTGTCAAAGGGCATCATCATCAACGGTCACCTCACCATCGGCGGAACAGAATATATCACCTCTTGCTACGTCCAACTCATCAGCGGAAGCAGTTATCTCATTCCTAGAGCAAGCTACAAAAAGCAAATCGTGGACGGCAACGTCACCCTTGAACTGGGTGGCACTTACGCAGACGGCAAATACAACTACAGTGGCACAGAAAACGGCGTGGTGAAAGACGGCTCAATCGCCCTTGCATCACCCTACTATGACAACAACGAAATCCATCAACTCCTTCGTGGCGTCAATGGTCTAACAACTGGTTTCAGTTTCTCATTCAACGTGCCTGTCACAATCGGTGAATCAAGCTCTGCATCCCTCAGCGCATCTTGCTCCGCAGTGGAGACAGTCAACTATGGCGACACTCCCACCGAATGCTATGTTGTGGCTCTTGCTCGCTCAACCAAAGTCGCAGGCAAGTCACACAAACTGTACTACTCAACAAAGCCCATCAAGGTGGACGGCTGGGATCTTCCTAACGTGCTTGTTCAATTTGTTGAGCCCACCGCAGACGGCGACGTGTATTACACACTGACTTCAATCTCATTGACAAAATAAGCAACTGATTATAAAAAAGAGCCACTCAACCGAGTGGCTTTTTTGTTATATTGCTTCGAGTGATATTGCCTTCGGCAGTTATATTTGCCTCAGGCAAGTTGTATTCACCTTCGGTGAGTTGTGGTATGATTATATAATTTTACCTTAAATAAATTATTGCTATTTATTACAGGCGACGTCTTTTTTTGACAGTGCGTCCAAGAGTTTTTCTTTCAGGTCGCAGACGGCGCTATCCCCTTGGGATAGCCTCTCCACTTCACTTTTGAAAGTCTCTTCACTTTCACTGACGTCATCGCCCGTGGCAAGTGAGAAATCTCTACTCAAAAACCTTTCAATTTCAAGCCGTGTGGACACTGCCACACTTTCAACGTTCAAAGCGTCTTCTTGAAAACCATACCTCTCTTTCATCTCTTGATACACCCCTGTCCACTTTGCCCTAAACAGGCTCAATCTGTCCATCTCCATGGCGTAGCGGAATTTTAGGTCTGCAGTCATCTTCTCTGCCTTTTCGGTGGCGGATATGATTGCTGAGGATATTTGCCCTTCTCTTTCACGATACTCCTTCAGTTGACGTTTTAGGTCGCTTATTTCGTTTACTAGTTCCACAATCCTCTCCCTTTGTTGGGCGTGGATTTTTTCATTTTTGTCCGCCTCTAAATTGAGGAAATTGTCAACCTCTGCTATGTCGTATCCTTTTCTTGTCACCTTGAATTTAAGTTGCTTTTTCATATTAACTCCAAAAAAAATTCTCTCTCAATTATGACTGAGAGAGAATAAAAACTTTTGCCTTTTGTTGGAGTTTTGTGTCTAATACACTCGTTTTTTGACTTATCTTCCGCCAAGGAGTTTGTGCTTCAACTTCCACATATTGTCTGACAAGTCCACCTTGTACTCTTGAGTGTTGGTGACACGGCGGTATTCGGGGAAGAATTCGCCCTTGGATTTGTCGCAGTATTCACCGATTTCCTTGAGAGAAGGTATATCGTACACCAGTTTGCCGTCCTTGAACACGTCCACCATAAGTTCCTTCAATTCATACTTATCAAAAGTGGTCTTCTTCCAAGTTTGCTCAGGGTGATAGACTGTGAGGGGTTTTGAGGTGTCAAACTCGTCGTCGTGGAGGCAAATAAGGTCCGCCGCCGCCATACCGTCAACAAGAACGCGGACTGTCTTTTTAAGTCCGGGGTTGGTGGTCTTTTCGGGGCTGTTGCTCACCTTGATTTTGGGGATCATCTTGCCATCTTCCTCTATTGCGGACAACTTGTAGACACCACCGAGGGCTGCGTTGTTGAAAGAGGTGATAAGCTTTGTGCCTATGCCGTAGACGTCAATCTTTGCATCTTGTTGAGCAAGGGCAAGGAGCACCTTTTCATCAATATCGTTGGACACGAATATCTTTGCTTCGGGGAAACCTGCTTCGTCCAGCATCTTTCTTGCTTGACGGCTGAGGTATGCAAGGTCACCGCTGTCAAGACGGATGCCAAGGGGTTTGTGTCCGCCGGCTTTCAGTTTGTTGAAAACTCTTATTGCGTTGGGCACACCACTCTTCAAAGTGTCGTAGGTGTCCACAAGGAGAAGACAGCTGTCGGGATAGACCTTGGCGTATGCCTCAAATGCGTCGTACTCTGTGGGGAAAGACATAACCCAGCTGTGGGAGTGAGTGCCTTTCACTTCTATACCGAACATTTGACCTGCAAGGACGTTGGACGTTGAACGGCAACCACCGATATAGGCGGCTCTTGCGCCGTACAAACCTGCATCAGGGCCTTGTGCTCTACGGAGACCAAACTCAGATATTGCACCTTTGGTGCACTCGCAAAGACGAGATGCAGTTGTGGCGATGAGGGTTTGGTGATTGATTATGTTGAGGAGAGCCGTTTCAACGAGCTGCGCCTCAAACATAGGGGCAATCACCGTCATAATAGGCTCGTTGGGGAAAATGAGGGTGCCTTCGGGCACTGCCTTGATATCCCCTGTAAAGCGGAACTTTTTAAGTTCATTTAGGAACTCCTCACCGAATATACCCAGTGAGCGGAGATAATCAATGTCATCGTCGTCAAAGTGCAGGTTCTTCACGTAGTCAATCGCTTGTTCAAGACCTGCCACAATTGCGTAGGAATAGCCGTTTGACCCACGATAAAAAAGGTCAAAGGCGGCTTTTTGATTTTGTGTGCCACACTTGAAGTAGCCGTTTATCATTGTAAGTTGATAAAGGTCTGTGAGCATTGTAAGATTTCTTGCCATATTTCGCCTCAATATGTATAAATTGTTATTTACAGAAACCGCTACAAAGAGTGTTTTCGATTATTTTTCAAGGGGTGACTGGAAGTTTTCGGGTGTTGTCTCCTCGACCTCTACCTTCTTTACGGGGACTTCCAGTCCACGTTTAGGGCAATTTGAGGGCGCAAAGTGAACGGGGGCAACGGTGAAGGTGTCGTCAATGCCGTAGAATTTTCTTGCAACCTTGCCACACTTTTCAATGATTTTTACTGAAACAAGATAGTTTTTCACTTCCCAGTTTGAGAAATAGACGTCACCAAAAATGCCGTCTTTCATTGCGTTGTTGATTTTCTTAAATGCCATATGATTTTCGCAAGCAAGGATAAACACTCCTGCCAAAACCACGGCAAAAGGCACAACCACAAAGCAAGCGATTTGTGTCACGGGCACTGCGTCGATGCGGACGTATTCAAGAAGTCCTCTGCCAAGGAAATACCAGAAGAAATAGAAGAAGGCAAGGATGCCTGGGTATCTCTTGTTTTTGCGCCACACCACAAATGCGATTGCTGCGCCGATTGCATTCCAACACATCTCGTAGAAGAAGGTTGCAGCAAACCAACCGGGAGTGTTTGAATACACCAAATCGTGATATTCAGGCTCTACACCGCTGGGGTTGTCGATGTACACCGAGAAGGGGAATTTTTCGGGGATTCCAAGCATTGATGCAGGCTTGCCAAAAGCCTCTTGGTTGATGAAGTTGCCCACTCTGCCAAAGAGTTGTCCAACGAGAAGTGCAGGCACAACAAGGTCCACGATTTGACCGAAGTTTGCCTTTTTGCGTTTGCGAATCCAAAACAAAATGACGCCGACAAGACCGCCCAAAATGCCACCGATGATGGTGATGCCACCATCCCAAATTGCAATCATATTGACAAAGGCGTCAGTGCTGTTTTCCTTCCAGTCGGCGGAGTTGAAATACTCCTCGGGACGGACCATAACGTACAGCAGTCTTGCCATGACAACTGCAAGGGGAATCACCCACAAGAAGAACTCGATCGCATCGTCAAAGTTGAGGTTGATGCGCTTACACTGTGACAGCACAATGAGGAGACCTGTCAGCATGCCGAGGACGATGAGTATGCCATACCATGCCACCTCGACACTGCCGATCCTAAATGCTATTCTGTCTATTGCTGAAAGAAGATTTGTCATAGTCATCTCCTAAAAAACTCTGGTTGCGCCACTTGAGCGAATTGAGAGTTTGAACACGTTGTTTTCACCAAACAAGGACTTGAACTTGTCATTTGCATCATTTGAACTTGCTTTTTTGACAAATACAAGGATTGTGCCAGCAAAGCCACCACCGTGAACGCGCTTGCCCACAACGCCGTCAATGACTGCCACTCTATCAAGAGCATCTTCAAGGGCGTGTGATTTTCCTTTGGGTGAATAGAGGTTTTGAAGTTTATATCTGCTGCTTTCTCCGCTTTCGTTGACGGCATCAAGAAATGCCTGTTCATCACCACGGACGACGGCATCGAATGCTCTTTCAACACGGAGGTTTTCTTCATAATAATGTTCGGCACGAAGGATTGCTCTATCGCTTACTTTTCCAACAAGATTTGCCTTTTCTTCATAGAACTTTTCAGGGGCAACGTCACGGAGAAGTTTGCCACCAAGCACCTCTGCCACTGACTTCATTTCGGCAGGGATTGCAGCGTAGTCGTCAGTGAGGTCACAGTGGTCTCCGCCTGTTGCGATGACGTAGACGTCAAGGTCGTCAAACTTCCAATCTGCGCCGGTGATTTCGGGGTTTTCAAATGAATAAAAATCAATCTTGTTGACGCCACCAAGAGAGATTGCGCTTTGGTCCATAAGTCCACAGGGTTTGCCAAAGAAAGCACACTCGGAGTATTGTGATGCCTTTGCCTTGAAAACCTTGTCAAGCTGACCGTCGTTGTAGAGCACGTTGAGGATTTCTGCAATCAAAAGTTCAAATGCGCTTGATGATGAAACACCGCTTCCCTTAGGCACGTTTGAGGTGGTGTAGGCATTGAATCCGCCCACCTTTTTGCCTGCGCGAATATAATAGTCCAACACGCCCTTGATGATGGCGGTTGACGTGCCAACTTCACTCATTTTGAAGGTGACGTCGTTGACGTCCACGTTCATTGCAGGATAGCCGTGGGATTTGATCATAATCTTGCCATCGTCACGGCGAGACACTGCGCTAAGTGTGTCGACGGTGATTGCGGCGCAAAGCACTTTGCCTGCATTGTGGTCGGTGTGATTGCCAACGATTTCAATTCTGCCAGAAGCGGAATAAAACTCCTCAGGTTCAAAGCCCAGTTCCTTCACGTGCATATCCACAAGACCTTGATAGGTCTTGACGATTTCATCATTGTATTCACCGTAAAGGTCACGGCAGATGGTCTTGAAGTTGTTGCTTTCAAAAATCTTGTCAAAAGGCATTGCAATTCTCTTCCTTAGGATATATAATAACTACGTTATTTTATTTTACCACAGAGCAAATCCATTTGCAACACAAAATATATTTTGCTTTTCGTTTTGGAGGATATATGCCCAGAAAATCAACCGAAGAACTTGTAAGACGTAATATAAAACGTCTTGTTGACCACGCAGTCAAGCATCTTGAACTTGCCGACCTTGACGTGATTTACGCCGAAAACGAGCTTCTAAACCTGTTTTCAGTCACCGAGCCCTACGTGGGTGACATTGGCAAATATGAACTTTATCAAGTTCTTGACGAACTCTTTGATGTTGCAGTCAAGAGAAAAATGTATCTTGAAAGTGATCGCGCCCTCTTTGAAGGCAGAGTGATGGGCGTGCTTATGCCCCGTCCTATGGCCGTTGTTGAAAGATTTGACAACATCGCAGCCCACAAAGGCTCTCGTGAAGCGGCAAAGTGGCTTCAAGCACTTGAAGAAAACTCCACCTATCTCCGCCGTCCCGACCTTGACAAAAACATCAAGTGGGAACACGAAAACAAAGAGCGTGGCAACGTCATCGTCACAATCAACCTTGCAAAACCCGAAAAGACCGCAGAAGAAGTTGAACGTGCAAAAAATGCAAAAACAGGATATCCCAAGTGTGTCCTCTGTGGTGAAAACATTGGATATTTTGGCAACGCCGGTCAACCTGCAAGACAACATATCCGCATAATCCCTCTTGAACTTGACGGCGAAGATTGGTTCATGCAATTCTCACCCTATGAATATTTCCCTGAACACGTCATCGCAATTTCACGTGAGCATCGTCCTATGAAACTGACCAGTGCATCTTTCCGCCGTATGGTTGACTTTGTGGACCTCTTCCCCGAATACTTCATCGGCTCAAACGCACCCCTCCCCATAGTAGGTGGCTCAGTGCTTGCTCACGACCACTATCAAGGCGGAAGCAAGGCATTGCCCGTGTTCAATCGTCCTGCAAGAAAATATTATCTTGCAAAGGACTTTGCCGACTGCAACGTGTCCATAGTTGACTGGTACAACTCAATCGTCCGCATTGAGGGCAAAAACAAAAATCAAGTGACTGCCCTTGCTGAAAAATTCCGCTCCGCTTGGGACAACTACACCGACGAAAGTGTTGAGGTCATCTCATCAACAACCGCTCAACACAACACCGTCACCCCCATTGCATATCTCAACAACGACGGTGAATACACAGTGATACTTATCCTTCGCAACAACCGCACAGACGAGGCTCGTCCTCACGGCATCTTCCACCCCACTGCGGATATGCACAACATCAAGCAAGAGTCCATCGGCATCATCGAGGCAATGGGCCTCTTCATCCTCCCCGGACGTCTTGCAAAAGAGTGCACTGAAATCAAAAATATCTTGACAGGAGCAACCCCTCTTGACTTCAAGGCATTGTCTGAAAACAGCAATCCTCTTTCAAAACATCTCGGCATGATTGCACAACTGACAGCAACCTATGGCACATCCCTCAGTGAGGAAAAAGCAGGTGACGTCATCACCGACTATATCAACACAACTTGTGAAAAGATTTTGGATTGCACCGCCGTGTTCAAGAGTGATGAAAAGGGTCAAGAAGCCTTTGACAAGTTCATCAACTCAGTCATCGGTTAAGGAAATCAAACACAATGATCCAACAAAAAAACGGCTTCAAATGAAGTCGTTTTCTTTTTGCTTTGATTTTGTTATTTTTGCAAAATACGGTGTTTATCTTGCAATTTTCACCAAATAAACTGCCGTTTTTTACAATTCAATTCTGCTTGACAAGGCACGTGACAGGGTGCTTTCATCAGCGTATTCAATGACTGATCCCTCAGGCAGTCCTCTTGCAATTCTTGTCACCTTGACGCCTAGAGGCTTCACAAGACGAGCGATGTACATTGCCGTTGCTTCACCTTCAACGTCGGGGTTGGTGGCAAGGATAACTTCCTCTACGTCAGGGGTGAGACGAGCAAGAAGTTCCTTGATGCGGATGTCGTTGGGACCTATCTTTTCCATAGGAGAAATGACGCCGTGAAGGACGTGATACACTCCCTTGAAGTCCTTGACTTTTTCAAGGGCGGTTATGTCACGAGGCTCTTTGACAACGCATATTGTTTTGGGGCTTCTTGTGGCGCAAATGTCACAGACGTCATGCTCTGTGAAGTTGCCACAAACACTGCAAAAGTGGACGTTTTCTTTGAGGGTGGCAATGGCTTCTGCCAACTCCTTTACGTCCTCGTCCGTTGAGTTGAGGACAGCGTAGGCATATCTTGCCGCTGTCTTTTCACCCACTGACGGCAGTTTTGAAAAAGCCGCTATAAGTCTTGAAAGGGGCTCGATATATTTCATTAGAACATTCCACCTGCGCCGGCAAGAGGTCCAAGCAATTCATTTGAAAGTTCGTCTGCTTGTGCCATTGCATCGTTGAGTGCGGCAAGCACCATATCTTCAAGCATTTCAACGTCATCGGGATCAACTGCTTCGGGGTCAATGGTCACTGCAACGGGAGTCTTGTTGCCCTTCAAAGTGACTTCAACCATACCACCTGCTGCCGTGCCGGTGACTTCTTCTTCTGCAAGTTGTTCTTGTGCTTGTTGCAGTTTTCTTTGCATTGCTTGTGCTTGCTTCATGATTTGTTGCATATTTCCGCCGCCAAATCCGCCGTATCCCATATTATCTCCTTTGAGCGTTGCTCTATTTTATTTCCACTTTGTTGCCGAACATAGATTTCACGTAGGGCAAGGACTTGTCTTCCTCGTATTTTGCCACGTGCTTTATGTTCATATTCAGGTCTGACAAGGCGTAAAAAACGTCGTTGAGTATGTCACGATTTCCTTTGTCCGTCAGTATGCGATAGGTCGCTTCTGAGGAGAGAGCCACCGTAAACTCCTTGTCGTCACTTGATACGTCTGCTTCAAGAACTGAGAGCGCAAGAAGTTTTTGCCCTCTGTTCATCAGCTCGGATGCCACCTGTTGCCACACCTGTCGGGCATCCGATTTGACAGGTGTCGGCTTAAAACCCGACTGCGCTATTGACTTGATTTTCTTTTCAAGCATTGCAACCTTTGCTTCAAGTTCCTTTATCTTGGCGTTGTCACTGGCTTCAGGGCCTGCGGCTGCACTGACTATGGCTGCTTCAAGCAAGATGCGGTGTTGGGTGCTGTATCTAAACTCTCCTTCAAGAGCGTTCATTGCCTTCATAATTGTCATACACTTTACCACACTATACTTTTTGGCGATATCCACGAGGAGTGCATAAGTGGTGTCGGGGATTGACAAAAGTTGCTTTGCGTTTTTGCAAGTCTTGATATAAAGGACGTTTCTGAAAAATGCTGAAAGGTCGCTGGCAAGGATGGGTATGCTCTTTCCAAGTTCGCACATGGTGGCAACCTCATTGAGAGCCGTGTCAACGTCACCTGATGCAACCGCGTCTGCAAGGTGTGCAATCTTTGTGGGATCACTTGCGCCCAGCACTTCAAGGACTGAGTTGTAAGTGACGTGTCCGCCAGAATAACTGACACACATATCCGCAATTGAAAGTGCATCACGGACACTGCCTTGACCTGCGTTTGCAATAAGATTCAAGCTTTCACGGTCGTAGGTGAACCCATTGTCGTCAAAGATGAATTTCAGTCTTTCTGCAATTTGGCTTGCAGGCACGAGGCGGAAGTCAAAACGCAAGCATCTTGAAAGAATTGTCGCAGGGATTTGATGGACCTCCGTTGTTGCAAGGATAAAGATTGCATGGGCAGGAGGCTCTTCCAGCGTCTTCAAAAATGCGTTGTATCCGCTCTTTGTCAGCATGTGAACTTCGTCGATGATGTACACCTTGTACTTGCCAATGGTGGGAGGGAATCCAACCTTGTCAGTGAGTTCACGGATTTGCTCAACGCCGTTGTTGGATGCTGCGTCGATTTCAATGACGTCAAAGTTGTCACTGAGAGCAAGCTCCAAACACACGTCACACTTTCCGCAAGGTGATGAGTCCACAGGGGTTGCGCAATTTACGGCACGGGCAAAAATTCTTGCAACGGAAGTCTTACCTGTTCCCCTAGTGCCGGTGAAAAGGTAGGCATGTCCAACCGTGTCGGTTGCAATTTGATTTTTCAGAGTGCGCACGATATGGTCTTGACCGATGACGTCGTCAAAGGTTTCGGGACGATATCTGCGATATAAAGATGTGTTCGCCATAGATATTATTATAATCTAATATAGAGAATAAATCAAGAATAAGTTTTTATTGCTCTTGACAAATTTTGCAAAAGCAAAATAGTCAAGTTTTAGGCAAAACATTGACAAATACGAACTGTAAAATAATGATGAAAACAACCGACAACAAAAAGAAAAATCCCACCTAATATGACGGCGAGATTTGAGCATTAAGCAATATGGTTAGAATTTTAATTTCAGGTTTGCAGGCAGTAAAACACAGATGTCAAGACAGCGTCAAAGCAAGGGCTTGATGGCAGTAAACAAGTTGTACCGTTTGACGTCTAAGTGAGGAGAGCGTCTTTGCTGTATTGCCAGTTTCAACCCCATCAATTATGGCAAGTGCAGTGACAAGAGCCAGCTTGATTTCAGTGATTTCATCAAGACTGCTATTTTTTGTTTTTTCATAGAAAACGGACTTTATATCTTCAATTTTAGATGATAAAACACCGATTTGGGTTTTTACATCGTCAACGGTCACCTCGTTGTCTGCCAGTGAATTGGACAGATTGTATAGGGTGTCAAAGGTCAAATCAAAGTAAGTGAGAGCCTCGTCCACCGCGCTTTTAAGCCCCTTGTCTTTCAGCGAAACGCTCACTGCTTTCATAGGGATTTCTCTCACCATAAGGCTGCTGTCAGCAAGTTTTGCAAGGACGTTTTCTGCGGAATTTTTGTCGGGATAAACCGCAAGGACAATGCTGTTGTCCTCCCTCATATCAACGTAGCCTGCACCCCCTCTCAAGCGTATCAAATCCGCATTTTGGTGGGCAATGGTGACGTCGTCAATCCCTGCCGTTGTGATGAAATAATATGCTCTGTCCGCTTCCTTGTCAAAGAGTGCAACAACCAATTTGTCACCGCCGAGGAAGTATCCAACCGCAATCGTCAGCCCCAAAATGGCAACTATTGTGGCAACCACAACCCCCTTTGTCACGTCAACTTTTCTCTTTTTTGTCATAGTTTACACTATGCAGTTAGCCCAATTTTTACGCCATTTTGCAACAAAAAAAGCAAACCTTTCGGCTTGCTTTTCTTTCGTTTATGGTATGTTATTGATTGTCATTTGAGGGTTGAGGGGTGCTTTCAACAGCAATTTCAGTGGGTGCTGTTGACGGGCTCTCTGCCACAACGGACACGCTTTCAGTGGGAGCAACTGTGTTTTCTGCCACTGTTTCAACTGCGGGCACTGTCTCGTGGGAGTGGTTTGTGTGCAAGTGAATATGGGGGAAATGTATGTTGTGATAGATTGCGCCACGGTGAGAAACTCTCTCTTCGGGGGCGATTTCCCCTGCCTTCATCAAGGACATCTTTGTAAGAGAGGGTCCAACAAGTTCCATAATCAGCACTGAGAAAAGCACTATGTTGGACACCATTGCCCCTTGCTCTCCAAGGGCGGTTGATTTCAGTGCCATGCCAAGTGCCACACCTGCTTGTGGGAACAGTGTTATGCCAAGATATTTGGTGACTTGAGGTTGACATTTTGTCAGTTTTGCACTGCCAAATGCGCCCACGTACTTGCCCAAGCAACGGAACAAAATGTACACCACACCGATGATGATGTTGTTGTAGTCTTTGAGGACACCGAGGTCAAGGTCCGCACCGCTTATGACGAAGAACAACACAAACAAGGGGGCTGTCCATCTGTCAAGACGATCCATAAGTTCGTGGGAAATCTCACTGATGTTGCAGAAGATTGTGCCCAGCATCATACAGGTCAAAAGTGATGAAAAGCCTATGTGCACTCCGCCCACCTCAAATTTCAAAAGGGATATGCCAACGGTGAGGAAAACAAATGCCACCGACACTGACAAACGCTTTGAACGTGAGTGGAAAAATCTTTCCACAAAGGAGAACAAAAAGCCCATTGCTGCCCCAAGTGCCAATGAAAGTACGATTTCAATGAGGGGCTCAACCAAAATGGATATGACGTTGACACTGCCCGAAATCATAGCCTTTGCCACACCAAAAGACACTGCAAACAGCACAAGTCCCACTGCATCGTCAAGGGCGACTACGGGGAGCAAAGTGTTGGTGAGAGGGCCTTTTGCCTTGTATTGGCGGACAACCATAAGGGTTGCGGCAGGTGCGGTTGCAGATGCGATTGCCCCAAGGATGATTGCCGAAGGCAAAGGGAGTTTTTCAGGTATGATAAAGTGCAGTGCTATAAGTGCGCCGTCCACGAGGAGAGTGGCGGCAACTGCTTGCACAATGCCTATGACTGTTGCTTGCTTGCCTATTGCTTTCAGGTCGGACAATCTAAACTCGTTGCCGATTGAAAATGCGATGAAGCCAAGTGCAACTTCTGATATGACTGATATGGACTTGATTTCATCAAACGAGGTGAATCCCAGTCCTTTGACACCTGCCTGTCCAAGACAGAAAGGTCCAACAAGTATGCCTGCCACCAGATATGCCGTCACTGCGGGGAGTTTCAAAACCTTTGCAAGGCGTGATAACAAAAGACCGACTATAAGTGCTATGGCAAGGCTCAATAAAATTTCCATACTATGCCTTCTCTCTTAAAAAATCCAACGTATTGTATTCCTTTCGTGAGGCAAATGTCAACCCTTTGACACAACATTTTATATAAAATATAAACCGCTCCAAAGTCCAAAAGAAAAACCCCACCATAGATGGGGCTTCATTATACGATGATTGTTGTGTGCTTTTTCAGCGCTTCTATTCCACAAATACCGCGCTATACCAGTTTTGTTCGGGGTCGTTTCTGTCCTGCAAGGTGAAGATGGGCAAACCCATTTGGCTCACTGTTTTGAATACGTCAATGCCTACGCTGTGAAAGGCAGGTCTTGCCATTTTCACGTTTCTGCAAGGCAGGTTGCACTGGGCTGCGCAAGTTTCACACAGTCCGCAGTCCGAAAGGGAGAAAGCAAAATAATAGCCGTCGTGGAAAGACTCACTTTCAAGTTTGAAGGAGATTTTTTGAGAAAGTTTCTTCTCGTGAGTGTGGACGATAATCCCCCACTTATAGCGAGAAAACATCTCTTTCAGCTCACTCATACTGGGATTGCCCGGTCTTGACGGACAGGTGTGATTTTTGCCCCAATCCTCGCAACCATACATACACTTGAGGAGGGTTCTGCTGTCAAAACAGATTTGGTCAATTTCAAAAAGCACCGCATCGGTTGCGCCCATTTCAAGGGCAATATCAATATATTTTTGTGCCTTTTGTATGTTTTCGGGTTTATGCACGTATTCCATTTTTTCTCCTTTGTCTTAGGACTTTCCACTATTTGACCTTATTATATACCAAAGCCTCCTCAAAATCAAGGCACAATAAAACCCCACCTTGCGATGGGGTTTTGGCGAAGAGTGTGAAACGTAAAACTACTATTTAACTCTTCCATAATCTTTTAGTGCTTGAATACGTATTTTTTCTAAAATCTTATAAACATTTGAGAATCGTTCATTATCTCGTTTCAATTTGCGACACTCATTCTCAAACTCCTTACTTTGCAAAAAATTATTAATGTATAAGAAATTTTGATATGTTTTATGACACCAGTGATTTCGTTTTTCGGTCATTTGTTTTAAAAAATTATAATCATCTGCGGAAATATATGAATTTTTGTCACTAAAGTCAAGTTCTCGTAATTTTTGGAGTGTTTGACCAAGTGAGCATTTTTTGATTTCTTCTAAATTATCTTCAAATCTACCAATATGCATTGCTGCATAGATATATTTTACATCATGCTCAATTACTTGACAATACATTAGAGTTTGTCCAATCAAATAATGAAATTCATCTATATTAAACATGATAATTCACCTAAACAGAATATATTATTTTTCCCGATATAGATTTAATTGTTGCAGTATCAATGTAACTACCCATATATCCAGAAACATTTAATAATTCCTTAATTTCATCAAAAGTATATTCATTTGCAACAAAAACCATGCTGCCACTAGCATTTAAATATACAGTCTCTATTTCTGTGTAAATGTTTGTTGTATATTCACTAGTAATTGTTCTATTAAGTTCAATTTTAACGTCCTCATAGTATGCGAAACTTAATACACCATTAAATGTATAGGTACGTCCCAATAGTGACACATCTAAAAATTTCCAATAATTATCTAGAGTAATATCAATTTCGTAATGATTAAATTCTGGTTCGTGATTATTTGAAGTCGAATTATTGCAACCTGAAAAAAACAACGAACAAACTAATATTGAAATTAAAACAATTAAAACTTTTTTCATAATTTACCCCTAAAAAATTGTTTTTTATATTATAACATAACCTTACAAAAATTTCAATCTCGTTAGATATTACAACAACATAAAAGTGAACCAAAATTTATTATTTGGCACTATGGCGTGTGCTTGTCTTGATATAAAAAAGCCCTTACAAAAGGACATTATGATAGAAAAATAACCTAACCCGAATTGAGTTCGGATTAGGTTACATTTGGCGGAGAGTGAGGGATTCGAACCCTCGTGCGGTTTAACCCGCAACTCGATTTCGAGTCGAGCTCGTTATGACCACTTCGATAACTCTCCGTGTAAATGATATTTAGTTTGAAAGTGCTGCTTTCAAGTCAGCCTCGTTATGTCCGGTCGTGGGCAAGCACTCCCCGCTTTGGCTACAAACAGTTCGCTGGACTGTTTGCTTTACGCGTCGCGCCACTTCGATACGCTTCCTTGCTTTGTCGCGCCACTTCGTACTCTTCCGTATTCGGTGGCATATGCGATTTCCGCAATTGACAGGTGTATTTTACAACAAATAGCAGGCTTTTGCAACCAAAATTGGGTATTGCTTTTGCCGTAGATAATATGTATAATTATATTATCATTTAAGGGGATAATATTATGAAACTCAATCTTACTCGCAAGCAAATCCTGTTTTGCCTTCTTGGTCTTTCAGTGGTCATTATGATTTTTGGCATTTTGTTCCTTGTCAACGCAATGGGTATGGCAGATTTCTACACCGCCTACGCAGAGATGGACAATGCACTTGCAAAATATATCATCGTCATATTGACTATGGCAACAGGCATTATGCTTTTCAGCAACGTGGCAATGCGCTTTGAGGACAAGAAACTCCGCAACGGACTGACTTGTTTCATCACAGTTTTCTCATTCATTTTGACTTTGCCTCTGGTTTACGTATTTTTCTCACTGATGCCTTTTGCAGCAAAATACGACACAGCAACCGTATTGGCATCTGGCTCAGTCACCGCAATCGGTGATTTCACTCCCGAAGTGACCGCATTGTCCGCAGAAGTCCTCGGTCTCAACGCAGTGGACGGAATCATGGGTGTCAACAACATCTACCTTGGTTTTGCAGACTGGTTTGGTGAAGGCGCACTCCTTTGGGTTGTCCTTTCATTTATGCTTGTGCTTGGCATCGTATTCTTGTTTGAGCCCCTCATTGCAGGCATCTGTGTTATGAAAGGCAAAATGCTCCAACTCTTTGGCAAGGACAAGAACGGCAAATTTGCAGTTGTTGCAATCGTTGACCTACCTTGGGCAAAAGAAGACACTTGCGACTGCGCTCATTGTGACTGCTGTTGCCACGAAGAGCCTGCCCTCGAAGAAGCCGCCGCAGACGAAGAATAAAACAAAGTTTTATATCAGCGAAAAACCCACTCGGTTGAGTGGGTTTTGTTTTGGGTTTATTGATTGGGTTGTGGCTTAGTAGTCCATGCCGCCGGCGGGGGGTGCCATCATAGGTTGAGGCTCTTTGATGTCGGTGACAAGGGCTTCGGTGGTGAGGAGGGTTGATGCAACGGAGGTTGCGTTTTGAAGGGCGCATCTGGTCACCTTTGTGGGGTCAAGGATGCCTGCTTCGATCATATCGCAATATCTGTCCTTTGCCGCATCGTAGCCGTAGTTTGCCTTTTTCTTTGCAATGATATTTGCTGCAACGACGCCACCGTCAACACCTGCGTTGGATGCGATTTGGCGGATGGGTGCTTCAAGGGCCTTGATGACAACTGATGCGCCGGTTTTGACGTCGCCTTCAAGTTTTGCACAGGCTGCCTTCACTGCGGGCACGATTGAAAGGAGTGCCACACCGCCACCGGGGACAATGCCTTCTTCCACTGCTGCACGGGTTGCGTTGAGTGCATCTTCGATGCGCATCTTGCGTTCTTTCATTTCAACTTCGGTTGCTGCGCCAACGCCGATGACTGCCACACCGCCAGAGAGTTTTGCAACTCTTTCTTGGAGTTTTTCTTTGTCATAATCGCTGGTTGAAAGGGCGATTTGTCCGTGGATTGCCTTGATACGGTCGTGGATTGCGTCGGGATGTCCAACTCCGCCAACGATGGTTGTGTTGTCCTTGCCCACCTTCACTGACTTGGCTCTGCCAAGCATATCAAGGGTGACGTCTTTCAGTTCATAGCCAAGGTCACTGCTGACAAATGTGCCACCTGTGAGGATTGCTATGTCTTCAAGATAACTCTTTCTTCTGTCGCCGAAACCGGGGGCTTTGACTGCTACGCAGTTGAACACGCCTTTCAGTTTGTTGACGATGATTGTGGTCAGTGCTTCGCCCTCGATGTCATCAGAGATGATGAGGAGTTTGAGGCCGTTTTTCAGCACTTGTTCAAGGAGAGGGAGAAGTTCTTGGATGTTGCTGATTTTCTTGTCGGTGATGAGGATGACGGGATTGTCAAGTTCTGCTTCCATCTTTTCAGTGTTGGTGACAAGATAGGGGCTGACGTATCCGCGGTCAAATTGCATACCTTCAACAACGGTGAGTTCAGTGGTCATTGCCTTGCCTTCTTCGATGGTGATGACGCCGTCCTTGCCCACCTTTTCCATTGCTTCAGCAATAAGAGAGCCGATTTCGTCATCTCCTGCGGAGATTGCGCCCACTTGTGCAATAGACTTGCTGTCGGTGATAGGCTTTGAAATCTTTTTCAGTTCTGCAACAGCCACGTCAGTTGCAAATGCGATACCCTTTTTGAGCACCATAGGATTTGCCCCTGCTGCCACGTTTTTGTGACCGTCTTTGACGATTGCTTGTGCAAGGACTGCTGCGGTTGTTGTGCCGTCACCAGCCACGTCGTTGGTCTTTGTGGACACTTCGCGGATGATGGCTGCGCCCATATTTTCAAAGGGGTCGTCGATGACCACTTCTTTTGCGATGGTGACACCGTCATTGGTGATGAGAGGACCGCCATAAGGCTTGTCCAAAACTACGTTTCTTCCCTTAGGTCCAAGGGTGATTTTGACTGTATTTGCCAGTGTATCTACGCCTGCTTCAAGGGCTTTTCTTGCGTCGTCGCCGTATTTGAATTGCTTTGCCATAACTGCCTCCTATTCCACGATTGCGAGGATGTCTGTTTGACGGATGATTGTGACGTCCTTTCCGTCAAGCTTGAACTCGCTTCCTGCATACTTGCTGTAAACCACTTTGTCCCCCACCTTGACAACCATTGCGGTGTCTTCGGTGCCGGGACCAACTGCTATAACTTCTGCAAGTTGGGGCTTCTCTTGTGCTGAGCCGGGGAGAACGATTCCGCTTGCAGTCTTTTCTTCTGATTCGATTGCCTTGATAACAACTTTGTCAAACAAGGGTTTCAATGTCATAATTTATGCCTCCGATATTGTTTTCAAAGATTTAGCACTCTTGGTGCTTGTCTGCTAACATTCTATAACCAGCATTGCCAAAAGTCAATACTTTGTGCCAAAAACTTTTGGATTTTAATGTGTTTTAATGAAAAAGATTGTTGAAGCAAGTCTTATTATATGCTATTATATATAAAAAGACAATCCTAAAATACAATTTGAAACAAAAAGAGGCAGATATGGACAAATGGGATAAGAGATTTATGGAAATGGCAGAAGTTGTGTCAACTTGGACAAGTTGCGCAAGAAAAGGCCGTGCAATCGGCGCAGTCATCGTCAAGGACAAGCGTATCTTGACAACGGGATACAATGGTGCACCTGCAGGCATCATGAGTTGCCGTGACAAGGGATATTGCATGCGTGACCAACTGGGCATTGCCAGTGGCACTCAACAAGAAAAATGCTTTGCAGTCCACGCAGAGCAAAACGCAATCGCACAAGCCGCAAAACTTGGTGTGTCTGTTGACGGCGCAACAATGTACGTCACCCATCAACCCTGCACAATCTGCACCCGCATCATCATCAACAGCGGAATCAAGCGCATTGTCTACAAGCACCCCTACCCCGACAAATTCTCCGTGGAGCTCCTTGAAGAAGCCGGCGTAGAACTGATCAAGTTTGAGGAATAAGAACACAACTTTCAAAAATAAAACCACCTGAATACGGGTGGTTTTTTTGTTGGGCTTTGGGTTTAGGAAAATGCGAACATTGTTCAGCCTATAAATATATGAAATAACACTTGACATACAGGAGTCATTATATGTATAATGCTATTATCAAATTGTTTAGTTTGCCTAAACTTTTAACTTAAAATTGCGAAACTTGTTAAACGAGGCGTCAATTTTGCCTAAACTAGGCGGAAAGTTTATGAATACTAAACGAAAAGGTCGCAAAAATGGAACTTGGAATCAAAATCAAAAGACTCCGTCTTCAAAACGATTTGACTCAGGAAGAACTTGCCGACCGTTGCGAGTTGACAAAGGGATATATCTCCCAACTTGAAAACGAGTTGACTTCCCCGTCAATCCAAACCCTTGAGGACATTTTGAACGCACTGGGCACTACCTTTGCGGATTTTTTCCGTGACGAAAAGGAAGAGAAAATCGTGTTTACTGACGAGGATTTCATTGAGAAAATCGCAGAAGGACACAAGATTGAGTGGCTTGTGCCAAACGCACAAAAAAACGAGATGGAGCCCATCCGTGTCACAATCGACCCTCACACCTCTCTCAGTGAGGATATGCCCCACGAAGGTGAGGAATTTGGCTACGTA
The DNA here is from genome assembly GCA_017461985.1 of Clostridia bacterium. Taxonomy (GTDB): domain Bacteria; phylum Bacillota; class Clostridia; order Christensenellales; family CAG-917; genus RGIG4097. The sequence goes on from JAFTSA010000008.1 coordinate 135,168, forward strand.
CTGTCAGGCCGTATTCTCCTGCACCTTGGCAACAACACACAGATAGTCAAAAAGGGGGAGGCATTCTACTTCCCCGCAGGCAAGATGCACAAGATTGAAAACCGCACCTCAGAAAAGGCGGTTGTGCTCTGGGTTGCATCTCCCCCCACTTTTTAATACACCCGAAAAACATATTTGAGGTATACGATGGCAGCAAACAATGAAATCATCATTCAAGTCAAAAACGTAACAAAGGCATACGGCAACAAAGAGGCCGTCAAAAACGCAAGTCTTGTCATAAAGCGCGGTGAGTTTGTCACACTCCTCGGCCCTTCCGGCTGTGGCAAAACCACCACTCTCCGTATGATAGCAGGCTTTGAAATGCCCACCAGCGGACGCATCATCTTCAACGGCGAGGACATCACTGAAACCCCTCCTCACCTCCGCAAGGTGAACACCGTCTTCCAAAAGTACGCACTTTTCCCCCACCTCAACGTGTTCAACAACGTTGCTTTCGGCCTTAAATTGAAGGTCATACCCAACGGCACAAAGGTGAACAAGAAAGGTGAAACCATTGAACTTTTCCGCAAATATACCAAGGCAGAAATCAAAGAAAAAGTCAATGCTGCCCTCAAAATGGTTGACCTTGAGGACTACGGTCACAGAAACGTGTCTTCTCTCTCTGGCGGTCAACAACAACGTGTCGCCATCGCACGCGCACTTGTCAACGAGCCCGAAGTGCTCCTCCTTGACGAGCCTCTCGGCGCACTTGACCTTAAGATGCGCAAGGATATGCAACTTGAACTGATGAACATGCACGAGAAGTTGGGCATCACCTTCATCTACGTCACCCACGACCAAGAAGAAGCCCTGACAATGAGTGACAAAATCGTCATCATGCGTGACGGCGTCATCCAACAAATTGCATCGCCTGAAAAGATTTACGACGAACCTGCAAACGCCTTTGTCGCAGACTTCATCGGTGAAAGCACAATCCTTTCAGGCACTATGATTGAGGACTTCAAAGTTGAGTTCTGCGACACCGTTTTCGAGTGTGTTGACAAAGGCTTTAAACGCAATGAGCCCATTGACGTCATCATCCGCCCCGAAGACCTTAAAATACGCAAACCCGATGATAAGAAGACTATTTTGACTGCTGAAGTCCTTTCTTGTGTGTTTAAGGGTGATCACTATCAAGTGACCGTCCTTGCAGGCGGAAACGAAATCATCGCCCACGATACAGCCTCCTATGAGGTGGGTGAAACCGTGGGACTTTATATCAAACCCTTTGACCTTCACATCATGCGCAAGGCACGTATCATCAACGAAATCGACACCGAAATGGCTGACGAAGGATTGGTGTATATCTCAGGCGGTCAGTTTGAGTGCAACTCCACTCTCCCTGCAGGCACACCTGTCAAAGTGTCCGTTGACTTTGATGACGTTGAAATCACCGACGACGAAGAAGACGGCGTCATCTCAGCAACTGTTGTCAGCAGCATTTACAAAGGAAGTTATTATCAATGTATCGTCCGCACAGACGACCACTACGACTTCTTTGTGGACACCGACGACGACTGGCTCAAGGGTGACCGCGTTGGCATAAAGATTGCAAAGGACAAGATCATCGTTGAAGAGCGTGAAGCCATTGACGAGGAAGAAGTCATTGAAATCCCCACCGTCGTGGTTGACGAAGTTGACCCTGAACTCAGCGAACAACTTGCCGAAGAAATCAAAACCGAAGTCATCGAGCAAGCAATCGAAGAGGATTTGGCCGTTGTCTACTGCGGTGAGGTCATCGAAACAGAAGATCTTGAAGAACTCAAGGAGGAAGAACAAGAGTGAAAGCCTTTCTCAAAAAATTCCACGTGACGAAGAGAGTGTTCAGCTATCCTTACGTGCTGTTTATGCTCCTCTTTGTCGTTGTGCCTCTTGTCATGATATTCGCCTATGCGTTTATGGACAATGACCACAACTTCACCTTTGAGAATTTCAAGATTTTCTTCACTTCTCAAAGTTCCTTGTACGTCCTTGGAAACTCCCTTTTCGTGGGGGTTGTGACGACGGTCATTTGCCTTATCCTTGGCTATCCCGTGGCATACATACTTTCAAAGAGCAAAAACGCCGGCAAGGTTATGGTGCTCCTATTTGTCCTGCCTATGTGGGTCAACTTCCTCATCCGCACCCTTGCAACAAAGGCAATCTTCTTGGCAATTGGCGTTGAACTGGGCATGGGCACTGTGCTCTTTGGCATGGTATATAACTATCTGCCCTTTATGATTCTCCCCTTGCACACCGCAATCTGCTCTATTGACAAGAGTTATATTGAAGCCGCAAAGGATTTGGGCGCAGACGGCAGCACGGTTTTCCTCAAAACCATACTCCCTCTTTCAAAGAGCGGTATCATGTCTGGCATCACAATGGTGTTCATCCCCACCATTTCAACCTTTGCCATTTCACAACTGCTGTCCAACGGCAAAATCTTCCTTTTCGGTGATTCTATTGAGCTGAAATTCTCACAAGATATGTACGGCGTGGGCGCAGTTATGTCCCTTGTTATGTTGGCTTTCGTCCTTATTTCAAGCTTTGTGATGAATCACTACAACAAAAACAACGTCAACGTGGGGAGGTCATTATGGTAAAAAAAGTTTTTGAAAAGACCTATCTCCTCGTCATACTTGCCTTGTTGTATGCGCCTATCATCTTCATCATCGTCTATTCCTTCTCAGGCTCGTCCAACTTCAACTTCAAAGATGGTTTCACCTTCTCAAGCTACGAGGCCATCTTCACCTCAGACAAGTCTGAATCCCTTTGGGAAGCGGTGGGCAACACCTTCCTCATTGCATCAGTGTCATCTGTGTGCGCAACCATCATGGGCACCTTTGCCTCCATCGGCATATTTGCCCTTGGCAAGAGAGTTAGACGCACGGTGGAAGCGGTCAACCAATTTCCTATCATCAACAGCGAAATCGTCATGGCAGTGTCCTTTATGATATTCTTTGTCACTTGCCGTTTTGCTGAAGGCTATGCAAGACTCATCATTGCCCACATCGCATTCTGCACCCCCTACGTTGTGCTTTCAGTCCTCCCCAAACTTGAAAGCCTTGACCCCAACGTATACGAGGCCGCTCTCGACCTTGGTGCAAACCCTGTGAAAGCAATGCTCAAAGTCATCTTCCCCATCATCTCCCCTGCCATTATGTCAGGCTTTGTGATGGCGTTCACCATCTCCCTTGATGATTTCATCATCACCCAAATCAACAAGGGCGCGGCAACAGGCATCGACACCCTGTCCACCTATATCTATTCTGACGCACGTGTGCAAGGACTTGAACCTTTCTGGTATGCAATGTTCTCAATCATCTTCGTGCTTGTGCTGGGCATCGTACTTGTGGCAAATATGGTAAGACTAAGAAAACAAAAGAAGGAGGCAAAAAATGGCATCTAAACATTTTATCGCACTTCTTCTTGTGCTCATCATCACAGTGCTTTCACTTGCCACAGTCCTCACCGCTTGCGACAAGGGTGAAGGAGGCTCAACCGTTGAAACCCTTGTTGTCTACAACTGGGAAGACTATATTGACGAAAGTGAAGAAACAAGCCGTATTGACGCCTTTGTGGAGTACTACAAGGCAGTGACAGGCAGAGATCTTGAGGTGACCTACTCCACCTTTGACACCAACGAAACTATGATGACAAAGGTCTTGAACAACGACGCAAACTCCGTTGACCTCATCTGCCCTAGCGAATACGCAATCCAAAAACTTATGGCAAACGGTCGTCTTGCATCAATCACCGACCTTGTCAATGAGTATAAGGACACCGTGCCCTTCAACAACCTTGCCGACGGCACTATGTCCAACACCGACAGCGCCTTTGTCAACGCAATCAAACACGAATTCTCCGCCATATCAACCGGGGACAGCACAGGCAGTATGACCGACTATATGGTGCCCTATATGATGGGCACAATCGGTATGCTCTACAACGTGAAATACGTCACCGAGGAAGACCTTGCCTCAGGTTGGGGTATGCTGTGGAATGCCTCAGGCAGTGAAGTCCTTGAAAACAAAATCCTTGTGAAGGACTCCGTCCGTGACACTTACGCCGCCGCAGTTATGTATATGCGCGAATATGGTCTTCTCCCCGCAGGATATGAGGATATGCCCATTGCTGACCTCATCAACTGCACTGACGATGCTATGCTTGACGCCGCAAAGGGTGTGCTCACCGCTCAAAGAGAACATATCTCAGGCTACGAAGTGGACTTCGGCAAGGACGATATGCTCAACGAAATCGTCTACGTTGACCTTGCTTGGTCTGGTGACGCTATGTGGGCTATTGAGGAAAGCTACGACGAGGACAACCTCTACTACAACCCTCGCACAGGTGAGTACGACAACTATATGCTTGACTACTACGTGCCTATGGACGAGGACGGCAACGCCACCGGCAACATTTGGTTTGACGGTTGGGTTATCCCCAAAGCCGCTCCCAACAAGCTGGCAGCACTCCTCTTCATCGACTTTATGAATATGCCTGAAAACGCCATCTACAACAGCATCTACATCGGCTACACCTCCGCTGTTGCCCGTGAAAAGATGATGTACACTTTTGTTGGCACAGGTGGTGAATTTGACCTTGTTGACGGCGAATACGTATATGCAGAAGGCGGCGCATACACCATCAACGAAGAAGTTTACGAGGCCCTCGTAGATAGCGAATATGCCCTTGCACCCGAGGACAACGAAGGCGAATATGATTTCAGTTTCTTTGAAGACGACCGCCGCTACCCCACTGAAACCTCACAGCTTGGTGTCATGCGCGACTTCGGTGACAGACAAAAGAATGCGGTCACTATGTGGGAAAACGCAAAGACTGGCACAGACGTGCCTTGGGCGCTCATTTGGTGCTCTGTGGCAATCATCGGTGGCGGACTTGTGTTTTCAGGGTTCTATTTCACCAAAAACGCCTTGAAGCGCAGACCTAGAAAAATGGCAAAAGAAGAGGAATAATCCTCACCAAATGTACAACAAATGAAAACGCACTCTTTGAGTGCGTTTTTTGTTTTAGACAACAGTGCAGTTATCTCGTCAGCGGTATCGATAATTCTGTGAATATTGACAACACCACTCCCTTTTTGATAAAATACAAAAAAGTGCAAAAAGGAGGCAAATATGATCCTTCAACTTCAACAAAAGTATTTCACAATCGGTGGAGACAAGTTCAACATCACCGACCAAAACGGCAACCCCGTCTATCAAGCAAAGGAAATCTTTTTCCGTGTGAGAGGCAATGCTCATCTATACGACCTGCAAGGCAGAGAGATTTGCTATATGGAAGCAAAACTTTGGTCGTGGTTTGGTCAGTACAACATTATGACTGACGAAAACAGCAAAAACCTGCTGGGCGTATTCAAGGGCACTTTCTACCCCGTCCCCTTTGTGAAGAGATGGCGTCTTGACTATATGGGCAAAAAGTTTGTGGTGAAATGCGGTCCTTACAACTGCAAAGTGTTTGAGGCAGACGACCAGTGGCATTACGACAAAAAGGTTATGGCAGGTCACATCCGCAAACGTCTTATGAAAATACGTGACACCTACAGCATGGACTTTGATGAAAACATCCTGCCCCCTCAAATTGCGGCAATCATCACCCTCTGGTTTGACACCGCTTTCCACAACAACCAACACTAACTGTCATATCAATTAACCTTGCAATAAAAAACGCACTCAACCGAGTGCGTTTTGTTTTTTATCGTTCTCATCTATTAGTATCTCTAAAAATGACACCACTTCTTGCAGTGAGGCAATAATTCGAGTATATTCACTTGATGTTGCTGTAATTCCTGAAAACAATTTCCCCGAAACCAGATCGTATGCGACTTGAGGTGTGCTATATGATTTAATTCGCACTATGAGTCTTAATTCTGTACACGATTTTTGGCTTGTTGTTGATGTTAATGCAGTTCCTACTCCAAATCTTTTTTTCCTGCCAAGCAACATTCCTCCGGCGATTGTCGTTCCATTGGAAATTTCGCATCCGTTCTCGTATACTTCATAATTCAAGATTTCATCAAACGAAGTTAAAATAATTCTATACTTTTGATAATCTACAAAGCAGATAGTTTTATCCTCATTGTCGATTGCTATAAATTTATTGTAGCCTTCTGCATTACCATTTTTAAATTCTTCAAATGTGTATACAGTTTGCGATTTAAAGCCACACTTAATTAGTTGCTCACTTGCTCCCCTGTTTATTTTTTGTATATCTTTTTGTCTTTTCTTCTTAACCAATATTATTGATAGTGAAAAAACTAAAAATGAAATTCCCATCGAGAGGAATAATTCATAAATTTCAATAGCAGGATCATACAGGTTTTCTTCTTCTTTAGACTCAACAACGCCATCTTCTATTTCGACCTTGATTGTGCCATTGTCGTTTGACCACACATAATATTCGGAAATATAGCCGAAAAAACTTTCGCGCTCAAGCTCTCCCTCATGGCCATCTAAAATTCTTACAACTTCTCTATATGGCATCCCAACCTTAATCTTTTGGTAATTTTTGTATGATATATATTCAGTTGACGCGGCTTTCCTTATTGCATCTATACTAGCAAATAAACATAACATAAAAATAAAAGCAACGATACCTGCGACTATGCAAAGGATAACTCCTTTGCGTTCTGTCATAATTTCTTTTTGTTTACCGTCAACACTTATCTTAATCTCTCTCATCTCTTTTCCTCTGTATTATTCGTCTTGGGTGCAGTGTACTGCACTCATATATTAACTGCCATAAAATAAAATGTCAAGTGTAGGTGAAATTTATTTCACTGAAATAAACTTTCAAATTGGAAATACTATAGGTGATTTATGGATTTAAACCGAGCATTTGCATTGCGAGTTAGCAACCTGTTAGCAGAAAAGGGGATGTCAAAGTACCGACTTGAAAAAGAGACTGGCTTGACTCACTCGGCGCTTAGATATATTTTCAACGAGGTCAACTCCGATGTAAAATTTTCAACGATCGCAAAAGTTTGCAATGCACTGGACATTTCAATCAAAGATTTTTTTGATGACCCATTGTTTGACTTGTCCAATTTAGATTTTGAATAAAAAACGCACTCAACCGAGTGCGTTTTGTTTTGTCTTTTTGTTGTTTTATGATTTGTTTTGCATCATTTCTCTTCGGTGGGGAAGGTCAGTTTTTCGGGCTTTAAGTCCTTCACTCTCTTGCGAAGGAAGGGGTGCATAAGATACTCGTTGAGTTCACGAAGAGGGTTAAGCACAAAGTCACGATTGTGGGTGTCGGGGTGAGGGATTGAAAGGTCGGGCTCGTCAAGGACAATATCGTCATAGAACAATATGTCAAGGTCAAGGGTGCGGTTGCCCCAACGCTCTTTACGCACTCTGTCCCCTGCCTTTTCAATGTCGTGCACTACGTCAAGGAGTTGACGAGGAGTATAAAGGGTTTGCGCCTCGATGACGCTGTTGACAAACACCATATCCGCAACACCGCCGTAGGGCTCACTTTCAATGCGGGTGCTTTCACGAAGACTGCGGAAGTTGTCGTCACCTTCAAGCATATTGACGGCAAGGTCAAGATAACCGTGTCTATCCCCCATATTTGAGCCAAGTCCAAGATACACTCTGTGCCAAGCCAGTTCAGTTGAAACACCCACATAGTCAAAGACACCTTTCATAGGTGCGTCAGGCTTTTTGACGGTCACTTTCACAGCGGTGAGATTTGAAAAGGTGAGGAGGATTTTCTTGGCAAGACGACAGGCAATTGTTTCGATGAGATCAAAGCTGTTTTCACCAACAAAGGACTTTATCACCTTGCAAACGGCAGAATAACTGGCTGTTTTGTCAAGATCGTCAGTTTTTGCGGCTTCGTAAAAGTCGGTGCTCATCTCCACTGACACCAAAAATCTTTGGGGGTTGACTTTCTCTTCAAGGTTGACTCCATGAAGTGCCACAACCTCGTAGTTTTCAATCAAAATCTTGTCCATATTTCACCTGTCGCAGTGAGGAAACTCCCTCACTTTTGATACAAATCAATTATCATTTTGTTTTCCTTGACGTCGTGCACTCTCACAAAAAGCACTCCCTGTCTTACTGCAAGACGGGTTGTGTCAAGGGTTGCACTGAGGCGGGATTCCACCTCACCACCAAGGAAGGATTTTCTTGACGTGCCAAGAAGCAAAGGATACCCTAAGTCCTCAAGGCGGTTGTATGATTCAAGGAGTGCCCAATCCTCATCCTTTGAAAGGTTGAATCCGATGCCACCGTCAAGGATGATTTTGTCGCGGTCAACACCTGCCCTTTTGAGGGTTGTGGTTGCCTTCATCAAACCTAGCTCCTTGTCAAGCCACATATCCTTATTTTTACTGCCTCTGCGGTTGTGCATAACACAGATTGACGCGCCGTGCTTTGCCACCACCTCTGCCATAAACTTGTCTTCAAGGCAACTGACGTCGTTTATCATATCTGCCCCTAGACTCAGTGCTTCGTCTGCTACGTTTGAGTAGAAGGTGTCAACGGATATGATTGCATGGGGATATGCTTCTCTCAACTGCTCCACTGCAGGAAGCACTCTTGATGCTTCTTCAAGGGCACTGACTTTCACTTGACCGGGGACGGTGGATTGTCCGCCTACGTCAATAATTTCTGCTCCGTCACGGAGCATTTTGCCTGCCTTTTCCACTATGTCGCCGTCCACTCGGCTCAGCGCAAAAAAGGACGTGGTGTTGGCGTTGAGTATGCCCATCACGTGAGTTCCATTTTCAAATTCAGTTCCTTTGACGATAAATTTCATTTCGGCATTCTAACTGGGTGTTTTGATAAATGCACCCTATTCAACTTTATTATTTACTTGGTTTATGTTTATCTGTTGTTCATCAACTTTTCAAGGATAAACCCGGGCACGTCACCACGGACTGCGTAGGTGACTGTCTTTGAGCCAACCTTTTTCACACCACGGGCGGTCATGCAGGTATGCTCACCCTCAACTACCACTGCAACACCCTTAGGTGAGAGGTGTTCCATAATGGCATCTGCGATTTGGTTGTTCATCCTCTCTTGCAGTTGAAGTCGCTTTGCATAGACGTCAACAACGCGGGCAAGTTTACTGAGTCCCACAACCTTTCCGTCGGGGATATATGCAATATGCACCTTTCCAAAGAAAGGCATCAAGTGATGCTCACAGGTTGAAGAAAAGTCAATATCCTTTTCAACGACAACATCACTGCCCTCTTCAACAAAGGTGCGACTGAGATGCACTGCAGGATCGTCGTTGTAGCCAGCAAGGATTTCTTCATACATTCTTGCAACACGGCTGGGAGTGTCCACAAGTCCTTCACGGGCGGTGTCTTCACCAAGAGCGGAAAGCAAGTCTTTCACTGCTTGTTTAAGTTTTGTCTTATCCATCATTTCACCCCCAAATCTTTGAAGAGAGTAAGTGAGCCAGTAAGCACGATGACCTCACCAAAGAAGTCACCGAGGGCTTGTTGCACTGCAAGTTGCACAAGGGGATAGGCCTCTGCCTTGAAGCCTTGCGCCTTTGCTTCCTCTGCCAAATCCTCTGCCGAAAGTGCACGAGGGCTTGAAGGAGTGACGGTGCTTATCTTGTTTGCAATAGGTCCAAGGATTTGGAGCATTGTCTTGTAATCCTTGTCTTTCAGCACACCCATAACAAGGTGGATACGCATTCCGCCAAAGTATTTTTCAAGAGCTTTACGCAGTGCCTCTGCCCCCTGCGGATTGTGTCCACCGTCCAAAACAAGGAGTTTACTCATCGGAAACAGCAGATTAAACCTATTATTGAACGAACCGATGATTTCAAAGCGTGCGTGCCACTCTGTTGATGCAAGTCCAAATTTTATGTGGTCACGGGTTATGTTGGCACCCTTGTCTTGAAGCACTCCTAGTGCCTCAATGGCTATTGATGCATTAGTCAGTTGATGCTCTCCAAGGAGAGGGATTGTGTAGGTTTCTCCTTTGTATTCAAAGGTTTGTCCTTCAATATCTTCTGCAAGCAAGGTGGGAGTTTGTGCCACTGTCAGGACACCCTTCACCTCTTTCACCTTGTTTTTGATGACTGTCATAACCTCATCGCATTGAGGGCAAGTGACTGCATCTTTCAAGATTATGTCCGCCTTCTCTCCTGCGATTTCAGTGAGAGTGTTGCCAAGATAGTCGCAGTGGTCAAAGCCTATTGTGGTGATGACTGAAAGGAGCTTGTTTTTCACTGCGTTGGTTGCATCCCATCTTCCACCAAGACCTGTTTCAAGAATCACAATATCGCAACCCTCTTCTTTAAAGCAAAGGAGTGCAACCGCTGTTTCAATCTCAAAGGCGGTGGGAGTGAAGGGGGCAAGCCCTTCTTCCTTTCGTATTGCTTGCTCTTTCTCAATGGTGTCACGGACTATTGTGAAATATTTGGCAACAAGGCCACCAACAAGCGGTGAGCCATTGAGCAAAAATCTTTCGTTGTATTCAAACACGGAGGGAGAGTTGAAAGTGCCTGTTTTAAGACAAGCAGAAACACACACCGCCGTCATATATGCGGTGACTGAGCCCTTTCCGTTGGTGCCTGCAACGTGGACGATTTTGAGGTTTTCGTCAGGTGAGCCTAAAAGGTCGAGCAGTTCCCTTTCTCTTTCAAGACCGAAATCGGTGCCTGCCCTTTCAATGTTTGAAATCCAGTTGATAGCGTCTTTATAATACAAAAAAAACACCCCCAAAGGAAGTGCCATATCCGGCGAAGCGGGAGCGAAAATTGCACCGCAAGCATCTGCTTTTCGTCCGTGGACACCCCCCGTTCCATCGGCACTTAACGCGCAAAGTTCTACACTTCCTGAATTTGTTTGGTTTATGTGATCATTATATCACCCTAGCCCCCTGAAATCAAGCGCAATATATCACAATGTGAAATTCGCCTATGGCGAAACGTCGCACTGCCTTTCTTATCACACAAAATTGACTATTGATTTAGGCACTTCCGTGATGTATAATGTACACATAATAAGTTTTAGGAGTAGATTATGTTTTTCAATTCTACACTGTCGGCTTTCCAAGCGGGATTCAATCCGGACAGCTGGGTGATGTATTTGATGTACGGACTCATCGTTGCGTTTGTGTCTGTTGAGGCAATATATTACCTTGTCAAGTCCATCCGCCGCGCAAAGAAAATCGGCATGGATATGGGCAAAATCAAACGTGTCATCACCACGTCCGCCACTTTCTCGGTGTTGCCTGCAATAGGCATCGGCATCGGTGTTGTCACTCTGGTCGGCGCAATAGGCATCGCACTGCCTGCAATCCGCCTCTCTGTTGTTGGCTCACTGCAATATGAAACCCAAGTCGCAGACGCCGCCGCATCCGCAATGGCAGGAAGCATGGCTCAACTTATGCAAGAAGGGGTCACCCCCAAAGCCTTTGTCACCATCGCATTTATGATGACTCTTGCCATCATCTGGGGCTGTCTTTTCGTGGTGCTCTTCTACAAGCGTCTCCAACCCAAACTCACCAAACTTGGCAAAAAGGATTTGTCCGCATCAAAGTCAGTCAACAAGTTTGTGGATCAAAAGAAGATCAACATTGGTGACCTTGCCTTCCAAATTGCTTTCATCGGCATGATCATAGCATATTTGTCTATGGCAATCTCCACCGTGTTTGGCACAACCAAACTTGATGACGGCAGCACCTTCCAAAATATGTACACCACCTACGGCTACTACAATCTCATCGCAGTTGTGGTTGCAGCAGGATGTATGATGGGCTTTGACGTCCTCGTCAACAAGCTCAATTGGAAGTGGTTGGACTCTTTCTCAACAGCATTTTCAATGATCATTGCAATGGTGGTTGTGGCAATCATAGCCTACTTTGCACAGGTCAATGGCTGGGATCCCACTCTCACCGTGGCAGAAACGGTCAAGAGTGCCGCCCTTTTGATATAGGAGGTGTGATATGGCAAAGAAATTGAAGAAAGTTGAATCCGTATCCCCCGAAACTCAAGTCACTCCCGCAGTGCCCGAAAAGGCAGAAACCATTGTGGACTTCAACATAAAACTCCACCGCATCGGCAGAATTTGGAACGCAATCGGTCTTGCCCTCCTCATCCTCGTGCCCATCGTGGCCATGATCTACTATAAGGTGACACCCGACTTTAGAGTTCTCCTTGACGGCGGTATGATAAGCATCATCCTCGTCAACTTCCTGTCCTGCCTTGCAGAGCCCGTCATCTATGCCCCTATCCTTGGCACAAACGGCGAGTATCTTGCATTCATCACTGGCAACCTGTCCAACCTTAAAATCCCTTGCGTGGTCAAGGCTCACGAAATCGTGCCCACCGAACAAGGCAGTGAGGAACACGAACTTGTGTCCACCATCGCAGTGGCAGTCAGTTCTTTGGTGACGGTTGTTGTCATAGCGGTAGTGGTCATCGCAATCATCATCACAAATACGGTTGCTTCTGCAACAGGTGGCAAGTCACTCATTGATTATATCAATGAAAACCCCTTCCTCACTCCTGCATTTGGCTGTGTTGTGTATGCACTCTTCGGCTCACTTGGTGGCAAGTATATCGTCAAAAACCCCAAGATGGCACTTATCCCCGGTGCAATCCTCGTGCTTATCTCAATCGTCATGGCACTCCTCGGCAGCAACCTTGGCTCAACCTCACTCATCGTTGGCATCGCAATGTGCGCAATATTTGCAGTGTTCTCATTTATGCGTGAAAAGAAAAAAGCAAAACGCAAGGAAGAAGAAAGACGTCTTGCAGCAATCGCAACCGGCGTATCCTACGAAAAGATTTGCGAAATCGAATACTATCAAAGAAAAGACGAAGAAGAAGCCGCCCTCCAAGCAAAGCTCGCCAAAAAAGCCGCAAAGAAAAAATAATCAATCACTTACAACAAACAAAAAACCCACTCAACCGAGTGGGTTTTGTTTTTAACCAACTTGCTTACGCAGATTGCATAATTATCTCTTCATCGTTGGTCTTTGTCATTCCATATTTGTCATAATATTCTTCTAACGATAAAATTTGATCTTGAGTCAAAGTTAAAAATCTCCTTGATTTTAAACATAACATCGATTTAACCTGCTCTTTTGATTTATTTACACAAACAATATCAAAGCCATAATCAAATACTAACTGTGTAATACTTATGCTTTGTGTTGAACGGACTCCTCCTTCTCCAGACAAAAATTTCTCGACTTTATTTTCTAGAAACTTTCCAATGTTTTCGTTTTGTCCGTACACTAAAAACAGCAAATTGCTAGCGTTTTTCCACACAGCCAAACAAAGATATACTTGATCAGTCTGAAAACACTTTGCCTTTTCGATTGTTGTGTCATTAAACGTAGCACCCCACGTAGAAGCAACAAAGCTAGCAGATTTTACTTCTAAAAAAATATTTTCTTTTTCATTTTTCTTGCAGTCAAATCCATGTTTATCAGTATTCACGAGCTCGTACCCCAAGTAATGTCCTGCCATCGAATCCCTTAGTTCATTAATAAATGTATCAGTATCACCCTTATTCCACTTTTCTTGCACCGATGAAACTTCTTCTAAGATCTCGTGTCCTTCTACCAAAAAGTTTGTATTTATGCGTTTGTAATTTCCTTTTGCGAACAATGTACTCATTTTTCAATTTTCTCCACAGTATAGTCTTTGTTCATGTTGTTTTGCTCCAAATATGTATTGATGCGCAACAACATTGCCTGATCAACGGTCGGTTGCTCATATCCAAGGGCCTGCATCCTTATAAAGGCCTCTGTATTTGGATTAATAAATTCTTCTCGCTGAATCAACACGTATTCGTGGTGTCTATTATCTTCTTTGTTGATTTCATAAACAGCTTGAGCGGTCGTTCCACTTCCCGCATAGAAATCTAGTATTATTGAATCTTTGTGCTGGGAGCAGCGTATTAAAAATTTTATTAACTCAACAGGTTTGGGGGTGTCAAACACACCATCTAACCCTAACTTTTTCAAATCGTTAGTACCGAACCTAGAATAAAAATCTAATATTGACGGAACATTATTTGTTGCTTCTTCCAAATATTCGATAGCATAGGGTCGACCATTTCGATAACATAAACGATTCTGTTTGTGCAAATTTAATATCTTTTCTTTGCTAGACCAGCCCCTTGACTTTAACGGATCTAAAATCAATCCAATTTCATTTATTATTAGTCGACTCGGCTTCCCTGGCGTAGACAAATCTTTTGCGAAAAAAATTCTTCCATGCTCGTCTATATTTGAATAATTCTTAATCCAAGTATTGCCAGTATCACGGACATATTTATCAATGGCATTTTTTAGAATTACCTCCGCGTTCTTTCTTGACGATTGAAATTCTTTATTAACTTTTTCAATGATTTGTAGAAGCTTGTCAGATTCGAACGGGTCCTCGATTCTTTGAATGTAAAATTTGGGAAGCTTTTTTTTATTTTTTGCAAAACATACCACATATTCATGAACAATATTAATGTGTTTAGCATTGCTTCGTTGCGCCTGTTTAGTAATAAAAATACCTACATAATTTTCTTTACCAAATATTCGATAACCAATAGAAAGTAAATTTGCTAATTCGTTGTCATCTATGCTAATAAAGATAACTCCTTCATCGGTTAATAGCGATTTTGCAGAGCCAAGTCTCAATGAAATATCTCGAGACCACAAATCATTGGCATCGTTATATGCAAATCTATGTTTAGTGTTATAAGGCGGATCAATATATATGAAATCAATACCATTGCGATATTTTTCGAATGTTGAAGATGTCATTACCGACAAATTATCACCAATGAATATCTTATTTGATAACATAACCAACCTTCTTAAATTCTTTTAGAATATTATAGGCTAACCAATGGTTAGTTGTCAAGAATAAAACTAACTTGCGGTTATATAATAACTGTATGGAAAAGCACTCAATAATCAAAAAAAGACTCGTTGAAGAGATTAAAAACTGCGGTTTGACTACTGTGGAAATTGCTAAAAGAGTTGGTATTTCTCCTGAAATGGTGACTCAATACTGCACCACTCAAAAACTGCCCAAACTAGACACCTTCGCAAAACTTTGCAAGGAACTTGATCTTGATGCAAACTACATTTTAGGTATAAGTGATTAAAAGACCCACTCGTTTGAGTGGGTTTTGTTTTGTCCACTATAATATTCCCTTTGCTTTTTAACCAATCGGTTGACAACGGAACTCAAATGATATAAAATACATCTTGCCTTGGGGGTGTAGCTCAACTGGTAGAGCGCTTGAATGGCATTCAAGAGGTAAGGGGTTCGACCCCCCTCATCTCCACCACAAACGGACTTTCGAGTCCGTTTTTATTTTTTGAGGGGCACAACTACGTTGTGTGCAACTGCGTTGCTGTCAAACCCCTGCGGGCTGGCGCTCATTCGCATGTGCAAGCACGCTCATTTCACTATTACGGCACTTTGTGCCTACGCCCCCCTCATCTCCACCACAAAAAGACAAGCAGACACAAACTGCTTGTTTTTTTATTTATGACGGGAACTCATTGAGGGGTGGTCGAACGAGAGCGTTAAGAAAACAATGGACACCCATTGTTTTTAGCGATGACCGAAGTGCTTTGTGTGGCATACACTTATACAAGCACTTTTGCCACACAAAGCGCAAGAACGACCCCCTATCTTTCTTTGATGAGGGGTTTCACAACTATGTTGCATTTTTTTACCCATTGCCCTTGAAATTTCCTGCAAAATTCTTTGAAAAAGTGCGTTCATTTGTTATGTGTTTTTTTATCGTTGTGCTATAATGCGCCGTGGAGAAATTACAAATGATTGCAACAATTGTCGTGAGCGCCCTCACCATAGTCACCAACTTGATATTGCTCATCTTCAAGCCCACTTTTACGGTCAAGGGTAAAACCATAAATTTCTACTGGATTATCCCTCTCATCGGAGCGATTTTGTTGCTTTCTGTAGGCTCGATATCTCCCGCAGACACTTGGGAAGGGCTCACAAGCAACACCTCAGTCAACCCTCTCAAACTTCTTGTAATTTTCTTTGGCATGACCTTTTTGTCCGTGTTTTTGGACGAAATGGGATTGTTTCAATATTTGGCATCTTTTGCAGTCACAAAGGCCAAATCCTCACAAAAGAGTTTGTTTTTTGTGTTGTACGTCACTGTGTCTTTGCTCACCGCTTTCACCTCAAACGACATTGTAATACTCACCTTCACCCCCTTCATTTTGCACTTTGCAAAGAGAGCAAACATAAGCCCTCTGCCATATCTCATTGCAGAATTTGTTGCGGCAAACACTTTGAGTATGACTCTCATAATCGGCAACCCCACCAACATTTACATTGCGACAAGCGTGGGTGTGGACTTTGTCACCTACTTGAAGATTATGATTTTGCCTAGCATCGCTTCAGCACTGGTTGCATTTTGGATCCTGCGCATCATCTTTCATAAACAACTGAGTCAGCCCCTAACTGTCGAGCAAAGTCATATAGAACTCCAAGACAAAGTTTTGCTCGTTGTGGGCATTGTCCACCTTGTCGTGGCAATAGTGCTCCTTTCTATATGCTCATACATCGGCATTGAAATGTATCTGGTGTGCGCCGTGCTATCTGGCAGTCTTCTCATCTTCTCCTTTGTGTACTCACTTGTCAAAAAACAGGGTTTATCCTTGCATTTTAGAGTGTTTAAACGCCTTCCTTACGCACTTGTGCCTTTTGTGCTGTCTATGTTTGTCATGGTGCTTGCCCTCCACAACTGCGGACTCACAGAGATATTTGCAAAGGCGATCCCCAGTGGCGACAGTGTGTTTGTGTATGGTTTGACATCCTTCCTTGCGTCAAACGTGTTCAACAATATCCCTATGAGCGTGCTGTTTTCGGACATCATATCATCATCTACCCTTGCAGGCGAATCCCTTATTGGCGCAACCTATGCCTCTATCATCGGATCAAACATCGGCGCATACCTCTCCCCCGTTGGCGCACTGGCAGGCATAATGTGGTTGTCCATTTTGAAAAAGCACGGCCACCCCATATCCTTTGTGCAGTTTATGAAATACGGCGTCCTCATCAGCATACCTGTTATGTTGGTGGCATTGTCCACACTGCACCTATCTATGCTGTATGCCTAAAAGGACTGTCAAAGTCCTTTTATTTTTTCTTCCACAAACTATTCTCTTGAAATTTTCACTATCCTATTGTAAAATGAATTTAAGAAAGGTCTTTGACCTTCAAATCATCTTTTAGGAGAATCACCGTGGACAACAACGATAAAATATTTCAAAGCATAGCAGTCTTGATTGACGGAGACAACGCTTCATATCGTCATATGCCTACGATCATTGATATGATTTCAACCTACGGAAGAGTCACTGTCAAAAGGGTGTATGGCAACTGGTCAAAAGAAAATTTGAAAGGATGGAAGTCTGTAGTTAACACTCTCGGCTTGAAAGCACAACACCAATTTGACTATGTTAAAGGCAAAAACACAACTGATATAGTGTTGGTCATAGATGCAATGAATTTGTTGCACAGCAACAAGCACGATGCTTTCGTCATCGTGTCAAACGACAGTGACTTCACTCCTCTTTGCATTGAGTTAAAAGAGAAAGGCGTTTACGTCATAGGAGTGGGCACAGACAACGCACAAGAATCATTCAAACGTGCCTGTGACGCTTTTGTTTCAGTAAATAAATTGATGGCATCAATTTCCGCAGACACAGAAATTTACGAGGAGCCTGCTGTGATTGAGTCTGTGGAAGGAAATCTGCTCATTGCTGAGAGCGTCGCACCTCATAATAATCAAGGTAATAACACTGAAACTATTGCCATAGAATCAGTCGACGAAGACGATGAGGATAATGAAGTTGAAATCCTTTCTCTGAGCCCAGAAGACGAACTACACCGCCTACTCAAAATTGGTGCAGCAACCGAAAAATGGCAAGACGATGACGGTTTTGTCAACGTGGCAGGGGTTGGCGACTTTATCAAACGAACTCGTCCTGAGTTTGACATCACTCAATTCGGTTTCAAAAAACTGCCCGACTTCATAGCGGCTCATACCGATCTTTACGAGATGAAGAGATACAAAGGCAAAGGCAGTGTTTATATCCGCGCATACAAGTGCAAATAACAGTAGGTGTTTATGAAAAGATTTGACGTTATCATCATAGGTGGCGGTGCAAGCGGTATGTTTCTTGCAAGCGAACTTGCCGGCAGACGTGTTGCCCTCATTGAGGCAAACGACCGCGTTGGCAAAAAACTCCTTGCAACAGGCAACGGCAAATGCAACTTGACCAACCTTGATATGAACATAGTCCACTACAACCGTCCTTCTTTTGTGGAGACTTATCTTGACAGATTTGACGCTCACGACACAATTGCCAGTTTCGAGCGTATGGGTCTCATCACAAAGGTCATCGACAAGAGAGTGTACCCTTATTCAGAGTGCGCTTCAACCGTCCTTGACATACTTCGTGGTGCAGTGCAAAAGTGTGGCACTGAGGTTTTCACCGGACACATAGTCAACAGCGTGGAATACTTTGCAGACACCTACACCGTCGGTGGGGTGACCAAGGTGGACGGACAAACAAAGTCCTTCTCCTTCACGGCAGACAACGTTGTGCTTGCAACAGGCTCAAACGCAACCTTTGGCAGAAACAGCAACAACCTCTTCACCGCCCTTGGACACACCAATCGTGAATTCACTCCTGCCCTTGTGCCTATCAAAACAAACAAAGAGCCAATCAAGGGTTTGTCCGGCGTGAGAGTGAAAGCAGGTGTAAGATGCGGTGCAAGATATGAAGTGGGTGAGGTACTCTTCAAGGACTTTGGTGTCAGTGGCATTGCTGTGTTCAATATGTCCAGTGAAATTGCCCGTGGCAAACTGAAAATCGGCTCTAACCTCACCATCGACTTTATGCCTGAATACAGCGTGGGTGAGGTGGAAAACCTCTTAAGAAAACGTGGCAACGTCCGTGTTGGTGAACTGCTTACTGGCACTTTCCATTCAAAGGTGGTGGACAGAATTTTGTGGGCATCCGGTGTCAACCCTGACGACCTTGCTCAACCCAAAATCTCCGCCATTGCAAGGACAATAAAAACCTACACCTTGAAGATTGAAGGCCTTGGCGACAGCTCGCTCAGTCAAGTTATGTCAGGAGGTCTTAACATAAGAGAGTTTGACCACAACCTTATGTCAATGAAGTCCAAAAACGCCTTTGCCATTGGTGAGGCACTTGACGTGGATGGTGACTGCGGTGGCTATAATCTGCAATGGGCTTGGACCTCTGCAAGAGTGGTTGCGGAGTATATTAGAAAACAATATTAAGTCTGTTTTCAAAGCCTAAATTCAATTCAAAACCTAAACAAAAATCTTGTTAAAATAACAAAAACGCCGTTTTACACGGCGTTTTTCATTTGTTAAACTATTTGTTTTTGTTTATTCTACTATATCTGCAACTGTGAACAAAGTGAGCAATATCACTTGCCTTTGGCGAATACAACTGCAGAGGACTATCGCTCTTCGCGGAAGTAGTTGACACCAAGTCCCGCAGGGGGTTGGGTTTCCTTTTTGTTGAAGAAGGAGATGACGATGAGGACGAGTGCGGTCACTGCGTAAGGCACTATCTTCAAGATTTCTTTTTCTGCAAAACCAACACCTTCAACGTAGTTGGGCAAGATGTAAAGAAGGCCAAAGATGAATGAGCCAAGAATGCCGATGTTGGGACGCCACAGTGAGAAGATGACCAGTGCAACTGCCAGCCAGCCCATTGCTTCGATGACGTATTCAAGTGATCCACGAGTGCAGTCAAGGAGATAGAATGCTCCGCCGATGCCTGAGATTGCTGCGCCCAAGATGCAAGCGGTGTATTTGTATTTGATGACCTTGATGCCTGCTGCGTCTGCTGCACCGGGGTTTTCACCAACTGCGGTGAGGGAGAGGCCTGTGCGGGTGTGCTTCAACACTATTGCGACGATGATTGCGATGACGATGCCCACGTAGACGAGGACGCCGTGTGAAAGGAAGATGGTTGAGAACCAGTCACTTCCAACTTCACCAAACATAGGTGCGGTGAACACTTTGCTTGATTCAAAGAAGGTTGTGCCTTCTCTGCCCATCATTGAGCCCCAGAAACCAAGAGTGCCTGCGCCGAAGGTGGTGATGATGAGACCTGTGACGTTTTGGTTGCAACGGAGGGTGATGGTGAAGAATCCATACACTGCCCCCATCATGCCTGCCATGAGCATTGCAAAGAATATTGTTGCAAGGATGACGCCAAATGCCCCTGAGCCTGCCTTTGTTGCTATGTTTGCACCCATACATCCGCCGATTGCACCCATACACATAATGCCGGGGATGCCAAGGTTGAGGTGGCCGGATTTTTCAACGATTGTTTCACCTGTTGAGCCGTAAAGGAACACAACACCAAATCTTATTGCTTGTGTGATCAGTGTGACAAACATATTATTCCACCTCCTTCGTATTTTCAACAACGGGTGTGGCGGTGTCTTCTGCCTCCGTCACTGCGCTATTTGTGTCTTCAACGACGTTTTCATTGAGTGTGGGAACGGTTTCTGCCAACACGTCTTCAGTTTGCTCAGTCTCGGTTGTATCCTCTTCAACTTCTTCTGCTTTAGCCTTCTTTTTGAAGTGGTGGGTGGGGAGAATCTTGTAGTTGATGAAGAACTCTGTTGCCACGATGAAGAAGAAAAAAATGCCTGTCATCATATCGGGATATGATGCGCCAAGACGAGCGTAGGTTGACACTTGAGTTGCACCACGGTCAATGAACACAAAGAGGAATGAGCAAAGCAACATTCCAAGGGGATTGAAGTGTCCAAGCCAAGAGATGAGGACACCTGTGAAGCCCTTGCCTGCCACGGTTGAGGCGGTGTTGATTGAGTGGTTGGTGGCGCTGACAAGCATAAAGCCGATAAGTCCGCAAATTGCACCACAGAGGATGAGGGTGCGGACGATGACTTTCTTAGTGTTGATGCCGATGTATCTTGCGGTCTTTTCGCTTTCGCCCACAACTGCCAACTCGTAGCCGTGTTTTGAATATCTAAGATAGACCACCATGAAGATTGTGACGATTGCCACAAGGATTATCTTCAAGATGAATTCGTTGTTTCCAATAGGTCCAACAACGCCCTTGTCAAAGGACATTGTGCCTGTGCCTGAGGATGCTTCACTCTTGATGAAATAATCTACGATGCACACTGAAATGTAGTTCATCATAAGGGTGAGCAGAGTTTCGTTGGTGTTCCACTTTGCTTTGAACAGTGCGGGTATCACTGCCCACACGATACCAAATGCCAATGACAGCACCAGTGAAAGGATGATGGTTGCAGGGTCAGGATATTTGCCACCCATAAAGGTGATGATGACTGCACTTCCCAGTGCGCCCATAAGGATTTGACCTTCACCACCGATGTTCCAGAAGCGCATCTTGAAGCAAGGTGTCACTGCAAGGGCGATGATGAGAAGGATTGCTGTGTCGTGGAAGAAATTCCACAACTTTTGAGGGGTGTTGAATGCCTTGAAGAAGTTTTCAAAGAAGAAACCGAAACTTCTGTCTGAAATCAAGGTTGACACCACTGCGCATGCCAAAATTGAAAGGATGAAAGCCGCAAGGCGGATGCCCCAAGACTTTTTCCAGTCTATGTCAGTGCGTTTTGCAAGGTGAAAGATGGGTTCAAACTTAAACTTAGTCATTGTTTTCATCCCCCTTTTCTTGGTTTTGTGATTTGTCCACTCCGCCGAGGGAGGTCATCATATAGCCGATTTCTTCCTTTGAGGCGGTGCGAGCATCAACGATACCGCTGACTTGACCGTCACAGAGGACCATAATTCTGTCACAGAGAGCAAGAAGTACGTCAAGGTCTTCACCGACGAAGATAACGGACACGCCTTGCTCTTTTTGTGCGTTGAGAAGGTTGTAGATGGTGTATGATGCGCCGATGTCAAGGCCACGGACAGGATATGCCGCCATAAACACGGTGGGTGCTGATGCGATTTCTCTGCCCACAAGCACCTTTTGGATATTACCGCCTGAAAGTCTACGGACGGGAGTTTTGATTGAAGGTGTGGCAACTGCCAACTCGTCAACGATGTCTTGTGCCACTTTCTTAGGGCTCTTTCTGTCAAGGAAGAGGGAGTGACCTTTTCCGTAGGAACGGAGCATAACGTTGTCGGTGAGGTCCATATTGCCAACAAGGCCCATACCAAGTCTGTCTTCAGGGACAAAGGAAAGGCGGACACCCAATTCTCTGATTTGGGCGGGAGTCTTCTTTTTCAGGTCGATTTCGTTGTCATCGTCATCGGGGTCTACGTAGTAGATGTCGCCGTGTTCAGGTCTATAAAGACCTGCGATGGTTTCAAGAAGTTCTCTTTGACCACTGCCTGCAATGCCTGCGATGCCGAAGATTTCCCCTGCTCTTGCGGTGAAAGTGACGTCTTTAAGAGCATAGTATCCTTCCATATTCTTGAGGGTGAGGCCTTCTACCATAAGTCTGGGGATAGGACGGCCGGGCTCACTGCGGTTGATGTTCAGTTCAACCTTGCTGCCAACCATCATTTCGGTCAATTCTCTTTCAGTGGTTTCAGCGGTGTTGACGGTGGCGATATGTTCACCTTTGCGGAGGATTGCCACTCTGTCGCTGATTGCCATAACTTCATTGAGTTTGTGGGTTATGATGATGATTGATTTGCCGTCTTCTTTCATCTTGCGGAGGACGTCAAACAACTTCTCGATTTCTTGAGGGGTGAGCACTGCGGTAGGCTCGTCAAGAATGAGGATTTCTGCCCCACGATAAAGCACTTTTATGATTTCAACCGTTTGCTTTTCACTGACTGAAAGGTCGTATATCTTTCTTGAAAGGTCAAGTTGGAAACCATACTTGTCAACCTCTGCTTGAAGTTTCTTTGCTCTCTTTCTGCCAAGAAGGTTGAATTTTGCCTTGTCAAAACCTGCCACGAAAGGCAGTGCCATATATTTGAGCACTGTGAGGAATTTGCCCTTGTCAGTGCCGTCGTTTTCTGCTTTTATTTTTTCCACTGCGCCCTTGAAGTCAAAGGAGTGCTTTTCACCAAGGATAATGTTGTCGCAAGCAGTGAAAAGATCCACCAGTTTGAAGTGTTGGTGAATCATGCCGATGCCGTAGTTGAATGCATCAAGAGGTGAACGAATAATAGCCTCTTGTCCGTTGACGAAAATCTTGCCTTCGTCAGGGAAATAGATGCCTGCCAGCATATTCATAAGGGTGGTTTTGCCTGAGCCGTTTTCACCGAGTATGGACAAAATCTCCCCTTTTCTCACGTCAAGATTGACGTTTTTGTTGGCATAGTTTGAGCCAAAAGCCTTTGTGATGCCAACCATTTCAATTACGTTTGTAAATTCCATAATAACCTACAAAATGTCGTATTTTTTGCTTTACAAAACTAAAAGTTTTGTGTGTCTATAAAAAAAGTATAGACGGGTCTTTGCCCGTCGTGGAAAAAATGTGCCACACCTTGCCCTTTTGGGGGCAAGGTGTGAGTTTTGTTGTTATTCTGCGTCGTTGCCGTAGTTTCTGTCGAGGAGGGTGATTCCGTCGATTTCAACGTCGAAGTAAGGTGCTGAACGATGCTTTGATTCGAAGAAGACTCCGTTTTCGATTGCTTCGGTGTCTTTTGCGTATGCTGCGTCTGTGTCAACGTCTGCAAGATAGCTGGTGAGCTTTTGTCCGCCAACTGTCCAGTTTGCTGTGTCGAAGACGTTGATTGTGCCGTTTTGGAGGCCTGCCTTCACTTCGTCAAGTTTTGCTTGGGTGCCTGCTGCAGGAGCATTGGGACCGATTGCTGTGAGGACCACTGAGCCAGTTGCGATTGTGCCTGTCCAGTCCTTTGCAACTTCTGTGCCATTGACAAGTGAGTTGACAAGGTAGGTGTAGTAAGGTGCCCAGTTGATTCTTGATGAAACGATGAATGTGTCTTCGCATGCATCTGCGGTTGAGCCGTTGTATGAAACGTTGGGGACGCCTGCTTCTTCACATGCATTGGGTGCGCCCATTGAGTCTGCGTGTTGTGAAATGAGGACGCAACCACCTGCGATAAGGCTCTTTGCTGCGTTGTTTTCTGCGGTTTCATCATACCAGCTGCCGGTAAATGTGACGTCCATTGTGACGGTGGGGCAAACTGATTTTGCACCGAGGTAGAATGAGGTGTAGCCTGACATAACTTCTGCATATGTAAATGCGCCGACATAACCCATCTTTGCTTGTGCTGCGGTGATTTCACCGTTTGCGATCATTTCGTTGAGTTTGAGGCCTGCTGCAACACCTGCCATGTATCTTCCTTCATAGATTGATGCAAATGCGTTGACAAAGTTGGGGAGGTTTTCGGTGTGTGCCTTTGTGCCAGTTGCGTGTGCAAAGAGGACGTTGGGGTATTTCTTTGCAGCCTTGATCATGTAGTCTTCATGACCAAATGAGTTTGCAAAGACGATGTCACAACCTTCTTCTGCAAGTTCACATGCCTTTTGATAGCATTCGTCTGATTCGGGGATACCGGTGACGATGATAACTTGGTCTTCTCTGAGACCCAGTGCTTCTGCTGCTTCATTCATTGCAACGATGAAGTTTTTGTCATAGGTTGAGTTTTCGTCGTGCAAGCAGATCATACCGATTTTGATGTTGTCCATTGTGACGACTTTATCTTCATCGGTGGGGTCGCAGCCTGCGAATACGATTGCCAGTGATGCCACGAGTGCTACTACGAGCAAGAGTGCCAAAACTTTCTTTTTCATTGTTGTCCTCCGTTTTGTGCCTTTCGGCGTTTATGTTGTTTTTTTTTGGTTAATTTCTAAAAATGATTCCGTCGTCGCCCATACTTTCTATGGTTGCAAGGCTTTCGACTTTGTATCCCTCGGCACGAAGTGCATCTCCGCCACCTTGATAGCCCTTTTCAATGGCTATTGCAGCGCCAACCACTTCTCCACCTGCTTGTTTCACAAGCTCGATAAGACCACGAAGTGACTCGCCGTGAGCAAGAAAATCGTCAACAATTAAAACGCGGTCGTCGACAGCAAGGCATTCCTTTTCTACGACAACCGTGTTTACGTTTCCGTGAGTATAGCTTTTCACTTGGGCGCTATACACCGTATTGGTGATGTTTGATGATTTATGTTTCTTAGCAAAAAGCACCGGCACATTCAATTCGCTTGCCACTGCGCAAGCAATTGCGATGCCCGATGCCTCAATAGTCATAATTTTTGTGATTTTTTCCCCTTCAAAGAGACGGCAAACTTCCTTGCCGATTTCTTTCATAAGAGAGCTGTCAATCAAATGATTGAGGAATCCGCTCACTTTCAATATGTTGCCGGGAAAGACTTTCCCGTCTTTGACGATACGTTGTTTGAGTAAATCCATAACTTCCTAAGCCACTACAATTTGTGGCAAGTTGGGAAAATAATCCCTATCGGTTGTGTTGAGGTTGCTTCGTCAATTTCTATTGATGAGTGTATTATAGCCAACTGAAATTTTTAAGTCAAACAAAAACACCCCCTATTTAGACATTTTTTTCAAAAATTTTTTGAAGGGCAAAATTAACCGACAAAAGACTGAAAAGTGTCGGGAATTTTTTTCACCATCTCTATCCGCCGCCACATTAAATTTCCAACGTGCGTGTGCGTGCGCGTAGTGTGCTCGCGCCCCTGCATTTCTATATTAATAATGCCAAAAAGGCGGTTTGATACCATTTTTCCATTGCAAACGACATATTCTGGTGCTATACTTACTGTATTAAGTTTTTGGGAGAGAACTTATGTCCACTACTATAAGCAGAAAACACTATACTTGGATGAGAGCATTGGGGATTACAGCAATCGTCTGTGTGTTTTTGCTGTTCACTTTTATTATGGTTGAGTCCTCTTTGGATTCTACTGCAAGCGCCGCTTTAACACAAAACTTTTACGACCTTTTCCGCCCTGTCTATGAGCAAGTTGAAGAAGCGCCCGATGCTATCTATGTGAGAGGTCTTGCTCTTTCCGCACCGGGATATAAATCCACAAATAGACTTTTCCCTGGAGATTCGGTGCAACTGACAGTCAATTATCAACCCTCAGGCGCAGATCCCGAAGCGTACTATTTTGACTTTGTTGACCAAGACGGCAACCCTATCCCTGTGGAGGAAAGGACCGCCACCATTGATGAAAACGGGCTTGTCACTTTCACTGACATATCAACTCTTCAAGGTGTGAAGATTCGCGCCTATCTTGTCAGCAATCCCGAAATCTATTCAAATATCATCACCCTTTATAGCTATGGCATAGAGCGTCCTACTGAGGACACTGAGTTCACCTTCTCCCTCATTGACAGCAATGACAAAGTTCACGGCACTGAAGAAAACCCCTTGACAGTTGGCAGAAGAATGTATCTCACCATCAACAACGACGACTATCGTTGCTCACTCTTTGATGTCACTTCAAGTGATGATAGCATTGCCGAGTACAAAGGTGGTGTCATAGTTGCAACAGGCGTGGGCACTGCAACCTTCACTGCCACCCTTGACCTTGGTGATTTGCACTGGCAATACACCTTCGACGTGGTGACAAAGGGAAAACCCTCTTCTGGCGGCGGTGGTGGAAGTACAGACACGCCTGATGACGACATCGTTGATGCAATCATAGTCCCCGAAACAATCACCGGTCCTACGTCTATCGACATTATGGCGGGTGACATTGTGGACATCACAAAGTGCAATCTTGTCTTCTACCCCGAAGGATGCGAAACGACCGTAGCAACAATCCCCAACGAAAACGATGCGGCACAAGTCACCGAGCACGGCGTTATCGGCAAAGATACAGGCACAATAGAAATGAGAGTGGTGTCCGAATATGACGACAGCGTGTCCTTCACCATAATCGTCAACGTGCACACCCCTGCCGTTGAATATATCGATATCCTCACAGACAGCAACGTGTCCATCTACGGCGGAATACGTTTGAAAGCCTACGTCGGCCCTAAATATGCAGATGACGAGGTGGTGTGGTCTGTGGTCAACGGCAACGGCATCATTGACGAGGAGGGCAAACTGCAACCTAAACGCCTTGGCACAGTTGTCATCCGCGCAACCTCTGTTGAAAACCCCAACATCTACACCGAAAAGACACTTGACGTTGAAGTGTTTGACGACTTTGCCACCTTTGTCCGCAAGATTATGGGACACTTCTCTCTCTTTGCAGTCCTTGGATTCGGCTTTCTTGCAGTATTCTATTTCCTTGCAAAACGCAAATATCTCGCTCCTCTCTTCGCAGTCCTGTCTGGCATAGGCAGTGCGCTCTTCTCAGAGTTTTTGCAGATGTTTGCAGAGGGCAGATTTGCACATATGATTGACGTCATGGTGGACAGCCTTGGAGCAACCTTCGGCATCGGCATCGGTATGGTGCTCATAGGCGTGGTGTGTGGCGTGTGGCGTGCGTTATCCTATGATAGTTTCCGCAAAGTGGCAGTGGCATATCGTAGCCTCAACTTTATGAATATATTTAGGAGCAAAGCAACCCTCAATATGTTCTTCTCCGCTGACGTCTACACAAGAGAAACCGCCGAGAATAGCCCTGCAGAAAGCACTCCGTCCCCTATCCCTCCAGAGCCTGACGACATAACCACTGACCTAGACGAATAAAACAAAAACCGCTCAAACGAGCGGTTTTTTGTCACAGATTTTGTCACAATCATTAACAAAATTGTATTTTTTCTGCCAGTGAAAATAGGACTCGTAGGCATTTATGCCGTAATAGTGAGGCGGGTGAGTTTGCTCATTCAGCCGAACGCCACTTATGACTAGAGGTCATACACACACTTTGTGTGTGGGGGTGGTGTAAACCACCCTGTTTGAGTCTAATTGTCGACACAAATGAGAGACAATAAGTCGGACAACACAAGTTGCCGTCTTCTTTCTGCCAGTGGCTCTCTCACCAAACGCACTGCTCAATCACGGCTCCGCCGTGTATGAAATCATTGGAAACAATGTATGCAATCAAAACATGGTTTTGTATGGCATCAAACCGAACGGCATATCACATACACGCAAGCGTGATTACATACAATGCTTTGCATTGATGGCATACCAATCCTTCGGTTTGGATAAAAAAAATCTCGTCCTTGCGAACGAGATTGTTTTTTGGTGGAGACAATAAGACTCGAACTTATGACCTCTACGATGTCAACGTAGCGCTCTAACCAACTGGGCTATGCCTCCGTAGCATTGATATATTACACCAAAACCAAAACTTAGGCAAGCAATTTGAAGCATTTTGCAAAAATATATTTTATTATTTCCTTACCCGTGCTATAATGTCAGTACATTTTATTTTAGGAGTGAAATATGTTTACACTTTCAAACCAAGAAACAGACTTTGTGAAAATTGAAATGACAAGCGGTGATAGTATGGTGGTCAAACTTGACGGCAAAAATGCGCCTATCACTGTTGCCAACTTCAAGAAACTTGTTGGACAAGGCTTCTACAACGGTCTCATCTTCCACCGTGTCATCAGTGGATTTATGATTCAAGGAGGTGATCCAGAGGGCACAGGTATGGGCGGAAGCAAGGAAAACATCCGTGGTGAATTCCTCTACAATGGCGTGAAAAACACGATCTCTCACGTCCGTGGTGTCATCTCTATGGCAAGAGCACAGCACCCCAACTCAGCATCATCACAATTCTTCATCTGCCACGCAGACGCCAAATTCCTTGACGGACAATACGCAGCGTTTGGCAGAGTTGTTGAGGGCATTGAAACCGTTGACAAAATCGCAGCAGTTGCAACCAACTACAACGACAAACCCTTGACACCCCAAGTTATGGCAAAAGTCTATTTTGTCACAAAATAACACTTTATTGTAGACAACAAAAAGAAAAACCGCTCGGCTGAGCGGTTTTGTTTTTGTAATGGTTATTGTTTGTCTTCAGTTTTGGGTTGCTCTTCTGCACTTTCTTCCTTTTCCTTTCTGTTTTTGTGCTTCGTGTGCAAAAACTTTGCCAAACTTTCGTGCTCGAAATCAAACCTTTCTTCTTCAATTTTACGGATTTTTTCGACGCGTTCTTGAAGAGGTGCGGTGGTGACGGGCATAACCACGTTATCCTTTCTTTCACGGATTTCAAGTTGATTGTAGGGGATTGAAACGTTGTTGCGTTTGAACTCGTTGTAGACGTTTTCGATGACGTAATAATAGACGTCCCAGTAATCGCTGTTGTCACACCAACAGTTTGCAGCAAAATCTATACTGCTTGCACCTAAAACTTTGAGTCTGCAGAAAGGAGCGGGATCTAGAAGAACTCTTCCGTCGCTTTTCATAACGTCTGTGACTATTTTTTTGACCAACTCCACGTCTGTTTCGTATGCCACGGAGAACATAAAGTCCACTCTGCGTGTGGGATATGCTCCCAGATTTGTCACTTCTCCGTTCAAAATGTTTGAGTTGGGCAAGGTGATTTTTTTGTTGTCAGTGGTGATCAACGTGGTGAATAGGAAATTGATGTCCGTCACTTGTCCTTCAACCCCACCAGTGATGATATAATCACCTTTTTTGAACATCTTGTTTGAGATGATTATGATGCCGTTTGCCACGTTTGAAATGCTGTTTTGCAGTGCCATACCAACAGCCAAGATGACTGCGCTGCATGCGGTCAAAATGCCCGAAATCTCAACGCCAATTTGTGAAAGCAACAACAAAACCAAAGCTAAATACAAAACGAACTTTAGGATTGTGATGACAAATTGCTGCGCCATCTTCTCAATTTTCGTTCTGCTAAAAAGTTTTTTGACCAGTCTAAGTACAATTTTGATTACGATTATGCCGACCAACAAAATCACGAAAAACCATAATATGTTCCAAGCATTGCTTTTGAAAAAATTTACGATACTATTCCAAATTGCCTGCCAATCCATAGTATACTCCTTTGAGTTTTTTTATATTTTAGCTTAAAAATCAACGACAGTCAACACAGCGATTGTCTGTTTGACAAATATATTATTTTGTTTTCAGTGCTTCATTTCAAAAATAAAACCGCTCAAAAGAGCGGTTTTTGTTTTTGGTCACTTCTCTATTATTCTGCGAGAAGATAGTCACGGCATGCGTCTTCAAGGGCTCTGCAAATCTTGAATGCGTCTTCAAGGTCTTTGCCCATGACGATGACACCGTGGTTGCCAAGGAAGCAAGCCTTGCTGTCGCCGATGGCTGAGGTGACGTTTTTCACAAGTTTCTTTGTGCCGGGGAGTGCTGCTTTTGCGCAAGGCACTGTGTCGCCGAGGACGTCACGATATTGTTCAGGCACGGGGAGGTCTTTGCCCATTGCTGCAAGCACACAACCGTAGAAAGGATGGGTGTGGATGGTTGCATTGACGTCAGCGTGTGCGTTCAAAAGTGCGGCGTGCATCTTTCTTTCACTTGTAGGCTTGTTTGAGCCTTCCCACTCGCCGTCTTCCAAATTGACCACTGCCATTTGTGAGGGTTGGAGCATAATGTAGTCAAGGGCTGTGGGAGTGACAAGCATATGTTTGTCACCGCATCTCACTGCGATGTTGCCCCATGTGCCTTGGACAAGGTTTTCTTCAAGAAGGCGGACGCCTGCATCCTTCACTGCTTGTGCAAGAGCCTTTTGCTCGTCGGTGACGATTGCGGAAGGTCTTTCTTCAGTGTGGACTTCTTTGCCCTCTTCTGCTGCCTTTTGGCTGTCTTGGTTCTTCTTTGAATATTTCAGTTTGTAAACAACGTGTTCAAGCACTGCGTTGAGGAGGCTGTGAGGATGGACACCGCCCTTTCTTTCTGCAAGGAGATAGCAGTTGCAAGCCTTGTCGAGGACAAGTGCTGCTGTGTAGACTTCATCAAGAGTTCTGCCAGTGACCACTGCGCCTGCTTCGGGGAGGAAACATGCGTTGCGGAGACCTGAAAGTGCCATGATGACTTCAACTGCGTTGTTTTGCTTTGCGCATCTCACAGAAATGCCGTCGATTTGTGCCATATCGTCAAGGAGAGGAGTGAGTGTCTTTCTCTTTGCGGAAAATTCAACTATGCTCTTGCTGTCTACGATGGCTGCTGCACCCAAATCTGCGTTGTTTTTGAAGACGCTGAAAAGGATGAGTGCTGCTGCACGGAAGTTGCCGTCAAGGTCTGTGACGGTCTTGTTGGTGACGAAGGTGATGTCTTCTGCGGTGAGGTTTTCAAAGACGGAATATGCGTTGGTGATGTACATACCGCCGTCAGCCTTCACTGCAAGATAGCCACATTCGGTGAAGCCTTCTTTTGAAAGCATACCTGCATACTTTGAGATGTTGGATACGATTTGTTGATTCATACTTTCTCCTATACAACCAAAGGTTGTAATTTATCAGATTTCAATCAAAGGGCGACGGTTGCCCGTCGCCTGATGATGATTAATGTTTCTTTTCAAAACGTGCGATGTCTTCGCATTTTACGATGGTCTTGAAGACTTCTTCAAACTTTTCAAGTGCGCCGTCGATGATTTCATCGGTGTCAGCCATTGAGGTGTAAAGTCTGCTGCCTGCAAGAGTCACGATGCCGTGTGCCATGTATGCTGCGCCCATTTGTTCCATTGCGACCTTTCTGCGGAGCATTTCGGGTTTCTTCTTGAGCATAGGAATCACTGAGCCGAGAAGATTCATATGGCTGAAGTCAAAGCTCATTGCGCCTGTGCATTCAAGGTGAACGATTGAGCCTTGGTTGTAGACGACGTAAGGAAGGTTGTACTTCTTGACCAATTCCTTGAGGCCTGCGGTGAGACGGTCACCTGCTCTGCCTGCTTTTGCGCATGCGTCTTCTTTTTCGATTTCGCAGATTGCGCAGTAGCCTGCGTATGAGCTCAAGGGGTTTGCTGCGAGAGTGCCGCCAACGTATGCCTTCTTGCCCATACCTGCAACGCCTGCTGCCATAAGTGACACATATTCCTTCTTGCCGCCGACGCCTCCTGCTGAGGGATAGCCACCTGCCACGACTTTGCCGAAGATTGTAAGGTCGGGATACATATCACGGCCTGTTGCTTGACGCTTGAATTTGACAACTTTGCCGTCAACGATCTTCTTGTCTTCGATGATCCATTCAAAGGGGAGTTCCTTGTCATAGTCATACTTGCCGAAGAAGTAGCCTTGTGCGCCGTGGATGCCAACTCTGAAGCCGGTGACGACTTCGTCAAAGATGAAGAGTGCGCCGTATTTCTTTGCAAGCATACGTGCTTTTTCGTTGTATTCAAGGTCGATGGGGCGTGTTCCGCTTTCAGGACCAACGGGTTCTACGATGACTGCTGCAGTGCCACCTTTTCTGGTGTTTCTACGGAGCATCTTTTCAAGCATCTTGAGGTCGTTGGGACGGACTTCGTCAGTGGTCTTGTATGAGCCACCGGGAATGCCGTGTGATTCGAGGAATTGTCTGCTTCCGGGGATCTTCAAGCCATAGACCATTTGATCTGACCAGCCGTGGTATGCGCCGCCAACTTTGATGACGCGTTTTTTCTTGGTTGCGCAACGTGCAACACGGATTGCTGCCATGACTGATTCTGTGCCTGAGCCGAGCATACGGAACATTTCGCAACCGGGCATAAGTTCACTGATCTTCTTTGCAAGAAGAAGTTCGCCTTCGTGGAAAAGACCGGTGACAGGGCCACAAGTGTTCAGGAGTTCCAAAACCTTTTCACGGACGGGTTCATAGTTTGAGCCGAGGATGGTAGGACCGCCTGCTTGCAAGAAGTCATAATACTTGTTGCCATCAAGGTCATAAAGGAATGCTCCTTCTGCCTTTGTCATGCAGATGGGGAACGGGAAGTTGAATGCAAGATTGTGTTGAACTCCGCCGGGGATATACTTCTTTGCGGTTGTTGTGATTTCTTTTGACTTGACGCACTTGGTGTTGAAATGTTCAAGAGTTTCCTTGAGTGCTTCGTCAGAAACGCAATAGATGGGTTGAGAAGTCAAATTGTTCAATTCATCGTAGATGGGTTGAGCTTTGTCCCACTTTGAAAGTCCATAGCCTTTTGAAAGGTCAGTTGCCATAATTTTCTCCTCCATAGGTGTTTTATCATTGATATAATTATATCAAAGGCTGAAATCAATGTAAACATCAATTTTTCCACTTTATCAATACAAAACCGCAAATCTGCCCGCCAAAAAAACAATTTCTTAAAATTGTTAGAGGACTTTTTGAAAACGAGAAAACCAACAGAATTGCCAAATTGTGTAAATAAATGTTGATTAATTCCATTTTGTAGGGTATAATATAGATAGTCCACAAAGTGGACAATAGGAGGCAAATATGAACAAAGCAGAATTTATTAGAGCACTTGCAGAAAAAGCAGACCTTTCACTGAAAGATGCAGCCGCAGCAGTTGATGCATATGCAGAAGTGGTTGCCGAAGCCCTGAAAGATGGCGAAAAAGTTGCAATCGCAGGCCTTGGCACTTTCGAACTTAAAGCAAAAGCAGAGCGACAAGGATTCAATCCTGTGACAATGGAGCCTATCACAATCCCTGCCAGCAATGCTCCCACCCTGAAGTTTGGAAAAACTTTCAAAGAAAGATTTAATTAAAGCAAAGCCACTCAGTTGAGTGGCTTTTTTCTTGTTTATTTTTTGCTCACGATATTACCGGTATTAGGGTCTATCAGCAATGCCCAGTAATCCACGCCTTCGCCTATGTAGGACACGTAATAATAGTAGTTTTGGCGGTCACCGGTGATGAGTTTTACGTAGATTTCACGGCAGTACTCCCCTGCCTCTTTTGCTCCGTTTATGCGGTCGGCAAATTCAGTTTCGGCTATGTTGATGACGTCAGCAGAGGTCAACTTGCCGTCAAGGACGTTGGTGAGGGATATGCACTCTGCCCCTTCCCCTTCACCTATGGTGACTGAAACGGGTGTGAAGTCAAGGTTGACGGAGATGATATATTCACCAAACTCGTTGCCTTTCACCTTTCCGCTGAGGGTTGCACTTTCACCGTTTATGACAAAAACGTACTCCTCGCAGTCGTGGACTTTGAGGGGCAAAATGGTCAGTTCAGTGAAGTCGACAACATCTGTCGCTTTGCCGTCTGCCATAAAGTTTTTCTCTCTTTTCCCAGACTGGATGCTCACTGCAAAATTTTCATTTTCGCCCGCATAGAACGCCGAAATCGTCCGCGAAATATTGCCCCGCTCGGTGGGAGTTTTGTCCTTGTTGCAGGACACGAAAACCACTGAGCACGCAACCACTAAAATTGCCACAAAAATCAAAAACACTTTCTTTTTCATAGTTCAAAATATGCATCCTCTTTCCTCGATATGACCAAAAATCCTCTTTAAATCGGTCAAGTTTCAAAAAGAAACTTGCCATATCCACGGCTGTGTTGTATAATTGCAATACTACTTTCAAGGTGATATTATGGCAGAAAACGTTGACATCACTTATACAAACGCAGAAACCGGCTTGACCGCTGAAGAGGTGGCTTCCCGTGTTGCCGAAGGCAAAATCAACGGCGAGCAAACCATCAAAACCAAGTCAATCCCCCAAATACTCCGTGAGAATATCCTCACGTTTTTCAACTTTGTCTTTGTGGCGTTTGCAATTATCCTTTTGTTTTTCACGGTGTTTGAATTCCAAAAGGACGGCTCAATAAAGGCACATTTTGACATCGGCATCCTTGGCAACTTCGGCTTTATGATTCTCATCGTGGGCAACTGCGCCGTGGGTATTTTCCAAGGTATCCGCTCAAAACGTACTATGGACAAGTTGAGTCTGCTCTCTGCCCCCAAAGCAATCGTCATCCGTGACGGAGAGGAAAAGGAAATTGCCATTGAGGATATTGTCCTTGACGAAATCACAATCCTTTCAACAGGCAAACAAATCTGCGCAGACGGTGTCATCGTGGACGGCAGCATTGAGGTCAATGAAAGCCTCATAACCGGTGAGCCTGACGCTATCCTGAAAAACCCCGGTGACCAAGTTATGTCAGGCAGTTTTGTTGTGTCAGGCAAGGCAAAATGCCAAGTGCAACATATCGGTCAAGACAACTTTGTCATGAAAATATCCTCTGGTGCAAAATATTTCAAGCGTCCCTCCAGTGAAATTTGGCGCTCACTTATGTTTGTCACCAAGTTTATGTCAATCGTCATAATTCCTGTGGGCATTGCCCTCTTCCTCATCAAATATCTTGCTCAACAAGGGGATTTGAGTGACACCGTTGTCAAAACCCTCGGCACTCTCATAGGTATGATGCCCAGCGGACTTGTTGCCCTTGCAACAACGGTGTTCTGCGTCAGCGTCATCCGCCTTTCAAAGCACAAAACCAACGCCCAAGACCTGTATTGCATTGAAACTCTTGCCCGTGTTGACGTCCTCTGCCTTGACAAAACAGGCACGATAACCGAGGGCACAATGGAAGTCAACGGCGTTGAAAGTGACCTTGACGAAAAGGACGTAAAACAACTGCTCAAGGACTTCACCACCGCTCTTGACGCAGAAGACGCCACCTCAATGGCAATCAAAGACTTCGTCGCAGACCTCGACGCAACAAGAGAGCATCAAGGCATTGTGCCCTTCTCCTCTGCAAGAAAGTGGAGTGGCGCAACCTTTGACGGAGTGTCCTATGTCCTTGGCGCACCCGAATTTGTATTCCGCAATCTTGACGAGGACAAGAAAGAAAAAATCTCCTCTATGGCAAGTGAAGGATATCGTGTCCTTGTCCTTGCAAAAGCACATTGTGCTTTTCATGGTCAAAACCTCCCCGAAGGTCTTGAGCTTGTGGCATATGTCTATATCACCGACAAGATAAGAGAAGAGGCCCCCGACACCCTCCGCTACTTCCGTGAGCAAGGCGTCAACGTGAAAATCATCTCTGGAGACAACCCTGCCACCGTACGTGCAGTTGCACTCCGTGCAGGACTTGAAGACTGCGACAATATCATTGATATGTCTACAGTCACTGACGACCAAATTGATGAAATTGCAGAAAAATACACCATTTTCGGCAGAGTGCTTCCCGACCAAAAACTTGCTCTTGTAAAGGCACTGAAAAAGCACGGCCACACAGTTGCAATGACAGGTGACGGCGTCAACGACGTCCTTGCCCTCAAGGAGGCGGACTGCTCTGTTGCAATGGCCTCTGGCTCTGACGCAGCAAAGAACGTCAGCTCACTTGTGCTCCTTGACTCTAACTTTGCATCAATGCCCAAGGTGGTTGAGGAAGGCAGACGAAGCATCAACAACCTTGAGCGCAGTGCATCTCTCTACCTTATGAAGACACTGTACAACACAATGCTTGCAGTGCTGTTTATGATCGTACCCTTTGACCTTCCCTTTGAGCCTAGACACCTCACCCTCATCAGTTCGGTCACAATCGGTATGCCCTCAATCGTCCTTGCCCTTGAACCCAACAAAGAGAGAGTGTCCGGCCACTTCCTGCCAAAGGTGCTGTCCCATGCCCTACCCGGCTCGCTGACGGTTGTGCTCGGTGCAGTTGGCGTCATCATCACAAGTGCTTGCTTCCTCGACCTAAAACTTGAACAAGTGCAAAGCCTCTATCTCATAATCACCACCTTTGTGGGCCTTATGTACCTCTTCAAAGTGTCAATGCCTTTCAACTGGGTTCACGTAGTGAACTTTGTGGCAATGCTTGGCGTGTTTGTGGCCTTCTACTTCATAGACCTTGGATTCTTCAGCACAATTGAATTCTTCGGCCTCAACAAGGACTTCACAAACGAAATGATATATGCCCTTCTCGGCCTTGCCGGCGTACTTCTCGTGTTGTTCATAGGTCTGTTGTTCCTGACAAAAGGTGTCAACAAAAAAGAGGATAGCGCCCTTGTGAAACTGCTGAAAAAAGCAAACGTAATCTAAAAGAAAAAACAAATGAAATAATCAAAACAAAATGAGTAAAGAAAAAAGAGCGACGTCGGTCGCTCTTTTTGTTTGTTGTTGATATGTTATTCTTCTGTCACTTGAGGAGTGGGGGTTTCTTCAAGGTTTGGGGCGATGGTTTTCTCTTCTCCGCTTTCACGTTGTCTTCTCAAGGCAAGTTCCTCACGCATAAGTTTCTTTGTGGGCTCGTCTATCTTG
Organism: Clostridia bacterium; assembly: GCA_017461985.1. GTDB lineage: Bacteria > Bacillota > Clostridia > Christensenellales > CAG-917 > RGIG4097. The sequence continues at coordinate 172,240 of JAFTSA010000008.1, forward strand.
TAGAAAAGCATGGGGATTGCGCTGACAATCATACATAGACCAGGGAGCAAGAAATAGACAATCCACGCCTTGTTTTGCATGCCATCCGTGATATAGGTAGAGATTGTGTCGGGGGCGGTTTCAAGGATGCTTGACGCCGTTGATGCATTGAAACCGATTGCGCCGATGAGGAAAATGCCTATTGCAACAGACAAGGCGTTGGACAACTTATTTGCCATAGAGAGGATTGCAAACTGCGTGCCCTCTGTACGTCGTCCTGTTTTCCACTCTTGATAGTCCACTATGTCGCTTGTCATAACCATAGGCAAGAAACTGTTGGGAGCGTAGGAGAATCCAAGGAAGAATTGATAAATGAGGATTGCCCAGAAACTTCTAAGGGGTGCTCCGCCAAGGCAATACATAAGGACACAGACCACTGACACAGCAAAACCGTATAGTGCTGCGATGATAAAATACTTCTTTTCACCAAGCTTTTTGTTGATTGCGGCGTTGAAGACTATGCCTATCATACTTGACACTGCAGAGGTTATGCCGATTGCCCAACTTATGCCTGCGCCGTACAGTTTGCCCATGCCAAGGAAGGTGAGGTCAACACCCTCTCTCATAAAGATATAGGTGGCTTGCACGGCTATGCCAAGACCTATGTTTCTGCCAAAGCCCAAGATGTAAGTGAGGAACATGATGACAATCATCTTGTTGGATTTCAGTTCCTTGAACATATCCTTGAAACTCATGGCGGAGTTTGTCCTTGTCACCACCATTTCCTTTGTCTTGAAATACATAAGCAGTTGGAAGATGAGGCCAAGGCCACACATTATGGCGGCGGTTATGATATATTCCAGTTTGCCTATGGTTTCACTGCCTGTCAGCATACCCACTACGGTGACGATGACACCGGGGCAAGCAAGGGCTATGGATTTAAGGGTGTTTGCAAGGCCTGCGGCACTGTTCTTTTCATCGCCGTCGTGAGAAAGAAGTGCAAGCATACCTTGTGAGGGGATGTCCGCAAGAGTCATACTCACGTTCCAAAGAATTGTCATAAAGGTGATATAGACGTACATCCCTGCCTTTGAGGGGAAGTCTATAAACACAAAGGTCACCATTGTTATGACCGCAAGAGGAAATGCGGATATCAATATCCAAGGACGCATCTTGCCCGCCTTGAAGTTGGCGCGGTCAATGAGGTTGCCTATGACAAAGTCGGCTATGATTGAAATGAATTTTGACGCAAGGAGTATGCCTGCAAAAACCATCAGGTTTGCCCCAAGCATTTTGTCAAAAAATTCCGCTTGATAGCTGTTGATGAGGCCAATGGCCAAATTGATGCCCATGACACCAAGGGCGTACATCCACATATTTGCGGACAAGCCTTTCTTCTTTTGTTGCACTGCTACGTCAGTCATAATCTTCTCCCTTGACCTTTTGGTCAAATATATGTTAGCACACTGACAACCTACTTTCAAGAGTGTTTTTTTGCGCACGTAGGTGCGTGTACGGGTGGGCGTATCAATATTAAGCCTAAATCCCTTTGACTTATTTTTGTTTTGGTTATAAAATTGCAGTTGCAAAAGGACAAGTTATGGCAACAGTATTTCTAGTTTTACTTTTCATATCATACATAACTCTCGGTCTCCCCGACAGCGCTTGGGGGACGGCTTGGCCTTTTATGAGAGAAGCCCTAGGCATGCCCATTGCCTCGGCAGGTATATTCACTATGGTGGTGACGGCCTGCTCTGCGGTGTCTTCTGCCATTATGCCCAAAATAAGCAAAAAAGTGGGCCCCGGACTTATCCTTGCAGTGTGCTCACTGATGACCGGTGCAGGCATACTTGGTGTGTATTTTGCCAACAACTTCTACGTCATCGTAGCAATCGGCGTAGTCCTCGGCATTGCAGGTGGCGGTGTTGACGTGTCCGTCAACGATTTTGTGGCAGACCACTACTCCTCTGGTGTGATGAACGTCACCCACGCAATGTGGGGTGTGGGCGCATTTATCGGCCCTCTCATCATCACCGAAGTCATGAACAAATACGGCAACTGGCGCACAGGCTTTTTGGTGCTTGCCATTGTGCAACTGGTGTTTGCGGTGGTGCTGTTTGCCTCTCTCCCCCTTTGGAAAAAGAAACTGCCCCCTATCGTCAAACACGACATAGAGACAGTGCCCACTGCTCAAAACAAACAAAAAGCAATCCTTGCCCTTGTTGTCATGGCAGTGCTGTACTTTGTGTACACAGGTATAGAACAAATCGTAGGCTCTTGGCTCAACACCTTGCTCATTGAAAAACGTATGTTTTCTGCAAGCCTTGGTGGTGCTTGTGTGTCCTGCTATTACGGCTCAATTATGGTGGGCAGAATTGTGTTCAGTCTCTTCTCATCAAAGATAGGCAACCGCCTTACAATCTATATAGGCCTTGGCATTGCAGTTGTAGGCGCAGGGCTCTTCTTCATCACGGACAGCATCCCTGCAACCTTTGTGGCAATAGTGATGATAGGTCTTGGTTTTGCTCCCTTCTACCCTTGCAATATGCACGAAGCCAAACTGAGATTCTCCGCCGATATGTCCAAGAAAGCAATCGGCGTCCAAGTGTGCTCCGCCTGTTTTGGCATCTTGGCACTGAGCCCTTCAGTCGGCCTCCTCATCCAACACGTGGGTCACGAAACACTGCCCATCGTCACCGCAGTGCTCATCGCCGTTCTTGTTATCTTCACTATCATTATAAATAGACTGACAAAGCCCCAAAACACAAAAACCACAGTTTAATGGGTAAAAACAAACAAATAAAACTTTAATTAATAAAAAAAGGCACTCAAGCGAGTGCCTTTTTTTATACTTTATTTCTTATTTGTCAAGACGCTTTTCGGCGGTTTCGAGAAGGACCTTTGACTTGAATTCATCAAGAGTCATTGTGCCCAGATCACCTTCTGCTCTGTGACGGACTGCCACGAGACCTTGCTCTGCTTCCTTGTCGCCAATGATGAGGATGTAGTTGACTTTTTCAAGTTGTGCTTCGCGGATCTTCTTGCCAAGTTTTTCACTTCTCACGTCTGCTTCTGCTCTGATGCCAGCATTCATAAGTGCCTTCTTCACTTCAAGAGCATTGTCGATGGTGCGGTCTGTCAAGGACAACACGCGGACTTGCTCTGCTGAAAGCCACAAGGGGAATGCTCCGTTGTACTTTTCAATGAGGAGTGCAAAGGTGCGCTCGTAGCAACCGATTGAACTTCTGTGGACGATGAGAGGACGTTGTTTTTCGCCGTTTTCATCAATGTAGATCATATCAAATCTCTCTGCAAGAGCAAAGTCGATTTGCACTGTGAACATTGTGTCTTCCTTGCCGTGGACGTTCTTTGCTTGGACGTCAAGTTTAGGGCCGTAGAAAGCGGCTTCACCCCAACCTGTTTCATATTCAACGTCAAGGTTGTGGAGGATTTGTTCCATTGTTGACTCAACCTTGTTCCAGTCGTCTGCTGTGCCAACGTACTTGTCTGCGTCTTGAGGATCCCAACGTGAGAAACGATAACTTACGTCGTTGTTGAGACCGAGGACGTCGATGAGGTATTTGATGAGGTCAAGGGCTGTCTCAAACTCTTGTTCAAGTTGGTCAGGGGTGCAGACGATGTGACCGTCAGAAAGTGTAAATTGTCTGACACGGGTGAGGCCGTGCATTTCACCGCTGGCTTCCTTGCGGAAAAGGGTTGCGGTTTCAGCATATCTCACGGGGAGGTCACGATATGACTTCAAGCCGTTTTTGTAGATTGTGAATTGCAGAGGGCAAGTCATAGGACGGAGGGCGAGGATTTCATCATCAACACCTTCTTCACCGATGTAGAACATCTTGTCCTTGTAGTGATCCCAGTGACCTGAGGTGATGAACAGATTGTTCTTGGTCATGATGGGTGTCTTGGTGAGAAGATAGCCTCTCTTTTGTTCTTCATCTTCAACAAAGCGTTGCATAAGTTGGATGATTCTTGCGCCCTTGGGCATAATGAGAGGAAGTCCTTGACCAACGTTTTCGTCTGTCATAAAGAAACCAAGGTCTCTGCCAAGACGGTTGTGGTCACGCATCTTTGCCTCTTCAAGTTTTTTGAGATATTCTTCAAGTTCTGCCTTTTTGTCAAATGCCGTGCCGTAGATACGGGTGAGCATCTTGTTCTTTTCGTTTCCGCGCCAGTATGCACCGGTCAGTGAGGTCAACTTGAATTCCTTGACCTTTCCTGTGCTGGCAAGGTGAGGGCCTGCGCAAAGGTCGATGAAGTCACCTTGTGTGTAGAATGAGATTTCTTCTCCTTCAGGGATGTCTGCCAAAAGTTCAATCTTGTAGGCTTGTTTCATCTTTTTCAGCATTGATTCTGCTTCCTTACGTGAAACCACCTTTCTTTCAATGGGCATATCTGCCTTGATGATTGCCTTCATCTCTGCTTCGATTTTTTCAAAGTCGCCTTGTGTGATAGGTGTCTTGAAATCAAAGTCGTAGTAGAATCCGTTTTCAATTGAAGGGCCAATTGCCAGTTGGACTGTGGGATATACGTTTCTCACTGCTTGTGCGAGGATGTGTGACGCGGTGTGGCGGTATACTGCCTTTGCTTCGTCATCGTTCCAAGTGAGAACTTCAAATTTGCAGTCGTGGTCAATGACTTCTCTCATAGAGGTGAGAACACCGTCAATTTTGCATACAAGTGCCACTTTTGCCAGTCTTTCACCGATTTGCTTTGCGATTTCGTAGGCGGACTTAGGTCCGTCAATCACAAGTTTGCTTCCGTCTTTAAGTTCGATATTCATATATACTCCTTGCAGTCGGCCTTACAACGGCCGTACTTTATTGATTCTTATTATTTGATGATGAATTCAAATTCATATGTCTTCAAAGGCAACAACTTATATCTGCGCTTCGTGCAAGCAAGTGCGGGGACGTCACCGCCCACACCACGTTGTTGACCGTCTATGTAAATCCAAACGCCATCGTTTTCCTTCTTCAACTCGTGGAGGTGCTTTGCACTTTCAAGAGCGTCAAGGGAGTAGTTGTGACAACTGAATTCAAAGGGTTTTGACAGTGCTTCAAAGTTGAATCCGTTTTCACCGCCAACGTTAAGTCTTCTCACGTCGCAGTGATTGCCGTTTTCTTGAGGATAGAGATAGTCGTGTTCAAAGTCGTCGACAGTGCCGGTGTGCGTGCCGAGGAATGCGCCAGTCTTTCTATCACAATAGTTTTCATGTGCGCCACGGCCGTAGAAGGTGATTTCGTCCTTCACCGCGCCCTTCATTTCAAAGCCGTATCTAGGAAGGTCAAACATCATACCCTTGCACTTCATTGACACTCTGATTCCGTCCTCACCCACTTCGTAAACAGTCTTGAGCATAGGCATACGTGAGGTGTGCCAGTCAATCATAACCTTCTTGTCGCGGATGTGGATATTTGACTTGACGATGCCTGCAGTTGCTCTCTTGTAGTAGTAGACGCCAAGGAACAATTTGAGGAACATACCGATGTGAGGCACGAAGTCGTTGTCTGTGGGTGAACGCCAGAAGTTGGGTTTTACAGGTGCAGAAAGAAGTTCTAAACCTGCTTTTTTTACACTTACGATATATCCTGACTCCTTGTCAACAGTTGCAACGACGTTGCCTGCATCAAGGACGAGATGCTTGCCGTCATCACTGACTGCCTTGCCTTCTGCCACTTTAAATTCTTGAGGATTGAAGGGGCTCAGTTCCAGTTGCTCTTCTGCAACAACGTGACCGGCCTTTATGCCTCTATCGTCACAAAGTTGGATTGCTTGGACGGTGAGGTGTGTGTCACTTTCAGTCACGTCAAAGGGGATATCCACAAAGGCTGTACAGTGAGGTGCAACTGAGGGCATAGCGAGGTCAACACTACCCTTTTCTTCACCATTGACTGTAAGTGTCATTTTGAGAGAGAAATGGTCCTTGAGGTCGGTGTAGCAATAGTCGTTTTTCACTTGCACTTTGCCGTCAACAAGGGTGAAGTCCACTTGTTGATACACCTTTTTCACTTCATACAGTGCGGGGTTGGGTGAGCGGTCACCGCGGACGATACCATTGAATGCAAAGTTGCCGTCGTTGGGCTTGTCATCCCAGTCACCACCGTAAGTCCACTCAACTGTGCCGTCTGCGTGCATACGCTTGATTGTTTGGTCTGCAAAGTCCCAAATGTAGCCACCGCAAAGTCTGTCATACTTTTTGAAGTGTGTCCAGTAGTCTGCAAAGTTGCCCAGTGAGTTGCCCATTGCGTGGGCATATTCGCACTGAATAAAGGGCTTGTCACGATACATTTTGGGAGTAAGATAGTGGCCGAAAGGTGCCCACAATGCACGGGAGTGCATATGCCGTCTGTTTTTGCCAATCTCTTCCATTTGTGTTTCAGGAGTGTACATTTCACTCATAACGTCTGACACTTTGAGATAGCCGTCGCTTTCATAGTGGACAGGACGAGTGTTGTCGAGAGCCACTGCGGTCTTCTTCATTTCAACAAATGACTTTCCGCCGTCACCTGCTTCGTTGCCCAATGACCAGAACAAAATTGAGGGGTGGTTGCGATATGTACGCACCATATTTTCCATACGCCAGCTTGTTTGCTTCACCCAAATAGGATTTGAGCGAGGCACTCTCGTGGCAAGACCGTGGGTTTCAAGGTTGTTTTCGCACATGACCATAATGCCATAGCGGTCGCAAAGGTCATAGAAATGACGGCTGTTGGGATAGTGTGAGGTGCGGATGCTGTTGATGTTGTTGTTTCTGCAAAGGATGATATCCTTTTCAGTCAGTTCCTTTGGAACTGCATGACCGTATTCGGGGTGAAATTCGTGACGGTTGACACCACGGATTTTCAGCACTTCCCCGTTCAAAAGGATTGTTGTGTCTCTTTCTGCAGTCTTGGGCACAACCTCAATCTTTCTAAAACCAAAGTTGATTTCACGTCTGTCAACTTCCTTCACACCTGAGTGTCTGTTTTCATTGAGGCGGACGCGGAGGTTATAGAGATAGGGATTTTCACTGCTCCACAAATTGGGGTTTGCGATTTTGCCCTTGAAGTTCATTGTAAAGTGGTCGCCTTCGTCAAATTCAAGGACTCTAAATGAGTCATTGAAAACAACGTTGTCCTCCTTGTCGATGAGGTCAACGATGACGTCGCCGTCACCATAGTCGTCCTTGTCGCAAGCAATGTCCACTGTGCAGTCAAAGGTTGCTTCGGTGAAATCTGCGTTGAAATCTGCCTTTGCATAGACGTCTGCGACGTGGCAATAAGGCTCGAAAATGAGATTTACGTCACGGAACAAGCCTGAAATACGCCACATATCTTGGTCTTCAAGATAACTGCCTGTCGTATAGCGGTAGACCACAATCTTCACCACGTTTTTGCCTGCTGTGACAAAGTCGGTAATGTCGTATTCTTGATAGTCAAAACTGCTTTCGCTGTATCCAACAAACTTGTCGTTGATATACAGCTCTGCGCCGCTGTTGGCGGCAAAGTTGATTTTGACAAGGCTGTCAAGGGTGTCAACGTCAAAATCTCTCTCGTACACTGCGCAAGAGTTTTCTTTGTCGTCGATATGGGGTTTGCCAAGACCTGTGTGGATAGGATAAGGGTATCTTACGTTGGTGTAGATAGGCTTGCCATATCCTTTCAGTTGCCAGTTTGAAGGCACTTCGATTTCGTCCCAAGTGCTGGGATGACGGTCAAGGATGAGCACTGAGTTGAAAAAGCGGAATCTCCATTGTCCATTGAGACAAACCACTCTTTCAGCACCATTTTCATCTTTGGGGAAACCTGCCCCGTGTTTGGGCAGAGTGTTGACACTGTAAATGTTGACGTCGTTGTGGCAGTTCATAGTTCCCTCCTATTGGGGCATATAAAGGATTCTGCGGCAGTTGGGGCACTCTGCGCCTTCTCCTGCACGCAACTTGCCTGCGGTGTCTCCGGGCACTTCCATACGACATCTTCCGCAAATATTCTTGTTTGCGTCGTATTCTACGAATACGGGCATCTTTTTGGGATCGCGGTGAGACTTGTAATAGTTGAAGATTTCGTCAGGGACGTCCTTCCTCAAGGTGTCCAGTTTTGCCTTTATTTCCAAAACCTTGGGTTGCATGCTTGCCATATATTGCTCGTAAGCGATTTTGGCTTGCTTGTAGCCTTCGCTTGCCTTGATGCCTGCCTCCCAAGTCTTTTTGTATTCATTGTTGACGCCGTCAATACGGCTCATATCCTTTGATGCTTCCTTTTCAAGAGAAGCGATTTCACTGGCAAGTGCCTCGATTTGTTTGAGATAGTAGTCTGCTTCAGAGAGGTCTTCAACACCTTCAATGATGCCGTCAAACTCGTCAAGTTTTGCCTTCAATGCGCTGAGTTTGTCTTGAATTTTTTGATGGTTTGCAATGAGTTCACCGGCTTCTGAGGACAGTTTGCCGATGGTTGCAGTTGCGTTGTCAAGATTTTTCTTTGCGCTGTAAAGACCTGCAAGCTCCTTGCTTGAGGTTGCTTCGTTTTCAAGAGCGATGAGTTCAAGGTCCACTCTTTGGTATTCAAGGATTGAATCGAATTTCATAGTTCCTCCAAAGTCCTAAAAGGACAGAGTTGATTTGCTTTTATAACTTTCACTTTGTTTTCAAGGATTGATTTGAACACGTCTTCTGCCATAATTTCACTTGCATAGTGTGAAAACTCGATGCAAGCAAAATCTCTGTTGACCGCTTCAAGATAGATGTGATGAGGCATATCACCAGACACATAGACATCTGCATTTTCTCGGCATATTCAAGGAAGGAATATGCGCCACCGCCACCGCCTGAGCACACTGCAAACTTTTTGACAAGTTTGTCGGGGTTTCCTGCCACCTTCACTGACTTATCGCCTAGGACAGATGCAATTTTAAGTGCAAAGTCGCGGACGGTTGTGGGCTCAATTTCACAGAGGAAACAACAGCCGTTGGTTTCAATGGTTTTGCCACCAAACATTTTGACAAGAGAGGCGTTTGTGCCAATCTCACACTTGTCAAAGTTGGTGTGGGCGGAATAGACTGTGACGTCGTTTTTAAGAGCGTAAGCCACCACTTCACCATGGACCTCGTCTGCATCCACCTTTTGGAGGGGATAGTAGATCAAGGGGTGGTGTGACACCACCATGTTGCAACCGTTTTCAACTGCCATTTTGATGACGTCAAGGGTGGCGTCAAGGCAGGTGACAACGCCGGTGCACTCGGGGTTTCTGCTGCCAAGTTGCAGACCAACTTTTGGTCTGTCGCCGTCGTCTGCGATTTCAATGGGGGCATATTGTTCGATGATTTCAATGACTTCACTTATTTTCATTTTTCCACCTTTTTGAGGACTTCTTCAAGGCGAGCTATCTTGCCTTCAAGTTCCGCTGATTGATGAGTTTCAAGGATGTTTTTCATTGTTGCGATTTCTTCAAGGGAGCGTTTCAAAAAGACTTTGTCCGTCCTAAAAAACTTTCCATACAAGATTTCATCGTCGTCAAGGTCGTCTTTATAGTCGACTTTCAACTCCGTTGAAATAATAGTATAATACTTTCCGGCGCATTCGGTCAAGAGGTCAGTGACAATTGTGTGTTTCATTAATTTCAGCTCACGACGGACTTTTTCGGGGTGAGTGTTGGGTGAAAGCACAAAATGTTTGAATTTTTTGGCATCTAACCGCGCGGATTTCAAAATTTCTGCAATGACGTCACCGCCAAGACCGGCAATGACAACTGTGTCAACTTCTTCGCTTTTTATAGGCGAAAGCCCGTCTCCAAGACGGGTTTCCATGATTTCTGTGACTCCGTTGTCAAATGCAAGTTCACTTGCCTTTCGTAAACTGGGGGCTGAAATGTCTGTGGCAATCACCTTGTCGGCTCTGTCCGTTGACACCAAATAATATCCCAGTTTTCCGTGGTCACAACCTATGTCCGCAACCGCTCCTCCGTGTATGAGATTTGCGATTGCAGTCAGTCTTTCATCTATGCGTATAGGCATCAGTCAAAATCCTTCAACTTCTTAAGACGGTTGGGGTGACGGAGTTTTCTCAGTGCCTTTGCTTCGATTTGGCGGATACGTTCACGGGTGACGTTGAACTCCTTGCCAACTTCTTCAAGGGTTCTGGGGTGGCTATCGTCAAGACCGTAGCGGAGGCGCAAAACCTTTTCTTCACGAGGAGTGAGGGTGTTGAGCACTTGAATCAGTTGTTCCTTCAGCATATTGCTTTCAGCAACGTCACTGGGTGACAATGCTCTGTCGTCTTCAATGAAGTCACCAAGGTGGCTGTCTTCCTCTTCACCGATAGGTGTTTCAAGTGACACGGGGTCTTGTGCAATCTTTTGGATTTCACGGACCTTTTCTTCGGGGCAACCAAGATATTCTGCAATTTCTTCGGGGCTAGGCTCTCTGCCCAACTTTTGAAGGAGTTGACGGGTTGCACGCACTTGCTTGTTGATGGTTTCAACCATGTGGACGGGAATACGGATTGTACGTGCTTGGTCGGCTATTGCACGGGTGATTGCTTGGCGAATCCACCAAGTTGCGTATGTAGAAAATTTAAAGCCCTTTGTGTAGTCAAACTTTTCAACGGCCTTCATAAGACCAAGGTTGCCTTCTTGAATGAGGTCAAGGAATTGCATGCCACGTCCAACGTAGCGTTTTGCGATTGAAACCACAAGACGGAGGTTGGCTTCAGACAAAATCTTCTTTGCCTCTTCGTCCCCCTCTTCCATACGTTTTGCCAATTCCACTTCGTCTTCTGCGGTGAGCAGTGCCACTTTGCCGATGTCCTTGAGATACATCTTCACTGAGTCGTCAACACTGCCTTCGATGATCTTGTCAAGTTCTGCGTCAGGCACATTTTCCTTAATGGTGATCTTTGCCTCAGCAAGAGCCTTGAACACCACTTCCATTTCTTCGGGAGTGACGCTGATTTTTTCAAGTTTTGCAATGATTTCTTCTTCAGTGATCGAGCCGTTTGCTTTGCCCATGGAAATCAGTTTTTCTATTTCCGCTTTGAGCAGTTGTTCTTTGTCCATATTTCCTCCAAGTTAAATTTTATCTTTAACGTTTTTTGATTTCAATTTTTGTTGCAGTGACGCCATTTGAGTGATGATGGCTTTCTTGTCTGCGGGTGTTGAAGATGCATTATATCGTTTTGTCAGTCCGTCAAGTTGCTTTGAGATATAGTCGTTGGCAAGGACCAAAATGCAGTCGCTAAAATATATTTGCTCTGTTGCAGGCACTTCAAAGACAACGTCGTCACCAATGATTTTGTTCAACTCATCATCGGTGTATTTGTCAAAGAGGGTTGCCACTTTCAATCCCCCTGCACTTTCAACAACGTCACCAAATATGCTTTGATGAAGAGGGTGAGTGAACCACTCCTTCTTCAAAAATCCTATGTCACCGAAAGAGGCGTGTGTCAAAATCTTGTTGAGGATAAACCTGCCTGCTTTCACGGTTTTGTCCTCTTTGAGGGGCGCGACAATCTCGGTTGTTTCCACTTCTTTTGCAGGTGCTTTGCCAAGATCTCTTGTGAGTGTATCAACCGAAACGCCACTTAAACGTGACACAACGCCAAGATAAACCTCTCTTTCTGCGATGCTGTTCACTTCGCCGAGCACTTTCAGTGCGGCACGGACGTACTTTGTTCTGCCGTCAACACTGTCAAGATTGTAGGCGTCTGCGCACAGCTTCAGTTTGTATTCTATGATGGGGAGAGCGGCTTTCACTCTTGCCATAAAGCCCTCATAGCCTTCCTTCTTGATTGTATCGTCAGGGTCACAGCCGTCGTCAAGGGATACCACTTTCACCTCAACGCCCGCCTTCATCAAGATTTCAACGTTTTTGATCGTGGCCTTTCTGCCTGCGCTGTCGCCGTCATAGCACACGTACACAAGAGGCACAAGCCGTGCGATTTCTCTTGCTTGTCCGTCAGTGAGGGCGGTGCCCATGCCTGCCACAACGTTCTTTATGCCAACACTGCCAAGGACGATGACGTCCATATATCCCTCAACCAAGATGAGGTTGTGGAATCCGCCGTTTTCTCTCTTTTCACGCTTGACAAAGTTGATGCCATATACTGTCCTGCCCTTGTCAAAGATTTCGGTATTTGTGGAGTTTTTATACTTTGCCACGTCCTTTTCGCCGTGATAAATTCTTCCGCCAAATGCCACCACGTTGCTCATGCCGTCAAGGATAGGCACGATGATTCTGCCGGCAAATGCGTCCACCAATTTCTCACCGTTGACAAGACCGCAGTCACGGAGATTCTCAATTGAATATCCCTTACGGCGCATATACCCTTGCAGTTGGTCCTGTCCCAAGGAAAGACCGATGCCGTAGTATCTTGCAATGTCCTCACCAATTCCTCGGGAGAGGAGATATTCTCTTGCCTCTTTGCCTTCAACCTCACGAAGAAGATTGTTGCGATAGTAGTGAGCGGTGTCCTTCATAAGTGAAAGGAGCACGTCCTTCTTTTCTCTCTTCTTTTTATAGTCGGGGTCAAACTTGACTTCGGGCATTTCCATACCTGCCTTTTCGGCAAGGAATTTCACTGCATCAATAAAGGACAATGATTCCATTTCCATAACGAAGTTGATGACGTTTCCGCTGGCGCCACAGCCAAAGCAGTGATAATACTGTCCGTCGGTGTTGACGCAGAAGGATGCAGTCTTCTCGTTGTGGAAAGGACAACAGCCGAAATACTTTCCGCCCTTCTTGTCAAGGCGGATATATCCAGATATGACGCTTACGATGTCACACTTGAATTTCAGCTCGTCCAAAAACTCTTGGGTGATGCCCCCGTTGCTGTTTACTGCCATACTTTTCCTTTGTCAAAAGTTGTCTTTATACTTCTCTTACGAAAAAAACTTCGGCTTTTCCTAACTTTTCCTAACTTTTTTAGGTTTTTTCTAAATTTTTATTTAATATAATATATATATTATACGAAATCAAAGATTTTTCTTGAAATTCCTAAAATGGTCTGGATTTTGTACCCTCAAAACAACCTTGCGCGTAGGCGCATATCCACGCAAATGTGCGTTTTCTATTGAATATGTCTTTTTTGTGTGCTAAAATAAGTTATCAAACTTAGGAGAAAAGTTATGGCAAGAGATAGAAAAGGCATGGGATGCCTTGGCAAAACGCTTATATCCCTTCTTGTGGTGGTGACAATCATTGTAGTGGCAGGCGTTATTCTCCTCAACCTCACCCCCAACCACTTCAAACTGGGCGACCTTGAAATCGCAGGCACTTCCCTCAACGAGCTCGGTCTTGGTGATGCAAAGTTTTTGGACATCATCAAGTCATTTATGTCCTTGAAAAAGCCCGACGTTGGAGCAATCGTCACCAATCCCCCCGGGGATGAGGATAAGTCCTCCGCAGCGAACAAGGTGGAAACAGGCTCATCAATCCCTATGGACACAGACGGCTCACCGGACTTCTCCACCATCGTCACCGATCCTGTGGTCTACGACAAGGAATATCTCATCACCTATTCTGACAAGGAACTTGCCGGTCTGTTTGGCCATATCATCGACGACGCAGAAGACAAGGCGGACACCCCCGAGGCAATCCAATTCCTTGCAGACCTCAATGCTACAATCGCATCAATCACCATCAGCGACAAGCAAGATGACGGCAGTGCATCAATCCGCATTGTGGCATCAGTCAACATCAGCCATATGAGAGAGGAAATCGCAGGCAGTCTTCCCGATTTCTTGAAAAACCAAATCCCCGAAACGGTGTACATCGCCTTCTACGGCAAGATAAATGCAAACGTGGTTGGTGACCTCGTTTACACCCACGTTGACGCCCTCATCAACGACAAAGATGACGTGATGTCCAAGGCCATCTTCAAGGTGGTTGCAGGCCGTGCAGACATCGATGAAAGCCAAGACCCCAAAGTGGCAATCGGCAACAAAGTGGGCGAAGGCTTTGAAATCTTCATCGGCAATCTGGGCAAGATTGGCACAGCCGAAACCGACTCTGACGGCGTTGTGGAAACTGGCACAAAAGTCCTTGGCAAGATTGGCATCCAAAACGGCAAAATCTCCCTCATCACAATGACTGAATAATCCAAACCCCCAACTTAAAACACCAAAACACTCTCATAAAGTTTGTCTTTGGCAAAAACAAAACCATCTAAGCCCAAAACTAAAACTCAAAAATTCAGCCTAAATCAACCTCGTCTAAAACAAACAATCAACCTGATTTCATCAACAAAAAACCCACTCAACCGAGTGGGCTTTGTTATGATTCAAAACAAAAATCAACCGAATCCCATAAATTTCTTTCCAACAAGTTTGTCGTTGTAAAAGAGTCTCATAAACATGTATCCCATTTTTGCTTCAACGGGAATGTTTATGCCATAATTGTCAATATTGCCTCTGAGCGTAAATTGACCAGCAATATAGCTTACGTATCTGTCCACGACTTGCCCATTTATGACAAGTGAGCACACTTCGGGGGCGTTGAACACTTGAACAACATTGCCACCTTCTTTATACTCAATTTTCAGTCTACCTAAACCCATAATTACCTCCTTTGTGCATATCAAAATAGGCAGTTTAATAAAGCAGAGCAACCTGCAAGAGCCGTTGAATTTACTATATCAAAAATAATAGGGAAAGTCAATATAGAAGTAATTTCTAAATTAAGCGCCAGCAGTGACTTGTCGCTGGTTCAGGGTGTGCAAATTAAATCACGGCAAAGCCGTGTATGAAATCATTGTGAAACAATGCATGCAATCAAAACGGAGTTTTGTATGGCATCAAGCCAAACTAAACTATTCCATGCACGCTTGCGTGATTACATACAATGCTTTGCATTGATGACATGCCACTCCTTCGGCTTGGATAAAAAAATCTCGTCCTTGCGAACGAGATTTTTTTGGTGGACACTACTGACTCGTAGCAAGTGAAACGCGCGTAATAGCGAAACGAGTGAGTTTACTCAAATAGTGAGCGCCAGCAGTGACTCGTCACTGGTTTAGGCACGACAGTGCCACGGCACTTGTGCCGTAGAGTCCAGTAGTCAAACAAAACAAAAAGCCGAACACATTTGTGTTCGACTTTGATTAGTTTTGGTGGACACTACTGGACTCGAACCAGTGACCCCCTGCTTGTAAGGCAGGTGCTCTAACCAACTGAGCTAAGCGTCCAAAATATAAGAGCCACTAAAACTAGTGGCTCTTTGGTGACCCTACCGAGGTTCGAACTCGGGTTACCGCCGTGAAAGGGCGATGTCTTAACCGCTTGACCATAGGGCCTCGTTACACCCGAAGGTGGTTGTATTTCCGCCGATGGCTTTGCCATCTATATTTCCTCATCTTACTCTCCCAAGTGGTACTTGATTCCTCACTTGCCATCATGGAGAAAAGATGGTACTTATCAAATTGGTAGCGGCGGTCGGATTCGAACCAACGACCTGCCGGGTATGAACCGGCCGCTATAACCATCTAAGCTACGCCGCCATAGCACCTAACCATTTGATGCTTGTATATAATATCAACAATGTTTTTTTCTGTCAACTAAACTAAAACAATTTGATGAAAAATTTTACAATTTTCGTTATCCAAATGGTTTATATGGTGATTTTTGACTACATTGATTGATTTTTACACGTTGTCCCAGTCGATTCGGCGGTCCTTGAAATAGAATTCGCGGTCGCGGTCGCCGATTTCTCGCATAACTCTGCAAGGGTTGCCCACTGCCACAACGTTTGCAGGGATATCCTTTGTCACCACACTGCCTGCACCGATGACGGTGTTTTCCCCTATGGTGACGCCGGGCATAATGAGAGCCCCTGCCCCAATCCAACAGTTTTTGCCGATATGGACGGGCATATTGTATTGATAGTTTTTTTCTCTCAATTCGGGGACGATGGGATGACCTCCCGTTGCGATTGTCACGTTTGGTCCAAACATAACGTTGTCACCTACGTACACATGGGTGTCGTCAACGATCGTAAGGTTGAAGTTGGCATAGACGTGGTTGCCGAAATGAACATGATGTCCGCCCCAGTTTGCGTGGAAAGGAGGCTCGATGTAGCAATTTTTGCCCATGTCAGCAAACATCTTTTTCAGAAGTCTTTGTCGTTTAAAAAATTGATATGGACCTGTCCTATTATACCTGCGCAAACGATTGAGATATTTTGCTTGTTCAACAACAACAGACATATCATCAGGAAGATACAATTCTCCGGTATGCAGTTTATCTCTCATTGACATAGGGGTTTCCTCACATTTCTATTGATGATAATATTCTATCATCACTTCAAGTGTAAATCAACAATTATTTGATTTCAAGGACAGGATAGCCTTGGTCTTCAATGGTTTTTTTGAGGAGGTCATTGTCCACGTCCTTGGTGAGGGTGAGGACTGCAGTACCTTCTACGTGGGACACAACTGCGCTTTCAATTCCGTCCATTGCTTCAAGGGTTTTGCGCACTCTGTTTTCGCAGTGAGGGCACATCATACCTTCAATTTTCATTGTCTTTGTCATATTGGTTTCCTCCGTATTTTCGGTGTTTTCAGTGTGGTCTTCGTGGTGTTCATTGTGACAACTGCAATGGTCATCACAATGTTCTTCGCGGTGGTCGTCGCAGTGGCAATCATTATGTCCATCTTCACAACAACCGCAGTTTACGTCACCACAATCACAACTTAAAGTATGTTTTGTGTCAGTTTCTTGTTTTGTTTCAAAGAGTTTCAACAGGTTCAGCCTAAGGGCATTGCCCACCACGAATATGTCTGACAAACTCATGGCGATTGCACCAACCATAGGGCTGAGACTGACACCGACAGGAGTCAGTGCCCCTGCTGCAATGGGTATGCTGATGACGTTGTAGATGAACGCCCAAAACAGGTTTTGCTTGATGTTCCTTAAAGTGTGTCTTGACAGCCTTATCGCATTTGGCACTGCGGTGAGATTGTCTTTCATAAGCACCACGTCGGCGGCGTCTATTGCCACGTCAGTGCCTGCACCGATTGCAATGCCAACCTCTGCAACGGTGAGAGCAAGTGCATCGTTTATGCCGTCACCGACCATTGCCACTGCCCCCTCTTTTTGCAGTTGTCTTATCACCTTTTCCTTGCCGTCAGGAAGGACTCCTGCCACCACTTCATCAATGCCGATTTCCTTGGCGATTGCCTTTGCAGTGCGCTGGTTGTCACCTGTCAGCATAACAGTTTTCACACCCATTTCGTGAAGGTGTTTCACTGCCTCGATTGCGTCTTTTTTGATGACGTCCGCAACTGCGATGACACCTTTCAGCACTCCGTCTGCCACAAAGTACATAGGTGTTTTGCCCTCTTCCGCAAGGGTTTCCGCCACCTCTTTCACGTCTTCGGGGATTGTGCAGATTGCCTCAATAAACACTCTGTTTCCGCCCTCAAGTGTCACTCCGTCAAGGGTAGCCTTCACGCCGTGACCGGGGAGGATTTCAAAGTCCTCAACTGCCTTTGTTTCAATGTTTTCGCACACCGCTTTCCTCATAATTGCCTTTGCAAGGGGGTGCTCACTGTGTTGTTCAAGTGCTGTTGCAAGGGTGAGGAGTTCAGTTTCAGTGACACCTGTTGCAGGATACACACCCACAACGGTAGGGTTGCCCTCGGTGAGAGTGCCAGTCTTGTCAAAGGCAACAATCTTCACCTTGCCTGCTTGCTCAACTGAGGTTGCAGTCTTGAAGAGTATTCCATTTCGTGCGCCTTTGCCCATGCCCACCATAATGGCAACAGGGGTTGCAAGTCCAAGAGCGCAAGGGCAAGAGATGACGAGGACGGATATTGCGTGTATGATTGCTTCACCAACGGGGGCTTTCAAAGAAAGCCATACGATGAGAGTGACAAGGGATATGCCCAAAACCACAGGCACAAACACCCCTGACACCTTGTCTGCAAGTTTTGCAATGGGGGCTTTTGTGGCACTGGCGTCACTGACCATACGTATGATTTGTGAGAGGGTTGTGTCTTCACCGACACGCTCTGCCCTACACTTGAGATAACCGCTGACGTTCATTGTGCCTGAGGACACGCTGTCCCCTATTTCTTTGTCAACGGGTATGCTTTCGCCGGTGAGAGCGGACTCATTCAAAGCACTTCTGCCTTCAACCACAACGCCGTCCACAGGGATTTGGTCACCGGGGAGAACGATGAATATATCCCCCACCACAACGTCTTTGACGTTGACCACCATTTCTACGCCGTCACGGACTACGGTTGCAGTCTTGGGTGCAAGGCGCAAAAGTCCTTCAAGAGCGCTGGTTGTCCTGCCCTTTGCTCTTGCCTCAAGGGTTTTGCCTATGGTGATGAGGGTGAGTATCATTGCTGCGGACTCAAAATACAATCCGTGAAGTTGGTGGGTGGCCGATGCGATATTCCCTGCCCTTTCATCAATGACGATGAGGGCAAAGATATACACACTATATCCAAAGGACACCAGCGAGCCCATTGACACAAGGGTGTCCATATTGGGGGATAAGCGCAACATACCCTTTGTGCCGTTGATGAAAAACTTGGCGTTCAGCGCCATAACCACAAGGGCTATGACCATCTGCACGATTGCTACGGACATAGGGCTTTCCACCATCCCTTTGGGCAAAGGGAAATTTGCCATGGTGTAGCCCATAGAGAAATACATAAGCACGCAAGTGAGCACCACTGACAATGACAAGCGTGTGACAAGCCACTTGGTGTTTTTGTCCAACTTGCCCTTTTCCTTCACCACTACCGTGGGGGTGGAGTCGGTGACGTGCTTTGCGTGATAGCCGATTGCATTGACTGCCGCCTCAACCTTGTCGGGAGATATATCCCCCGTGACGGTCATAGAGTTGGTGAGAAGACTGACAACACAACTCTCCACCCCTTCAAGGGAAGAGACAGTCCTTTCAACACGTGCGCTACAAGAGGCGCAGTCCATTCCTGTGACAATATACTTTTCCATATTACTTCATCAATTTTTGGAGGGTGGCAACCAACTCCTCAATGGTGCTGTCATCTCCTCTGCGGATGTCTTCCGCCACGCATGTGCGGATGTGTGAGGCCATAAGTTCCTTGTTGAAAGCGTTGAGTGCGGCTGTGATTGCGCTGACTTGCACAAGAATATCCGTGCAATAGGTGTCGTTTTCAACCATACCCTTTACTCCGCGGACTTGACCTTCAATTCTATTCAGTCTGTTGATAAGCGCCTTTGCCTCATCTGGGGTGCGGTGCTTCATTTTGCAGTGTTCACAATATTCCATAACGTACCTTTTTCTTTTTATTCACATACCCCCGTGGGGTATTTTCATAATAAATCCGCTCCACTTGTTTGTCAACACTTTTTTTTGATTTTTTGCAATAAAAAACGCACCGCAGTGGATGCGTTCGCAACATTCATGGCGAGCACCGCTCGTCGTGCTCATAACCCAGTGCACATATCAAGTTCTCCCGAAGACAAAAAAAATGCACCCACTGACGTGAGTGCAATTTTTTTTGTGTAAGGGCTATAAAAAAGATATTTTCGGTAAAGTGCTTACGGGATTTGAACTCTCGCAATACGGAAACATGCATTAATCAAATCATATGTATCCCATTTCTTGACAATGATTGGATACAGCCTTTTTGAATTCTTTCAACTTTGTTTGATATCCTCTATGTGCAGTTATCAAACTGCTCACACTCATTTCATTACATACAAGCAATTCATTAGTTGATAACTTAAACGTTTGAATCATCTGTTCCGTGATAAAATCTTTTGGAACGTCGTATTCTTTATATTCGCCAGCACAAAAACTTAACAACACTTGTTTATACCATTTTCTGATTAACTTGTCCATCGATTTATGAATATTATTCATTGATGCATAAACACTATTAACCGTTGCATCAAAACTATCCGAAGTTAAAATTTCAAATTTCCCTGATGCATGTGCCATTTCATTTCTAGTATCAACAAGATTGCTAACACGTGTAATTTGAGATTTATCCAAATCAATAATGCTAAACAACTTGGCAATATCTTTTTCAGGCATTAAACTATACGAGAAAATTGATTCTACATCTTCAATTTTCAAATCTTTTTCTCTGCCACTATATGAACGAGCAAAAACAATGGCATCCTTATACCTTTCGGGTTCAATTTGAGCAATTTTCCAAGCAGTACAATAAATATAGGTCATATACAAAAGATGTATGCCAAAATAGGCAAATTGATATTGTCCGTATTTATAATTTACAGCCACCAATTTGGATATATTTTCAATATAGCCAATCACATCTTCTTCATCGTCGGGATCTATCGGCAAAAAATTTAAAATATCTTGCAAATATGGAACTTCTGTATAATCAATAGTATCTGACATTATTATTCACTCCATATATTTTCAATGCTATTAGAAATTTTTTCCGTAAATACTTGAATTGTCGATTTAGCTTCATTTATTTTTTGCTGATATTGCTCTAATTTTGAAACAAGTTCTTTTTGTTGTTCAAGAGAAGGTAATGGGATTTTTACACTATTTATTGTACTGCTTATATTGTTAATATTTGCTCCTTGCGTTAGCAACTTGATTTCATCCTTGAACGTTTTTGAAGCGTGCAAATAATAATACAAATATTGTGGTAAGCATTTATTCTTATCCACTCTTATAATTCCCATAAAACCGCCTGCATAATAATTTGTGTTCTTATCTATATATGCAACTTTACCTATATGTTCCTTACTTCCACTTGACATACAAATAAAAATATCTTCCTCTTTTAGCCTCTTTTCATCAGCTAATAAAACCGTTTCATCTACAAAAATCTCCTTTGTAATTACTAGTTGACCAGATAAGGTAATATTATCTGCTGGCAAAATTATTTTATTTGTTCTATACGTTGCTTGCTGTGATTTTTGATAGTTAACTCCTCTTGTTAATGTTGCAATATCTGAAAAATTAACTACATCATATTTTGATTGAGTTGTTGATGTTCTATAACGACTTCCTACAAGAATATATGAATTTTCACGTACTTTATCAAGCGGAATTATTTCAAATCCCACTTTAAGCATATCTTCGACTTGATCTTTGTCTAATTTACGATACTCTTCATACTTGCTTATATCACTAGGGGTATCAAGCTTACGACGATGATTATCAAGAGTATAGCCATCACTCTTAACGTCAAAATACCAAAAATCTTTTCTCCTTTCAGATTTCTTGATTTTTTGGTTAACTTTTGTTGCGTAAATAATATCGGTCTTAACTCCTGTATAAGGCAAAAATACGCCTTGAGGTAAAGAAATAATACTTTGTAATTGACAATTTTCCAAAAGATATTCTCTTGTTTTCGCTAAATCCTTGCGGAATAAGAAGCCTTCTGGCACAACCAATGCCATTCTCCCGTTTTCTGATAGACTATTAATTGCTTTCATACAATGTTGAACGCAAATGCTATCGCCATTATTACTAGGTAAATCATATAGCGATCCATACTTCGTTTTTTGAGAATAAGGCATATTTGCTAATACTACATCATATTTACCTTCTACAGGATTCGCCAAACTATCCATCATTTGGATATTACTATGACCGTCTCCCGCAAGAATCATATTCATTTTTGTAATACGAGCAGTGTTAGTAATTTCGTTACCATATACTGTTTCTTCTCTTAGTTGCGCTAAAGTTTTTGGATTTCTCGGCATATTATTGTAAATATATCGGAAACTTTCAATTAGGAAACCACCCGTACCACAGAACGGGTCATAAACTTTTTCACCGATTTGAGGATTTACAAGTCTAACCATTGTTTTTACAATATGTCTAGGTGTGAAATATTCGCCCAAGTCATTTTTTGTTGCAGTTGACGCTTTTAAGAAATATTCAAAGGCATCCCCTTTTACGTCACTATCTACGTCTGTCAACATAAGAGGATCAAGTTTATCCATAATCTCTTTCAAAATACTTGCATCTCTTATTTGCAACGGCGTAAAAATATCGGTATTATAAAGAGTGTTTAACTTGTCATAAACAGTTTTATTTATATATTCAATTCTTGTTGAAGAAGGAATATTTTTTATACTTTCCCAACTACAAGCAGGATCAAACTTGGTTTGAATACCACTTTCACGCTTTATCTGTTCGCTTTCGCTAATCAGCTTTAGGAAAAGAATATTGGCAAATTCTCCAAAGCGCTCAATACCAGCGCGCAAACCTTCGCCACGGAGCATATTATTTGCCTCATCAAAAATTCGAATAAGTTCTTTGCGGTCATACTGAACTTTAGGACTTACAGTATTTACTTCATATGACGTCAAATAACGTAAAGCAAGTGCTTCACGGATAAATTCATCTATTTCTTCACCGTTGAGAATAGGAGGTCTGTTTGCTACGGTATGAAATGCTTTGCAGAAAACACCGTCAGTAGCAAAAACAAGAGGAGCACCAATAGCTCTTGCATAACTAATTCCTTGCTCCAAAGCGGTATCAATTCGAGACCCCTTCTTCTTTGCTTCTATCACTATAAGCGGTTTATCACTTTCTTTGGAATAGAGGACATAGTCGGGACGTTTACCACCGAGCTTTTTCTTTTCTGCTTCTGTACGAGGCTGTTCGCAATAAACATTTTGATCTTTTCCAGTTAATTTCCAACCAAGGTTTTCAAGATTGCGATCAATAAGTAATCTTGTAGATGCTTCTAATGGCATTGTATTTGCGTTCATTGTGCTACCTCCTTGCATCCCATTTTAATTAAATCTGCATTCGCTTTGCTCGTTAATGAGTATTTTCCTCTGCAACTGTGTTGAATTATATAACCGTCCTTTTTTAAGTCTGCGATTATTGAATTAACCTTCGGCTTCGTAAAA
>JAFTSA010000009.1 GCA_017461985.1 Clostridia bacterium
CCGCCAGCGTTCGTCCTGAGCCAGGATCAAACTCTTGAGTTCAATCTTGACTTATTATAACTTTAGTTCAAAGGTTAATAAGACGTTTTTTAAATGTTGTTCAATTCACATTAAAATCGCTTTTCCAAATGTTCAATTTTCAAGGTTCGTGCCGTCATTTTTGTGACAGCTTTCTTATACTAACACAGTCCCTTTTTACTGTCAACTGTTTTTTAATCAATTTTTACAAATTTTTCAAAAACTTTTTTCAGCGCCGTTTCTGTGGTGGTATCTGTTGGTTGCTTGACTATAATATCACCTTTTTTGAAAATGTGTGCTATTTTTTTTAAAGTTTTATTTGTACATTTTTTCAAATTTGTCGGTTATTTGACTTTTCCTTAAAAGTTCCACAACATATAGTGAATTATGTTCAATATCACCACAATTCCGCCCAAAACTTTTTTGAAGTATTTTGAAAAAAGTTGAAACTCTCTTTCTTTTCAAAAGGGGATTTTGTCCTCTTTTCTCTCAAAAAACCGAATTTTCCAAAAATAAAAGTCGGCAAGCCGACTCTTATATTATCTTTTTATTTATTTTATCTTATTATCCTTATTTATATACGCACGACGCGCACACGCGCCCGCACGCACACGGCTAGATTGATCTGTTGATCACTCCGCCGCCAAGACAGATTTGTCCGTCGTATGCCACGGCGTATTGACCGGGAGCTATTGCCCTTTGAGGATTTTCAAAATAGAAGTGGACGTCCTCACCTTCTCTCACTGCCACCGCCCTTTCAAGGGGTTGGCGGTGCTTGATGCGGACCATACACTCAAATCTGTCACCCTTGGGCTCAGTGATGAAGTTGAAACCCTCTGTCACCAGTTCCTTTTTGAAGAGGACGCTGTCCTCCCCTTGTGAAACGATAAGGCGGTTGGTCTTGACGTCTTTGTCAAGGACAAACCATCTTTCACCTGTGCCGTCCTTGCTTCCGCCTATGCCAAGACCACGGCGTTGACCTATGGTGTAATAATAGACGCCCATATGCTTGCCCACCACTTTTCCGTCTGTAGTAACGATGTCGCCGTCCTTCATAGGGATATATTTAGAAAGGAATTCACGGAACTTCCTTTCACCAATAAAGCAAATGCCTGTGCTGTCCTTCTTTTCTGCCACGGGGATATTGTGAGAGCGGGCATAGTCGCGGACGTCAGTTTTGACCATGTTGCCAAGAGGGAACAAAACGTCGTCAAGTTGCTCTTGTCTCACTTGATTGAGGAAATATGTTTGATCCTTGTTCTCGTCCGCCGCACGAAGGAGATAATTCACTCCGTTTTCGTGAGAAATGTTGCAGTAGTGTCCGGTTGCGATATAGTCTGCCCCCAACTTTCTTGCAAAGTCGGCAAAAGGTCCAAACTTGACCTCTCTGTTGCAGAGGACGTCGGGGTTTGGAGTCCTACCCTTTTTATATTCCTCAACAAAGAGTTTGAACACGTGCTCCATGTATTGCTCTGAGAAGTCCACGGAATAATAAGGTATGCCAATGCGGGCGCAAATGCCTTGCACGTCAGTCCAATCTTGTTCGCCGGTGCAACATCCGTCAGGCTCGGTGTCCTTCCAGTTGGACATATACAGGCCGATGACGTCATAACCCTGCTCTTTCAAGATGCTTGCGGCAACTGCGCTATCCACGCCACCGCTCATACCGATAACTACTCTTTTTGCCATACTCTCTCACGCGCACACGTATATGCGCATACGCACACATTCTATATATTAAGGTCATTATACCACGAAACGCCCTGTTAGTAAATAATACGGCGCAAATTTGCGGTTTGAAAAGAAAAGACACTCAGTTGAGTGCCTTTTTATGATTGATATCAAGTTTTATTCATAAAGAGAATTGTCGTAGCGGTCACCGCCGTCGGGGAAGATGGCAAGGACTGTCTTGGAGGGGTTTTCCGCCTTGATATCCTTTGCCACAAGATAGGCTGCCCCCGAGGATATGCCACACTTTTCACCGCTAAGGTCGTATATATCTTTCACTGCGCGGACTGCATCCTCACCCCTCACTGTGCGCACCTCGTCAAGAAGATTCACGTCCAAAAGGTCGGGGATGAAGTTTGCCCCTATGCCCTGTATGAGGTGAGGCGCAGAAACTCCTTTTGTGATGAGGGGGCTTTCGGCAGGTTCAACCCCTATGACTTTTGTCTTCAGGTTATTTGCAAGGATATACTTTTTCAGCCCCATAGCAGTGCCACCACTGCCTATCCCTGCCACTATATAATCCACTTCGGGAAGGTCACGGAAGATTTCGGGTGCGGTGGTTTCAACGTGAGCAAGAGTGCCTGCAGGGTTTGAAAATTGCCCTGCGATATATCCGCCTTCACCTGCAATTTCCTTTGCCTTGTTGACCGCCCCTGCCATACCTTCACGGGCAGGAGTGAGCACCACGTCCGCTCCGTACTTTTCCATAAGGGCAATGCGCTCAACTGACATATTGTCGGGCATAACCGCAACAAAACGCAAGGATAAAGCCTTTGTTGTGTAGGCAAGTCCAATTCCTGTGTTTCCGCTGGTTGCTTCAACTATGACACCGTTTTCCTCAATCAAGCCTTTTTCAATGCCGTCTTTGACAATATAGAAACCTGCCCTGTCTTTCACTGAGCCTGCAGGGTTTTTGCTTTCAAGCTTGGCATAAACCTCTCCCACCTTCACAATGGGAGTATTGCCGATTTTTGAGGCTAGTGCGTTCAGTTTTTCTTTGCTTATGCTCACAGGTTGAAATGCTCCTTTATCATCTTTGCCACCACATCTGGTGCAAGAGAGGTGTTGTCAATCTTCATATAGTTTTCAAAGGGTATTTCCCCTTCAAAACTTTCAAAACGATGTCTTTCATCATCTCTCAAAAGGCGGGCGTTGGATTCCTCAACGTTCCTCTTTGAGGGCTTGTTTTGAAGTCTATTTTCGGTGGCGTTTCGGCGCAGTCGTTCCTCCTTGTCGCAGACAAGTTCCACATAGTAAAACTGGCTGTCGGGATTGCCCTGCAAAAACAGTTCTTCAACGTGTTTGCCATAGCCCCAATCCGTCTGATCGTCAAGGGCAAACATAAAGGTGAAAATCATGCCGTAGTTGTCACTCTTTGCAAACTCTGAAAAGTAAACCTCACGAAGTTTTTTTGTTACTTCGCCATCAAAATAACCAAATATATCAATAACAGGCTCGATTGTCATATGATTGTGAAAGAGTTTCAGGTCTGTTATTTTGGCAAGTTCTTGACCAACGGTCATCTTCCCCGCCGCAGCATTTCCAAAGATATTGACAAGCTTCATATCCGCCTCCTTATTTTCAGTTTAACCTAAGACAACGCATAAATCAATAAGAATTTTATATATAAAAAGACAAGCCTGCCGACTTGTCCTTTGGCGCACTCGACAGGAATCGAACCTGTAACCGCCAGAATCGGAATCTGGTGCGCTATCCAGTTGCGCCACGAGTGCATCGACATTATTTTAGATGGTTTTCTCATCTAAATCAAGTGTATTTGTATTTTTCTATAGCGTAGAGGTGAAAAATAATATTGATTTGTGGCGGTTATTGGTATAAACTGATATAAAGGTGAAATATGAAAAACTTATCTTCAAAAAAGGTGCTTATCATCTACACTGGTGGCACTATCGGTATGAAAAATACGGAGCAAGGCTATGCACCAGTCAGTGGTTATCTCCTTGGGGAGTTGAACAAGATTGACGACCTCAATCGTGACGGCATGCCCAAGTGGGATTTTGTTGAGACGGACACCCTACTTGACTCCTCAAACATAAGCGCAACCGAGTGGAACAATATGGCAAAAAGCATAGTGGACAACTACAATCTCTATGACGGCTTTGTCATACTCCACGGCACGGACACTATGGCGTACACCGCCTCCGCCCTCTCCTTCATACTCCACGGACTAGACAAGCCCGTTGTGCTCACCGGCTCACAAATACCCTTGTGCGAAGTGCGCAGTGATGCAAGAGACAACCTCATCACCTCAATCATCATCGCAGGGGAAGGAAAGGCAAAAGAGGTGTGCCTCTACTTTGGCGGAAAACTGCTCCGTGGCAACCGCTCTACAAAGACAAGCGCGGACCATTTGGTGGCTTTTGACTCCCCCAACTACCCTCATCTTGCAGAGGTGGGCATTGAGGTGAAATACAACAAAGGCGCACTTGGCAACTTTGGTGGAAATCTTGAATATCGCCCATTCTCTCCCGTGCCTATCGGGGTGCTCAAAGTGTTCCCCGGCATACAGTTTGGATTGTTTGAATCCATCATCACAGAAAAACTCAGTGGCGTTGTTCTTGAAACATTTGGCGCAGGCAATATCCCCGGTGGCGGTGACGAACTTCTGCCCATCATCAAAAAGGCGTTCAAGGCAGGTGCTGTGGTGACGGTTTGCTCACAATGTGTGGCAGGAAGCGTATCTCTCGGCACGTACGAAACCAGTTCCGCCCTTAAAAAAGCAGGTGCAGTCAGTGGCAAAGATATGACCACGGAAAGTGCCGTTGCCAAACTCTATCACCTCTTTTCAATGGGCTACACCACCGACCAAATCAAGGTTTTGATGGAAGAAAATCTTGCCGGCGAATTGACAGACTAGTTTGCACGAACAATATCAAAAAGAGGTTTATGACGTGAAAATGACATCATAAACCTCTTTTTTATTTGCTAATTGCGAAATCCCTTCAAGTATATGTCCCCCTTCCTCACGTGTTTCCCCCTTCTGCCATACGGCAGAGCCCTACGGGCAGGGCAACACTCGGCTCTCGCACATTAAGCGACGTCGCCTCATTGTGCCACTCGTTGCGTTGGTGCAAAAAAAAACAGAGCGCACCCGCAACTTCGTACTCTCGTCTGGTGCTCGGCGCTCCCTTTCTCGTCGCCGCTGCTCCTCGCGTTCCGTCTTCGAACAAGTGAGTGCTTGTATAAGTACGCAACAAATAGGCAAAATAAAAATCCGCTCAAAGGAGCGGATTTTGTTTACATAATTATTTCGCTTTTGAGAAATTCCTTTGTCAGTTCCATTATCTGAACATCTTGAGGGTGTCGTGGACAACCTTGATGTTGAGAGTGGTGTCCTCGATGATTTCACCGTCGAGTTCAAAACGGCTGTCGTCAAGGGCTTCGATGGTGATTTCCTTGCCAACAAATTCTCCGCCCCAGTCTGTGTCGACGTGCTTTCCATTAAGGAATTTAACAAGCTTTGCAGGGATTGTGCACTTTTTCACTTCCTTGACATAGCCCACGTGAAGAAGGCCGTCATCAACTTTTGCGTTGGGGCAAATGGGAATGCCTCCGCCGATGAATCCGCCGTTGCCTACACCGATCATAAACACGCTCATATCTCTTGTTTCGCCGTCAATGGTAAGACGAAGTTTGTGGAAACGGGTGTGAAGGAGGGTGTACAGCAATGAGTAGTAATAGGCTGCCTTGCCTTTCAGCGCCTTGACGTTTGCGTATTTCAAGAGGACGTCGACGTCCATACCGCCACCGCCTACGTTGATGCAACGTTGATTGCCCAGTTCCATAAAGTCAACGTAGCTTTCGTTGCCTTTCAGAATAAGTTCAACTGCGTCTTCAATCTTTTGAGGGTGTCCGGACTTTTTGATGAAGTCGTTGCCGCTGCCACACGCCACAAGACCAAGGGTGACGTTGTCAAAATTCTCTATGCCACAAAGGACTTCGTGGAAAGATCCGTCTCCGCCCATTACCACGATTTTGGTGTCGGGAGTTTGTGAGAGTTCTCTTGCGATTTCGGTTGCGTGACCTGCGTATTCGGTTTTATGCACGACGTATTCTGCGCCGTGTTCTTTGAACAATTTTTCAACTTTTTCAAGGGCTTTAAGGCTCTTACCTTTACCGCCGATGGGGTTTACGATTATATGATACATATCGTTCTCCTACTCTATGATATTCAACATTTTACGCCAAATGTTGAATATTGTCAACGCTTTATGGGTATATAGTGACAAAACAAAATGGTTTATTGCAAAATCCTATTCAAGCACTTTGTCTGTTTAAAGGGTTCTTAAACAAACGCTCACTTGTTCGAAGACGGATTTGGAGGAGCAGCGGCGACGACCGTAGCGAGTGCCAAGCACCAGACGAAAGTACGAAGTTGCGGGTGCGCTGTGATTTTTTTGCACCAACGCAACGAGTGGCATAATGAGGCGACGTTGACTTACGTGCGCGCGCCGAGTGTTGCCCTGCCCAAGGGCTCTGCCGAATGGCAGAAGGGGGAAACACGTGAGGAAGGGGGACATATAATGTTGCGCGGGATTACGCACCGCACCTATTGAGTGTCAAAGAAGACAAAAAAAGCACTCCTCGCGGAGTGCTTTTTTGTTATCTAATCTTATCATACATCGCTTTGATTTCTTTTTCGCCCCAAACGTCAGGACAAGGATAGAGGGGATTTGCTTCTTTGAGGGCGTGTTCAATCATTGTGGGCAGGTCTTCTTCCTCAATCTTCCAAGGGGCTGGCAGTTTTTCAGGGATTTCCATATATGCGTTCATATCCCTGATTGCTTTGATAAATCCATTTGCTTTTTCGGCGTTGTCTTTGCCTGTGATGCCAACTGCATCTGCCAGTTTTGCCAACTTTTTGTGAGCCTTTTTGCCGTATGCTTCAAGGACGTGAGGAAGCAAAATTGCGTTAGCAAGGCCGTGAGGCACTCCGTATTGTCCGCCCAAGGTGTGTGCCACTGCGTGGACGTAGCCCACGTATGCTCTTGTAAAGGCGCAACCTGCAAGATATGATGCGTGTTGCATTTCGTTGCGGGCTTCTTTGTCGTGGCCGTCGTCGTAGGCACGTTTGAGATATTTGAAGATAAGCCTTGTTGCCTCAACGGCTTGACGCTTGGTCTGACGAGTGTTTTCTCCGCCGATATATGCTTCAACGGCGTGAGTAAGTGCGTCCATACCCGTGGTGGCGGTAAGGCCCTTAGGCAAACCGATGGTGAGCAAGGGGTCCATAACCGCATAGTGAGGAATAAGACTAGGGTCGTTGATAGGATATTTTTCATGCTTGTCAGGATTGGATATGACCGCTGCCAAAGTGGCCTCGCTGCCTGTGCCTGAAGTGGTAGGCACTGCAATAAGAGGAGGCAGTTTTTTCAAAATTTTCAACACTCCTTTCATCTTTTCCACACTCTTCTTGGGGCGGGCGATACGTGCGCCTATACCCTTTGCGCAGTCAATGACCGATCCACCTCCCAAAGCCACGATGTGGTCACACTTGTTTTCATAATAGAATTTTACGCCGTCTTCAATGTTTTGTATGGTAGGATTTGGCACGACGTCGCTGAAAATTTCGCCGTCCATATCCACCGCTTTCATTCCTTCAACAAGATGGTCAACAAGTCCAAGAGAAAGAATGGTCTTGTCTGTGACAAGCATAACTTTGTGCCAACCCATTTTTTTGCAAAATGCAGGCAATTTTTCAAGAGAGCCTTCCCCAGAAATCATTTCGGGAGTGCGCCAAGGCAGAAGCCACATTGCACACCACATAGCCTTTTGGAAAACTCTACAAAAGCCTTTGTAAAAAATGTTTACACCCATAAAAAACCTCCGAGAATTTATTTTCACCTATATTATATTATTTTTTTTCTTCTCTTTCAATAGTTAATTTTCACCCACTTGCATAAAAAAAACGCTACCCTTTCGGGTAGCGCATTTTTTCAGCTTGTTCTTACAGTTCTGCAAAGTATTTGATTGTGCGGACCATTTGTGAAGTGTAGCTGTTTTCGTTGTCATACCAGGACACGACTTGGACTTGGTAGGTGTCTTCGTCAACTTTTGCAACCATGGTTTGTGTTGCATCGAAGAGTGAGCCAAATCTCATGCCGATGACGTCTGATGAAACGATTGCTTCTTCATTGTAGCCAAATGATTCATTTGCTGCTGCCTTCATTGCTTCGTTGATGCCTGCAACGGTGACGTCCTTGCCCTTGACAACTGCCACGAGGATTGTGGTTGAGCCAGTGCAGGTAGGAACACGTTGTGCGCTGCCGATGAGCTTGCCGTTGAGTTCAGGGATGACAAGGCCGATTGCCTTTGCTGCGCCGGTTGAGTTGGGGACGATGTTTTGTGCGCCTGCTCTTGCTCTACGAAGGTCGCCCTTTCTGTGAGGACCGTCGAGGATCATTTGGTCACCGGTGTATGCGTGGACTGTGGTCATGATACCGCTTTGGATGGGTGCGTAATCATTGAGTGCCTTTGCCATAGGTGCGAGGCAGTTGGTGGTGCAGCTTGCTGCTGAGATGATTTGATCATCTGCTGTGAGTGTATTGTTGTTAACGTTGAAGACGATGGTCTTGAGGTCGTTGCCTGCGGGTGCTGAAATGACGACTTTCTTTGCGCCTGCTTGGACGTGTGCCATTGACTTTTCTTTTGAGCAGTAGAAACCTGTGCATTCGAGGACGACGTCAACGCCGATTTCTCCCCAAGGGCAGTCTTTTGCATCTTTGCATGCATAGATCTTGATTTCTTTTCCATCAACGACGATTGAATCTGCGGTTGCTTCCACTGTGTGCTTGTTTTCGCCGAGGTATCCAAGATATGAGCCTTGTGCTGTGTCATACTTGAGAAGGTGTGCGAGCATTGCGGGGCTGGTGAGGTCGTTGATTGCGACGACGTCATAACCTTCTGCGCCGAACATTTGTCTGAATGCGAGGCGGCCGATTCTGCCGAAACCGTTGATTGCAACTCTAACGTTATTTGCCATATTATAATTCCTCCAAAAGGTGTATTCCATTTTTCACATACAATTTTATTGTATGCCGATTTCAATAGTGTATTTTACATACATTAATCAAAATACGCAAGTATTTTTCATTATGTTTTGAATTAAGTTGCGATTTTTTTATTACATAAGGTTTTCAGGATTCAATCCTTCAAGTTGAGGAAGGACAAATCTGCCGTTCTTTCTCACAAGCACGCCGTCAAAATAGATTTCTCCGCCGCCGTATGCCTCTGTTTGTGACATAACAAGATCCCAGTGGATTGCGCTGACGTTTCCGTTCCAGGCAGAGTCGTAGCAAGCGCCGGGGGTGAAGTGGATTGAGCCACTGATCTTTTCGTCAAAGAGAATATCTCCCATTCCGTCTGTGATGTAGGGGTTGACGCCGAGAGCAAACTCACCAACGTATCTTGCCCCTTCGTCTGTGTCGAAGATTGCAGTTGCACGTGCTGTGTCGTTGGCTTTGATGTCCACAATCTTGCCGTCCTTGAATTCAAGGCGGACGTTTTCAAACTTGGTGCCGTTTTCAATTGAGGGCACGTTGTAGGCGATGACGCCGTTGACAGAGTCTTTGACGGGGGCTGTGTACACTTCTCCGTCAGGGATATTGCGTCTGCCACTGCACTTCACTCCGCCGATGCCTTTGATTGAGAAGGAAAGGTCTGTTTCGCCAGGGCCAACAACACGGACTTTGTCCGTCTTGTTGAGGAGTTCCACAAGAGGTGTCATTGCGTCTTCCATCTTCTTGTAGTCAAGGCAACATACGTTGAAATAGTGATCCTCAAACTTCTCTGTGCTCATGCCTGCCAGTTGGCTCATACCTTCGGTGGGATAGCGGAGGACAACCCAACGGGTTTTCTTCACACGGATGTTGTGGTGGACGTTGATTGAATAAAGTCTATCGTATGCTTGCATTCTGTCTTCGGGGACGTCGCTGAGTTCATAACTGTTGTTGCCACCGCGGATGCCAATGTAGCAATCCATTTTGGACATTTTGTCTGCGTCTTGCTTTGCCCAAAATTCAAGCATCTCGTCTGTTGCACCGGTGAGGATTTCACGTTTGATGCGGTAGTCGTCAATGTTGACGTAGGGTTCTCCGCCGTTTTTGTAGATTTCCTTCACGATAAGTGCCACAAGTTGCCAGTCGCAACCGCGAGCGTCAATCCACACTCTGTCGCCTTTTTTCACTTGGCAGGAGTAGTTGACAAGGTTTGATGCAAGTTTTTGTTGTCTTACGTCGTGTATCATAATGTCTCCTAAAATATGTTGATTGTTTTGATTATACCCCACAATAGCGGAATAAACAAGTTATTTTTATTGCACATTATGGTGGGAAATTTTAACCCGCGTGTGTCTTAATCCTAGGCATAGTCTGCATTGACAATCTATAAACTCGTGTTATACTTTATATGAAACCAATTCCGTGAGATATATGTATGACAAAAACCAAAATAGTTATTATATCCATTTCCGTGATATTGGCTGTGGCAATTATTATTTCCACAACTTTATTTTGGTGTTTTACCTCTGGTCGAAGCTATAAATTTCAAGAAAAAACCTATTCCTACAGCGGTGACCCTTACGCAATATCTGACGAACTTTTCGTTGAAGAGCTTTCCATTTCTTTCAAAAAAATTTCATTGTCTCAATACAAACAAGCGAACTATGTTAACACGCTTAGAAATAAGAGGAATAAACTTTGCTATTCTGTTGTTTTAGAAATCAAATTTACCGGGGACACAGAACCCGTGCAATACAATTTCACAGAAAATCCATCTTCCTTATATCCATATCCACCAAATAAAAACTCATATCCACCAAATGAATATTGGATTGTTTTTGAAAATGCAGACATAAACGCAAATATACGCGTTCTTCTAACCGCAAAATCACTCAACTATAATTCTCTAAAAAATTGTGCAGATAAATTCGATGTTATTTTTGTGCTCAATGATGCTTTTAATGAGGTTACGCAAATTCCTTTGTCGGTGATGTAAAACTCTTTCATCAACAATCAAAAAAACACCTTTCATTTATCACGTAGTGATTTTTCAAAAACTGTTTACATTTTAATCTTAAAGTTGTATAATGACCGTAATCACTAAAATATCGGAGGACAACAGGTTATGCCACTCGTAACATCAACCGAAATGTTCAAAAAAGCCTATGAAGGCGGATATGCAATCGGCGCTTTCAACGTCAACAATATGGAAATCATCCAAGGCATCGTCGAAGCCGCAACTGAAGAACGTGCACCTCTCATTCTGCAAGTCTCTTCCGGCGCAAGAAAGTATGCAAACACAACCTATCTCACAAAGATGGTTGAAGCAGCAGTGGAAACAAGCGGTCTCCCTATCTGCTTGCACCTTGACCACGGCGATACTTTTGCTCTCTGCAAGGACTGCATTGACAGCGGTTTCACCTCAGTCATGATCGACGCAAGTGCTCATCCTTTTGCAGAAAACATCTCAATCACAAAACAAGTTGTTGAATATGCACACGATCACGGCGTTGTGGTCGAAGCAGAACTTGGCAAACTTGCAGGTGTTGAAGACGACGTCAAAGTTGATGCAAAAGACGCAAGCTACACAGATCCCGACCAAGTTCAAGAATTCGTCGAAAAAACCGGCGTTGACTCACTTGCAATCGCAATCGGCACATCACACGGTGCATTCAAGTTCAAGGGACAACCCAGACTCCGTTTCGACATTCTCCAAGAAGTTGAAAATCGTCTCCCCGGCTTCCCCATCGTCCTTCACGGCGCATCAAGCGTGCCCCAAGACCTTGTGAAAGTCATCAACCAATACGGTGGCGCAATGCCCGGCGCACAAGGCGTGCCCGAAGAAATGCTCCGCGAAGCAGCAAAGATGGCAGTCTGCAAGATCAATATTGACAGCGACCTCCGTCTTGCAGTGACCGCAACCGTGAGAGAACACTTTGCACTGAACCCCTCACACTTCGATCCCAGACAATATCTCGGACCCGCAAGAGAAGCAGTGAAGAAGATCGTCCGTCACAAGATCGTCAACGTGCTGGGCTGCAACGGCAAAGCATAAAAATCAAACAAATAAGAAGCCCACTCAACCGAGTGGGTTTTTTGTTGCACTTTTATTTTGTTTTACGCTTTGACGTGAACATTGTTCACTATCTTCTTTTCGTCGTATCGTTTGAGCCCGTCAAAGGCGGTTTTGCGGGGTTTTGCTTGTTTTTGTGATAAGTTGTGCGTTTTCTTCTCTGCTCTTCTTAAAACGCCTCTCAGGGCTTCATATCGCATTTGCAGTACAAGGCGGTGTATTCTTCTCCTCTCTTTGAAAGGGGTGTGTTGAACAAGAGCAAAAACAGTTGTCCGAAGGGATAAACGTACCACACGTATTCCCTTGTAGGGATTTCTGCCAACATTTCAAGAAAAATCAAAATGTCGGACACCAAAAATACGATGACGCCAAAGGCGTTGAGCAAATTCCACCTCTTTGCGCCGAAGGAATATATGCAGACGTTGACCACGTTGACGCCAATTGCCACCAAATAAAGGCTGATGAGAGGAAACATAACAGGCTTGAAACTGCTCTTTGTCAGCATCACCACAAGGAGTGCCACCCAAGTGCCAAACACTGCAACTAAGCCTACCAAGAGCCCTACGCCTTTTATAGGAATATCTTTTTCCTTGCGCATACCGTCGAAGCAAGTGGCGTAAAGGATATGTGCCACGCCGAAAAAAGCCGCCCCTATGATCGTGCTCATCAACTCCATGCCCTTGGGTATGCCGATAATATTTGTCATAAAGAGGTCGCCTATTGTGGACAACAGCATAGCCCACATACAGCGTTTTCTGCTGATATTTCTATAATGCAAAAACAACACCACGGATATGGCGGAAAGCGTCAGTGTGATTGCCAGTTTAGTCCAAATGCTCATAGATGACAAAAAGCACTCTTGCGAGTGCTTCATATTATATTTCGTCTTTTGAGACTGCGTTTATATTTCTCGTTTCGTCGTTGCCCACAACGATGTGTTTGTTGCCGTCGTCATCAATGTATTCCTTTTTGATGAGGACTTCGCCGTTTTCGTTGGCTTCTTGTTCAAGTTTGGCAAGTTCATAGAGAGAACGGTTGCCATATTTGTCCTTCTCTTTTGCCTCTTTCTTTTCTCTCTTGGCTGCCCTGCTGAAATACAGACTTATGCAAAGGGCGATGGCAAGAATAATGAATCCGTAGAGGACAAAATCTGCATATTTGGGAGGCACAAATGCCACGATGACAGTGAGTATGCCTGCGGCAACAATGTTGCCAAGGAAAACCGCAATGGCTGCCTTCCAAAGTTTGAAGTCAAGGATTCCGCCTATTGCACTGCCCGTCCAACTGCCCGTCATAGGGAGAGGGATTGCAACAAAGATGAACGTACCCCAAAATTTCTTCAAGTCGAGGGGCATTTTCTTTTTTATTGCGTTTTCGTTTTCACTGCTAATCTCGGGGGCTCTTTCAGTCAAATTCTCTTCCATACGCTTGCCGAATTTTGAAAAGAGTTTGCTCTTTTTCAGTTTGCGGATGAGAGGACGGATGATGAGTATGATGGGGATGATCATCACAGAAGAGCCCGCAACACAACACATCATACCTGCAATGAGGTTGATGCCTTCCATGCCACCCATAAAAATGATTGCACCACGAAGCTCCACAAGTGGGATTATGGATATGATGAACAGGGTGAGATAGTCGTTGCCTGTCAGTTCTCTAAAAAATGTGATGATTGTATCTGTCATAGTTTTTCCTTGCGTGAGGTATTATAGACCAAAACCAAATTTTCGTCAACAAATAGCAGGTTTATTATACTTGCGCAAAAGGGTTATTATGCATTATAATGTTGATATGCAAAAAATTCTTTCAGCAATGCGCAGAGCAATACAGGACTATCAAATGATAAAGGACGGCGACAAAATCTTCGTCGGGCTTTCTGGTGGAAAGGATAGCGTTTTGCTCCTCGCCGCCCTGAAAGCATATCAGCGTTTCTCCCCCGAGAAGTTCACTCTTGAGGCGATCACCATTGATATGGGGCTGAAAGATATGGACAGAACTGAAATGGACTCCCTCACCAAATGGTGCCAGTCTATGGATGTGCCTCATCACGTTGTAAAGACGGATATAGCCGAGATAATCTTTGAGGCAAGGAATGAATCAAACCCTTGCTCACTTTGCGCCAAAATGCGCCGTGGGGCGTTGAATAGCACTCTCAACAGCCTTGGCGGCGGTACACTTGCCCTTGGACACAACGCAGACGACGTGGCGGAAACAATGCTCCTTTCCCTTCTCTACGAAGGCAGATTCTCCTGCTTCTCACCTACGGCATATATGGACAAAAAGGGAGTGCATCTCATCCGCCCTCTCATCTACATACAAGAGTACGACGTGAAATGCGCCGTTGACCGCCTTGGTCTGCCTACTGTCAACAACCCCTGCCCTATGAATCACACCTCACAACGTGAATACGCAAAGGACCTCATCAAGCATATCTGCAAGGACATTCCCTTTGCAAAGGACAGGATTTTGGGCGCAATCTACCACCCCGAGCGCAACAACCTCTGGGTGAAACCCTCCCCCGAAGACAAGGAATAAACAAAAAAACAAAAGCCACTCAAAGGAGTGGCTTTTAAATTAAAACACCGACTTTTCAGTCGGTGTTTTTAAGTCATCAACAATTAGATGAGTTTGACGAGAACGCGTTGTGCTGCGTCACCACGGCGAAGGTCCAGCTTCAAAATACGGGTGTAGCCACCACCTTGACCGAGTTCGGTTGCGCGTGCGTCATATTTGGGTGCATACTCTCTGAAAATCTTTTCGATGAGAGGGTGCTTTGCATCCTTGATACGTGCAAGGTATGCTGTCTTGCTTTCCTTTGCTTCGCGTTGAAGTTGAAGGTCACGAAGTTCTGCCATAAGTCTACGGCGTGCTGCAAGCTTTTTGGGGCCGTCGTTGGTGAATTCTTTTGCCACTTTGTTGCCCTTTGCGTCGGTGACTGTCTTGGTCACTTTGACGTCGTCTTGATAGGTGCGGATTGCAAGGGTGATATACTTTTCAGCAAGTGCTCTCACTTCCTTTGCACGGTCGAGAGTTGTTTCAAGTTGGCCGTACCAGAGAAGTTCAGAAACTTGGTTGCGGAGCATTGCCATTCTTTGATCTGTAGGTCTACCTAATTTGCGCATTGTGTTCCTCCTAGTCCTCTTGTGCCTTCAAGCTGAGACCGAGATCTTCAAGCTTCTTTTGGACTTCTTCAAGAGATTTTCTGCCGAGATTTCTTACTTTGAGCATATCGTCTTCTGTACGATGTGTAAGATCACCGACGGTGTGAATATTTGCACGCTTCAAGCAGTTGTATGAACGGACTGAAAGGTCAAGATCTTCGATTGACATCTCAAGAGTCTTTTGGCTTTCGTCTTCGCCGTCTGCTTTGATGAACGTGTTGTCACGCATGCCGTCAACCAAGTCGATGAAGAGGTTGAGGTGTTCATGCATAACTTTTGATGCAAGTGATGCGATTTCCTTTGCGGAAGTTGTTCCGTCTGTTGTCACTTCGAGGGTGAGCTTGTCAAAGTCGATGCTTTGTTCAACACGGGTGCTTTCCACTGCGTAGTTGACTTTGACGACGGGGGTGAAGATGCTGTCCACGGGGATATAACCGATGGGCATATATGCGTCCTTGTTGCGATCTGCGGGGACGTAGCCTCTGCCTTCGCCAACGTAGATGGTCATATCCAGTTTGCCACCTTCATCAAGGGTGCAGATTGTTTGATCAGGGTTGAGCACTGAGATGCCTGTGGGCAAATCAATGTCGCCTGCCTTCACTGTGCCGACTTCGTCTGCATAGAGATGGACTGCGGTTTTTGTGTCGGTGGGCACGTCAACCTTGAAACGAACAGTCTTGATGTTGAGGATAATTTCGGTCACTTCTTCCTTGACGCCTTTGATGGTTGAAAACTCGTGGTCCACTCCGTCGATTTGGATGCCAACTGCTGCGGCACCGGGGAGTGCGGAGAGGAGTATTCTTCTCAAGCAATTTCCGAGGGTGATACCAAAACCTCTTTCCAAAGGTTCGACGACGAACTTGGCATAGTTTCCGCTTTTGGTTTCCTCGAGGGTTATCTTGGGTTTCTTGATTTCCATCATATTCAAATCCTCCAAGCTTATTTAGAATACAATTCGACGA
Source organism: Clostridia bacterium (assembly GCA_017461985.1). Classification (GTDB taxonomy): domain Bacteria; phylum Bacillota; class Clostridia; order Christensenellales; family CAG-917; genus RGIG4097. Next base: position 15,962 of record JAFTSA010000009.1, read on the forward strand.
TGAGATGTTCCTTGATGTCTGCGTCGATGTCTGCTCTTTCGGGGAGTGCGAGGACCTTACCACTGAGGTTTTCGTTGTCCCATTCGAGCCACTTGACGAGGCTGAGGTTCTTCACGCCTTTGGCTTCTTGCCAAAGTGTCATGTCTTTCTTATTCTCCTTGACTGCGATAACGTCGCCTGCCTTCACAAGGTATGAAGGGATGTCGACTGTCTTGCCATTGACGGTGATGTGTCCGTGGTTGACGATTTGGCGTGCCATTGCTCTGGATGCGCCAAGACCGAGACGGTACACAACGTTGTCCAATCTGCGTTCGATGAGGACGAGCATGTTTTCACCGGTGACACCACGCATTTCGGTTGCTTTGGTGTAGTACTTGAGGAATTGCTTTTCGCTTACGCCGTAGATTCTCTTTGCCTTTTGCTTTTCACGGAGTTGGACTGAATAGCCTGATGCTTTCTTTCTGCTCTTGCCGTGTTGTCCGGGAGGTGCGAACTTTGTGAGGAGTGTGCACTTGTCGGAATTGCATTTTTCGCCTTTCAAATAAAGCTTGCAGCCTTCGCGTCTGCAAAGACGGCAGCTGGGTCCTGTATATTTCGCCATATTATTACCTCCGATTACAGTCTTCTACGCTTGGGGGGACGGCATCCGTTGTGAGGGATGGGAGAAACGTCTTGGATGAGTGTGACTTCCATGCCAACGTTGGCGAGTGCGCGGATTGCGGATTCTCTGCCTTGGCCGGGTCCTTTGACGTACACTTCAACGGTTCTCATACCTTGATCGTATGCCACCTTTGCTGCGTCTTCACTGACCATTTGTGCTGCAAACGGAGTTGCTTTACGGCTGCCTCTGAGCTTAAGCTTGCCAGAAGATGACCATGAAATTGCGTTGCCGTTCATATCGGTGATGGTCACGATGGTGTTGTTGAAGGATGCGTGGATGTGTGCTTGTCCTTTTTCAACACGCTTTATGTCTTTTCTTTTCTTAATATTCTTTCTTGCTATACCTGCCATAACACGCCTCCCTTATTTCTTCTTGCGACTGACTGTGCGCTTGGGACCTTTGCGGGTTCTTGCGTTTTGTTTGGTGCTTTGACCACGGACAGGAAGGCCCTTTCTATGACGGACTCCTCTGTAGCAGCCAATTTCCATAAGTCGTTTAATGTTGAGACCGACATCTCTCTTAAGGTCACCTTCGACGCGAAGATACTTTTCAATATAATCACGGATAAGGCTGACGTCACTTTCAGTGAGGTCCTTAACTCTTGTGTCGGGGTTGACGCCTGTTTCCTTCAGGATTTCTTTTGAAGTGGTAAGACCGATACCATAGATATAGGTAAGACCGATTTCCACTCTTTTGTCACGCGGCAAATCTACGCCTGCTATACGTGCCATTTGTTACCTCCAATTAGTGTAAAAATATGATTTTATGCTACACACGGGTAGTTGCAGTAAAATTGGAATGATGCAACCAGCCGCCCCGTGGGGATTGCTTTCTTAACCTTGACGTTGCTTGTGGTTGGGATATTTGGGGCAGATAACCATAACTCTGCCGTTTCTCTTGATAACCTTGCATTTGTCGCACATAGGCTTAACACTGGGTCTGACTTTCATGATAACCTCCAAATAGTCTATTTGTTTCTGTAAATGATTCTACCTTTTGTAAGATCGTAAGGGGACATTTCGATACGCACTTTGTCGCCTTCAAGAATACGTATGTTGTTTATTCTCAGTTTTCCGCCGAGATAAGCAAGAATAACGTGATTGTTGGCAAGTTTCACCTTGAACTGCGTTTTGGGGAGCACTTCAATGACGATACCTTCAGTTTCAATTACATCTTCTTTTGACATAGAACTCCTTTACTTTGTGTTGTTTTCGTTATAGACTCTGATCGCACTTTTCAGTTCTGAATCAAACACTTGCGATCCATTTTCTAACTTTTCAGCGATTTTGTCAAGTGTTTCACCACTTGTTTTAAGATGTTTTATTTTCTTTAGTTTAGCAGTCTTAATTCTGCGCAGGTCACCGTCTGCAATTTTGACGTAATTTTGATCAACGACCTCAACCACTGCAAAATATTTTCCGGCGTCACGGCCTGCGATAGACAGCACAACTTGACCTAATTTCATAGCGTTAATATCTCGATTCCGTTTTCGGTGAGTGCCACCGTATTCTCGTAATGAGCGGAAGGACTTCTGTCAACTGTGACACAGGTCCATCCGTCGCCCAGGGTTTCAACCTGCCAATCACCTAGAGTGATCATGGGCTCGATTGCAAGGACAAGACCTTTTTCAAGTTTAGGTCCGTGACCTGCTCTTCCGTAGTTTGGCACTTGGGGATCTTCGTGCATTTCTCTGCCGATTCCGTGTCCGACCATGGCTCTCACCACTCCGAACCCGTGACCTTCTGCATACTCTTGTATTGCGTGAGATATGTCACCAAGTCTGTTTCCAAGTTTGAACTGCTCTACGCCTTTGAAAAAACTCTCTTTTGTGACCTCAACAAGTTTCTTCTTTTCAGGAGTGGTGTCACCCACGATGAAAGTTCTTGCTGCGTCAGATTGCCAACCGCCGAGTATTGCGCCCACGTCTATTCCAATGATTTGTCCTTCTTCAAGTCTTCTTGATGAGGGGATTCCGTGGACGACCACTTCGTCAATGCTGGCGCAAATGCTTCCGGGGAAACCACCGTATCCAAGGAATGATGGCGTCGCTCCTTTGCGCTTGATATAGTCGTAAGCAAATTCGTCAAGTTTTTTTGTTGTGATGCCCGGTCTTACTTTCTCTTCCATAAAGAGGAGCAAGTCTCTGATTATTTCGCAAGATTTTTTCATCTTTGCGATTTCCGCTGTGCTTTTCAGTCTAATCATTCGAGGACCTTCTTCACTTGTTCAAAAACTTTTTCTATCGTGCCTACGGTTGCGTCAACAGTGACCATATTTCCTTTTTTGCCGTAATATTCAACAAGAGGTGCTGTTTGTCTTTCATAGATTTCCAATCTTGCGCGGACGGTTTCAGGTTTGTCGTCCTCTCTTACGTACATTTCTGCACCGCACTTAGGGCAAGTTTTGCTGTCGCCGAGCAAACTGACGTGGGAGGTTTCTCCACACATACAGACGAGTCTTCCACCAAGTCTTTCAATTATGGTTTCAAAAGGAAGTTCGATGTCAATGACCACGCTTATGTCAGCCACCTTGTCCAGTGCTTCTGCCTGTGCTATCGTACGGGGGAAGCCGTCAAGGATATATCCGTTTTTTGCGTCGTCTTGACGAAGTCTGTCAGCAACAAGGTCAATGACCAGTGAGTCAGGAACAAGTTGACCTGCATCGATATAACTCTTTGCAAGTTTTCCAAGTTCAGTGCCTTCTTTTATATTCTTGCGGAAGATATCTCCCGTAGAAATATGAGGAATATTATATTCATTTGCTATCAAGGCTGCTTGAGTGCCCTTTCCTGCACCGGGTGCGCCAAGAAGAACTATGTTTTTCATATTATCCTCCAGTTGCCAACCGACTTTTCGTGCCCGATTGCTCGGGCACAAGTCGTATTTCTTATTTAAGGAAGCCCTTGTAGTGTCTCATCATGATTTGTGATTCAAGTTGCTTGTTGAATTCAAGTGCTGTTGAAACGACGATGAGGAGACCTGTTGCTGAGAATGCGCCACCGAATCCAAGAGGACCAACTTCCAAGGGATTGCCGGTGCCACCGGACAATGCGTTGAAGATGAAGGTGGGGATAAGTGCCAACAGTGCGAGGAAGATTGCTCCAAACAGTGTGATACGGTTTGAAATTCTTCTCAAGAAATCGCTTGTGGGCTTGCCTGCGCGGATACCGGGGATGAATCCGCCGTATTGTTGGATGTTCTTTGACACGTCATCAGGGTTGAATTGGATTTGTGCATAGAAGTATGCGAAGAACAAAATCAACACAACCATGAAGAGGTAGTACACCCATGTTCCTGATCCCATATTTTGGCTGTACCATGCAGCTGCTTCGCTTTGAGGTGCAAACAAAGTGATGATCATTTGAGGGAATGTGAGCAATGAGCTTGCAAAGATGATGGGCATAACGCCACTGCCGTTGACACGGATGGGAATGTATGTTGTTTGACCGCCATACATCTTGTTTCCCTTGATTTGCTTGCTATATTGGACTGTGATTCTTCTCTCTGAAAGGTCAACAAACACGATGAACATGAAGATGCCGACCACGATGAGGATGAATCCGAGGATGTTCCAGATATAGGTCCATTCTTCACCGACCATCTTGAATGCGTGTGCCATTGTTGTGCCTGCTGTTGACAGGATGCCGACGAAGATGATGAGTGAGGTGCCGTTGCCGATGCCGTACTCTGTGATTCTTTCGCCAAGCCACATACACATGGTGCTGCCTGAAACAAGGATGATAATGATGCCTGCCATTGTGAAGTAAGGTGCTTTCCAGCCTGCTTCAAATGCAAACACTGAATTGATTGCGCCCCTCCAGCCAACTACGATGCCGATTGCTTGCACAACTGCAAGTGCGATTGCAACGTATCTGGTGATTTGGGTGATTTTCTTTCTGCCTTCTTCTCCTTCCTTTGACATTCTTTCAAGAGGAGGAATGACAAGGGTGAGAAGTTGCATGATGATGAATGCGTTGATGAAAGGAAGGATACCCAGTGAGAACAAGGTTGCACTTGAGAGTGAACCACCGGACATCATGGACAATATGCCGAGGAAATCTCCTGTGCCGCCGATCAAAGTTTCAAGGGTGCTTGCATTAAGTCCCGGGATGGGGATATAACATCCAATTCTGTAAACAAGGAGCATCAAAAGTGTAAGCCAGATTTTGACGCGGATTTCCTTTGTTTTGAACGCATTGACGATTGTTTCAAACATTATTCGATTACCTCTGCCTTTCCGCCGAGAGCTTCAATCTTTTCAACTGCAGAAGCAGTGAATTTGTTTGCCTTGACGGTGAGTTTCTTTTCAAGAGTTCCGTTGCCGAGAACCTTGAGTCCATATGCTTCCACTTTCTTGATGATTCCGCTTGCGACGAGTTCATCGATGCCCACTGTTGCACCGTCTTCAAAACGGTTGAGGACTTCGACGTTGACGCAGTTGTAAACGTGTGCGAATTGTTTGTTGTTGAATCCAAATTTAGGGATTCTTCTTGTCATAGGCATTTGACCGCCTTCAAAGTTGGGGCGAACACCGCCACCACTTCTTGCCCATTGACCTTTGTGCCCACGGGTTGAAGTCTTGCCCATGCCTGAGCCGATGCCACGGCCAACTCTCTTGACGGAGGATTTTGCGCCTTCTGCAGGTCTCAAATCTTGAATATTCATATTGCCTCCTTAGATTTCTTCAACCTTGACAAGGTGAGAAACTTTCTTAATCATGCCTCTAACAACGGGGGTATCTTCAAAAGTATTTGAGCTACCGACCTTGTGGAGACCGAGTGCTTCGACGTTGGCCTTTTGATTTTTGAGGCATGCAATGGTTGATTTCACGAGAGTGACTTTAATTTGTTTTGCCATATTATTACCTCCTTAGCCTTCAACATCAACGCCACGGAGCTTTGCGATCAAATCTGCATTGCGGAGTGAGCAAAGTCCTTCAAGGGTTGCTTTTGCGCAGTTGATAGGATTGTTTGAGCCAAGTGACTTGGTTCTGATATCCTTGACGCCTGCTGCTTCGAGGACTGCACGGACTGCACCACCAGCGATAACGCCAGTACCGGTTTCAGCGGGGAGAAGGAGAACTTGTCCACGACCGAATTTGCCAGTTGTTTGGTGAGGAATTGTGCCGTCTTTCAGTGCGACTGTTGCCATGCTACGCTTTGCAAGTTGTGTTGCCTTTTCAATTGCTTCGGGCACTTCTGCTGCTTTGCCCATGCCAAGACCAACTCTGCCTGCGCCGTCGCCCACTACTACCAGTGCGCTAAAACGCATATTACGTCCGCCCTTGACAACCTTTGTGACACGGTTGACTGCGATGAGTTTGCTGTTGAGACCGTCGTCTTCTCTATTGTTCATTCTTTTTCTATTATCGCGTTGTTCTGCCATTTTCTGCCTCCTAGAACACAAGACCGGCTTCTCTTGCGCCGTCTGCGAGTGCTTCAACTCTACCGGTGTAGAGATATCCGCCTCTGTCATACACGACCTTGGTGATGCCGAGTTTCATTGCCTTTTCAGCGACTGCCTTGCCAACGACTTTTGCTGCTTCAACTTTGGTGAGGTCTTTCACTTCTGCTGCGATTGCCTTTTCAACTGTTGATGCTGCGCAAAGGGTGTTGCCAACTGAGTCATCGATGATTTGGGCGTAAATATGGTTTGTGCTACGATAAACGGAAAGACGGGGGCACTCTGCTGTGCCGGGTTTGATGTGACGTCTTACTCTTTCGTGACGGATGATTCTATCCGCATTCTTATCTTTCTTAACTATCATATTTCACCTCTTACTTGCCGGCTGTTTTGCCTTCCTTGCGGACGACAACTTCATCTTTGTAATGGATACCATATCCGTGATAAGGTTCAACGGGTTTTGCTGCCTTGATTGTTGCTGCCATTTGACCAACGAGTTGTCTGTCAATGCCTTTGACAACGACTTCAAGGGGTGCTGCCATTGCGAAGGTGATGCCTGCGGGGGCTGTAAATTCAACGGGATGTGAGAAACCGATGTTCATGGTGAGTTTGGTGTCGGTTGCAGTGACCTTATAACCAACGCCTGCCACGATGAGGTGCTTTTCAAAGCCCTTTGTGACACCGGTGACCATGTTGTTGATGAGTGCACGGTAAAGACCGTGGAGTGCTCTGTGTTCCTTGTCATCACTGTGACGTTCAACTGTGAGGACGTTGCCGTCAACTTTCACTGTGATTGAACTGTCAACTTGTTGTGTGAGAGTGCCGAGAGGGCCTTTCACTGTGATGAGGTTGTTGGTGTTGTCAATAGTCACACCAGCGGGGACTGTGATAGGTGCTCTTCCGATACGAGACATATTCTACCTCCTACCAAACGTAAGCAAGCACTTCGCCGCCCACTTTTTGTTCTCTGGCTTCTTTGTCGGTGAGAATTCCCTTGTTTGTGGAAAGGATTGCGATGCCCATTCCGTTCAAAACTTTGGGGAGATTGTCAACGCTTGCGTAAACGCGGAGACCAGGTGTTGAAACTCTCTTGAGACCGGTCACAACTTTGAGGCCCTTGACGGGTGCATACTTCAAAGTGATGAGGATGTCGTTTTGGACTTCCTTTTCAATGATTTCAAAGCTCTTGATATAACCTTCTCTTACGAGTATGTCTGCGATTGCCACCTTTGTTTTTGATGCAGGAACAACAACTGTTTCGTGCTTGGCGGTCAATGCATTTCTGATTCTAGTAAGCATATCTGCAATAGGGTCTGTCATTTGATGTTCCTCCTTTACCAGCTTGCCTTTTTGACTCCGGGGATTTGGCCCTTGTATGCCAATTCACGGAAGCAAACTCTGCAAATGCCGTATTTTCTGAGAACCGCGTGGGGACGTCCGCAGATCTTGCAGCGTGTATATTCTCTGGTTGAGAATTTTTGCGGTCTTGATTGTCTTACTTTTTGTGAAGTTTTAGCCATAAAAACTGTTCCTCCTTACTTTGCAAAGGGCATACCCATAAGTCTCAAAAGTTCGCGTGCCTCTTCGTCGGTCTTTGCGGTTGTGACGATGCAGATGTCGAATCCGCGGACCTTTTCGATTTGGTCGTATGAAATTTCGGGGAATATGAGTTGTTCTTTGACGCCGAGTGCATAGTTTCCTCTGCCGTCAAATGACTTTGCGGAAACGCCACGGAAGTCACGCACTCTGGGGAGTGCGATGGACACAAACTTGTCGAGGAAGTCATACATTCTTTCATTGCGAAGTGTGACTTTTGCACCGACGTTCATTCCTTCTCTGACCTTGAAGTTTGCAACACTCTTCTTTGCCTTTGTGATCACGGGCTTTTGACCTGCGATTTGGGTGAGTTCTGCAACTGCAATTTGAAGGGATTTGCTGTTATCTTTGCAATCACCGAGTCCCATGTTGAGGACGATCTTTTCAAGACGAGGAACTTCGTTGATATTCTTGTAGCCAAAACGCTTTACGAGAGCAGGAACGACTTCTTCACGATACATCGTTCTCATTCTGTATCTTTCGGCACCATTATCGGTTGCAGGTGCGTTAGCAACCTGATTTTTCTTATCTGCCACAGTTTATACCTCCGGGTTAGTCTTTGTTCTCGGCTTTCTTAGCCTTTGTTTTTGCTGCCTTCTTTGCTGCCTTTTTGGCTGAAGACTTCTTTTCATCAAGAGATGCACCGCACTTTGCGCAAAGACGGACTGACTTCATTTCGCCCTTTTCGTTTTCTTCTTTGCCGTGACGGACTCTGACGACTTCACCGCAAGCGGGGCAAATGTGCATGACGTTTGATGCATCGATTGCTGCTTCTTGCTTCAAAATGCCGCCCTTGTCTTGTGCATTTCTGGGTTTCTTGCTCTTGGAAACGATGTTGACGCCTTCAACGTACACTCTGTTTTCTTCGGGGAGAACTTTGAGGACTTTGCCTGCATTGCCTTTATCTTTTCCTGCGATGACCATTACGTTGTCACCTTTTTTGACGTTCATTTTTGCCATTGTATACCTCCTTACAGCACTTCGGGTGCAAGTGAGATGATCTTCATGTAGTCTTTGTCACGAAGTTCTCTTGCGATGGGCCCAAAGATACGAGTGCCTTGGGGTTGTTTTTGGTTGTCGATTATGACTGCTGCGTTGTCGTCAAACTTAATCGAACTGCCGTCCGGGCGTTGAATTCCAAAGTGGGTACGAACGATGACTGCCTTCACGACGTCGCCTTTCTTCACTTTGCCACCGGGGATAGCGGACTTAACGGATGCGACGATGACGTCACCGATGTTTCCGCTTCTACGGAAAGAACCGCCGAGGACTCTGATACACATAATTTCTTTTGCGCCGCTGTTGTCGGCAACTTTAAGTCTTGTTTGTGGTTGAATCATAGCTCTCTCCTTATTTGGCCTTTTCGATGATCTCTACTACGCGCCAGCACTTGTCCTTTGAAAGGGGACGAGTTTCTGCAACACGCACTTTGTCGCCGATGCCACATGCATTGTTTTCATCGTGTGCCTTAAGCTTCTTGGTGCGGCTTACGATTTTCTTATAGAGGGGGTGCTTTACTCTTTCGGTGATTGACACGACCACTGTCTTGTCCATCTTATCGCTTGTGACGATACCCACTCTTTCTTTTCTAAGATTTCTTTCTTCCATAATACCCTCCGCTTAGTCGTTTGCATTTGCCTTTTGGGCTGCAAGTTCTCTTTGACGAATGACTGTCTTGATGCGAGCGATATCTCTTCTGGTTTCAACAAGAACCATAGGATTCGTCAGTTGGTTGGTGGCATTTTTGAAACGAAGGAAGAACAATTCTGACTTCAGCTCGTTGAGCTTGTTTTGAAGTTCCTTATCGGTCATTTCATGTACTTGTTTTGCTTTCATGCTTCACCGCCTTCGGCAACTTGGTCTGCCTTTCTCACAAACTTACACTTGACGGGGAGTTTGTGTGCTGCAAGACGGAGTGCCTCTTTTGCTATTGATTCGTCAACGCCTGCGATTTCAAACATCACACGGCCGGGTTTGACTACTGCTACCCAATATTCAGGAGAACCTTTACCGCTACCCATACGAGTTTCAGCAGGTTTTGCTGTCACGGGCTTGTGGGGGAAGATATCCACCCAAACTTGACCGCCACGACGTATATATCTTGTCATAGCGACACGGGCTGCTTCGATTTGGTTTGAGGTAATCCATGCGGGTTCTTGTGCAACAAGACCATATTCACCGTATGCGATGACATTGCCCTTGTTTGCCTTACCTTTCATTCTTCCACGGAATTGACGGCGTCTCTTGACGCGTTTAGGCATCAACATTATTTGTTACCTCCTTCCAAAGGATTTTTGCCAAGGACTTCGCCCTTGTAGATCCAGCACTTCACGCCGATTGCACCGAAGGTGGTGTTTGCGGTTGCTGTGCCGTAATCGATGTCTGCACGGAGAGTTTGAAGGGGAATTGAACCTTCGTGATAGCTCTCACTTCTTGCGATTTCTGCGCCGTCAAGACGTCCGCTGACTTTGGTCTTAATGCCCTTTGCGCCTGCTTTCATTGCTCTTGACATTGCTTGCTTCATGCTGCGACGGAATGATGCTCTGTTTTCAAGTTGCTTTGCGATTGCTTCTGCAACCAGTTGTGCATCTGCGTCTGCGTGTTTGACTTCCATGATGTTGACGCTGACTTTCTTGTCTGCTGACACAAGGGCTTTGACTTCCTTGTTGAGTTCTTGTGCGCCAGCACCTTCTTTGCCGATGAGGACTGCAGGTTGTGCTGTGTAGATTGACACGACAACTTTGTCTGCTGCTCTTTCGATGGTGATCTTGGAGATGCGTGTATCGTAATATTTCTTCTTTATATATTTACGGATCTTATCATCTTCAACAAGATTGTCGGCAAAATGCTTGCTGTCGGCATACCAGGTGGCTTCCCAGGGTCTGATAACGCCGGTTCTAAGTCCTTTAGGATTAACTTTTTGTCCCATGTTTGCCTCCTATTATGCGTTGATTGTGTCGAGAACCACTGTGATGTGGCTTGTTCTCTTGTTGATACGGCTTGCACTGCCCTTTGCTCTTGCCATGATGCGCTTGAGGGTGGGGCCTTCGTTTGCATAACATTCTGCAACGTACAGGTCGTTTCTGGAGAGATTTTGGTTGTTTTCTGCATTTGCTGCTGCGCTGTTCACCAGTTTGTAGAGAACTTCGCTTGCTGACTTGGGAGTGTTTTCCAAGATTGCCAATGCTTCGACAACGGGTTTACCTTTGATGATATCAAGAACGATACGGACCTTGAAAGGAGAAATTCTCACGAACTTTGCTGTTGCTCTAGGTCTTGTATCTGCAGCGGCTTGACGTGCAAGTGCTTTTTGTTTACTTCTAGTAGCCATAGTTCCTCCTCTTATTTCTTACCGGTTGTCTTGTCGCCGGCGTGTCCTCTAAATGTTCTTGTGGGTGCAAATTCACCGAGCTTGCAACCAACCATATCTTCTGTCACGTAAACTGCTACGTGAGTGCGTCCGTTGTGAACTGCGATGGTATGGCCAACAAATTCAGGGAAAATGGTGGATGAGCGTGACCAGGTCTTGACGGGACGTTTGTCACCGCTTGCGTTCATCTCATTGATTCTTTTCATAAGTCTTTCTTCTACGAAAGGTCCTTTTTTAACGCTTCTACTCATTTTACATCCTCCTAGTTCACACGCTTGATGATGAACTTGTTAGTAATGTTCTTCTTCTTTCTGGTCTTATAACCAAGAGCAGGCTTGCCCCAAGGAGTGACAGGTGTAGGCATACCGATAGGTGATTTGCCTTCGCCACCGCCGTGAGGGTGGTCGCAGGGGTTCATGACGACACCACGGACTGTGGGTCTGACACCCATGTGACGGGTCTTACCAGCTTTACCAACTCTCACGATTTCGTGATCGAGGTTGCCGACTTGACCGATGGTTGCTCTGCATGCGAGAGGAACGTAACGCATTTCGCCGCTGGGCATACGAAGTGTTGCATATTTGCCTTCTTTTGCCATGAGTTGTGCGCTGTTGCCTGCTGATCTTGCCACTTTGCCGCCTCTGCCGGGTTGGAGTTCAATGTTGTGAATCATTGTACCGACGGGGATGTTTGCAAGTTGCATTGCGTTGCCCACCTTGATGTCTGCTGCGTCTGCGCTGACGACCTTGTCGCCAACTGTAAGACCGAGGGGTGCGATGATATAACGCTTTTCGCCGTCTGCGTAGTAAAGAAGTGCGATGTTTGCTGAACGGTTAGGATCGTATTGGATTGCCTTGACTGTTGCAGGGACGTTGTCCTTATTGCGCTTGAAGTCTACGATACGGTATTTGTTTCTATTTCCGCCACCGATATGACGAACGGTGATTCTGCCTTGTGCGTTTCTGCCGCCAGTGTGATTCTTTGACACCAACAGGCTTCTTTCAGGAGTTGTTGATGTGATTTCATCGTAGGCAGACACTGTCATGAAACGACGTGCGGGAGACGTAGGTTTATATTTCTTAATAGCCATTGTGTGCCTCCTATTATGCCAAGCTCTCGAAGAATTCGATTGCCTTGCTGTTTTCTGTCAAGGTGACGATTGCTTTCTTGTAGCTGGGTCTTCTGCCTTCATAGCGTCCCATTCTCTTCACCTTTCCGTCGTAATTTGATGTGTTGACTTTTGCAACCTCAACGCCGAAGATTTGTTCCACTGCGTCCTTGATTTGAGTCTTGTTTGCGTTCTTGGCAACTTTGAAGGTGTATCTCTTCATTGCGATGCCATCGTAGCTCTTTTCTGAAAGGACGGGTTCAATGATAATGTCGTAAACTGTCATTATTTTGCTTCCTCCTCGATTTTCTTGATTGCATCAGCGGTGATGACCACGTTCTTGTGTGAAACGATTTCGTACACGCTGAGTTGTCTGCTTTCTGCAAGAGAAACTGTGGGGATGTTTCTTGTTGCACGGAGTGCTGCTTCGTCATATTCGCTGACGACGAAGATCACGCTGCCTTTAAGTCCAAGGTTGTCAACTGTTTCTGCGACGAGCTTGGTCTTTGCTTCTGCAAGTGAGAAGTTGTCGAGGACTGTGAGTTCGTTTTGGCGAATCTTTTCTGAAAGTGCTGAATAGAATGCAGCGGCTTTCATGTTCTTGTTGATCTTTTGTGAGAAGTCACGGGGTTTCTTTGCGAACACCACGCCACCACCAACGTAGATAGGAGCAACGATGCTGCTGTGACGTGCACGGCCTGTGCCCTTTTGGCGATAGATCTTTGCGCCGCCTCCACGAACTTCTGAGCGTGTGAGTGCTGCGTGTGTGCCTTGGCGTTTGTTTGCAAGTTGTGCAACAACTACTTGATGGATGAGAGCTTCTTTGTATTCTGCTCCGAAGATAGCGTCGCTGACTTCGATTGTACCTGCCGATTTACCGGACATATTGAGAACGTTCAGTTTCATATCTACCTCCGATTAACCCTTGATGGATTCCTTGATGACAACGATGCCGCCCTTTGCTCCGGGGACTGCGCCCTTGATGAGGAGAAGGTTTCTTGCGCTGTCAACTCTTGCGACTGTCAAGTTTTGGATTGTAACCTTTTCGTTACCCCATTGACCTGACATATGTTTGTTCTTGAAGACTCTTGACGGTGATGAGCATGCACCCATTGAACCGACGCCTCTGTGATAACCTGAACCGTGTGCCATAGGTCCACGATGTTGGTTCCATCTTTGGATGACGCCGCTAAATCCGTGACCCTTGCTTGTGCCGGTGACGTCAACTTTGTCGCCTTCTGCGAAAGTGTCGCAAGTCAGTTCCTGACCCAATGTATAATTGGAGCAGTCTGCGAAACGGAATTCACGAAGATAACGTTTTGCTGTCACGCCAGCCTTTTTGAAGTGTCCGGCTTGGGGCTTGTTAACTCTGGTTTCTTTCACTGTGCCAAATCCAACTTGGATTGCATCGTAACCGTCGTTTTCCTTTGTCTTGATCTGCACAACAGGACAGGGACCTGCTTCCACGACTGTCACGGGAATGACTTTGCCGTCTGCTGTGAAGATTTGGCTCATGCCTAATTTCTTTCCGATGATTGCTTTATCCATGTAAAGTTCACCCTCCTAATTATTTTGCGATTTTGGTTTGTTGTGGTTTAGAGCTTGATTGAGATGTCAACGCCGGCGGGCAAGTCGAGCTTCATGAGTGAATCAACGGTCTTGCTGGTGGGATTGAAAATGTCAATCAAACGCTTGTGTGTTCTGAGTTCAAATTGCTCACGGCTATCCTTGTACTTGTGAGTTGCACGAAGAATGGTCACGATTTCCTTTTCTGTGGGAAGGGGGATAGGACCAGAAACTTTGGTGCCAGTCTTTTTCACTGACTCAACGATTTTTTCTGCTGAGATGTCGATGAGGTTGTGGTCGTAAGCCTTGAGCTTGATTCTAATTTTTTGTCCAGCCATTATTTAGCCTCCTAGATATTTAACACTTATCCGTGTGTGTCTTTTATTTTTTTATCGCCGATTTCGCGGCGAAAACCGTGCCCACGAGGACACAGCGCGACTAGAATACTAATTTTGAAAGACTTTGTCAAGCAAAAAAAAGCACTATTTTTAAAAAAATCATAATATTGTAAAAAATTTTACGTCTTACACTATATATAGAGAATAAAAAAGGGCAAAACCACCAATTTTAGCGGTTCTGCCCCTTCGCCCAAATTTGAGATTTTTGCCCTCTCAAAAATCAATTTTCAGTTTTTGAAAAATTTTTCTTTTTGTTCACGACACAAAAAATTCTGGGAAAATTTTTACTTCAAGCACTTCCCCGTCATTGCGTCTTGATATATCACCCAATAGCCCTTTCCCTCCTTTTTTCCGTCGTCAAGCCACACCGCAACGTCACGGATTTCACTGGGCGGACAACTGTTTTTCGTGGCAGGCACGCCGTAAGAAATATACCTGACCACCTCTCCGTCAAGGATAAGCCCCACCACGTAAAAGCCGTCCTCAACTTGGATTTTTGCCCACTTGCTGTTGGGTACAACCTCCTCAAGGTCCTCGCATTCAGGGAAGCAAACAAAGATTTCGTCAAGCTGAGGTTTGACGGAGAGATAAAAGTTTGTGCCGTCAAATCTCACCGTGTCAAGTGAAAATGCACCCACTTCACCACTTTCATTTTCCGCCATAATCCCACCCTTTTCACCGCTCATTTTTGCGATGCTCTCATCATTTTCACCGCCCACCTTTTGAGCGGTTATAGAGGGCCTTCCCGCCCCTTCAACTCCTTCGTCAACCGCTTTGTTTGTCGGCTCGTCAGCCCTCGTTTTAGGACTTCCAGCGCCGTCCTTAATCTTGTCATCATCACTGTCTTTTGAAATGAAACCACCCACTTCGTTTATCTTCTCATCGTCAATTTTTGAAGTGGATTTTTCAGCGGATTTTCCCTCATCAACTCTCGCACTTTTCATTGAATTTTCGTCTTCGATTTTCTCGTTCTCTTCCCACTGTTTTATGCGGTCAAAAAGTGCCTTTTCATCAGGGGTTTTTCCTGTGCTTCCAACGTAGATTTCACCCCCGTCATCAACCAGCACCGCAAAAGTTGATTTTGCATTAAATCGCAGTTTATAGTCTAATTTTTCACGATAAAGTGCTTGTTTTGTGATTTCATCGCCAAAAAGATAGAGGCTTGCACTTTCACTTTTCACCCCTTTTCCAAGGTGAATTTCTGCCCTTTCGTTGCCACGATTTACACTGATTTTCAAGTGATTTTTGCCTCCAGTTTTTGAAGACAAAACCACCACGAATTTTTCAATTTCCATACAATTTTTCTCCTAAAAAACTATACGAAAATTTCTCTCATTTTATGCCTTATATCTCATCTTATTTACTTTTCTTTTCCGCTGTTGTATAATGAAGAAAAGGAAGGTCATTATGAAAATCAAACTCATTGGAATCGACTTCGACGGCACTCTCTTAAACGACAAAAAAGAGATCCCTGCCCTCAACGTGGAAATGATAAAAAGAGCCACTGAAAAAGGGGTTATGATTGCCCTTACAACAGGACGCCCCATAAACGACGTGACACAGGGTTATCATCGTCAACTGGGCATATTCAAACCCGGACACCCCTTCATCGCATACAACGGCGCGGCGGTTATGGACATAACAAGCGGTGACTTCATCATCAAGCACGAACTTGGGCTAAGCGAAGTGAAAGAAATCTTTGCCCATGCAGAAAAATACAATGCAGTTTGCTACGCCTACCGCAACGACGCACTGCTCTACAACTTCCTCAACGACTACATTTGGGAAGAAAAAATCTTCAACGACACCGTTTTCAAGCCTATTGACCTTGATGCCCTCACCGATGACTTTAAGTGTTTCAAAGTTATGTTTGCCGAATCCCCTGAGCTTCTTGACCGTATGGAAAAGGAAATGCCCGAGGAATTGAAAAACAAATATACAATCCTTCGCAGCCTAGACCACTTCCTTGAATTTATCCCTAAATGTGCGGACAAATGGACTGCACTGAAATCCGTAGGTGAACTGTACGGCATAAAAGAGGACGAAATCATGGCAATCGGCGACTCTATGAACGACTACTCCTTCAAAAATGCAAAATACAGCGTGGCAATGATCAACGCCGTGCCTGGCATAAAAAAAGCCTTCAAATATCAAACAACCCTCAACAACAACGAGGGCGGTGTGGGTCAAATCATTTACGATTTAGTGCTCAACGACTGACCAAAACAATTTTGTCAATAAAAAAACCGACCTTTGGTCGGTTTATTTTTTTTTCTTTTGTGGAGTTTGTTTTTTCAATTTTCTTGTTTATCCTTGTCGGCTTTGGCTTTGTCTATTATTTCTATCGGCAGATTTTGTCAATGAGAGGTGCGAGGACGCTCCAATCGTCACCTTCAAATTCAAAGTGCTTTGTGCCTTCTTCTGCCCTGTCGGGGTGCAGGCTTTCATCTGCCTCTTTTTGCTCACTGGGGGTGAGAAGGGTGTGCATATAAAGGGTTGCCATACCAAGATTTTTTGCGCCCAAAATGTCGGTGTCACGGTCGTTGCCTATCATAAGGCACTTTTTTATGTCAAGATTTTGTTCATTAATCAAGACCTTGAAAAACCTATGGTCGGGCTTTCGCACTCCGTAGTTTGATGAAAGATACACTCCGTCAAAACTATCGTACAAGTCAAGGTCACGCAGTTCATACTCTGTGAAAACTTGTTGGGCGTTGCTGAGGAGCCATAGTCTGTATCCCTTCTCTCTCAATTCTGCCAACCTTTCACGGACACCAGCATACAAGCGGATATATTCGGTGGACAAAGTCCTAAACATCCTTGACACCTTGAAGGCAAGGTCTTTTGCACCCTTCACTCCACCACGGACAAAAATGCACTCCATAACTTCGTCAAAGGGTACGTCAGGATAGCACTCGTACTCCTGCCCCATTTTGCCTTCACGGAGAGCGCTTTCCTTTTGATACTGCTCTTTCAAGGCTTTGCCGTCAATTTCAACACCGTTTTCTCTAAAAAAAGAAGCACACTTCTCCCACACCCAATCACTTTCTTCGGTGTGGATGTCAACAAGTGTGCCGTATAGGTCAAAAATAAGGTCGGTGTACTTCATCAAAACTGGTGACTGAGGTTGACATAGTCTTCAAGGGACAACGCTTCTCCACGGACTCTTTCATCAAGGCCTGCTGCAATAAGTTTTTCTGCCGCCTCCGCCTTTGACAGACCGAAACTTGCATTGAGGTTGTTGACAAGAGTTTTTCTTCTCATCAAAAATGCACTGCGCACAAGTTTGTGTATGAGCGCTTTGTTTTCACCTGCAAGTTTATCCTTGTCCACGTCTATGCGCACCACTGCGCTGTCCACGTTGGGTGCAGGATAAAACATATTTCTGCCAACTTTTCTTGTGATAGTGCCTTCACCTCTCAGCAGCACTGCAAGGGTGATTGCGGAGTAGTCTGCGGTGTTGGGCTTTGCCACAAGGCGTCTGCCCACTTCTTCTTGTACCATAATGGTGAGCGAGGTGACGTTCAATTCACTCTCCAAAAATCTCATAATGAGAGGTGTGGTGATATAGTAAGGCAGGTTTGCCACCACCTTAAATTCGCCTTCACCAACAATAGACTTGAATTCATCGTCCTTCATTTTGAGGACGTCACGGAAAATGACTTGAAGATTGTCTATGCCACTCAAAGACAACTCGTGGACGGGTATGAGGTTTTGGTCCACCTCAAAGGAGTAGACTTGTTTTGCCACCGAAGCAATTTGACGGGTAAGTGTGCCGGCACCTGTGCCGATTTCAACAACAACGTCGTCGGGGGTGATTCCGCTGTCGGTGACAATACCCTTCAAAAGGTTTGTGTCTGAGATGAAGTTTTGTCCAAGAGCCTTGTTGAAGCGGAAAGAAGTTGCTTGCAAGACGTCTTTCATTTTCATTTCCATAAATTACCTGTTTTCGTGGCGGATATTTTGCCATCAACCACACAAATTATTCTTGTGCCAAAGATGAAATCTTGAAGCACAAAAGACAAAGGGACAACCACTCGGTTGTCCTTTATTATTCGTTGTAAATTGTAGGACGGACACGGAATTTTGCACCCAATTCGTCAGCCAGTTTTCTGCATTCATTTATCTCGTCTTCACCTATGAAATCCACCACGGTGAGGGTTGTGTCAATGCCGTTTTCAACGCACCCTTTTGTGAAGTCGATGATTGCGTCAAAAGCCTCTTCACCGTACTTGCTCCTGCATATCTCTTGATAGAGTTCGCGGTTTGAAGCGTTCAGTGAAATTGACACTGCATCAATATATTTTGAGATGAGTGCGGGCACGTCGTCACGCTTGTTCCAAAGTCCGCCAAGGCCGTTGGTGTTGACACGTGTCTTCAACCCAAGTCGTTTAAGATAAGGGCCAACTTGTGACAAAACGGGAAGTGCACACATAGGCTCACCAAATCCGCAGAACACTATCTCGTCGTACTTCTTCAAAGGGAACAGACTGAGTGCCTCTTTGACGTCTTCAAAGTTGGGCTCACGGCTGAGACGCAGGTCATCTTCCCCAACTCCGTTCTTGAAATTGCGCAAGCAAAACTCACAGTTGTTGGGGCACTTGTTGGTGAGGTTGATATAAAGGCTGTCGCCGTATTCGTAAACAAAATTTTTCATTATTTTCGCAAAATCAATGGTTTATCTATGCTATTTCATCTTGTAAAACAGCGTTTTGGTGTTTTTGTTTGATTTTTCAATCAGCTCGTTTTCATCAACGCCAAGGACTTCAACTGCCTTTTTCACCACAAGAGCCGTGTGCTTGGGCTCGTTGGTTTTGCCTCTAAAAGGCACTGGTGCCATATACGGCGCGTCGGTTTCAAAGAGCAATCTGTCAAGAGGTACGGCACGTAAAGCCTCGATGTTGTGCACTGCATTTTTGAAGGTAATAGGGCCTCCAAAAGCAAAGAAAGCGTCGTATTTTGAAAACACTTTCACCATTTCGGCAGAGCCAGAATAGCAGTGCAAAAGCACGCCGTGAGAGAGTTTACTCTTGTTGTTTTCAAGGATTCTTCTTGTGTCCTCATAGGCCTCACGGACGTGAAGTGCAACGGGAAGACGGAGGCTGTCCGCCAACTCGATTTGCTCCTCAAAAACCTTTTCTTGCACGTCACGAGGAGACAAATCGTAGTGATAGTCAAGGCCTATTTCACCGATGCCAACCACCTTTTCATCTGCCGACAGATTGCGGAAAATATCATAGATTTCCGCGGTCATAAGACGGCTGTCGTGGGGATGCATTCCAACTGTTGCGTACACCTCTTTATACCTTCTTGCAATGTCAACACCAAGGGTGGATGAAGGCAGGTCATAGCCCACCGTAATCACACTCTCAATGCCGTTTGCATTAAGGCCCTTTACGATGTCGTCAACGATAGGATACAACCTTTCGTCTGTAAGGTGGCAATGGCTGTCAATTATCATTATCTTACTGTTGCGCCAGAGGGCATTTTCTTTTCGGGAGTGACAAGGCAGAGGTCGTCGTCTGTGCATGCGCAGAGGAGCATACCTTGGCTTTCAATTCCGCAAAGTTTGGCGGCTTTCAGGTTGCTGACCACAACAACTTGCTTGCCCACCATTTCTTCGGGGGTGTAGAATTTTGCGATACCGCTGACGATTGTGCGGACTTCGTCATCAATTTTCACTGAGAATTTCAAAAGCTTGTTTGCCTTCTTCACCTTCTCTGCTTCGATGATTTCACCTACGCGAAGTTGGACTTTCATAAAGTCCTCGATGCCGATTTCGCTGATTGAAATAACGTTTTCGGGCTTTTTGACTTCCTTAGGTTTGCGTGCTTCATACATTGCATTGACCTTTTCTGCAATTTCCTTGCCGTCAAGACGCTTGAAGAGGATTTCAGGATTTGCGGTCACTTTCGTTCCGCTTTCATACAATCCAAATTCACCAAGCTTGTCAAAAGGTCTTGCTTCAGTGTTGAACTCTTCATACACCTTCTTTGCGGTGTCGGGCATAAAGCTTTCAAGGAGAGTTGTGCCGATGATGATTGCCTCGGTGAGGTTATACAGGACTGTTGCAAGGCGGTCCTTCTTTGTTTCGTCCTTGGCAAGTGCCCAAGGCATTGTTTCGTCAATATATTTATTGGCTCTACGGAAGAGTGTAAACACTTCACTGAGAGCATCTGCCACTTTGTAGCCGTCAATCTTGTCTGCCACTTTCTTGTATGCGCCTGTGACAACTGCTTTAAGCTCATCGTCAACTGCCTCTGTGACACCCTTGTTTTCAACAACGCCGTCAAAATATTTGTTGGACATTGCGATTGTTCTGCTTACAAGGTTGCCGTAGACGTTGGCAAGTTCACTGTTGATGGTTTCGGTGACGATATCCCAGTTGATGATGCCGTCGTTGTCATAAGGCATTTGTGAAAGGAGGAAATATCTCACTGCATCAACGCCGTAGAAGGACACAAGGTCGTCTGCATAGATGACGTTGCCTGTTGACTTTGACATCTTTCCGCCGTCTTGGAGGAGCCAAGGGTGACCATAGATTTGTTTGGGGAGAGGTTCGCCCATTGCCATAAGGAAGATAGGCCAATAAATGCTGTGGAAGCGGACGATATCCTTGCCGATGACGTGGACGTCTGCGGGCCAATACTTTTTGTAGTCGGGGTCTGAGTTGCCGTCTGCGTCAAAACCAAGACCTGTGATGTAGTTTGAAAGTGCATCAAGCCACACGTAGACGACGTGCTTGTCGTCAAAGTCCACGGGGATACCCCACTTAAAGGAGGTACGTGACACGCAAAGGTCTTGGAGACCGGGCTTTAAGAAGTTGTTGACCATCTCGTTCTTTCTTGAGATAGGAAGAATGAAGTCGGGGTGGGTGTTGTAATATTCCATGAGGGCGTCGGCGTACTTGCTCATCTTGAAGAAGTATGCTTCTTCCTCTGCCACGTGGACTTCTCTGCCACAGTCGGGGCATTTGCCGTCAACGAGTTGGCTTTCTGTCCAGAAAGATTCACAAGGAGTGCAATACCAGCCGTGGTATGCGCCCTTGTAGATGTCCCCTTGTTCATAGAACTTTTTGAACATCTTTTGGATTTGTTTTTCGTGATATTCGTCTGTTGTGCGGACGAATTTATCGTAGGACGTGTTCATCAAATCCCAAATATTTTTGATGCCGCCTGCCACTTCGTCCACAAATTGCTTGGGAGTTTTGCCTGCTGCGGCTGCTTTAAGTTCGATTTTTTCGCCGTGCTCGTCAGTGCCGGTTTGAAAACGGACATCGTATCCTTGCTTACGTTTGAATCTTGCAAGGAGGTCTGCGAGGACGATTTCATAAGTGTTGCCTATATGAGGCTTGCCTGAGGTGTAGGCGATTGCTGTGGTAATGTAATACTTTTCCATAAAACCTTCTTTTTCGGCAGATGAGCCGAATTTATAATATTTAGTGAGAAATATTATACCCCTTTCTGTGGTTTTTGTCCACAAAAAAGCATATATGCACCCTTGAAGCCGTAAAATATTGTATGAATTTGGTGTTTACGGCAATAGTGCTGGTGTCCTCAATCATCCTCATTTTCACAAATCCTAGTGAGGTTTTCCCCTCTATGATTGAGGGTGTAGGCGGTGCAATTGACCTGTGTTTCAAGTTGTGCGCCATATATGCTGTGTGGTTGTCGGTGCTGAAAATCATGGAAAAGACTGGGTTAGATAGCGGATTAGCCCGACTTTTACGCCCTGTGATAAGACGGCTTTTCAAAGGTGAAAGTGATGAAAGTGAAAAGTGGATTTCAGTGAATCTTGCCTCAAATATGCTAGGTATGGGAGGGGCAAGCACCCCTGCAGGCATAAAGGCTATGGCAAGTATGGAAAAAGGGGCAAAAGCCACTGCCAATATGGATTTGCTTGTTGTCATCAACGCAACTTCAATCCAGCTTATCCCTGCAACCATAATTGCACTCCGTGCTTCTGCCGGCAGTGGAAATCCCTCTTCAATCATTGCTCCCACCCTCATTTCATCTACAATAGCAACAGTGGTTGGAGTGGTGCTGACCAAGTTGTTTTCAAAGGACAATGAGGACAACAAACCCTCGATAACACAAAAGTTGAAGATGAAACTCCATGACTTCATCAAAAGATTGAAAACTAAAAATTCTACAAAATCAAAAAACAAAAAGTCGGGTGGCAGACCGTGAGCATATACATCCTGCCTGTCATCATAGTGGCGCTTTTCCTCTATGCAATAGTGAAAAGAGTGAAGGTGTACGACTGTTTTCTTGAGGGAGGACGTGAAGGTCTTGCCCTTGTGAAGGGCGTCTTCCCCTACGTTGCCACAATCTATATTGCCATAGTTTTGTTCAAAGTCAGTGGGCTGTCGCACCATCTTGCAACCGCCCTTTCAGTGCCTATGGGCTATCTTGGCATACCCCCTGAAATCACCGAACTTATGATGCTTGTGCCCATCAGCGGAAGTGGCACCATTGCCCTTGTTGAAGAGGTGATTGCTGAATTTGGTGTGGACAGTTATGTTGCAAAATGCGCCTCGGTTGTTGCAGGTGGCAGTGAAACGATATTTTACATATCGGCAGTTTATCTGTCAAAATGCAAAGTTAAACACCTTAATCGTGCAATTCCCATATCATTGTTCTGCACACTCCTCGGCACGGTAATAGGGTGTGCACTGTGTAGAGTGATGTGAAAAGTGAGTGCGTAATCCCGTGCGACATTATATGTCCCCCTTCCTCACGTGTTTCCCCCTTCTGCCTACGGCAGAGCCCTACGGGCAGGGCAACACTCGGCTCTCGCACATTAAGCGTCGTCGCCTCATTATGCCACTCGTTGCGTTGGTGCAAAAAAAATCACAGCGCACCCGCAACTTCGTACTCTTGTCTGGTGCTCGGCGCTCCCTTCCTCGTCGCCGCTGCTCCTCGCGTTCCGTCTTCGAAGGAGTGAGTGCTTGTATAAGTACGCCCAAATATACCCTACATTAACTAAAAGCGCAATAAATTGATGAAGAGCGCGAAAAAGCCCTGATAGGCCGACCGACGCGTACTTGGCGTACGTGAGGGTGGAATATCAGGGCTTTGACAATGCTATTCGCGATTTAGTGCGCTTTTAGTCGATTGTTGCGTTCAGCTTTGCAAGAAGCTCATCCAGATTAACACCGTGAACGACTGCGATGTCGCCAACTGTTTCTTGATGTGCGAGGGCGCAACCAAGGCAGTGGAGTCCTGCTTCTTGAAGGACGCGTGCAACTTTTTCAGGATTGCCGATGTTGAGTGCATCGATGATGAGTGTATCTTTGGTGATCATAATATATACCTCCGTAATTAAATCAATTTTGGTTCATTTAGATTTTAACCCAAAAGCCCGTTGGACGCAAGCAATATGAGCACAATTCCTGCAATCATGGCAAGTGCACCAAATACAGTGAGGCTCACGCGGGCAGGGGATAATGGATATTTGCCGTAGGACTTGCCTGTCCTGCCGTTGACTATGTAGCGGTAAATCTTTTCCTTGTGCTTGCAACCGAATATCCACACGGGGACAAGGGCGTAATTGAATGCAACAAGAGGATAATTGGTGTAGGCGTTGTAGTCGCCAACAACGTCGTAGGTGTAGCGGGAAAGGGCCTCACGTCTTATGTCGTTTTCCATCATAACCCTTGCGGTGTCAAAACAACTGTCCAAAGTGGCGTCACACTTCTCTGCTGAAAATCCTGCCACGTAGTCCCTTTGATAGCCTTCAAGACTGCCTACGTCGTAAGGGGTAATCTTGTGGAGTTCCTCTTGTGAGAGGTGTCTTGTTGCCTCAATCATAACGTCCTTAAAGACCTTGACCACCTCACCGCTGACAGAAAACCATCTTGTCTTGCGGACAGTACGGCGGTTTTTGCCACTGCCCACCGTCACGTAGTAGTATTTGCCAAGTCGCGCTTTATATGTAGTGTGAGTGTCACTTGTGAAAAGATATGAGGGCACGTACACTCCGTTGAAGTTGTCGGGCTTGAAATTCTTTTTGAAGGAGGAGAGGGCAAAAAACTTTTTCTTTATCCAGTTTTTGCCTGCCTCGTACGCCATCTCCTTTGTGTATAGGAAAGGGAGAATCCCGTCGGGTTTCAGTCCACCAACATCTTTCAGTTTGACAATATTAGTTGCTGAGCAAAAGGGGCATTTTGTGGCGGTGACAAAACTGTCAAAGACCACTTCCCCTCCGCAGTTTGGGCATTTGTAAGTTGAGGTGCTGTCATCAACAATGCTGTCATCTCTTTCGGTGTAGAAGTTGCGCTTGCGCGTGCCTATCACTGCTATGTCCTTTTTGGAATCGCAGTATGGGCAAGACAACCCACCTGTCAGTGGGTTGAAAAGCATATCTGCACCGCAGTTTTCACATTTGATGACAGATGGTGACATCAGCCTATCTTTGCTCCGCACTCAGGGCAGAACTTGACTCCACCCTTGATTTCTGCATTACACTTGGGGCAAGTTGCTTTTGTAGGTGTGCCACACTCGGGGCAGAACTTTGCCCCTGCTGAAAGCACTGCGCCACACTTTGAGCAAGATGCAACACCGCCGTTTTTGGCACCGCAGTTTGAACAGAATTTTGCATCAAAAGGCATTTTAGCGCCACAATTTGAACACTCAACTTCCTTTTTGGCGTGTTGACGATAAATTTCGTTCATATGGTTGGAGAACTCTGCACCAACTCTTGCACCTGCGCCAAGTCCAATTCCCATGCCGGCAAATGCTCCGCCTGCGCCAGGGTTTTTGGCGGCGTCACGCATTGCGCCTACACTTTCATATTGAGCGTACTCGGGCATTTTGTCACCAAGGACGCCAAGGGTGGTGCGCTTGTCCATTGCCTTTTCAACGGCTTCGGGCAGTTTCAAATTTTTGACGATGACTTCGTCCACTGCAAGGCCCAACTTGCCAAACTTTTCGCAAGCCTTGTCTCTTGTGGTGTCACCAAGTTCACGATAGTTGGATGCAAGGTCAAGGGCGGGGATTTCGCATTCACCGATGAGGTCGGTCAGTTCCATCAAGATGATGCCCTTGAGATAGTCTTGAATCTTGTCGGTGGTGCAACTGTGCAACGTGCCGAAATACTCCTTCATAAAGAGTTCGGGGTTGCAGACGTGGAAAGCATATTCGCCGTGTCCTGAAAGACGAATCATGCCAAAGTCCTTATCACGCATCATAATGGGGTTGGCCGTGCCCCACTTCATACCCACGAATTGTTTGAGGTTGACAAAATAGACGTCACTCTTGATGGGCATATCGTAGCCGTATTTCCATGCGCCAAGTTTGGACAAGATAGGAAGATTTTTTGTTTCAAGTTTCCAAGTGCCTGCGGTGAAGACGTCTGCAATTTGACCTTCGTGGACAAAGATTGCGGCTTGACTTTCGCGGACCACCAGTTTTGAGCCTGTCATGATTTCATAGCGGTCAGGCACTTCAAACTTGTAGACCATAGTCTTGTCAGTGAAGCCCTGCCATTCGATGACTTTCAGCAAGTTCTTTTTGAAGAATCCCATATCATTTCTCCTATAATAAATTTCAAATGTATTATATCACCACTATGCTCGCTTTTCAAGAATTATTTATATACACTGAGGAGGAGCATAATGAGGGGAATTGTCAAAATTGACAGCAATGTGCTGAGGAGTATGCCGTTGGCAGAGGTCTTTTTGTCTCCGCCGTACAACTCGGCAAAGTTCAAGGTGTTGGTGGCACAAGGCATTGCGGACATAATGACCAAAGTCACTTTGAGCATTCTGTCAAGTGGTATCGGCCACAAGATGAGGAAGACCAAAATGGGGAAAACAAGGAGTTTCACCCCAGAGGCAAGATAGTTGCGCCAGTCGGTGAAGAGAGATTTCAAGGGTTGTGCCCCAAATCGCATACCGAGGATTATCATGCACATAGGTGCGGTCATATCCCCAAAATAGCCTATGATTTTCACCACTTCGGCGGGCATAGACTTCATGGTCACCCCTGCAAAGAAAAGAGGCAGTGCCACAAGAAGAGTCAGCGTAGGCGGATTGATGAGGGCCTTTTTCACACTCATAAACTTTTTGTTGCCCGAAAGGACGTAGACGCCTATTGACCAGCCCATCATATTCATCGTGCAGACGTAGACTGCGGAATACACAACCGCCTCAGGATTCAAGGGGAATAACAGGGTGAGAAGAGGCACGCCAAAGAAACCTACGTTGCCAAAGGTGGACAGGTTGACCATTGCCCTATATGCCCTGCCCTTTGCGGTGTCAGTTATTTGCTTTTTGAGAAGAGGGTCTGTGGCGACTTTGTCACCGTCAAGATAACCCTCTTCCATAAGATGAGAGGTGATTTCAAGGTCGTTGAATTTTGACTTGAAAATTGCCCACAACACAAGGAATAACCCTAGTTGTGTGACAACGGAAAAAAGAAAAGTCCAACCCATGCCTGCAAGGATACGTGTGGAATACTCCACCTTCAAAAAGGATTGCAGTGACAAAAAGGGTTGGCAGACGTAAAGCAACACCGCAGAGAAAAACGGGATTGCCCCTGCCTTGATCAACTTAGTTTTGACAAGGAGAAATCCGGGTATTGCCAGTGCCACGAGGACGAGCACGTTGATCGCTGTTGTTTTGAAGTCCATAAAGCCGTGAGATTGATTTTGCGCCCTTTTGCGCCGTCAATTGAAGAGGAAAGTTGATTCCCCTCTAAAAAGCGGTTTTAGGGCGTTTTACGAGGTCAAAACCGCAAACATAAACGAAGTTTATGACGATAACCCCATATAGTCAAGTGGAGATGCCGAAGCATCTCCACTTTTTGATTTGTTTAGGTTTACACCGTGAAGGTTTGCACTGAGCCTGCGGTGCCTGCGGGCACTTCTTGTCCTCTTGCGATGACAACGATTGAGCCTGAAGTGACGTTTGCAGGTGCGGTTGTGGTGTCAAGGAGTGCTGAGGTGACGTCAACAACTGCTCCTACGTAAGGCACCAGATAGTACACTGTCTTTCTGCCACCAACGGATGCAAGGGTGTAGGTGCTTCTGTTGGATGCGATTGTCACTGAGTATCTTGCAACTTCCGTTGTGCCGTCTGCGGCATAAGTGATTGCAATGCCTGACCATGCCACGCCAAGGCCGTTGTCCAGTCTTGTTCTCAAAGTGTTGCCACTATAGAGTGTTGTGCTGTCCTTGGTCTTTGCGTTGATCTTGACGGGGATTTGGATTCTTTCACCGGTGCCAAGTTGCATATTTGCATACAGTTCGGACACGGTTTCATTGCCTGCAAGGAGTGCTGCGGTGAGCTTGAAGTTTGCGGGCATTGTGACTGACACGTGGGCGAAGACCTTTGAGAACTTGTCGCCGTTTGCGTGCTTATCCCAACCAGTTCCGCCGTTTGCAGATGCAACGAATCCGGTGAGGTTTCCTTCTGCATCAACAACAGGGTTTTCAACTGAGAAGGTTGCCTTGATGCCTTCGGGCACTGTGTAAGATGCTGCCACGCCTGCGTCGATATAGTAGTTGCCTGCCACACCGCCGGTGACGGTTGAGGTGTAAGGTGCAACGTCGTAGCGTGAGTTCTTGACCACAGGTGATGCCACTCTTTCTTCATCCATACGGTAGAGGGTTGTAATCTTTGTTGCAAGCACTCTTTGGACGAGGAAGGGGATTTGGAATTTTTGTGTACTGCCGTCAGGACCTGTCAGCAATGCGGTGAGATAGGTGATACCGCCGTTGTAGGTGGGACGGAAGTCGCCAGTTGACCAGCCGAGGGTGTAATCTTCGTCATCGGTGCGGAAGGTGATGACTTCGTTGCCGAGTGCGCCGTTGACGTTGACGGTGAGGTAATCAGGAAGCACCAGTGATGATGAGAAGTACTCATAGGGGTTGATGTAGGTTTGTGCTCCGCCGTCGTGTCTCAAGTAACCAACGTTTGAAATAAGTTCGGGGTTGCTTGATTCAACAACGCTGACTGCACTTCTGTTGACGATGACAAGTGTTGCACGAACTTCTTGCTCGTCAACGCCGTATTCACTGCCGTCAACCACTGCGGTGATGTTGTACGTTCCGCCTGCGTAGCCCAGGGTTGCGATGCCGAACTTCCAGCTGATGGGCAGATTGACTTCGGTGCCGTTTGCAAAGGTGAAGTTTGCGTATGCGGGGAAGTACTTGTAATGTCCGCTTTCAAGTTGTTCGAACACGTCTGTGACCACGAAAGGATCGAAGGTGAACACCAAGGTGTTGCCACCCACTGCCATATAGTCGCTGACTTGTTCAGGATCAACGAAGTCGCCTACGCCTGCATCAACCACGTGGTTTGCACTCATTGCCACTGCGGTGCCGTCGAGGACGACCACGGGCACTCTCACTGTGGTGGTTGCATTGTTGACTGCGCTACCGTTGGTGAGAGTTGCATAGACGTATTCTTCTCCGCCCTTCACTGCGATTTCGGTGTCATAAGGATCCCATTCTGCATCCAGTTCTTGACTGACTGTGTAGACGAAGATGTAAGTTGTGTCGGCTGCGCCTTGTGCGGGGATGACGTTGTAGACCTTTGCGGCTGCGTCATACTCGAAGTAGGTCATTGTGCCTGTTCTGTTGCCTTCATTGTCGGTGACAACGTTGCCGTCAGCCACAGTGCCTTCACCGAGGACTTTGTAGAGATATGCGCCTGTGCCTTCGTACTTGCTCATTCTGTAGCCGTCTTCAGCCATCTTGTTCCATTCTGCCACGGTGATGAACTTGCCATCGGGATAGAAGGTGGTTGTGGGTGCATAGTTGTCCACGTTGTAGATGCTGTTGCCGCCGTCTGCTTTTGCATAGACTTCAAATGAGTCGTAGCGGAGGTCGTTGGACATTGTTTCTGATGCGATATTGCTGTTGAATCTTGTCACTTCGATCTTCTTGAAGGTGAAGGTGACGCCGAAGGAGAAGAGTTCAAATGCCATTTCGCTGTTGGGATACACGTGTGCCACTGCGTCAAACTCAACGGTGTCGGTGACGTCCATGCCGTCATTGATGTTTTCCACGCCTTCAAAGACCACGTAGTAGCGTTTGACTTCGCCAGTCTTTGCAAAGGTGACATCCATTTCGGTGGGCATTGCGCTCATACCAAATGAGAATGCGTTGTAGTAGATGACTTCTTCGGGGATGTTGTCTTCTGCGTCATAGACTACGTCGACGATTTCACCCTTTGTTGAGTCAAGTGAGGTGTATCTGATTGTGTAGGTGTTGCGTGCATCGCTGCGACCGACCTTTGCGTAATCGGGAGCAACAAATTCTGCCTTTTCAACTTCTCTTGAGATGACCACGAGAGGAATGTTGACTTGTTGTGTTGCGCCTGTCTTATAGCGAATGTCGTCATAGGTTGCACCAAGTGCGTCTGCTTCATGAGCTGTGCCGTAGCGTGTCACTGTGATGCCGTCCACTTGATAGGTGTACCTGACGTATTCGCCGTCCTCTGCCACTGCGTATGCCTTGAAGGTGACCATATAGTCGCTGTCTTCATAGCCTTCTGCAGAGATGAGGCTGTCGCTAGGCCATTCGGGAACGAATGTTGCCACTGAGCCGTCTGTGAGGATTGCTTCAATTTCAAGAGGCAATCCAAGTCCGCCTTCGCGGAAGGAATCATACAGATAAGGATCAACGGTGATTGAGCGGTATGCGGGATCAACTGTCTTCAGGATTGTTCTGTCCTTCACAAGGCACTCGACGTCCATTGATTGTGAGCCACCGGGATAGGTGAAGGTGACTGCCAAGGTCAAGGTCTTGCCGAAGTACTTGGTTGTGTTGGTGAAGAAGTCTTCGGGGAGTTCATAGTTTGCAACCACTTCTGCTGTTTGCATTCTAGGTGTGCCGTCTTCTTCAGTGCCGTTGGTTGCAACGACTGTGTGGGTTGCACCTTGCTTGAAGAGGGTGGTGTCCATGCCGAGAGGATCGATGATGAACTCGCCCACGCCAGCGCCGTCTGCTGAAACGATTTCGGTTGCTTCAACTGTCAGTGCCACTCTTGTGGTAAGGTTGATGCCGTTTGCTTCGATGCGGACGTTGACTGTGCCGTCTCCGTTGAGTGCTGAGGTGATCTCGCCCTTGTTGTTGTAGGACACGTACCATCTCAAGGTTGCTTCGTATGATTCTGCAGTGTTGTCACTGTCAGGATAGACTGTTGCGGTGGTGGGAAGTCCGCTGTAGAACTTGTCTGCTGTCAATGCATATTCAAGTGCGCCTGCTTCGCCGAGGACGTCAACGCTGTAGCCGTAGACCACGGTGAAGGTGTATTCTGCGCTCATAAGGTTTGCACCGATATAGGCAGTTCTTGTGAAGGTGCCTGCTGCAACTTCTTGTGAGGTGGGTGCCCCTGCGCTCCAAACAACGGGAACGTTTGTCTTGGTTGCGGTTTCATCTGTGAACACCACTGTTGCGGTGGTGGGAAGTTCAAATGAACCGAATGCGTTGTAGACTGTTGACAAATCGTTGGGTGCGCTGTGTTCCACGTCCACGTTGGCTGCATTGTCAAGGATTGATTCACCGTTGTCGCCGACGAGGTAGATCTTGACGTCAAATGCACCGTTTGCGGGATATGCCACGTTGCCTTCGTTGTAGAACTTGACTTGGCGGATGACGTATGCTCCGTTTTCGTCTGTTCTGAACACCTTCTTGCCTTCTGCATTTGTGATGAAGTCCTCTGCGATGACACCGGGTGCGCTGTCGTCAACCCATTCTGCATTGACGTCTGCGATTGCACCACTGACGTGTTCACCCTTAACTGTCACCACTGTGGGCAGTGACCATGCATCGAAGACGTTGTATTCAAATGCGGTTGTTTCGCCGACAAAGTCAACGTCTGCTGAGAGTGCTCCGCCCACAAACTTGACTGCGCTGTCAGTTGAGAGAGTCAAGTTGGTGATTGCAAGTGAAGGTGTGTTGAGTTTGATTCTAAATTCTTGTGCGCCCACTGTCACCTCGGCGTATCTGTCGCCACCAACTGCATTGACGTTGAATCCGTTGAGGTTCCATGCTCTGACAAATGCGATTTCGGTGTATTCGATTCCGTCTGTGGTGTAGGTGATTGCCACTGCCGTACCATTTCTATAGTCGCCCCAGTCGCCAACTCTGAAGTAGTTGTCGGGGTTCAAAGTATAGTCATAGCTTGACAGGTTGTAGGTTGTGCCGTCAAGGACGTATTCTGCATAACCTGTTGCGGTGTAGTTGCTGAGGTCTTTCAGCATTGCATCGGTGATGACGGTGTTATCATCAATTGCACCGCTTGTGTACACGTCTGTGTCATCGGTGTTTGCAAGGAACTTGACGCTGGTGATTGCCTTCTTGGGCACTGTGAGGCGGATCTTGATGATTTGTGCTTGTCCGTCCAGTGAACCAAATGCCTTTCCGTCTGCACCAACAAGGACGTTGCCGTCTGCGTCACAGGGATTTGCTTCCACTGTTGCATACACTGTGCCACCCTTGAAGATGTTGTCGATTTCCTTGGTGTAGGTTGCGTTTGAATAGTACTTGACGGTTGACCAATCAGGCTTCATGGTGTGGCTTGAAACGCCCTTTTCCTTGAAGTTGATTGTGAGGATGTTGTAGCTGTTTGACAGGTTGAACCATTCAGGATCAAGAGTGTGTTCACGTTCAACGTTGAGGCGGTAGACGTTTGCGGTCATTGCTGACACGTTGATGGGCACGTAAACTGTTTGCTTGCCACTCTTTTCTGTGCCGATTTCAAGTTTTGCGTAGAGGTTCTTGCCATCATATCCCATGTATGAGAATTCTGATTGCTTGACACCGCCTTCAACAAACTTGTAGTCGTTTGCTTCCCAGACGTAAGGTGCTGTGATGACCAGTGAGTTGCTGTCGAGGACGACTGCCTTGTCGTCACCTTCAAACATTGCCTTGACGTTGGTGGCAAATGATGCGCTGTCGATGACGTCGCTTGAATAGACGTCGAAGGTGAGGGCTTCGGTTTCAAGTGAGCTGAACACTCTGCCTGCAACCTTGACGGGCACTGAGATGACTTGTGCCACACTGCCGTCTGTTGCTGTTTCACCTGCGCCGGTGAATCCGTAGATGGGTGCGCCGGTTGCATCGTATCCTGCGATATAGCGGAAGACGTTTGCGCCAACCTTTGCGGTGACCACTACGTCAATGCCCTTGTAGTAGTCGTATCCAACCACTGTGTCGCCGTTCTTGACTGCGATTTCTGCAAGACGTTCTTCAAGTGCGGTGAGATCCCATTCAACTGAGAGGTCTGTGTATTGACCGCTGGTGTACTTGCCGTTGACGTAGGTGAATGTCTTGATGTATTCAGCAAGTGAGTTGTTGTATGCGCTGTTTGCAAGGACTGTGTTCAGGTTGCCGAATGCGTCGAATGCGTCGAAGGATGCAATCTTGTCGCTGTCAGTTGCGGTTGCCAGAGTCTTTGTTGCAAAGGATGAGATCTTTGCAGGGTTGACTTCGTAGCCCTTCATGCTGACGGTGATGCTGTCTTCGTTTTCGTTGGTGAAGCCCCATTGATAGGTGAATCCAACTTCTACTGCGCCACCTGCCCAGTTGTAGGTGTAGTTGTCCCAATCAATCCAGCCCACGGGGAAGTTTCTGCCAACTGTTCCTGTGGGAAGTTTGCTGTAGTCCAGCACTGCGTATTCTGCTGTGCCAACCATTTCGGTGAGGACCTTGTAGTAGGTGTTGCCCTTCACTGCAGATGCTGCTGCCACGGGGATATAGTCTGTGCCAATCTTGGTGTAGAGACCAAACTTCAGTGTGCCTGCGTTGAAGGTGTCAACGTCAGCATCGTTTGCTACAACGTATTGTGCTGCTGCCTTGTAGGCGTATTCAAGTTTGTAGGTGTTGCCGTCGCCATTGGTAATTTGTGCGCCGGTTGCATCGGTGCCAAGGGTTGCCTTGCCCTTTGCAAATGCCATCAACTTGTTGCCACTTGCGTCTTCAAGGACCGTACCGAAGGTGTATGTCTTCATGTTTTGGAACTTGATTCTCACAAGATCAGGCATTGAGACTTTATCTTCAGGGTTTACTGCCCTTTGATTTATTGAAATCTTTTCTTGCTTGAAGTAACTACCGGTGTACTTATAGTAACTAGTCTCTTCATCAAGAACCGTTCCTTTAAAGAGAGTGTATTTTCCATCAGCATACGTATAGACTTCATCTCCAGCGGACCACTCATCCCTCTCTTCATCGGTCAAACGAGCATAATAGTATTGTTCATATGCAAAGACGTCGGTCAGTGCAAATGCGGTGGTTGTGTAGACGGGGATTGCATACATGACCTTGTTGAGCACGTAGCCATAGACGTAGCCTGCGAGATATTCGCCGTTGCTGTCAAGGCTTGCTGCTGAAAGGTCAACGGTTGATGCATCCCAGATGATCATTGTGCCGCCGTTGTAGTCCTTGTTGCCGGGTTCTTCGCTACCAACTGAATTAGAGCCGTCGAGCCAGGTTACCTTTGCTCTTTGAGGGAAGAATGCAGGATCTTCAAGATAGGTTTCGTTGAGGATGATGGGCTTGCCGTCTGCAGTTGCTTCTCTTGTTGCAATGTCAGTGACGATGATGCTTTCAGGAGGTTCAGTTTGACCGAGGAGGTCAACGTATTCAACCTTTTCTGCTTCGAGGAAGCCAAGCATAGGTGAGTTGTTTGCGCCGTCGCCGTCATTGTCGTAAGGTCCGATACGGAGTGAGAGATAATCCCAACCATCGTTTGCGCCGCCGTGCACTGCGCTTTTAACAACTTCTTCACCGTCTTCAACTCCAATAACGAGGAGTTCGTCAAATCCATCCAAGACTACACGCTCTGAGAGAGGAGCATACTTGTATTCACCACTGTCATTTGCGACATATTGTCCTCCAACAAGGCTATAGCGTTGTCCTGAATATTGCTCGCCCGTTCCAATTGCAACATAGCCATATTCCAAAGTGCCTTGATAGGTCTTGCCAAGGTTGTTTGTGTCTTCTGCAATTGCGGTGTTGCGATAGGTGCTGATTTGTCTGCCGGCTTCGGTCTTGGTGCAGTTGACGTAGAGTTCAATTGCTTGGATACCGCTGTACATCTTGTAGGTGCTGTCTGCACTGAAGCCGTAGTCTGTCTTGTTAGGATTGATGTCAAGATAGATGTTTGCAGTAGGATCAGGTGCGCCTGAGTGTGCGAAAGGCAGAGGCAGGATGCCTGCGATGAGCTTGGAGAGGTTTGCAACCGTACCACCGAAGAAGAGATTGACAAGTCCGCCCAGTTCGATGCCTGCAAGGCCTGTAACGACGTCGTTGATGAGCCAGCTATAGACGGTTGAAGGAATACTTCTCACAACAGGTTCAAGGAGGGTGATCTTTTGTTCAAGAGTCTTGCCGTCCAGTTGTTGGAAGAGTCTCTTGAGGTATCCTTCGTTGACGTCTCTTTCACCGAGGGTGTAGCTGCCCCATCTGACAGGATCAGCTTCAATGCCGTTTCCTCTTTCAGCGACCTTGTTGATGTCAACAAAGTAGCAAGTGTCGGATGATGCTGCATCGTCAATACCAGTCTCACTGAGGCCTGCCATTCCTGTTCTAAACAATCCAAGGATGGTTGTGTAGAGGAAGATGAGCAGTTCGTTGTAGGCATCTCTGCCAAGGGTGACCTTGATTGAGATGTATCTTGTGTCGTCTGCGGCTGAAGGATCAAGTGCGCCCATGTTTGCAAAGTAAGGCACATAGCCGTTGGAGTTGAACAGGTTGAGTTCAAGTTTCTTGATGAGTCCGTCCAGCTTGAGAGGATATGAGTATGTCCATGTGTCATCAGTTGAGCCGGTGTCGCCACTGCCGGAATCTCCACTGCCGCCGCCCGTTGAAGATGATTCATTTGCGGGATAGGTGTAGGTTGCGTTGTCGCCGTCACCGTTCTTTGTGAGAGCGATGAAGTGTGAGCCGTCTGCGTTGGAGAGTGCGATACCGCCGATGGTGTTGTTGACGAGGCCGTTCAAGGTGTCGTTGGAGACGTCAAGGTCGATGATGAACAAACTGTTGTTGTAGAAGTCAAGGCCAAGTTTGACTGCGCCACTACCCGAACTTCTGTTGGGATGGAACACTTGCAAGCTGAAGTGGATTCTGCTGTTGGGTGTGCCTGCGCGGTTATAGATGCCTCTTGTGCCTGTGAGTAATGCTCTTGTTGGCACGTTTTCAGTTTGAACTGCGCCGTTGGTTGCCGCTGCCAAGTTGCCCATTGATGCTGCCCAAACACGTCTGTCGATGGTGATTGACAGTGCGGGATTCAATGAATCAATGATGTTTTGGATGAGGGCCATTGTGCCGGCAGTGCCTGACATTGTAAGACCTGCGTGACCTGTCTTGAATTGTCCGTAGAGTGCTTCGACGTCAAGGAGAGGCTCGTTGACTGAAACTTTCAGATTTGCAACTTCAAGAGCAAGTGCTGTGCCGTAGCTGTCAAGTGCTGCTTCCACTGCCAACTTCTTGAGACCTTCTCTAAGGTCGAAGTTGAGGCCGATGTTGATCTTTTCGAGAGGGAATCCGTCCAGGACGTCACCGAGGTTGAGTCCAAGGAGTCCCATAAGTGCGTTGATGAGTGCGCTGTCTGCGCTGATACCAATTCTGCCCTCTTCAAGTTCCACGTCAAGGGTGATGCCACTGCCTGCTGCAGATGAAGTTGCTTCACCTGAGGCTGCTGCTTCGCTGCCATTTCCTTGAGGTTCTTGAGGATATGCAGGTTTTGCGCCGAGAAGGCCTGCAAGGCCGTGGAAGTTGATCTTGCCAAGACCAAGACCGCTTGCGTCAACGTAGAGTGAGTCTGCAAAGATTGATTCTGCGGGATCTGCCACTGCAAGCTCGTAAATATTGCCCTTGTTGACAAGTCTTGCTGAGCCGAGCCAGTAGACTGCCAAGAAGCTGGTGTCGAGGATTTCGCCGATTCTAATGTCGAGAGCAAGGTCGCTGTAGAGGATACCGCTGAGGCCGTATTTGATGATTGCGGGCAAGTTGATGTCTGCCTTCACTGAGATGTCAAGGGTGATTGCCTTTTGAGGCAATGTGAGGATGACGTCTGCCATGACAAACTTGTAGTTGCCGTTGTCATCCTTGACGTAGGTGTTGTTTGTGAAGGAGTAGCGTTGTCCGTCGTAGTCTTCGTTTGCGCCGATTTCCTTAAATTCGCCAAGCAAGCTTGTTCCGCCGAGGAGGCCTACAAGTAGGTTTTCAACCCAGCCCACGAAGGTTGAGCCGTATTCCTCGTTGAGGTTGCCTGCTGCGTCGTACTTGGTGATGCCTGCTGATGAGATGGTCAGTGAGATGTCAAGTGCTGCGCCGATTGTACCAATGCCGATTTCACCGGTTGCAATGTTGTATGCTTCGCCGTAGGTGATGATGTAGTTGCCGTTTCTGTCCAAGACGTATTGTTCTTCAACGTACTTGTAGTCGCCGTCTTCGTCTGTGACGTAGTCTTCACCCACCTTGCTATAGCGTTGTCCGTCATAGCCTGCTTCTGCAAGGGCGTAGCCTTCTTCAATCTTTGTGTATCTTGTGCCTTCGTATCTGTATGTGCCGAGAGCGCTTTCGGTATACGTACCGTTGCCGTTTGACACGTACTTAGTTCCTTCATAGGCTGCTGCCTCTTCTGCGGACATATTCACGTACTTGTTGCCCATTTCAACGTGTTTTGCATTGCCTGCATTGAACACTTCGTAGAGGTTTGCTGCGCCAAAGCCTGCTTGCTTGTGGAGGTCGAGGCCGATTTCTGTGATATCAATTGAGCCGTAGAAACCTTCGGTCATCTTGACGTTGATGCTCATCCAGTAAGGTCTTTCGTCCACGCCGTTGACAGGTGCGTAGCCGTATGCGTCAAGCATGACTTCACCAAGGTTGGGGATCAGGTTGCCAAGTTCTTTGCCTTGTGCTTCGTAGACTTTGTTGATGATTGCATTGATGGTGGCCACTGACAGAGTCAATGAGAAGTATTGAGGACGGATCATTGCTTGGATGAATGCCCAGTCGTGAATTGTAAGGCCACCTGCGTTTCCTGAGGTTGCTGCAACTGCTTCGCCGTCTTCTTCACCGCCGCCGAAGATGCTGCCAAGTACGTCTTCGAGGATCTTGCTGAGGCCAAGACCGCTGAGGTAGAGTTTTGCGGTTTCGCCAAGGAGGTGTGATGCGTCAATGTAGACGTTGTCGTGTGCAAGGTATGCGCCGAGGATAGGATCATCTTCAATGAGGACGCCGTTGTCGTCGTATTGGAAAATTTCAAGGGCGATTTCGGTTGCTGCAAAGTCGTTGAGGTTGAGATATGCGCTCAGCTTAATTTGTCCAGAAGGATATTCGCTGTTGCCCATATTGTTCATTATGTTAAGACGGAGTGTTGATCCTGTCATGTCGCTGTCAGGATTGACAAGACCAAGGATAAGACCAAGCAGTTCACTCATATCAACGATGTTGTTGTCGTTGGTGGTGTCTGCACTGCCGTAGTAGTTGATGTCCATTGCCAAGGACAAGTTCAAACTTGTCTTGGTGATGTCTGCGTAGTCAACGACGTTCTTTCCGTCTTTGTCGATTTGTGAGCCGTCTGCTTGTGCGTTGGACAGATGTTCTCCATTTGCGAAGATGCCAAGGCCGTAGATGCTGATGCCAAAGCTGAAGTCACCAATGAGGAGATAATCACCTGCAGTGGTCACGTCGTAGGTTTCTCTTGAAGATGCAACGCCCTTGCCTGACAACTTCTTGTAGCCGTCAACGGGGAGATAACGTCCGCCGTCTGTGCCGATTGCAGCATATCTTGTCAGTTTTCCATCTGTAAGGTCTTCTGCGTTAAGTTTGACAAATCCGCCTTCGCCTGCACCGTTCAAAGTGAAGGTGTTTGCGTTCTTCTTGAGAGTGCCGTCTGCATCAATGACGTATTGTCCGTTGACAAGTGAATATCTTGTGCCAGTGTAGCCAACTTCTGCTTCGCTGTATGCACTGAACACCTTTGTGAAGGTGACGCCGTCTGCGTTCAGTTCATATCTGTCGCCTGTCCAGACGGGGTTTGCGTAGTCAACAAGTGCGTACTTGTCGCTGGACACCATGACGTATGTGCCTGCTGCATCAACAACGTACTTGTCGTCAACGAGGCTGAACTTGACGCCGTCATAGTTTGCATATTCGGTTGCTTCTGCATAGCTTTCATAGCCGACCACAAAGCCAAGGTTGACACCGATTGAAGGTGCACCGCCGCCGATGTTGATGACGACGCCACTGGTGTCTGCTCCCTCTGTGACGTTGAGCATAGGCAGATAGTCTGCGCCTTCAAAGTCAGGAGCAAGCATCTTGACAAGGTCAACAAGGAGTTTGTCGTTGAGACCAACTGCAATGATGTCGTGTCCAAAGAGGACTTGACCAAGGATGATGTTGATGATGTCAAAGATGTTTTCAGGAAGGAGTCCTGTTGAAACGTTGTTGGTTTCAACTGAAAGTTCTGTGCCGAGGGTTTCTGCACTTGCTTCTGCTTCACCACCGCCAAGGAGTCCGCCGAGATCAAGACCTTCAAACTTAACCTTTGTGAAGAAGTCGCCCATGCCGACGATCTCGTCCATATCTTCAAGGTTCAAGTAGAGGTTGAGTTTTCCATCGTTGTCGATGTTGACCCACAGCTCGATTGCTGCGTTTTCATTGTGGTAGTTGGTGTTGTAGCCGATCTTGATGTATGCTTCAAGGCCCTTCAATGCATCCATAATGTTTCCACCGCCTGTGATGAGGCCGAGGAGGTTTTGGATGTTGAGTTTTGCCTTGATGTCAAGGGTGAGACCGATGTTTGCTGAGAAGTTTGCGTTGTCCCAGTCTGTTGATGCCAAGATGAATTCGAAGTAATCGTACAGTTCGGTTGAAACAAACTTGGTCATTTGTTCGGTCCAGTTGATGACGTCGCTGAGTTTAAGGTCGATGGCAAGTGACAGATCAAGTTCGACTGACTTGAGGTCACCAAGGAGACTTGCGATGTCAAGTTCTCCACCAGCAAGGAGTGCACCAAGGTCAAGGTTCATGATGGTGCTGTAGTTGGTGAAGTCGTTTACTGCCTTATAGTAGGTTTCGCCATGGACGAGGCCTTTTGCAACGCCGTTTGCGTCGTACTCTACTTCTACGTATCTGCCATTCAACTCATTGTATTCGTAGAGTGAGCCACTTTCGTTTTTATTCCATGCAGGTGCATAGTATTTTTCAATGTCTGCAAATGCCTTGTAGAAGTCGATGAACTTTCTGTCAAGTGATGTCACCTTTGTGGACACTGCAACGTGAGTGAATTCTGTGTCTTCGTCAACGCAGACTGCATTGCCATCTTTGATGATATATCTCTTTGCAGGTTCAACAAATTCAGTGGTTTCACTGTTGAGAACATTGTCAACCGTGTAAGGTGTGCCGGAATTGTTGTTGCTGTTGAGCATATCAATGTAGTTTTGGACGGTGATGACGGTGTTGAACACGCTGTCGTCCTTCACTGCCATGAAGACGTCTTCTGCCTTTTCGTATGCCCAAACGCCAGATGCCACTGCATTTTCAAATGCGGTTGCGTTCAAGTACACTTCGGTTGCCTTGACGTAGTATTTGCTGTAGGTGTGGAATACACCGTTGCCTGTGTCAACTGCGTCTTCGGGACGGACTGCGCGAAGTGCTCTGTAGGTTCCTTTTTCATCTCTGCAATATGTTCCCTCTTCTTCATCGTATGAATAGCGATATCCTTCATACAGAAGTTTGCAATTGAACACATCGCCCAAGTCATCGTCATCTTCTTTTTTTGCTTCAAACACAAATGCATAACGTGTGCCAGCATACTCTTCTTCAGCAATTACATACTGACCTTCACCGACTTGCTTGTATTCGCCGTCTGCGTTTTCAACATAATCAATTGAATACAGTTGTCCCTTGTAGTTGAGTCTGTAGTCTCCTTCTGCACTCTTGTGATATGTTTCACCACTCAGTGAGTAGCGTTGTCCGGTGTAGCTTTCCTTTTCCTTTTCGCTGAGTTTAAGGAAATCTTCGTCGCCAAGAACTGCGAAGTCATGTTCTTGAATTTTGATGTATTCAACATCTCCCACTGCGTTGCCAACCTTGACGTATGCATCTTCAAATGCCACGTCGTCGTTGCGGACGAAGTTGCCGTAGTAGAAGATGTGGTTGTCTGCAAGGTCAGGATTGACGATGACGCTGTTCTTGTATGAAGTGTTGAGGGTGTTGAAGTCCTCAATTGTGCCGAAGTCGATTGCTGAACTGTCTTCTGTGCCGTTGAAAAGCTCAAGGTCAAGGCCGATGGACAGGACGCCCTTTGTGCCGTCGCTGTTGAAGAGGTCGATGTCAAGACCGATTGCGTAAGGATTGAGGCCGATGCCAACCTTCACTGCAAAGTTGGGAAGGAGACCTTCGGAGATGTCAACGTTGAGAAGTTGCAAGAGCAATTCCACAAAGCCCTTTGTGACTGCAAGAGCAAGTTTTCTTGTGAAGAAGTTGAGATAGACCCCTGCCACTGAAGGATCGGAGTATTCATCAACTGCTCCGCCTGCTGCCATTGCTTCACTTGAGCCAAGGCTGAGACCGCCTGAGAGCAGGTCTGCAAGGAGGGTTTCAACGGGATAATCACTGACGTCAACAGCAAGCTTACCGCCCTTGCCAAGGAGCCATTCAAGGTCAAGGTAGAGGCCAGCAGCACCGGTGTCGATGTCGTGATCATAGTAGATGCCGATCATGTGGGTGAGAGTGCCGTCAACTTGGTCTGCGCCGTCGTTTTCTCTACGCCACAAGTCAATGCCCAGGTCAAGGTCAAAGATGTTGATCTTGAGTGCGGGAACAAAGTCGATTCTAAATGAAAGGTTGATCTTGATTTCAAAGACAAGTTCGCCGGTGAAACCTTCGAGGACTCTGATCATTGAGTTGTCCAGGTCGCCAACAATACCGCCGAGGACGTTGCCAAGTGATTCTTCAACGCCGGTTGAGTACAACACGTATTCACCGTTGTTGAATTGTTGATATTCACCTTGGATCATTGTGTAGCGGATTGAAGGATCGATGTCACCTTCGGTGAGTTTGTCTGCCTCTGCCTTGCCTGTGTTGACAAGTGCAAGGTAGTCACTGACCAACATATAGTCGTGGTAGCCACTAATTGAGAAACCGCCACGGATGGTCAATGAGATGAAGAACATATCGTCACTGTCAACGTAGTTGATCTCTTCGCTGTTGTCGTAGAGAGCAAGGTGTTGAATCATATCGTCCATTTCATCGGTCTTTTGTTCCCATTGTTCTGCGGTGTAGTAGGTTGCAAGATATTCAGCAACAGGCATATAACTTCTTGTCCAGCTGTCGTATGCGAAGTAGTTGATTTCGTTTGCGCCCCAACCGATGAGCTTGTTTGCATCGTACAATTCTTTGACCTTGCCGTCTTCTGCGGTGAGAGAACTGCCAAGGACAAATTCGTTCTTGTTCCAGTTCCAGACGTATTCACCCTCGTTGCTTTCAACGGTGGAGATTTGCATGATGCGCTCTGCTCTTGAAACGATGTTTTCAACTGTTGTACGTTGATAATAGACTGTGCCTTCGGGTTCTGTGCCGTCTGCTCTCACGTAGCTGTCACGATACCAGACTTGCTTGTAAAGTGTTGCAGGAAGCACTCTCTCGAAGCGGTCAATGTCAAGTGATTCAATGTGAATTTTGACGTAGAAGTCACGGACTTCGGAGGTGAAGTCAACCATTTGTCCGTTTTCCCAGTCAACGGTGTCGTACACGTCATATGCGAGCGCGTACCCGCCATCCTTAATAACATAGAGGCTGTCGCTGTCGATTGCGTAGTAGTCGCCGTGATAGTAGATATAGCGGACGTTGTCGTCGTAGTTTGCAACCACGTCAATGCCGTCTAATGTTGTGCCTGCCACGCTGTCCTTGACAATCCACTCGTCAACGGTGTTTTCGCCACCGACGAAGGTGTAGACGTAGTCGGGTGCAAGATAGTATTTTGCGCCGTCGGGAGTATTTTCATCTGCGGGGACGTAGTTGAAGCTTTCGCCACCAAATTCGGGGAAGCCGACGTTGATGCCGATTTCATATTCCCACAGATAGAGTTGGACTGAAACGATGGGCTTTCTTGCATAGTCGTCTGCGTATGCAACAAGCATCTTGCTCTCGTCAATTGCTGTGAAGAGGAAGTATTCGTTGTCTGCGCTTTCGTCGCCTTCTGCAAGTTGATATTGTCCGTCACTGACGTAGTAGTATGCGCCTTCGTAGTTGGTTGTTTCGGTCTTAGAGTAGTATTTGAAGTTGTCTCCTGACTTCTCTGCTCTGTCCTTTTCAATTGCAGTTGCTCTTGAAAGTTCTTGGAAGTAATGACTGTCTGAGGTCAAAACCTTCAAGTATGAGTCGTAAGACTTGATTGCGTAGAAGTCGCCGGTGTATTTGCCAAGTTCAGCATCGCTCATGTCTGCCACTGCCTTGTAGACGCCGTCAACAAGTGCGTAGTTGCCCTTTTCTGCGGTTTCGTCAACGTAGAAGCGGACGTCACTGTCGCATTCAAGAGCGGTGTTGACGCTTTCATAGTAGTAGACTGATCTGTCGGTGTTGATTTGGACGTAAGGTTGTTTTGTGAAGTCTGCTTCATTAAATTGCAGTCTGCTGTCTGCGTCAGGCATGACGAGGGCAAGAATTTCGTTGATGAAATTGCTGTTGACTGCCACTTGGATGAAGGTTGAGGTCATACGGATGCCCCAAACGAATGCGGTGATATACTGAGCAATGTCGTCACCAAGGAGAGGAAGTGCTGCTGCATCTGCACTGCCTGCTGCCACTGCTGAATCGCTTGCGCTTTCACTGCTGCCGAAGATGTCGGGGAGGAGATTTGATGCCAGGCTACGGAGTGAGTAGCTGTTGATGTACACACTGGGGATGTTGAGATAGCTCAAATCAATGTACAATCCGCCCTTGACACGTTTGTGGTCTCCGTTGTCGTTTTGATAGAAATAGGTTGCGTCATAAGCATAACGTGTCATACCCACTGATTCGTCGCCTTCGGGGTCGTAGACGAACTTGCCGGTGCTTGCGTTGTAATAGTAGTCACCGCGGACGTCTTCGAAGTAATGGCTGTAGCGATATTCAGGAGCAACGTATGCCACGTTGCCGGGTTTCATTTCAGTGGCGGGGTCCAACTTTTCAAACTCACCACTTTCCATATAGATGCCAATGATGTTGTGGGTGTCGGAAACGGT
Source organism: Clostridia bacterium (assembly GCA_017461985.1). Taxonomy (GTDB): domain Bacteria; phylum Bacillota; class Clostridia; order Christensenellales; family CAG-917; genus RGIG4097. Next base: position 59,249 of record JAFTSA010000009.1, read on the forward strand.
GTATTTTTCGTTTTCGTCAACAACAACTTGGTCTGCTGTGGTTTGGATGACGATTGATGCGTTGATGTAGGAGAGCAAGTCGCCAATGTTCAGTCCGCCGATGTTGCCAACTGCCCCAACGATGATATTGACGATGTCAAGGATTGACATATCTGCATTGACGTCAATGTCAAGATCGGGCACGTATTGACGCAGGTGGTTGAGGAGTGCTGCAAACTTGATTTCAACTGTAAGGATGAGTTCAATCTTGCGTGCAACGTCACCACCCATATCGGATGTTGCGCTGATGATTGCTTCCATATCCTCGGGATCCATTTCGGGGAAGAGCCAGCCGAGGAGTGCGCTGAGGTCGATGTCACTGCCGTGGACGAATCTTGTTGTGATGTCGATTGCTTCTGTCAAGGTGATACGGTCAAGTTCAGTGATTTCGGTGTATTCCTTGAGGTCGTCTGCAGTGAGGTGATATTCGTGTTGTGAGGTGAATTGAATGTCAACGTTTCTGATTGCAACCAAGAGGTTGAGGTCAGTGTCGTATTCATTCATATTGCCTGCATTGTCTGCTTCACGTCTGAAGAACTTGGTGTTTTCGGGCTCTGTTCCAGTTGCTTTCACGCGGACGTATGCAACAGCGGGGGTTGCAGTGTCGGGGGTGATTGCCTTATAGGAGCCGTCCTTTTCAACGTAAAGTTGTTGTCCTTGATGCTCTGCGTTGTCTTTGTCGTAAGAAACAAAGTAGTAGTCGCCTTCAACAAGGACAGTGCCGTCGGTGTCAACCACTTCAACGGTGGGTGCGCCTTCAACGGGGATATAACGGCTGCCTTCCATCATAAGGTTGACGTTGACGTCAAGGTTAAGTGAATCGTTGAAGTCAAGTTCAACTTGTGCTGATGCAAGGAGCTTGTCTGTGATGTAGTCATCAAGGTCAAGACCTGATGCAATCATCTCAATGAGAGTGCGGATGAGCTTGTTGCCAAGAGCAACCGTCAACTTACGTCTGCTGATGAGGAGGAGTGCATCTGCGTTGTCAGTGTCAATGGGTGATGCTGCCATTGCTTCACTTGATGCGCCGGGCAATTCGTTTTCGGTGTAGATTTCTTCATTGAGAATATCACCGAGCAAATTGTCGATGAAGTCTGTGATGATGGTTGATGTGATGCTGAGCTTGGGAATGTTGAAGAAAGGTGCATCAAGGTAGAACGTTCCGCCAAGATAGTAGAGGCCGAGCCACAGGTTTTCTGCACCGGTTTCTGCGATGTTGATGAGTTCAACTGCGATTTCACTGTTGGTCAACTCTGCAAAGTCAAGGACTATGCTGAGGTCAAGACGGAAGTGTGCAGATGAATATCCCTTTGCGGTTGCAGGCATTTCAAGGAGAACACCTTGCAAGTTGCCAAGGACCTTTTCAAAGATTGTGCCCAGGTCGATTTGACCTTCGGTGATGCCGAGGTCGATCTCAACTGATGCGTTAACTGACACAGTTGATTCATAGAAGTAGGTGGTGGGGATTGTCTTTTCGGGATCGTCCTTGTCCTTTTCTTCAAGGATATAGTCGGGGATCAAAGGCTCGCTGTTGCCGCCGATTTCAATGTCAAGACCGCCAAGACCGATGCCAATCTTCACTGCGTTGACTTGGATGCCGATTTGGAGGGCAAAGTCTTTCAGTTCGGTGAATGCATTGATATAGCGATAGTATTGACCTTCTGCGTCAACCACGTAGCCTTGATAACGATCTGCAAAGCCGTCCACTGGCACAAATGCGCCACTACGACGGATGAAGTAGCCAACCAAGCCAAATGCGTAGCCTTCTTCAAGTGATTCTTCGGGGACTACTGCGTAGTCGCCGTCGATATGAGTGTAGAGTGCATATCTATCTGTGTCGAAGTATTCATATTGAGGCACGCCGTCTTCTTCGCCCACTTGAACCTTTGCATATCTGCCGTCCACGTTGTTGTCTTTCCAAGTGATTTCGTCATAGTATGCATATCTTTCGTTCAAGGGCAGGACGAGGGTGTAGATGGTCTTTTCAGTCTTTTCTTCGCCTACGAGGATTGTCTTTGCCTTGTAGTATGCGTCGGCACTGACTTGTGAGGGGCTGAAGGTGACGTCAAATCTTTCTGCACCTGCGGGCACTGCCACGCCGTCGGTTATGTAGAGATAATAATCTCTGCCGTTGACGGTTTGCTTGTAATAGTCACCGCTTGCGTTTGCGCTGACTGATTCAACGAAGTATCTTGTGCCAGAGTAGATATCGTTGAGGACTTCAAGTTCATCAACTTCGTCGCCGTCATCGAAGAATCTGTTGTAGCCGTAGCTGCCGATTTCTGCGCCCACTGAAATTTCAAGTTTGTTGAAGATTTCCTCAATTGAGCCAAGGTCGGGGAGAAGTGCGCCGATGATGAGTGAAATGATTGACTTGGTGATGAGGATTTGTCCTGCTGTGTCTGAAAGGACAAGTGCGATGATTGCATCTCTTTCAACGTCTGCTTCAACCTCTGCAGATGCCATTGCTTCGCCGTCCCCTGCTGAAGTTGCGGTTGCGCTAGTGCCGTCACCGAAGATGAGGCCCATGAGCATATCAACGAAGTTAGGAATCTTTGTGTAGTTGGATGCAACGTCAAAGAGGCTTGTGCCGTCAAGATACAAGTCACCTTGATAGAGATAGATTCCGCCCAGTGCCATATAGTCACCGTTTGCATCCTTGAGAGGTGTGCCCTTTTCGTCTGTCTTGAGGAGTTCAAGAGCAAGTTCGATTGTGTCAAGGTCACTGCCAGTGATGAAGTTGGTGATTGCACTGATTTGTTCATAGACGGTGCCGTTGCCTTCCACGTATGCTACGTGTGTTGCGTCCGCGCTGTCGTATTGCACGTATGCGCCGTCCATATAGAGATAGACGGGTGTGCCTGCGGAGATTGCTTCTTTTGCTGCTGCAAGGCCAAGTGCGTTGTATTGATCGCCCTTGAGGAGTGCTGCAATGTTAAGTGCGCCAAGGTCTGCCTTCAATGAAATTCTGCCTGCGATGCCGTCATGGAATGCGCTGGTTGTCTTTGCATTGATAAGCATATCTGCGATGTAGTTTTCAAGGAGTCCGCCAAGTTCCAGAGTGTCGATGTCTTCACTGTCGAAGTTGATCATCAGGTTGAGGCCCAAACCTATGGTTTGTGTGCCGGGATTTTCAACGGGAGGATACTTGTCGGGGTCAACGATTGAGAGGATTGTGTTGACGTATGATGAGATGTCAACAAATTCATTTCTGTCAAGAGGTGACAGGACGCTTTCATATTCTGCATCTGCAATCTTGAGGTCAAGACCAAGACCAAGCTTGAGATAGATGTTTGTGCCTGCAACTGTGTTGAAGTTGATGCCAAGTGACAGTTTGTTGTCCATATCTGCATCCTTAAACTTGATGGAGATACCGCTTGTGCTCTCTTCAATGTTGAACATGTCAAGGCGGAGTTCTTCACCAGTGATAAGGCTTGCGATGTCGGCAATAAGGGTTGAGTTGACGAGGACGTCAATTCCGTCCCAGTTGTCATACCAGAAGGTGTCACCTTCTTCGTAGGGGTTGCCACTCATGCCCATTGCGGTGCATCTAAAGATGATGCGCTTGATGAACTTGTTGAGATAGTCGATGACGCCGGGTGCTTCTTCGTCGTCTGCGGTTGCTGCTGCTTCACCGCCGCCGAAGACACCGAGATCTTTAAGAAGTCCAAGGAGGTCAAGTTTCACTTGAGGGCCACCGAAGTTGCCTGCATCAAGGTATGCAAAGCCGTCAATCATGTAGATGCCAAGTGCTGCTTCGTTAAATTCTCCTCTGTTGAAGATGATTTCAACACCAACTTCAAGGGCTGCGAGGATTGTTTCAATTTCGAAGTTCAGTGCATCAAGGTTCAGGTTGAAGACGCCTGCAATGCCAAGTTTGCCAAGGTCAAGACTGCCGAATACACGGAGAACGATATTGTCTTGGACGGGGTCATTGAGGTACATTTCAAGGCCAAGTCTGTCAAGGAGTGCACCCACAAGATTCTTGGCAAGGCCTTCTTCAAGACCGCCAAGGAGATTCTTCACTGCGTCCATGCTGACGATTGTATCAATGATATCACCAAAGACGTGAGGATCTTTGATGTAAAGACCGTTGGGATCTTGTGCGTATCTGCCGTCAGATTCACGGAGTGAATATCTTTCGTCGTCGTTGTAAAGTTTTGCTGTGTCTTCGTCAACGAGGATATAGGTTGCATTGAAACCGAATTGAAGTTCCAGTTCAAGTTCAAAGCTCAACTTCTCGTTGTCTGCGAAGTTGTTGAAGCGGTTGACACCATTTTCTGTGCCAAGATATCTGTAATATGCTGTGCCGTCGTCAACAAGTGCGCCAGTGAAGCGGACAAAGTTGTCGCCTTCCTTCACGTAGATGTTGTCAACTTCTGCATTGACTGTTGCATATTCGCTTGATTCAACTACAACGTAGTTGTTTTCGTTTTGATAGTGATAGATGCCTTCGTCAAGTCTTGCGGACACTGAGTCAAGTCTTGTTGCTGAAATCTTGGGTGACTTGAGGTAGATGCCTGCGCTGAGGATGTCGCTGATGAGGTCAACTGAAATTGCAACGTTTTCAAAGTCAATGTCAACGGTGAGTTCAAGACCGAGGTCAGGAAGTTTCTTGATTGATTCTGAGATGTCAAGACCGCTGTCCCCTGTTGAGAGCATATCCACAACAAATGCGATGATGCCCACAAGGGTTTGTTGTGCGATTGAAAGGGTGATCTTGTCGTTGGCAAGTGCAAGGACAACTTCAAGTGCTTGTTGTGTTGCATCTTCTTCACTTGCTGCCTCTGCTTCGCTGTCTGCTTCACTGCCTGCTCCCAGGAGACCGCCAATTGTGTCAACCAGCCATGCTGCAAGACCGGTGTTTTCAACCATGAAGTCTTCCTTTGAAAGGATGCCCATATCCACGTAGAGGGTGCTACCTTTCAGGTAGAGGCCAAGAACTGTGCTATCTGCGTTGGGGTTTGCACCCTTGACAAGGTTCTTGATTTCAACCATAATTTCGGTCTTTTCAGGATCGTCAAGTGAGAGGTTTGCTGCCACAAAGAGTTCAACGTCAAGGACGATGTCTCCTTCAATTTCAACACCCATTGCAAGAGCAAAGTCTGCAACAAATGCTGACACAAGGTCGTTGATGGGCAATTCGCCGTTCTTCCAATCTTGCGTATCGTTCAGTTCAAGTTTCAATTCAAGTGCAAGTTCAAGAGCAAGTTCAGTGAGGTTGGTTGCACTTGTGTAAACTTGATTTTCAATGTTCTCTGCTGTAAGTGAGCCAACAACTGAGTACTTTTCAGAGAAACCGATTTCAATGTTTGTAAGTGACAGACCGATGGTGAAAGGATCAATGCCAACCATGAGGTCAAGGCGGTAAGGATCAAGACCAAGTTTCAGGAAACTGTTTGCAGGGTTGAGTTTGATGAAGTTTTCACTGAGGTCGTTGACACCGTAAGTGCCGGTTGCATCTTCGGTGTATGTAAATGTGCCGTCTGCGTTTTCAGTGCGGATAAATCTTGCGCCGGTGTATGTGCCTCTTTCTTCTGCGGTGAGGAGGATATAGTTTGTGCCGTCAAGCTTATATTCGCCGTTGCTTGCGTTGACGTAGACACCGCTTTCAAGGGTGTATCTTGCCCCTGTGTGTGTGCCAAGAGCTGCACTGTCAAGTGCAGTGTAGCCCATATCGGGAGCAACCAGTTGGATGATGGTTGCAATCAGTGAGCTTGCAAAGTAGATTGTCACACTTTCACTGCTGACGTTGAGTCCGTGGAGTGCGCCACCAATGATGCTCACGATTGTGTCAAGGATGCTTGCGCTTGCTGCATCGTCAGTTGCTTCTGCTTCTTCACTGCTCTCTTCTGCTGCTTGTGCTTCAGATTCACCGGTGTCGGTTGAGCCGGAAATCAATGATGCAAGGCTGAAGTTGCCAAGTGACAGGTGGACATCGTCTGCCATATCAATGTTTGCATCGATATAGAGGGTGCTTGTTGCAGTTGCAGTGGGAGCGTTGACGTCGTCGCAAAGCAAGGTGATTGCAATCATTCTTGCTTCGGGGTCGGTTTTGACGTCTTCGTATGCGCCGTCAAAGATTTCAATGGCTATGTCACTATGTGACAAGATATAGTTGAGATCACCGATATTTTCGGGGTTAAAGCGGAGCATTGCTGCAATGCGCAATCCCAGTTTTTGTTGCACTGTATAGTCAATGTCAAAAGCCAAGAGGAGTTGTTCAAGGAATCCGCTTATGCCTTCGTCCACTCCGCCAAGGAACATACCGATCCATTGACCGAGAGGCCATGAATCAACGTTGTTTGCTGCTTCGAGGTGGATTGTGAGGTTCAACTCAACAAACACTTGGCTCAGTGACACAGCAATGTTGCCTGCTTCGTCAAAGTTCAAGAGATTGATGAGGGTGTAGCCGTTTTCTCTGCCGTCGAAGACAAAGTCTTCGTGTGCGTTTGCTTCGGTCTTGCCGAAGGGCACGATGTCAATGACTTCGTGGGTGATTTCAAGGCGAGGTGCGCCAACGCTGACGTACACTTTGCCTGTTTGTGAGTTGTTGTGGTCTTTGACAACCACTTCAAGGCCAACGAGGTCGCTGTTCTTTGCCCATGAAATTTGAAGTGCTGCTTCAATGATTGCTGCATTGATGCCTGCTACATTCCACAGTGCCTCAACGACGCCTTGGAGGATTTCAAGACGGATGTTTTGGTCACCAATGCGGAGGGCTGCAAGGAGAGCAAGCTCAAACTTGCTTGCATCCATTTCAGTGGTTGAACCGCCTGCTGCTGAAAGTGCTTCGCTGTTGTCAGGATTGAGTTGCACTTCACTGTCTTGTCCAAGGATAAGACCCATGATGAGGTTCATCAAGTCAAGGTCGATTGCAACTCTTTCAATGTTCAGTTGAGTTGCGTCGAGATAGATCTTGCCATCTACGTAGTAGATGCCCAGAATAAGTTTTTCTGCGCCGTCGTCTGATTTGACGATTTCAATGAGGATTTGTGATTCGTTTCCGTTGGTGTAGATTGCATCTGCGCCCATAAGCCAATCAAGGAGAGGAGTGAGGTCAAGAGATGCTTGAATGTTGATGCCGTAGCCAAGGTCAAGTGCTTCTTCAAAGACAAGTGCGCCACCTGCTCCAAGAGGGGTGTTGCCTGCATTGAGTTCTGCTTCAACGCCGAGGCTCAAACCAAGGAAGACGTTGGGGGTTTCAAAAATGTTGACAAAGTCGTATGCCCCGACAGTCAGTTGATTGTCTGCGGGGACGCTGTTGATGCCTGCTTTGAGGTCACCAAGGCTGATGTTCAGGTTGAAGTTGTCGTCAAATCCAAGATAGATGTCAACGCCAAGTTCGGTGAGGTCAAGGCCGTTTGCCAGTGAAATACGGACACCGCCGTCCACTGTGCTGTTTGCAAGACCCAGTGCAAAGCGTGTGCCAACCAGCTTGTAATATGTTTCGTTTTCGTCAAATGCACCTCTTGCAACGTAGATTGCGCCTTCTGCGTTCTTGACAAAGACAGTTTCTTCAAAGAGACCTTGCTTGTAGAGTTCTCTTTCGTCTGCTGTCAACACTTCGTAGTTGACTTTGTCAACCTTGTAGTATGAAGTGACGTCGTCAAGTGATTCACCAACAAATTCTACGTATGCGCCGTTTTCGTCGGTGACGTAGACTGTTTCAACAAGAGTGCCTGCGTTGTATGCTGCCTTTTCTTCATCGGTGAGAGCAACAAATGTTTGTTCCTTTGCTTCAAGGCCGATGAGACCAACAAGGGTTTGCATCAAACCGCTTGCAAGATACACTTCAATTGAAGTGTCGGTGAATTCAACACCACCGAGAATGCCGGCAACAATGGCGATGATTTCGTTTGTGCCATCTTCTGCGGGTGCTTGTTCAGGAGTTTCTTCGGGAGTTTCTTCAGGGGTTTCTGCTTCTTCGTCATTTGCTCCGCCGCCGAGGACGCCAAGGTTTTCAAGGAGTTCTACGAGAGGCAGTTCGATGTCAATACCGCCGAGGACGTCTTCACGGGTGTGGAGATAGACGTTGCCACCACTGAGCCAAATGTCAAGGCCGTTGCCTTCGCCATTGGCAAGTGATTCCTTGCCCACAAGTGCCAAGTGGATGTCTGATTGCAACAAACCTGCAACGTCAAATGCGCCATCCTTCAAGAGTTTTGAAAGGTCGACGTTGGCCTCAACAAGGAGTTTGATGCCTGCGTCAGTTGTCTTTGCAAACTCAACAAGTGCTTGCACGAGGATTTCTCCTGCGCTTGCAAATTCGATAGAAGTAAGTTCACCGGCAAGGGCGTACACGTCAATGTCAAGGCCGAGGCTGATATAGACGTTGTTCAGTGCGCCGAGGATTGAGTCAACTGACAGTCCGTTGCTGATGTCGATAGGTGTATAGACCTTTTCTTCTTCGTCAGTGATGGTCACCTTTTCTTTGAAAAGGTCTGCGTCGTTCAGTGAGCCAAATTTGAATCCTAGGTCAATCTTGACGCCAACAACTGTTTCGTCAACGCCGAGGCCCAAGTCAATGACCAAGTTCTTTTGTTCTGCAAATCCGGGGCTGACCACGCTGACTTCTGCAACAGACACGGGGATTTTGCCTCCGTTGTAGTTGCCATCTTCATCCTTAAACACTAACGTCCAGATGTAGTCGAGAATCTTTTCAGTCAAGGTGACTCTCAGGCTTTGGATGTTGAGGATATGGCCGTTTTTGATAAATTCGCAGTTGTCAAGGATTGCTGCGATAAGGCTGATGATGTCTGTGATGGGCTCATCGTCTTCGCTTGCTGCTGAGGTGAGGTAGGTAGGAATATCGCCATTTGCAACAGCACCGAGGATTTCATCTGCCATTGCTTGTGACTCTGCATTTGCTTCGCTTCCGCCCAGTGCGTCCTTGATTGTGTCAATGAGCATATCAATGAGGTCACTGAGGAGAGCGTTCATATTTATGTCGGGGATCATGACGTAGCCAGTGCCGAGGATGCCGCTGAGGTCAAGATACACCGCTTGTTGTGCACCTGAATAGACGATTGATGCTCTTGTTCCGCCATTGTCACCGACGATTTCAACAAGCATATTGGTCTTGGATGCGTCTCTTGTGTTGATTTGTGCTTGAATGTTGACTTTCAAGCTGTATGTATGTCCGTTGAGGCCGATAGGCATAATCCAAAGAGGACTATCTTCGGGGAGGAGGCTGCCGAGGAGTCCTTCAAGGAGTGTGCCGAATGCAGGAGAAACTCCGCTGAGGGTCAATGTCTTGTCAGCGGTGTTGATTTGGAGGCCAAGTGAAAGGTTGAAGGTGAGAAGTGAATATTCCATTGCAGAGTCAACGTCAATGCCTCTGTCCCTCATTGCTTGTTCCACGTCAACGTCGATGTTTTCATTGAAAGCCATCTTGTTGATTTGGAGGTGCATTTCCACTTCGTTGAAGTACTTGCCGTATTCGGGATTCTTGCCGTCACTTTCAAAGTTGAGGCCGATGCCCACGTCAAGTGCATCCATCTTGCCGTCTGCGCCTACATCGGCGATGAGGTTGATTGATGCGCCCTTCAAGTGCTCTATTCTGTTGAGATCCATGCCGGTCACGTCATAGACCAGACCAAAGATCATGTTCAAGTCGATGCTGTCGCCAAGGAGTCCGGGGAGCAAACCAATGAGTGAAGGCACAACTGACATGATAAAGCTCATATCACTGGGGATGATGATGCGTTGTCCGCCGTCTTCAAGAGGGATGATTTGTGCGCCTGACTTGGCAAAGATCATGTTCTTGACAAGGTTTTCAATGGTTTGTCCGCCAACGATGGGGATGTCGCCAAGGTCGATGCCAAGAAGACCGTCAAGGATAAGTTCTGCAATAGACTGACCACCAGCAAGACTGTCATACACGTCTGCAAGACCAGTGAGCAATGACGTAAGGTTGATGTCCTTGGTCTTCACCACGTATCTGCCTTGACCGTTGCCGTCCTCGTCATTATCATCGTTGTTGTTTTTGTTTTTGAGACCGGTGACGTCCATGACGATGGTTTCACTTGTATAATACAGGCCGATGAGCAACAACTCTTCGTCACTGCCCAGAGGTTTCTTGACCATTTCAAACAAGAATTCTGAGTCGTCAGTGCCGTCGGTGAAATCGGTGTCGATGCCACCAGCGATTCTAAAACCGAAGTCGTTGCCGGTTTTGTCTTCGTAATAGTCGAAGCCGAGGTCAACGTCAAAGTTGATGATCTTGCTGCCGTCATTGACTGCAAGGGCTGCCTTTTTCAGGGCTTCCCAAGCGGCTGTGGTTGACACAGTAGGCTCATCTTCATCGATGTCTCCACCGCCACTGGGCCCAACGGGAATGAAAGGATCAGGATCAACGGGGGTGGAAGTCGGCTTAGTCGTGTTGGAACATGCAAACAAGCATGTCACCAAACTGAGGACCAAAACGATAAGTAATGCGATTCTAAGTTTCTTCATAATTTCCTCCTGCCTCACATACGCGCGTTTACGTATGCTTGCACAGACTAATATACGATACGATTTTACAACTTAGAAAAAGCAATGTCAATAGTCATTTTTTTGCGCAAGCGACAAAAACAGTGATTTTTGCGGATAGAACACCAAAAACCGACAAAAAATAAATTTTCAAAAAAGTCAAGATATTGTGGGCTTTTTCAAACCTAAAACACAATCTATGGAATTATCGGCAAAATCCGCCAAGAAAATATATAATATTTTACGCCCAGAAAAATTTTTCAAAAAAAACTTTTTTTAGGCTAAAAAAAATAGCATTTTGCAAAAAAATCTTACATACCATCTCGCGAGAGAATATGTCCCCCTTCCTCACGTGTTTCCCCCTTTTGCCATTCGGCAAAACCCTTTGGGTGGGGAACTCGACGCGATTGACTTCGTAGCAATCGCTATTCCGTCGCTTTGCTCCTTACGGCTCTCGCACATTTGGATGGATGACGCGAAAGAAAAACCCGCAGGGGTCGTAGCGTACTTGAGCGTACGTGACTGATCATCACAACGATGAATGTAAAAACGCAATAAATCGATGAAGAGTGCGAAAAGCCCCTTATAGACCGACCGATGCGTACTTGGCGTACGTGAGGGTGGAATATAAGGGGCTTGACAATGCTATTCGCGATTTAGTGCGTTTTTATCTTTCTAGATCATTCAAAAATGGTGGGGGTGTCTATTATCTCAAAGTGCTCGGTGAGGGTCATTTCTTCCTCTCCGTTGTTCTCTTTTCCAAGCCACTCAACTTCAAGGATGTGCTCGTTGGTGTAGGTCTCAAAGTTGCAACCAACGTCACTATACTTGCCCTTTTCATCGGGGGTTTCAACCGTCCATTTCAAGGTCTTGTCACCCACTGTATAGTAGGCTCTGCCCTTCTTTGAATAGAGCCCCAGTTTCAGTGCGTTGGGCTTGTTTGTTTGACGTACGGTGAGGAGCTCGTGAGTCAAAGTCACACGGTCATCGCTGAGGTCATCGTAGGGCCAATACACCAAATTCCAAACAGGGTTGAGGTCATCAACTTTGTCATTGAGAGGCACACGAAGAGTGCCACCTTTGCACACAACTGACAGCGCCCAAGTGTAGAACTTTTTACCCAAACAGCGACTTCTCACGACGTTTTTGACACTTAAACCCCCGTTTTCGTCCATTTTGATGACGAGGGAGTAGTCAAAGCGTTTGGATTGATGACAGCTGAAAGTGCCCCCAAATCCGTCTTCGTCAATGGTGTAATCTACGGCGTAGTTGTCGGGTGTGTAAGTGTAAAGGTCCTCAGGGGATTTCCACACTCTGTGTCCGCCGTAGAGATACCAAGTCTCACCGGGCTTATACTCATTGTCAAAAAACTCACCGCCCTTTGAAACGTTGCGGTCAAGGTCCTCGTTCATAAAGTTGAAAGTGTCTGTACCGTAGTAGATGATGCGAGGGCCAAGGTCGATGGTGATGAGTGCAGTGACACCAGCACGCTCAAACTTGACGCACTTGCCATAGTTTTTGTAGTCAACGATGTTCATAGTTTCTCCTTATTTGATGCAGGCAGGAAAACATACCTCCGCACCAAATATAGTCAAATGCGGAATGGCTTATGTTCGTCTGCGTTTTTGTTGTTATTTTAGGTGTATAGCTAGGACAAAACTCAATAAATCACTTCTTCATACCCTTTTTTGCGTCACGGGCATTGATGAGTGACTTGATTGCGGCAGGCTCAATCATATTTATGAGGAAAGACAAGGTTTCACCAAGGGCTTTGAAGGGGTTGGGATTTGCCTTTTTGGGGTGAGTGTAGCCTATCTCGTATGCTTCAAGCATTCCAAGGACGTTGTACAGTCTTTCTTCAAAATCCTTGTAGTCCTTTTCGGGGGTTGACCAACCTGTTTCCGCCACTGCGATTGTACGAGGGAAAGCCTGACAATGAAGCTTGTCCACGTCTGCCACCCACTCCGTCCAAAGAGGACATTCAACACCCATAATATTTTCATCAATGTTTTCAGCACTAACACCCTTAAAACAAGAGGTGGGCTCAAAGTTGTAGGTGGACTTCAATTTGTTCATTCCGTGAGGATAATCGATGTAGTACGGGAAGGTCCTTGACACGTACATTTTTCTGCCACTGGCAAGGGCGTCACGGACGGCGGTTGCCTTCTTTCCGTCAGACCAATATTGACAGATTGCGCTGTCGTCAAGTATGCCTGAGTAAAGTGCCTCATTCCACACAATCGGGGTTTTACCAAGCGATTTCAGTATGTTTATCACTCGATTTGTGAAATATCCTTGCAATTCTTCACAATCATTGAGACCTTCTTTTGCCATCAATTCTTGGCACTTTTTGCACTGTCTCCATTGTGATTTGGGCACTTCATCACCACCCAAATGGAAGTATTTTGAGGGGAACAATTCACTGAGTTCAGTCAGCAGTTTCTCAACAAAATCATAGACTTTTTCATTGCCTGCGCTAAGGATTCTATCATCAATTCCGTAGCTTTCAGTGGGGGTGTATTGCTCTCCTGTGCAACCAAGTTCAGGCATTGCAAGAAGGAAGGCAAGAGTGTGTCCCGGCAGGTCAACTTCGGGCACGACTTCAATGAATCTCTCCCCTGCATATGCCACTATTTCTCTCACGTCGTCCTTGGTGAGATAGCCACCGACAGGCACTCCGTCACCCTTTGTGCCGGGGCGGAAATTTGCCTTTTCATTGAGGGCAGGAAATGCGGTGCTCTCCACTCTATAACCTTGATTGTCACTGAGGTGCAAGTGGAAACGATTGATTTTGACCAACGCAAGGATGTCAATCAAGCCCTTTATCACTTCTTTGTCAAAGAAATGACGGACAATATCCAACATAAAACTGCGATATGGAAAGCGTGGTTTGTCCTTGATGACACAATTTTCAAGTGTGGCAACCCCGTCACGGTAGCCGTCAAAAATCAGTTGTTTCAAGGTTTGACAGCCGTGGAAAAGCCCTTCCTCGGTTTTTGCCACCACTGTGATATCACCGTCAATGGTCAACTCATAGTCAAAGTCAGTTTCCCCGATTTTGAAGGTGATATCGTTCACTTCACCCTCTTCAAAATCTAGGAAATTCAGCTCGCTTTTTATTATGTCAAAATCACAATTCACCCGCGTAGATGCACTAAAACAGGTGTTTCCGTCCTTGACTTTTGTTTCAAATGGTCTGGGTATAATATTCATAATTTTTCTCCTATTGATATTGTAGCAAAATAGCCCCTTTTCGTCAATAGTCACCTTGAAAACCGCACCCTATTCTTTTCAGTTTTTTCTTAAAATCCGCACCTCCTCTCTTCTTCCCAAACCGCAGGCAAAGCCCCACTCGCCTCACCAAAATCTTTGAATATAATATATGAAATCTCATTTTTCGCAAATCGAGGATTTGCGACCGCATTGACACGTCACCGCTTTTGTGCTATCCTACCTTTGTGAAAATAGGCGGATGTTTTTTAGGGAGCACCGTCACCGCTATACTTGCAGCGGTGCTGAAAGGTGCAAAATACGTCGGGGAGTTTGTGGGCAAGCTCATTTATTATCTAGGCCTCTACTTCCCCATTTTGTACGCGCTGTACGGCGTAGTGCTCTATTTCGCCTTTGATTTCAATCCCTTTATCCTTGACGTCAACGGAAAACTGTTTATGTTTGGTTTTGCCCTGTCTTGCCTTGCAATGATAATCAAGGCGGTGAAAAACCTTATCATCAAACCTTACAGAAAGCACGTCAAAGGCACTTCAGTGGTGGAGTATGGCTCAGATGAGAAGTTGTCAAAGCACGCCCCTGAAGCCCCCACAATCTACAAAAGCAAGGTCAACCCCGGCATCATCGTCTATGAATACAGCAACCGCTATGACCTCTACGAGGAATATGAGGATGGTTTGCGCCTTGTTGACACCGAATACAAAGAGCAAAAAGGAAGAAGATGGTAAAAAAGAAAATCAAAGAAATTTCAACTGAAACAGTTGAAACTGCCGTTGAAACCGTGACGGAAAGCGTGGAAATCACTGAAACCCCTGCCGAAAAACAGGGCATACTTGCCTATCTTAAGGACAAGTCCGCATCTAGGCGCATTTGGGAGATTGATTTCCTCCGCGGTTTTTGCGTGTTTTTGATGATACTTGACCACACCTGCCTTATGCTCTCCCTCTATTTTGGACCTGCTTGGTACGGCGGATTTGAGGGTATGCGCACAAGCCCCGAGTTTGGTGCAAAACTTTGCGCCCTCTGTGAGGTGTACTGGAATAGTCAACTTCGTGCCATAGGTCACCCTATCGTGCTCTTCATATTCTTCTCAATTTCGGGCATATCCTGCGCCTTTTCAAGGTCAAATATGAAGAGGGGTATTCTCCTTGCCATAGTGTCCGGCATATACACCCTTGTCACCTACCTCATTGACAAATATTTTATGCTCGGTTGTTTCACCGCCTTCGGCGTCCTGCATTTCTACGCATTTTGCATACTCCTTTGGGCAATCATCTGCAAAATCTGCAAGGACAACAAGATTGCAAAGATGATGTACAGTGGATTTATGGTCATCTTGGTGGCGGTGCTCTATTACTGCTACAAAGCCCCTGTGACAACTCCCGAGTGGCTTTTCTGGGCGTGGCCTCACACCAATGCTGACGGCACTCCTGCCACATTCTACGCACAATGGGCAGTGTCTCCTGGGGACCTCTTCACCATTATCCCTTGGGCGTCCTTCTTCTTTGCAGGCACTTTCCTTCAACCCATACTCTACTCAAAGCGCAGAAGCCTTCTGCCAAAACTGGACCGCGGTTGGCATCGTCCCATATCCTTCCTTGGCAGACACGCACTGTGGGTTTATATCCTCCACGTAGTGCTTGTAGCAGTGGTGCTTTGCATAGTCAGTCAAATCTTCTTTGGAGTGTGGGGGCTCTTCTAAAACCGCCACGTCAAGCCAAAGGCTTGAACCCACAAAGTCAATCTATAAGTGGGCAAAGCAATCTTTAAAACTGAAATCAAATTATTTCTTAAATAAAAAAGAGCAAGCCGACGCTTGCTCTTTTGTTTATTCAACTATTTGTGCTTAATTTTGTGCTTAGTATGCTTTGTTTTGGACTGAGGTTGCCAGCTCAAGTCTAAATGACTTGTTTCCGCTTTCGTATTCATATCTGCTCTTTTGACGGGTGATGCATTGAGCAAATCTTGCGGGGGATACGATGCCCTTGATGACGATGGGATTGCCCGAATCAACTGAAATGTGCACGTTGCCATATCCCAAAACTCTTTGGAAAATGTTTTGTTCTACGCGGACAAGTTCAATTTTGTTCAAGGGGAGTTGCATGTCCACAAGACGGAATATGCCCGTGCGTACCACAAACTTTCTGTCGGTGATGACCGCTTCCTTGTGCCACTTTGCAATGGCTTCAAAGATGCCAAGCACCACAACAAATGCACCTGCGCCAATGATGACCCACTTCAAAATTGAGTGTGTCAAAATCTTTTGTTTCAAAAGTTCGTTGATTTGAGGGGTGAAAATCCAAAGCACTGCGATGATTCCACCAAGTATTGCAGCGATGATCACTTCGCGCAAAAACACCATATAGGTGAATTTGGCTTTTGCCACGATTCTTTCGCTTTTTCTAAATGTCCTTTCAAGCACTTTCATAGTTATATTTCCTTAAATTTTTTTAGTTTTTGAAGCAACGGGGGAACTGAGATATTCTAAGAGCCGTACAACCGAAGGGTATATAGACCCTTGCCATACTGTCCTCAGAAAACTCCAACTTTTTGGGGATTGTTGCCATGCCGTCAATGTCGTAGCCCCAGTTGGTGACGTTCTTGCTGCGTATACGCAACTCAAAGGGGGGATTACTATGACTGAAGGGGTTTTCACCCACGTTGTTGACGATGGTCTCCTCGGCGTCGAAGAGGCGTCTTACACCGCCTACGGCGCGCTTTGACACGATGGGAGCAAAGGTCCATTTCTTCAAGAAGCCCACGTTGAATACGCCCTTTGCCGTTGCGGATTCCTTCACGTCCTCTGCCAACTTTGATGCCATAATCACGTTGCCTTTCATAAGTGTCAAAGACTTGTCTTTGTTTTCACGGACAAGGAGAGGAATGTCCAATTTCAGCATAAAGGTGCTTCCTGTCTTCAGCACGCACTTGACTGATATGTCTGTGTCCCCTGACGCCACAACTTGACCGCCGGACACCAGTTGCATTGTGGTGCCGTAAGGCACACGGAAATTGATTTTGATTTCGGGGTCACCCTCTGCGTGCTCCACCTTGAAGACGATGGTGTTGCGGAAGGGATAACCTGTTTCTTCCTTGATGCGGATACGCTTGCCCTCAACCACTGTGTCTATGACACAAGGACCGTAGCACTTGAAGGCTAGTTCGTTTGCCTTTTGGAAACATACGCCTTTAAGGAAGGTAGGATAAGCGGACAGCAGTGCTATTGCACCTCTTGTCAAACGGCCGGTGACGTAGGCGTTGCCAAACTCGCTTTCCTTAAAGTACGTGTTGCGGTCATAGGATGCTTCAACTTGGTTGGGCATCACTATGTCTTGCACTGCACCTATGCCGTCAAAGGATGCGGGGATAACGTTGAACGCTATGCGTTCAATAAGGTCCGCCACGTGGTTTGAGCCGGTTTCTGCAAGGATTTCCACCAAGGATTCAAGGGTTTCAACGGCGGTTTCAACGTCAACACCTCTTGTGGGTGAAGAGCCTGCAAGGCGGACGTCTGCCCCAAACATACCAGTTGCGTTGCCGTGATATTTTTCAAGGGCGGAAAGCATCTTCAATGAGTGGTCTTTGAGGTCACTATCCCCAAGGAATTTGCCCCAAGTGCAAGGGTATTTCAGCGCCTTTGCCACGTTGACACCGCTTGTTTCAACTGCGGCTTGATGGACACCCTTTTTCCACTCTGCATTTGCCTTGTCAACGGTGAGCATACGTGAAGGCTCTGTTGCCGTCTCATAGGCACTTATGCGCTTTTTAAGTTTCTTCACAGCCATAGGGCTGATATATTTTGAAGAGGGCTTTTTATACTTGAAACTTGCCGCCAACTTGAACCAGTCGTTGCTGGTTTCTCTCAGTTTTTCACCAAGGTCGTGAAGCCACTCTGCATCCGTTGATTTGAACACCGCATCTATTGCAGGAATCTCCTCAAGAAGTCTTGCTCTAGCGTCATAATAATAGGGTGTCACAGAGAAAGTGTTGAATTGGTTTTTGAAGTACTTTCTCAAAAATGCTAATGCATTTTCATCTTCGGTCACTTCATAGTAAGAAAGCAGTGCCTTCAAGCCCTCGATTTTGCCTGTGGAAAAAGCCTTTTCGTTAGGGCCAAAATCTCCACCCTCTTTTGCCCCTGCAAACATGGCGGAAAGGAAACTTTGTGCCTTTTCAAGAAGTGTCCTCTCACCAAGTGCGCTGTAAAGCAAAATCAAGCCACGGACGTAGCGGGGCAAGGCTTCACCGCCTACCCATGCTCCGTTTTCAACCAAACCGGGCACTGTGCCAAGGCGTTTTTGCAGTCCGTTGACAAGCAAAATCTCCTTCAAAAGCCAACCGTCAGGGCGTACTGCGGTTGGGTGGAGTTTTGTGAGAGTTGTGTTTTCTTTTTTTGCCATAAAGTCCTTCCGTGCGCCTTCGTGCATAATGAGCATACGCACACGCACACCACGTAGTATAATAAATCTAACACATAAGTTTGACAAATGCAAGAAAAACATCTAAAATTTGAAGCGACAGCAAGAGACAATATTTTCCTGAAACGGGAATATATTCCCTCAAATAGGCGCATAGCCCTTTGCCATAAGGCAAAAAATAAACAAAAAATCATAGGTGGAAAGATGAAATACGTCATAATCCTAGGCGATGGAATGGCAGATTACCCCGTCCAAAGTCTTCACGGCAAGACTCCTCTTTCCGTTGCAAAAAAACCTATGATGGACGCCCTTGCAAAAAAGGGTGAGCTGGGTCTTGTCACCACCGTGCCCGCTGGTTTCACCCCCTGCAGTGACGTGGCAAATCTTGGAGTCCTTGGCTATGACGTGAGAGAGTGCTACACAGGACGTAGCCCCTTGGAGGCATTGTCCATCGGCGTACACCTCGGCGAAGACGACGTGGCAATCCGCACCAACCTTGTCACCTTGTCAAATGAAGAGGACTTTTTTGACAAGACTATGGTGGACTACTCCGCAGGTGAAATCACCGCCGAGGAAAGTGAAGTGCTGATGAAGGCAGTGGCAGATGAGTTTGACAATGACCTGATCAATTTTTACAGTGGCACATCATATCGCAACCTGCTTGTGTTAAGAGGCGTGGGCAAAGAAAAGGCAAAGGATTTTGTCTTCACTCCCCCTCACGACATAACAGGTCAACCCATAAAAAATCACCTGCCAAAAGGTGAAATGAGTGAGGTGCTTTTGGACGTTTTAGTGCGTTCACACCAAGCGCTCAAAAATCATCCAATCAACCAAAAAAGGGTTTTATCAGGTCAAAATAGCGCAAACAACCTTTGGTTTTGGGGACAAGGCACTGCACCTCGTCTTGACGATTTCAAGTCAAAATATGGCGTGAAAGGTTCTGTGGTTTCTGCCGTTGACCTACTCAAAGGCATCGCAGTAGGAGCAGGTATGACAGCCCCTGAAGTAGCCCACGCAACAGGAAATCTCACCACCAATTTTGAAGGAAAGGCAGACACGGCAATCTCCCTTCTTGACACTCATGACTTCGTTTTTGTCCACCTTGAATGCACTGACGAGTGCGGACATCAAAAGGACGTAGAGGGCAAAATCAAGGGCATAGAACTCATTGACGAGAAAATCCTCACCCCCATTTTCAATGCTCTTGACGGCAAGGAAGACTTCAAAATTATGGTGCTTCCTGACCACCCCACGCCGGTGTCAATCGGCTCGCACACCGCCGACCCTGTGCCCTATTTCATCTATGATTCTAGGGTTGAAAAGGAAGGTGACGTCTACAATGAGGACACCGCAAAAGCCAGCGGAAATCATCATTTACACCCTTGGGATTTGACAAAAAAATTCTTTGAGGTCTAACCTAAAAACTCAACTTTGACCTCTTTCAAATCAACCTGAAACTATGAAGGCAACAAAAAAAGCACGCAGTTTGCGTGCTTTTATTTTTGCTTAACGCCCTATTTTCTTGCCAGTTTTTTGGATTCTTTTTGTGCTTTTCTCTCGGCCTTTTCCTTTTTCTTCTTTTCCTTGTGGTGTTTCAGCATTGATTTCATAATGAATTTTGCCGTGTTCACTGCAAGTTGTGCTGCCGCTGAAATCACAGAAAACGCCATGACAACCATTTGCACTATGCCGTCAATGCCCTCTTTGACAATACCGACCATTGACACGGCGGTGATTGTGAGGAACAACACGTTGACAAAACCCTTGAAAAGTTTGATGAGTTTTTTGTATGTGCCAAGATATTTCTTCGTCTTTTTTGTGTCACGGGTTGCAATGGAGAAACCCATTATCACTATGAACGCCACCACCCAAGACACCAACAGCACTTTAAGGGCTATGCTAAATGCGGAGGGCACCCAGTTTTCCACCACAAACATAATGACGGTTGCCATTGTATAGGCGGAGCTGAGTATGGTGATGATGAAGCTGGCAAGGTCAACCTTGCTCAGTTTTTGTTTTTCGGGCTCTTCTATTTCGCTGTCAAGGACGGCCTCCGATTCAAGGACAGCCTCAGCCTCCAAGACTTCGTCTTGCTTTTTTCTTTTGAACAGATCCATCAAATTTCTCCTCTCTTAAATCTTGCAAGGAAGTCTTCGGCAAGTTTGTTTGCCTTTTCGGGGTCCTTGCCCTTCCAGTTCAATGAGAAACAGTGGTTGCTCAAAAATGCGGTTGAGTGATATTCCTCAGTGTAAACACCTTGATCTGCCAAGTTTTTCAGCAGTCTTTCACCTTGTCCACGGCAGAAGAAGTCTTTGACCGCATACACGATGAATGATTTGGGGAAATCACTTGTCACCTTTTCAATAGGTGAGCAGATGTCACGATATTCATAGCTGTCAAACTCTTTCTTTGAGATGGTTGCCACGTCGTACAAAATCTTTCCGCCAAGGTCAAAGGGGATTTTTGCGCTCAATGCTTCTGCCACGTCGTAGATACCGCAGTTGAGCACTGCTCCGTTGAAACGAAGGTCGGTTGACACACCAAGTCTTTCTTGAAGAGCCTTGTCTGTTGCTATGCAAGCAAGGACTGTTGCGTAGTATCCGCCGGCACTATCACCACTGACAACAAGTTTGTCAAGATCAAGGTTGTATTTTTCTGCGTTTTCACCCACCCAGTTGAGGGCGTACACAAGGTGACGAAGAGGCTCGGGGAATTTGTAGTCAGGGCAAAGACCGTAGTTGACGTTGACCACAAAATAGCCTTGATTTGCAAGCCAGCGTGAGTGAGCGCGTCTATAATGCTTATCCCCTGCCACAAAACCACCGCCGTGGATGTAGAACAAGACGGGATATTTTTCTCCGCCGTTTTCAACACGATAGGTGTCAAGGAGGCAAGCCTCTGCCTCTGCATATTTCACGTCCTTTTCAATGATGAAATTGACGTCTTCAAAACGAGTTGACTTTCTTTTGTTTTGGTCGTGATCAAAAAGTTTGTCGATTGCCACAAAAACTGTTTTTGCAAGTCCCATAATTTTCTCCTAAAAGTTTATAAAACTATTCTATCACACAACTTTTGCATTTGCAATGCAAAAAAAAGCGAACACGTTTTGTTCGCTATTTTTTCTTGATTTTAGGATTTATTCCTCTTTATTTTGGGTTTTAGATTACTTCTCAATGCGGTGGCAGTGAAGGGCTATAAACTCATCAATGTTGCCGATGAGGATATCAAAAAATTCATTGATTTTTGCCTTGTCATTGTCGCTACCCTTGATTGCGATGGACATTGTCACCTCGCCAAGAAGTGAAGTCAGTGCCAGTTGCATATAGGGTTTATATTTAATTGCGCCGGTCATAAATCCGTCCACGAGGTTGCTTTCTCCCATCTTTAACTTGCCGTCTTCAAGGATACCTACGTTGCTCATGCCGATAAGAGGGTTGAGATAGCCGATTTTGATGGCGGTTTCACTGATGACGTAGGGGAAAATTGCGTAAGCAAGTTTCAAAAGAGGCAGGCTATAAAGTCCCATATATGCGTCCTTCTTTGATTGACGGATACTGCGGAGCACCTCGATGAGGGTGTCGTTGATGGTTTCACCCTTTCTTTCAGTGCTACATTGCATAAATCCTGTGTGGTTGGTGAGGCCAGTGTCCTCTCCCCCTCCCACTATGTGGCGGCGCAGGTCAACCATGCAAGGGATTGTCAGTCTTTCATCGTCACCATACATACCAATTTCGTAAAGTGAGCGGATGTAGAAAGTGAGCATAAGGTCGTTGACGGTGACGTCCATTGCCTTGCCAATCTTTCTAAACATAGCAAAGCGGTCGCGGTCAATCTTTCTGCGGACAATCATCTTATAGTCGGTGTCTGCAGGTTTCTCCAAGGGGAAATAGTGCTCGTCCTTGATTTGGCTTATATTCTTGTAGAGTTTCTTTGCGTGTTCAAGTTCTTCCCCTTCAAGCTTTGAATACACCGCATCATAACTTCTACTGCCAGTTTTGATATGAAGGCTCCTGTCCCCACCGAGGAGTTTGTTGTAGTTTTCGGCAAGTTTCTTCATAAAGTATTTCAGGTCACCGCCGTCCATACACATATGGTTCACCAAAAAAGCCAGCACGTCTCTATCTCCGTCGTGGAAAAGAGCCACTCTCAGTTGAACGTTGCTGTCAACAAGGATATCACCGGTGATGAATTCATCAACATCCTTTTCAACGTCGTCGGTGTCCTTTTCAATGAAGAAGTCACCGAGGTTGTAGTCCTCAACAGACCAGTAAGGCTCAACCAAATTTCCATGGAAAGCGCTGTGAAGCACGGGCACTTTCTCAACCGTCCAAACGAGCACTTGTTTCAAGGTTTTCACGTCAAGTTTGCCGTCATAATAATGCACGCAGTGCACCATTCTATCATAATAGTTGCGGAACATATATTGCATTTTGTCCCAAAGTTCCGCTTTCAATGTTTTGTCCATATCACACCTTTATATGTCGGTTTTGTGAGGATAAAGTCTTTGTTTTGACATTTCACAAAATTTTTATCCCACGTTATTTTTTGTGATTAACGAAAGTTAAACACCTCGTTCAACACCTTAGTCGTTCCACTTTGTCCAGTATTCTTCGTCAACTTCCTTGTGGTGCTTTTTGATCTTTTTGCCTTCTTCTGCGGACTTGCGATTGTGTCTTATGACAACAAACACAACAAGTTCAATGACTGCAAACACAACGCCCACGAGGCAGAGGAGCCACATAGGATGCCACAGGCTTGTGACGATGCCAAGGATGACAAAGAGCATCACTGCAAAGATTTCAACAAAGAGAGGAAGTTCAAACCATTTGACTTTGCTGGAGGTGAGGAAGGCGATTGCCGTGTCCACACCCACAATCAGTGCCACCATTGCAAGGAATGTCATCCAACTGCCGTTCAAATTAAACACCAGTTGCAACACCAAAAATACGAACACTGACGCCATGATTTCTACGAGCATTGCCATAAATCTCACGGGGATAAATTTCTTCTTTTTGATGAGTTTGATTGCGCCGACGAGGATGCCAACCCCTGCCCCTGCAAAAATTCCGCCAACCATAATGAGCCAAGTGGGGTGCCACAGGTGAGTGACAAATCCGACCACAAGATAGGTGACGGTGAGGATGAGGACAAGTGCCAGTGAAAGGACTGCGCCTACGCCGATTTTACGCTTGGTTGCCTTCACTTCAACCTCTTTCTCGTCAAACTCTTTGAGGGTGGCTTTAAAGTCGCCCAGTTCGTCTATGCAGGTGAGATAGACCAATTCTTCATCGTCTATTCCTTTGATTTTCAGTTCTTGCGCGCGCTCCAAAAGTTCCACGAGGGTTTGCTCACGATATTTCATTGCCGCCGCTGTGGGACGGATGGTGCGGAATTGCTCTTCAAGATAAGCTTTGAATCTTTCTTTCATAATTTTCTTTCTCCAATTTCTAAGATTGTAATGTTTTCTAGCAGCATTTTCAAGATGTTTTCACCTAAAAAACGAAATATGGAGAAAAAGGTTACACCAATTTTCAAATTTTTTCGTATGGTGTATTGACGGCTACATATAGGAGGTGAAATATGTTTACAAGATGTTGCAACAACTATTACCCCACAAACGTGATGCCGTCAACTGTCCAAAATGGATGCTGTCGCAGATGGATGGTGGATAGAGGCACTTATCCATGGCAAAACAACGGTTTTCAAGCCACTCAAAACGTTTTCACGCCCACAGTGGTTGGAATCCCTGGTCCTGTTGGCCCACAAGGTCCTCGTGGTCTTACAGGCCCCGTAGGCCCTGCTGGTCCTATCGGTCCTACCGGTGCAACAGGCGCAACAGGTGCAACTGGTCCTCAAGGCGAACAAGGAATCCAAGGCATACAAGGTGAAACAGGTGCAGCCGCAGGATTTGGCACACCCACTGCCACAATCACAATTCTCCCTGCAGGCTCAACCCCCACAGTCACCGTCACTGCCACCGGCCCTGACACCGCAAAAGTGTTCAACTTTGACTTCGGCATCCCTGCCACAGCATAATTGGACAAAAAAAAGCCACTCGCAAGAGTGGCTTTTGATTTGTTGGTAAAAATGTAATTACTTGAGTTCTGCAACTGCGCCTGCTGCCTTGAGTTTTTCGACAAGTGCTTCTGCTGCTTCTTTGGGAAGTTGTTCCTTGACTGTCTTGGGTGCTCCGTCGACAACTGCCTTTGCTTCGACAAGACCGAGACCGGTTGCTTCCTTGACGACCTTGATGACTGCGACCTTGTTGGGACCGATTTCCTTGAGGACGACGTCGAATTCAGTCTTTTCTTCTTCTGCGGGTGCTGCATCTGCTGCTGCTGCGACCACTGCGACGGGTGCTGCTGCGCTGACGCCGAATTCTTCTTCGAGTGCCTTAACAAAGTTGTTGAGTTCGAGCACTGTCATGCTTTTGATTTCTTCCATGAGTTTTTGAAGATCTGCCATTTTTATATTCTCCTTGAAATTTTCTAATTTTTGTGTGGGGGTCTGCCCCTGAGATTTTGCTTATGCTTGTTGTTCCTTTGCTTCTGCGATCTTGCTCAAGCAACGTGCCAGACCACTGATGGGTGCTTGCATGCTTCCGAGCATCTTTGCAAGAAGGATTTCTCTTGAAGGAATTGATGCGATTTCCTTCACGCCAGCTGCATCGAGATATTCGCCTTCAACCATACCGCACTTTGCCTTCATCTTGTTGAGCTTCTTCATATTGTCGAAGACAACTTTTGCGGGGCTTGTTGCGTCTGTGGATGAGAATGCCACTGCGGTGGGGCCGTTGAGTGCTTCATCGAATTGGGTGTATCCAAGGTCGTGGAAAGCACGTTGAACGAGGCGGTTTTTGAGGACTTGGTAGTCCACGCCTGCGTTTCTCATTTCCTTACGGAACGCTGTGTCTTGTGCGACGTTGAGTCCCATATAGTCAATGATGACAAGGCCTTTTGCCGTGGAAATCTTGCTCTTAATCTCTTCAACTTGTTGTTGTTTCAGTTCAAGAATTTCTTTGGATGCCATTTTTACCTCCTATATTTATCCACTCACTGATGTGAGTCCCGTTTTCACACGGGGTAGAAATTAAAAAGTCACTCCAAAGACGGAATGACAGAATACACCAAAATAAATGTATTAAGTTCAGTCCTCGGCAAGCGCTACGCTTACGACAAATGTCACTTGCTGTCTTTGGAACGGGATTATAATATCAAATCCCAAATTTTTTGTCAACCGAAACGCAAGTGAAATTGCGTTTCGGCTGATTTTTTTTTTGTTTTGCCATTTGGTGTCAAACTCACCAAACAGTGCAGTCAATCACAAATAGCGATTTGCAAACTTTGATATTTGGATGCATAACAAGGAAGGTGCTTCTGCAACAGACCGAAGCGTACTTATCGTACGTGAGGGTTGGTGCGGGAGTGCCTGACGAAGTTAGGCGCCAAATAGCGACTTTGCAAACTTTGATATTTGGATGTATTGCAAGGAAGATGCCTTTTCACAAGACCGAAGCGTACTTATCGTACGTAAGGGTTTGGGAAAAGGTGTCTGACAAAGCAAGACGCCAAATAGCGAAGTTTGGATTAGTTCATCTTGTAGTTGACTTTAATGCTAGGACCCATTGTTGCTGCAATGTACACTGACTTGAAGTATGTGCCCTTTGCTGCTGCGGGTTTTGCCTTGACAAGTGCTTCCATGACGGTGTTGAAGTTTTCTTGGAGTTTTTCTGCGCCAAATGACTTCTTGCCGATGGGGACGTGGACGATGGATTGTTTGTCAACTCTGTATTCAACTTTACCTGCTTTGATATCGTTGATTGCCTTGGTGACGTCCATGGTGACTGTACCTGACTTGGGGTTAGGCATAAGTCCCTTAGGTCCGAGGATCTTACCCATACGACCAACAAGACCCATCATATCGGGGGTTGTGACGATGACGTCAAAACCAAACCAGTTTTCTTGTTGGATCTTTTGGATCATATCTTCTGCACCAACGAAGTCTGCACCTGCTGCCTTTGCTTGGTCTGCCTTGTCGCCCTTTGCGATGACGAGGACGCGGACTGTTCTGCCTGTACCGTGAGGAAGAACGCAGACGCCACGGACTTGTTGATCAGCGTGACGAGGGTCAACGCCGAGTTTGCAGTGGAGTTCTATTGTTTCATCAAACTTTGACTTTGCTGTTTCGACTGCAAGTGCGAGTGCATCTGCGCTGTCGTATGCCTTGGTCTTGTCGATGAGTTTTTTGCTGTCGATATAATTCTTACCGCGTTTCATAGTCTACCTCCTTATTCTTCAACAAGAACGCCCATGCTGCGAGCGGTTCCTGCGACCATGCTCATTGCTGCTTCAAGTGATGCTGCATTGAGGTCAACCATTTTGAGTTCGGCGATTTCCTTGCATTGTGCTTTGGTAAGGGTTGCAACCTTGTCTTTGTTGGGACGTCCGGATGCTGTTTCGATACCGCAAGCCTTCTTGATAAGGACGGGTGCCGGAGGTGTCTTCATGATGAAAGTGAAAGAACGATCTTGATAGATTGTGATGACCACGGGGATGATGAGGCCTGCGTTCTTTGCGGTCTTTTCATTGAATTCTTTTGTGAATGCGGGAATATTGATGCCGTGAGGGCCGAGGGATGAACCGACAGGGGGTCCCGGGGTTGCCTTACCGGCGGGGAGTTGCAGTTTTACAACTGCGGTAATTTTTTTAGCCATATATCCTCCTGACTAATGTGGTTTGACGGAAACCGCTGAGATTTGTTTCCTCCCACGAGGGTCGTTTATGCCAGTTTTTCAACTTGGGCAAAGTCAAGTTCAACAGGTGTTTGGCGACCAAACATTGACACGACCACCTTGACTTTTTGTCTTTCTGCGTTGATTGATTCCACAACGCCAAAGAAGTTTTCCAGAGCACCATTGATGACTCTGACTTCGTCACCTTCTTTGATATCGATATCATCGATGGTGAGAACTTCAAGTCCCATACGTCTTACTTCTTCATCAAGAAGTGAGATAGGTCTACCCTTGGGACCGCAGAAACATGTGACACCTTCAGTGCTGGTGACAAATTCCCACACTCTGTCGGTGTACGTCATTTTAATAAACACATAATTGGGCAGCTTCCTGCGTTGTACGACCTTTCTCTTGCCGTTTTTTTCAACGACTTCATCTTCCACGAGCATTTTAAGATCAATGATATAATCTTTGAACTCGGGATACTTATCGAGCTTGTTTTGCATATCTCTCAAAACGCGGGGTTCGCTTCCTGATTTTGTGTGAAGCGCATACCATTTAGGCTGTTCCAAATTTTCCATAATTTCTCCTTATGAAATAAAGATGAATGACCATTCGCCGCTGACGATAAGACTGAGAATGCCTGAAAGCACATAGTCGATTGCGAACAGGACAACGAAGAATGCGACGACCACCACAAGCACGATTGCTGTGGACTTCAAGACGTCTTTTCCCTTAGGCCAGGTGACTTTCTTAAGTTCGGAAATAACACCCTTGATGCCCTTCCACATTCTCTTGAAGATGTTGGGCTTTTTGTCGTTATTTGCGTTCTTTTTGTTAGTCTTTTTGGCAGGTGCTGCGTTATTTTGCGCAGTTTCGACCGGGACTGCAAGTTCAGAATTCATTTTCTTCACTTTGTTGTCGGGTTTCTTTGCCATATTGCCTCCTAACCTTACTTTGTTTCTCTGTGCAAGGTGTGTTTCTTGCAGAATCTGCAATACTTCTTAAGCTCCATTCTTTCAGGATGCTTTTGTTTGTTCTTCTTAAGATTGTAGTTGCGTTGTTTGCACTCGGTGCAAGCAAGTGTAACTCTGACTCTTGCGTCTTTTTGAGCCATTTTTGCCTCCTTTTGTCTTAACAAATTTCATAGGCATACCCTACACGGCGACACGCCGTGTAGGATATATCGCTATTATTTGGAAAGAACAATTATTCGATGATTTTTGCGACGACGCCGGAACCAACTGTTCTGCCACCTTCACGAATTGCGAAACGGAGTCCTTCTTCGATTGCGATGGGGGTGATGAGTTTGATTTCCATGTCGATGTGGTCACCAGGCATGACCATTTCTGTACCTGCGGGAAGGCTGATTGAACCGGTCACGTCAGTTGTACGGAAATAGAATTGAGGACGATAGCCGTTGAAGAAAGGTGTGTGACGGCCGCCTTCTTCCTTTGTAAGGACGTAAACTTGGCTGGTGAAGTGAGTGTGAGGATGGATTGAACCGGGCTTTGCAAGAACTTGACCACGTTCGATGTCAGTTCTTTGGACACCACGGAGGAGTGCGCCGATGTTGTCGCCGCCTTCTGCGTAGTCGAGGAGCTTACGGAACATTTCGATACCGGTGACTGTTGTTTCTCTCTTTTCGTCTGAAAGACCAACGATTTCAACCTTGTCGCCCATGCGGAGAACACCACGTTCAACTCTACCGGTTGCGACTGTACCACGACCTGTGATGGTGAAGACGTCTTCAACAGGCATAAGGAAGGGTTTGTCTGTGTCTCTTTCGGGATCGGGGATATAGCTGTCAACTGCATCAAGGAGTTCTTGGATGCATTGTGTTGCGGGGCTGTCCCAGTTGCCTGCGAGGCCTGATTCCATTGCCTTCAATGCTGAACCACGGATGATGGGGGTGTCGTCGCCGGGGAAATCATATTCGTTGAGGAGTTCACGGACTTCCATTTCAACGAGTTCAAGGAGTTCTTCGTCGTCGACTTGGTCGCATTTGTTAAGGAAAACAACGATGTAAGGAACACCAACCTGACGTGCGAGAAGGATGTGTTCACGAGTTTGAGGCATAGGACCGTCTGATGCTGCGCAGACGAGGATTGCGCCGTCCATTTGTGCTGCACCGGTGATCATGTTCTTGACATAGTCAGCGTGTCCAGGGCAGTCAACGTGTGCATAGTGACGAGTTGCGGTTTCGTATTCAACGTGTGCGGTGTTGATCGTGATACCTCTTGCTCTTTCTTCGGGTGCCTTGTCGATTTCGTCATACTTCATGACTTGTGCATTTCCCTTGGATGCGCAATACATGGTGATTGCTGCGGTGAGGGTGGTCTTGC
>JAFTSA010000010.1 GCA_017461985.1 Clostridia bacterium
GCTCTGAAAGACCAGCCTTAGCAAGTACAGTTGTAATCGCTGAGGTCAATGTAGTCTTAGCGTGGTCAACATGGCCGATTGTACCAATGTTGACGTGGGGTTTAGTTCTTTCAAACTTAGCTTTTGCCATACTAAATTCCTCCAAATGAATTTGTGTTTTTGTTCTTTTTTTGTTTTTATTTATTTCTAAAAGATATTTATTATATATAAATTATACAATATTTATCCTCTTGAAATCTTTCTGCCAGTGACCTTTTCAAGCACGCTGTTGGGCACAGGTGCGAAGTGGTCAAAGATCATTGTGAAGTTGCCTCTGCCTTGGGTTATGCTACGAAGTTGGGTTGCATATCCAAACATTTCTGAGAGAGGTGCGTCGCAATCAATTGCTTGCACACCGCCCTTCATTTCGATGCCCTTGACACTGCCTCTTCTTGAGTTCAAGTTGCTGAGCACGTCGCCGAGATATTCCTCAGGCATGAGCACTTCAACTTTCATAATGGGCTCAAGGAGCACAGGACCTGCTTTGGCTGCTGCATCACGGAAAGCCATTGTGCCTGCAATCTTAAATGCCATTTCACTGCTGTCCACTTCGTGCATACTTCCGTCAAGAAGTTTTGCTTTGAAGTCAACGCATTCATAGCCTGCAAGAACACCTGCTTTGGCTGCTTCCTTGATGCCTTCGCAAACTGCGTTTGCATATTCCTTGCTGACAACTCCGCCCACGGTTTCGTTTGAGAATTCAAATCCGCCGTTGGGGTTGGGTTCAAGCTCGATAACGCAGTGACCATATTGTCCGTGACCACCAGTTTGTCTGACAAACTTGCCTTCTGCCTTTGCGGTCTTGGAGATAGTCTCGCGATAACTGACT
Organism: Clostridia bacterium; assembly: GCA_017461985.1. Lineage (GTDB taxonomy): Bacteria > Bacillota > Clostridia > Christensenellales > CAG-917 > RGIG4097. The sequence continues at coordinate 869 of JAFTSA010000010.1, forward strand.
TGAGGTTTGCCGACTGTTGCTTCCACTTTGAATTCACGGAACATTCTGTCCACGATGATTTCAAGGTGAAGTTCGCCCATGCCGGCGATAAGAATTTGACCTGTTTCGTTGTCGGTGTAAGCCTTGAACGTGGGGTCTTCTTCTTGAAGTTTGACGATTGCGTTTGTAAGTCTTTCTTGGCTTGCCTTTGACTTGGGTTCGATTGCCATCTTGATGACGGGTTCAGGGAACTCCATATTTTCAAGGACAATTTGTTTTGACCTTTCACAAAGTGTATCGCCAGTGGTGCTGACTTTGAGGCCTACCAGTGCGACGATGTCGCCTGCTCCAGCTTCGGTCATATCTTCTCTTTCGTCTGCGTTCATACGAAGGATACGGCCGATACGCTCGTTGGAGTCTTTCACTGAGTTGTAGACCATCATACCCGTCTTGATTTGACCAGAGTAGATTCTGATGAATTCAAGCTTGCCCACGAAAGGATCGGTGAGGATCTTAAAGACGAGGGCGCTGAAAGGTGCGTTGTCGTCAGGTTCTCTGGTTTCTTCCTTGCTTGTTCTGGGGTTTGTGCCAGCAATTGCAGGGACGTCAAGGGGGCTAGGCAAATAATCGACGATTGCGTCAAGGAGTCTTTGGACACCTTTGTTTCTATAAGAACTTCCGCAGAGGACGGGTGTCATCTTCATTTCGATTGTACCCTTTCTTATTGCGGCCTTCAGCTCCTCAACTGTGACGCTGTCAGCATCGTCGCATATACATTTTTCAAAAATGTCGTCGCTGAAATCTGCTGCGCTGTCAAGAAGATTTTGACGTGCCATCTCGTATTCTGCCATCATATATTCAGGGATTTCTGCTTCTCTGGGGAAGATGCCCTGTGCGTCGTCGTAGAAATATGCTTTCTTGCTTACGACGTCAATGATGCCGACAAAATCACTTTCCTTGCCGATAGGCAAGATGATGGGCACTGCGTTTGCGTGAAGTCTTTCACGCATCATCTTCACTGCGTTTTCAAAGTCTGCGCCGTTGATGTCCATCTTGTTTACGAATGCGATGCGAGGCACTCTGTAGGTGTCTGCTTGACGCCAAACGTTTTCAGATTGGGGCTCAACTCCGCCCTTTGCACAGAAGACTGCGACTGCACCGTCGAGCACTCTCAAACTACGTTCAACTTCAACGGTGAAGTCCACGTGTCCGGGGGTGTCAATGATGTTGATTTGATGATCTTTCCACACTGCGGTGGTTGCGGCTGAGGTGATTGTGATACCACGTTCACGCTCTTGCGCCATATAGTCCATAAATGCTGCACCGTCGTGAGTTTCGCCGACTTTGCGGAGCATTCCTGTATAGAAAAGCATACGCTCTGTCGTCGTAGTCTTGCCGGCGTCTATGTGTGCCATGACGCCAATATTTCTCACGTGGTCAAGTGCATATTTACGTGCCATATCTTCACCAAATTACCATCTGAAATGTGCAAATGCCTTGTTTGCTTCTGCCATACGGTGCATTTCGTCCTTTCTCTTGACTGAGCCACCGGTGCTGTTGTATGCGTCCATAAGTTCGCCTGCGAGACGATCCTTCATGGTCTTTTCACCGCGCTTACGTGCAAAGTCAACGATCCATCTGATTGCGAGAGTTTGTCTTCTTTCGCCACGGATTTCCATAGGGACTTGGTATGTGCTGCCGCCAACACGTCTTGCTTTGACTTCCAGTTGGGGCTTTGTGTTTTCGAGAGCTCTTTCAAAAACTTCCATAGGTTCTGTTCCGAGCTTCTTTGCTGCTATTTCAAGTGCCTCGTAAACGATTGCTTGTGCTGTTCCCTTCTTGCCGTCGAGCATAACTTGGTTGATAAGCTTTGCAAGGACGACACTGCCGTACACGGGATCAGGCAAAACGTCTCTCTTGGGCACGCCACTTCTTCTAGGCATAATAAACCTCCTGGGTAATAAATTTACATTCGAATTTTGATGTTATTTGGGGCGTTTTGCACCATACTTGGATCTTGCTTGCTTACGTTTTGCAACGCCTGCAGTATCAAGAGCACCACGAATGATGTGATAACGCACACCGGGCAAGTCCTTGACACGTCCGCCTCTGATAAGAACGACACTGTGTTCTTGCAGATTGTGGCCGATGCCGGGGATGTAGACTGTTCCTTCCATACCGTTCACAAGACGAACTCTTGCGATTTTACGGAGTGCTGAGTTAGGCTTCTTAGGTGAAGTTGTTGTAACACTCAAGCAAATACCTCTCTTTTGAGGGCATTGTTCCATGATAGGGGTCATTGATTTTTTGACCTGTCTTTCCCTGCCTTTTCTAATCAATTGATTGATGGTTGGCATTATTGTTCCTCCTATTTGATTTTTCGAATGTACCCGCAACCCTACAGGTGCAATTCAGTCTATTCTGACTCCTTCAAAAATCCCACTGTCGCTGCGCCCACGTCAATGCCTGCATTTCTTCCAAGCCACTCCATTGAGGGGGCTTTCAGGACTTGCACGCCTTTGAGCATAGATGCTTTTGTCAGCACGTCTTTTATTCCGTTGTCAGCATCCTCAGCCACAACCACACACCTGATTGTGCCCTCGGACAAACCTCTCAAAACCTGTCTGCAACCGACATGTTTTTCGAGATCTTTGAGCATTGATAAAATTGTTTGTTCAGTTTCCATATTTTTGCAACTTAAAATGCTTGCAATTTTGCAAGCGACAATATACTAACAACATTTTTCGGTTAAGTCAAACGATTACAGCAAAATTATGAAAAAAAAGTAAACTTATATAATATATAACAACATATTGCGCATACGAGGGCGGGTGAACCACAAGGGTTTTAGAGGTTTTTTCAACACCTGTCCGTTTTTGTTGATTTTACTTTCAAATTTCCCTTTTTCCACCCCGCTAAAATCACGAAGAAACAAAAACACCCTTCAAAACCTTTCTCAAATCCGCGTTAATAACACCACGGCACAACCAAAATCTGGTTTCAAACCCACTCCGCTTTTTGCAAGTTTTCAGTGTTCTAACCGCATATTTTGTCCAAAATTGTCTTTTGATATTGCCATGTTTTTCATGGATAAAAAACAAAGCACCCGTTTTGAAACGAGTGCTTAGAATGTCGGTTTTTTTGAAAATTTTGAATTTACAAATTTTCTAAAATCATTTTTTAATTTTTTGATGAACTTTTCTTTCCCTCAATTTTTTGAGGCTTGAGAGCAATTATTCTGCGATTGAAAGTTTCAAATATTCGTCAATAAATGCGTCAAGGTCGCCGTCCATAACCCCTTGCACGTTGCCCGTTTCGTAGGCGGTGCGGTGGTCTTTGACCATGGTGTACGGGCAGAAGACGTAACTTCTTATTTGACTGCCCCACTCAATTTTCTTCAACTTGCCACTGATTGCTGCCGCCTCTTCTTCACGCTCTCTTTCCTTCTTTTCAATGAGTTTACTGCGGAGCATTTGCATTGCAACTTCTCTGTTTTGGATTTGGCTACGCTCGTTTTGGCAAGCCACGATGATGCCCGTGGGCAAGTGAGTGATGCGGATTGCAGATTCAGTTTTGTTGACGTGTTGTCCACCTGCGCCTGAGCTTCTATAGGTGTCCACCTTCAAGTCTTCGGGACGGATTTCAATTTCGCTGTCGTCAATGATTTCGGGCATAACTTCAAGAGAAGCAAAGGACGTATGACGTCTTGCTTGTGAGTCAAAGGGTGAAATGCGCACCAGTCTGTGTACGCCCTTTTCTGCTTTGAGATAGCCGTAGGCATTGTCACCTTCAACACGGAAAGTGACACTCTTGATGCCGGCTTCGTCCCCGGCAAGGAAGTCAAGTTCCACAAGCTTCCAACCAGTGCGCTCAACGTATCTAGAATACATACGATAAAGCATATCGCACCAGTCTTGTGCCTCTGTGCCACCTGCACCTGCGTGCAAGGTGAGGATTGCGTTGAGGCCGTCGTACTTGCCTGACAGCAGTGTTTCAAGGGTCAGCTTTTCCACTTGACCTTGAAGACGCTCAACAGTCTTTTGAAGAGCAAGGTCTTCTTCCTCACTGGCTTCAAGTTCAACTATGTCAACGATTTCAACTGCATCGTCAAGTTCACCAAGCAGTTTTTCAAAGCGTTCAAGCTTTGCCTTGATTTGACTTATTTCTTTGGACACTTTTTGTGCATTTTGGACGTCGTTCCAAAAGCCGTCTGCATTTTGTTCGGCTTCAAGTTCTGCCACTTTATTTCGCAGAACATCGGGTTTAATGCCGTCATACGCACACTTTAAGTCCTCTTTCAGTGATTTCAATTCGTTTTTCTTTGCAAGATAATCCATATCATTTCCTCCTGTGGTTTTGTGTAGTGTAGTGCTTTTTTAGTGTCCTACGCTACTTTTTGCCACAGCAGTTTTTATATTTAAGTCCGCTTCCGCAAGGGCACGGATCATTGCGTCCCACCTTTTGTTCGGTGTTGCGCACTGTCTTTGATGCGGCTGCAATTTGTTGCTTTGCGCTGGTTGATCCGTCTTCACGTTTTTCAATTTGCACCTTCAAAAGGATTGATGCTGTTTCGCTGTGAATACGGCTGACCATGTCATCAAACATATCCCAACCCTCTTGACGATATGCAAGGACGGGATCACGTTGGCCATATCCTCTAAGGCCGATACCTTTGCGGAGAGCATCCATTGCATCGATGTGATCCATCCACTTTGCATCAACTGTTTTGAGGAGGACAAGACGCTCAAAGTCGCCAAAGTCAAGGCCGTCTTCTTTGAGGCGAGCAATCTTTGCTTCATAGTCTTTCAGTGCCACGGCAAGGACTGCTTCCTTGATCTTGTACACGTCGTAAGCAGAGCAAAGTTCAGGGGTGACCACGTTTGATCCCTTGGGGAGCATACGTTGTTCAAGGGAGTTGTTGAAGGCCTCGTAATCCCAAGTTTGGAAATCGGTTTTGTAGTCCGCATAGTAGCCGATGATTTCCTCTGCCAGATCGTCAATCATATCAAGGATTTGATCGTGGACGTCAAGTCCGTCAAGGACTTTGCCTCTTTCCTTGTAGATGAGTTCACGTTGTGCGTTCATAACGTCGTCGTAGGCAAGGACTTGCTTTCTTATTGAGAAGTTTCTGCCTTCAACCACACGTTGTGCTCTTTCAACTTGCTTTGAGATGATGCTGTTGGCAATAGGCTCGTCATCAGGGAAATTCATTGCCGTTGCAATAGACTTCATCTTGTCCCCGCCAAAGATACGGGACACGTCGTCTTCCATTGAAATGTAGAAAACGGTTTCACCGAGGTCGCCTTGACGTCCGCTACGTCCGCGAAGTTGGTTGTCAATACGTCTGCTTTCGTGTCTTTCTGTGCCGATGATACGAAGTCCGCCGAGAGCAACCACCTTTTCCTTTTCCACGTCACATTGCTTTTTGAATGCTTCATAGTGGTGGAGATAGACTTTCTTTGCCTCTTTCACCTTTTCGTCATCGTAGGCGTGAGGTGAAGTTGCCATTTCGATAATATCAAGAGGATAGCCGTCCTTTTCCATCTTTTTCTTTGCTTGGAATTCGGCGTTGCCACCCAGCATAATGTCTGTACCACGGCCTGCCATGTTGGTGGCGATGGTGATCATACCCTCTTTGCCTGCTTGAGCAACGATTTCTGCCTCTTGTTTGTGATATTTTGCGTTCAAAACGTTGTGGGGTATGCCCTTACGCTTCAAAATTGCGCTGAGTTCTTCAGATTTTTCAACGCTGACCGTGCCAACAAGGACAGGTTGTCCCGTCTTGTGGCATTCAAGGATATCCTCAACGATTGCGGTGATTTTGCCAGATTCCTTTGTGTAAATCTTGTCGTTTTCGTCCTTTCTTTGTGAAGGTCTGTTGGGAGGGATTTGCACAACGTCAAGGCGGTAGATTCCTTCAAATTCGTCCTCTTCGGTTTTGGCTGTACCAGTCATACCGCTAAGCTTTGCATACATACGGAAGAAGTTTTGGAAGGTGATTGTGGCAAGAGTTTTGTTTTCACTGCGGATGACCACTCTTTCCTTTGCTTCGATTGCTTGGTGCAAGCCTTCGTTGTATCTTCTGCCTATCATGACACGGCCCGTGAATTCATCAACAATGAGCACTTCGCCGTCATTGACGATATAGTCGCGGTCGCGTTTCATCATATAGTGAGCCTTCAAGGCTTGCTTGATATGATGATAGAGGTCGGTGTTGTTTATATCGGTGAGGTTGTCAAGTTTGAAATATTTTTCCGCCTTCTTCACGCCCTCGTCGGTGAGCATAATCGCCTTTTCCTTTTCTTCAATGGTAAAGTCGTCGTTTTCACGGACTGTGCGAGCAAATGCGTCTGCGGTCTTGTACATTTCACTGGACTTTCCGCCCCTGCCTGAAATGATGAGAGGTGTACGCGCTTCGTCAATGAGGATTGAGTCCACTTCGTCGACGATGGCAAAGTTCAGTTCTCTTTGCACCTTTGCTCTCTTTTCCACCACCATATTGTCGCGGAGGAAGTCAAAGCCAAGTTCGTTGTTGGTGCAGTAGCAAATGTCGCAGGCATATGCCTTTTGCTTTTCATCGTTACGCATTGAGGGGAGGATGACGCCAACTGTCAAACCGAGGAAGCGGTGCACCTTGCCCATCCAGGCGGCGTCACGTTCTGCAAGATAGTCGTTGACGGTGACCACGTGGACACCCTTGCCTGTCAGTGCGTTGAGATAGCTAGGGAGAGTTGCCACAAGGGTTTTACCTTCACCAGTGCCCATTTCTGCAATACGTCCTTGATGGAGGGCAATACCGCCCATAAGTTGGACAAAGTAGGGGCGCATGCCAAGGACACGGGCCGCTGCTTCGCGGACTGTTGCAAATGCTTCAACAAGCAAACTGTCAAGGCTCTCACCCTTTTCAAGGCGCGCCTTAAACTCTGCCGTCTTTGCGGTCAGTTCTTCGTCAGTCAGTGCCTTGTAAGTGTCGGCAAGACTGTCAATCTTCATTGCAATCTTTTTGATTTTGCGAAGTTTTCTTTCGTTTTCGTTGAAAATGGATGCCATTTTTCTCCTTATATTCCGCCTATGCGGACACGCGTTATGCGTTTATATTCATTTTAATACACTTTGTTGAAATAACCTTAATCTTTTTAGACCTTCGTCTAATGATTTTTGCCTAGGATTTAATTTTTCCAAAACAAATCCTCGGTTATTCCATAAGGGGTTTCAGTTTTGTTATGCAAGCGGTGAGCACGCTGACCTCTTTGCACTTTGCCTTCAAAAGCACCTTTGAGCACTCGTTGACGGTTGTGCCTGTGGTGAAGATGTCGTCAATGAGAAGGATTTTTCTGTCCTTCACCTGAGGATAGACCACCTCAAAGGCCTTTGACAAGTTTTCTGCGCGCTCCTTTCCGGACAATTCCTTTTGTTGTGAGGTTTCCTTCACTTTTGCCAGTGCTGGCAGGACAGGGATGTCAAGGCGTTTGCCCACTTCGTAGGCTAGAAGTTCCGCTTGGTTGAAGCCACGCTTTCTTTTCTCCTTGTCTGTCATAGGCACAGGAACGATGATTTCCCCTTGCATGTTGTGTTTGATGTAGGTGTCAGCCATCATTGCACCGATTGTGGTGACAAGATATTTCTTTCCGCCGAATTTCAGTGCGTGGACCATCTCTCTTGCCTTGCCGTCATAGATGAGAGGTGAGCGGTTCAGCTTGTACACTCCGTGAGAGCGTTGACACCTGTCGCAGTAGTCTGCCTCGTTGTCAATCTGCACGCCGCAGTCAAGACAAATGTGGTCGCCGATGAAAGGCATTTCCTCGGTGCATTTTGCACAGAGATGATATCTGGTTTCCGCCACAAGTTCATCTCCGCATATATCGCAAGTGATGCCCTCGGGATATAGGGCGTCCTTCATCTTTTCAGGCAAGCCCTTAAACCACTGACGCAACTTTTCTTTCAACTCCGCCTTGTTCATCTTTGATGCTTGCCACTGACTTCATCGTCAATGAGGTTGACAAGAAGGGAGTATCTTTTTGCAGTTTCATTGTTTTTGACCATACGTCCAACAGTGGCTTTGCTTCCTGCAATCACCACCAGTTTTTTGGCTCTTGTGACTGCTGTGTAGAGCAAGTTTCTTGACTGCAACATATAGTTGGCGTCAAGGGCTATGACCACTGCATCAAACTCACTGCCCTGTGATTTGTGTATGGTGACGGCGTATGCAAGAGCAAGTTGCTCAGCGTCTGCATATTGATAAATCGCCACTTTATCATCATCAAAACGCACGATAAACTGCATAATCTGCATATTGATGCTTTCAATGACTCCTATGTCGCCATTGTACACGCCCATGCCTCTTTCAACACGGAAGCCCACGGTTTGAGTCCATTCTTGTTGATAGTTGTTTTGCATTTGCATGACCTTGTCACCCTCACGGAAGACAAACTCTCCGCACCTAAATTCCTTCTTTTCCTTGCTGGCAGGATTCAGTGCGTTTTGCAAATATCTGTTGAGATTGTATATGCCTGCGGCCCCACGCTTCATAGGGCAAAGCACTTGGATTTCCTCAGGGCGTACGTTGAGATAATTAGGAAGACGCTTTGTGACAAGGTCAATGGTTGTCCTTGCAATTTCTTCTGCGCTCCCCTTTTCTTCAAAGAAGAAGTCACGGCTTCTGTTGTCCATTGTGGGCATTTCACCGTTGTTGATTTTGTGGGCGTTGGGTATGATGTGGCTGTCCTCACTTTGACGATAAATCTGGGTGAGATAACTGACGGGGAAACGTCCACAGCCTATGAGGTCACCAAGCACGTTGCCTGCGCCCACTGAGGCAAGTTGGTCCTTGTCGCCAACAAGCACAAGTCTTGCGCCGTTGTTGATGGCTTTGACAAGGGCGTTGAAGGCGTATTCATCAACCATACTCATTTCATCCACGATGACAACGTCAACAGGGAGACGAGTTTGGTCGTTGTAGGTGAAGCAACCTTGTCCGTCCTTGTAGTCAAGGTCAAGAAGACGGTGGATTGTCTTTGCTTCTTCTCCGGTGGCTTCACTAAGGCGTTTTGCCGCTCTGCCAGTAGGGGCGCAAAGTGCAACCCTTTGTCCAAGGTTTTTGAAGAGGTGCAATATGCACTTGACAATGGTGGTTTTGCCTGTGCCGGGGCCGCCTGTGACAATTTGCACGCCGTTTTCAACGGCCTCTCTCACTGCTTCAACTTGGTTGGGGTGCAGGGTGAAACCTGCCTCCTCTTCAAAGCGTTTGACTGCATCTTTCACGTCAACACGGAAATCTGCTGTCCTTGCTTGCAAGGTGATGAGGCGGCGAGCAATGCTCTCCTCTGTGCGGAAGTTGGATTTCAGTGCTATTGCACTGTGCTCTCCTGTGTCATAGCGGACTATGTCACCAAAGAGCACCATATCTTCTACGTTGTCCTTTATGCGCTCATCGGGGTTGTCTGAGTCAAGGCGCAACAGGTCAAACACTGCGGTGAAAAGTTCGTTTTCAGGGAGATACGTGTGACCTCCTCTTGATGCGCCCTCTTTCAGCACGTGTATGACACCTGCAGAAATACGATAGTCGCTGTCCTTTGCAATACCCAACTCCCCTGCAATTCTATCCGCTGTTGCAAAACCAACGCCGTCAATGTCATCAACAAGCATATAGGGGTTTTTGCGGACAAAGTCCTCGGTTTTGTCCTCGTAGACGCGATAGATTTTGAGAGCCAAGTTTATGCTGATGCCCAACTCTTGCAAAAACACGATTGAATCCTGCATGCGCATAATCTTGGTGTACTCCATGCCAAACTCTGTTGCACGGCGAAGGGAAATTCCTCTCACCTTGCTCAGCTCCATAGGGTACTTCATCATTTCAAGAGATTTGACGCCAAATCTGTCTACGATTGCCTCTGCGGTGACAGGGCCAAGGCCGTGAATGAGTCCACTGCCAAGGAAACGTTTTATCCCCTCAACCTTTGAGGGGGCGGACAAATAAATCTTGTCCGCAAAGAACTGTCTGCCATAGACAGTCTTGGTCTGGAACTTGCCTTCAACGCGGATATTTTGTCCTTCGCTGACGGGCGGAAAAATGCCGACAACAGTAAAGATGCTGGTTTCCACCCTCATATCGAGGACAGTATAACCAGTGTCTTCACTTCTGAATATTACGGTTTTGACTTCGCCACGTAGTTCCATATTCGCCTTTTTGGTGTAGTTTTGTTTGTTGTATTTTTGGCTTTATGTTGCCAAAATCAAGGGTTTTGTATATGAAAAAACAAGGTTAAACCCTTGTTTTTGTCATTTGTGTCATATTCTTTGAAGTGCTGCTTTGATTTCTTCGACCTTGTCAAGTTTCTCCCAAGGGAACACTTCGCGTCCAAGATGACCGTAGTTTGCGCTTGCACGATAGATGGGTCTGTCAAGGCCCAACTTCTTGATGATTGCGCGAGGACGGAGGTCAAACACTTCATTGATGATGTCCACGATTTTGTCGTCTGACACCACGCCAGTGCCGTAGCTGTCTGCATACACTGCAACGGGATGTGACATGCCGATGGCGTATGCCACTTGCACTTCAACACGTCTTGCAACACCTGCTGCAACAAGGTTCTTGCAGATGTATCTTGTCATATACAAGCCACTTCTGTCCACCTTGCTGGGGTCTTTGCCACTGAGTGCGCCACCGCCGTGACGGCACATTCCGCCGTAGGTGTCGACGATGATTTTTCTGCCTGTGACACCGCTGTCGCCTGCAGGACCACCCACCACAAATCTGCCTGTGGGATTGACGTAAATCTTTGTGTCATCGTCAAAATAGTGGGTGGGGATTGCCTTTTTGATGACCTTTTCAATGATGTCATTTTCAAGGACTGCCATATCCACGTCTTCTGCGTGTTGTGTTGACACAACGACTGTGTCCACTCTTTCGGGCACTCCGTCAATGTATTCAACGGTGACTTGTGCTTTTCCGTCGGGGCGGAGATAGTCGATTTCGCCGTTCTTTCTGGCCTCTGTAAGGCGGAAAGTAAGTGCGTGAGCAAGGACGATAGGCAGAGGCATAAGTTCCTCTGTTTCGTCTGAGGCGTAGCCAAACATCATGCCTTGGTCGCCTGCGCCTTGCATTTCAAATTCATCCTCTTCACTGCCGCTGTCTGTTGCGGTGTTGACACCCATTGCGATGTCGGGAGATTGTTCGTCAAGAGAAGAAAGGACTGCACAAGTTTTGTAGTCGAAACCCAGTGAGCTGTCATCATAGCCGATATCCTTGATGACACCCCTCACGATTGAGGGGATGTCAGAATAATGGCTTGTGGTGACTTCACCGAATACCATGACCATGCCTGTTGTGGCACAGACTTCAATGGCGACTCTTGCAGAGGGATCCTCTGTGTAGATGTCGTCAAGGATGGCGTCTGCGATTTGGTCGCAAACCTTGTCAGGATGTCCTTCCGTCACACTTTCGGAAGTGAAAAATCTTTTGTCCATAATTAAATAATGTCGTTGTCTGTTTCTGCGGGGACGGTTGTGATGTCCTTGTAGATCTTCATGCCAGTGCCTGCAGGGATAAGTTTGCCGATGATGACGTTTTCCTTAAGACCGATGAGGGGGTCAATCTTGTTCTTGATTGCAGCGTCTGCAAGAACTCTTGTGGTTTCTTGGAAGGATGCTGCTGACAAGAAGGATTCAGTTGCAAGTGCTGCCTTTGTGATGCCGAGAAGTGTTCTCTTTGCGCTTGCAGGGACACCGCCGTTTTCAAGGGCCTTTTCGTTTTCTTCTTCGTATGTGAAGATGTCGACGAGGGTGCCGGGGAGCATATTGGTGTCACCTTGGTCTTCGATGCGGACCTTGCGGAGCATTTGACGGACGATGACTTCGATGTGCTTGTCGTTGATTTCAACACCACTGAGACGATAGGTTGCTTGAACTTCTTTTGCAAGATATTCTTGAACGCCGTTGACGCCCTTTGCTCGGAGCATTGCTTGAGGATCAATTGAACCGCTGGTGAGAGGATCACCTGCATCAATGATTTCGCCGTTTTCAACCTTGAGTTTTGCGCCGTAGGGGATGTCATAGACTCTTTCGTCGTCGCCTGTGACGGTGATCTTACGATTGTCGTCGCTGATGGTGACTGCGCCCTTGTTTTCGGTGATGATTGCTTGTCCCTTAGGTTTGCGTGCTTCGAATAGTTCTTCAACACGAGGCAAACCTTGAGTGATGTCGTCGCCTGTTGCAACACCGCCGGTGTGGAAGGTTCTCATTGTGAGCTGTGTACCAGGTTCACCGATTGATTGTGCTGCGATGATACCAACTGCTTCACCAAGCTTAACGGGGTTGCCACTTGCCATATTCTTGCCGTAGCACTTTGCGCACACGCCGTTCTTTGTCTTACAGGTGAGGACTGAGCGGATATGGACTGTGGGCAGTTTGTGGAGATTTGAGCCGTCGCTTTCCCACTTCTTGGTGAGAGCCTTGTCGATGGCCTTTGCTTGGTCGGTTGAGATCATGGTGTCTGCTTCGCAGAGGACTTCGCCGGTGAAAGGATCAACGATGTCTTCCATTGCGTATCTGCCTGCGATTCTGTCTGCCAGAGTTTCGATGACAGTCTTACCGTCCATGATAGGAGTGACTCTTGAGCCCTTTGTGTCACCACAGTCTTGTTCGCGGACGATAACTGCGTGTGAGACGTCGACGAGACGACGGGTAAGATAACCTGAGTCAGCGGTCTTAAGTGCTGTATCTGCAAGACCTTTACGGCCACCGTGTGATGAAATGAAGTATTCCAAAACTGAAAGGCCTTCACGGAAGTTTGCACGGACAGGGAGTTCGATGGTTTCGCCCTTAGGGTTGGCCATCAAGCCACGCATACCAGCAAGCTGACGGATCTGTGACATATTACCACGAGCACCAGAGTTTGCCATCATCCAAATGGGGTTGAAATCGTCAAGACCGTCAACCAGGTGTTCTGTGACTGCGTCTGTTGCTTCTTTCCAAATTTTGATGACTGTTTGATAACGTTCTTCGTCGGTGACGATACCACGGGCGAAATTACGTTCAATATTGATGACTTTCTTTTCTGCCTCTTCAATAACTTGTTTCTTATTCGCGGGCACGTGCATATCAAAGACACTTGTTGTCACTGCGCCAAGAGTTGAATACTTGTAGCCCAGTGCCTTGATAAGGTCGAGGGTGTTTGCAGTTTCGGTTGCACCGTGATATTTGAAGCAGTTGTCAACGATGAGTGAAAGTTGTTTCTTGCCGATTGCGATTGCCTTTTCGCCAAGGACCTTTTGGATTGCCTTGCGGAGCAAAGTCTTTTCGCGGACTTCTTCACCATTGACGTCAACACCCTTTGCCACTGCGTCCTTGATGAGGTCAACGATCTTTTGTGCATCGCTGTCCTTGAGTTCAGGACGACGGACGATTGCTTTGATTTCTGCAAGGTCTGTTGTGCCGGCAAGTGCGTTGAGTTGTTTTTGGTCGATGAGGCAGTTGACGCCGAGGATGCCGTTCAGTTCAAGTTCGCCTGCAAGTGATTCGTCATCTCTGTTGATGAAGTGGAGGTCTTGAGGGAGGTTTGAGTTGAAGATGCAACGACCCACTGTGGTGTGGAGCAGCTTGGTTGCGGTTGTGCCGTCTGCCTTGACGTAAGGTGTGCGGATATAGACCAGTGATTGTGCTGTGATTTCTCCGCATTGATATGCCATCATTGCTTCGTCAAATGAGCTGAAGATCTTGCCTTCGCCAAGACCGCCGGGGCGGACGATGGTGAGATAGTAAGAACCAATGACCATATCTTGTGCAGGTGACACGATAGGTCTGCCGTCTGACAACTTCAAGATGTTGTTTGTACAAAGCATCAAGATTCTTGCTTCAACTTGTGCCTCAATTGAAAGAGGAACGTGGACTGCCATTTGGTCGCCGTCGAAGTCAGCGTTGAATGCTGTACATGCAAGGGGGTGGAGTTTGATTGCTCTGCCTTCAACAAGGACGGGCTCGAATGCTTGGATACCAAGACGGTGAAGCGTAGGAGCACGGTTGAGGAGAACGGGGTGATCTTTGATGATCTCTTCAAGGATATCCCAAACTTGGTGTTTGCCTGTGTCAACAAAGCGCTTTGCGCTCTTGATGTTGTGGCAGAGGTTTTGTTCAACAAGTTTCTTCATGATGAAGGGCTTGAAGAGTTCAAGTGCCATTTCCTTAGGAAGACCGCATTGATACAGTTTCAGTTCAGGACCGACAACGATAACTGAACGACCTGAATAGTCAACACGTTTGCCAAGGAGGTTTTGTCTAAAGCGACCTTGCTTACCACGGAGCATACCAGAGAGTGATTTGAGGTCTCTGTTGCCGGGGCCACTGACTGCCTTACCACGACGGCCATTGTCGATGAGTGCGTCAACTGCTTCTTGGAGCATACGCTTTTCATTGCGGACGATGATGTCGGGTGCGCCGATTTCCTTCAACTTTTTGAGGCGGTTGTTGCGGTTGATGACTCTGCGATAGAGATCATTGAGGTCACTTGTTGCAAAACGGCCACCGTCAAGTTGAACCATAGGACGGAGATCGGGAGGAAGGACGGGAAGCACGTCGAGGATCATCCATTCAGGGCGGTTGCCACTGAGACGGAATGCTTCAACGATTTCAAGGCGCTTCACTGCGCGGAGACGCTTTTGTCCAACGCTGTTTTCAACGATTTCTTTGAGTTCCTTGCTGTCCTTGTCAAGGTCGATTTCCATAAGGAGTTCCTTGATGGCTTCTGCGCCCATACCGACACGGAGAGTCTTGAAGGTTTCGCTGTCATATTTTTCCATAAGTTCACGATACTCTCTGTCAGAAACAACTTGTTTCTTTGTGAGTTCTGTGACTTGACCTGCATCGAGGACGATGTGGTTGACAAAGTAAAGGACTTGTTCAAGATCCTTAGGGGAAATGTCAAGGAGGAGGCTGATGCGTGAAGGCACACCACGGAAATACCAGATGTGTGAAACGGGAGTTGCAAGTTCAATGTGTCCCATTCTTTCACGACGCACTTTGCTCTTTGTCACTTCAACGCCGCACTTTTCGCAGACGACACCCTTGTAGCGGATTCTCTTATAGCGACCGCAGTGGCATTCCCAGTCACGTGTAGGTCCAAAGATTTTTTCGCAGAAAAGGCCATCCTTTTCGGGTTTTTGTGTGCGGTAGTTTATGGTTTCGGGCTTTGTGACTTCACCGTGTGACCATTCTCTGATCTTTTCAGGTGAAGCAATGCCGATTTGGATTGAATCAAAATTGCTCAGTTCGTACATAATTTACCTCCTATTCCTCGTCGTTTCCGCCGCCAAGGCCGAAGATGTCGTTGACGTCCACAGTGCCCTTAGTGAGTGCGCTGAAAATGTCGTCGTCATCATCTTTTGCTGTGTCGAAGAGATTGTCAAATGCGGATCCTTCAGTCTTGAAGTTTTCGAAGATGTTGCCGCCTTCAAAGATGTCAACTTCTTTGAGCTCTTCATCCTTCTTGATGACAGAGGATTCGAAGTCCATATCTTCATCTGCTTCACGGAGTTTGATTTCATCGTGTTCGTCAGTGAGCACCTTGACGTCAAGACCCAGTGATTGGAGTTCCTTGACGAGAACCTTAAATGATTCAGGGATGCCGGGCTCGGAGATGTTGTTGCCCTTGACGATTGATTCATATGTCTTGACACGACCGATGGTGTCGTCTGACTTGACTGTGAGGATTTCTTGGAGCATATTTGCTGCGCCGTATGCTTCCAGTGCCCAGACTTCCATTTCACCGAAACGTTGTCCGCCGAATTGTGCCTTACCACCGAGAGGTTGTTGTGTGACCAAGCTGTAAGGACCGGTGCTTCTTGCGTGGATCTTGTCGTCAACCAGGTGATGCAGTTTGAGGTAGTACATATAACCGACTGTCACGGGGTTTTCAAAAGGTTCACCAGTACGTCCGTCGAAGAGTTGGATCTTTCCGTCAACCTTACCATTGCTGTTGACAAGACCGTTTTCGCTGAAGAGTTGTCTGATGTCTTGTTCATTTGCGCCGTCAAAGACGGGGGTGCTGATCTTGATGCCAAGCATATTTGCCACAAGACCGAGGTGGACTTCCAGCACTTGACCGATGTTCATACGTGAAGGCACGCCGAGGGGGTTAAGTACGATTTGGATGGGAGTGCCATCTGCCATGAAAGGCATATCTTCTCTGGGGAGAACGCGGGAGATAACACCCTTGTTTCCGTGACGACCTGCCATCTTGTCACCCACGGAGATCTTTCTCTTTTGTGCGATGTACACGCGGACCAGCTTGTTGACGCCGGGGCTCAATTCATCACGATTCTTTCTTGTGAAGATCTTGACGTCCACAACGATACCGTCTTCGCCATTGGGCACGCGGAGTGATGTGTCACGGACTTCTCTGACCTTTTCGCCGAAGATTGCGCGGAGCAATCTTTCTTCGGGTGTGAGTTCTGTTTCGCCCTTGGGAGTGACCTTACCAACGAGGATGTCCCCTGCTCTGACTTCTGCGCCCACTCTGACGATACCATCTTCATCAAGGTTGCGGAGTGCGTCTTCGCTGAGGTTGGGGATGTCACGGGTGATGAGTTCTTCACCGAGTTTGGTGTCACGTGCTTCGATTTCGTGTTCTTCAATGTGGATTGAAGTGTAGAGGTCTTCTTTTACAAGGTCTTCACTGATGAGGACTGCGTCTTCATAGTTGTAGCCTTCCCAGTTCATAAATGCAACCAGCATATTTCTGCCGAGAGCAAGTTCACCTTGGTCGGTTGCAGGGCCGTCTGCGAGGACTGTGCCTTCACTGATAAGCACGCCGTTTTCATCGTACTTAGGTCCAACAACTTTGTCACCCTTCTTGACGATAGGATGTTGATTGATGCAGGTTGATTGGTTGCTTCTTTCAAACTTGGAAAGTGTGTAGGTTGTTTCGTTGCCGTCTGTTTCTTCAATGACGATCTTATCGCTGTCGACGTACTTGACAAAGCCGTCGTTCTTTGCAATCTTGAGGACGCCACTGTCGTATGCGATGCGGTGCTCAACGCCTGTTGCAATCATAGGTGCTTGAGGACGGAGGAGAGGCACTCCTTGACGTTGCATGTTTGAACCCATAAGTGCACGGTTGGTGTCATCGTTTTCAAGGAAGGGGATGAGGGCCGTTGCAATTGAAACAAGTTGCTTGGGGCTGACGTCCATGAAGTCAACTTCTGCCTTGGGATATGCGTTGATTTCGTCACGTCTACGGCAGTTGACACGGGCGTTTGCAAAGCATCCGTTTTCATCAAGAGGCTCGTTGGCTTGTGCCACGGTGTACTTATCTTCTTCATCTGCGGTCATATAGACGACTTCGTCAGTCACCTTGCCTGTTTCCTTGTCAACTCTGCGATAAGGTGTTTCGATGAAGCCATACTCATTGACTCTTGCGTATGCTGACAGTGATGAGATAAGACCGATGTTTTGTCCTTCAGGAGTTTCGATAGGACACAGACGACCATAGTGTGTATAGTGAACGTCACGGACGTCGAAGCTTGCGCGTTCTCTGTTCAAACCGCCGGGGCCGAGTGCGGAAAGCTTACGCTTGTGGGTGAGTTCTGCGATGGGGTTGGGTTGGTCCATAAATTGCGAGAGTTGTGATGAACCAAAGAATTCCCTCACTGCGCTGGTGACAGGACGGATATTTATGAGAGTTTGAGGAGTGATTTCTGCATTTTCTTGTGCGGAAGCCATTCTTTCTTTGATGACTCTTTCAAGACGGCTGATACCGATGCGGAATTGATTTTGGAGAAGTTCGCCAACTGCACGGACACGACGGTTGCCAAGGTGGTCGATGTCGTCGCAAGTGCCAAAGCCGTATCTAAGACCGAGGTTGTAGCTGACGGTTGACACGATGTCGTCGAGAGTAATGTGCTTGTAGACAAGCTTGTCAAGGTCTGCTTGGATTGCAAGGATAAGTTCCTTTTCATCGGTGATTTCATCCATGAGGGCCTTGAGTTCAGGATAGTAGACCTTTTCAAGAACGCCGATTTCTCTGGGGTTGACGTTGACAAATGCGTCAAGGTCAACGGTGTTGTTGCCGATGCACTTGTAGGATCTTGCTGTGCCGTCTTCATCGGTGTATGCAAGATAGACCACGTTGATGCCGCTGTTTTGGATCTTGTTTGCGGTTTCAAGTGAAATCTTTTCGCCTTTTGCCACCAGGATTTCGCCGTCTTCGTTCACCACGTCTTCTGCTGCAACGTTGCCTGCAATACGAGTTGCAAGTGCAAGTTTCTTGTTGTACTTGTATCTGCCAACTCTGCCAAGTTCATATTTCTTGCCGTCATAGAACAGGTTGTTGATGAGGATGTTTGCACCTTCAGTGGTGGGGACTTCGCCCGGACGCATACGCTTGAACAGGTCGATCTTGCCTTGTTCTTCGCTCTTGCATGCGGTGTCCTTGTTGCAGGTGATTGCGATCATTTCATCTCCGCCAAAGAGGTCGATGAGTTCTTGGTCTGTGCCGTAGCCCAGAGCACGCAACAAGGTTGTTGTGGTGATCTTACGGTTGCGGTCAACGTGGACCCATGAAATGTCGTTGGAGTCTTGTTCAAATTCCAGCCATGCGCCACGGTTGGGGATGACTGTGGTTGCATAACGAGGCACGCCGTTTTTGTCTGCTGCTTGGTCGTTGTAGACGCCGGGGCTTCTGACAAGTTGGCTGACGATGACACGTTCTGCACCGTTGATGACAAATGAGCCTGCTTCTGTCATGAGAGGGAAATCACCCATGAACACTTCTTGTTCCACAACTTCGCCAGTTTCGTTGTTGGTCAATCTCGCTTTGACACGGAGAGGAACTGCGTAAGTGGTGTCACGGTCCTTGCATTCCTTGACGGAATACTTAGGATTGCCGTTCAGGCTGTGGGAGAGAAATTCCAGTTTCAATCTGCCGGAGAAATCGTTGATGGGTGAATATTCTTTCAACACATCTGCGATGCCTGCGTCAATGAAGTTTGCATAGGAACTTCTTTGCAACTCGATAAGGTACGGAATGGGGAGAATCTTTTCATCGTTGATACGTGAAAATGAGTTTCTTTCAGTTGTGCCGTACATTACTTTGTGAAATCTTTGTTGGGACATGCTTCACTCCTTGAAAAAAATTACCATTTGACTTCCCGAAAAAAAATTTTTTGAAAATGAGTTTTCTTCGGAAAGAGTTGTGTTTTTTGTTGCTGTGCGCTATACTGATTGTGTTATTTATAACCCCCTACCCCCAAAAATTGAGATTTCAGGGGCAGGAAACCGCATAATCGGCGCATTTTCCTATTTTAGCAGTAATTTTCAAGGTTGTCAAGTGCGCGCGTAAAGTATTTTGCCTATTTTATAGGCTAAAAATGGGCGCAAAAAACACCAGATTTTTCGGCAAAATGGGACAAAAAATTCTTTTCAAATGGAGAAAATAATATGAGAATCGACAAATTTTTGAAGGTTTCAAGAGTGATAAAACGTCGCTCAGTGGCGGCAGATGCCTGTGACGGCGGTCGTATTGAAATAAACGGAAAAGTGGCAAAACCCTCAAAAGACGTCAAAATCGGCGACGTCGTCACCGTGTCTTTTGGCAACAATACTCTCCGTTTTGAGGTGCTTGACGTCAACGAAAAACAAACAAAGCAATCGGCAGAAACAATGTATCGCGTCATAGAATGACCGCAGAAACCTTGTTTTTCCACCCACTTCCCCCAAAAATCCCAACAAAAAAAACCGCCAATCTAGGCGGTTTTTCTTTTGTCAAATCGTCTTACACTGCCTGCTCTACGGGCACTTCTTCCAAAACCTCTGGGGCTTCTAATTGTGCCTTTGCTTGGCGAGCATAGTTTTTCTTTGCTTTGTCTGCCATTGCAAGCTCAACGGCAGCATAGATGAACATTATTGCATGAAGTAGCGTGAACACAGCGTTTGCCACCATTGTTTCAACAAAGAAGAAGTCTATTTTGTTGTCTCCCAACACAGCAAGCGCAAAGACACCCTCGATAAATATAGCCACAGACATAGCCAACAATGTCGCTGTTGCGCCCACCGTTCTTTCCGTGCAATCATTGATGACGATTTTTGTCATTTTGTCTTGATCGTCATTTTTGATATATATGTTGCGCATTGACACAACAACACTCAACTCGATAGCCCCATAAACGATTAAGGCAAGGCAAAAAATGCCTATAAACCAACTCATACAAATGAAGTTGACAATGGCAAGAATTGTAAAACTTGCAAGCAAAAATGAGCTGGCGCCTATTGATTTTGAGGATTCTCTCAGCAAAATCTCGTGTAAAGGAGCCGATTCATCTGCAAGGATTTCTTTTTTGATTGCAACCGCCCTATCAAGTTTAATCGCTGCATATACAAGCAATGCCAATGCAAAGGCGGCGTGCAGCATTGCCAAAAAAACCGCAAGAACAATCGCTACCACTGCCGAAAACGCAACCAGTGTAGCATTGATTGCAATAGATTTTTCGCAATCTGAAAGGCTAACGTTAAATTTCATAATTTGCTCCTAAGAATTTATTGCAAATAAATTATACCCTCACCGCCCTACACTGTCAATATACAATTCAACACCCATTAGGGTGCTTTTCATTGAAAAAGGGCGGTTTTAAGGTTTTGTCTTGACCTATCGGCAAGAAAAGTATATCCTATCAGTAGGAGTTTTTATGAAATCAGTCAACGTTATCATCGCTGCCGCAGGCGAAAGTCAACGCTACGGCAAGGAAAATAAGCTTTTTGCAAGATGTGGCAAGGGTTGTGTCCTCACCGAGGCTATCACCCCCTTTCTTGCATACGACGAAGTGACCAAAATCATCGTGGCAACCCACAACTCATACTTTGACGAGTTGGCGTCTTGGATGAGCATTTTGCACCTTGACGAGGACCACCGCATCACCTTCGCAATAGGTGGAAACAGTCGCACAGAAACCGTGAAAAACGCTATGCGCTCTCTCACTGACGGCTGCACCCACGTCCTTGTCCACGATGGCGCAAGACCCTTTGTTTCAGGCGAACTAATCGGTCGAATCTTGTCATCACTTGACACACACAAAGTGGCAGTGCCCCTTGTGAATTTGGTGGACAACATCGCTCTCGTCACTGATGGCGTCAAATCCGTTGACCGCAATCACTATAGAGGCATACAAACCCCTATGGGGTTTGACAGGGCGGTTTTTGAAACCGCATATTCAAAAACAACCACCTCTGCCCTTGATGACCTTGCCACAATTCAGGGATTCTATCAAGGTGAAATTGCCCACGTTGAAGGTGACAAAAACAACCGCAAAATCACCCACAAAGGTGATATTGTCATGAACAGAGTTGGCTCAGGATATGACATCCACCGCCTTGAAAAAGGAGACGGAATCACCCTCTTTGGGGTGAAAATCCCCTGTCCTTACTCCCTTGTTGCCCACAGTGACGGCGACGTGCCTATCCACGCAATTATGGATGCAATCTTGTCCGCCCTGGGTGAAAAGGACATAGGTCATCACTTCCCCGTTGACGACACTAGGTACGACGACGTGGACAGCATGCTTCTCCTTGACATCGTCATGGACATCTGCCACAAGAAAGGATACAAGGTGGAAAACGTCACCACAACCGTCATTGCAGAAAATCCTAAACTTGCCCCCTATATTAATGAAATGCGCGCCCGCACCTGCGCGCGCCTAGGCGTGCCTGTGGAGTGTGTTGGTATTGCTGCAACCACCAAC
Source organism: Clostridia bacterium (assembly GCA_017461985.1). GTDB lineage: Bacteria > Bacillota > Clostridia > Christensenellales > CAG-917 > RGIG4097. The sequence continues at coordinate 22,570 of JAFTSA010000010.1, forward strand.
GAGCAAGTGGGTGAAATCGGTGACGGCAAGGCTATCGCCGCCTACGCCACGGTGCTTCTCTCCTCATTGTAATCGCAGACAATTAAACAAGAGGACAACTGTCAACAACACCAACAAAGCAATTTATGCACCGAAACAACACCCAGTTCAAACACTAAAATATATTCGTTTAAAACAACAACACAACTCAAAAAACCGCCGAAAGGCGGTTTTATTGTACGAAAAAAGCCACTTTAAGTGGCTTTTTCGCTTTATTTGCTCATTTGCAATGATTTCTTTGTGTTGGTGCGGTTATGTTCTCAGCCGAAGAATACTCTCACGTCTTCTGCAACCTTGTCGGGGCAATCCACCATGGGTGAGTGTCCGCAAGCGGTGTAAGGAATGAGTGTTGCCTTGTCGCCGAGGGCATTGTAGTTGTCCATAACCATATAGTTGGGCACAACGTTGTCGTGGTCTGCCATTGTCAGTGCAACGGGACACTTGATGTCTTTGATTGTGCCATCACCCTTTCCGTAAGGGGTGTATTCATCGGACATATTGAGGTTTGCCAGTGCCCAGTCAAGGTCAACAATGTTGCGTTGCTTCATGGTCTCTGCCATCCAACGTTCACTTTGTTCTCTTGTGGGCTTTTCAACGGTGTAAATGGTCATATCCCAAAGTGCGGTCATTGTGGGAGCATCACCCTTTGCAAACATATTGACAACAGGTGCAACTTGAAGAGGGTCAGTTGCCATCTCTTCTTTGCTTGCGTAAGGCTCGCCAGTTGACTTGAAGTTTTCCTTTTTGAACACGGGATATCCCTTCAATCCTGCTCCTTCAATGTCAAAGAACTTTTTGACCTTTTCAGGATACTTTGCACAAAGCTTAAGGCCTACTCCACCGCCGTTTGACCAACCAACAAGATTGACTGCGCCAAGGTCAAGGGCGTCAATAAATGTGCTGACGTCGTCAGCCAACTCTTCAAGGGTGTCAAAGCGGTTGTTGTATGATGAATCGCCAAAGCCACGAAGGTCAACTGCCACGCAACGATAGTCGTCTTTCAAGCGTTCAATGAGGGGCTCAAAGTGGATTGATGAGGACATATTGCCGTGGATCATAAGGACGACGTCGCCCTTTCCGCAGTCAACGTATGCCAAAGTTTCTTTGCCGATTGAAATTGTTTTCTTTTCCATAATTTTCTCCTATTTAGGATAATATTGTTTTTGTTGTGTTTCCCTTTCCACCAATTTTACACGTTGATGCCGTCATCGTCAAGATTGATGAATCCGAGGGTGAGGGCGGCATAGGCGGAGGGGCTTTCATACATGCTTGCATGTCCGCTTCCGTTGATGGTCACGTATGAACTGTTTTTGATGTGTTGATGAAGTATGATTTGCTCGGTGGGAGGCACTAGGACGTCTTCACTTGCAGAGATGACAAGTGTAGGACAGGTGATTTCGTGAAGTCTGTCCACATAGTCGTAGTCCCTTGAACTGTCTGTCAAGCGGATCAGTGCTTCAAGGACGTCTTCACGGGAGAAGTATGCCTTCAAGGTCTTTTCTCTGCCGTCCATCCAGTCTGCTCTCTTTTCAAAGAATTCGGTGGAGTAAATCACGGGGATTGTGGTGAGATAGTAGGCAAAGCCGTCTTTGTGTTTTGCCACCTCATTCCAGCCGTCACCGATTTTTCTGAGCCAGCTTGAGGTGCGACCTGCGGTGTTGGCAAGGACAAGACGGCGCACTTTGTCGGGGTGCTCCACTGCGTATTGCACTGCAATTTCACCGCCGTAGGAAATGCCCATGACGTTGACCTTGTCATAGGGCAGCACGTCCACAAGAGCATCCACAAGGCGCACTTGAATTGAGTGGTCATAGCTTTCAGTCATACGATCACTTCTGCCTTGGTCAAGGAAGTCAACAAGGATGAGGACGTTGTTTTTTGAAAAGTCCTTGATGAAGGGTTTCCAGCTGAGGGTTGACATCATGATACCGTTGAGCACCACAAGGGGTTCACCCTTTTCACCGTGGATTTCGTAATATACTTTTTTGCCTTCAAATACAAATTCTGCCATAATTCACTTTTGGGCGGACAGCCACTATATCTTTGTAAATTTGCAAAAACCGTAGTTTAATTCGCTTTTTTGTCTAGATAAACTGCGGTTTTTGTGATTTTGTTATTTGCCGATGATGCCGAGGCGGACTGCTTCTTCTCTAAGTCCTTCTCTGAATTTGGGGTGCGCAACAGAGATGATACGTTCAACTCTTTCCTTGATGCTTGTGCCACGGAGTGCAACACAACCATATTCTGTGACAAGATAGTCAACGTCGTTTCTTGACAAGGACACTGCTGCGCCGGGCTTCAATTGACATACGATTTTTGAGGTTTCTTCTCTTTCACCGGTGGCAGGATTCTTGACCATTGCGGTTGAATACAGTGCGATGATTGAACGTCCGTTTCTTGACTTTTGTGCGCCAACTGCTGTGTCTGATTGACCGCCTGTGCCTGAGAATTGCTTTGAGCCAATGCTTTCTGAACAGCATTGTCCTGTGAGGTCAACTTCGATTGTTGTGTTGATTGACACTTGGTTGTCGTTTTGCATGATGACGTAGGGATCGTTGACGTAGCCACCGTCAAGGATTGCCACTGAGGGGTTGTCGTCGATATAGTCGTAAAGTTCCTTGGGGCCCATTGCAAATGCTGCAACCATCTTGCCAACGTGGGTTTGTTTGCACTTGCCGGTGATGACGCCTGCCTTTGCCAACTTCACCATACCGCTTGTGAGCATTTCGGTGTGGATGCCAAGGTCTTTTTTGTCCATAAGGCTTGCTGCAACTGCGTTGGGGATTCCGCCAATGCCAAGTTGGATGCAGTCGCCGTCGTTGATCATGCCTGCAATGATTTTGCCGATTGCAAGGTCCTTTTCATTGGGCTCTGCGTCTGCAAGTTCAGGCATAGGATAATCCACTTCCACAACGTAGTCCACGTCGTCAAGGTGGAGTTGCACGTCACCAAAGGTTCTAGGTGCGTTGGGATTGATTTCAAGGATGACTGTCTTTGCTGCCTTGATCATCTTCATTTCGTAGGTGTTTGAAGTGGACAATGACACGTAGCCGTGTTTGTCAGGCATTGATGCGATGCCCACGTAGATGTCGGGAGTGCGATAGCAAAGACGCTTTGTTGCTGCAAGGTGCAGGTGGTTGGGGATGAAGGACACGTTGCCGTTGGCTTGTGCTTTTCTGAGCAAAGGTGTATAGAACCAACCCTCTGTTGTGAATGAATCCTTGTAGGCAGGATTTGCGATAAATTCGTATGCGCCCATAGGCAGGCAGTTGGACACCATGACGTCCTTGACTCTATCTGCGATTGTGTGCAGGTTGGTCATAAATTCTCTGCCTTCTGCTGCGCCAAGACCTGTGACGATATAATCTCCACTCTTGACAAGGTCAAGTGCTTCGTTGATACTCACGTATTTTGCCATAATTTATCTCCTTATTCGCTTTCGCGTTCTATTTCTTTTACGTCACAAAGGGTTTCAAAGACTCTTTGTGGGTATATGGTGGCAGACACACTGCTATGAATCCAAACAATCGTCCACTGCCCCAGAGGGGCAGGGACTTGTTTAAGCGCTTAAACAAAGCTCATTTTGTGAGAAGTGGTTGCCCACTTCCGCTTTGGCGGAAGTGGGACTAATTGATGTTATTATGCTGCAAGAAGATCTCTGTAGTCTTGCATTGAGGTGAGGGTGTGGATTGTTGCACTATTTGCATAGTGGAAGAGTCCGCCACCGAGAGATGCATCGAGGTTGAACATATCGAAAATGCTGGTGAGTGCGAATGCGTCAACACCTGCTCTCATACCGTTTTGGAATGAGATTGTGTCTGCAAGTGCGAGATCTATGACACCACTTTCCATTGCTTCAACATAGTTTGCTCTGGTGAGTTCCTTGCCTTGTGCTTCAAGGGCTTCAAGGCCCTTGCAGAAGAGGTCGCCTGCGATGTAGCCTGCAAGTGCGTATGCGTCATAGCTCATTGCAAATGCATTTGCGGGATCAGCTGTGAGTGCATAGTTGAAGATGTTGTTTGCGATAACCCAGTATTCTGCGTTGAAACCTGCCATGAAGTCGTTGCCCTCTGCATCTTTACTTGTGAGACCTGCAAGCACGTAGGTGTTGAAGAGTGCTGATGTGGGATCACTGTAGAGATAGGTTGCTGATGTGATGTCAATCCATGCTTGTGCATAGAGTGCGATCTTTGAGAACACGGGTTGATATTGTTCTGCCATCAATGTGGTTTCGGTCTTGCCGTCACCGTCAAGGTCATATGATGCGTTGAACACTGCTGCTGATGCGTTGTTGTAGCTGGTGAGAGCCTTGCAGTAGTAGTTTGCATTTGCCATTGTGGTGAGTGCTGTTGTGAAGTCTGCACCGATAACTGTGAGGATGACTGTGTCGCAGCCTGCTGCTTGGAGAGCATTGATTGCGCCAGAGTAGTCGGTTGTGACGACTTCTTGATAGACGATGTTGTTTCTTTGTGCTTCAGGAAGGTTTGCTGCTTCTGCCTTGATACCTGCAAGGAGGGATGCTGATGCTTCATTTGAGTTGGAAACGACACCAACTTTTGTTGCACCGAGACCGCCTGCTGTCAAAGGAGCAAATGCGCGGAGGATGAGCATTCTGCCTTCGGTTTGGTTCAAAGGTTGAACGGGGAAGATTGCTCTGTCTGCATCGCTTGTTGCGTTTTCATTGAGAAGAGTCTTGTTGCCTGCTGCTGCATAGATCATGGGAACTGCTTCTTCCTTGAGGGTTTCAAGGTTGACGTCAACTGCGTATGAACCGAAGTTGCCAACGATTGCGAAGACTTCGTCTTCGTGGATGAGTTTTTCCATGAGGGTCACTGCTTGTGTTGCAACGCCACCGTCATCGTAGTGTTTGAGAGCAACGGTCTTGCCGTTGAAACCACCTGCTGCATTGTAAGCTGCAAATGCTGCTTCAATACCAAGGTTGAAGGGGCCACCGATTGATGCCAGTGCGCCTGTTGTTCCTGCTGTGTTGCCGACATAGATCACATCGCCTTCCCAGACTTCTGTGCTGAGCTTAGGACCATTGTCGCCGTCTGTGGGATTACAACCAACAAAAAGGCCAACACAAAGTGTCAATGCAAGAACAAGTGTCAACATTGAGATTATTGTCTTTTTCATAAATTTCTCCTTTTGATCTTTTTACTTTTAGTTTTATTAACATTGCCATTCTCACAAATGATGCAAATGTTTCAAGTTTAGCCGCCGAGATATGCTGCAATCAGTCTTTCGTCCTTGATGAGATCTTCTGCTTTTCCGTGCATACTGATCTTGCCAAGTTCGAGGACATAGGCATAGTCGGCTATCTTCAAGGTTGAAAGGGCGTTTTGTTCAACAATAAGGATTGTTGTGCCCTCTTCCTTTATTTTCAACAAGGTGTTGAAGATGTCTTTGATGAGCAAAGGTGCAAGGCCAAGTGAAGGCTCGTCAAGAATCAAAAATTCAGGACTTCCCATCAGCGCTCTGCCGATTGCAAGCATTTGTTGCTCACCGCCAGACAGGGTTGATGCTTGTTGCTTTGCTCTTTCTTTCAGTCTGGGAAAGAGTGTATACACTCTTTCAAAGTTTTCCATCAGTTGCTTTTTGGACTTGATTTTGTATGCGCCCACGCGGAGGTTTTCTTCAACAGTGAGTCCAACAAGAACGTGTCTGCCTTCGGGAGATTGCATGATGCCCATCTTTGCAATTTTGAAGGCAGGCTTTCCGCCTATTGACTTTCCGTTGAAAAGAATTTCACCGGCAGTAGGCTTCAAAAGTCCAGAAATAACTTTCAGTGTAGAGGTTTTTCCTGCGCCGTTTGCACCGAGGATTGCAACGATTTGTCCCTTTTCAACGGTGAGGTCAATGCCTTTCAATGCGGTGATAGGGCCGTAATTCAGTTTCAGTCCTTTGACTTGGAGAAGTTCGCTCATATCAGTTGCCTCCTTTGTCAGTTTCTTCGGTTTCAGGGGCGACAGGTGCTTGTTCATTTTCTTCTTCTGTGGCAGAGTCTTCATCATCAGCCACTCCAAGATATGCCTCTTGCACTGCCTTATTCTTTTGGATTTCTTCTGTTGTGCCAATTGCAAGCATTTGTCCAAATGAAATTGCACAAACCGTGTCACAGACATTCATGACAAGACCCATGTCGTGTTCAACAAGAAGGATTGTCACACCAAATGTGTCGCGAATTCTGCGGATGGTTTCGGTGAGCTCCTTGGTTTCAGCGTCATTTAGACCTGCTGCGGGCTCGTCCATAATGATGAGTTTGGGATCTGCCATAAGTGCACGGGCGATTTCAACCTTTTTCAAGATGCCGTAAGGAAGGCCCATTGCCAACCAGCCAGCATAGTTCTCGATGCCCATAAACTTCAAGATGCCCATAGCCTTTTGCTTGAAGATTCTATCTTCCTTTTTGAGGAGAGGCAGTCCTACTGCGTGAGCAAGTATGCCTGTGCGGTATGAACGTGTGCAAGCAACAAGAAGGTTTTCAAGGACTGAGATTTCTTTCACCAACTCTATGTTTTGGAAAGTTCTTGAAATGCCTTGAAGGATGACATCGTGGACCTTGAAGTCACGCATATCAACCACTTCACCGTGTTTGTTTTCAAAGAGCATATCTCCACCGGTTGCGTTGTAGAAACGAGTGATGCAGTTGAACACTGTGGTCTTGCCTGCACCGTTAGGACCGATAAGACCAAAAACTTCGCCTTTTTTGACATCAAATGTAAGGTCGTCAACCGCTTTCAATCCGCCGAAATACATTTTGAGGTTTTTCACACTCAAAACCACATCGTCTGCAACGCCTTGTCTATCCTTCTCTTCTGTCTTGAAGGATGCGATTTTTGCGGTGAGTTTCTCTGCCTTTGCGGTGAGTTTTGCTCTCTTTTTGTCTTTTGCCTCTGCAAGCTTTGTTGCGACTGCGGTGCAAGATTCCTCGTATTGCTTTTCAAGAGTTGCATTCAATGTCACGTATGCTGTGTCATCTGCGGTTGAGTTGTTCAGCAAGAACTTTTCTTTTTCTGCTGAAAGCTTTTCTTCAAAAGCACTTCTCTTTGCACTGAGTGAATTCATCTTCTCCAAGTGCTTTGCGAGAATTTCTAAGGTATCTTCTCCCTTTGCGGTTGCTTTGAACAGTGCTCTTGCGGTGCTTTGGTTGACTGCACGATGACTCATGTATGCGCGCTTGTCATAGCGTTGCATCTTGTCTGCAAGGAGTGCGTTGATATACTCTTCCTTGTCGCAAGCATCAAAGGCAGGCTTTGCCAGCTTTTTGTTGGCAGAACGCACAAATGCATTTGCTTTTGCTTCCGCTTTTTTGTCGTACTTTGCATCAAGACCGCCCAGTTCTACGTTGACAAATTCAAGGTTTCTACGCAAATTCATCAGTTGCTTGTGATTGAATCTCACAACCATCTTATCCGCAGATGTCTTGATTGTTTCGGGCAATGAAATGACTTTGCCCTTGAAGGATTCTGCAGAATGTTTGATTTTATCCCAAATCTTTGCCATAACGCACCTCCTTCAACTTTGTGAATAATTTTTTGAGTTTGCCCTTCAATTCCCAAATCAATTGTGCAATGCCACCGGGATAGAACATAACCACCAAGATGACCAAAACACCTGACACAAAAGTGATGATGACAGGGTTCTCTTGCAAGACTTCAATTCTGTTGAGCAAAGTTGTTTGCAAGCCATACATGATGTACGTGCCAAACACTGCGCCCCAGATTGATTTGTAGCCACCAATGATGACCGCCGCCAAAATATTCAGGGATGTGATAAGGGCGTAAAAGCCTGTGCCATCACTTGCAGTTGCTGCACGCATACAAACCATAAGCATAACGCCAGAAATTGCAGCATATGCGGTGCAGATGACAAAAGCAAGGAGTCTATATTTGATAAGACTGATGCCCATTGCTTGTGCTGCTGCGGTGCTGTTTTTCATTGCCAACATTGCGCGTCCTGTGGGGCTGTTGATTAGGTTTTGTGTGATGATCATTATCACGACCAATACAACCGCAACAATGTATATTGAGCTTTGTCTTTTGACCAGCATACCAAAGATTTCAAAATTTGAAATCTTGATTGTATCTTCAAGAGCCATATACAGGTTTCTCAAAATTTCGCTGAGACCCAGTGTCAAGATACAGAGGTAGATACCTTCAATTCTAAGTGAAATGAAACCAACGATTATGCCGATGACCACTGACACCAACAAAGCGACGATGATTGCGATGGCAAAGGACATATTTGATTCGTTCATAATGTAATAAACCGAATATGTGCCGATTCCAATAAATCCGCCTGTGCCCAGTGAGGCAAGGCCAGAATAGCCCATCAACAAACAAAAACCGATTGCTGCGATTGAATATGCCAGTGTGGTTGCGATACCTGACTGCAATGAATAAGGGATGACCTTGTTGACTGCAAGATAACCAATGACGCAAATGAGTGCACCAAAGATCAAGAATTGCCAGGTTGAGTTCTTCAAAGCACCGCGCATCTTGTTGGTGAGAGCGGTGTTTGCTTTTTGCTCTTTGCCTAAAAAGGCGTATTTGTTTGACAGAAATTTATTCATACTACACCTTCTTTGCAATTCTCTTTCCAAATATGCCTTGGGGCTTGAAGAAAATTATCACAAGTGCCACGGCATAAACGATGACCATTGACCATTTTGTCATTTCAGGTGCGCCTGCTATGTTGACAAAATATTGCACCAAGTTGTTGGCAAGAGGAATCATCAAGGCAACAACGACAGGGCCGTAAAAGCTTGAGAAACCACCAAGAATACCTGCGAGGAACGCATACACTTGATAGTTGGTCATAAAATAGATGCCAACCGTGTTTCCTGATGAAGCATTGATTGCCGCAGCAAGTGCACCAAGTGCGCCGGCAAGTCCCCAAGAAACCGCTGTGACGATGTGGGTGTTGATGCCCATCATGCCAGCAACGTATTCATTTGAAGCGGTTGCACGGACTGAAAGTCCCCATTTGCTGAAACGCAAAGCCACAAAAATTGCCACGATAACAACAATTGTGATTCCTCCACACACAAGAGCATTTTTGGTGACAGTCACACTGCCATCGAAAATTTCAGCGGACAATGTCCCGTCAATAAATGCTGTGAATTGGGGGACTGCAATGCCAAAAATAAGAGGTATTGCGCCAACGATAATGGAAATAAGTCCCATGGTGATGATTTGTTTGCCCAGTGCGTTGACGTATCTGCCTCGTCTAAAAATGAGCACGTCAATGAGTGTGGCAATGACCATGGAAACAATCATTCCAATAGGCAACGACGCCCAAATTGGCAAACCCTTTTGATTCAAAAAATATGCCACCATATACGCACCAAAGGCAGAGATGACACCCTGCGCAAAGTTGGTGGTGTATGATGTTTTGAATATAAGGGTGATTGCCAGCGTGACAAGTGCTGTCACGCACATGGGTGCAATCGAGCCCATTATTGTATTAAGAAAATACGCCATAAAATATTAACCCCATTGAATGATGTTTGCTGCCCAGGTGTAGCCGATGCCTGCTGCAATCATACACACAGTGCTGCCGTCCTTCACTTTGCCTTCTTTGAGTGCAAGTTCAAGTGAGAGGATTTGATCAATTTGTCCAATGTGTCCGTAGTTTTCAAGATAAAGTGTTTGATCTTCGGTAAGTCCCAAGTCTTGGAGCATACCCTTGTGACCTGAACGCTTGATGTGAAGGATGTCAAGGAAGTCGATGTCTGCCCTTGTCTTGCCACTCTTGCGGAGAGCTTCGTCGATGCAGTGATACCAGTTGGGCATTGACACTGTGTTGAGGAGGCCCTTCATCTTGGGTGAGTCCATAAGACGGAGCATATTCATTTCTTTGACGTTTTCTGCGGTGACGGGATTCATGATACCGCCAACCTTGCCGCCACAAGTGTGGACAACAGAGCCGTCACTCATAACGTGTGTGCCAAGGAGAAGGTTTTTGCCGTAATTCTTCTTGAGAAGGATTGCGCCGCCACCTGCGCCCAGGTTGAACATAAATGAAACGCCACTATCGGTGTAGTCGATCATATCGCAGTTGCGGTAGCCACCACAGACCAAGATTGTGTCGATTTCATCGTCAGCGATGAGCATATCCTTTGCGATCTTCATTGCAGACACTGCTGTGCAGCAACGGTTTTGTACGTCGATGCCCCATGCGTTCTTTGCACCGATTCTGTCTTGAACGTAGCAAGCAGAAGTGGTGAGAGGATATTCTTTCCATTCTTCGGTGATGCAAAGGATGACGTCAATGTCAAGGGGATCAAAGCCGGTGTTTTCAAGGCATTTGAGTGCTGCAAGAGCGCCCATTTCTTGTGTGCCGTCACAGGGGTCGTCTGTGGGGACGTACTTTTGGACGATGCCCAGTTTGTTGATGACAGCGTCTTCACTCCACACGCCGTTTGTTGCGTCGGAGATTTCCTTTGCGGTCATTATTTTCTTGGGAAGGTATGTGCCCATTCCCACGATTCCAACGTTTACCATACTGTTTTTCTCCTATAAAGTGCTTTTTACAGTCTCATACCGCCATTGACGGAGAGAACGTGACCTGTGACGTATGATGCGTCGTCGCTGGCGAGGAAGAGTGCTGCCTTTGCGATTTCTTCAGGTTGACCAAGTCTGCCAAGCATTGTAAGACCTGCAAATTTCTTGAGGAGGTCTTCGGGGACTGTCTTCATCATGTCTGTCATGATATAGCCGGGAGCAATTGCGTTGACTCTCACGGGCACGCCCTTTCTTGCAAATTCCTTTGCCCAAGTCTTGGTGAGGCCGATGACGCCTGCCTTGGTTGCTGCGTAGTTTGCTTGACCGATGTTGCCGTATTCGCCAACGACTGATGAGATGTTGATGATGCTGCCGCCGCCGATTTCTTCCATGAAAGGTCCAACGTAACGGACGAGATTGAAGATGCCCTTGAGGTTGATGTCAACAACAAGATCCCATTGTTCGTCTGTCATCTTTCTGGTCATTGCGTCACGAGTGATACCTGCATTGTTGACGAGGATGTCAATCTTGCCGTACTTCTCTTTTGCGTATTCATAGATTGCTTTGCATGCTGCGCCGTCTGTGACGTTGAGTTGATAGTATTCCACGTTTTCACATTCGTAGGTGAGAGGCATCATATCTGCTGCGATGACTTTTGCACCTTCTCTTGCAAAGGTTTGTGCCATTTCGCCGCCAAGACCTTTTGCTGCGCCTGTGACAATTGCTACTTTACCTTCTAATCTCATAATTATATCTCCTATTATTTATTCATTATTATTCCGCAATTATTGCAGATTTTTGAGGACGACTGCTGTGCCCATACCACCGCCGATGCAGAGTGATGCGAGGCCGTAAGTCTTTCCACTGTGTTTAAGTTCGTGTGCCAGGGTGACGATGATTCTGTTTCCGCTTGCGCCAACGGGGTGACCAAGTGCGATTGCTCCGCCGTTGACGTTGCAACGTGACTTGATTGTGTCTTGATCCACGCCGTGTTCTTCACTGATGAGTTTGACAACGCCCAGTGATTGTGCTGCAAATGCTTCGTTCAGTTCAAGGACTTCCATATCGCCGAGGGTCATATTTGCATTTTTCAGTGCATTGCGGATTGCGGGGACAGGACCAAGGCCCATGACGTCAGGTTCAACACCGCCTTGACCGATGCCGACGATTTCTGCCATAGGTGTGAGGCCGTATTTTGCCACTGCTTCTTCACTGGCGATGACGCAGAAACTTGCGCCGTCGTTGATGCCGGATGCGTTGCCTGCCGTGACGGTGCCGTCTGCCTTGAATGCTGTGCGGAGTGTGCCCAGTTTTTCAAGGGTGGTTGTGCGGTTGATATATTCGTCTTGGTCAAAGAGGACTTCTTTTCTGCCCACTTTCACTGTGATAGGCACGATTTCTTCAACAAACTTGCCTGCATCTTGTGCTGCGATTGCCTTTTGTTGCGAGCCGATTGCGAACTCGTCTTGTGCTTCACGGGTAATGCCGTATCTTTCTGCCACGTTTTCTGCGGTGATGCCCATGTGCATATTGCCAAAGGCGTCTGTAAGTGAATCAACCAACATATGGTCAACCAACTTCATTTCGCCCATCTTGTTGCCTGAGCGGACTTTGCCACTGACAAGATAGGGTGCGCCACTCATGACTTCTGTGCCACCTGCTGCAACGAGATTTGCCATGCCTGCCTTAATTGCGGTGACTGCGTTCATAACTGCCTTCATACCGCTTCCGCAAACCATATTAAGTGAATATGCGGGGATTTCAACAGGCACGCCTGCGCCGATTGCAACTTGTCTTGCAGGACCTTGTTTTACGCCTGCGGGAAGGACGTTGCCCACCACCACTTCGTCAAGCCATTCGGGTTTGACTCCGCCGGCTTCAAGGGCTGCCTTCAATACTTTTGCGCCGAGATCAGTGGGAGTAACGTCTTTAAGTGTACCGAGCATTGTGCCGATGGCACTTCTCTTTGCGCTTACAAGATAAACTTTGCTCATAACTGCCTCCTATTTGTTTTTACAGAATTTTGTCAAGTTGTTTCAAAACTGCGTTTGCGTCTGCAACGATACCGAGGTTTGCCACCTTGAAGATGGGTGCGTTGACGTCGGTGTTGACTGCCACGATATATTCAGACTCTTCCATGCCTGCAAGGTGTTGGATTGCACCGCTGATACCAAATGCAAGATATGCTTGAGGACGGACGGTCTTGCCTGTTTGACCAACTTGGCGTGCGTGTTCGATGATGCCACTGTCAACAAGGCTACGTGATGATGACACTGTGCCCTTGACCTTCTTTGCCACGTCAAATGCAGGAGCAACGTCCTTGACGCCACGACCACATGAAACGAGGATCTTTGCATCTTCGATCTTTTCAACGTTTTTGGTTTCTTTTACTTCTTCAACAACTTTGACCACTGCCTTTGAGTCGTCCCAGTTGATTGTTTCTTGGATGATGTCCCCCTTTCTTGCGCCGTCAAATTCGGGTTTCTTCATAACGCCGGGACGGACTGTTGACATTTGAGGACGATGTTCAGGACAAATGATGGTTGCAAAGAGGTTGCCACCAAATGCAGGACGTGTCATAAAGAGGTTGCCTGCTTCATCCATTTCAAGTTTTGTGCAGTCTGCGGTGAGACCAGTGTGCAGTCTTGCTGAAAGTCTAGGAGCAAGATCTCTGCCGATGCTGGTTGCGCCGAAGAGCACCACGTTAGGATCATTTGCCTTTACCAATTGTGTCACTGCTTGTGCATAATATTCAGTGACGAAATGCTTGAGGTTTGCGTGGTCCACAACACGGACTTCGTCTGCGCCGTATGCAACAAGGTCGTTTGCCTTTGCTGAAACGCCGTCACCGAGGAGGAGTGCCACCACTTTTTCATTTACTTTGTCGGCGAGTTCACGTGCAACACCGAGGAGTTCGATTGCCACGGATTGGAGTTCGCCGTCACGTTGTTCACAAAATACCCATACGTTCTTTGCCATAATGCGCCTCCTTAAATCAAATGACGTGCTTTCAATGCGTCAACGATTGCACGTGCTGCCCCTTCGGGATCAAGTTCAACGGTTTCGATGGTCTTGTCAAATTGCTTGGTTGCAGTTGACTTAACCTTTGTGGGTGAACCGCTGAGACCGATGTTTGCCTTGTCCAGATCAAGATCTGCAAAGGTGATGATGCCGATTTCCTTTTCGTCTTGAGCAACCATGTCCCAAACGTTCATATATCTGGGAGTGCCAAGGGTGGAGAGCACTGTCACGAGGCAAAGGCCTTTTGCTTCAAGGGTTTGATATCTGTCTTCAAATTGTCTCTTGACAACGAGGACTTCACGCTCTGCATCGTAATCAACTGCGGCGGCGTACGTGATTTGAGGGATGCCGAGGTGTTCTGCGATTTGAGGACCAACTTGTGCGGTGTCGCCGTCGATTGCTTGACGTCCGCAGAGGACTAGGTCTGCGCCCAACTTTTTCACTGCTGCTGCAATGATTGTGCTGGTTGCAAGGGTGTCACTGCCTGCAAATGCTCTGTCGCTGAGGAGATATGCCTCGTCTGCGCCCATTGCAAGTGCTTCACGGAGTGCTTTTTCTGCTTGCATGGGTCCCATTGTGAGGACAACCACTTCTGCGCCGTGTTTTTCCTTCAGTTGAAGTGCAACTTCGATTGCGGTCTTGTCATCGGGGTTGATGATGCTGGGGACGCCGTCACGGATAAGAGTGTTTTTGACGGGGTCGATTTTGATTTCTGTTGTGTTGGGAACTTGTTTAATACATACGATAATTTTCATATTCCACCTCACTTTCTCAGGAGTGCACCGGAGATGACCATTCTTTGGACTTCGCTTGTGCCTTCGTAGATTTCTGTGATCTTTGCATCTCTCATCATTCTTTCAATGGGATACTCACGGGTGTAGCCGTATCCGCCGTGGAGCTGGACGCACTTGGTTGTGACTTCCATTGCTGTTTCTGATGCATAGAGTTTTGCTTGTGCTGCCTTCACTGAAAGTGTGGGGAGTTTGTTTTGCTTTGCGTCAACTGCTGCATAGACCAAGAGTTTTGCTGCTTCAACTCTTGTTGCAAGGTCAGCAAGGACAAATTGTGTGTTTTGGAAACCGGAGATTGATTTGCCAAATTGCTTTCTGCTCTTGACGTATGCGATTGTTGATTGAAGTGCGCCTTCTGCAATGCCCAGTGCTTGTGCTGCGATACCAACACGACCGCCGTCCAGGGTCTTCATTGCAATCTTGAATCCGTCGCCACGTTTGCCAAGCATATTTTCTTTGGGGACTTTGACGTTTTCAAAAATAAGTTCACAGGTGGATGAACCGCGGATGCCCATCTTCTTTTCCTTCTTGCCGATTGAGAAGCCGGGGAATGCCTTTTCAACGATGAATGCACTCATTTCGGGGCCTTTAGGGCCTTTGCCTGTCACTGCGATGATGACGTAGGTTTCTGCATAGCCTGCGTTGGTGATGAAGATTTTGCTGCCGTTCAAAAGATAGTGGTCTTCCATTTCGACTGCACGGGTTTGTTGATTGCTGGCGTCTGTGCCTGCATTGGGTTCAGTGAGGCCAAATGCGCCAATCTTCTTTCCGCTTGCAAGGTCGGGGAGATACTTTTGCTTTTGTTCTTCGGTGCCGTATTCAAGGATGGGTGCTGCGCAGAGTGAGGTGTGTGCTGAAAGGATAACACCTGTTGTGCCGCAGTGCTTTGAGAGTTCTTCAACGGCGGAGATATACATATTGTAGTTGCCGCCTGCGCCACCATATTCTCTGGGGATGATGATGCCGAAAAGACCCATCTTTGCCATCTTTTCTGCCGTTTCAACGGGGAAACGCTCTTGCTCGTCAACTTCTTGTGCAAGAGGTTTCACTTCGTTTTCGGCAAAGTCTTTGATCATCTGTTCAGAAAGAACTGATTTGAAATCTGCCATTATATCCTCCGTTTAGCCGTTAAACTTGACGGTTGCCATACCAGTGATGACAACTGTGCCGTCTTGTTTTGTGCATGTTGTATTCAATTTGATGATTTTTTTGTCTTCGCGAATTTCTGCGATTTCAACTTCTGCCTTCACGTCGTCGCCAAGGAAGACGGGTGCTGTGAAGCGGAGTTCTTGTCCAAGATAAATTGTGCCGGGGCCGGGAAGTTTGTTTGCAAGAACTGCAGAGATGAGGCCTGATGTCAAAATGCCGTGGACTATACGCTTTCCAAAGATGGTTTCCTTTGCGTAGCCATCACTCATGTGGATAGGATTGACGTCCAGGCTGATGCCTGCAAATGCTGTCACGTCTGCTGCTGTAAAGGTCTTTTGCACGGATGCTTTTTGACCAACTTTCAATTCGCTAAATGTCATTTTGTTTTCCTCCGATTTCTAAAAATATGAATAATGTTCATATTATTGTTGTCTATATTATATAACATAAATGTTATGAATTCAATACAAAATTTAAAATTTGTTGAATATTTCTTAACTTTTTTTGGAAATCCTTTGGATTTCTCCTCTTTTTGAAGAAAATTTGAGGCAACTTCAAGCTTACGTTTGTAAAAATCGGGGTTTTGTTGTATAATGACTGCGTACAAAACCACAAAGGAAAGCGCTATGTCAAACGAATTTACATCGAAAGGCTACAACTCTCCCAAGACCAAGATCGGTCAACAAAAAATGGACGTCCTCATTTCTTCTGCAGAGGAGCTTTTTGCAAAGAACGGTTTTTACGACACCTCCGTTGCTGACATCTGCAAACACGCTCAAACTGCAGTGGGCACTTTCTATATCTATTTCAAGACGAAAACCGACGTCTATCGTTGTCTGCTTGACAAATATCAAAGAGCAATCAAGGAGCATCTTGACGAAAGCATCAAGGGTTGCACCACCAGATATGAAAAAGAGCGCCAAGGCATAAAGGCCTTTGTGAAGTATGCCCTTCAAAACCCCACCGCATACAACGTCATTTGGGGTAGTCTTTCAATTGATGAAAAACTCTTCCACGACTACTACGTTTCCTTTGCAGCAAGCTATGCCCGCTCCCTCTCAAAGGACGCAGAGGGCGTCAGTGGCACGGACTACACTTCTCTTGCCTATTTGCTTATGGGCATCTCCAACTTCTTGGGGCTGAGAGCAATCTTTGAAAATATGACCGACGAGCAAATCGACGAGATGATTGACTCCACCATTATGCCCGCCCTTTCAAGCGGCTTCATCAAGGCATAATCAAGGTCAAAAATCGGTTGAATTTTGTTCATATTTTTTGAAAATAATTCAACCTTGAACGGTATTGTTTCAACATTAGACTATATTGCAATTAAAACGGCGGAAAATCGCCGTTTTTTCTTTGTTTTTTGAGGTTTTAACCCCTAAAACCGTAGTTCTATCTTGACTAACTCATATAAATATGAGAAAATATCTTTTGGTTGTAAAATAATAACCGCTCCCTTTTGCCAAAGGCTGGGCGGAAAATAAAGGAGAAAATTATGGCAAAATTCCAAAGAAAACCCATTCAGTATGATGAACGTGGTTTCCGCAAATTTGGATGGATGGACAAGCTTGCATACGCCGCTGGTGACTTCGGTTGCAATATGAGTTTCGCACTCAAGAGCACCCACCAAACTTTCTGGCTCGTGTATATGCTTTTGGACAGCAACCTGTTGTCAATCCTCGTCCTCATCACCCAAATTTGGGACGCTATCAATGACCCCCTCATTGGTGCACTCATCGACGCAGACAGACGCAAATATCGTCTTGGCAAGTTCAAGAGTTATATCTTGCTTGGCGCAATAGGCCTTACATTTGCGGGTGCTCTGTCCTTCCTCCCCGTGCCCACCGCAGACACTTGGCTGAAAGCCGTGCTGTTCATACTGGGCTACGTGTTCTGGGACGCATTCTACACCGTGGCAAACGTGCCTTACGGCTCAATGCTCTCACTGGTTTCAAACAACGAAGGCGAAAAGGCACAGCTGTCAACTTGGCGTTCAATCGGCTCAATGATTGGCAATATGTTCCCTATGATGATCCTGCCCACAATCATGTGGAAAGACATCGCATATGATGGAACAGGTGTTGTTCAAGGCGTTGCAGACAAGTTCTTCCACACTCACCCCGAAACAGGCGAAGCATACAAGATTGGTGACTTGATGATCAACCCCGACACAATGGAGCCTTTCCAAGAATTGCAAGGTATGACCGTCTTCATCGTGGCAATCGTCATGGGCGTCCTCGGTCTTCTCGCATTCCTGTTTATGATCAAGAAGATCACCCTCCGCGTTGACGAATCCTCAGTGAAAGTGGGCGAAGGACAAGGCAAATTCAACATCCTTGTGGCAGCAAAAAATTTCTTCACCAACCGTCCCGCAATCGGTGCAACTCTTGCCGCAATGGGTATGTTCCTTGGCATGAACTCCGCATCAACCGCCACAAGCATTATGTTTGCAACCTACTTTGGCATGCCCAAACTGTCAGGCATCGCATCAGCAATCGGCTTTGTGCCTATGCTCATCTTCATGCCCTTCATCAAGAAGATCGTCACCAAGTACGGCAAAAAGGAAGCATCCGTGGTTGGCACTTTGGTGTCCTGCGCAGGCGCACTCCTTATGTTCGTCTTCCCCGCAATCCCCAACAGAACAGTGGGTATGGTCATGTACATCCTCGCCCTTTCAATCTTCGGCATCGGTATGGGCACTTACACCTGTGTGTCTTGGGCACTTATGGCTGACGCAATCGACTACAATGAATGGAAAACCGGCAAGCGTGAAGAAGGCACGGTCTATTCACTGCACAGCTTCTTCCGTAAACTGGCACAAGGTGTTGGACCCACAATCGTCATCGCACTTATGGGCGTCCTGGGCTACGTATCAGCCAACGGTGTCAACGGTCAAACTCCCGAAACCGCAAAGAATATGTGCTGGCTGGTGGCAGGTCTCTACTGCGTGTCTGCTCTGTTTATGATTGTCGGCATCGGCGTCATCTACAACCTGAACAAGAAGACCACCGACAAGATGTATGCAGACCTTTCTGCAAAGCGTGAAGCAGTAGCTCAACAAGCAGCAATCGATGCAGCACCCGAAGTTGAAACAGTCTTTGAAGATGCTCCTGAAGCAGTGGGATCAGCAGACGTCGTCGCAGAAGACACAACAACCGAAGAATAACCAAATCAACACTTTACAAATCAAAAAACGGCACGTTATGTGCCGTTTTTGTTTTGTTCCTTCTGTTTCCGCCCCTCAATTATTCTGCCAATTTTGTCGGTTTTTCCCCTCGTTTTTTGAGGGCTTTTGCTGTCAAATTGACACTCATATCAAGCAGTTTTTCGGTGAGTTCGCGGTCGGTATTTTCGTCCAAAATCACACTTATCCAGTGTTCTTTGTTCATGTGATAAGCAGGATAAACGCCTCTCTCTTGACGGACAAAATAAGCGATGTCTGTGTCGCATTTCAGGTTGACCACGTCCACTTCACCCTCTCCGTCAACACCAAATTTGCCCCTATCCAAGGTCATGATGACAGCAAACCACTTCTTGTTGCCCTCGTGTCTAAACACTGAAAAACTGGGGTATTTCATCCACGGTTTCTCCCCCGTCACCCCATACTTTTCCTCGATTAAACTTTCAATCTCCAACCTAGTCATAGCCTACTCTCTTGTCACTTCTTCAATGACCTTTGACAGTCTTTCACCATCATCTACAAAGTCGCAAAGCAACATCATTTTTGCCCCAGGATACGGCAATGCCAGCCCTGCCCGAGGCATCATTTTTTTCGCTTTTTCCGTAGGCTTAAACAGCAACCTGTCGTCATAAATCCCGCCAAACAAAACGCCGTTTGCGTAGAGCAAATATTCTCCCATCATCTTCTTATAGGACAATTCCACTCTACCAGTCTGCTCCAAGACATATTCAAGATATTCCCTGCTGGACGCCATCTTCAACCTCTCGTATTTATCAATCTAATTCTACATCAACCCTCACTGGTTTTCAACACCTATTGCACAAAAAAAGAGCCGTTTTATCGGCTCTTTGGCGTTCCCACGGGGAATCATAAGGAACGAAGTGACGGAATAGCGAGGAAGTGAGCTTGCTCACAAGCCGCGCGTCAGCCCGAACTAGCCCTTAGGAGGATGTATCTGACCTTAATGTAGGATTTGCAAAACATCTAAAATGCATATTTTGCACGATTTTCGCCGCTTGCTCGCCGTATTTTGCGTAATTTTCACGCCGTTTAATAACTTTTATAGCGTTCAAAAAACCAAGGCAACCAAAAAGGTCACCAAACTTGGTGACCTAAGGTTTATAAGTTTTTAAAATAAACTTCCACTTCGTGCCCGCTTTTCTCTTTCATATCTAACAGTAATTGACGGAAATTCCAATATGCAAGTCCTTGGACATTTAGACAAGCAAAAATTTTTCTATCGAAGTATCGTCTAATAGAATAATAGGTAGGCACGACATAATATTCATCATAATCACGCCTAGCGTAAAATTCGCAAATTTCTTCATAGTTAAAGGTTTCTATTTTCTGTGGCGCTCCAGTAAAACATAACCCTTCCAAATGCCTTCCACTAAACTCATCAACATGAAGATAGTTTTTATAGTCTTCTTCAACAGTATCATCGTCAGACTCAAACATTAAGATAGGTGAAGCGTTTTTAGTGACTTCAGGAATATACAAAATTAAACTTTTGAATTTAAACCTAAAATCACTTTTATTGTCTTTTGTCCATAAAGAAAAATGAGTTTCATCCAAAATTTTAATTTCTGTGTTACCAGAGCAACACCCATCAAACATATCCATGCCAAACTGCAACCCTGAACGGTTTAGTATGTTTACAAACTTTTTTGCAAGTGCCAAATCTGTAATTCTCGCTATTTCATTCTGTCCTAATGATAATCCTATTTCTTCTATTGCTTGCTTAAACACTTGTGTTGTCTTTTTCTTAAGTTCCATGCCATGAGTAGTTAAGAATGCCATGTAAGCATCATAATTACGGACTAATTCACTATAACCTGTTAGCGTTTTATATCGCTCCCCAATAGCTTTATAGAATAAAATATCTAAATCATTTAATAACGACTGGAATATATCAGTCAGCACAGCATCGTCTATATTTAATTCAGCATGAGTTAAAGCGTTTCTTACTTTATTAAGTTTCTTTAATTTGTCAATTAATGGCTTCTGCATTTGTAAGTCGCAAATTTTTTCAACTCGGTTAAGAGCTTCTTCATAAGTAATTGTATGAATAGGACTCCATTCACAAAAATCAAAGATATTACAAGAAGGGTCCTTTTTTTGTTTTTGATACGCCTCCAAGTAAGCATTATCTATTTTTGATATAATAAAAAGTTCGTTTACCTGTCTTAATATAAATTTTAACAATATTTCTACCCCATGATGAGTAAATAATATTGCATGCTTAAGATCCAAGTAATCAGCTTTTTGGGGTGATTTTTCGACTGTGTTTTTTTCAAATTCTAAGAAGGAAGCAAAACCCATTTCCAAAGAATCCATCCCATTTTCCAATAAATCAATTTTCATTTCGTCCTCCGTAGAATAAACAGAAAATTTAAAAGATTATTCTATTACATACAAACGAAAAAATCAAGCGCTTTCGCTGGGCTCTTAAAAACCTTTGCAGTATACTTTGCTTAACAATAATATATGGAGGCAAAAATGGCAGGTATAAGCAAACGACCTAGTAAAAGCGGTATGACCTACCGAATACAGGTAAAAATCAAGGACAAAGGTAGCGAAAAAAATAAGCGCACCATACGGTCGGTTCTCGCTACGGCAAAAAAACAACGATTGATAGCCGATAATTACGCTAGCGCCGACTACATATCCTTCCCCAAAAACTGGAAGAGATATTCGACTGAGCATAATGACCCTATAGTACACCGGTGTGCTCATTTTTTATTGGCCTTTTTCTAAAGAAAGTCTTTAGATATGCGAAGAGCCTACTTGATTAAATTTTTTATTTGTGGTATAACGATAAAAATCCCGCTCAAGGGGAATTTTTATGGCAGTAAGTTACGATAAATTGTCAGATAAGAGCAAAAGAATTATTCCGACTACCCTTGTTTACATACCAGATATTAAAGTTGATTAAATTGCACAACAATGACTAAAATTCAAGAATATAAAATTGAGCCCATATATGCTAGCGGAGATTATGGCCGTCAAGCAATTATTTTAAGGGATAAAATTTTGAGTGATGCCAAATTACTACCTGAAGATAGTAAAACAGATGAAAATAAATGGGAATGGCGTAATTTTTACCAAAATGTTTATATTTACTGGTACTTAATTTTACAAGACATGTTTGAAGGTGCTCTTGTGGCATCCATGGCTGATAATACCGCAAACGAAAATGCTGGATGGTTTACATATCCACGAAAATACCGAATTCATTTGGGTAATGCTGACGACTATAAAACTATAGATGAATATAACGCTGCCGTATACAACAAATATTTTGATAGTTTTTTCAGTTTTACTGTTTCTTCTGAATTAGTAAACAAATATTTTATAGAAGCGAAAACCACCTATAAGGAAGGTAAATATTACTGCACCGCTTGTGCTCTTTTTCCTATTATTGAGCATTATTCTAGGCTACTATCCGCATATTCGAGCGAAGACGGCAATTTTACTCAAAAGACCGCATTAAATGCGATTTTAGAAAGAATACCCAAGTGGCCAAGTGTTCCGTCCATCAGCATAGACTATTTCACCAACGAGTATCGTAAAATTAAAGACTTTATGCTGGATAATTATTATAAGCGTTCTAAGCAAGAAGACCCAGAACCACAATTTATTTGTAGGCATAGGTTATTACACGGTATAATAACACGTGATATAACAGAATCGGATTGTTTAAGGTTATTCCTAATAATTAGAAGTTTTTCATATTTAGAACGTTTATTTGTCGCAGCGGAAAAATTGATAAAATATAACAGTTTGACTTTACAAACAGAAGATCGGTTACTTTTCGACGATGAAGAATATGAAAAAATAATAGCAGATTTATTACAATAAAAGCAAAAAACGGCCGAGAAATCGGTCGTTTTTTGGTGTTCCCACAGGGAATCGTAAGGAACGAAGTGACGGAATAGCAAGGCGATGGGCTTGCTCACAAAGCCCAGCGTCAGCCCGAACGTCGGGGTTCTGCAACGGAGTTGCGTGCGGTTGGCAAACAGCACTATTCCCTGAAAAGAAAAAACGACGGAATGTCCGTCGTTTTGGCGTTCCCACAGGGAATCGAACCCCGAACTAGCCCTTAGGAGGGGCTTGTTATATCCGTTTAACTATGAGAACAAATCATTTATTGCGAGGTGAATTATACGCCAAATTTGAGGTGCTGTCAAGGACGTATGACGTGGGGTGTGGTGCAAAATTTGTCAATGAAAAAGCCGAGCGTTTGGCTCGGCTTTGTGAGCATGCTCACCACCTCGCTATTTTGACACTTCGTTCCTTATGATTGTCGCCGGGAGTACCAAAAAAAGAAGACCGCCTTCAGGGCGGTTTTCTTTTATTCTGTCTTTGAATCTCTCCACGCAAGATACTCTTCTATGTCACTATCTACCAACTGAAGGCATGCTGTGACAACTGCTGCATCATCTACTATACCAAAGCCAGGAATTGTGTCTGGGATCAAGTCCGCAGGGGATACGCAATAAATTATCGCACTGATTATTGCAATTAATGTGCCAAGGGGAACTTTTGTGTACTCTTTCTTAATATAACTTCGCACAAGAGAAATAAATGCAGGTATATGGGATAGTTTTTCGCCTATTCCCGGTATAACTTTGAACTTTTCTTCCATTCGCAAAAGCAGTTCATTTATTTTTTGTTCGTCTTTTAGAAGGGCTTCTGCTTTTGTAAAGCCATTCTTAAGTGTTGCTAGCGCGCGTTCTTTTGTAATTGTCAACTCCATATTGACCTCCTAAATTTACTTTAAGTATTGTGTGTAAACTTCGCGTCCTCCCTATATTTATATTACAATAATTTGTGCTATTTTTTCAAGAACGAATTTAAATTAATTCAACTGCTAGCACAACATATTGTGGAGGGATTTGTGATTGAATTTTGTTCAGGTTTTGAGGGGGTGAATAATCCGCATTTTTATAGACAATCGGTTAGAATACGCAAAACAATGTTTCGTGAAACTTTTAGATTGCCGATTTTGTCGAATCGCCCCGTTTTTGTCAAAAATTTAGAATGCGGGTAATTTTGGCGCAACCACAATATATTGTATATTCGCATAAAAATTCTTCCCACATTTTGTTGTTTTTGTGTTGACAACCACCTCGCCTTCATATACAATAACTCTCGCACACCAGTTGGCAGATTCTGTCGACTATTTCTTAAAATAGACTTATAAGGAGAAAAATTATGCTTAACGTAAAAAAGCGTGACGGAAACGTTGTTCCGTTTGATCTGTCCAAAATCAAGAACGCAATCGAAAAAGCATTTATTGCTGAAAAGAAAAGCTATAGCGATGACATTCTTGATATGTTGGCACTTCGCACCACCGCCACTTTCAGCGACAAAGTGAAAAACGATGTGGTCTCAGTTGAAGACGTCCAAGACGCAGTTGAAGTGGTCCTCATCCAAGGTGGCTACGTTGAAGTGGCAAAGTCCTACATCCTCTATCGCAAGCAACGCGAGAAGGTCCGCAACATCGGATCAACCACCCTTGACTACACAAAGACAGTCAACAATTATCTCAACATCAACGACTGGCGCGTGAAGGAAAACAGCACCGTCACCTATTCAGTTGGTGGTCTTATCCTGTCCAACTCTGGCGCAATCACCGCCAACTACTGGCTCAGCGAAATCTACGATGAGGAAATTGGCAAGGCACACCGTGATGCTGCAATCCACATCCACGACCTCAGCATGCTCACCGGCTACTGCGCAGGTTGGTCATTGAAACAACTGATCAAGGAAGGTCTTGGAGGAATCCCCGGCAAGATTACCTCTTCCCCTGCAGGACACCTCTCCACCCTTTGCAACCAAATGGTCAACTTCCTTGGCATCATGCAAAACGAGTGGGCAGGCGCACAAGCATTTTCATCCTTTGACACCTATCTTGCTCCCTTCGTCAAGGCAGACAATCTGTCATACAAAGAAGTCAAGCAATGCATCCAATCATTCATATACGGCGTCAACACCCCTTCACGTTGGGGCACACAAGCACCTTTCACCAATATCACCCTTGACTGGGTTGTGCCCAATGACCTTGCAGAACTTCCTGCAATCGTGGGCGGAAAGGAAATGGACTTCAAGTATAAGGATTGCGTGAAGGAAATGGCAATGGTCAACAAAGCCTTCATCGAAATTATGATTGAAGGTGACGCCAACGGCAGAGGATTCCAATATCCTATCC
This sequence comes from Clostridia bacterium, assembly GCA_017461985.1. GTDB lineage: Bacteria > Bacillota > Clostridia > Christensenellales > CAG-917 > RGIG4097. Next base: position 47,476 of record JAFTSA010000010.1, read on the forward strand.
CCACCTACTCAATCACAAGAGATTTCGACTGGTCACCCACCGAAAACAACAAGTTGCTCTTTGAAATGACCGCAAAATACGGCACACCTTATTTCAGCAACTACATCAACAGCGATATGGAACCCAGCGACGTCAGAAGTATGTGCTGCCGTCTCCGCCTTGACCTGAGAGAACTCCGCAAAAAGAGCGGTGGCTTCTTCGGCAGTGGTGAATCAACCGGTTCAGTGGGCGTTGTCACCATCAATATGCCCAGAATCGCATACCTTGCAAAGGACGAAAAGGAATACTTTGCAGAACTTGAACGCTTGATGAATATCTCTGCACGTTCACTGAAAGTGAAACGTGACGTCATCACAAAACTTCTTGAAGCAGGCCTCTACCCCTACACAAAGCGTTATCTCGGCACTTTCAACAACCACTTCTCCACCATCGGTCTTGTGGGTATGAACGAAGCATGCCTCAACGCAAAGTGGATTGGCAAAGACCTCACCGACAAGAAGGCACAAGAATTCACAAAGAAGACTTTGAACTTCATGCGTGAAAAACTCAGCGACTATCAAGAAATGTACGGCGACCTGTACAACCTTGAAGCAACTCCCGCAGAGTCAACCTCATATCGTCTTGCAAAGCACGACAAACAAAGATATCCCGACATCATCACCGCAAGTGAAGGCAAGGACCAAGCACCTTACTACACCAACAGCTCACACCTTCCTGTCACCTTCACAGCAGATATCTTTGAAGCACTTGACGTGCAAGATGAACTGCAAACCCTCTACACCTCAGGCACAGTGTTCCACGCATTCCTTGGACAAAAGCTTGAAGGTTGGGAAGCAGCAGCAAACCTTGTGAGAAAGATTGCTGAAAACTACAAACTGCCCTACTACACCATGTCACCTACATACTCAGTCTGCGCAGAGCACGGATATCTTGCTGGTGAACAATGGACTTGCCCTATCTGCGGAAGAAAGGCAGAAGTATATAGCCGTATCACAGGATATTATCGTCCGGTCCAAAACTGGAACGATGGCAAGATGGCAGAATTCAAGGAAAGAAAGACTTACGACATCGCCAACAGTGTCCTCACCCACGAAGGCGTCATTGAAGAATGTGCTTGCGAATGTGAAGAATCACCCAAGGCAGAAAGCATCATGCTCTTCACCACAAAGACTTGCCCCAAGTGCAAGATGGCAAAGACCATGTTGAACGCAGCAGGCATTGACTTTGTTGAAATCGACGCCATTGACAACAAGGAATTGACCTTGTCCTACGGAGTTAGAGATGGTGGCACACTCCTCGTCCCCAACGGAAATGGATTTGACCGCTACGACAACCCCAGTGCAATAAAAGGCTACATCGAGAGCTTGAAATAACTTGAAAAGCATCTCACACGAGATGCTTTTTTTGAGAGAATTATGAAAACTTACGACGTAATTATTATCGGTGCAGGGGTTGCAGGTATGACTGCCGCCCTCAACTGCAAGAGAGCAGAAAAGTCCGTCCTCCTTCTTGAACAAGAATGTGTTGGCGGACAAATTGCCCTGTCACCCAAAGTGGAAAACTACCCCACAAAAAAGCAAATTTCAGGCAGTGAATTGGCAGACGAAATCTTTGACCAAATCACCGAATGGGGCACTGACTTTGACCTTGACCAAGTGGAAAAAGTGACTCGTCTTGAAGACGGCACTTTTGAAGTGAAAGGCGTGTACAACACCCATCACGGCAGGTCAGTCATCATGGCAACCGGCGTCCATCATCGCCCTATCGGTGTTGACCGTGAAGAAGACCTCATCGGCAAGGGTGTCAGCTACTGCGCAATCTGTGACGGCGCATTTTACGCCAACGAAGACGTGGTGGTCATAGGTGACGCCAACACCGCTCTCCAATACTCAAATCTCCTTGCAGGATATTGCAAGAGCGTGCATATCTGCACCCTCTTTGACAAGTTCTTTGGAGACAAGACTCTTATATCAAGCGTGCTGTCAAAACCCAACGTCCACTACACTCACAACCTCTCTCTCAAGGAGTTTGTTGGTGATGACGAATTGACAGGATTGGTGTTTGAAGACACCAAAACACACGATAAAGTGTCTGTTCAGTGCAAAGCGGTGTTTATTTGCATCGGTCAAATCCCTCACAACGACTGCGTGAAAGACCTTGTTGAACTTGACAAAAACGGCTATATTGTGGCAGACGAAAGTTGCTTCACTTCCTGCCCCGGCGTGTTTGTTGCAGGGGACTGTCGCACCAAGAAAGTCCGTCAAGTTGTCACCGCAGTGGCAGACGGCGGAGTGGCTGGATTCAACTGTTGTCAATATCTGGACACTCTCTAAACTGATTTTTTGGCACACTCTCAATGGTTGTTTTATCATAAAGAGTGTGCTATTATATTTTTATGGATTATTTGTTTTTCGACATTGAATGCAGTGAGGGCAGAAGCATCTGCTCCTTTGGCTACGTCTTGACTGACGAGGCTTTCTGCATCAAAGAAAAAAAGGATATCCTCATCAATCCTCAGTCCTATTTCCACACCGGCCCTTGGAGCAAAAAGGCAAGGGAAAAGGACGAGGGCATTTCACTTGCCTACCATGTCAGTGAGTTTAGGGCACAACCCCCTTTCCCTGCTCTATACGACCTCATCAAGGATTTGTTGAAGAGGAAGGACGTCACCATCGTCACCTTCTCTGGGGACAACGATGCACGGTTTTTGAACATTGCTTGCACCCGCTATCATATGCCCTGCTTCAACTACTCCTTTGTTGACGTGCAAAGGATCTATCAAGATATGGAAGGGCTCAAAGGCCAACTCTCCCTTGAAAAGATGCTTGCCATATTTGAGGTGGACGTTGAAGGACTTGTGCAACACAAGAGTGATGACGATGCCCATATCACTATGCTTGTCACCGAGGCTCTTTGCTTAAAGACGGGCAAGAGCCTGAAAACTCTTGTGAAGGAGTCAAAGCGCGCCACTTGTTTCTCAAAGGACTATATGCCCAAAAAGAAGAAGCAAAAGCCTGCCAAAATTGCGGTCAGCGGTGAAACCTCTACAAAAGCCACAAAGGGAGCAACGTCCACTGACAAAAAGACTTCTGCCGTAAACAAGGCAAAAGCACCCTCAAAAGGGGTGACCACAAGGGGAAAGCAAAGTGGCAACAAAAACAAAAAGCCCCAAAACAGAAAACCTAGGGCGCAAAAATCTCAAAATGCAAAAGGACAAAATCAAAACTGATGAAGATATGCGGATTTGAAAAATTTTCAATGGTGGACTGGGACGGCAAAGTTGTTTGCACGGTTTTTTGTGCAGGCTGCAACTTCCGTTGCCCTTTCTGTCACAACCGCTCCCTTGCTCTGTCCTCTGCTCCAGGAATCCCTGAAAGCGAGGTTTTTGAATATCTTGAAAAGCGCAAAGGCCTCATTGACGGCGTATGCGTGTCTGGTGGTGAGCCTACTCTATCCCACGACCTCAAAGATTTCATAGCAAAGATAAAAGCACTGGGCTACAAGGTAAAACTTGACACCAACGGCACAAACCCCGAAGTGGTGAAAGATCTCATTGACAACGGACTTGTGGACTACGTTGCTATGGACGTCAAGGACAGCCCCGAAAAATATCCCCTCATCACCAAGACGAAAAACCTAGAATTGAACAAAGTGCTTGAAACAATGAGCATTTTGAAATCGTCAGGAGTGGATTTTGAATTCCGCACCACCCTCATCAAGGAATTCCACACTGAGGAGGATATGAAGCGCATCGCTCTCCTTGTGAAAGGTGCAAAGAGATATTTCCTGCAAAAGTACGTGGACAACGACAACTGCATTGAGCACGGCTTCACCGCTGTTGACCGTGACACCGCAGAAAAGTGGCTATCACTCTTTGACGGCGTTGACAAGGCAGGCCTTAGAGGATATTGAAACACAACTCAATGCAAGCACATCGACCCAAACCAAACCAAACTAGAAATCGACAACAAACTAAACTATAAAAAAGACGGTCAAACGACCGTCTTTTTGTTTGCAAGGGTTATTTGGGGAGAGAACTTATGCCCTTGCTGGAAATATGGGGTACAACATTCGTTGTTGTTGTCTATTTGTTTGTTTATGCATTCTGTCCGTCGGGATTTTCGCCACTTTCTTTGTCGTGCTTGTCTTTCAGTTGACCTTTGATTTGATTCAAAATCATATCCTCGATTTCATCACTATGATTGCCCTCTGCCATATCTTCAAGGAAGGTGCAGAAGTCACCAACCATTTCGGGTGAGCCAAGGATGAAAGCCCCGAATTCGTCAAGAGCCACGTTGAGGTCTGCGGAGTCAATGTACATTGCGATATATTCACCTGCTTCCAAGATTGCAAGGGCAAAGTTTACGTAATCCTTCTTGTTGTAGGCATCCACAATCTTGTCGGCAATGGGCTTCAACTTTGCATATTCCTCTTCAAGGGTGGCACGGATTTCTTCACCTTGTGCCTTGACGTCAGCAATGAAAGCGTCAATCTTTTCGCTGTCGTAATCCTTGAAATATTTGTGGAGATGCTCTGCGCTCCAGTCCTCCATGCCCTCGACAAACTTGCCTGCTTCTTCAAGGGCGGAAACAAGTGCTTCTTTGCCTTTTTCGATGTTTATTGTGATGTTTTCGGCACTTAAAAGTGCGTTTACGTCATCAAGCACGTTTTCAACACGGGTTGCAATTGCTTCTTGCAATGCGGCGGCTGAATCATTTGACATCACCACGTTGACTGTGCCGTCTTCCTTCAAATAACCAAGCTCTTCGGCAAGGGACACGATGGTGGTGAACACCTCTTCAACTGTCTTGCCAACAAGGTCGGTGTCAAGGAGCACGATGACTGCATCTTCGTTGAGGGCCTCAACTGACACCACAACTCCGTCCTCGTCAACCTCAATGCCGAAAGAGGGGTTGATGTCAACGGACATATAGGTGGGTGCAGGGGCAGGGTCTCCGCCGTGGGTGGAAGGATCATCTCCGTCAGGAGTGAGCATTCCGCCATTGAGACCAAGGCCAAGGCCCACGCCAAGACCGACGCAGACGATGAGGCAAGTTGCCACAAAACTCATGATGGCGCGCTTTGAGGTGAACATTGCCTTCACTCTTGCTCTTTCCTTTGCCTTCAACATTTCTGCCTCGGGAGTGACTGTTTCAACAACCTTTTCTTTGAAGGAGAAATCGGGTAACAGTTTTTCAAATTGCTCTTTCAGTCTTTTTCTTAAATTTCTTTTAGTCATAATTTTCTCCTTTCAGTTGTTGTTGCAGTTTTTTCATTGCGGTTTTATATCTATGGCTGACGGTTGACGTTGGCATATCAAGGATTTTGCCAATCTCTCGTCGTTTATATCCTGCCACGGCGTACATAACCACAATCTGGAAGTCGGTTTCATTAAGGGTGTCGTGTGCCACCTTGAATAGCCCTAGTGAGTCCTCATCGGGCATTGTCACCTCACCAAAGGCGTTTGCTTCGTCGGTGAAGTCGGTGGCTGACTCGTGCTTCATCTTGTTGTATTCGTTGATTGCAAGGCGTTTTGCGATTGTAGTGAGCCAAGCCACGAAATGGGAGTCCTCTTCATAATGACCGATATGCTCTACGGCTTTGAGATAGGTGTCCTGAGTGATGTCCTCAGCCTTCTCTTTTGAGCGGAGAACGGAATACGCCACAAAATACACCACCTTGTGGGTGCAATCGTATATATAGTCAAAGGCGCGCATATCCCCTTTTTTGAATTTTCTTACCGCTCTTGCGAGCATATCTTTGGTCATAAGTTCTCCTACATATAAAACAAGCTTATTATGATTTTTGCCAACGTGTTGCTATTATTTTTGTATTTTTTTGAAAATAAAACCCCGTGATTTTCACGGGGCGGTTGTTATTGATTGTCCTCTGTCGGCTCTGTGGTTGGAGTATCGCTGGTTGCCGTCGCCGTGGCAGATATTGTTTCGGTGGGTTTGCGCTTTTTGTCAAACCTTGAATAGCGCAGGTTTTTGCTCATACTGTCCGTGACGTCGTTGATTGCCACAAAAGCGTGAGGGTCGATTGATTGTATAATCTCTTTCAGTTTTGACACTTCAAAGCGGTTGATGACGCAGTAGATGATGGTCTTGTTTGCCTTTGAGTAATAGCCCTCTGCATCAAGGACGGTGACTCCTCTGCCAAACTCAGCACTAAGTGCCTCTGCCACTTCTTCGTGCTTGTCACTGATGATGAAGGCGGATTTTGCCTTGTCAAAGCCGTCAACCACAAAGTCCACTGCTTTAAGTCCGCAAGCGTATGCAATGACTGAATAGAGGGCAAGAAGCCAGTTGCTCATGACAGCCCCTGCGATGATATAGAGGATTGCGTTGTAAATCATGACAAAAGTGCCGATGGACAGGTTTATCTTCTTTGCAAAGAGGACCCCCAACACTTCAACGCCGTCAATTGCTCCGCCAAAACGGATTGTAAGGCCACTGCCCACACCGGATATTATTCCGCCGAAAACCGCCGCCAAAAGAACTTCATCTTGGACAACGGGTGAGCCGAGGGAGAAATCCAAGCCGAAAACAGACTGATAGAGCCAAGCAAACAATGAATACATGCCGATGGCGTACAATGAATATACGATGAAAGGCAAGCCAAGTTTCTTAAAGCCCAGCAAGAAAAAGGGGAAGTTGAGGATGACAAGGAATATGCTGAGGTTGAGGGGTGTCACTTGGCTGAGGAAAAATGACGTACCAGAAAAGCCTCCGTCGTAAAGTCCTACGGGGGTGAGGAAAAGGGTGACGCCAGTTGCATTGATGATGCCTGCCAACGTCAAAAACAAAAAGTTGACGTAATGAAGTTTTTTCACTTCGTCTTTGAACCATTGTTTGAAGTTGAATTTCCTAGTCTTTGTCATCGTGTCGTCCAGTTGTTGTCTGTGGGATTATCTCTGAAAGCAAGTATCTTTGCTTTGTCGCTCTCATCAATGAGGTTTTGTTCAAGTGCTACGTCCACTACGTCGTCAAGGGTGGCAAGGCTGACGTTTTTGACACCTGCCGATGCCATATTGTCTATGCCCTTCTTCATGCCGTAGGTGAAGATGCTGACCATGCCAAGGACTTCTGCCCCTGCACTGCGCAACACTTCAACCACTTCCAGTGAACTTTTTGCAGTGGAGATGAGGTCCTCAACAACCACCACTTTTTGACCTGCCTTCAATTCACCCTCAATGCGCTTGCCCTTGAAGTCCTTTGCGCCCATACGGACGTAGCCCATAGGCATGTCAAGGATATGCCCAACGATTGCGGCGTGGGGTATGCCTGCCGTTGCGGTGCCAATGAGGATTTCCGCCTCAGGATAATGAGTGCTGACGATTGATGCAAGGCCGTCCTCAATTTGCCTACGCAAAAGCGGTGCGGTGAGGGTGAGTCGGTTGTCGCTGTACACCGGACTCTTTATGCCACTTGCCCACACAAAAGGCTCTTTCACGTTGAGTTTGACTGCTCCTATCTCTAGAAGCCCACTTGCAATCTGCTTTTTCATAGTCACCATGTGCGCGTATCTTCGCGCTACGTTATATTATATCACAAATGAATACCATATTCAAATACTATTTTTCTTCATTAAAACCTACTGGAAAAATGAAAAACGGAAAATAAAAACAAAGAACTTACATCATCAAGCGTGAAAGCGAAAATACAAGTGAAAGTGCAAAACAAAAGGCACTCAAACGAGTGCCTTTTTTTGCTAAAACCAGTTTTCTAAATATTTCTGTCCTTCCTCACTTTCGATAAACTCGGTTATGATTTCTTTATGAATGGCTTGATAATACTGTGCTATTTGGTCACGTTCCTCAATGGTTGCTTCTGCAAATACTTCTGGAAGCACGTAATCGTAAGTATACACAATGTGTGTGGCAAACTCTAAAACTCGTTGTTTCCCTTCTTTATAAATGAGCGTGGCAAAGACAAATCCTGCCCCATACGTGTCATCATCGACTACAACGCCATCCATAATATAAGAAATGTATGCCACATAGAAATCATTGACTCTATATGTTTCGTGAGAAATGTAATTTTTCAGAGTGTCACTGTCTGAAATCACACCTGTTTTTAAATTTTGAAACAATTTATATTTTATGTTTTGTGGCTTGTCAATAATAATAGTTTCAGTCAGAAAAGACTGACCATATATCAGCTGACTGGTCAAATCATCTATATCAGTCAAATCCCCTGCTGTTGGTATCTTTGATTTGCTGCTTGTATAAACCTCTTGAATTTTGCTGACAGTTGGCTGAAATGCGGTGTCATCTTCAAACGTCAAGTGTGGCACACTACCACCGGTATATACAAGGTTTTTTTGGCACACTTTTCCAAAGCTAAATTCATTTTTCAACAAAAACTGCCTTATTCCGTCTGTATCGGGACTCGGTGCTTGCAATGCCAAATTAATAAACACGCCACTCACAGCCAAAATCGCAGCCAAAACCACAGACGCCACCACAATGATGACTATCTTTGCATTTTTGGTCAAGGGCTTCCTTTCCTTTTTCGGGCAAGAAGATTTATTGATTTCATTATTTTCCTTTCTCATAATTCCCTCCCGTGGCATATTTGACGTTGTGGTGAACCTATCTATACAAGAAACACTCGTCAATTTATATATATCATACAAATTATAGACATGTCAACACCCCCCCCATTTTCATAAAAAACAAAACAAAAACGGCGCATTTCTGCGCCGTCTTTTGGATTGTTTTGGGGTTATGCTTCCACCAAGGTGTCTGCTGCTTCTTCCTTTTCTGCGTCTTCTTTTGCAAGTTGTTCACGCTTCTTTTCGATGTGTGAGTTGATGACACCGATTGCGAAGATCATGACCATTGACACTGCGCCAAAGATGTAGAGGAGGTTGCGGAGGGACATAAGTCCGCAGATGGTGACCAGCAAGTTGCCTGATTCAAGCCAGCTCATATATTGATAGCCGAGGTAGCCAAGTTGGATGCCTTGAGGGATCAATGTGATTGCGATTGAACCGCTGTCTGTCACGTAGAGGTGGAGATAGAGTTTTTGTCCGCCTGTTGCTTCAACGATAACCTTGTTGGTGAGGCCTTCGTTGAGGAGATCTTCAATGTTGTCTCCTTGGCTTGAAAGGATGCCGTTGATTGCGTTTGAGATGAGGGGGTTGTCGCCGAGGAGTGAGCCAAGGTCAAGTTCTGCGATTGCCATGGGATCACCAAGCATATCAAGGACGCACCAGTTGATGATTGTGTCAACGTGGCCTGTATCATAGACGTAGTAATAGTTGCCGTCTGTTGCCTTATAAAGTTCAAGGCTTCTGCCGTCTGAGTCAAAGGTGCTTTCATAGTCTGCGCCCTTTGCGTCCTTATATTCCTCAAGAATTTCAGGCATATACATATAGCTCATAAATCCGTCGTAGTCGATGATGGTCTTGCCGTCGTCTGCATAGACGGGTTGAGTGTAGGTGTAGCTGTCGTTGAGGATGAGGCGGATGACAACGGGGATTGTCATACGGTTGGACGTTGCGTAGCCGAGGCCTGCGTCATCGTTGAAGGGGAGATAGCCGTCCATATCCATTGCGCCGTAGTTCTTGCCGAAGAGCCAGCTCATCTTTTCATTGCCTGAGGTGAACAATGCGCCGAGGCCGTTTGTTTTGACGCCTTCTGCACAGAGTTTTGCGTAGGTTTCTGAATATTCATCAACAAGTGCAAGGCACAGTGCCTTTCTGTCAACTGAGTTCTTGAGAGCATAGTCATAGTCCATCAAGATATAGTTGTTGTAGATGAAGTCGTAGAGTTCTCTGTCAAGGTCGGTGTAGTAGTTTTCGTCTGCAACCCAGTATTCATAGAATGCTTGGTTGGTGGTGAGGCCTGCTTCTTCTGCGTATTCCTTGAAGTCTTCATCCTTCTTGTAGAGGTCTGCATTTTCCTTCACAAACTCATCTGCAATCAGTTCTTGATAAGCAAGTGTTCCGTCATAGTTGCCGTTGACAAGGTTCAAGCGGACAAAGTGACGAGTGTAGCCCTTGATGACTTCTGCTTGGGCGATACCGTTGTTGTATACGTCTTCGACGTAAAGGGTGTTTGAGGTTGCTTTTGCGATGACGTCAGGAAGGACAACGTCAAATGCAAGGCCGAACACTGAGGTGAGGACCACACAGCAGATGAGCAAGGATGCCGTTCTGCGCATTGCGTTGTGTTTGCTTCCCTTTCTGTTGACGATGAGGGCCACGATTGCAAAGATGAGGAGGAAGAGTCCTGCCACGATTGCACCAACGTAGGGCCAGAATGAATAGAAGTCTGCGCCTTCTGCAGTCTTCATACAGATGAGGAATGCAAGAGCGACGATGACGGGGAATGTGAGGATATAGCACAGTGCTTTCACAAAACCAAGGCCAACAAAGTGTTTTTGCTTCTTTTGAGCGGGTTTCTTAGTCTTTGCCATAATTATGCCACCTCCTCGTTATTTTCTGCAACTTTTCCGGCTTTCTTGCCCTTCTTGCCTTTTTTCTTGTTGGGATCAATTTGACCAGTTGCCCAGAGGATTTCTCTGTCTGCTGCGATATAGCTCATCATTGTGAAGAAGAGTGCGAGGCCTGCAAAGGTCATGAGCATATCTCTTACGATGAGGAGTGAATAGAGTGTAGGTTGATATGAGAGGTCTGTTTGAAGTTGTCTTACTGCGGTGAGGTTTTGGAGGCCAAATTCTGCACCGTAGTTGCCACTGCCAAGGGAGCCACCGATAAGTCTGCTTCCGCAGAGATAGCCGTGGAGACCGCCTTCATATTCTGCTCTCTTATACTTTGCGTATGCTGCTTGATATTCCATGATTGCCCAATCAGTGTCGTCTGCGGGGTCAAGGGATTCATCAACGTAGAAGTCATATTCAGGAGCAAGGACGGGTGAGGTGTACCAGTAGAGGTTTTCAAGAAGACCTGCAAGCATGGTTTCAAGACCTGCAACGCTGTTGTCGTCTGCCTTTGCTTCAAGACCGATCATGGTGATGATTTCTGCAAGCATCCCGTTTGAAATGCCGAGGGTTGAGATGAGTTGCTTCACTGTTGCCACTGAGAAGTTTTCATCAAGGTCGATTGCAACGTCTGCTGCACCATCGGGAAGGTTTTGGAGGACGATTTGGAGGTTGCCACTCCACTTGATTGCCAACTTGATGTTGACAAGGTCAGCAAGTTCTGCTGAGAGATATGCGATGGTTTCAGGCATACTGCCAAGGACCATACCAAGGATTTGTCCAACTGAGAATGAAAGTCCGCCAAGCAAGCTTTCAACTGTGGGAAGAAGTGATTGAAGGAGTTTTGCACTGCCAAGAGCACCACCAAGTTCATTGAGGACACGGTTGAGTTCGGTGACGGTCAGTGAGTAGTCTGCTGCCATTGCATTTTCTCTTTCCCAAAGGAAGATATCTTCTTCAGTTGCATCTGCGCCGGTGTAGTATTCCTCACGACGTGCTGCTGCGCCTGCTTCGATTTCTGCACGGAAGTCTGCTTCGTTGGTCTTGCCTGTGAGGGCGAAGAGTTCCTTCATTTCTTCTTGTGCTTCATAGTAATCTTCGAGGATGTTGAGTGCAACTTCAAGGCTGTAGATATATCCGTCTGCCAGCATACCGTTCTTGTTGTAATATGCTTCGCCGTAGACGCCTTCACTCTTTTCGTAAACTACCTTGTCGCCGTCATACCAGAGATAGCATTCCACGTTTTCACTTGCATCGGGAGAAACGGCTTGTGTGTAGTGCACTGAATAGAAATTGCCGAAGACTTCCACAGGATTTTCGCCGTACATATCTGTCAACACCAAGGAATCTGCCCAAATCTTGTTGAAATCACCAGGTTCTGCGTTTTCGTCAGGGGCGATTCTGATGAGGATGTGGTCGTATTCATCAATAATGGCGTCGCCGTCTGCATTGTAGTCTGCATTGTAGTTATAACCGAAATCATCATAGTAGAGGGCTTCGTTGGTGAAGTTGGCTGCGTTGCCACCCTTGAAACCACCATACATAGGTATGTTGTAGACTCTCAAATATTGTTCTACGTTGTTGATCAGGGTGCTTGAGTATGAGGTTTTCATTGAAAGGCCGCCGTTGCCTGCGCCACTGGTGTGGGTGCGATAGTAGGACAGTTGATTTGTGTAGTCCTTGACCACCACGCCTTCAGGTGCTTCTGCTGCCAAGGTTTCAAGCTTTGCAGTGTAGATTGCATCAATTGCAAACATAGGCACAAGCATAACCACAAGCATAACTGCCACAACGATCATTGCTCTTGTACGTCTGTTTTTGACTGCGAATCTGCAAATGATTTGAACAAGCCCGATAATCACCCAAACTGCCAAAGCAATCCAGATTGCGTACATTGCAGGTGCGCTGAGCATTGACTTAATTGAAGTAAACAAACCTTCGCCGTAGTTGCCCATGAAGGGGTTGTGTCCGTAGACTTGCATGACGAGGGTGAATACTGCAAGAAAGAAAATGGGCAAGCCCAAGCAATAGTAAATGACTTTCAACATGCGGAAAAGTCTTGCTTTCTTTACTCTTTGCTCCATAATATTCTCCTTTTCTTATCAAGTGTGGGGCATAGCACGCTACACCCGCACGGCTTTAATGATACAAAAATAATTATCTCATTAATTATATCACACGCGTTTTAACATTTCAATAGACAATTTAATGTTTTTTAACAATACCCTATTTTGTGCAAGATAATCGACAAAAACCACAAAAAGGCTAAATAAGTTGTATTGCAATTCGATTTGAAAGTGCTATAATATTCCTATACACATCGCATCAAGCGACTGATTTGGGAGGAATTATGTCTTATATTTCAGAAGTCATCGAGCAAACCAAGCTGAGAAACCCCGGTCAACCTCAATTTATGCAAACCGTTGAAGAAGTCCTGGGCTCAATCGCACCCGCAGTTGAACAAAACGAAAAGAAATTGCGCAAAAACGTGATTTTGGAACGTCTTGTTGAACCCGACCGTCAAATCATCTTCCGCGTTCCTTGGATGGATGACAACGGTGTCTATCACGTCAACACCGGCTACCGCGTTCAATTCAACAACGCAATCGGCCCTTACAAGGGTGGCCTCCGCTTCCAAAAGGACGTCAACCTTGACACAATGAAGTTCCTTGCATTTGAACAAACCTTCAAAAACAGCCTCACTTCCCTTCCTATGGGCGGCGGCAAGGGCGGCAGTGACTTCGACCCCACCGGCAAGAGCGACGATGAAATCATGCGTTTCTGCCAAAGCTTTATGAATGAACTCTATCGTCATATCGGCCCCAATATGGACGTCCCCGCAGGCGATATGGGCGTTGGTGGACGTGAAATCGGCTATCTCTTCGGTCAATACAAGAAGATCGTCGGCGACTATGAAAACGGCGTCTTGACAGGCAAAGGCCTCTCCTACGGCGGAAGCCTTATCCGCCCCGAAGCAACCGGCTTTGGCGCAACCTACTTCCTTGACGAAGTGCTCAAACACGAAGGTCAAACCATTGAAGGAAAGACATTCTGTCTTTCAGGTTTCGGCAACGTGGCATGGGGCGCATCAAAGAAGATTGATGAACTTGGTGGCAAGGTTGTCACACTGTCAGGCCCTGACGGATTCATCTATGACCCCGATGGCGTCACCGGTGAAAAGATTGACTACCTCCTTGAAATGCGCGCATCCAACCGCAACAGAGTCCAAGACTACTCAGACAAATTCGGTTGCGACTTCGTGGCAGGCAAAAAGCCTTGGGGCAACGTCAAAGCAGACATCTATATGCCCTGCGCACGTCAAAACGAAATCCTTCTTGAAGATGCAAAAGCAATGGTGGCAATGGGCGTGCCCATCCTCAACGAAGTTTCAAATATGCCCACCACCAACGAAGCACTTGCATACCTCCAAGCACACGGTGTCCTCGTCACTCCTTCAAAGGCAGTCAACGCAGGCGGTGTTGCAACAAGCGGTCTTGAAATGAGCCAAAACAGTGAAAGACTTTCATGGCAAGCAGAAGAAGTTGACAGACAACTGAAAAACATCATGAAAGGCATCCACAATCAAATCTGTGATGCACTTGACACCTATGGTCTCCCCTACAATCCTGTTGCAGGCGCAAACCTTGCAGGCTTCAAGAAAGTTGCAGACGCAATGCTTGCACAAGGCATCTATTAATCGACAATCTAACCCACTCAATCAAACAAAACGGCACTCAACGCAGTGCCGTTTTTTTTAAGTTATATTGCTCACTACGCTTGCAGTTGTGGTGGGAAGAACTACGCACTTTGCTTGTTCAGTGGGTTCTTATACAAGCACTCACTTTTTCGAAGACGGAATGCGAGGAGCAGTGGCGACGAGGAAGGGAGCGCCGAGCACCAGACGAGAGTACGAAGTTGCGGGTGCGCTGTGATTTTTTTGCACCAGCGCAACGAGTGGCATAATGAGGCGACGTCGCTTAATGTGCGAGAGCCGAGTGTTGCCCTGCCCGTAGGGCTCTGCCGTAGGCAGAAGGGGGAAACACGTGAGGAAGGGGGACATATTCTCTCGTGGGATTATGCACTCTACTTTTTGTAGCGTACTTTCCGTACGTGAGGGTTGGACTCGGCGTGTCTGTGCAATAGCGATTGCTACGAAGTCAATCGCGTCCAAAACTAGGCGCCAAATGCGCGACGTGTTTTGCGTATGTTTGCAGTTGGCTTTGTTTTGCACTCTCCTAAAAACGCGATATTTGGATGCATGACAAGAAAAGAAAAAGCCAACGGACAGGAGCGTACTTGTCGTACGTGACTGCTCGGGGGCTTGAACTTGACACAGTCAGGCGCCAAATAGCGCGTTTTTAGTGTTGACTTTGAACATAACCCGTGTTATAATCAATAAAAATCAAGATTTTTATGGAGGCTATTTATGAAGCACATCAAAACATTGAAAACCCGTGACCTTTGCAAGAGCGCACAAAACGGCGGCTGTGGTGAATGCCAAACTTCTTGCCAATCTGCTTGCAAGACCAGCTGTGGCATCGCAAACCAAAAGTGCGAAAACACAAAAAAGAACTAATTTAGTCATCTCAACCTAAATGGGTGTGGCTTTTGCCCACTATTAAGGATCAATCGGGCACACTTTTCACATCGTGGCAGTGTGCTTTCTTTTTCTATGATACATCAATTCAAACAAGGTGGTCTTTGTGTTGTAGTTGACGTCTTTTCAGGTGCAATTCACTTGGTGGACGACGTGGCGTACGACATAATTGCTCTCTACGAAACCACTGAAAAGGAACAAATTGTAAACACTCTCGTGGAAAAATACGCCCACGAGAATTTGTCACGTGAAGAAATCGGTGAGTGCTATGACGAAATCACTGAACTGAAAAATGAGGGCAAACTCTTCTCCCCCGACACCTTTGCACCCATCTCAAACAAGTTGAAGGAAAAGACGTCGGGTGTTGTAAAGGCACTGTGTCTGCACGTGGCGCACACCTGCAACCTTAACTGCGCATATTGTTTTGCAAGTCAAGGCAAATATTCTGGTGAAAGAGCGGTTATGAGTGAAGAAGTGGGCAAACGCGCCCTTGACTTCCTCATTGAAAATTCTGGCACTCGTCACAACCTTGAAGTTGACTTCTTCGGCGGTGAGCCTCTTATGAATTTTGACGTGGTCAAAAATCTTGTGGCTTATGCCCGTGAAAGAGAAAAGGAAACAGGCAAAAACTTCCGCTTTACCCTCACCACCAACGGCATGCTCATTGACGATGACGTCATCGATTTTGCAAACCGTGAGATGAGCAACGTGGTCCTCTCCCTTGACGGCAGAAAGGAAATCCACGATGAATTCCGTGTGGACTATGCAGGCAAAGGTAGTTTTGACAAGATTGTGCCCAAATTCCAAAAGTTGGTGGAAGCAAGAGGGGGCAAGGACTACTATATGCGTGGCACTTTCACCCACCGCAATCCTGACTTTGTCAACGACATCCGCACTATGCTTGACCTAGGCTTTGACGAGCTGAGCATGGAGCCTGTGGTATGCGCACCCGATGACCCTGCCGCCCTCAACGACAGTGACCTTGAAATGGTGATGCAACAATATGAAGAGTTGGCGTCACTTATGCTTGAGCGCAGACGTCAATGCAAGCCCTTCACCTTCTATCACTACATGATAGACCTTTCTGGTGGCCCTTGCATCTACAAGCGTGTGTCCGGTTGCGGAAGCGGAACTGAATATATGGCAGTCACCCCTTGGGGAGACCTTTACCCTTGCCACCAATTTGTGGGGGATGAAAAGTTCAAGCTGGGTGACATCTACAACGGCGTCACCAACACTGCTCTACAAAACGAATTCAAACAGTGCAACGTCTATGCTCACCCTGAGTGCAACGACTGTTGGGCAAAACTGTACTGCTCTGGCGGTTGCGCCGCAAACGCATATCACGCCACCGGCAAGATAACCGGCATCTATGAAAATGGTTGCAAACTTTTCCGCAAACGTATGGAATGCGCCATCTTCCTTGAAGCCATGAAAACCCTTGAATAAAATGAAAACACCCATCATCGACTTTGTAAGAAAATACGCCCTGTCCTCATCCGTGCGTTTGCATATGCCCGGACACAAAGGCGTTTCTTTTTTTGGAGTTGAAAAGTGGGATATCACCGAGATAACAGGCGCGGACGTTTTGTACATCGCAAAGGGTGTCATAAAGGAAAGTGAAATGAATGCAACGTCTCTTTTTGACAGCGCCCTCACCCTCTATTCAACAGAGGGCTCATCACTTTCAATCCGTGCAATGTTGCACCTGGTGAAGACCTACGCTGGTGCCAACGGCAAGAGTGCAAAGGTGATTGCAGGACGCAACGCACACAAAACTTTCGTGTCTGCATCTGCCCTTCTTGACATTGACGTCAAATGGCTCTATTCAACAGAAAATGGGGTTTTAAGTTGCAAAACCCACCTTTCAACCCTTGAAAATGCAATTTTAGAAGAAAATCCAGTTGCAGTCTATATCACAAGCCCCGACTATCTTGGGGGCGTTGAAGACGTCAAGTCTATTGCAGAAATCTGTCATAAACACGGAGTGATTCTCCTTGTTGACAATGCTCACGGAGGGTATCTCAAATTTGTGGATGATGGCAATCACCCCCTTGATTTAGGGGCAGACCTTGTGTGTGATTCCGCCCACAAAACACTGCCCGCACTGACTGGGGCAGGCTATCTGCATATAGGCAAAACCGCACCCGATTTCTTCAAAGACAATGGGGAAAATGCTTTGTCACTTTACGCTAGCACTTCCCCTTCATACCTCATCTTGCAATCCCTTGACAACCTTAACAAAGTGCTGTCTTCTCACCCCGACTACTTCAAAAAGACGGTGGCAAAGGTGGACGAATTGAAGGATTTGCTTGTTGGTGCAGGACATACCCTTGTGGGTGATGAAAAGATGAAAATCACCATTTCCACAAAACCCTACGGCTATGAGGGAAACCACTTTGCAGACCTGCTTGAAGACAAAGGTATTGTGGTTGAATTTGCAGACCGTGACTTCGTGACGATGATGTTTTCACCCTGCAACAAGAGTGGAGATTTCAAAAAGACAGCAAAAGCAATCCTCTCAATAGAAAGAAAACAACCTATCCTTGACTTGCCCCCTTCATCACCTATCCTTGAAAAAGGTATGTCGATGCACTCTGCGCTTTTTGCACCCAGTGAAGAGGTGGCAGTGGACAAGGCAATAGGCAGAATCCTTGCAACACCCACTGTGTCCTGCCCTCCTGCAATCCCTATTGCGGTGTGCGGTGAGGTCATTGACGAAAAGGCTGTCGAGGTGTTTAAATACTACCGCATCAACACTATTCTTGTTGTGAAGGAATAAACTGATAAAAAACCATAAAGGAATACACTATGGGCAAAACCGGAAAAAGAGTGGCAAAAAAATCCGCTAAAAAGGCAGTGAAAAAGGCCTACAAACAAAATCCTAAAGCGTTTATCATCACCGCCGTTGCAATCGTGCTTATCGTTGCAATCGCTGTGGCGGTGCTTTACTTTGGCTTCCCCGAAAAGTGGGATATGGTCATTGGCCTCATTGTTGGAGATAGGACTCCTGCTGGCAGTGACGGCGGCAATCACCCCCTTCAAAGAGGAGATGGTGACCTGCAAGTGCACTTCATCAACGTGGGACAAGGGGATTGCATACTTATCCTCTTCCCTGACGGCAAAGAGATGCTCATTGACTGCGCCAACTACAACGATAACGGTTCAATCAGGGAAAGCACTCTTGACTATATCGGCAGATACGTCACAGACGGACAAATCGACTATCTTATGGTCACCCACGGGGACAGTGACCACATCTACTTTGTAGACGAAGTCCTCTACGCCTATGACGTGGACAATATCTATATGCCCTTCATTTTGGCAGAGCCTACAAACGAGGCAAAGGCAGAAGCTGTGGCAAACTTGCCTGCCGACAAACTGGCACTCTTCACCGATGACGACACTCTTACAAGCGGTGTGTATGCAGATTTCTTCATCGCTGCCCTCAGTGAAGAAGGAGCAAACATCATGTTCAACATGGGCAACTTCTCTATTTCTGCCGACACCTATCGCATTGACTTCTACGGCTACACCGCAGAGGACTGGGAAAACACAGGCCTCAGTCACGCAGAAGCAAAAAACGCAGTGTCACCTATCGGCATACTTGAATACAACGGCAGACGTGTTGTTCTCACTGGTGACAGCAACGAAATCAACGAGCCTAAGTTTATCGCTCAATTCAGTGTCGACGTCCTTGACTGCGACGTGTTGAAGGTTGGTCATCACGGCAGTGCAACCTCATCAACAAGAGAATTTTTGGACTTTGTGGACTGCGAATATGCAATCATCAGTTGCAATGCAAGTGGCAACACCTTTGAGCATCCTCGTCAAGCCACCCTTGACAGATTCATCGCAGACAATATGACAATCTACCGCACCGACCTTCACGGCACAATCCTTCTTGAAATTGACGGCGAAGGCAATATGACCTTTGCAACAGACTACAATCCCCCTGCAAGCGACGTGCTGAAAGGAGCAGACACCGTAGCATAACTTTGGCGTAAGCGTGCGTGAGTGTGTGAACGCACGCGCACTTATACAACCGCACGAAATCAAGTATTAAAAAGGCAACTTTGTTTGCCTTTTTATTTTTTGAAAAAAGTGCTACTTTCGCCCAGTTTTCACTATTGAAAAACCGTCGTTTCTATGTTATACTCCTCTTATGAACAAAGACGCCCTCAAAAAATCCATATTGTTGATTGCTGTAATAATCGCACTGAACGTTGGTCTTGCCATAGCCAAACTTTACGTTGGCTTGTCTTCCAACAGCCTTTGCATTATGCTGGACAGCATCAACAGTTTCCTTGACGTGCTCACCGCAATTGCATCCGTCATTGCCCTTGCAGTGGTGATGAAGTCAAGAGAGGACGCACCCTACGGCAGAAGTGAATACCTTGCCTCCTTTGTGGTGTCTGTGGTGGCAGTTGTCCTTGGAGGGCTTTTCCTCATCCGCTCAGTCAACCGCCTTGCAATGCCTGAGCCCGTATGGTTTGGGGTTGAAAGCACCGCTATCATCTCTGTGGCAATAGCGGTCAAGTTGGGCATTGGTGTCACTTGCCATATCCTCAACAAAAAGCTGAACTCTGTGGCGGTCAAGGCGATTATGCTGGACAGTTTCCTTGACGTGGGCGTGACAACAACATCCCTTGTGTCCTACGTTGTGTCCGGCTACGTTGACTACGCAGTAGACGCAATCCTTGGCATAGTGCTCAGCGTAGTCATCATAATCTTCGCAGTAAAGATGGTCGTCAGCAGTGTGAAGACAATAGTCGTCGGTGACAAGTGCGAAGATGAAAAGGAAATCATTGAAAATATCATCAGTAGCACGGACAAAGTCCGTGAAGTAGGCAAAATCACCTTCCACGACTACGGCACTCACCAAAAAATCTGCGTTGTTGAAGTGGTCTATGACAGCGACAGCCTTGACGAGGTGACGGATATATCCCTCTCCCTCACAAACAAAATTTTTGAACAAACTGGGATAAAGGCACAAATCCTGCCCTTGTCCTGTAAAGGAGAAAAATATGAGTGAAGAAATGAACGAAGTCTTTGAACAAGACAAGAAAGGCATCCTTGGGGACACCCCCAAAAAGGGCAAAAAGAAAGTTCTCACCCCTGAACAAAAGAAAAAGAGAACAAAAAAAGCCCTCATCATCACTGGTGCAATTCTAGGTGCACTTGTCATCTTCTTTGGCAGTTGCGCCATTGCAAACGTGGTGGGTGTGAATGCTCTCATCAAGCAAGCAGAAAATATGTCTGCCGTTGAGTACGCCGAAGGCACTCAACTTGTCCCCGTCAAGGACAGTGACGGATATTGGACCTTCACCACTGACGATGATTTCACCGTCATGCAATTCACCGACGTACACATCGGTGGCGGTTGTTTCTCATCACAGACAGACCCTTGGGCAATGAACGCCGTTGCCACAATGATCCGTCAACAAAAGCCCGACCTTGTTGTGGTCACTGGTGACATCGCATACCCTGTTGTTTTCCAAGCAGGCACTCTCAACAACCTGAGCGCAACAAAGATATTTGCCAACATGATGGAGTCACTTGGAGTGTACTGGACTTTCTCATTTGGCAACCACGACACAGAGGCATATTCCTACTACTCACGTGAAGACATCTGTGACTACTATGAGAGCCAAAACTTCAAGTATTGCTTGTTCAACAGAGGCTTCCACGGTGATGACAAAGGCTATGGCAACAACATCATCAAGGTGAAAAATAGCGCCGGCATCGTCACCCAAGCAATCGTCACTTTGGACAGTCACAGCTATATTGACGGCGACATCCTCGGCCTTGCATGGAAATACGACAATTTGCACGATAGCCAAGTTAATTGGTACAAAACCGAGATACAAAAGCTTGTTTCTGCAAATATGGCAATCGATCCCACCGCAACTGAACTCAAAAATTTGGCATTCCTCCACATCCCTACAATGGAGTATAGAGATGCTTGGAAAGAGTACGTTGAAGCAGGCAACAAGGACACCACCAACGTCAAGTTTGACTTTGGTGTCATGGGTGAAAGTGACGGCAACAAAAACGGTGTCAAGACTTGGGGTATCTACTGCGGTATGGAACCTTGCTCTTTCTTTGAAGCAGGTCTTGAAAGCGGACTCCAAGGCATCTTCTGTGGCCACGACCACTACAACAACTTCTCCGTCTTCTACAACGGTGGTGAGGGTGACAAGTATATCCGCCTCACCTACGGTATGAGCACTGACTATCTTGCCTACCCCGGCATCTTCAAGGAACACAGCCAACGTGGTTGCACAGTCATCACCGTAAAGCCTGACGGAAGCTTTGACGTTGAAGCAAAGAACTACTACACCGACTTTGAAAACGTCCCTCACGAAAAAGACTAATCTTCACAAACATACAAAAAGGACTGACTTGGGTCAGTCCTTTTTTTTGTTTTTTTGCCATATAAAACAGAATGTTAATATTTCTCAGGATATTGCTTTAAACAACCAAAACACAATATTTTGATGTATAACGAGAAAAGCCCGTTGTAAGCCGACCGAAGCATACTTGTCGTATGTGAGGGTGGAAAACAGCGGGCTTGACAAAGTTAGACGCAAAATAGTGTGTTTTGTAAAAAAAATAGACGGATTATAATCCGTCATACTCTGTTTAAAGGGTTTGTAGGTTGAATGACTCGTAGTGAGCCTGCGAGCGTAATAGTGAGTGAGGGTGCTTGCACAACTGAACGAGCGCCACTATCGACGTGTCGATTGTTCGGCAACGAAGTTGCAAGGGCAAGGCCCTAAGTCTATCAACCCACCGAAGGGTAAAAAAATAGACGAACTTGTGTTCGTCTTACTTCGTTTAAGGGGTTGTAGGTTGAATGGCTCGTAGTGAGTTTGCGAACGTAATAGTGAGAGAGGGTGCTTGCACAACTGAACGAGCGCCACTATCGACGTGTCGATTGTTCGGCAACGGAGTTGCAAGGGCAAAGCCCTAAGTCTATCAACCCACCGAAGGGTAAAAAAATAGACGAACTTGTGTTCGTCTTACTTCGATTAAGGGGTTGGTGGGGTTGAATAGACTCGAACTATCGACCTCGCGCTTATCAGGCGCGTGCTCTAACCAACTGAGCTACAACCCCTTGTTATGGTGGAGATGCACGGATTCGAACCGAGGACCTCTTGAATGCAAATCAAGCGCTCTACCAACTGAGCTACACCCCCATAAGTGCTATATGATAATAGCACCCAAAACAACCTTTGTCAAACATTTTTCACAAAATTTTGTTGAAAGATAATATTGAATTTTGTTTAGGACGGTTGTATAATATCAATATATCACCCAAGGAGGCAAAAATATGGATCTCAAAGGAACAAAAACAGAAAAAAATTTGATGGAAGCATTTGCTGGTGAAAGCCAAGCAAGAAACAAATACACCTATTTTGCATCAAAAGCAAAGAAGGACGGCTTTGAACATATCGCTGCAATCTTCCAAGAAACCGCAGACAATGAAAAGGAACACGCAAAACTTTGGTTCAAGTTGTTCCACGGCATTGGTGACACATACGCAAACCTTCTCGATGCAGCCGCAGGCGAACACGAAGAATGGACAGATATGTACAAGCGTATGGCAGACGAAGCAGAAGAAGAAGGCTTCACCGCAATCGCAGCACAAATGCGCGGTGTCGCAGCAATCGAAAAACTCCACGAAGAAAGATATCGTCGCCTTGCCGCACTCGTCAAAGACGGCAAAGTGTTTGAAACAGAAGACGGCAGTGTTGTTGCTTGGAAGTGCCGCAACTGTGGACACGTCCACTTTGGACCTAAAGCACCCCAGCTTTGCCCTGTGTGTGCACACCCTCAAGCCTACTTCGAAAAGGAATAATCACAACCATAAACAGAAAAGACTGACTGCGGTCAGTCTTTTTTTATTGTTTTGAGTTGCACTCAATACATCTGTCAAAGGTAGACTCGTAATAGCGCATTTTGTCTTGCCACTTCGTGCGCGCGTGTGATATAATAGGAATATAAACACAAAGGTGATGATATGGTCAATATTGGAAACAGTTGGGATAATGTTTTGAAGGATGACTTTGGCGGGGAGAATTATCGAAATCTCCGTCGCTTTCTTGCGGAGGAATATCGCACCCACACGATATACCCCGATATGCACCACATTTTCAGCGCATTGAAAGAGACCGCTTTTGAGGATGTCAAGGTAGTCATCATAGGGCAAGACCCCTATCACAACCCCGGACAAGCCCACGGAATGTGTTTTTCGGTTATGCCGGGCACGGACACTCCCCCATCTCTTGTCAACGTGTTCAAGGAGATCAAGAGTGACCTAGGCATAGCCAACACCAACCCCTATCTCATAGACTGGGCAAAGCAAGGGGTGCTCCTCTTGAACGCAGTACTGACAGTCCGCGCAGGACAGGCAGGTAGCCACAGAGGAAAGGGCTGGGAAATCCTCACAGACAGCATCATCAAGAAACTGAACGAAAGAAACGAGCCTATTGTGTTTATGCTTTGGGGCGCATACGCCAGAAGCAAAAAGGGGTACGTCACCAACCCCAACCACCTTGTGCTTGAATGTGCACACCCCTCGCCTCTCAGTGCTTACAATGGTTTCTTTGGGTGCAAGCATTTCAGCAAATGCAATGAGTTTTTGACACAAAACGGACTTAAACCCATTGATTGGCGCACTTAAAACGCCGATTTTGACAAAATTGAAAATTATATCCGCAAAATAGATAACCCCACAAGGAGGCAATCGTCACCATGACCGACCAAGAAATTGCAAGAATAAACGAGCTGGCACGCAAATCCAAAACCGATGAAGGACTCACCCCTGCCGAGCGTATTGAACAAAGCGAACTGAGAAAAAAATATATTGACAGTGTCCTTGGCAGCCTCCGTGGCAACCTTGACAGCACCAAGATAAAACACCCCGACGGCACAATCACTCCCCTCAAGAAAGACAAGAACTAATCTGCTTTCATCACGGCGTTCTGCCATGCTGTATTTTTTAGACAACAAAAAACCCACTCGGTTGAGTGGGTTTTGCTTTTGTTGGATTGATGTATTGTGGTTGTCTTCTTCCCTGTTATGCCAAGGGCTTCATTGTGGGGAACAAGAGGACTTCGCGGATTGAATAACTGTCTGTGAGGATCATCACAAGACGGTCAACACCCATACCGAAACCGCCTGTGGGAGGCATACCATATTCAAGTGCGTTGACAAAGTCTTCATCATAAGGTTGTGCTTCGTCATCGCCTTGTTCCTTTGCCTTCATTTGTGCGGCAAAGCGTTCTCTTTGGTCAATAGGATCGTTTAGTTCGCTGAATGCATTGCCCAGTTCCTTGCCGGTGATGAACACTTCAAAACGTTCAGTAAGTCTAGGATCAGAGGGCTTTTTCTTTGCGAGAGGTGACACTTCAACGGGATAGTCGTATATGAAGACGGGGCCGTCAAGGTGATCTTCTACAAATGCATCGAAGACTTTGAAGAGCACGTTGCCCCAAGTTTCGTCTGCCTTGATTTCGAGGCCCTTTGCATTTGCCTTTTCAATGAGATCTGCAAGGGGTTCGTTGTCGAAGTCCATACCTTGATACTTCTTGACTGCGTCAACCATTGAGAGTCTTTCCCAAGGTGATTCGAGGTCGATGGGAGTGCCTTGATAGGTTATCTTCAAGGAGTCGCAGACCTTTGATGCGCAGAAACGGACAAGACGCTCAGTGATGTCCATCATGCCAAGATAGTCGGTGTAGGCTTGATAGAGTTCAACGGTGGTGAATTCGGGATTGTGCTTGGGATCCATACCCTCGTTTCTAAATTGTCTGCCGATCTCGTACACCTTGTCAAAACCGCCCACGATGCAACGCTTCAAGTGAAGTTCGGTTGCGATACGGAGATACATATCGATGTCCAGCGTGTTGTGGTGGGTGATGAAGGGGCGTGCATTTGCGCCACCTGCAAGGGTGTTGAGCACGGGAGTTTCCACTTCATAGAAGCCTTCTCCGTCAAGGAATTCTCTTATTGCAGACACGATTTTACTGCGCTTGATGAAGAGTTCCTTCACTTCGGGGTTGGCAATGAGGTCAACGTAGCGTTGGCGGTATCTCAGTTCAGGGTTGGTGAGTCCGTGATACTTTTCAGGAAGAGGGAGCAATGACTTTGCAAGGAGGGTGACCTTCTTTGCGTGGATTGAGGTTTCACCGGTGCGTGTCTTGAAGACGATGCCTTCAACGCCGATGATGTCGCCCATGTCCATCTTTTTGAAGTCTGCATATTCATCTTGACCGAGATCGTCACGGCTGAAATAGACTTGGATTTGTCCGTCACTGTCAAGGACGTGGCCGAAACTTGCCTTGCCCATGACGCGTTTTGACATAAGACGACCTGCCACAGACACTGTCTTCCCTTCGTGACCTTCATAGTCACCAAGGATTGCGCCTGCGGTGTGGGTGCGGTTGTATGAGGTGATTTCAAAGGGATTCATATCTCTTTGAACCAAGTCATTGAGTTTTTCAATTCTTACCTTTTTGACTTCGCTGACGTCAACTTCAACGTTGTTGTTGACGGGGGTATTCTTTTCGTTCATAGTGTGCCTTTCTTATTTGATTTCAAGAATTTTGTATTCGATGACTGCGCCATTGGGTGCTGCAACCTTTGCCACATCGCCCACTTTCTTGCCCATAAGAGCCTTGCCGAGGGGTGATTCGTTGCTGATTTTGCCAGATGCGATGTCTGCTTCGGTTGTGCCAACGATGCGATATTCCATATCGTCACCAAATTCTACGTCACGGACAAGAACGGTGTTGCCCATTGAAACGTCATGAGTTGATGCGCCGTCTTCGATGATGACAACGTGCAGAAGTTTTTCTTGAAGCTCTTTGATTTCTGCTTCAACAAAGCCTTGCTCTTGTTTTGCGGCATCGTATTCTGCGTTTTCACTGAGATCGCCGAATTCACGAGCCTTTTTGATGTTTTCTGCGCACTCCATACGACGGACGGTGACCATATAATCGAGCTTTTCTTTGAGTTCTTGCAGACCTTCTTTTGTGAGATAAACTTCTTTCATACTTACCTTCTTTCCTGCAGATAGCAGGAGTGATTCATTTTACGAGAGGACTTGCACGCATACGCGCACACAATGTGCCCAAACGTAAGTTATAATATATACTATGAAAATTTTTAAGTCAAGTGAAAAATGAAATCCGTCATTCTAAAACTGCTATTTCTCGGCATTTGCCGATGGAATATTGAAAAATGCGCATTGCTGTGCTAAGATATGTATAGGATTATGTTTGAGTGAAACACACTCCTTTGCCAACAATGAACACCTTAGTATGAAAAAAACTACCATAAAAGAAATCTTAAAATTTTTGCGGGATTTAGCACTATTGTTTGCAGTTTGTATGGCAATCGGCGCAGTAGATGGTTGGTTTGACGAGCAATTCTTTTGGATTCTGTGCCCTATTCTATCCGTAGTCGGTGCTGTGTTTTGCGCTATTGGTCGTATGAAAATCGGGAGCGGAGAAAGAAGCACCTATCCCCTGTGCGACCAAATGGACGACTATTACGCCAAAAGCAAAAATTATGTTGAAATACAAGCGGAAATAAAAGATATAGTACTAAACGACAAAAAAAACTTATTGATGATAGTAGTTTCCGTTGACGATGTGCTCTGTGAAGAATATGAATTGGACAAAGAGCAATCATTTGCAGTTGTATATCAAGACCAATTTGATTTGAATCTTTCCGTATGCGACATAATACAGTTCACAACTGCGCCTCAAAAGTATTTTGGCAAGCACATTCCGCCAATTTTATCTTTGTCGAAAGATAATGTCACTATCATAGACCTAAAACAAGGTAAAGAAAATTATAGGCGTTGGATAAGAGAAAATATAAAATAATAAAAACCCTCGTTGTAAGCGAGGGTTTTTTATTGGAATCGTTGAGTTGTTTTTGGTTATTTTCTTGCGAGGGCGCGCTTTGCGGCGGAGATGATGTCCTTGGTGGTGAGACCGAATTTTTCGCTGAGATATGCGTTTTTGCCAACTTCACCAAAGGTGTCACGGACTGCAACCATTTCAATGGGGGCAGGACACTTTTCAACAACAACTTCTGCAACTGCACTGCCAAGACCGCCGTTCAATGCGTGGTTTTCACAAGTGACAAGAGCGCCGGTTGACTTCACTGCGTCCATGATGGCTTCTTCATCGATAGGCTTCCAAGTGTGCATATTGAGGACACGTGCGTTGATGCCTTCTTCTTTCAGTGCATCTGCTGCCTCGATTGCTCTTGACACCATAATTCCGCTTGCCACAAGGGTGACGTCGTTGCCGTCACGGACAAGGGTTGCTTTGCCCAGTTTGAAATCGGGCACTGAGTCATAGACGTGCTCTGCCTTTTTGCGGAAAAGACGGATATACACAGGGCCGTTGTGCTCAATGATTTGAGGCACCGCTGCCTCAAGCATTGCTGCATCTGTAGGCTCAAAGCATACCATTTTGGGGATTGCACGCATAAGTGCCATATCTTCAAAAGGCATATGTGTTCCGCCGTTGGCTTCTGCGGTGACGCCGGGGTCTGTGCCTACAATCTTGACAGGTTGCTTGGCGTATGCCACTGAGATGAAGATTTGGTCATAGCAACGTCTTGTGGCAAAGGGGCCAAAGGAATAGGCAAAGGGGATTTTTCCCATGGTTGCCATGCCTGCTGCCACACCGATCATGTTGGCTTCTGCGATGCCCACGTTGACAAATCTGTCGGGGTGTGCTTCTTTGAAAACTTTTGTTGCGTGACAACTCATAAGGTCGGCTTCAAGGACGACGATGCGGTTGTCTGTGTCTGCTATTTTGGTCAGGGCGTTTGCAAGAGCCTGACGGAGTTCTCTATCGTCTGTCATTATTCATACCTCCCTGTTTCCTTGCGCCAGAGTTCCTCGGGGATTGACATACTGTGGCAGTTGGCAAGGCCTTCGGTGAATGATGCGCCGTAGCCCTTAATGGTGTTCAGCACTATCATGCTTGCTTTGCCCTTTTGTGCCTTTGCGTTGTCGATTGCGTCAGAGATTGCCTCAATGTCGTGGCCGTCCACTTCTTGGGTGAAAAAGCCAAAGGCTTTCCACTTGTCAACGGCAGGTGCAAGTGAGTTGATGTCATCGGTGCGTCCGTCAAGTTGAAGTTTGTTGTTGTCAAGGAGCACGATGAGGTTGTCAAGACCACGGTTGCCTGCCAGCATAGTGGCTTCCCAGATTTGTCCTTCTTGTGCTTCGCCGTCACCGATGAAACAGTAGATTGTGGCAGGATTGCCATCCATCTTTGCGGCAAGTGCCATACCGACTGCGGCGGACAAGCCTTGTCCAAGTGAGCCTGCGGTCATATCAATGCCGGGGGTTTTGTTCATATCGCAGTGGCTGGGCAAATTTGTGCCGTTTTGATTGAGTGTGGTTGTCCACTCCTTGGGATAGTAGCCAAGGTCTGCAAGCACTGCATACATTGCAGGACCTGCGTGTCCCTTTGACATAATCACACGGTCACGGTCTTGCTTTTTGGGGTTGGCAGGGTCGATGTTTGCCTTGTCGTAATAGATTACTGTGAGAGCATCCATAACAGACATTGCACCGCCGATGTGACCAACACCAAAATGGCCGATGATTTCAATGGCATCATCACGGACCTTACGTGCCTTTGCGGTCAAAAAATCAAGTTTTGTTTTGTCCATAATTTCCTCCTAATACTGATAGTATAACACCTTGAAAAACCGAATACAAGACCGAATTTGAATAAATATATCATCTCCGCTCACCCTATCAATATGAAACTTGCAAAAACCGAAAACATAACCTCATCAACCTTGAAGACGTCTTTTCTTGCCCTAGCACTTGTCTTGCTACTTGGCACAGTGGTGACGATTTCTTCCCTAGCGTTTGTCTTTGCACCCACATCCATTTCTTTGGACAACCCTGAGACAAAGGTGGCTCGTGCCAGCGGAATTGAGGATATGGTGACAGATGAACTCATAGCATTTTACGAAAAGGAAATTGCAAAGGACACCTTCATTTCCTCTATGACCACAATGAAAAAGGACAGGCTGATGAGTGCCTACGATATAAACGAAAAACGGTTGTATCTAACCCTCATTTTGCAGGACTTGGGCGCAAGGGTTGACGACCACAAGGATTTCAACCAAATTGCACAAATGAACGATAAACAACTCTTTTCGTATGGTAAAACCCTTGTTCTGTCATATATAGACACTTTGACCGAAGAAGAAAAGGCACGGCTGAAAGACGGATTCAAGTCCGCCCTAGGCATGTGAAAGAGTTCTTATAAAAGCACTCACTTTTTCGAAGACGGAATGCGAGGAGCAGTGGCGACGAGGAAGCGAACCCCAAGCACCAGAATTTGTACGCAGTCGCTGGTGCGCTCTGTTTTTTTTTGCACCAAAGCGACAAGTGGCATAATGAGGCGACGCCGCTTAATGTGCGCGCGGTGAGTGTGTCCCTGCCCGTAGGGCTCTGCCGAACGGCAGATGGGGGAAACACGTGAGGAAGGGGGACATATTCTCTCGCGGGATTATGCACTCTGCTTTTTGTAGCGTACTTGCCGTACGTAAGTGCTTGTCTAAGCACGCCCCTGCCTGCTTTCATTTTGTATCTTGTAAACCCATCAATTTCTTCAAAAATCTTGAAATGCAACCAAAAGTTGCGTAAAATGGTATTAAAGTTGGTGGAATAGCACCCCTCAAAATGGTATGATTGCCTCATAAAATCACAAGGAGAATGCTATGGACGTTTCAATTGCAGACAAGCTGTGCAAACTTAGAAAACAAAATGGACTCACCCAAGAGGATCTTGCGGACAAACTGGGTGTGTCAAGACAAGCGGTGTCCAAATGGGAAAGGGCGGAAGCATCCCCCGACACCGACAATCTCATTATGCTTGCAAATCTATATGGAGTATCTCTTGACGAACTCCTTGAAATCAACGTGAACAAAAAAAGCGAGGAGAATACATCCTCTCAATCCTCTGGGTGCGACAACTCCGCCAACGGCGAAGATAGTGCCACTGACAATGACAAAACATCTTTTTATTGGACTGATGGCAATGGCGAAGAGTGCAGTTATGACGGCGAAAACTTCTATTGGACTGATGGCAAAGGTAATGAATCCAAAGCAAAGTTCAAGACGGACAACTTCGCTTGGTCTGGCTATGCAAAATCGCCTCACGGCATACATATCAAAGACGACGAGGACGAAATACACATAGACCGCAATGGTGTCCACGTCAAGGACGACGAGGACGAGGTGCATATCGGTTGGAGAGGTATCCACGTCAATTCCAACAAAGGTGATCATGTATTTGTCACTCCCGATGCAGTGCAGGCAAAGAAAAGATCTCTCCTTGCAAACATCCTCGTTGCTGTGCCCTATCCCATTGTGGTGACAATCGCCTATCTCATTTGGGGATTCCTCACCGACAACGGTTGGGCAGTGGGCTGGACACTCTATCTCACAATCCCCGTCTACTATTCATTGTTTGAGTGCGTCAAAAAGCGCAGAATGTCTCCTCTTGCCTACCCTGTCTTGATGGCGTTCATCTTTTGTTTGACAGGAATGCTATACGGACTGTGGCATCCCATGTGGGTGTTGTTTGTGACAATCCCCGTCTACTACTGTGTGGCAAGCCCTGTTGACAAGCACCTCCGTGACAAATCCGCCGACTCCGTCACAATCACTCTTGACGATGATGATGACGATGACGACGATGACGATGAATGACGGCTCATACTGAGCCGTTTTTTTTATTTGCACTTTCCTAAAAACGCGATATTTGGATGGATGACGAGGAAGAAAAATCCGCAGGGGTCGTAGCGTACTTGGGCGTACGTGAGAATCCTGCGGATTGTATCTAACAAAGTCAGGCGCCAAATAGCGCGTTTTTTTAAAAATGGGTATTGACGAACGCCCACACCCGCGATATAATTTAACTGTGAACTAAATTTATCATTTAGTTGATAAGGAAAATTATGTAGGAGGGCTAAAAATGCCAAACACAAATGTCACAATTGACGAATTGAAAGCAAAGGCTAAAGAACTGCGTGCCAACATAGTTGAAACAACGTTCAGCGCCACATCCGGCCACATCGGCGGTTCGCTTTCTGCTGCGGATATGCTTGTGGCACTCTACTTCAAATATTTGAACGTAGACCCCAGCGACCCCGACAAGTATGATAGAGACCGCTTTGTTATGTCCAAGGGACACTGCGCACTGGGATACGTCCCCTGCCTCGCAATGAGAGGTTATCTTGACATCGAAGAAGTCAAGGCAAAGTTCAACAAGACTGGTTCTGCATACGGTATGCACCCTGACAGCAAGAAGATCAGAGGTTGCGACGCATCAACCGGCTCACTTGGACACGGACTTCCTATGGGCGTTGGTATGCTCCTCGGCCTCAAGTTGAAGAATATGGACAGCAAAGTTGTCGTCATGACCGGCGACGGTGAATGCCAAGAAGGTTCAAACTGGGAAGCAGCAATGGCAGCAGCCCACTACAAACTTGGCAACCTCATCTGGATCATCGACCGCAACAAGCTTGAAATCGACGGACCCACTGAAGAAGTCCTCGGTCTTGAACCCCTCGCAGACAAAGTGAAAGCATTTGGTTTCAAAGTCATTGAATGCAAGGGCAACGATATGGAAGACGTTGACAGAGCACTTGCCGAAGCATGGGCAAACGACAGCGACACCCCTGTGTGCATCATCTCACACACCATGAAGGGCATCGGCGTTGAACACTATCAAGGCAAAGTGACCAGCCACTATATCTCATTCGGCGACAGCCGTAAGGACATCGAACCTATCCTTGAATACATCAAGAATACGGACGTTGCCACAATCAAGTAATAGGAGGTACACTATGGGAACTGCATGGAATGCATATGATGCAAACAAAATGTCAGCAGGCAAAGCTGATGGTCAAGCCCTTGCTGAAATAGCAGCAAATGATCCTCGCATCGTCGCTCTCACAGCCGACCTTGCAAAATCAACCAACACCGGCATCTTCGGTGAACAATTCCCTGACAGAATGTTCAACGTGGGTATTGCAGAACAAAACCTCTTCGGCGTAGCCGCAGGTCTTGCAAAAGTCGGTTATATCCCCTTCGCCTCCACCTTTGCAATCTTTGCTTGCCTCCGTGGCGGTGAATTTATCAGAACAGACGCAGCATATCAAAAACTGCCCGTCAAGATCATCGGCACACACGGCGGTCTTTCATTTGGTGCAGCAGGCTCAACCCACCACTGTATTGAGGACTTCGCAGTCATGCGCGCAATCCCCAATATGACAGTTGTTATCCCTGCAGACGCATACGAATGTGCAAGAGCAATCAAGTCCTGCGTGGACGTGCCCGGCCCCTTCTATCTCCGTGTTGGCAGAGGTATGGAACCCCTCCTCCACAACAGTGAAGATGAATTCGACTTTGAAATCGGCAAGGCAATGCACTTGAAGGACGGCAACGACGTGACAATCATCGCATGTGGCAACCCCACCCGTGACGCACTCATCGCAGGTGAAATGCTTGATGAACAAGGTGTCAGCGCACAAGTCATCAATATGCACACCTTGAAACCTATCGACCGTGAAGCAATCGTTGAAGCAGCAGTGAAGACACGTCGTATCGTCACCGTTGAAGAACACAACGTCGTCGGCGGTCTCGGAGACGCAGTTGCAGCAGTGCTTGCAGAAAGCGGAAAGAGATGCATCCTCACCAAGATCGGTATCCCCGATGAATTTGGCCCTATCGGCAAGCCCGAAGACCTTTATGCACTCTACAAACTGTCATCACAAGGCATCATGGAAACCGTCATGGAACTCATGGGCAAGGAAATCGAAGAAGACGATTGGGATGACGAAGACTAATATGGAGGTGTAGTATGAAAGCAAGCGACAAAGACGTTTTGACTACACAGTTGTATTTCAACGCCGCATTCCCTGCTCTGCGTGTCCCTCTTGAGGAAGACCCCAAGCAAGTGAAAGCATTTGAAAAAATCAATGCAGTTGTTGAATTCCGTGCCGCTGATGATGAACATCCTCTTGCCTGCTACATAGTTTTCCTGACCGAAGATATGGCATCAAAAACCCTTGAAGGCAAACGTTTCAAGGTGTATCAAGGGGAATATCCCGGCTATATCACCATGGCAGATGAAAGCAAGTTTGAAGGCCTCACCGTCACAAAACTGTACTTCAAGTCAATCAAAAGTTTGCTTGGCGTGTTCAAGGGCAACACACCCCTTGATATGCTGGGCATCGTAGCACCCCTCCTCAAAAATATCTTCAAGCCCGCAACGTTGAAGTTCATCTTCCTCATGCTCACTTTGATGAAGACAATGCCCAACAACGTGCCCGGCGTTGATGAACCTTGGGAGCAATATCTCAAAGTCAAGTTGTCACTGTACCTCATCACCCGTGCCCTCTCAACCGCAAACAAACTGGGTTGGCCCGTCATGGCAGAATGGACAGCAAAACAACCTGACAGAACCTATCTCTTCCACGTTGGTGCAACCCTTGACAAGGATGGCAATGAACTCTACCCTGAAATCTTTGCAAACCTCCGCGTCAAAAACGGCAAATCAAAGGCTGGCAAGAAGAACGTGAAATACCCCTTTGTTCTCTTTGACTTCCCCACTCCCGACGATTGTATCGCAGTCCTTTCAGACAGATACAGCTTTGTTGAGTCAGTGGCAAGAGGATGCGTCAAGGTTATTGGCGCAGGCGACAGCTATGCAGTGCAATTCAACAGCATCATGACAGTCTGCCAAAACCTTCTCGTCCCCGACAAACTTGTCAAAGAATAAACAAAACCACCCAAAACAAAACCCACTCAACCGAGTGGGTTTTTTATTTCTTGCTTTGCAATATGAAAAGGCGAATTTGCAATTTGCAAACTCGCCTAGTTTTGTTTGTGAAAGTAATTTGCTTCTTTATAGTTTATTATATTTTTCTTGTAATTTAATAATTTCTTTGCCTAGACTTGTACTGCTTAGATTTCTTGTTGAATCAGTCATAATGTGGGTTGATTCCAACATCCTTTGCTTTTTGCCATATTTGAAGAAAACTCTTCCATTTTTGAAATGAGTGTATAATTCTTCCATTTCAGGTTTTACAACAGAAATTAATTGTTCTTTATCCCAAATAGAATTTTCACTTTCCATCTCTGATTCAACACTATTTAAAACTCTTTTTAATTGTTCGACCATCGAATCCTTAAATCTTATTTCTGCCATTTCAGTATCTCATATATAGTCTATTATTATGCGGCAAGCATTATAAAAACGTTGCTGTGAGCCCTAGGGTTATTCTACCACACCGCAACTTGCTTTGCAAGACAAAAGAAAACCCTCGCTTTTAACGAGGGTTTTTTACTATTTGTTTTTGAGAATATGTTTCAATCGCTTTGATAATATTTTTTCTTTTATCCAAATGAATTTCGGTACCATTGATGGTTTTAATTCTTATTGCTGGATTTTTCATTATAGTTGCTTCTTCAATGCTCTTAATTTCTTCCCACTTAACTTGTTCAATGGTTTTATTCACAAAAAATATTTTGATCCCTCTTTCATCAATAGATACGATTTGGAAAATCCAATAAAACCCTACGAGAAAGAATAAAACAATTAAAGATAAAGATATGATTAATAGTATCCATCCAAAATTTTGCTCATACCCTAAACTTGCAAAATATCCTATAAGTAAAAACAACTCAAAAATCATTAATGCGGAAAAAAATGATATCGTTTGAATTAGATTTTTAAAAAATTTGCGCTTTAACATATTATTCTCCCCTAATAGCCAAGAACAGAAAATAATTTCCCTAACAGATATACTATTGCATCATAAGTGGCTTCTGTTCCTCCAGCAATTAATCCAGCCAATAATCTTAAAGCGTATTTAGAATTTACATCTATTGCCGCTCTACCTAAAGACCCAGCAATTGTAGACATCGCAGATCCCACACCTGCAAAAATATTTAATCCACCCATCATCGCAGAAGTGGCCAGTGCTTCTTCCCAATCAATATCTACGCTTTTAAATCCAGAGTTATGCCAACTAGTATAAACCGTTCCTGCTAAATTCCCAGCAAAACCTCCAGTAAATGAAGTGGCAACTCCTAGAGCCAAATAACACAAACAGGCAGAATTTGCGACTTCAGACGCAACCGCAAAAGCCATTCCTCCCACACTTGCTCCGATCCCGCATAATGCCCCTGAAATAGCACCACCAATATATCCGGCAGTAAAATCGCCCCCGTTGGCCTTTGATGTATATCCATTTATTATCGAGCCCGCCCCGGCGCCAATTAATAGTCCACCAAGAACGCCACCTACACCAAAAGCGCACAAAACAATACCACTTACAATGGCGGCTCCGCTGATTAACCATGCCAGCCATTCGGGCAAGTGTCCGCTAGGGTCGGTGAAGTTCACAGGGTCGTTGCCACAGTAGGCATAGAGGTTCAGTCCGTGGGCGGTTTCAGGGTTAATGTATGACAGTGAGTCAGGAGATATCCATCTGCACCATTCGGGGTTATAATACCTTGTTTGCACCCAGTAAAACCCTGTTTCGGCGTCAAAGTAGTATCCACGATAACGGATTTTGCACCATTGTGCAAGAGTTGTATTGCCACTCACCGTGCAGTTGCCGTAGGCATCATACTTGAACGTCACCAACTTTGTGCCACTGCTGTTATACACACCAACCACGTCACCTTGGATATATTTTACCACACCGCTTCTTGCTTTACAAGATAAAAAAAGGCGAATCTAGTTTTGGGTAGATTCGCCTAGTTTTTGATGTGGTTAAAGCAATTAAATGTTGCCAATTATAATTTCTTTCTTTTGATATAAATATGTTTTTTTAAGCATGCGGAATGGGATTTCTATTCTATGTCGATATATTTCATTGTTTTCCTCATAGATAATCATTAATTCTCCCAAGCTGCCACTACCAATCAAAATGTACATCGAGCATTTTTCATATACTATTTTTTTTATGTTTTGAAGCTTTATGCTTTTTTCAACTTGTCCTTTTTTAATCAAAACTATCTCATTCTCGCGAAATACATAATATGTTTTGCAACACAAATTGTACAAGAGATTTATTAAAATATAAGTTGCAACAAACCCTGCTGGCACAGCACCAAATAACCATGCGAGTCCATGTTTAATTATTGTTTGGTGATCAAAAATAAAGTACAACGACGACAACAATAATAACCCGCCTATATAAAGGAAACTTATATAAAGTACTGTTATGCTGTGTTTTTTAATTCTAACCATTCGTATTACCTACTTAAAGCAACTCGCTTATAATATATCTTACCACTGCTGCTGGGATGCTAACAAATACAATTTTTGAAAGTTCACCAAAACCTTTTTTGGCAAAATCACCAATTAAACGGATGTATGTATTCACATGCGAATTTGTTGACAATGGTACATTGCTAACATTTGTCTGTAGCTTTGACTGAGAGTTAAATGCCCCCGCTCTACCGCCAACATATGCTAAACCGAACGTTGCCGCTCCTTGCAAAGCGCCTTCTACACCAGACAAAAAGAACCCGCCTACATTCCACCTGTTTTCTTTAGAATCAACACAATCTAAGGAATATCTAGCCATTCCGGCAACTGCAGTTGCTCCAATAGAGATTCCCAATGCGGCTCCAGTGGATAAACCAAATCCTGCAATCGTTGCTCCTGTTGCCGCCAAACCTGAAGCACCACCCAATGCAATGGTTGCTCCTACTGCAGCACCAAATATCATGCCTCCAACAACGTCGGCAAACAAGTCTAAACCACGTTCGCCAGATCGATATGCAGTAATGCCGGCCGCAGCACCACCAAATGCCGCTGCAACACTCATACTTATCAGCAAGAAAGAAATGAACAAATGTCCACTGGGGTCGGTGAAGTTCACAGGGTCGTTGCCACAGTAGGCATAGAGGTTCAGTCCGTGGGCGGTTTCAGAGTCGAGGTAGTCAAGGGTGTCAGGAGATATCCATCTGCACCATTCGGGGTTATAATACCTTGTTTGCACCCAGTAAAACCCTGTTTCGGCGTCAAAGTAGTATCCACGGTATCTTATCTTGCACCATTGTGCAAGAGTTGTATTGCCACTTACTGTGCATCTGCCAAAGGCATCATAGGTGAACCCAACGACTTTTGTTCCTGCACTGTTGTACACACCAACCACGTCACCTTGGATATTGCGGTGGAAGTAGTAGCCTGCGCCGTCCTTCACCATGCCAATGATGCCACTGTCATCATAGAGATACACGATTGAACTTGTGGTTGTGCCACTGTTCTTGGACACGGTTTTGGTGCGCTCTTTCACAAGTCTGCCACTGTGGTCGTAGGTGTAGTCCACAGTCTTGCTTGAAACGTAGTCCCCAATAATTGCACTTGAAGGAGGGATATACGTATACTTCTTTTGTGTGCGTTGACCATTGCCATTGTATGTGTATGTCCAATTCTCTATTGCTGTTGTGGGAGGAATAATCGCCCTTTCCATGGCGCCGGGATTTAACGTAAGACCACTTATGGTATATTTAGTCAGTTTACCACGTGTCCATGTGTAGGTCTTGCCGTCATAGGTGAGGGGGCAACCTTGTTGGTCATAGGTTATTGCCTTGCCACCAAATGAAGTCAGTCTATCCGGGTGGGTTGAGTCATATGAGAATGCAGTGGTTGCAGTTGCTGTGCCGGGAGTGCTTGCGGTTGTGTAGGCGTGTGTATTTTTGCTTGTCACGTTGCCCACACTGTCATATTCGTAGGCGTATGTTTCGTTAAGGGCACTATTGTTTTCACGTACAAGTCTGCCTGCCATATCATACACGTATGACTTGGATGTGCCGGCTTCGCTGTCTGTTTCACCCACAATTCTGCCGAGGGCGTCATAGGAATACGCAGTGTTGCTTGTTGCAGTGGTGGTTGTTTCGGTTTCTACAAAGTCTGCGACACTTGTCACTCTCGATTTAGTATAACCGATTTCTTTGCGGAAGACAATATCTTCGACAAAATTAGATTTTTTAATGGGGCGTTTAAGGTTGTCAAAGTAGTTGCGTGAAGTGACAGGACTGCGCTCGTTGACAGTGTACCTAAATGCGCGCACTCTATTGTCAACACCCCAACCAGTTGCACCCGTTTCGTATTCTATGTGACTATATGCACGGTTGGAATAATCACTTCCATCATGTGTGCCATATTTGAAATCTTGTGCGGTGACGCGACCTGCATCGTCGTACAAGTAGGTTTGAGCGTGCAGTTTTGTGTCAGCACTAGAAACAGTTTCTTCTCCGCCTCTGCGATTATGCTCATAACCAATGGTTGTTGTTGCGCCAGTTGTTTTGTCTGTCCATTGATACAAAGGAGCGCTTCCATTGTTGGCATAGTGCTTTTCATCGTTTTCATTTGTGTACTCAATGCCGTATTTGTTGATTATAAGGTCAGGCTCGGTTGCGGTTGTGGTTTTATAAAGCCCTGTCGTTCTGCCATACTTGTCGGTGGTTTTTTTGGTGACGAAGCTGGCACTTGATGATGTAGGTGTTGTTGCAGTCACTGTTTTGTAATCATCTGCGTAGGAGAAACTCTTCAACAACATATTGTTTTTTGTGACGGATGTGAGGTCGTTATTAGAATATGCAAAGCCGTAAGAAACACCGCCGGAACTCATAGATGTCACAAGTCCGTTTGTATAACCGATATCGTTTTGCGTGATTCCGCCGCCAAACTTTGCAACGGTCAGGTCTGCACCATCGTTTGTGTAGGTGTTTTCTGCTTCGGCAAGAGTGCCAACAACTGCTTTTGTCACAACACCCCAAACGGGGTCTGTTGTGTACGTTGTGACAGTGTTAAACTCATCTGTTTCAGACACAAGTTTTGTGCTCAAATTGTTGTCGTCGTAGGCGTATGTGTGAGTGATGTCGCCAACGGTTTCGGAAACAATCTGATGATTTGTATTGTAAGAAATCGTTTTGACAACGTTGTTGTTTCCTGTGCCGTCAGCATTTTCTGTTTCTTTTACAACGTCCATATAACCATTGTATTGTATCGTTGCACGATAGACGCTTCCTTCGCTGTATCGTTCAACCTGCAAGAAATTGGGAGGAGAAAGCATGGTATATTTTTCGCAAAGTGTCTCGTTCTTCTTTGCGCATTCCTTTTTGAGAGAAATCCCCGTTGTAAAGCCAATTCCATTGCCATCTTTGTCATACAAATAGAGTCCGCCGCTTTTTATGAGAACATTGCGACCATCGTTGTAGTAAAATTCATTTGTATGGTGGTTGTTTCGCACATTCCAAAGATAACGCAAAATGTCCGTGCTTGTTGCTCGATATTTTTTTTCTTCATCGATTTCATCGGAATTTGCCAATGTTTCAGCAAAGAAAGAGTCCGTCAAATCGATAACACCATAAAGTGCGCGATTTCTAGTAACACCTTCGTCCTTAAAAACAAGTCTAAAATCCTTCATATAGAGAGTGTTTGCATTGTCAAAGACAACAGAAACATATGCTTCTGTGTTGTCGATCGGCAAAGTAAACAACCGCCAATCATCGCTTATATCCAAAGAAACTGTTTTATAGCCGTTCACCAATACGCCTATGGTTTTTGATTCAGTTCCTTTGACCCATCCTGTAATGTTCGCTTTTGCTGTATATGTGGTCGGATCCTCATCCATGTCAAATTCATAATACCACACTCTGCCCGCCAAGGTAGCGGAGTAGCTCATTTTGTACCCTGTTTGAAAAGAAATCGTTCCCGACAAACCATTTTTTTCTTGGATATTTACGTTCCCTGCATAAATGTCGCCATTGATGAACATCGCACTGTCGTCCAATACCTCATAACTATAATGCAAACGATGGTTGTTATAGTGCATTCTTGTTTTGATATCATAAAAGTTGGTTATGTCGAGCATTTTGATCTCGTTGTTTTCGCCAAGCAGAAAAGCATCATAGGTGATGGTGTCTTTTGTAACGCCATATTCCAAAGTATTAACAACATATGTATTTCCTGTCTTTGTGCAATCTACACGATGTACAGTTGTTTGCCCTCCATTTGCATTGGTAATTGTCGAATATGCGATATATTCGTTTCCCGCTTTACGAAAATGATATTTCACATCTGAATAATGCTGAATATCAAAGCCATTGTTTGTAAGGCTGAATGTTCCAATAATGAATAGCTCTTCATTTGCTGAATATTTCACCGTTACCAATCGACCTGAAGAATAACTAAACTCGAACTTTTTATAATCTGCACCGACTTCAGGGCGATATGCGATAGATTTAAGCTCACCACTGGATTCATACTCAAATCTGAAAATCTCTTCACCATACTTGTCAAAACTGCTTGTTTGTTTGCCGTCAGAATTAAAATATTCCTTGCTATAATCAGGATATTCAAGCTCAAAACCGGAAGTAATTCTGCGAAGAATACGATGTG
Organism: Clostridia bacterium; assembly: GCA_017461985.1. GTDB lineage: Bacteria > Bacillota > Clostridia > Christensenellales > CAG-917 > RGIG4097. The sequence goes on from JAFTSA010000010.1 coordinate 88,016, forward strand.
AATCATCATTCAATGCATACACGGTTGCACTAGATGCTGTTTGATTTGTTGCAGGATTGCATTTAATCATCAAACCATTGCTGTCAAGCAGGGACAAACCTGTGCTCGTTTCAACAATTTTCTTTTGAAGATTGAATTTGTAGCCGTCTGCAATGTTGAAATAGTTGTTTGTTGCTATTTGTGAGTTGTACACAAGTGCCAACTCAACTGCACTTTTTATGTCACTGAAAGTGACAAGGGGCAGAGTGTGTACGTAATCAAAGTACGGCTCCGCTAGTGAAATACTCCCAACGGAGTATTTTTTATTATAGGTGGTCATATTGCCATTCCTCCTGTTTTTATATAATTTTCTTTGCCGTCGCGCGCTAGCAATTTGACCATACACCACGAAATTGCGAAAAATCAAGATTATGTGCCAAAAACTTTTTGGCATAAAAACAACGCTCTTCTAGAGCGTTTTTGACTTTTATAAACTTGATCTATTAAATGTGGACTTGAGTGTGTTAATCTGCTTGTTTTGTGGATTTTCACGAAAAAATAGTTCGTAAAAAAAACTATTTTTCTGCCTTTTTGAGGGGGCTTTTTTGTTGCTTTTTGGCGGAATAATGTTATCATAGATAACAAGAGGTTTTTATGATTTTTGGCAAACACATAAACAAATATTACCTGAAATATGGTTGGGCTTTGCTCCTTGGTCTTGTCACACTGGTCATAGTGGACTATTTCCAACTGGAAGTGCCCGAACTCTATGGCATGGTGATCAACGGCATAAATGACGGTCAAGTGCTGAAAGACGGTGTGATGTATGACTTCAACATCGACTTTTTGTTGGACCACGTTTGCCGTCCCCTCCTCATTGTCATAGCGGTTATGGTTGTAGGACGTTTTGCTTGGCGTATGTTCTTCTTTGGCTCCGCAACCCGTATGGAGAAGAATTTGCGCGCAACTATGTTTGCTCATGCAAAGACACTCTCTCAATCCTATTATCAAGTGAACAAAGTCGGCGACTTGATGTCACTGTTCACCAACGATATCGAGACCATACACGAGTGCTTCGGTTGGGGCGTGCTTATGCTCAGCGACGCGCTCTTCCTTGGCGGACTTGCCATCTATAAGATGGCAGATATGAACTGGCTCCTTTTGGTGCTATCCCTTGTGCCTATGGCATTTATGCTGGCAATCTCCCTCATCGTGGGCAAGTTTATGACCAAGAGATGGGACGAGCGTCAAGCGGCTTTCTCTTCTCTTTCAGACTTCTCACAAGAAAGTTTCTCTGGCATCGCAGTCATCAAGGCCTTTGTCAAGGAATTCAAGGAGCTGTGGGCTTTTAGAAAGTTGAACAAGCACAACGAGGACGCCAACGTGTCTTTCACAAAAGCCTCTATGGCACTGCATATTTTGGTCACTTTGTTCATCGAGTCCGTCATCTGCATCATCTTGGGCTACGGCGGTTATCTTGTGTATAAAGGCACTTTCAACGCAGGTCAACTTGTTCAATTCATCGGCTATTTCAACTCTATCGTCTGGCCTGTCATGGCAGTGTCACAACTCATCGAGCAACACTCCATGGGCAAGGCATCATTGAAACGTATCAACAAACTGCTTGATGCAGAGCCTGAAGTCAAGGACCGCGAAGACGTTGAGGACGTCGAGGTGTTGAAGGGTGACATCGAGTTCAAAAACTTGACTTTCACTTACCCTGACGGCGACTATGCTGCCCTCACCGACGTTTCCTTCAAGATAAACGCAGGTGAAAGCGTTGGCATCATCGGCAAGACGGGTGCTGGCAAAACCACCCTCGTGGACCTTATATTACGCGTGTACAACGTGCCCGATGGCACTCTCTTCATTGACGGACACGACGTCAACAAAATCCCCATTGCAAGAGTGCGTGAATACTGCTCATACGTGCCTCAAGACAACTTCCTCTTCAGCGACACCATTGAAAACAATATTGCTTTCTCTCTTGATGAACTTGACGCCGAAGGCGTCAAACAAAGCGCAATCTATGCAGGTGTGGACGGTGATATCGTTGAATTCCCTCTTCAATATCAAACAGTCCTTGGTGAAAGAGGCGTCACCGTGTCCGGCGGACAAAAGCAACGTATTTCTATTGCTCGCGCACTGGTGAAGGACGCTCCTATCCTCATCCTTGACGACAGCGTGTCCGCAGTTGACACCAACACAGAAAAAACAATACTTTCAAACCTTGAAACCCTCCGCAAAGGAAAGACCACAATCCTCATTGCACACCGTGTGTCCACCATCCAAAATATGGACAAAATCGTGTTTGTTGATGACGGCAAGGTCCTTGACGTAGGCTCTCACGAAGAACTTTACGACCGTTGCGAAGAATACCGCAAGGCTGTTGAACTCCAACGCCTTGAAGACGAAAGAAAGGAGGAAAACTATGCGTGAGTATTATCCCTTGCTGGTTGTAGGCGCAATCATCGGCACTATCTCTGCTATCCTCATTTTGGCTTTCGTTCTTGTCAAAGACAAAAAAGAGGCAATGGGCTTTGACCGCAAAATAAAGGATAGCGAACTTATCCGCCGTCTTGCCGTCTACGTCAAACCCTATTGGAAAAACTTTATCTTGATAGGATTTTTGATGCTTGTTTCAATAGCATACTCAATCCTCTCCCCCCTCATCGTTTCACACATTGAGGAGTTGGTTGTTGGGGACTTTGAGCTGAAATCCCTCTTTATTGCCGTTGGCGTGTATGCAGGGGTGCTCCTCGTGTCGTTGACTTGTCAATATTTTCAATCAATTCTTCTTCAAAAGACAGGTCAAAAGATTGTTTCTTCACTTCGTGAAGACCTCTTCCGCCACATAGAGTCACTGTCCCATGCGCAACTCCACGCAATCCCCGTGGGCAAACTTGTCACCCGTGTCACCAACGACACCAACGCAATCTCAATCACCTTCACCAGCGTCCTCGTCAACTTGGTGCAAAATATGGTGGTCATCGTGGGCGTGCTCATTGCAATGTTCTGCATCAACTATATGCTCACCCTTATGGTGCTGTGCTTCGTGCCTTTCATCGTGCTCTTCACGGTTCTTTTCCGCAAGTTCTCACGCAAGGCATATAGACGTGTCAAGGACGGCACAACCGACATCAACACCTATCTCAGCGAGCACCTTTCTGGCATGAAGATCATCCAAATCTTCTCAAAAGAACAAAAGAAGATGGATGAGTTCAACCAAAAAAACAACAAACTCTACAGGGCGCAAAACGAGCAAATCTTCGTTTTTGGTGTCTTCCGCCCCATCGTCTACTTGCTCTATATCGCATCTGTCCTCTGCCTGCTCTATCTCGGTGGCAAGGGCTATATTGACGGCGGTGAATTCTTGGGACAAGCCATCACCAGTGGCACTGTCGTTGCATTTTATATGTACATTTCCAAGTTCTTCAACCCCATACAAACCCTTGCAGAACAATTCCACAGACTGCAAGCATCAATGGCATCTGCCGAAAAGATTTTCTCAATCTTTGATATGCAACCCGACGTGGTTGACTGTGAAGACGCCATCGAACTTGACGAAGTCAAAGGTGAAATTGAGTTCAAAAACGTTTGGTTCAGCTACGTCCCCGATCAATGGGTGCTGAAAGACGTTTCCTTCAAGATTGAAGCTGGTCAAACTGTGGCATTTGTGGGCGCAACAGGCAGTGGCAAAACCACAATCCTTTCACTGCTCTGCAGAAACTACGATATCCAAAAGGGTGAAATCCTCCTTGACGGCATCAACATCAACCGCATCAAGATTTCATCTCTTAGAAAGCACTTCGGTCAAATGCTTCAAGACGTGTTCCTCTTTGCAGGCACAATAAGGAGCAATATCGTCCTCCGCGATGAAGAATTCACCGATGAGGAAATTATGGAGACTTGCACCTACGTCAACGCAGACAAACTCATCAACAAGCTGACCCACGGCCTTGATGAAGAAGTCCGCGAAAGAGGCAACAACTTCTCCGCAGGTCAACGCCAACTCATATCCTTTGCTCGCACAATGATCCGCAAGCCCGAGGTTATGATCCTTGACGAAGCCACCGCCAACATTGACACCGAAACTGAAAAGCTGATCCAAGACTCTCTTGAAAAGATGATGTCTGTTGGCACTATGCTCATCGTGGCACACCGCCTCTCAACCATCCAACACGCAGACAACATTATCGTCCTTGGTGACGGCGAAATCTTGGAGCAAGGCACCCACAATGAACTGTTGAAAAAGAAAGGCAAATATCACGGCCTTTATATGCTTCAATATGAAAAACAACGCCTTGAAAGTGGTGAAATGAACTGATAAACTTGGGGTTTGGTTGACAAACCCCTTTTTTGTCCTCTTGAAAACCAGTGCGAAAACAGGGTGTTTCCATCCTCGTTCCTGTCAAAAATCAGTCTGTGCTTTTGGGTGTCAACTGCCCTAAAACAACCAAAAAAAGAAGGCACAAACAAGCCCATTATCGGTCTTAATTCGACCTTCAAAACCGCCTAAAATCCTGCTAAAATCAAAGGTTAAAATTATGGAAAAACAATATCTCTACTATGGTGCGGAACACCACCTTAAAGTGAAAAACCACCTCTACAAAGGTGTCACAAACATACACGAACTTTACGACGTCCTCACAAAATGTTGGACGAGAGAAACCTGCACAGAGCGTCTTCGTCACGTCTGGAGTGAACAAAACAAAACTTGCGGTCAATGCTCTATCACCGCATTTTTGGTGCAAGACCTTTTTGGCGGTGAGATATATGAAATCCCTCTTGACAACGGCGGAGTGCACTGCTACAACCTTGTGGACGGAGTGGCGGTTGACCTTGCCAGTGAGCAATTTGGAGACAAAGCGAAAGACCTCGTCTACGACAACAAAAATCTGCAAGACAGAGCCATGCGTATGTTAGAGCCCGAAAAGGCGGAAAGATATGCAAATCTCCTCAAAAACCTCACCGCAGTCACCGAGGGCTAACCCGCTCAACTTTCAACCAAAATTGAAAAATCCCTTGTGAAGCCCTAATATCAATGTAATATACAATAAATTAAAGCACTCGGCGAGTGCTTTTTCTTTTTTCAAAAATCTTTCCCCTTCCCCTACAAAACTTGCAAAAAACGCTTTTTTGCCTTTGATTTTTTAGGGTTTTTGCTGCCCACCGAAAATTTTTCGGTTTTCGCCGTAAAATGCCGTAAAAATTTCTTAAATTCTCTATTTACAAGCGCACACGTGCGTGCTAGAATATTCTTGTGGGGGATAATATTTTGGACAATATTGATCTTAAAATTCTGCGCTGTTTGACAAATAATGCTCGTATGAGCGCCAGCGAAGTGGCAGGCAAAGTGAAACTGTCCACCTCCGCAGTCATTGAACGCATCAAAAAACTTGAACAAAGCGGTACTATCCTTGGCTACACCACCGTCCTAGACTCCGGCAAACTGGGCAAGGACGTCACCGCAATTATGTCTATCGTGGTCGACCACCCCAAATACAACGACGGGCTTATTGCCGCCGTCAATGCAAATCCGCACATCACGGAATGCTTGTATATCGCGGGCGAGGTCGATTTTTTCATTAAGGTGGTCACTGACAACACCAAAACTCTTGAAACCGTCCTCAATGAGTTGAAGTCAATCCCCGGCGTGTCAAAAACAAAAACAAATATCGTGCTCAACTCCCCCAAAATGAGCACCCCTCAAATCTAAAAATAATAACGGGCAATGCCCGATAAGGAGAAATTTATGATAGTTGGTATCCCCAAAGAAATCATGCACGACGAAGCTCGTGTCGCAGCAATCCCTGAAACCGTAAAGAAAATGGTTGCAGACGGTCACACCGTGCTCTTTGAAGCAGGCGCAGGTCTTGGCTCATTCTATGCAGACGCAGATTACGCCGCAGCAGGCGCAACTCTCGTTGCAGACCCCGAGGAAATCTTTGCAAAAGCAGACGTCATCCTCAAGGTCAAAGAACCTCTCTTCAACGAAGCAAAGGGCAAACACGAAATTGACATGATGCACAGTGGTCAATATCTCATCACCTTCATCCACCCCGCATCACCCGTCAACCACACAATGGTCAAAAACATGGCTGCAAAAGGCGTCATCGGCCTCACCCTCGACGGCGTGCCTCGTATCTCCCGTGCACAATCAATGGATGCTCTGTCATCAATGAGCACCTGTGCAGGCTACAAGGGCATCTTGATGGGCGCAAACGACATCTCCAAATTTATGCCCCTCATCGGCACAGCAGTTGGTGTCATCCGTCCCAGCAACGTCCTGGTCATCGGAACCGGTGTTGCAGGCCTCAGAGCAGTTGCAACAGCAAAATCACTGGGCGCAGTGGTCTACTCCGCAGACATCCGTCCCAGCGCAAACGAACAAGCAATGTCACTTGGCGCAAAGATCGTCCCCACTGGTGTGCCTGAAGAAATCGCAGTGCGCAGAGTCGGCATCGTTGAATATGCAAAGAAACTCCCCGATGAATGGCTTGCAAAAGAAAGAGAAGCACTCAAGGACGCAGTGAAGAATGCAGACATCGTCTTCTGCTCCGCACTCCTCCAAGGACAACTTGCACCCAACCTCCTCACCGATGAAATGGTTGCATCAATGAAGCCCGGCAGTGCAATCATCGACATCTCAATCGACCAAGGTGGCAACTGCGAAATCACATCACCCGGCATCCGTGACATCAAGCACGGCGTCATCATCGAAGGCATCAAGAACATCCCCGGCCAACTTCCCACAAGCTCAACTTGGATGTTTGCACACAACATTTTCAACCTTCTCCACTTCCTTGCAAAGGACGGCAATATGGCACTTGACTTCAACGACGAAATCGTCAAGGGCATCCTCGTCACACACAATGGCGAAATCGTCCACGCAGGCGCAAGAGAAGCAATGGGTCTCAACTAATCGTTTTAGCCCCTGCCCTCGTGGCAGGGGCACTTTTAACAAAAAACATAGTTTATCTCGTCGGTTTTTAGAGATAAACTGCTCTTTTTTATAAAACAACCAAATAAATCAAAAAGGAATTTATTATGTTTGGTCTTGAAACAATCTACTTTCAACTGATTCTTCTCGGTGTGTTTGCAGTGGCAACCGTTGTTGGATACAAGCTCATATCCAACGTGCCCACTCTTCTCCACACCCCCCTTATGTCCGGTATGAACGCCCTCTCCGGCGTCACCGTCTTGGGCGCTTTGACTGCTGCCGCTCTCATCTTCAACAACGGCACTCCTGCAGGCATTGCTGTGTCCGCAATCCTTGGCTCAATCGCCATCGCTCTTGCCATGGTCAACGTGGTGGGCGGATTTATGGTCACTGACAGAATGCTCGGTATGATTGCAAAGAACAAGGCAAAAGGTCAAACCGTCATTTATATCGTCGCCATCGTCATCACCTGTGGTCTTATTGCAACAGCAGGCACTATGGGACTGATGGGCGCAAACGGACAATGGGCATATCTTGCTCTCGCCATCATTCTTTCCCTGGGCGTCCTGGTGGGCATCGCTCTCATGGGCAAAGTTCAATACAGCAAAATCGGCAACAGAGTCAGCGCACTTTGTATGCTGGTTGCAATCATCCTCACCATCCTCTACAACGGCATCGGCCCTGTGTGGACAATCTACATCGGCCTTGCAATCGGCGCAGTGTTTGGCATCATCCTCGCAAAGAAAGTCAAGATGATTCAAATGCCTCAAATGGTTGCTCTCCTCAATGGTCTTGGTGGCGCAGCATCCGCTCTTGTCGGTGGCTTTGCAATGGCAGGAATTGGCACAGGCCTTGTTGGTGACTATTTCTCAACCGTCACCTCTTCTCTTGCTCTTGCCGTTGGTATGATCACCCTCGTCGGCTCACTTGTGGCCGCAGGCAAACTCCACAAGGTCCTTCCTCAAAAGCCCGTTGTGTTCAAGGCACATCAACTTATGACAATCGCATCCCTTGTCATCACAGTGGTTGGCATCGTGGTGTACGCAGTCCTGGCAGGCCTTGGCATCGGCATCAACGTCATCATCCCCGTGATGATAGTGACCATCACTTTGGTGGCAAGTTTCTTCGGTTTCATCTTCTCAATCCGTGTTGGTGGCGCAGATATGCCTATCACCATTTCACTGCTCAACTCACTGAGTGGTGTGGCAGGCGCAATCGCAGGCCTTGCAGTCAATGACCTCCTCCTCGTGGCAGTTGGCGGCATCGTCGGCGCATCTGGTCTCCTCCTTACACAAATTATGTGCAAGGCAATGAACAGAAAACTCTCCGCAATCTTGATGGGCGCAACCTCAGCAGCCGCACCCAAGAAAGATACAGCACCTGCACCCGCCCCCGAAGTTGTTGAAGAAGCACCTGCACCCAAAAAGAAGGAAATCAACTATGCCGCAACCCTGGGCGTTGCAAAAGAAGTCATCATCGTCCCCGGCTACGGTATGGCAATCGCACAAGCACAACACCTTGTCAAACAAGTGGCAGATAAACTCCGCGCAAACGGCACAACCATTAAGTACGCAATTCACCCTGTGGCAGGTCGTATGCCTGGTCATATGAACGTACTCCTCTGCGAAGCAGACGTTGACTACGAAGACCTCTACGAAATGGATGACATCAACCCCGAATTTGCAAATGCAGACGCAACCATCGTTGTCGGTGCAAACGACGTTTTGAACCCCGCTGCAAACACAGCAGAAGGTACACCTATCTACGGTATGCCCGTCTTGAACGTTGCAGACTGCAAGAGCATCTTCATCTTCAACTATGACACCAAACCCGGCTACGCAGGCGTAGACAATCCTATTTACGCACGTGAAGACGGTGTCCACCTCTATCTTGGCAACGCAGCAGAATCACTGCAAACCTTCCTCAATGATATGGACAAGCCTGTTGAAACCGAAGTTGCTGACGAAGTTTCCGCTCCTGCAAAGGCAATTGAAACAAATCACGCAGCAGCACTTGTTGGGGCAAAAGAAGTCATCATCGTTCCCGGATACGGTATGGCAATCGCACAAGCACAACACCTTGTCAAGCAAGTTGCCGACAAGCTCCGCGCAAACGGCACAACCATTAAGTACGCAATCCACCCCGTGGCAGGTCGTATGCCCGGTCATATGAACGTGCTCCTTTGTGAAGCAGACGTCGACTACGAAGACCTCTTTGAAATGGACGACATCAACCCCGAATTTGCAAATGCAGATGCAACCATCGTTGTTGGTGCAAACGACGTTTTGAACCCCGCCGCAAACACCGCAGAAGGCACACCTATCTACGGTATGCCCGTCTTGAACGTTGCAGATTGCAAAAACATCTTCATCTTCAACTACGACACAAAACCCGGCTATGCTGGTGTTGACAACCCCATCTATGCTCGTGAAGAAGGCGTCCACCTCTATCTCGGCAACGCTGCAGAATCTCTCCAAACATTCCTCAATGATATGGACAAGCCTGCAACGTCCACCGAAGCACCTGCCAAAGAAGAAAAGAAAGACACCTTTGCTCCTAGTTCCCTTCTCGGTTCAAAGGAAGTCATCATCGTCCCTGGATACGGTATGGCAATTGCACAAGCACAACATCTTGTGAAGCAAGTTGCAGACAAATTGAGAGCAAGTGGCACAACCATCAAGTACGCAATCCACCCTGTGGCAGGTCGTATGCCTGGTCATATGAACGTGCTCCTTTGTGAAGCAGACGTCGACTACGAAGACCTCTACGAAATGGATGACATCAATCCTGAATTTGCAAATGCAGATGCAACAATCGTTGTTGGTGCAAACGACGTCTTGAACCCTGCCGCCAACACAGCAGAAGGCACTCCTATCTACGGTATGCCTGTCTTGAACGTTGGCGACTGCAAGACAATCTGCATCTTCAACTATGACACCAAGCCCGGCTACGCAGGTGTTGACAATCCTCTCTACACACGTGAAAGCGGTGTCCATCTCTATCTTGGCAACGCACAAGAAACATTGCAATCCTTCCTCAATGATTTGAACTAAAATCATCAAAAAAAGACGCACCGCAAAAAGCGGTGCGTTTTTATTTTATGTTCACAACAAAAAGTTTATCTTTTCGCTTTTTACACTTAAAATACGGCTTTTGTTTTTAGACTGGACTTTTGAAGAGTGGCACGTCAGGTGGCAAATAGGTGAAAACAACAAACAAAACTCCCATTGCAACCACCCCTAAAAAGGCAAGATTGCACCACTTATTCCCCTCTCGTTTCCTATCAAACAAAAGGTATTCCACCCCATATCCGCCTATGGCAGACACCATAAATATCGTTATGTTGAGCCAGTCTGGTGACCTCCCGAATGCACCGTTGTAGGTGTAAAACAAGGTGGGTATCAGCGTCAGCGCAACCATTATCCCAACCAGTCTTACAAGCCAAAAACAGGGCTTTTCATGGCGCAGAAAACACCACTGAATTACACCGAATATAAGCATAGGAAAATACATTATCTTCATATGCTGAAAGGTGCTTTCGTCTATGGCGGATATGGGTTTCACCACTCCGCTCTCCCCTGTCCACTCGTACAAAAAGTGCAGCACCGTGCCTAGGATTGCCGTAAACAGCACTCCGCCAGCGCACCACCAAAACATCTTTTCCTTATCTGAAAGCCGAATTTTCACACAAGTAGTTTATTTCTTCCGCCCTCTTTTTATTCGCAAATAACCGCCATCCAAAACACCGCTTTTTGAAAATAAGCATTTTTTATTGACATTGGCTGACTCGTGTGCTATCATAATCAAGCATTAAAAATGCAATCAATATTCGGCGCATACGGAGAAGTACCCAAGAGGCCGAAGGGGCTCCCCTGCTAAGGGAGTAGTACGAGAGAATCGTAGCCAGGGTTCAAATCCCTGCTTCTCCGCCATAAGCAGTCGCGTTTGAACTTATGCTCAAATGCGACTGCTTTTTCTATTACTATAATTAAATATATCTTTGTTAAAGGAACTGCTGGCATAATCTTTGATTTTGAACGTCCCAAACCCGATATATCGCATTGGGTATTCATTCCTAGAGATGAACATGGCAATTTCATAAAGAAGAAAAA
>JAFTSA010000001.1 GCA_017461985.1 Clostridia bacterium
CACACATACGGCCCCGCAATCCGCGCGTTTTATGCGGATTACACGTTGACTCCCTCGCTTGAAGCAGAGCATGGTGACAACGTGCCGTATAAATTAGAGCTTAATCTGAAGGGATGCAGCTTTTCCTCCAACGCCTCGCTTTACGGTGGCGGCGCTGTGTACGTGGAAGGGATTGACAAAAACGTTACGCTGAACGTTACGGATTGCAGCTTTAACGATAACAAATCGGGCTTCGTTCAAAATGCAGTCGGAGGTGGCGCGGTTTATGTGAAGAACGCCGTTGCAACCTTTGAGGGATGTGTTTTCAAGGATAACGAAGCGAATTATTATTACGGCGGCGAAAGATTTTGGTCTGATCAGTTAAGCGGCGGTGCTATCGGATGCGACGACGGCTCAAAGCTTACCGTCCGTAATTGCCAAATTATCGGCAACAAGGCAGGGGTTGGCGGAGGTATCGGCGTAAGTATATCAAACGCGGATATCGAGGACTGCTATATAACCGAAAACAAGGCGATCCCCGAAACCGAGGATAAGCGAAGCGCATTTGGACTTGCAAGCAACCAAGGTCTTGGGGGCGCGATTTATCTCAACGGCGCAACGAGCGTCACGATAGGTAATACCGAAATTCGCCATAATTATGCCGAAAACGCCATGAGCGCGATCTTCACAGACTATAATCCTTCCCTTGATTACAGCACTCGCTCGGTGGATTTATTGTTCTGCACGATAGCGGAAAACACCTGTAAAACGGCAATGTCCGATTGTACCGGCTACGGCGAGGATAAATGGCTATGGTTTTCGTGGTATCCCGACTTCTTTGATATAAGTTATCTCAACTACTACGGAAATTTGGTGGTTGATGAGCTATATGAAACCCACAACCCGAAAAACGAACAACCCACCGAGGAAAACGGATACAACTTTTTCGGCAGCGCAGCTCCTGCACAGTGGTACAACGAGGAAGGACATCTCGTACACGCCCCTACGGTTTCCACCGATTTCATCAAGGAAAAGCTTGGTGACAGAAACTATTACGGCACGTTTACGGTAGGCGCAAACAACCACGAGGTAACCTTCAGGTTCTTTATGGACGGTGTTTGCAAGGAAACCGTTGTTCTTCCTTCCGGCGTGAATCCTACGAGCCCTGCCTTTGAAAAGGTCGGCTATACGCTCACCGCTTGGACGCTTACCGAGGATTTTGAGTATCAGGTAGACCGTTCCTTCATCGTCGGTAACAAGACGGAAAGCGTGGACTTTCACGCAGTATTCACCCCGAATACGTACACAGTTACCTATCACTTTGGCGAGGCGACGCAAGAAGTGGAGCAAACGTATGATACCAAACTTGTACCGCCTACACCACAAGAAAGAAGCGGATATAGATTTATCGGTTGGTTTACCCAAGAAAATGGAAAGGGGGATAAGCTTGTGGTTGGTAGCAATTACGAGACGGCAAGCGATATTACCTTCTACGCATATTATGAGAAGGAATTTCCCGAATTCTATGTTATAATTTCTGTTGTGGGCACTGTGCTTATTATAAGCGTTGCTGTTTTGGCTGGATTTGCGATTTATAGAAGAAAGCATCCGCACATGGTACCTGCAACCGACTCTGGAGTACCGCTTCCCGAAGAAAAAGTATTACCTGATACGAGTATGCTTTCGCAACGTGAGAAGGAAGTGTTGGATTTGCTTTTACAAGGCAAGCAAAGAAATGAAATTGCGACAACCTTGTATATTAGCGAAAACACGGTAAAGAAAAATATTTCGAGCATTTACACGAAGCTTAACGTTTCGTCAAGGAACGAACTATTTGCTCTTTTCAAGTAAAACTGAATAACTAAAAGCGAGAAAAGTCCGATTTTATCAATCGGGCTTTTTTTTGCGCGTAAAATTGTTAAAAAACTGCAGGTATACCCGTTTGGGTAGGGTATTTTGGTCAAAAAGTACCCGTTTTTACCCGAAAAGTACCCGAACGGGTAATATGCTACCCATAGAGTCTCGAGTATAATTTTTGTAAAATATAGGTGTGCAAAAGAAGAAGACGGCAGGCCTAATCTTGAAAGGAGGGGAAACGATGCTAAAAACAATAACAAAAAAAATCATAGATAGGTCTACGGATGAGTTTTTCAAATTTGAATTTCATTGCGATAGATGCGGAGCTGGATGGGAGAGTGATACGTATTGTTTCGAGCACGGATTTCCCGAAAAGCTTACCGAAGGTGAACAAAGAGCAAAAAATATTATGTGGAAAGTTGAGCACGATGCGGCGTTAGAGCGAGCAAATTTGGAAGCAAGGTTAAGATTCAATCAATGCAATTCCTGCGGACGAATTATTTGCGACGAATGTTTTGCGATGGATGAAGACGAGGACTTATGTATTGATTGTGCAAAACAATAAAACATTTTGACTTTTAATTACGGAGTTAGAAAAGAACAATACAATGAAAGAATAAAAGAACCTTAACCCCCACCACAAATTTTAATTTATTATGGAGGAAACCTAAATGAAAAAGAAAATAACATTATTTATAGCAATGATTATGGCACTGACGATGGCATTTTCACTCGCCGCTTGTAATGATAACACGGGTGGTGGCGGAGGACTTCCGCCTACACTTGAACAAGTGGTAGAAAAAGTGCAGGATATGCCGGTATCGACTGAAGAAAATGCGATAGAAAACGCAATTGGCGAAGTGTTTGGTGTAGACCTTAACCTTCCCGAAGGAAGTTATAACGCGCAAGTTTATACGGTAGGCAACGTGAGTGCATACGTTGTTACCGTTTCGGGGGCAAATACAACGGCGACTGATTATTATAACAGCATAAAAGCAGAAATGCTTGCAAAAGGTTATATCGCAGAAGATTCCGAACTTGCGTTCTATAAGGTAGCAGGAACTGTGGTTTATTCGGTAAGCGTTGAAGCCGACGGGAACGACGTCATTATTTCAATGGGCGCAGCTTCACCTACCGCAACGCCCGGTGGCGAAACACCTGGTGGAACGACTCCGGGAGGGCAGACAGGGGGAGGAACTACCACGTGGCCCGCAAGTCAGATTCAAAGCATACTTGGATATGCACTCCCTCAATATACGGGACAAGCGGAAAGCTTCGTTGTAACGCCTTATACGGAGGGCGGAGTTGTCGGCGTGAGTGTTACCATAACTGGCGCAAACGCTGATGATATTGAGGCGTATATCGGCAACGTTGGCGTTTTTCGTGATAACGGATATTCAAGCGCAGGCAGTAACGTTTGGGTTAAAAGGTTGGACAACGGAGACAATCTTGTTATTCCTACGTATACGCAAGGTGATTACGATGAAAACTTTAGACCGACAACCTTGTTTTTTATAGCGTATATCGAATCTAATACGGGTATTTATTCAAGTTGGCCGAGTACGGATATTACCGCTAGTTTTGCGAGCGCAGGAGTACCTTCGTATGAAGGTGGAACGTCTTATGACTTTTCAGATACGGCAAGCAGTTACAACGATTTTGCCGACACATACGAATCTATCATTCAAGCGTATCAGATTGCGCAACAATACGGCGTTGTAGACGCTGAATTGGAGGCCCAGTATCAAGAAGCACTTGAACTTATAGAGGAAGCAGAAAAGGTCCGTTCTAGCAGAATTACCGTTTACGGAACAAACGAAACCGAAAGACAGGCGTATATAACTAAAATTTTGGCATCGCCCGATAGAAATAACGAAGAGAATTTTGTGTTGACAGGTAGTGACGAGTATTCAAGGCTTTATACATACTACACGACGGAGTATAAAATCAGCATAACTTTAAGCGACGTGGAAGACGGCAAATTGTATATCGATTTGTTGAGAGTTCCCACCTCGCTTTTAGAGGACGACGATTTACCTGTTGCGGCAAGTGCTTATACTCTGCCTCAAAATGTTAAAATAGTTTATGACGACGGTATTTATCAGTACGTAGCGTATAAAATCGGCGATGATTATTACGTAGGTAAACAATATCTTCCCGATTCTGACCTAGGACAATATTCATCAGGGATGATCGAACAGAAGTACTATAAGAAAAACGGCAACGTTTGGGATGTGTACACAATGGATATAGGCGATAGCGATTGGGTTAAAGATACCGATTGGCAGGAAAACGATAGAACTTATCTTGAAGAAGATGTCTTTGATTTTATCGTTTGTATAGACGACGTTGAAGAAGCGGTGGAAATTGGAACGCAAACGGTTGCGGGTAAGAATTGTACCATTTACGAATTAGATACTGGCTATTATAGATCTGTTTATTACGTAGACGAAGAAAGCAATTTAATATATAAGTCGGAATTTTATTATGATACGTCGCTGGGTATGGCTTACGAAATAACGGAATTTATTACCGCAGTGACTTCGTTTGAGGACGTTGAATTACCGCAATAAAGAAAAAACAAAAATAAACGGAAAGGAGAAAACGACTATGGCGAACAAACTTAGAAATAATTTGACTTATGTGTTTTGTGCAGGATTGGGGCTTTTGAACTTTATATTTTTGGCGTTTAATTACATAGCGTCGTTTGCGGAATACAGTTATGGAGGATACGGCAATTATTCGCAATCCTACGGCGTGAGCGGATATAAAGTTATGGATTTGTGGGAACTCAAATTCAGTGGAGTGATGAGTTCTATTATACAGATCTTCATTCTGTTGCTTGGCATTGCTTTGCTTGTTTGGGGCGTGCTGGGGCTTTTGAAGGCCTTTGGCGTTTTTGAAAAGTTCCCCGATAAGATTGGTAAATTAGAATCGAAGAAACTGGGTGAATTTGGACTTTTCGGTTTAGCAGGCCTTAACGTATTGCTCCTTATTTTCCTTATTATCTTAACGGCAACCAACACCGAAAAGAGTGAATACGGCTCGGCAGGTATCAAATTTTCCGCAGGTATCTTCATTGCACTTATCTTTACCGTAGGCTCAGTGGTTGCACTCAAAGTTTTGGGAAAGAAACTTCCTGCAACCGACGAAGGCGGAGAAACCGTAACCTACGTTTGCGGAAAATGTGGCAAGAAAGCGAAAGCAAAGGATAAGTTCTGCAACGAATGCGGCGGCGAAATTGAAAAGAAAGTTGTGGTAAAAGAAGAATACGCTTGTGAAAAGTGTGGCAAAAAAGCGACAGCAAAGGATAAGTTCTGCAACGAATGCGGCGGAGCTGTCGTAGTAAAGAAAGAAGAACCAAAAGAAGAACCAAAAGAAGAAACGGCAACGATTGAAGACGTTGTTCCACAAGAAGAACCAAAAGAAGAAGAAACTGCAACGATTGAAGACGTTGTTCCACAAGAATAACTTAATCGGGGGGATAGAAAACTTTATCCCCCTAACGTACTGTAAAGCAAAGGATAACCAAAAGATTAAAAAGAAAAATAGAAAATGGAGGTAAAACCTATGAAGAAGTTTTTCTCAATCATCCTTTTAGTGCTGATGGTGTGTTCGTTCACGTTGACAGCGTGTAATAACACCGATACGCCGCATACCTGTGAAAGCGTATGTCCCGTTTGTGGAAACTGTATGGACGAAGATTGCACGGATTCGGCTTGTAGCAACAAGTGTCAGGGGCATACTCCTGCACCCGGAACGCATACCTGTGAAAGCGTATGTCCTATTTGTGGAAACTGTATGGACGAAACGTGTACAGAAGCCGAATGTGAAGAAAAGTGCGCAGGGCACGAGCAATCGGAAATGGCAGCGGCGCAGTTCGTTGCAAACACGGCTAACTATTTGACGGACGCAAACGAAGGTATTTCGGCGGCAGCGGCGGCTCTCGGCGGAAGTATTGAACTTTCGTATGAAGAACCTTTCTTCCCGATGGAAATCCCGATGTCGGCAAGTGCGGCCGCCAGTTCAAGCGGTGTAAAATCACTGTCGGCAAGAAAGTATAACGTAGGCAATTCCATCGATCTTCTTTCGGACGCGGAGGATGAAAAGGAAGAAGAAATGATGCTGTGCGCAAAATGCGGACAAGTAGAAGTTCCCGTTTCCCAAAAGTATTGCGACGCTTGCAAAGCAGCAATGGGCGGACAAACTGCTCCTAAGAATTATTCTACGGGAAGTGCTATGGAGCAATACATAATTTTCAACTCGGTAGCGAGAAAGATTCAACTTATCGTTGGCGCAACCGAGTACTATACGGAATACGATTTCCCGTTCCCGAACGAAAATGAACTTGCTCTTATCGGCACGATTAAGTTTGAAGGCGAATTCACCAAACTTCTCAAAGAAATCGAAGATTATGAGTTAAGTGCAGACGGGTTCTACGTTATCGAAGAACCTTACTACCAAGACGGCACGTTTAATCCAGATACGGGCGAAATTGACAAAGAGTTAGGCGGACAAACGCTTATCTACAAGAAAGTACGTGGGTTTAAGCTTGAGGGCAACACGCTCATCACTTCGTCGTATACAATTTCTTATCAATATATGGACAACAACGAAGAATTGATAAGCGAAGAAGTATACGTAGAATATACGATGGACGGCAACAACTTCTATTATGAAAAGTACAAAATGGTAGACGGTCAAAAAGTCGTTGTCGATATGTTCGATATCATTAAAGAGGAGCCTGACGAAAATTCAGTGGGCGACGTGTATTACGTGCAAATGACCCTGAGCCAAGCAGAAATTACGGGCGTTCCCGCCGTGTACTTTGAAGAAGCGATGGATATCGCAGAGCAATGGGACAAATATGTAAACGAAAAAATGGGCACGGGATACCATGCCGAAGTTCCTACCAAGGTTTACTTAAACGGTAAAATCCACAAGATAGACCGAGACGTAATGTACGAAATGTACTACTTCCGCGACTACGACTATGCGGCGGCAGGCTACGAAAGCTCTTGCTACGTTTATCCAATCGAAAATTGGGAAGAATTCTATGGGGAATATTTCTATGAATATACGCGTGGAAATTCCGCACCGTTGCCCGAAAGCTGGAAAAACGGCTTCGATACCAACTTGGGCGCAAACCTTGAAGGTATGATTGAAGATTCGTTGTACGGTAAGTATGCGGAAACTCTTGTGTATAGAGCAAGCGGAAACGTTCAAATGCCAGAGGAAGGGGCAAAATATTATCCGTTCCAACTTAAAGAATCCAGCGCAACGTTAGATATCAACGATTCTTATGAAATCATTGCAAGTTCTGCGGACGACGCTGTTTGGAGCGTGAGTTCGTCCAATGAAGAAGTTGCAACCGTGAGCGGTTTAACCGTTCAAGCGGGCAGCATGGAAGGCGAAGCGATTATTACCGTGCAACGTAATAATCTCGTTAGATATTTCTACGTGCTCGTTCGCAACAGACTCGTGACCGACAATCCCGAAGAAATGACTATCCGTTTAGGAACTACGGGGCACGCATTTTTCAATGCGTATAGCAATCAAAACGACGTGATTGTATTCTCGTCCGATAACGAAGAAATCGTTACCATCGACGAAACGGGGTGGATTACCGCGCATAAGGAAGGCGCAACGGCGGTTTGGGCGGCTACGCAAGACGGTGAAAGATTTGAAAAGATGTTCGTTCGCGTAGTCGGCAGTGCGGATATCGTATCGTTTTATCAACCGAACGAAGGCAGCGAGGACGTAATTTCAACGTTGCACCTTTTGGGACTGGGCAAGATTTCCGTTACTTACGATACGGTTTTGAGCTTGGACACTGAATATTATTTGCTTTTCGAGGGCTTGGACGAGGGCGGCTCGTTCTATCAAGACACTCCGATTAACGGGCTTCCGATTTATAATCTCCTCATCAACGGACGGAGTGCGGTGGAGCATCCCGACGTGACGGTTTCGCGCGTTTACGAGGAGTACCAAAACGATACGGGCGGCACCAATTCGCATTTCCTCAATAATTACCGCAGCGTAACCTTCCATACGGCGGGAACGTACAAGTTTGAATTTTGGTATCAACACCAAGGCGGTGAATTTGTCGAAAGAGATACCAATCAATCCTCTTATTCCAATGGCATTCCCATGAAGAACGTCGTGATTTTGGAAATCAACGTGACGGTTGGCACTCCGTATCCGTACAGATACGACGCGACCACGCACACTTACTACGTTTCCGATTACGCAGGCTTGCTTGCGTGGTACGAAGCGCAACAGCTTAACAAGAGCACGAATCTCGTGCTTGAAGCGGACATCTATATGCCGACCGTCGCGTCGGAGTTCTTGTTTGACCTTGACGGGGACGGCGTAAACGAAAGCAACTGGGGGCTTGAAACGGAGCGTTATACGGGTACAATTGACGGCAACGGTAAATATATTCGAGGCTTAACAATGAATATCGACGAGAGCGCGAATAACGGTGCGTACGTTGCTTTTGTGTCGCAGATGTTAAGCGGTGGCGTTATAAAGAACATTAATTTTGCGGACGGTCAAATAACAAGCCGTTATGTCAGCGGCGTCGTCGGTAGACTTGCCGGCGGTAAAGTTATCAACTGTACCAATGCGAATACCCTTGTCGCTTGGGACGTGGCATCGGGAATCGTACTCGATATTTGGTTCAGCGGACAAATTGTTGCTTGCGTGAATTACGGCTCGATTACCTGCGAAAACGGTGACGCTTCCGGAATCGTTTGCGGCTATTCGGTTACCGTTGGCACTTACGCTACGGTTGTCGGTTGTATAAACTACGGTAGCGTACAGGGAAATATTGCAGGTGGTATCGTACCCCGCGGTGCGAATTGGAAGTTGTACGGCTGCGCCGATTTCGGAACGGTGACAGGAGAAACGTCGGGGAACGTGATTGCAAAACAGTCTCGGGGCGTAGGCTTGTACGGATGCGTCTATTCGTTAGACGAAGGCTTTAAGGTGTTAGAGCGATTGACAAATGAAAAAAATGCAACCGTTTCTGATATAGGCATAATAGAAGACGCGATTGAAGAATTAAACGCGGCGATCGAGCAATGCAACGCAACGGGTGGCATAAAATGCAAGTACCGTTACGTTCTCAACACCAATCCCACGACCTCCGAAGCGTATCCTCTTATTCTTCAAGAAGTGACGGACGCACAATAGTAAATCTATGCAACAACAAAAAAAGCATACGAATTAGCGTAGACGCTTTGAACTAACAAAGAACGGCGGTGGGCTTCGGCTCACCGCTTGTTATGTTTAATTTGAAAAAAGTAAAACGAAAGATGTGGAAATTGATGGCACTAGCTTGATAAAAATTTAAACTCTCAAAATGAAAGTTAGGCGTGCGCTTGGATATATACAAGTAGATAATGACCGTGAACAAATAATACGTAAAGTGTCTACCGAAACACACGAAACAACTAGACTCTTTAAGGGTGGCACTGTAAAAACTAAATACTATAACTACGATATTTACGTCGTTATATAATAAAAGAGCATAACTCGCTTTTATGAATTATGCTCAATTATCTAAACTTGTTATGCTAGTTTCAATTTCTTGCGACTAAAGCCAATTTATGTTATCTAAAATGTAAAATTTACAAAACATTACACATGGCGACAAAGAAATATACTTTGTATATTAAAGTTGAATCGTTTAGCTCTTCGAATCTTACGCCAGGAACCGCCGAATTATTGGCGGTTTTATTTTTATGCTTTTTGGCGGTTTTTGCAGATATTAGACGCGTGGCGGTTTTTGTCTTTTTGTCTGAAATCAAAAAACAATAAAAATAAAATTGCATAAAAAAAAATCAAGCGCAAAAACGATTTTGAAAACATATTGTGTTTGCGACCAAATTATGGTAAAATGTATGCAGAAATCAACAGGGAAGGTCATTATGAGAGCAACATTGAAATTTTTGAGTGAACAAAGTGGTTTGTCAATAGCTGCCATTTCTCTTATTCTCAATGACAAGCCTGTGCGAGTTTCGCCCGAAAAAAAGATTCTTGTCAAAAATTTGGCAAAACAATACAACTATAAGCCAAATATGACGGCAGTTGCTTTGGTGACAAAAAAGACAAAGACGATTGGTTTGATTTTGCCAGACATAGTTAATCCGTTTTTTGCTGTTGTTGCAAGTGAAATTAATCAAAAATTTCACGAGGCAGGATACAACATTATTTTGTGCAACACCAACAACGACATCGATCTTGAGAATAAATATGCAGGTATGTTAGAAGAGAAGCAGCTTGAAGCGCTCATAATTTGTGCTTCAGACGAAAATCATCAATGCGACCTTAGTGGGTTCTATGATCAAAACATACCAGTCATTTTTTTTTGATAGATACTACGCAGATTCCAACTACATAGTGTCTATTGACAACACTGAAGGGGCGCGTCAGGCAGTCAAATATCTTATAGAAAATGGTCATCAAAACATAGCAATGATCACCGGCCCACTTAGTTATCGATCTGCAAGAACGCGTATTGATGGTTATAAGGAAGCCCTCGTAGAGGCGGGATTGCAGGTCAACGAAGACTATATCGTTGTAGGGGATTACACTTTCGACGGAGGCCAAAGGGCGGCGAAAATAATCGGCGAGTTTGATGAAGTGACTGCCGTGTTTGCAAGCAACGACCTTATGGCATACGGAGCAATGAAGGAATTTTCTGACAGCGGCAAAAATGTGCCAAATGATATTTCCATCGTCGGTTTTGACGATCTTAATTTTTCACAAATGTTGCGCACACCCTTGACTTCTGTCAAACAAAATTTGAAAGAACTAGCAGAAAACGTTTTTGGTTTAACGATGCGCGCAATAAATGGTTACGTCGCGCCTACGCACAAGGTCGTTGCGACCAACCTGATAGAGCGTGACAGCGTAGTCAACCGAGAAAGCGTTCACAATATTTCAGCAGTTAAATAGAATTGCAAACAGATCCGTTCAATAATTTGAGCGGATTTTTTTGGGTATTGACAATGGTTTTGACTTGCAGTATAATCAACGTGAGTAAAACCTTTTATCAACGAGCAAACCTTTTTTGCGTAGGACGAAAAACTTATTTTTTTGGACTGGTAAAACGATTTATCAAACTTATAACAAGGGGGAGTCAAAATTGAAAAAATCTAAACTTTTCATTGCTACAATTGTTTTTGTTCTTTTGTTTTCGTTGACATTTGCACTTGTCGCTTGCGACGAAAAGGGCAACGATGAAGTGATAAACAATGACAACGATACAACACCAGACGCACCACAATACACGGCTTCTGTCACTTATACGGGGAGTGGTTTGATTATCATGCCCGGCAAGGATAGACCCAGCTATACTGCGACTGTCCGTGGCGTTATCGTTGATGAAACAAGCGGGGAGCCCCTCATTTCACAATTGAAAATTTGGGATAAAGCAGAAAACTTGATTTATCGTACGGTCACTGACTATCTTGGTAGATATGAACTTGTTCTCCCTGACGGTAGCTACGATATTGAATTTAGCCATGGTAGTGAATATGAAATTGAAGTGCTCCGTGATTACGTGGTGTACACAAACGGTTATTTTAAACTGCCCGACATTTCTTTGAAACGCCTGTATTCATTGCCCAACTGGTATGCAGGAGATCTCCACCAACATAGTACGTACAGTGATGGAAAGGATTTGCCTAGCGAAGTCCTCAAATCAAATATTGCAGTGGGCATGTCATACGGAATTTTGTCAGACCACAACAGCGTCTATCAAGTGGTTGAGTGGCTTGCCGGAAACAGAATTTATATTGGTGAAGGCAGGAATTTCTTGGCAATTCAAGGCTGGGAAGTGACCACGTCCAGAGGACACTATCAAGCAATCAATAGCAGAGAAATTTTCAATGCAACCGCATGGTCGGCAAGTGATATTTTGCGTATTGCCAATGATATTCGTCTGCAACCGAATACAATTGCTCAGATTAATCACCCCGGCCGTACCGATGATATGGGATTCATTGATTGGAATCTGGCAGGACGCTTTGACACTATTGAAGTGTGGAATGGCGTTTACGCTCCTCCTTATCTTAGTGGTACAAATAAGTCCAGTTATGAGAAATGGGTTGAACTTATGAACAAGGGAACAAGACTTGCAATCGTTGGCGGAACGGATAACCACGGTGTCAACGGCACGCCTTATGCTCCTGATTCAAATGAACTCGAATGGATCAAGCGCAATACGTATTCCGGCTGTCCCAGAACCTACGTTTATACGGAAGACTATTCGTTGGATGGAGTCTTATCTGCGATTAAACAAGGAAACTCATTTATTACAAACGGGCCTTTGGTGTTTGCAAATCTCAACGGCAAGAGTTATGGCGAAACAGTAACGCTTGAAGAGAACATGCTTCTCAACTTTGACCTCAAGTCAAATGAAGCGTTGAAACAACTTAAGATTTATGTCAATGGCAAGCTTGTCAAGACAATAGACATTGCTGACGGAGCATTTACGTACGAAGGTACGCTTGAACTTGAAAACCTAAAATCTGGTGACTGGATTAACTTGCAACTAAGTGGTGATTTTGCCGGATTTGCAGTGACCAACGCAATATTTATCGAATAAAAAAACGATAATAAATTATACAACCCGGAGGTAAATTATGAAAAAAACAGCACTCTTATTGATCGTGATTTTGGCAGTTATGTGCGTCTTTGTAGCATGCGATGAGCCCAACCAACCCGATGGCCCTGCCGCACCTGGCGCAGATATCGTGATCAACGACGTCAAAACAATGACAGCGGGAATCACCGCAGTGTATCAAAACGAGAACGGTGATTTTATTGCAACTCACCACTCAAAGTTTACGGTCATCGACGACGATTTCACCGTCAATGAACTTGTTCAACTTTTCTTTGACAAATCTTATGGCGTGACAGCGCTTGACCCCGACAGCAACGGCTCAACCGATGAACTCTTCCTGTCCTACGGCGCATGGCCTGATATTACAGATATTTCTCTTCCTAATACAGGCGAAATGCAATGGGTTGTTCGCGACAGCGCATATCAACTTGTTTCTGACACAACAGCATCAGTTGTCGACAATGCAGAATACTACTACAGCTACGAAAGCATCGACAACCCCGTGCCTTTCACTGCAAGCGATCTTTCAGCAGTTGCACCCGATGATGACAAGCCTTATTTCTACATAAACACAACTAGTGCAAAAACCGTAAAAATCACCATCAGCGCAGAAAAATCTGATAAGTCAATTGCAACGTTGTTCAGTGGAACAGTTCAAATCACCGATGACGATTTGACAGTTGAAGAAGTCATCAAGAAAGTCTGCGACGAGAGAGGTATTCTTTACAGCATAAGCGGTGGATTCATCAACTCAATCGGCGAGTACGCAAACGACTTTGGTTCAGCATATGCATGGTGGTCAAGCGGATTTATGGTCAACGGAGAAGAATATGTCAACTATGCAGGAGTCAACGAAGTGTTTGTCGGTGACGGAGCAGAGATTTACGTAAATTACAGATACGGCACATTCTAAACTAAAACTTGACTGTAATAAGCAAAAAAACACACAATCACGTCCATTGCCGACGACGGCATGGATGTGATTGATATGGAGAAAGATATGAAGAAGACCAAAATTTTATCTATATTGTTGGTGCTTTGCATTATTTGTTCATGCATATTTGCACTGACAGCATGTTCTGATGAAGAGGAAGGAAAAGAATTTGACCCTACATCAGCAAAAATCGCATTGCTTGTTAATGGGACACTTGGTGATAAATCATTCTTCGATTCAGCCAACGAGGGTCTAAAACAAATCAAGGCTGCATATCCCAACACAACCGTTAAGGCCATTGAAATGGGCAACGATAGCACAAAATATCGTAGTTTCGTGGATGATGCTTGCGAAGAATATGACATCATCATTATGGGAACGTGGCAAATGTACAATCATATGTCATATGCGACTGTCGAATATCCTGACAAAAAATTTATCCTGTTTGATTATGCAGGCGATTTCTCTGATGGAAAAGGCGCAAACAACCTTTATTCAATTGAATTTAAACAAAATCAAGTCGCATTCCTTGGCGGAGTTTTGGCAGCGCAAATCGTTGGCGATTCAAGTCTTGCTCTTTCAAACGGTTCAAAGCAAATTGGCTTTGTAGGTGGCGCTGACTCCCCGATTATCAAAGACTTCCTCGTAGGATTTATTGAAGGTGTCCATTATGCCGACCCTGACTTTGACCCTACCAAGGCTGCAAACGATCCTGCAAATGCAAACAAAATAAAGGTGCAAAGCAGTTTTATAGGAACGTTCCTTGATCCTACAAGAGCAAAAGACCAAGCAAACATCCTGTACGACATGGGATGTGACCTTGTTTTTGCTGCTGCATCACAAGCAGGACTCGGCGCGCTGGAAGCTGCTGTTGAAAACAACAAATATTATCTTGCTTGCGACTCAGATCAGATCAGACTTTTTGCAGATCAACCTGCAAAACAACGTCATATCGTGGCAAGTGTTCTCAAAAAGGTTGACGTTGCAATTTTCCGTGCTTTTGAAAAGATTGTCAATGGCGAAATGGAGTGGGGCACAAACGAAAGAGTTGGATTTGAAGAGGATTGCATCGGTTTCATCGGATACAACGCAGACATTCCTCAAAGAATGATTGACGCTGTTGAAGAAGCAGAAGCAAAGCTTAGAGCAGGTCAAATTACAGTGACATCTGCAGTGGGAAGCAATGCGGATATGTCCATTGTTGACGGCATAATTTATTCTGCAAAATAGCATTTATCAAAATGACAGTGCCACAACTTTGATGTGGCACTGTCGTTCGATTGCCTTGTTGTTGAAAAGCAGAGCGAATGAAAATATATGAGTTGCAGTGCCTTGTCAACGAGGTTTGACAAAGCGTCGTTTAGAAGTGTTTTTGACGCAGTGCTTGAGCACAACGGGTTATATCAGTCCGACGAAAGCCTTTCAGAGTTGAAGGCTTCGTCAGGGGGATAAAAATGGACAACGTATTACAACTGGTAGGCATCGGAAGAGTTTATGGCAATGGCATAGTTGCAAACCGTGACATCAATATCGAAGTTCGACGAGGAGAAATCCACGCAATTGTCGGCGAAAACGGCGCTGGAAAGTCCACTTTGATGGAGATAATTTACGGTATGGAGAAGCCGGATTCCGGACAGATGTTTGTCTACGGAAAGGAAGTCAATTTCTCATCTTCAATGGATGCCATTAAAATGAACATCGGCATGGTTCATCAACACTTTATGTTGGTGAATTCTTTGACGGTCGGAGAAAATCTTATCCTAAATACCCCAAAAAATACAATTATCAACAAGAGAAAAATTGCACAATTAACACAGGAATTGTGTGAAAAATATGGTTTCAATCTTGATGGTAATGCGGTTGTGAAAAACTTGTCCGTTGGCAATCAACAACAACTTGAAATCTTAAAAGCACTATATAGGGGTGCGCAAATACTTATACTTGATGAGCCTACTGCCGTTCTTACTCCTCAAGAAACGGAGAAGCTCTTTGAGCAATTGAAAAATCTTAAAGAGAAAGGCCATACAATTTTGTTTATTTCTCACAAACTCAATGAAATAGTCGGCATATCTGACAGAATTTCTATACTTCGTCAGGGCACTATAGTTGACACATTTGAAACATCCACCGTTGACGTGTCACAACTTTCAAACCTCATAGTAGGAAGAGAGTTTAGCGAAAAGATTGAAAAGCCTGAAATAGAGCGAGGAGACGTGGTTTTGAGGGTTGACGGACTTTCATACGCCAATTCTCCCGTCAAGAAATTGCTTGACGACGTCAGTTTCACTGTGTCTAAAGGTGAAATCGTGGGATTGTGCGGTGTTGAGGGCAATGGACAAAGAGAACTCATACAAGCAATTACTGGCGCAATAAAAAATTACAGCGGAACGATTGAACTGTGTGGCGCGTCAGTCAAAGGCATAAGCAGAAAAAAATTGCGTGAAAGGGGTGTTGCTCACGTCCCCGAAGACAGAATTGCTGAAGGTTTGAGCAAAGATTCATCTATTGCGGATAACCTCATTTCTACGCTGTATATAAACGGGAAGTTTATTAAGCACAAGTTTTTCCTTGATAGAAAGACGATCAAAGAGTTTTCAGATGAGCAGATAGCAAAATATGAAATAAAAGCCAACGATTCCAACGACATTGTCGGCATGCTTTCCGGCGGAAACATGCAGAAAGTGGTTGTAGCCAGAGAATTTGAAGATGATCCTGTCTTTGCAGTCATTGATCAACCTACAAGAGGCGTTGACATCGGGGCGTCAAAAATTATTCGCGACAAAATAGTGGAGCTACGTTGCAATGGATGCGCCGTGTTGCTCAATTCAGCAGATTTGTCAGAACTGTTGAATATCAGTGATAGAGTGCTGGTATTTTATAGCGGAAAAATAGTGGCAGACTTTGAAAATCTGACCGAAATAGACGAAGAGACGCTGGGCAGATATATGCTCGGACTTGACGATATGTTCAGAGATGAAAAAGATGGGCAAGAATAATTTCAAAATAATGTTGACAAATATGCGCGCTAAACTTCAGGCAAAACAAGCGTCAAAAAGCATATCAAAACGGGTTGAGTCAATAAGGATTCAAACCGAGTTGTTGCGCACCCTTGTGG
The DNA here is from genome assembly GCA_017461985.1 of Clostridia bacterium. Taxonomy (GTDB): domain Bacteria; phylum Bacillota; class Clostridia; order Christensenellales; family CAG-917; genus RGIG4097. Next base: position 16,522 of record JAFTSA010000001.1, read on the forward strand.
CCGTTGTCATAGCCTTTGCCGTGGCGCTTATAATCATATTGTGCGTTAGCAAACAGCCTATGGAAGCGTTCAAATATCTTGTAATCGGGCCACTTATGAAACCAAGATATTTTAATCAGGTGCTAGTGCAGATGGTTCCTCTTGCGCTTACGGGCCTTGCTCTTGCAATTATGTTGAAGGCCGGACAATTTAATTTGGCTACGGAAGGATCATTTATTCTTGGTGGCGTGCTGGCGGCATTTTTTGCAATAAAAGTTGCGTTGCCTATGGGGATACACCCGATTTTGGCCATTATTTTCGGCATTATCGGAGGTGCGTTTATTTGTGTTGTTCCAGCGATATTGAAACTTTCTTTTGGCATATCCGAGATGGTCGTTTCTTTGATGATGAACTATATTGCTCTGCGTATAGGCAACACCATCATTAGAGGAGCGTTGCTGGATGAATCTGCAGGGATTCTTACCACAGAACAATTTCACGAGACTGCGCAAATGCACACAATCCCAGTTGGCGAACTGGAAATTCAAGTGGCGCTAATCATTATGGTGATTGTAGTGGTAGGCTTTTATGTGTATTTAAGCAAGACACGCAGTGGATACGCCTTACAACTCAGCGGATTAAATGGAAAATTTTTGGCATTTTCAGGCATAGGCGCAAGTGGGTTGATCCTTGCTTCACAAATTATGGGTGGAGCAGTCGCCGGTGGCGCTGGCGCTATGTACACGCTCAGCAACCTTGAAAGATATGATCTTGTCAACACCTTCCCAAATAAAGGTTTTGACGGCATGATTGTCACAATACTTGCCCGCAACAATCCTCTTCTTGTGCCGATTGCAGCGTTTTTTCTTGCGTACGTAAGAGAGGGCGCAGAGATTATGTCAAGGCACACGGACGTTTCTGTGGAAATTATGTCTATTATACAAGGCGTAATAATTATCTTTGTGGCAGGTCAAGCATTATTCTCCAAGATGCAAAACAAACGCATAATCAAGGAGGTCGCAAATGGATGATTTTTTCAACATAATTTTTTCAAATGAATTTTTAGTTTCAATTTTGCGTTTGTCGACCCCGATATTGTTTGCTGCGTTAGGCGCGCTGATATCAAACAAAGCAGGCGTTGTCAACATCGGTTTGGAAGGAATAATGCTGTTTGCTGCGTTATTTGGTGTGTTGGGTTGCTCGTGGACGGGAAATTTGTTCGCAGGGGGATTGATAGGCGTTTTAATAGGCGCGTTTGTAAGCGCGTTGCTTGCGTTTTCAACCTTGTACTTAAAGTCTGACACGATACTCACCGGCGTAGTCATAAACTTGGTCGGCGCAGGAGGCACAATATTCTTCCTTGAGGTTTTCACGGGGGATAAAAACGTGTCCACCTCTATTGTAAGCGAAGTTTTCCCTACTCTTGAAATTGAGGCTATCAAAGACGTACCATTTATTGGGGGGCTACTCAGTGGGCACAACGTGCTGACGTGGGTTGCTATTGCTCTTGCAATACTGTTGTGGTTTGTTGTCAACAAGACGCATTTTGGAATTAAACTTAAAGCAGTTGGAGAAAATCCCGTCGCAGCAAGCAGTTTGGGAATTCCCGTCAAAAATTATAGATTTATTGCGATTGTGCTGAGTGGCGTTTTAGCCTCTGTAGGCGGAATATTCTTGTCTATGGGATATGTTTCTTTCTTCGCATCGAATATGACTGCGGGAAGGGGATTTATTGCGTTGGCAGCAGAAGCTATGGCAATGGGAAATCCCCTATTCACGTTGCTGAGTAGTCTGCTATTTGGATTTATGTCAGCGCTTGCGATTGCATTTGGTTCAAGTGGCTTTATGGCCATATTTAATGAAATATTTGAAATGATGCCTTACGTGGCAACCATTGTTGCTTTGATCGTGTATGCAGTTATTGCCAAACAAAAAAACAAAATGAAAGAGGTAAAAAATGGAAAAAGCTTGGGAAAGGGAATACAAAATGATGTGCGACGCCGTCCCTCAGGTATTAGAAGAAGATGAACAAGGATGGTTGTTTTCAGAAACTATAGAAAATCTTGACGACACGTTGCTCAAGATGAAGTGGAAGAGCAATGTCCCAGGCTCAAACGCCCCAGAGAGAGTCATTATAGGCGCTATTGCAGACGTTGGCAATATGGGATATAATGTTTCTGAAGCAGAAAAACTTATTGACGAGGGCTTGGAATATTACAAAAATAATGATATGCTTGGACTCAATAGGGTCACGTGGCGTATTTGGAATATCCTAAACAACGCTCCAAAGATTGAAGGACACGAATATTTTTCATATGCTGTTTATGATACGTTTGAAAAGTATAAGAACAAAATCAATCTTGACCTTACGTACGATAAGGTTGACAAAGACAGTCAGGATTTTCTTGATAGAACATATTATGGCTGGTTGGCGCAAATTGTTGGAGGCGCAATCGGCACTGCCATTGAGGGCTACGTAACCGAGCAGATTGAAAAAGCATTCGGCGATATAAATTCGTATGTAAGAACACCAAACACTTACAACGATGACATCACTTATGAGATCGCCTTTCTGGCTGCAGCCGCCCGAAAAGGAAGGGCAGTGACGTCTGCTGATATTGCAGAGGAGTGGGCTGCGCTTGTGCCTTTTGGATGGTCGGCAGAAGAGTGGGCGTTGAAAAACATAAAAAGCGGAATATATCCACCAGAAAGTGGATATTTGAACAATCCTTATCGTGAATGGATTGGAGCGCAAATGCGTGGTGCGGTGTGCGGCATGGTTGCTCCGGGCAACCCGGTTTTGGCGGCGGAGTACGCATATAGAGATGGTGTAGTGTCGCACTATAATAATGGTGTCCTTGGAGAAATTTTCAATGCAGTTATGGTTTCACTCAGCTACGTCAAAAAAGATGTGCGAGAAATAGTGGAACTTGCAGTGGAAAGTTATCTTCCCCATGATAGCGAATATTATGGCGTGGTCAAGTTTGCCCTCAATAATTGCAAAAAGTGCAGTGACTGGAGAACGGCATGGGAGCCTGTAAGAGAAAAATATAAGAGATACAACTGGATTCACGCATATCCAAATGCAGCGTCCGAGGTTATTTCTCTGTGGTTCGGCAACGGCGACTTTGACAAAACGATGAACATTTCTTCAATGATCGGATACGACGTTGATTGCAATGCGGCACAAATTGCGACTATAATAGGTATAATCAGCAAGGAAAACGCAATGGACGAACGATGGACAAAGCCCATTGGCGACGTACTTAAAACGTATTTGAGAAAATATAAGGAAATAAGCATTAGATCACTCGCTCAACAGACCGTGGATATTAGCAAAAAAATGTAGAGGGAAATATGCATATGAAGAGAATTTTTGTAATGGGCAGCATGAATATGGACATCGTTTTTGAGGTTGAAGGTCTTCCAAAAAATGGCGAAACCATTAATGCTAAAGACTTGCTTGTCAATCCGGGAGGAAAAGGAGCAAACCAAGCAGTTGCTGCAGCTAAACAAAACGTAGCGGTGACCATGTTGGGCGCAATTGGGAATGACCAGTTTGGCGAACAATTTCTGGCCGAGCTTAAAAACGTCGGGATAAATGCGCAATTTGTGACCAGAAAAGATTGTAGAACAGGTGTCGCAGGGGTGTTGCTACATCAAGGAGACAATCGAATAATGGTGTATGGCGGTGCAAATTCAGTCTATAGCTTTGAGGATTTTGCAGATATTTTAACCAAAAATGCTGAAAAAGGAGACATATTTGTAACACAACTTGAAACCAACATTGACGTCGTTTGTAAGGGATTGAAATTAGCAAAAGAGCTTGGCATGACAACAATTCTCAATCCTGCTCCGGCATCACAACAAATTGTTTCTGCGTTAAAATATTGCGACATCGTAATTCCAAACGAAATAGAAGCCGAAGTTCTTACAGGAATCCTTCCTTGCAAAGAAAACTACGCTGAGTTGCGTGATAAGTTTAAAAAACTTGGAGCGTCTTGTGTGATTATTACTTGTGGAAACAACGGAAGCGTGTATTTAAGTGACGATATTGAGCTCTTTGGCGCTTACGAGGTTGACGCCGTTGACACGACTGCTGCAGGAGATACGTATATCGGAGTTTTGTCTGCCAGTCTTGCAAAGGGCTATTCCATCAGGGATGCCATAAAGTATGCCACAGCGGCATCTGCAATCGCTGTCACTCGCAAGGGCGCGCAACGTTCTATACCCATGGAAAAAGAAGTGCAAGAATTTCTTAAATAAAACACAATAAACAAGGAATATAAACTTTTTGTTTACTATCAAATGGAAATCGTTCAAGCAGGAGCGGTTTCCATTTGTTTTTCAAAATCAGATGGTTTTTTTGTTTGGTTGAAATTGATATGGGGTTGTGTTTTTGAGGAAGTGTGGTATAATGAGGGTAGTAAATGTTTGGAGTGGAGTATGGTTGTCAAAGTCAAAAAGTTGATGGATAGTGCGGTGTTGCCCAAGTATGGCACGGAGTTTTCTGCAGGGGCAGACCTTGTCAATGCGGGAGATAGTGTTGTTGTTGAGACTGGCAAGACAGTAATTGTTCACACCGGCATCTCAATGGAAATCCCCGTAGGATACGTGGGGCTTGTGCACGCAAGAAGCGGTATGGCAACAAAGCGTGGGCTTGCACCTGCCAACAAGGTGGGCGTCATAGACAGCGACTATCGTGGAGAAATTATGGTGGCTTTGCACAATCACGGCGACGAGGCTCAAACCGTTGAAATCGGTGAGAGAGTGGCGCAAATCATCATCGCTCCCTATGTGACGGCAGACTTTGTTGAGGGTGACCTTGACGACACTGTTCGTGGCGATGGTGGCTTTGGCTCTACGGGCAGAAAATAACAGCGTATAAAGACCGCCTGAAAGGGCGGTTTTTTTGTGGAGAAAAGGTCATTTTCATTTAATAAATGAAATGAGTATTGACAAAGTAGTTCAACATTGATATATTTTTATTATCGCGAAAGCGAAATACAACATATCCGATCTTGCTCACCTAAGGCGTGCTGGGCTATGGAGTGCAAGGCGTTAGGGTATGGCGGGAAACGGCCATGCCTCCCATTGTGGAAAGGAGAACTATGAAAAAATTTACAGCTTTTGCACTGGTGCTTTTGCTGGTGCTTTCACTCGTCACGTTTGTGGCTTGCGATCCCGAAACCCCCGACACCCCCGATGCACCCAAAGTGGTGAGAATCTCCACAACAACCTCTGTCAACGACAGTGGTCTTATGGCATATCTCCAACCTTACTTTGAAGCACAAACCGGCTATAAGTGGGAGATTTCCTCAGCAGGCACAGGCGCAGCAATCAACTCTGCAAAATACGGCAACGCAGACGTCATTCTTGTCCACAGCAAGTCACAAGAAGAAGCATTTGTTTCAGCAGGATTTGGCAGAAAAGTTGAAGGATACGATGCAGAAAGAGTGTCCTTTATGTACAACTACTTTGTTCTTGTAGGACCCACCGCAGACCCCGCAGGTGCAAGTGATGCAGAAGGTGTCAAGGCAGCATTCAGCGCAATCGCAACCGGCGAACACACCTTTATCTCCCGTGGTGACAAGAGTGGTACACACACCGCAGAATTGAAACTTTGGGACGCATCTCTCGGCCTCACCAACGACCCCGCAACAAGCGCAACCTATACTTGGTACGTTTCAGCAGGTCAAGGTATGGGCGCATGCCTCACCATGGCAAACGAACAAGGTGGCTACTGCCTCACCGACAAAGCAACGTTCCTCTCATACAAGAATCACGCAGACGGTGACAAACTCCCCGGCCTTTCAATCCTCTTTGAACAAGACGATGCAATGAAGAACACCTACTCAATGATTGCAGTCAACCCCGACGCACCTTTTGTTGACTCAGTCACAGGGGAAGCACTTCCTGCAGGCACTGTCACCATTGACACCACCGCAGCAGACGTCTTCATCAACTGGATGAATAGCGAAACCGCACGCACTCTCATTGCACAATACGGCATTGAACAATACGGAGCATCCCTCTTTACAGTCATTGAATAATGAACGCATTTGAAAAAGCATGGGTCTTGGTGACAAGCCAAGACCCTATGCTTCAAAACATCGTAAAGACCACCCTTGAAATGGCATTTTCAAGCTCGGCGATAGCACTTCTTTTAGGAGTGCTAATTGGGCTTGTTGTGGCATACAACGATTTCCCCGGCAAGAAGATTGTAGTGGTGATTATGCGCACCCTGATGGGCTTGCCCCCTGTGGTTGTTGGCATAGTGGTGTATATTCTGTTTTCAGGCACAGGCCCCTTTGGACACTTGAAACTGATATACTCGGTGGACCTTATGATAATTGCGCAGGTGGTGCTCATCACACCTATTGTTGCAGGAATGACTGAAACCTCACTTAGCCCCCTCGTTGACAGAATGCGCCCTACACTTAAGGGCCTCAACTTGTCCTTGCCAAAGAAAACCGCGCTGGTGCTTTTTGAAGGCAAATATCAACTGATTGCAGTGTATCTGTTTGCTTTTGCAAGGGCAATATCCGAAGTTGGAGCAATCCAAATCGTGGGTGGAAACATACTGAACAAAACCCGTACAATGACCACAGCCATAGCCCTCAACTACAACACGGGTGACTTTTCGTTGGCAGTGGCGCTGGGCATAATTCTCCTTGCCATAGCCCTTGGCGTAAACTTGGTGGCAGGACTTTTGCAAATAGGATTGAAGAAGAGAAATGATTGAGATTACCGCACGAAAAAAATATGGTGACAGAGTTGTGCTTGACATTGACAAACTGCGCTTTGAAAAGGGCAGGGTTTACGCACTTATCGGCACAAACGGATCTGGCAAATCCACTCTTCTGCAAGCCCTTGCAAAGGTGATAGACTTCAAGGGTGACGTGAAGGGATTGACCGGAAAGGACGTTGCATATATGCCTCAAAAGAGTTTTGCATTTTCAACCTCTGTGCTTGCAAACGTCACTGCACCTTGCCCCATACACCGCATTTTCACAGAGAGAGCAAAGGCAAAGCGACTGCTCAAATCCCTTGCCCTTGACCACCTTTCAAAGAAGAACGCATCACGTCTTTCGGGGGGTGAAACACAACGTGTTGCCCTTGCCAGAATGCTTGTTGCACCCCACGACTTTTTGCTCCTTGACGAGCCCTCCGCCTCTCTGGACGTGGAGTCAACCCTCATCAGCGAGGAGGTGCTTATGGACTATCTTGAAAGGACAGGCTGCACCCTCATCTTTGCCACACACTCAATTGCACAAGCCAAACGACTGGCAGATGAAGTTATTGTGCTTGACGGCGGAAAGGTTGTTGAAAGAGGGTTCACAGACCAAGTGCTAGAAAACCCCGAAAACGACAAAACAAGGAGTTTTCTTGAACAATTCAACAGATAAAATCCTTGTTTTGCGAAATTACTCAAACAATAAGAGAAAAACAAAAGGTGGCGATTGCCACCTTTTTTGTTTTTGAAGATTGTAAATTTAAGTTGATTTAATCCAAAATTTCAATGTCGTCACCGGGGCGGACAATGCCACCTTTCAGCACTTTTGTAAAGATACCTTCACGGGGCATAATGCACACGCCAACCGCTCGTGCCACTTCGCAACCTTCGTGAGCGTGACACTTTTTGCCAATCTGTGTCACCTCGTGGATTGTTTCACCAATGCGGAGTTTTGTGCCTACGGGTAGGGTGTAAAGTTGGATGCCCTCTGTGGTGAAGTTTTCTGCAAACTTGCCTGTGCAAAGTCCGTCAATGCCATATTGTTTCATTTTGGCAATGGACTCCACTCCAAGAAGACTTATTTGACGATGCCAGTTTCCTGCGTGGGCATCACCTACGATGCCGTGGTCAACACGGCACTCAACTGCGTCAACGGGGTGTTTTGTTTCGCCTTTCTTTTCACTGATGTTTACTGCAACGATTTTCATATTATTCCCTCACAAAACGTCCGCTTTTGCCACCGTCTTTTTCGAGCAAACGGACTGATGATATTGTCATTGATTTGTCTGCTGCTTTCAGCATATCGTATATGGTGAGGAGGGCGGTGCTGACACCAACCATCGCCTCCATTTCAACCCCTGTTTTGCCCTCGCAAGCGGCGTATGACGTCACTTTGAGTCCGTCGCTTTCTTCCACAATATCAATTGACACTTTGTCAAGGTTCAAGTTGTGGCAGAGAGGGATAAGTTCACTTGTCTTTTTTGCACCCATAATGCCTGCAATCTTTGCAGTTGCAATGACGTTGCCTTTGGGCGCGCCGTCGTGGAGAAGCGCCAGGACTTCGGGCTTCACAAAGATTTTGCCTTCCGCCTTTGCGTAGCGTTTTGTCACCGCTTTTTCTTCTACGGACACCATATTCACTTGTCCGTTGTTGTCAAGGTGAGTCAGTTCCATTTATCCTCCTATATTGCCCATAGGTCTAGTTTGGGCGTCGGTTTCGTACATAGCGTGGCAAAGGGGCTTTTCCTTCACGACTTCGTCAATGCGACGTGAAAGTGCGTCTTCGTCACAGAGATAATTTGTCAAATCATATTCCTTGTTTTCGTGGAGGCAGTTGAGCATTTTGCCGTCTGCGGTCACTCTCACACGATTGCACTGAGAACAGAATTTGTGGGATTTTGGTGCGATGAACCCTATCTTCAAGCCGTCGGGGAAAGCATAAGTCCTGCAATTTCCGTCAGTGCCCACAAGGGTGAGGTTGTGCTTGCTTGTAAGGATGTCGCAAGAGATGAATTTGTCCTTTGCATAGGAGTAGGATGCCTCAAAGGGCATAAGTTCGATGAAGCGCACGTCCACGCCTTTTTCTGCGCCGAAAAGGGCAAAGTCATATATGCTGTCGTCATTGACACCTTTCATCAACACTGCATTGACTTTGACTTTGTCAAAACCTGCTTTGAGGGCAGTGTCAATGCCCCTCAGCGCATCCTCAAGATTGCCCCCTCTTGTGACGTCACGGTATACGTCCTTGTCAAGGCTGTCAAGACTGACGTTCACCCTAGAAAATCCGCTTTCACGAAGGGTGTCGGCGTATTTAGGCAACAGCACCCCGTTGGTGGTGATGGCAAGGGTATCAAAGCCGATTTCTTCCAAGTTTCGTGCAAGGATGTCAAAGCCCTTTCTCACAAGAGGCTCACCCCCTGTGACGCGGAGTTTTTTCACCCCTTTTTGGTGAAACACTTGGGCAATCAAGGTCAACTCCTCAATGGTGAGGATATGGCGGTGGTCCTTTTTGCACACGCCGTCCTCTCCCATACAATATTTGCACCTAAGGTTGCAAAGGTCGGTGATGGACAGACGCAGATATTCAATTTTTCTGCCGTAGGAGTCTAGCACTCAATCACCTCAATTTCGCCGGCAAGAGTATGGTCGTATCCGCCGAAGGAGTCCAGTTCATTTTTGAAATCATCGCTCTTCAAAAATGCGATGAGGTCTTGTATCTTTTTGTCTTTCAGTGAGTCGTATCTCACCAAAAAGTCGTAGCTTTCTTCTGCAAGAGGGGTGAAGGAAAGGCCAAAGGCCTTGCAGGCTGAAAGCACTGCAACACCTGTGTCAAATGCGCCACCTGCTATGCCTGCGGCAACTGCAAGGTGAGTGTTGAGCTCCTTGTCATATCCCACAATCTTGCTTGAAGGGATATTGTTGGTTTTTAGGTTGTAGTCCACAAGCAGTCTTGTGCCTGCCCCTGATTGACGGTTGGCAAAACGAAGACCCTTTTCTGCCACTTCACTGAGGGAGTGCACCTCTTCACCTTGACGGGTGAGGAAGCCTTGAATACGTTTGACACACTTGATAAGTGCCATTTTTTCACCTTTGAAATACTTTTTGACGTATGAAACGTTGTATTCACCGGTTTCGGTGTCAAGAAGGTGTATGGGCGCAACGTGGCAAGAGCCAGAAAGGAGGGCGGATATGCCTCCCATACTGCCAGTGTGTGATGAGGACGCAGGCAGATGGTTTGCAATGACGTCAACAAGCATATCGTGACTGCCGATGAACACAAGGCGGTCTTTGATTTGTGACAGGGGTTTTAATAGTGTCACTTCAACTTCTGTGTCCTTTTCAATGCCCTCAACAAGACGAGGGATTTCAAGCAGACCGTCCGCCTTGACAAAACTCATAACTGCCGCAGCACCTCTGTCAAGAGGGGTTGCCACCAGTTTGCCACCAACTTCACCAAGAGCAACACGGACAAATTCCTTTGCCTTGAATGAAGAAGTTGTGCGACGAGTGAGGATTGCCTTCACCTTTTCGGGGGCGGGGCACTTTTCACCGGTCAGTTTCGCAAGGAGAGGTTTCACCACAAGGGTGAAGACGATATATGCTGAAACAGGATATCCCGGCACGCCCACAACGGGTTTGTCGTCAATTTCACCAAGTATGGTAGGTTTGCCCGGCTTGATTGCAAGGCCGTGAAGGTGGACCTTGCCAAGTTTTTCAATGATGTGGACGGTGTAGTCCTTTGTGCCTGCAGAAGAGCCTGCATTGATGACCACTATGTCACACTCTTTGACCGCCTTTTTCACCGCCTCTTCAAGGAGTTTTTCATCGTCGGGCACAACGGGGAAGCGGATAGGCTCTCCGCCGTAGGTTTTTGTGAGAGCGGCAAAGACGTGGGAGTTTGACTCCATAAGTTTGCCCTTTTTGAGATTCGCGGTGTCATCAATCATTTCACCGCCCGTGGGGATAAGTGCCACTTTTGGTGTCTTTGACACAAGGATTTCACCCTTTGTTGCGGACACGATGCATCCCATGTCTTCGGGGCGTATGCGATGAGAGGAGGGCAGGAGCATTTCGCAAGCGGACACGCTTTCGCCTACGACTCTCACGTGTTGCATTTGATGGGCGGGGGTGATTATTTCAACGATGCCGTCCTCTTTTTGCAGGACGTCCTCAATCATAATGACTGCGTCAAAGCCGTCGCTGATTGCACCGCCCGTGTTGATATAGTTGAAATCCACTCCCTCACGGAGAGTGACAGGGGTTTTTTCAGTTGCACCAAGGGTGTTTTCTGCAAGGACTTCAATTCCGTCCATGGCGGCGGCATTATAAACAGGGTCGCAGAAGTCGGCATACACCGCCTTTGAAGTTATGCGACCAAGGCCTTCACTTGAAGGCACGACCTCATCGCCTAACCTTTCAAAGTTTGAAAGGTAGGACTCAAGTGCTGTCTCAAAATCGTTGTTTTCAATGTATCTTTTTCTGTCCATATCAGTCGTTGATGAAAAGGGAAACATTTATGCTGTCACCCTCGTTTATGCCCTCAGTGTTTTCATCTATGCGGGCAAATCCGTCCGCCTTTGCAATCACCGACATCATGCCGGATTTTGTAAAGAGAGGTGTTGCTTTCACGACCTCCTTTTCATAGGAAACAGACACGGGGATAAATGAAAGTTTGCCAGGGGCAGAGGGGAAGTTGCGCTCCGCTTTTGCGGTTATTGTTTTCAAGTTGTTGTAGCCTGTGTGACGGTGATATGCTCCACCAAAAAGGTTTGAAAAAGTCATATATGCCGCCATAGGGTGACCGGGCAAACCAATGGCAATTTTGCCGTAGGCTTTTGCAAGGATTGTAGGCTTGCCGGGCTTCACTGCAAGGCCGTGGAAAAGCACTTCACCGGCTTCAAGTAGAGTGGTGTAAGTGGCGTCTTTTTGACCTACTGAACTACCCCCTGAAAGGAGCACTACGTCTGCAAGGTCACAGGCCTCTTTCAGTGTGTCACGGAAGAGGGCCTTGTCGTCACGGATGCGACGGGCATACACCACTTTGCCAAAGGGACGAATTGCCCCAGAAAGAAGAGTTGTGTTTGTGTCACGGATTGCACCATCTCTGTACGGCTCGGTGACCGAGATAAGTTCATCACCAGTTGAGATGATGGCAAAACTCAATGGGCGGAGAACCTCCACCTCACCAACACCGCAAGACGCAAGAAGTGAACATAAACGAGTGTTTAGCACGTCACCTTTGCGTGATAAAATGTCGTTTGTGTCAATATCTGCGCCTTTCACGATTACGTTTTCAAGATGAGATTGCGCTTTGTGCACTGCAAGAGTGTCGCCAAACACCTCGGCGTATTCGATCATCACGACGGTGTCTGCGCCCTCAGGAATCATCCCCCCTGTTGGCACGTAAACCGCTTGATTTTCATCAACGGAAAGAGCGGTTGTTTCACCCATTTCCACACTGCCAACAACGGTGAAAATAGATGGTGTACCATCACTTGCGCCAAGAGTGTTTGCGCTTTTCACTGCATATCCGTCCACCGTCGAGCGGGTGAAAGAGGGCACTGTTTCAGGGGATAAAATATCCTTTGCAACAATGCGTCCAAAAGCCTCCGAAAGTGCAATCCTTTCGGTGGGAACGGAGAGTATATTTTCAAGCATTTCAATGCCGTCTTTTAGGGGAATTGCTTTGAAAAAATCCATCAGTTTCTTCCACAATCTTTCACCTCTCCACGGACAAGGTCAATGGCGTGGAGAAGGGGTTTTTCTATTATTTCAAGAGATTCACTTGCGGCCTTAGGTGAGCCTGCAAGATTGACAATGAGAGATTGTCCTCTCACACCGCTGACACCACGGGAGAGCATAGCGTTTTTGGTATATTTGAGGCTTTCGTATCTTATGGCCTCGGCAATGCCAGGCACTTGTTTGTCAATGACTTCAAGGGTGGCTTCGGGGGTGACGTCACGAGGTGCAAGACCAGTGCCCCCTGAGGTGAGCACCAAGACTGCGCCGTCGTCAACCATACTGACGATAGCCTCTTTTATTGTGTCTTTGTCGTCGGGGACGACTTTGTATTCTACATCAAAACCGCGGTTTGACAAAAAATCGCAAATGACAGGACCGCTTTTGTCTTCTCTTTCACCGTAAAACGAGCGGTCTGAACAAACAATGACACCTGCTTTCATAAAAATCTCCAAAAAATTGATGTGTATATTATAACTCATAATATACAAATAATCAAGACGGAATATGGATGAGAGGGACGAATTGGGAAAAAATTGTAGTTGACAGAAGAGTTTGAGGCGGTTTTATGGAAAATGAAGGGCAGATAAATTTGTCCTCAGACCGCTCGCACACCTGCGGTGCGCATTGAAGATTGACAATATCTTTTGAAAGGAGTATTATAGATATATCAAAACAATGCTTGGAGAGTTTTTCTTTCAAGCAAAGTTGGTTATTATGGATATTTTGCAAAAACTGAAAAAAGGAATTGCCCCTGTTGATAGTTTCGTCAAGAAATTTATCTACACCGATTATTATATGTGGCTTATTCTCGCCATCGTATTTATCGGTTGGGTGGCAAGAAGTGCAACCTTTGGTTTTGTCGCGTTGATTTTGACCTCTTCTTTCGTATTGCTTTTTGCTGACGACATTCTCCCCCTCATTGCCAATATTTTGTCCGCGGTGCTTATGATATTCACGGACACCATTGACGCGTTTTTGTATTTGTGGCCCACCTTTATTCCCCTTGGACTTGCAATCGCAGTGTTTGTGGTGCGCAACGTGAGGATAAAGGTCAAAACCCCCGGCGAAAAATTCCATCTTGGCAAAATGTTTTTCCCTAGGCTTGCGGTGGCGCTTGCACTCCTTCTTGGTGGTGTTGGCGTTGTCAGTGGTGAAGGCTATCTTATGGCGCTCCCCAACACAATCGCCCTTGGCATAGGTGTCCTTGCGGTGTATCTTCTTGTCCGCAACTTCTTGAAGACAGGTGGAGACCTTGACCGCAGTGTTTATTTTGCAAAGATACTTGCATACGTAGGTATGGTGGTTGGCCTTCAACTGGTCGTCGCCATTGCAAGGACAGGTATTGCTCCTGCACACTGGGCAAGTGCATATTGGGATATCGGTTGGGGCAACCGCAACAACGTGGCAACATATCTCATCTTCACCGCGCCTATGTGCCTCTTCCTCAGCACAAAGCACCGCTATGGTGTCATATATCTTTTGATGGCAGTGTTCCAATATTGCTGTCTTATCATGACCTTCTCCCGTGGTGGCATTCTCTTTGGTATGATTGCCATGGTGTTCGGCATCACTTTCACCATTTGGAAGGCAAAGGACAGAAAGCGTCAAGCAATTTACGTCGGCAGTGTGATTGCGGTGATGTTGTTGTTCTATCTTATCTTTATGGACAGCGTCAACGACGTCTTCAAGAGTTTGTTGTCCCGTGGCACAGGTCTTAGCGGACGCGACCTTCTCTACGTTGAAGCGTGGGATCTCTTCAAGCAAAAACCCTTCCAAGGACACGGCCTCGGCTATATGGGCAACGGCCCCGGCGGAGTGCACGAAGCAATCAACCTTTACTGGTTCCACTCAACCTTCTTCCAAGTCATTGCTTGTATGGGTATCCTTGGCATCTTGGCATACGGCTACAACTACGTGGTGAAGTTTATGATTCTCCTCAAAAACTGGCGCAACAGCTTCAACCTCTTTGTCCTAGTGATTTTCATCGGCTTTGAAGGCTACTCAATGATGGACACCGGCACAATGGTGCCTTTCCCCAATATGATGCTTGTTGCCATCTTGATGTGCGTGGTTGAAATGTTCACTTCAGACCGCGACACCGTCACCTTTGACAAACTGTGCAGGACAGAAGTTTACACCCGTGAAACCGCCCCTGCAGTTGAAGAAGAAAGCGGAGAAGAACTTGCCCCCACAGAGGCATAATCAAGTCAAAACAAGACAAAAAAAGAAAACAATCAAAAACTCAATGAAAAACAAAAAACCACCGCAATCGGTGGTTTTTATTTTGTATTTTGACACTTAAACTTGCTGTTTTGTGATTTTGTTTATTTCACGATGAATGCAACAACGCCGTCTTTTGGCACTGTTGCGGACACTTTTTTGCCCTTGATTGTGGCCTCGCCAACGATGTTTTTGAGGGTGATTTCATCGCCAAATTTTGCGTTGACATAGTTGTCACCGACAAGGGTTTCAAGATTAAAATTCACCTTTTGTTTCAGTGCGGTCTTGTTGAAGAAACAGATTGCAGTGCCGTCTTCAACGGGTTTTGCAAGGATGTCGACAGAGCCCTTTCTCACACGCTTTGCTTGCATACATTTGCTGTCTTGGTTGATGGCAATAAGGTCAGGATTGGTGACGATGTCTTTCACGGAGTCGGGCATTTTTCTAAGGTCATTGCCAAGGACAAGAGGTGCATTCATAAAGCACCACAGGGTGAAGTGTGACAGGTTTTGATTGTAGGTGAGATTGCCGTTGCCCACTTCAAGCATATCGGGGTCATTGTAATGTCCTGCGTTTGCGTGGCGGTAGAGCCTTACGTTGCGCTCGTATATTATCTTGATCCAAGGCCACCAAGGACGGATGTCGGGGGTGGTGCGCCACATATTTCCTGCGGTTTTTCCCCAAAGCCAAGGTTTCCTGAATCCCCATTCGCAGATTGAGAAGAGAATAGGTTTTTCCTCAGTGCCACTTTCACTTGCCACTCGTTTGGTCGCAGTCTTCAATGCCTTTGCCATACGGCGGTAGAGGAGGGTTGCGCTGTCAATTTTGTTGCCTACAGGGTTGTAGAGTTTGACCGTATTGTAGCCCTTTTTCATATCAACTGCCACTTGGAAACGTGCCGTCCAGTTGTAGTGTTTTTGACTGGGGATTTCAATTTCGTAAGGCACGCCGTTGACTTCGGCAATGAGATATTTTTCATATTGACCTTTCTTTCGCACGTTGACAGTGAGGGCGTATTTGCCGTCCTCTTCAACAAAAACGTTGTTGAAAGTGAGTGAGCCTTTTCCGCCGTCAAGGCCGGACACGTATCTGCCTCCCTCTACATGGCTGTCCTTCATAAATCTTGCAAGACCACCGAGGATTCCGTTGGAGCAGTTGTAGAAGGTGGAGTCCTTTGTGCCGAAAGGCGCAACGGTTATTCCATAAACAAGAGGCGCGTACACGGGCAAGGGAATATTGTGGCAGAAGTCGTATTTGAAATACTCAATGCCCCACTTTGCAATGGTGTAGGCGTCTTGATCTTCGCGTCCTAGTGATGCAGGCAAATCCTCGCAGGTGAGAGTGCCGTTTGAGGAGTAGATTCCAAGCTTCAAACCCAGGTCGTTGACCTTTTTGGTGAGGGCAGGGATTCCACTAGCAAAAGCGATATAATCCCCGATTAGATCGCCGTTTTCGTCACGATTGTTGGAGTGCCAGCAGTCGTCGATATTGACGTAGACGTAGCCTGCGTCTTTGAGCCCTTTGTCCGCCATTGCTTTGGCTGTTTCATAGATGAGATCCTCAGTTATGTTGCCTCTAAAAGTGTTCCAACTTGACCAACCCATAAGGGGTGTACGGCGGGAAACACTGTCATATTCGGGCACTTCGGGGACGGGTGCAACCGTCTTTGCGCCGAAGAGGGCGTTCTTCAAAAAACATATAGGACACATGCCGTTTCTTTTCATAATTCACCTCGCCTTATCATTTTAGCAAAAGCCAGTGGCAAAAACAAGTCCAAAGTGGAATAAGTGAACAAAACTCACAAAAATGTAGGATTTTAGGGTAAAATGACTATTTACACAGACCGAATAAAATGCTATACTTTTTGTATAACAAAAAAGGGACGGTAGAATTATGGGAAAATACGTTATCGCTTACGACATCGGCACCACTGGTGTTAAGACTTGTCTTTTTGAAATTGAAAAGGACATCAAAATGCTTGCAGCAGCCAGTGAAGGATACAAACTTTACGTCCTTGACGGTGGCGGAGCGGAACAAGACCCCGATGAGTGGTGGGGTGCTATGCGCTCAACGACGGCAACCATCTTTTCAAAGGTTGACGTAAAGCCTGAAGAGGTTGAGGGCATATCTTTCTGCTCACAAGCACAAGGACTTGTCCTTGTGGACAAAGACGGCAACGCAATCCGCAGAGCATTCAGCTATATGGATCAACGCGCTCGCGAAGAAATTAAAGAGGGCATTGCATACGGCTTCCAAATTGCAGGGGGCAATGTCATGAAACTTCTCCCCTCATTGATGATAACAGGGGCAGCACCTCTTTCAGTGAAGGACCCTGTGTGGAAATACAACTGGGTGAAGAAGCACGAGCCCGACAACTTCAAAAAAGTCCACAAGTGGCTTGACGTCAAGGAATATCTCATTTGCCGTATGACAGGGGAGTTTGTCATGACTTACGACTCCGCTTTCGGCACAGAAATGTACGACTACAAGAAAAAGTGTTTCTCAAAGAAGATGTGCAAGATGTTTGGAGTTGACATCAATCACTTCCCTCGTCTTATTGCATCAACTGAGTGCGCAGGCACAGTCACCAAAAAGGCGGCAGAGGAACTTGGCCTTGCAGAAGGCATCAAGGTCTATGGCGGTGGTATGGACGCAAACCTTATCGGCGTAGGCGCAGGAAGCACAGGCCTTGGTGATACACATATTTACAGCGGGACTTCAGGCTGGATTGGCACAATCACTGACAAGTCAGTGGTGGACGCAACTGCAATGATTGCAGCAACGGTTGCAGCAGAGGAAGGCAGATTCAATTACTTTGCAGAGCTTGAAACCTCGGGCAAGTGCTTTGAATGGGTGAAGGACCACCTTGCTCTTGACGAAATCGGCATTTATATCCGCAAGACTGACGTGTCTGAGGACATTGAAAAGAAATATCTCAGTTTGTTCCAATATATGACAACAATTGTGGACGACATCCCTGCAGGCTGTGGCGGTGTCATCTTCACACCCTGGCTCCACGGCAATCGTTGTCCTTTTGAAGACCCCAACGCAAGAGGTATGTTCTTCAACATCTCCCTTGAAACAGGCAAGAGTGAACTTATCCGTGCAGTCCTTGAAGGCATCTGCTATCACAAACGTTGGATGCTTGAATCCTCTGCAAAGAAAGTCACCCCCAGTGATACAATCCGTTTTGTTGGCGGCGGTGCTCTCAGTGAATTCACTTGCCAACTGCTTGCAGACATAACAGGACACAGAATTGAAACAGTCAACAGCCCTCAAAACGTAGGAGCAGTTGGTGCAGCGGTGTGCGCAGGTGTCGGCGTTGGACTTATCCCCTCATTTGAAAAGGTCAAGGAGTTTATCCCTGCATCCAAGTCATTTGAGCCCAACCTTGAACTGAAAAAGGCAGTGTACGACAAGAACTTTGAAGTGTTCAAAAAACTCTACAAAGCCAACAAGGAAAACTTCGCACTCCTCAACAAATAACGCATTAGAATACCAAAAACAAAGGCGGTTTGCCTTTTGAGAGTAAATTCCCACAATTCGTGGGAATTTATTTTTTCAATGAATATATTAATATAAAAAAGCAATCGTTGACATTTTTCAGTCATAGCATTATAATAATGCTATCATTTTTAGGAGTTTACTATGAATCACGACGTACAAAAAATTATAGTCCTAGATTTCGGCGGTCAGTATAAAGAACTCATCGCAAGAAAAGTCCGTGCACTCAAAGTTATGAGTGTCATTATGTCTGGCGACACCCCCATCGAGCGTATCCAAAAGGAAAACCCCATTGGTATTATCCTCACCGGCGGTCCTCACAGCGTGTATAAGGAAGACTCTCTCCACGCAGACAAGGCACTCTTTGACCTTGGCGTGCCCGTCCTCGGCATTTGCTATGGCATGCAATTTATGGCGCACTCCCTTGGTGGCGAAGTTGCTCCCTGCGCAATCAGTGAGTACGGCAAGACAAAGACCACCATTGACACAAACTCCTTGCTTTATAAGGGTATAGACACAACAACAAACACCCTTATGAATCACACCGATTTCGTCAAGCGTATCCCCGAAGGATTCGTGGTGACAGGTCACACCAAAAATTGCCCCGTTGCTTCAATGGAATGCCCTGAAAGAAAACTCTATGCAGTGCAATATCACCCCGAAGCAGACCTCAGTGAAAGCGGACTTGACGTCATCCGCAACTTCCTCTACGAGGTTTGTGGCGCAGTCGGCGACTATACAATCGGTGATTTCATTGACAAAGAAATCCAAAGAATCCGCGAGCAAGTTGGCGACAAGCACGTAGTGCTTGGTTTGAGCGGTGGTGTTGACAGCTCAGTCACCGCAGCAATTTTGGAGCGCGCAATCCCCGACCAAGTGACTTGCATCTTTGTTAACCACGGCATGATGAGAAAACACGAACCAGAAGAAGTTGAGGCAGCATTTAGAGGCAAGCACCTGAAGTTTGTCCACGTCAATGCAGAAAAGAGATTCCTTGACAGGCTGAAAGGCGTCACCGACCCCGAACAAAAACGCATTATAATCGGTGAGGAATTCGTCCGTGTGTTTGAAGAAGAAAGTGCAGAATATGAAGGCAGTTTCCTTGCTCAAGGCACAATCTATCCCGACGTCGTTGAAAGCGGACACGCCAGTGGCGCAGTCATCAAGAGTCACCACAACGTGGGCGGACTCCCCAAAGAAACCAAGTTTGTAGGACTTGTTGAGCCTCTCCGCACCTTGTTCAAAGACGAAGTGAGAGAACTCGGTGTCCTTCTTGGTCTTCCTGAGGAATACGTATCTCGTCAACCTTTCCCCGGCCCCGGCCTTGGCGTGAGATGTATCGGTGAGCTGACAAAGGACCGTCTTGATATCCTTCGTGACGCAGACTATATATATAGAGAAGAACTGAAAAACGCAGGCCTCAAGTTTGACCAATATTTTGCTGTCCTCACCAGTATGCGCTCAGTTGGTGTCAAGGGTGACGGCAGAACGTACGGCTATGTTGTTGCACTTCGTGCAATCCACACAACAGACTTTATGACATGTGAATACGCACATATCCCTTATGACGTCCTTGACAAAATCACTTCCCGCATAGTCAACGAAGTGAAGGGTGTCGGCAGAATCGTCTACGACATCACCGGCAAACCTCCTGCGACCATTGAGTGGGAATAGGCATTTGCTGAGCAAACGCAATTAAATCCACAAATGTGGATTTGACTGAAGAAATCACCATTTCACCTATGAGTTTCTCATAGGTGTATTTTTGAAGAGAGATAGAATTTAGGAGTGGTATGCAGTACAAAATCATAAACGGCGCGGTTTCCTATGACGGAAATATGGTGCTGGAAAACATCGATTTTGAAATAAATGACCGTGAGAAAATAGCCGTCATTGGAAGAAACGGCTGCGGTAAAACCACACTCCTTAAGGCTATTATGGGGGAGGTTGACCTTGAAGAAGGCACAGGTGAAAACGCTCTGCAAGTGATAAAGAGTGGTCGCCCTGAGATTGCATATCTCCGTCAAACTCCCTTTGACAATGAAAACGAGTTGATGATTGACGAGGTGCGCAAGGTGTTCCGTCATCTCATCGCAATGGAAGAGAAGCTAGCCCGCTTGGTTGAAGAAATGCAGGTGCATAGCGATGAAAAAATCGCCCTTGAATACAGCAATTTGAACGACAGATTCATATCCCTTGGTGGCCTCACCTACAAAAAGGAATATGAAACTATGATACGCAAGTTCAACTTCACAAAAGAGGACGAAATGAAGCCTGTCAGTGAGTTTTCCGGCGGTCAAAGGACAAAGATATCCTTCATCAAAATGCTTTTGTCAAAGCCCGACGTTTTGCTCCTTGACGAGCCCACAAACCACCTCGACATTGAAACAATCGAGTGGCTTGAGGACTATCTCAAATCCTACAAGTCCGCCCTTGTCATCGTATCCCACGACCGTATGTTCCTCAACAAAATCGTGGACAAGGTCTATGAAATAGAGTGGGGTGAAACAAGGTGCTACAAGGGGGACTATTCCTCCTTTGAAAAGCAAAAGCGTGCTCTTCATGAAAAGCAACAGAAGGATCACGACCTGCAAAGGGCAGAGATTGAAAGGCTCACTAGACTTATTGAAAGATTCCGCTATAAGGCCACAAAAGCAAGTATGGTGCAGTCCAAAATCAAACTCATTGAAAAGATGCAGATTGTGGACGCTCCTGACAGATACGACACCCGCACCTTTAGGGCAAACACCGAGCCAAAAGTGGTAAGTTCTCGTCAAGTGCTGAACGTAAATAACCTTGTCATTGGCTATGACAAACCCCTTGCAAAGGTGTCTTTCAACCTTGAAAAAGGTCAACGGCTTGGCATCATCGGTGGCAACGGAGTGGGCAAATCCACCCTTGTGAAAACCATTATGGGAAAGGTGAAAGCCCTTGATGGCACCTATCAATTTGGCTACAACACGGACGTAAGATACTTCGACCAACAACTGGCACAAATCACCGGTGATAGCACAATATTTGAAAGTTTCTCAAATGAATATCCCTTTATGAGTGACACCGAAGTGCGCAGGGCACTGGGGGCATTCCAGTTTACGGGAGAGGACGTTTTCAAGTCATTGTCAACCCTGTCAGGGGGAGAAAAAGTGCGACTTACACTTTGCAAAATCCTCCACTCACGCCCCAACGTTTTGGTTCTTGATGAGCCAACAAACCACCTTGACATCGTGGGCAAGGAAACCCTTGAAACAATGCTTGGCGACTATCAAGGCACCTTGATTTTTGTGTCCCACGACAGATATTTTGTGTCAAAACTTGCAGACAGACTTTTGGTGTTTGAAGGGGATAAGGCAACTTTTTATCCTATGACTTACAGTGAATATGAACTGACCAAAAAGCCTGTTGAAGAGGTCAAGCAAGAGGGTGTAAAGACTGGCGGAAAGAAATATTATTCACCTTCAAGAGAAAGAAACAAAATGCAAAAGAGGGCGGAAAAACTTGAAACTCTCATTGCAGAAATTGATGAAAAACTGACCGCACTGAACGATGAAATGAACTCCCCAGACGTGTTTTCAAACTACGTTAAGGTGGGTGAAATCCAAAGTGAAATTGACAGTCTTTCAAACACTCAATCTCAATATATGGACGAGTGGGCGGAACTTCTTGACAAGTTGTCTGCCGTTGAAGAATAACTGCTAAATCAACAAAACAAACACTTTACAAACAAAAAACCGACGGATAAACGTCGGTTTTTGTTTTTTATCATTTTTGGTTGTGCGTTTGGTTGAGGTGTGTTTTTGTCAATCAAAGTTGTCGGTGAGGTAGATGCCGATGTGCTCCTTGCCTCTTACGTTGTCGGCGCAGTTGCGTGCATTGAAGTAAAGGCGAAGGTTGTCCTCACACTTCACAAGGTTGCAAGCATACACGTATTGCTTCATCCAGTTTTTGTTTTTGCCCTTTGTGACGGTGGGGGCAAGAAACATCTTTTTGTGGGTGAAGTTGATGCCGTCATCTGACACAAGAAGCATAATGGTTGAGTGGGATTTGCCACCCTTTTTGTAGATGCCGTTTTGAAGACCTATATAGCAATCGTTGAGCTCATACACCTTGATACAACCGGCGCACAAATTCAAATATTCATTGTTTTTGTCGGGGGAGATGATAGGTGTGGTGGCAGGCACAAAACCGCCGTCCAGTCTGTCGCTTTCCGCATAGGAAATATGAGTGGGCTCAGAGAAACTGCAATCGGTGATATAGGTGAGGCCGGCAGAGAAATACAAGCGATATTTGTCACCGACTTTTATAAGGTGAGGGTTTGAAACCGACGTGCCAAGACGGCTTGTCATATAGGGCATATTCCCCTTGATGATAGGGGTGGGGGTTGTCCAAGAAATCAAGTCCTTTGAAGTGGTGAGATAAATCTCTGAAAACCACTTTCCGCCCACAAGGGATATTGCCTTTTTGAAGAGGGACTGGGTTTGCTCATAGTAGAGGTAATAGGTGCCGTCAACGTAGACGCAGTCGGGGCGCATGGCACGGGGCAAGACGTGAGATGTCCTTGTCCAGTGTATACCGTCATCACTGGTGAAGAGGAACACTCCAAGAAGTCCGTGACAAAACAGATGCCACTTGCCGTCGTGGGTATTCTCGGGGGTGAGGACTGAGGGGTCTGCGATGACAGGGCTCACCCCAAAGCAGCGTATGACGGGATTGTCCTCGTAAAGGTGAAAGTCTTTGTCCAAAAATTGTTGGAGAGTAAGGTCAAGTTTTTTCATAATGCTAGAAAAAACGCACCTTGCAGTGCGTTTAAATTATTTGGTTGTGAGATACATTTTCAGCACTTCTTCAGTCTTTTCAATTTCACGACTGCAAATCTTCAGCGCGCCAAGATATTTTTTCAGCCCTGTCCAAAGTGCTTTTATCATCAAGACGTCACGGCTGTCAAGAGCGGCGGCAAATGCTTCGAGCATAAGCATAAGCTCTCCACGAGCATTTTTGTCTTGTACGGTTTCGTTGACTGTTTTGACGATTGCCACAAGGATATTTTTCACTTGCTCGCCAAGGCCAGAGGGGGCAAAGTCCACTGTGCGCTCAACCAAAACTTGCTCTTCCTTGATGCCGTTGACCACCATATTCACAAGGGCGTACTTGAAGGGCTCAACCACCTTTGACACAAAGAGGTCAAGGCTTTCTTGTCCGGTGGTGGCAGGGAAGTAGTTTCTTGTGAAGGATAAGAGGTCCATACTGCCTGCGTCCATTTCAACAAGCATACCCATGATGAGGGCAACAAATTGCTTGTCGTTTTTAGGAAGACGGAGCACGTTGTGCTCACCCACCTTTTGGAGGGCTTTACGCTTTTCGGTTTGATAGTCAAAACCCTTGTTGACGTGGCCGAGGACTGTCCTAAACTCGGGATAGAAAGCAAGACACTTCAAAAGTTCCTTCACCTTTTTGTCGGCAAGGATAAGGTTGACTGTCTGCAACTCGTCGATGATGCTTACAAGGGCGGCTACGCCTTCGCCAGAATATGCCATAAAAAACTCCTTTTCTTGATTATATCAAGGATTCATCACAAAATCAATTATAAAATAAGGAGGAAAAGGGGAGAAAACACAAAAATCAGCGGATTTTGTGGGGTTTCAACGCGCACGCACGCCCTCCCACGCCCTTGCGCAGTACGTCCGCGCATATAGGCACTTGTATTTTTCATCACTATGTTGTAATATTATTTGTATCAATAGTGATTGGTTCCTTGAAAAATCTACCCAAAGCACAAAATATAAGTGGAATATGAAGACTATAAAAACTATGAAGAATAAAAGAATAATTTTGGTTGTAGCGGTGGTGTTGCTCCTTGCAATGACCGCAACAACCCTTTATGGATGCAATCTGTTTGGATTTGGACTCCTCGGCGAGGCGGACCTCATCGAAGTTATGAACAATTTGGCGGTGAGAATGTTCGTTGGAGACGGACTCTCCATCAACATTTGGCTTGACAACCCCGAAGCACTTGGGCTCTTCGACCAACCTGCATACTTGCCCACTCCCATTTTTGACAAGGCAACATATGAGGCGAATATGGCAAGCCTTGGTGAAATTGTGGACGCCTTCAAACAATTCGACTACGACAAGTTGTCGGTGGTCGGCAAGCGGGACTACGACACGGTGGTCAACTATTTCAACACCTTTTCAAAGTACGGCAATTTCTACTATCTTGACAACCGTGACTATATCGGTGTCAACGGTGGCTGGAACGTTATGATTCCGCTGTATCTTGACAAACTGGCTTTCAAGACAGAAAACGACGTCAAAAACTGGATTTCACTGGCAGAGCAAACTGAAACCGCTTTCAAGGAATACGCAAGATTTGAAGAAGAAGTGCTTATCCCCGCAGGATACGGTCGCACAAAATCCAATTATCTTGACATTGCAGTGCAATGCGATTTGATGACAGAGGTTGACACGGACAGTGGAGAACACTTTTTGCTCACTTTGTTCAAAGAAAAACTTGATAGAGTGGACTTTTTGACAGATGATCAAAAGGCAGAATACATCTTGACAGCAGATGACGCCATTGACAAACTTATTTTGGCATATCAAACCCTTGCGGACGAAGTGACGGTTTTTGCTGAAACCGCTCCTGCAGAAAGCAAACCTCTCTCAGCCTATCAAGAGGGCAAGGCGTATTATGAACTTTTGTTCCTTGACAATGCATCAACCAGTGACAGCGTTGATATGGCATACGAAAATTTGAAGGCCGCTTTCAATGAAACCCTTGCAGAGGCAAGAGCACTCCAAGCGCAACTCCCCGACGGATTCACCTTGGAGCCCAAGATGTCAATGGAAGACCTCAAGGGATATTACAATATCTTAAAGAGCAAATACACCGAGGATTTCCCCGCATTGAGTGAAGATATCCCCGATGCAACCTTCCACAAAGTGCCCGAGGCTATGAGTGAAGTTTACAATCCTGCAGCCTACTTCATGTCCGCCGTGGACAGCACTTCCGCTCCCGAAACAATCTACATCAACGAGGGCAACACGGGGGGATACGTCGGCTTTGACATCATCTCTCACGAGGGCATTCCCGGTCATATGCTACAACACGCCTACTTCAAGTCATCGGGTGCAAATATGCTCCGCACCTTGCTGGCCTACACTGGCTACGCAGAGGGTTGGGCGTCCTACGTGCAATACTATTCAACCAAATATTACGAGGGCAGTGAAACAGAAAAACTTGCCTATGAGGCAGAGAGCCTTTTCACAAAAGCAAGTATGTATCTCTACACCCTCATCGACATCGAAATCAACTACTACGGAAGGACAAAAGAGTATCTTTCAACTCACGAAGTCTACTCGCTGATTTTCAGCGATTATATGTATGAATATATGATTGCAAACCCCGCAGTCTATTCCAGCTACGGCTACGGCAACTACAAAATGGAAGCATTGCGGGACTCCTTTGAAGGCACCGACCTAGAATTCCACACCGCTGTGCTCACCGTTGGACCCACCACTTACGAAATCCTTGCAAGATACATTTAGGAGAAAATTATGTCACGATTTGGACTGAAAACAGAGCCTATCAACCCGTCACAAACCTATGTGAAAAACGGCGTGAGATTGAGTGTCATCACCCCCAGAATACTTCGTGTTGAAAGGAGTGCTGACGGGGTGTTTGAAGACCGTCCCACACAAATGGTTTTTGAGCGTAATTTTGCAAATCCGCAGTTTAGTGTCATAGAAAACGGCAATAAAGTGACGATTTTGACAAAACAAAAGGAGTTTTCAGTTGACCTGAACACCCTTTCCGTCAGTGTGAAAAAGGACGGAAAGTGGGTGTCCTCACACAGCGGCAAAAACCTGAAAGGCACGGCGCGCACCCTTGATTTTTCTTGGGGCAGATGGCAACTTCAAACGTTGAGAGTGAAACTTGGCAAAGGCATCTTTTCAACAAGCGGTGTCACTGAAATTGACGACAGCAAGTCCTATATTCTTCTTGAAGACGGAAACGTGTTGGGCAGAAAAAAGGGCACCGTTGACAAATACGTTTTTGCCTTTGACGACGACTATCTTGGAGGGCTCAAAGAGTTTTACTCCTTGACAGGGGCAACCCCCGTCCTCCCCAAATATTCACTCGGCAACTGGTGGTCAAGATACCACGCATACACTCAAGAGGAATACACCTCTCTTATGGACAAATTCATTGAGAAGGAAATCCCCTTGACCGTTGCCACCATTGATATGGACTGGCACCTTGTACATAACCTGCCCAAAGACGTGAAGAAGGAACATTTCGCAATTCAAGGCGTTGGTTGGACAGGGTACACTTTTGACAAAAATCTCTTTCCTGACTACAAGCAGTTTTTCAAGGATTTGAAGAGCAAAGGTCTTGCAATAACAATGAATCTGCACCCTCGCGACGGAGTGAGATATTTTGAGGATCAATATGAGGATATGGCGAGGGCAAACGGCATTGACCCCTTAACAAAAAAGACTGTGCCTTTTGACTGCACCGACCTCAACTTTATGAATTCCTATTTTGACTATCTCCACCACCCCTATGAAGAGGACGGCGTGGACTTTTGGTGGATTGACTGGCAACAGGGCACAAAGTCAAAACTGAAAGGATTTGACCCTCTTTGGGCGCTCAATCATTATCACACTTTGGACAGCGGACGTGACGGACGCACTCCTCTCATTTTGTCAAGGTATGCAGGCATAGGCTCACACCGTTATCCTTTAGGATTTTCTGGTGACACCTTTGTGAGGTGGTCAAGCCTGAAACTGCAACCCTATTTCACCGCAAACGCATCAAACGTGGGCTATACTTGGTGGTCCCACGACATCGGCGGACACGTGGCAGGCAAGGGAGATGGTGAGCTATACACAAGATGGGTGCAATTTGGCACGTTTTCACCTATCAACCGCTTGCACTCCAACAATTTGTCTTGGAGCAAGGAGCCTTGGCTGTATGGTGACAGGGCAGAAAAGATTTCAACTGACTTTTTGAGGTTGAGACATAGACTTTTGCCGTATCTGTACACTGCAAATATCCGCACTGCAAGGGACGGCGAGCCTCTTGTTGCACCTATGTATTATCGTGACAACTCACCCCTTGCATATAGGGCAAAAAATCAATACTATTTTGGCAGTGAATTGCTTGTTGCGCCGGTGGTGACAAAGATGAAACCGGACGGCTATTCCGTCACTGACGTATATCTCCCAGAAGGCAAGTGGACGGACTTCTTCACCGGTGAAATTTACCGTGGCGGAAGGGTGTACAAAATGCGAACTCCCTTGGATAGAATGCCTGTTTTTGCAAAAGCAGGGGCAATTATCCCTATGATTGCAAAGCGTGACGGCAACAGCCAAAAGTTTGACTCTCTTGAGGTCAAAGTGTATGCAGGGGAGGGTGAATATCGTATGTTTGATGAGGGCGGTTTCACCGATTTCAAACTGACTGAAATTGAGGGCGGTTATCTTCTCACAATCAACGACGACAACAACCCTCAAAAGGCGGACTACAAGGTGACCTTTGTGGATAGAGAAGAGGAAACGGTTATTCTTGAAAAAGGTCAAAAACAGGTCACTTTCCAAAGGAAGTAAAAATTGTGGCGAAATTTGCTTGACATCTCTTTTTAGATTTATTAATATATACAAGCATATTTTTGAATATATTTGCGAGGAGAACTAGCCCCTTGAATCGCAATTGACATATAGCAAATACTAAAATAATTTCGGAGGTCCATCATGGCCAATAACAAATCATACATGGCAAAGCCCGGTGAAGTGGAAAGCAAGTGGTATGTTGTTGACGCATCAGGTATGGTGCTCGGCAGACTCGCATCACAAGTTGCTTCAATCCTCAAAGGCAAAAACAAGCCCGAATACACTCCCCACGTCGACTGTGGCGACCACGTTATCATAATCAACTGCGAAAAAGTCGTTCTCACTGGCAAGAAGTTGGAAGACAAGTACTATCGTTATCACACCGGTTATATCGGCGGTCTCAAGGAAGTTCAATACAAGAAACTTATGAACGAGAAACCGGAATTTGCTGTTTACAAGGCAGTCAAAGGCATGCTCCCCAAGAACACTCTCGGCGCAGCAATGCTCAAGAAACTCCGTGTCTATCAAGGCAGTGAACACAATCATCAAGCACAATGCCCTACAGTGCTTGAACTCAAGTAATGAGGTGAATTATGGCAACTAAGAAAGCAGCAGCAAAAAAGGTTCAATATCTCGGCACCGGCAGACGTAAGAAGGCAATCGCACGCGTTCGCCTTATCCCCGGTGAAGGCAATATCACAATCAACAAGAGAACATTCGAAGATTATTTCCCCGTTGACACAATGAGAATGATCGTCGAACAACCTCTCGTCCTCACCGCAACCAAAGACAAGTTTGACGTCGTCGTCAACGTTTATGGTGGTGGCATGACCGGCCAAGCAGGCGCAATCCGTCACGGCATTGCAAGAGCACTCTGTGTTGCAGACACCGAAGCATACAGAAGCGCACTTAAGAAAGCTGGCTATCTCACACGTGACCCCCGTGCAAAAGAACGTAAGAAATACGGTCTCCATAAAGCACGTAAGGCACCTCAATTCTCAAAGCGTTAATCGCAGCAAGACAATCAAAAAACTCCAACTTCGGTTGGAGTTTTTTTGTGTCTTGCTTTATATATAATGAAAAATAAAAAACTAAAATTATAGAAATATAGTAAACGTGTGCGCGTGCTCACTCGCGCGTGCGCGACAAATATCAAAAATTTTGGGGCAGGGAAAGGAAAATCTGCACCTTGAAAAAGCAATTTTTGATGAAAACTTAAATATTTTTTGAGAGAATTATTGAAAAATTTTTAGGAAGAAAAAGTTTTTTCTAAGCTTAAAAATATTTTTTTTAGCCGAAGAAAAAAATTTTTTCAAGTTTGAAATCCTCAAAAAGCACACAAAAACAACAAAAAACAAAAATAAAAAAATTGATTTTTGTAAGGTTTTTAAGAGAAAAAACGGAAAATTTTTGCTGAAAAACCCGCTAAAAAAGTAAAAATTTTGGGCAAAATTCAGTGAATAAAATGCTTAAAAAACTCAATTTTTTATGAATAAAAGAGGGCATTTGGTGTATGTAGGGGCGTATATGCACACAATATTCCGTATGTTATAAAATTATACGCATATTTATTCATTCATTCACTTTGCCAAATTAAAGTGATAAATTAAAAAATGGGCGCTTTTGGCAAAAAGTCATCTTTTCACACCGCTTGAATATATAAAGATATACGCATACACGCGCGAAGAGGGGAAGGGATGGATTAATTATGCAATTAAAATTGATAAAAAATTAATTTTTTGTTAAAAATCATTTGCCATATCGGCAGTGTGCGTTTATAATGTAGATAATTTCATTTGAAATGGAGTAGTATACTCCTTTCAGTGAAATCCAAATTCAGTCCAATAAAAAAGGATAATATTTACTCTATGGAGGTAACAACAATGAAGCAAAGAAAACTCATCGCTGTTGTAGCAATTGTTTTGGTTCTTGTTCTTTGCGCAAGCGTCTTCGTGGCATGTAATAAAGACGAAGATCCTCGCTACTTGGCAACAACAAAGACCTACAAGACCTACGCATCATCTTTCGCTACATCATGGAACGTCCTTGACTA
Organism: Clostridia bacterium; assembly: GCA_017461985.1. Lineage (GTDB taxonomy): Bacteria > Bacillota > Clostridia > Christensenellales > CAG-917 > RGIG4097. The sequence goes on from JAFTSA010000001.1 coordinate 46,365, forward strand.
TGAAACATCTGACCAAGGTGACATGTTCTCATATTCATCATCAGGCTTCTATGAATTCGACTATAAGTTTGACGAAAATGGTGACGTTGTTGATGGACAATTCACAATCGTGCCCGTTATGGCATCAGATTATCCCACCGACATCACAGCAGAAATCGCAGCAGAACCCGACAACGATTATCTCTTTGACGAAGAAGACACTGGTTATGCATGGTACATCCCTGTCCGCAAAGGCATGACATGGGACAATGGCGATCCTATCGAACTCGAAGACTGGATCTACTCCATGAAGGAACAACTTAACCCCTTGTTCATGAACTATCGTGCAGACAGCTATTACAGCAGCAGTACAGTCATCCACAATGCAAAGAACTATCTCTACAGTGGCAAGACCATCATGGCAAGTGATGACGGCCTCATCGCCGCAATCAACGGTGGAGCAGACTTCTACTTCAGCCCCGCAGCATCCAACTATCTCTTTGGACCTTATGGCGGTCTCGCATCAAGCTACGGAATCCTTCCTACATTTGATTCTCTCTACAATGACTACTTTGTTGTGACCTATGAAGAACAAGCAGCAGCAGCATGGGAAGCAGGCGAAGACCTTGCAGACGGCGCTATCAAGAAGGCAGATTACGACACCCTCGAAGCATTTACACAAGCATACGTTGACTACAAGTTCACCGGTGCAGGCGCATCACCACTGCGTGCAGCAATCAGTGAAGTCTACACAATCATCGACACACTTACTCCCGTAGAAGAAGGCACAGCAGCAGGTTACTATCTCGTGACAGATGAACTTCTTGCAGCACTCGATGCAGTTTCACAAGGTTTCTTCGGCGGCAACTATGGTTGGGCAATGTGCAGCTACATCGGTCAATATCCTGAAACCACTTTTGATCAAGTTGGTCTTAGAACAATTGACGATGGCGAACGCTACGGCCTCATCCTCATCCTCGATGTTCCTTATGTTGACAATGGTTCACACTTCGTTTGGGCATATGACTTCGGCGGCAACTGGCTCGTCAAGCCCGATGTCTATGAAGCATGCAAAGTTGCTCCCGCAGACGGAAGCGAACTCTGGACAAGCACATACGGCACATCAATCGAAACATCACCTTCATACGGCCCCTACAAACTCACCGCATATCAAACCGGTAAGTACTATGAATTCTCAAAGAACGATGCATGGTTTGGTTACAGCATCCCTGAACTTTCAGAAGGCTACTATGAAACAGACAAGATCCAATGCTCATTGATGGAAGAATGGGACACCGCATGGATGGCATTCCAAAAGGGTGACCTCGCAGGCATCGGCATGGACGTTAAGATCGCAGACGAATACAAGACATCAGCACGTGCATACTTCACTCCTGATGACTATGTCAACACCGTCCAAATCCAAACATCAATCGCAGCAGAACCCGATGACGGCATCGCAAAAGAAATCCTCCTCAACACCAAGTTCAGAAAGGCACTCTCACTTGCAATTGACCGTGTTGAATATGCAAAACAATGCACCACATCATCACTGGCAGGCTTTGGTATCTACAACAGCATGCACTACTATGATGTTGAAAACGGTGGCGTCTATCGTAACACCGACATCGCAAAACAAGTTATCTGTGACGTTTATGCAGTTGATGTGAACGATTATGATTCACTTGATGATGCATATGCAGCAGTCGTCGGCTACGACCTCGCACTTGCAAAGCAACTCGTTGCTGAAGCAATCGCAGAAGAAATCGCAGCAGGCACAATCAAGGCAACTGATGTCCTCGACATCACTTACGGCTCATCAGTTGATAGTGAAGCAGCACGTCGTCCTTACAACTTCTTGAAGGCAGCATGGGAAAAGATCTTTGAAGGCACACAATTTGCAGGCACTGGCTTCGTCTTCAACTATGACGGAACACACGGTGACGCATATGCAAACGACTTCAAGGCAGGCCAATACGAAGTCCTCTCAGCAGGTTGGTCCGGCGCAGCATGGGATCCTTTCTACTTCATGATGGCATACATCCACGATGATTACAGATACGCACAAGGTTGGGATCCTAGAACTGTCAAAGTCACAGTCACCCTCAACAACGTTGACCCTGAAACAGGCGAATGGCTTGGTGAAGGCAATGGCGAAACCGCATCATTCACAATGGATGCACTCACAATGTGGGAAGAACTTTACGAAGGCACATGGGCAGAAGGCGAATGCAACGTTGAAAACCGCCTCCTCATCCTCGGCGCACTCGAAAAGACAGTCCTTGAATCATACTGCTCAATCCCCGTTACATACAGCTTTGGTGCAGCACTCCGCAGCTATCAAATCGAAGCATTCACCGACACATACAACACATTCATGGGTTGGGGCGGCATCAAGTACTACAGCTACAACTACAACGATGGCGACTGGGCAAGATACGTTGACAGCCAAAACGGTCAACTCAACTACAAATAAGTCTTTGATTTGGAACTAAGAGCAAACTCTTAACCCAAGCATGATTTATAATCAAGCGATGAAATATGCTACTCCGCGAAAGCGGAGTAGCACACATCGTTTAAAAGGATATTTTTTCAAAAGCCGCAAGGCAGTTATTTTTTTGTTTGGCGACTTTTGAAAAAATATCAATCGAACAAAAGCAATAGGAGACAACAATGATTAAATACACTATAAAAAGATTTTGCTTGATGTTATTTACATTGTTTTCCATTATGACAATCTGCTTCGTGCTGATTAAGTCACTTCCTTTGGTTGTTGACGTGGGATTGGGCAAAGATGCCGAATTCTTGGAAGGTATCATTGAAGCACGTGGCTATAGAAAGCCGGTTATGGAACAGTATGTCACATATCTTGGAAGAATTTTCCAAGGTGACTTTGGTGTTGGTATTAATATGGAAAAGGGAACATATGTCCTCGACAACTTCCTTCAAAGACTTCCCGCAACCATGATTATCAACATTTACGCAATGTTGATTTCAGTGCCTGTTGGCCTTGGTCTCGGCATCTTTGCAGCACTGAAAAAGAACAAGTGGCAAGACCAAGTCATTTCAACCGGCGTTATGATTTTCATCTCAGTGCCCAGCTATGTTTACGCATTCTTGGTGCAATATTTGCTTTGCTTCAAGGGAGGACTTCCTTTGCAGATGAAAAACGGAACGGACTGGCTAAGTTGGGATATGTTTGTGTCTGTCCTTGCGCCTGTTTTGTCGCTGTCCTTTGGTACAATTGCGGGCTTTGCGAGATATACAAGAGCAGAGCTCACCGAAGTGCTCACAAGTGACTTTATGCTCCTTGCACGCACAAAGGGTTTGACCAGAGGTCAAGCAACCATCCGTCACGCACTCCGCAACGCAATGGTCCCCATCTTCCCCATGATTATTGGTGAATTTGTTGGCATCATTGGTGGCTCACTGATCATTGAACAAATCTTCGGTGTCCCCGGCGTTGGCAGATTGTATCTTAACTCAATCACAACTTTGGACTATGACTACTTTATGTTCTTGTCCATGTTCTATACAGCGATAGGTCTTGCAGCCGGTATCCTTGTTGACTTGAGCTATGGCTTTATTGATCCTAGAATTAGAATGGGGGCGAAATAATTATGGAAAGAACTGAATACGTAATCAATAAGTCTTCATTTGAATTTGTCAACCTTGACAGCAACATCCATGACAACAAACTTGACACCAAGCCTGTTGGTTATCTTCGTGATGCTCTCCGCCGTTTTGCAAAAAACAAAGGCTCTGTGGTTGCAGCAGGAATCATTTTGATCCTTGTTTTGTTTGCAATCATCGCACCTATGGCATCAGATTATACTGTTTCTTTCAGAGACCCTTATTTTAGAACAACTCTTCCCATCTGCACCGCAGCAAAGAACAATCCCAATATGGATTTCTGGGATGGTTGCTCGGAAGTTGAGCTTGCTCAAACCACATTTGAACTTTACTACGGCATCAACGTAGAATCAGGTCAAGAAGCGGTCAAGCGCGGAGAATATACCGTCCGTCAAGTCACAAGAGAGTTGAAAAACAACAAGACAAGAGTGGACAATTTGTACACCTTCCGACTTAACTCTTACTACAAGGTGGGTGCATACTACAAGAACTTGACCCTTGAAGAATATCGTTCAATTCAAGAATATCAAGACAGAACAGGCAAGCAAGTGCTTTATCCCGTTGTTGCAAAGAAAGAACGTGTCACCGCACTTCTTGACCAACTTGATCCCAGCACCGCATCATCAAAGACATATATCAACGATGACGGCAACTTCTGGTATAAGGTCAAGATCTCATCAAAAGCACCTTACACTCCCACAGCGGTCTTTGATGAAAATGGCAACTACATAAACAACTACGCAGTTGATCCTACCTCAGACAAGGACTTGTACACAAGCAAGATGCTTGTTGAGGGCGACACCAAACAATATCTCTACGGCATCAAAAACCAAAATGGTTTTGAAGTGAGAATCAACTACTATGAATACTTCTGCTATGTTCACTATATGGCAGGGGACGGCATTGAATCTCCTCACTTCATTTTCGGCACAAATGGTGACGGACAAGACATCTTCACATGCCTTGCAGCAGGTGCAAGATTCAGCTTCTTGTTGGCAATTCTTGTTTCAATCATCAACCTCACACTGGGCGCAATCTACGGCGCAATCGAAGGTTACTATGGCGGTCTTGCAGATATCTGCATGGAAAGAATTTCAGACATCTTGGGCGCAATCCCTATGATGATCGTCCTCACCCTTGTCAGATTGCAACTTTCAAACAAGACAGATATTCCTTCACAGGACATCGCCCTTGTTTCAATGATCATATCCTTCCTGGCAACTGGTTGGATTGGCATGGCATCAAGCGTCCGTATGCAATTCTACCGTTTCAAGAATCAGGAATATGTCCTCGCTGCACGCACTCTTGGCGCAAGAGACAGACGCATCATCTTGAAACATATCTTGCCCAACAGCTTGGGAACACTCATCACAGGATCAGTCCTTGTCATTCCTGGTGTTATGTTCAGTGAATCATCATTGGCATACCTGGGCATTTTGGACCTTTCAACCTCAACGTCAACCTCAATCGGTGTGTTGCTGGCAAACGGCCAACCCTACTTGACAACATATCCTCACGTCATTTTGTTCCCCGCATTGTTCATCTCATTGTTGATGCTGTCATTCAACCTGTTCGGCAATGGTCTTAGAGACGCATTCAACCCGCAACTTAGAGGATCGGAGGGCTAAACTATGGAAAAGAAACTTGAAGTCAAAAACCTTAGAATATCTTTCCGTACTGACGCAGGCAAAGTTCAAGCTGTCCGTGGCATAGACTTTGACCTCTACAAGGGTGAAACCCTTGCAATCGTTGGCGAATCCGGTTCAGGAAAGTCAGTCACAAACAAAGCTATCATCGGCATTTCAGCACCCAACGCAATCATTGAAAGTGGTGAAATCCTTTATGATGGTATGGACCTTCTTCAAATCAGTGAAGACGATTTCCACAAACTTCGTGGCGACAAGATTGCAATGATCTTCCAAGATCCTTTGTCAGCACTGGACCCCATCAACCGCATCGGTATGCAACTTACCGAAGCAATGATCCTTAAAAACCGCGCAAACAGACGCGAATCAAGAAGGCTGTTCAACCGCACAATTAAGAATCTTTGCACAGCAATGAACGGTGCAATGGGCGTTGACGCAAACAGCGAACAAGGCAAGATCAACAAGCAAAAAATCACCGACTTTAACACCTTTGAGAAACTCCATCTCAAGCTTGAAGGCGCATACAACGAAGCACACACCAATGCAAGCCTTGCAATCGAAGATATTGAAGACCTCCTTTTCCACATTGAGAAGAAGGCTGTCAGTGACTTCGGCGCAGAAAAGAGCAACATCATCCGTGCAGCAAAGAAGTCTGTTCACGAATATGTCTGTTCAGACAAAGTTGTTGCACTGGCAGAGGCATTTAAGGAAGCATCAAAGGGTTGCACAAGAGCAAAGGACTATACCCCTTGTGTCGAACCTTTGAAGGCACTCCTTGAAGAATTGAAGGAAGGAGCAGCCAAGCTGTCCCCCAACTACTTTGCATTGGCATACTTCCTCACCTTTGGCAAGGAAGAACTTCCCAAACTGCCCACTGATGAGCTCAATGTCTATCTCCGTAGATACCTTGACGACAACTTCATGCTCGCTTTCATCGAAGATGAAAAGAAGGGTTTGATTTATTCACGTGAATGTTCACTGGACAACAGAGCAGAAGCTATCGCAACCATCCAATCATTGAGAGATGTGTTCACAGCAGAAACCCTGGACAAGAAGGCATGCAAAGCAGCTGCAAAACAAATGACAGATGCAGTTGCAAAGGCAATCGACAAGCTCGCTCTTGTTAAGGATTCAACAGCATACACCTTTAAGGCAAGTCTTAATCGCGCAATCAACACATATTTCACAGCAGGTCCTTCAAACGCAAAAGAAGAAAAGCGTTTCAACAAGGAAAAGAAGAAATATGACAAGATCATTGCAAAGGGCAAGACACCTGATTACTCAGTTATCCCTGCAAGAATCATCGACATCGACATCGCAAAGGAAAATATCCTTCATGTCATCGACAAGGTCACAGCTGCATTTAAGACTGCAATTGACAATCGTGACAACTACGATGCAGACAAAGAAGCAGTGGCAATGATTGACTTCCTCAAAGAAAAGGCACAAGCAGTTGCATACCGCGTCACAAAGCGTATCGCAAAGAGCAAGGCCCTGAAACTTATGGAAGAAGTGGGCATTGCAGAACCTAAGAAGAGATATCGTCAATATCCTTTCCAATTCTCAGGTGGTATGCGTCAACGTATCGTCATCGCAATTGCACTTGCTGCAAACCCTGACATCCTCATCTGTGACGAACCTACAACCGCTCTTGACGTGACAATTCAAGCACAAATCCTTGAACTCATCAACAAGATCAAGAGAGAAAGAAATTTGTCCATCATCTTCATCACCCACGACCTCGGCGTTGTGGCAAACATGGCTGACCGTATTGCAGTTATGTACGCAGGCAAGATTGTTGAAACTGGCACATCAGAAGATGTCTTCTATTCACCTGCACACCCCTATACATGGGCACTTCTTTCATCAATGCCTGACCTTGACACCAATGAGAAGTTGGAAGCCATCCCCGGCACACCTCCCAATATGATCTATCCTCCCAAGGGAGATGCATTTGCAGCACGTAATAAGTATGCAATGAAGATCGATTTCGAGTTGCAACCTCCCATGTTCAAGATCAGCGATACACACTCTGCTGCAACTTGGCTTTTGCACCCCGATGCACCCAAAGTGGAATTGCCCAAGGCAATCTCTGCACGTATCGAACGCATGAAGACAAAGAATAACATCGGAGCAGAACCCCAAAATACTGAAGAAGGAGAAAACTGATTATGAGTGAAATTTTGAACGAACAAGAAGTCCTTCTCCAAGAAGAAACAGTTGAAGCAACCCCCGAAAAGCGCGAAATCAGTGATGAAGTGCTTTTGAAGGTTGAAAATCTTTGCCAATTCTTCAAGCTTGGTCAATCCACATTGAAGGCAGTCAACAACGTCAGTTTTGAGGTCAAAAAGGGCGAAGTTTTCGGTTTGGTTGGCGAATCCGGTTGTGGCAAAACCACAACAGGCAGAAGCATTATCAAACTCTACAACTGCACATCAGGCAATGTCTATTTTGACGGCAAGAGAATTTGCGCAGGCACTGGTTCATACAAAGACACCAAAAAGGCAGCCTTCAAAGAAGTTGTTGATGCATACAAGTCAAAAGATGCAGACAAAGCAACAAAGAAGGCCGCTCTTGACAAATATCTTGCAGTAGCCAAAGAAGAAAACGCAAAAATTAAAGCCGCAAAACACGACCAAAAGAAGTGTGACAAGGACTACGCAAAGCAAAAGATTGCAGAAGTTAAGGCTGAATATCTCCCCAAACTCAAAGAGATGGACAAGAAATCTCCTGAGTATAAGGAAACTCTCAAAAACTTCTTGAAGGAATATCGTCTTGCAAGCAAGGAACGTTTGGTCACCAAGATCCAAATGGTCTTCCAAGATCCTATCGCATCCCTTGACCCCCGTATGACCGTCAAAGAAATCATCGCAGAAGGTCTTATCATCAAGGGTATCCGTGACAAGAAAGTCATCGAAGAAAAGGTCTATGAAGTCCTTGAAAAGGTCGGCCTTGTCAGAGAACACGCAGGCAGATATCCTCACGAATTCTCCGGCGGTCAAAGACAACGTATCGGTGTGGCACGTTCAATCATCATGAACCCCAAGCTCATCATCGCAGACGAACCTGTCAGTGCTCTTGACGTGTCAATTCAAGCACAGGTCATCAACCTCTTGAACGACCTTCGTCATGAACTTGGCCTCACAATTCTCTTCATCGCCCACGACCTTTCAGTTGTCAAATACTTCTCAGATCGTATCGCAGTTATGTATTTCGGCAATATGGTTGAATTGACCACCTCAGAAGAGCTGTTCAAGCATCCTCTGCATCCTTATACAAGATCATTGTTGTCAGCAATTCCTCTTCCTGACCCTATTTATGAAAAGAAGAGAGAACGTATTGTCTACAATCCTCTTGCTGATCACGACTACTCAGTGGACAAGCCTACACTTCGCGAAGTGGCTCCTGGACACTTTGTTTCTTGCAACGACGCAGAGTTCAAGAAATATCAAGAGATTCTCGCAAAATAACAGTGGACAAAGCAAAGAAAACACTTATAACATATTTGATTACCATCGCAGTTGCCGCCGTCTTGATGATTGGCGTCAGCGCGTTGCGTGGGGCATTTTCAGTGGCGCTCACCCAAAAGGAAGCAATACAATGTGCCTGTGATGCATTCTTTGTTGTTGGCATGGTATATCTGTGTGCAGGAGGCGTTATGTGGGCTTCCAGAAAGGGCACCTTCGACGGATTGGGATACTCCTTTTCATTGTTGAAACAACGCTATACCAAAAACAAAAGAAATTGGCAAAACGAAGAATCCTTTTATGACTACAAAGAACGTAAGGCAGAAAAGAAAAAGGAAAAGAGAAGCAACCATTTGGTGATCATCGGCGGAATCTTTGTTATCGTTGCAGCAATACTTCTTGTGGTATTCTACTATGCATAAAGATTGAAAGCACAATCAGCGGACACGAAAGTGTCCGCTTTTTTTTGTTCGTAATCCGCGAGCAAAAACACATTAAAATCTTGAAACAAGGGAAATAATCAACAAAAGAAAAAGATTTGTCATTTATTTGCACAAATTATCACACAAATTTGCTTTAGCGCTTTACTTTCTTAAAGAAAAAGTGTAAAATATAGGTATAAATGAGGCAACCTATGAATCTTTTTGAAATCTTTGCAAAACTTAATACCGCTGAAGAAGTAGAAGCATTTTTTGACGATCTCTGCACCTATGCAGAAATCGAAAAAATGGAGCAACGTGTAGAAGCCGCACAAATGTTCCTTGACGGCGCAACCTACAATCAAGTCATACAAAAAACAGAAATATCATCTGCAACATTGTCCCGTGTGTCACGTTGTATACGTCACGGAAGCGGCGGCTATAGCGATATTCTCCGCAGACTTGTGGCAGAGCAAAGAGCGGCCGCAGAGGGCGCAGAAGAGGCCACTGAACCTGCAACAGAAGAAGGCGCAGAGGAATAATCATAAAACAACAGAATACGACAAAATCCACCGTGCAACCGAAAGGATGTGCGGTTTTTTTGTTGCAAAATTTTGGTATGCAATCAGGTTTGAGAAAGAAAAAAAGACAACGGGCATACCTTGTCAGCCCCTACGTAGCACTCAGGTATACGGCGGAGTTTCTGTTGATGATATTGTTTTTTTCAACAGGTAAGACTGGCTTTGCCCTTGCGCTAGGATTGTTTGCAGGGCTAACTTTTGCACGGCAAAATCTCATCATCACAGCTCCTATGTTTGTGGTGGCAGGCATGGTGTTTTTGGACAGTTGGTGGACTATGATGTTTCTTGCAGTTCCACCTGTTGTTTTTGCCGTTTTATATTTCCTGTACACCCGTTTCAAAAAGAACGTGCCTGTGTGGGCGGTGGTGTTTTGCACCTTGATTTCCGCCCTTGCTGAAAGCGTCACAAGGCTATTGCTTTTTGGTGATGGACTGCGATTTGCACTGACTGTTGTGCTGTCAGTTGTTTTTGCTTTATGTTGCACAAACGCCTGTTATGCAGTGCTAATCAGAGGTATAAAGTGCCGATTTACGCTGGATGAACATATTTGCACTGCAATCTTTGCGGTGGCATTTGCATACGCTTGCCACGGTGTCAGTGTGTATGGTTTCAACCTATATTTCCTCATTTTGCCCTTTGTGATAATGTGCTTTGCCTACGGCGGAAGTGGTCGAAATGCCATACTTGTCAGTGTATTGTTTTCCTTGGGCGCAGTCCTAAATAGCTTTAATTTTTCTTTGGTCGGTGTCAGTGTGTTGCTGGGGTTTATAGTGACTGCGCTCACCTCATTTCATAGGTTTATTCCTGCCGTGTCTATGGCGGTTTTGATGATAGGATTTTGGCTTTTGAAGATAGGTGACCTTGGCTATCAAGGGGCGGTGATGACGCTCATTGGTGGATTTGCCTACGGCTTTTTGCCGAGAGATATAAGGAGCAAATTCCCTCGCCCATCAAGGGATAAAGCGGAGTCACTTTGCGCCATGGTCAATCGTGACAGGACAAATCTTTCAAATAGATTGTTGTCTGTCAGTGACGTGTTTTTGGATCTTGCCGAGCAACTTGACGATGAGGACAATGACAAAAATCCATACACCGCGAAACGGCTGTCAAAGGAGATTGCCAAAAACTATTGTGGCAAGTGCAGTGAGCGGCAAAAGTGTTTTTCCGCTCTTGGTGGTGACACCTCGTCTGTCCTTGAAGGAATGTGCGAAGCCACGCTCACAAGAAACAAAGCAACCATACTTGACGTGCCCAACTTTATTTCGTCTAGGTGCATCAAAACCCACAACCTCATCTCAGTCATCAACAACGCCGGCGAAGCATACAAATCAAAGATTGCAGGAAGCCGTGAGCTTTTCAATTGCAAGAAGACAATGTCCGCCCAGTTTGCTGGTATGTCGTTGGTGCTTGAATCTCTGTCAAAGGAGTGTGGCAAAAACCTCACCTTTGGAGGTGACGTGGAAGAGCGCATTGAAAACGAGCTGATGAAACACAACATCGTTGCCACCGAAACTGTTGTGGCAGGAAAGGGCGCATCGTCACGGGTTGCCCTCACTGTCCGTGACGTAGATGTTGAAAAGACCATGCTGACAAAAACTGTATCCAACTGTCTTCAAAACCCCTACGTCATTGAAAAAGTCACAGACCGCGGAGAGGAAAAGACTGTACATTTGGTGACAGCGCCTGTCTTTCAAGTGGCATATGGCGTTGCGGAAAAACGCCGTGACGGCGAAGAGGTGTCGGGGGATAGCATGGCAGTGCTTTCACCCTCTATGAACAAGCGGATATTTGCCTTGTCAGATGGCATGGGCAGTGGTGAAAAGGCCTCTATTGCCTCAAAAAAATCTTTAAGCATGATTGAGAATTTCTATCGCGCAGGCTTTGAGGAGGGGTTGATATTGTCCCTTGTCAATCAACTTTTGTGCCTTGTCAGTGAGGATAATTTTTCCGCCCTTGATATTGCAGTGGTTGACCTTGCCCTCGGCGGTGTTGACGTCATCAAAATGGGGGCAGCCTCAGGGTTTATCTTGCGAAAATCCGCAGTGGAAGTGTTGCGTGCAGATACCCCACCCCTTGGCATAGTGGACAGAATTGCGCCCACAACCGCAAGACACCAACTGTATGACGGGGATATGCTCGTCCTTGCCACGGACGGAGTGGTTGATGCTCTCGGTGAAAACGGTGTTGTGGACGTTGTGGACGAGGCTCACACCACAAATCCTCAAACCTTGGCGGACAAACTTCTTCTTGGGGCGCTATCCCGTGGGGCGGAAGACGACTGCACGGTTTTGGTATTGCGCATCCTTGCAATATGAACGAAATTCAAAAGTAATTAAAATTATTTTTGGAAAAATTTTTCAGCGTTCTATTTGGCTAAAATTTTGATTTTGCTGTTTTTATAGTGTCAAAATCACCCACACGTACGCACGTGCACGTCAATTTGTCATAGACAAATTTGAGAAAGTGGTTTATACTTACTATATGGCTTGCAAAATCGTGCTGAATGCACAATATCTAAAAACAAACAAAATCGCACTTGCCCTGTCCGGGGGCAGAGATTCAATGGCGTTGGCTCATATCTTGAAAAGTATGGGCGCGCCTTTTTTTGCAGTCAATTTTGACCACGGAATCCGTGGGGCAGAGTCCAAAAAGGACAGCGAATTTGTATGTGACTGGTGTTTGAAAAATGGGATAGAGTGTGTCAGCATTGCCTTTGACACTCCTTCATACGCAAGAGAAAAGGGTATGACCATTGAGCAAGCGGGCAGAGAGTTGAGATATTTCCACCTTGACCGCCTTGTAGAAGAGGGAAAATGTGACCTTGTTGCCTTGGCTCACCACAAAGACGACCAAGCGGAAACCTTGATTATGCGTATCATCCGCGGCACAGGTGTCCGTGGGCTTAGAGGTATGAGCGAGGTGAATGGTCATTACGTCCGTCCCCTTATCAATTACACCCGTGAAGACATCAACGAATACGTCAAGGAAAACGATATTCCTTACGTTGAGGACAGCACCAACACCGACGACACATACACAAGAAACTTCATCCGCAAGGAAATGGCAGTGCTGAAAGAAAGATTCCCCTCTCTTGATGAATCCCTTGCGCGTCTTTCACGAAACGCCAGTGAAATTGACGACTATCTTCTCGGCAAAGTGGGTGAAATAGCGGTTGTTGACGGAGAGTGCAATATGCCCCTCACCGACCTAAACACCCCTGCCGTAGCCAAAAGAAAAATACTCTGCATTTTTGAAAAGTTGGGAGTAAGACAAGACGTTGAAGAAAGACATTATCCTTTGATATTTGACCTTGCAAGTGCAGAAAACGGCAAGAAGTTGAGCCTTCCTCACGGCATTGAGGTGCACAAGGACGGAGAAAATCTTGTTTTCAGCGCTGTTGTAAACCCTAGCAATATTGACGAAATCCCCTTTGAAAAGAAGTCTGTTGAGGGCGTCATCACAGTCACTCCCACTGACAAACTTCAGTTTGAAGAGGGTGAACTCATAATTGACCTTAATAAAATCCCAAAGACGGCGGTGCTTCGTCACCCTCGTGAAAAGGATAGAATCCACAAATTCGGTGGGGGAAGCAAGAGCCTAGGCGACTTTTTGACAGACAAAAAAGTGCCTTTGAGGAAAAGAGCAGACCTTGTTGTCTGCGCCTCTGCACCCAGTGGATATAAAAACTCAAACCAAGTGCTTTTTGTCCTAGGAGTGGAAATCTCCGCCGACGTGAAGGTTGAGGACGGAAGTGATATGGCAAAAATCTCAAAACCAAACAAATAATACAACCGAAAAAGGTGAACTATGCAATACGGAAAAGACGTGGCAAAAATACTTGTGACAAGGGAAGAAATCCAAAAGAGAATTGCGGAACTTGCAGATGAAATCAACCGTGACTATAAAGGCAAGGAATACACCCTTGTGGTCACCCTGCGCGGAGCGGTGCCTTTCTTTGCAGATTTGTTCTGCAAACTGACAGGCAACAAAGTTGACTGCGACTTCATTGCTGTGTCCAGCTACGGCGCAACAACTGAAAGCACAGGTGAAGTGCGCATGTCAAAGGACTTGTCATCACCCATCAAGGGCAAGCACATCATCATCGTTGAAGACATCATCGATACAGGCATAACCCTCAGTTATCTTAAGAAACTCTTTGAAGCAAGAGAGCCTGCATCAGTCAAAGTTTGCTCACTTCTTGACAAGCCTTCAAGACGTGAAGTGGAGGTTGAGGGAGATTACGTAGGCTTCACAATCCCCAACGAATTTGTCATCGGCTACGGTCTTGACTATGACCAAAAGTATCGCAACTATCCCGACATTTGCGTGCTTGCACCTGAGGTATACGGTGGTTGATCACAAAAAACTGACAAAGCTGGCGTCCTTCTTTCCTGAAGGCAAACCCCTCTACGCAGTGGGTGGATACGTCCGTGATAGGCTCCTAGGCATGGAGTGTCACGACGTTGACGTATGCGCAGAATTGACAGTTGACGAAGTCAAACAAGCACTTAAACATACCGATTTTGTTGTTTCAGACAAAAACTTGCGTGTTGGCACGGTGGTCATTTCAGGACGTGGATTGTCCATTGAATACACCACTTTCAGGACGGACAGTTATCCTGACGGCAGTGGAACTCATACACCTTCAGAGGTGACTTTCACCGATGACATCAAGGTGGACGCACTCCGCCGTGACTTTGGCGCGAACGCCATTTATCTTGACATTGTCAAGGATGAAATTGTCGATCCTCTTGGCAGAGTTGATGACGTAAAAAACAGGATTATCAAAACCGCAGACGACCCCGACCGCGTGTTTTCGGCAGACGGACATCGTATTCTCCGCATGGTGAGATTTGCTTGCGAACTGGGTTTTGAAATTGACAAAGACACTTTTGCCAGTGCCAAAAAATATGCAAGTCAAGTGAAGGACTTGACCGTTGAAAGGATATATCAAGAACTTGACAGAATCTTTGTGGCGGACACTCGTCACCCTGAACTTAATCTCACTGACGCTCATCACAGAGGGCTGAAACTTCTTGACGAACTGGGCTTGATGGAGGAATTGCTCCCTGCGGTCAACGCCTTGAAAGGCCTTGAACAAAACCCCAAATATCACCTCTACGATGCTTACGAGCATACCCTTGAAGCCTTCAAGGCATCAAAGCCTAACGTGAGGTGGGCAACCCTTCTGCACGACATAGGCAAACGCCCTTGTCAGGACAAGTACGGCAACACCTACGTCCACGCATCAGTGGGTGCTGATATGGCAAAGGATATCCTTGCCTACTACAAAATGCCCAAGCAAAAGGCAAAGAGAGTGTATGACCTTGTGTTCAACCATATGGTCAACATCAACCGCAATATGTCAAAGGCCAAACTGGACTGGTTTGTGGCAGAGCATGCAGGGATAGCCAGTGACCTTGCCGACCTCATCGATGCGGACACCTATGGTGCAATGGGGGCATATCCCGAAGAAAATTTCGTAAGAGAAACACTGAATCAACTTATAGAAGAAAACGCACCTCTTTCTGTCAAAGATTTGCCTGTCACAGGCCGTGACCTCATTGATATGGGGGTTGAGGACAGAGATAGAGGTATGATGCTGTACGAACTGTGGCGTGAGTGCATAATGAACCCCGCACTGCGCACAAGAGAAAAAGCCTTGCAGTACGTGGCAAAAAGGAGTGGAAAATGACAACAGAACAATATCTCATCATAAGCATTGTCGTGTCCGTAGTGCTTGCCGTCATCGGCATAGCGGTGGGGATTTTGATTTTCCTCAAAACAAAGAAAAACGCAGGCGGTCAAGGTGTTGACACCGAAAAACTGGCAGAAGACGTCAAAAAGGATATGGCCACCACCATCAAAATTGAAAATAGTATGTTGACAGGGGCAGTAAACGCTCAAGCCTCTGCAACTAAGGATATGACAGGACGTATCGACCTGTTTATGCAAGACGTCACAAGAAAACTTGACGACTTGAAGGCGGAAAACACCAAAAACCTTTTGGCGATCAAGGAGGACAACGCGCGTCAACTTGAAGCCGTCCGCAAGGATAATGAAAAGCAACTTGAAAAGATGAGAGAAACCGTGGACGAAAAGTTGTCCGCAAATCTTGAACAACGTTTCAATCAATCCTTTAAGTTGGTTGGTGAAAGACTGACTGAAATCAACAACACCTTCAATGCACTTCAAGGATTGCAACACGACGTCAACGACCTGAACAAGATTTTCAAAAACGTGAAAACCCGTGGCACTTGGGGTGAAGTTTCACTTGAAAGCTTGCTTTCTCAAATCCTCACCGAGGACCAATATGGCAAACAAGTCAAGGTGAGAAGAGGTGAAGACACCAGAGTTGACTTTGCCATCAAATTGCCCGGCAAGGGTGAGGGCACTGTCTATTTGCCCATTGATGCAAAGTTCCCCATAGAGGACTATGAGCGACTTGTGGACGCATCAGTTGAAGGGGATAGCGCAGTGGTTGAAGCCTGCGCAAAGGCCCTTGGTGAGGCAGTGCTCAAGCAAGCACGTTCGATAAGAGACAAGTATATCGCACCTCCTGCAACCACTGATTTTGCAGTGATGTATCTCCCTGTCGAGGGGTTGTATGCAGAGGTGGTGAGAAGGACAGACCTTCTCAGCAAATTGCAAACCGAGTGCAAAGTTGTGGTGGCAGGACCTACCACACTTTCAGCACTTCTCAACAGTTTGCGTATGGGATTCAGGTCCGTGGCAATTGAAAAGAAGAGCAAGGAAATCTCCAAACTTCTCGTTCAATTCCAAAAGGATTTTGAGATGTTCAGCAAGTATCTTTCCAAGCTGAAAGACAACGTTGGCACAATCCAAAAGACCATCGACAACGCTCAATCCAAGAGTGACAAGATCGGTGCAAAACTTGCAAAGGTCACCAAGATTGAAGTCAGTGACGAAGTGAGCCTTCTTGATGGTTTTTCAGAAACAACAGAAATAATTGAAGCGTCAGAGGAATTTGACACGGAGGAATAAATGAAGGCAGATTTTCATTTGCACACCACCGCAAGTGACGGAAGTTTGACTCCGTCACAGGTTGTGGAATGGGCAAAAGGGACAGGGCTTGAAGTCATCGCAATCACTGATCACGACAGCGTTAGTGGACTTGACGAGGCCATCAAACGAGGCAAGGAACTGGGGGTGAGAGTCATACCCGGGATTGAGATTTCAAGCTTCTCAAGTTGCGAAATCCACGTTTTAGGATACAATTTTGACTACAAAAACCCCGATTTCAAGCAAGACCTTGCAAAAGTTCAAGGAATGAGAAAGGAAAGAAACGGCGCAATTTTGAAGCGTCTCGCGGAACTAGGCATGCCCCTTTCCTTCACCGCAGAAATGGACGGAATAGGCAGACTGCACATGGCAAAAGAGATGGTTGAAAAGGGATATGCAAAGGACGTCAACGATGCTTTTGAAAGATATCTTGGACCAAAAGGAAAAGCCTATCAAGAGATAAAGCGCACCACACCTATGGACGCAGTCAAACTCATCAAAAAGTACGGAGGAGTGGCGTCACTTGCTCACCCCAAAAAGTATTTGCTTGACAAAAAACTTGACCTTCTTGTGGGGGGACTGAAAGCCCACGGACTTGACGGCATCGAGGTGGAGTATCCTAGATACACCGACTACGACAAGGCAGAGTTTAGACAAATCGCAAGAAAGTACGGCTTGGTTTGTACAGGTGGCAGCGACTTCCACGGAGACGAAGACAAGGACTTCCAAGTCAACCCCGACAAGAGCACGTTGAGGGCACTGGGAATAAGATATTAAGTCGTATCAAAACTGCAACAAGACGCATACTATCGGTATGCGTTTTATTTTTGTCAAAAAAACGTTGTTGTCAACCTTGCTCACTCTTTTCATAGTATGTTGTATGAGCAGTGTTTTTGATGACAATTCAGTAGCAAGAGGTGAAAGCCCAAAAGTGGGGCTCATCGCTTCCTTCTACACTTATTACGGCGACAGCGGTGAAAACAGAAAGCACAACGTGGCCCTTGCGGTGAGCAAAATAGATGGCACGGTTTTAGCCCCTGAAGAGGAGTTTTCCTTCAATGACGTGGTTGGCCCTCGCAGAGAAGAGAGAGGGTTCAAAACGGCATATATTATACAAGACGGTCAGTTTGTTGAGGGTGTTGGAGGAGGAGTGTGTCAAGTGTCCACCACACTTTACAATGCGGTGCTTCTTGCAGACCTCACTGTCACGAGAGTGCAAGCCCACTCCTTGCCGGTTGGCTACGTTGCGCCGTCATTTGACGCTATGGTGTCCAGTGGCAGTGATTTCAGGTTTGTCAACACACTGTCTGCGCCGGTGACAATCAAAATGTCCGCAGACGGCAAATACGTCAAGTGCGACGTGTACGGTGTGGCAGGGCGGAAGATTTCACGGCGGTCTGAAACCATTGAGATTTTGGAGTGCGAAACAATCTATCGTGACGACGACACCCTGCTTTTTGGACAAGAAGTGGTGGAGGACAGCGGGGCAAACGGGCTCCGCTCACGAGGGTATCTTCAGTATGAAGGGGGAGGAAAGGTGGTGACAAGGCTTATCCGCACCGACTTTTACGCCCCTCAACCGAAAGTTGTGCTCCGTGGCACAAAGCCTATGAACCCAACTGAAAGCGCGCCCAATATGGGCGAGAACACAAATTTAGGCGGTTAGAACACCGAAAACACCACAAAAAGAGAAAAGAATTAATCAAAAAAGTGTTGAGTGAGGACGGCAAAATTACCGTCCTTTTTCACAAATAAAATTTGTGAAAGCATATTGATTTACTGAGTGCCGTATGCTAGAATATTGACAGGTGAATTATGAAAAACACAAAAGCACTTCTTGAACAATTTGACACACTGACCTCTAGCCTCACCAACAAAAATATGGTGACCGCTTTTTCACTTCTCGGTTTTGAGGGGTATGATGAGACAGATTTTGCCTCATTTAAGTTGTGGGGGGATTATCTTCCCATAGCCGATGAGCATCCCTACACCGAAACACAACACAATTTGCACGTCCTTTGGGAAGCCCTTGACCGCTCTCCACTTTCTATCAACGTGGATTTTGCAATCCCTTTGAGAGAGATGATTGCAAAACGACTTTTCAAAAAATGCGGTGTTGGTTTTGTTGCCAACGAGGGTTGCAGATTCAACTATGGTCACCTCATCGAAGTAGGGGACAACGTCACTTGGAATCATTGTTGCTATATAGACGCAAAGGGCGGAGTCAGTTTTGACGACTTTTCAATGATAACCGAGTACACCAAAATCTTCAGCCACGGCCACAGCGAAAGTGACCATATGGAGCGCAGTTATGCTCCTGTCAAAATTGGCAAATACGTGAAGATTTACACCGCTTGCACGGTGCTCCCCGGTGTCACTATGGGTGACGGCGCAGTGGCAGCAACAGGAAGCATAGTCACCAAATCCGTGCCCGAAAAAACCCTTGTGGCAGGCATACCTGCAAAGCCCGTACGCGATAGAAAAACCGAGGGCAAACAATATCACGAGCTGAACCACTACACCTTGAAAGACAAGGCGTTTCAAGTGGAAAAAGGAGAATAAAATGAGCTATATCGACAACTACAAAGAGTGGCTTTTTTCAGACGAACTTGACCAACACGAAAAAGCAAGACTTGTTTCTCTCACCGAAAAGGAGAAGGAAGAAATGTTTTATGGACCTCTGGCCTTTGGCACGGCAGGTATGCGTGGCATACTTGACGTAGGCACAAATCGCATGAATGTGCACACCGTCAAGAGGGCAACGAAGGGTCTTGCAGACTACGTCAATTCACTGGGCGCAGAGGCAAGAAAAAGAGGTGTTGTCATATCCTATGATACACGCAGATACAGCGGTGAGTTTGCAGTTGCAGTCAGCAAGGTGCTCAGCGCAAACGGCGTGAAAGCATGGCTCTATGAAGACGTGCGCCCCGTGCCTATGTGCTCATTTGCAGTCCGTCATCTTGGTGCAATTTGTGGTGTTATGATCACTGCATCACACAACCCCAAGGAGTACAACGGCTACAAGGTTTATGGCGAGGACGGAGCACAGATGAATCCCGAAGCGACAGATAAAGTGGTCGAATTCATATCATCAACTCCCTATTTTGGCATAAACGAGGCAAAAGTGTCCTTTGACAGCAACAGCATAAAGGGCAAGAACAACGTGGCTCTTGACGACTATATCACGGTCATCGGCAAGGACGTTGACGACAAATATTTTGACGCCATCGAAACTCAAGGTCTGTCCCCCGAGGCAGTGAAGGAATATGCGGACAAGGTGAAGATTGTCTACACTCCTGTCCACGGCAGTGGCTTTATGCCTGTCACCACAATCCTTGGCCGTATGGGTATCCCTGTCAGTGTTGTCAGTGAGCAAGCACTCCCCGACACCGAGTTTGGCACAGTCCGTGTGCCCAACCCCGAAGAGACAGACACCCTCAGTATGGGTGTTGAGTTGGCAGACAGAATTGGCAGTGACATCGTCATTGGCACTGACCCTGATGCAGACCGTATGGGCATTGCAGTCCGTGACAGAAGTGGCAAGTTTGTCCTTGTCAACGGCAACCAAATCGGCGTGCTTCTTGCAGACTACATTATGCGCAGACGCAGTGAAAACGGCACTCTCCCCGAAAACGGCGCAATGGTGAAAACCATCGTCACAACCGAGCTTGCAAGACGTGTTGCAGACCACTACGGCGTCACCACTTTTGACGTGCTCACTGGCTTCAAATTTATCGGTGAAAAGATGACCACTTGGGAAGCAACTGGCGAATACACCTACGTCTTCGGCTTTGAGGAAAGTTATGGCTCACTGGTGGGCAACCACGCAAGAGATAAGGACGCAGTTGTTGCGTCAATGCTCTTTGCAGAAATGACCTGCTATTACGCATCAAAGGGCAAGACTGTGTACGACGTGTTGCAAGAGATTTTTGCAGACTATGGCTACTTCATCGAAAAGACAATCTCCATCACTTTCCCCGGCCTTGACGGCATGGACAAGATGGCATCAATCATGAAACTGATGAGAGAAACCTCATACAGAAATATTGCAGGCAAACGTGTTGTGAGAGTTGATGACTTTGTCACTCGCACAAGCACCGATGAAAACGGCGACAAATCACCTCTCGACCTGCCTAAGACCAACGCACTGAAACTGCACCTTGACGGCGGTGATTGGATTTGTGTCCGCCCCAGTGGCACAGAGCCTAAACTGAAAATCTACGGCGCAGCCTCTGCTCTCACCCTTGATGAAGCAAAATCAAAAGTTGAGGAATATCTCGAAACCTTAAAGGCTATGTGCTAAAACTGCACCATTTTGCGCCTGACCTTGAAGACAATCAACAGCACTATTATGTTTGAAAAGATAAAAGGAAACCTATTGTTTCACCGCCTATTCAAACGCCCCGACATAAACGAGGCGTATAAAATGGTGCCCGAAACTGACTCTTGGTATGACACTATATCCACGGTGCATAGATCACTTGGCGAAATACAAAAGTTGCCCCACCAGGTTTTGGAGATAAAAAGCCACGACGGATTAAAGCTGAAGGGCATATATTATCCAAACCAAAGTGACAAAACCATGATTTACGTCCACGGCTACACCAGTCACGCCGAAAGAGAAAGTGCTTTCCCCGGATTGTTTTACTTGTCGCAAGGGTTCAACGTGCTGATTTTGTACCTTAGAGCCCACGCCCTCAGCGAGGGTAGATATATATCCTTTGGCGCACTTGAACCTTTTGACGTAATGCGTTGGGTGGACAAGGTCAACCAGATGACGCCAGACGGCAAAATCCTCATTCACGGGCTTAGTATGGGCGGCGGAATTGTGCTCAACCTTTCAAACAAGGAGATGAAAGGGGTGAAGTGCTTGGTGTCCGATGCACCCTCAACAAGTGTTGAGCCGATTTTTGACAACGTGGCAAAGGATATGTTCAAAAAGAACAGCGACAAAATCGCTTTCTATGGCAAAGAGAGATTCAAAAAAGAATTTGACTGCAACCTTGACGCCTGCGACAGCCTAAAAATTGTGGCAGATAGCAAATATCCTATCCTTTTGTCCGCAGGAAGCAACGAACATATGGAAGAGATTTGTGACGAAATCAAAAAAACCAACCCGAAAGACACCGAGATTGTCATCTTGCCCGGATGCAATCACGGAAATGGTATGTACAAACAAACCGCCCTCTATCAAGGCAAGATAAAGGAATTTGCCGAGAAATATATTTAGCAATCAAAGCAATCATAAAAAAATAAAAGGAACGGAAATCCGTTCCTTTTTTAATGGTCTGTTTTGCCCAGCAAATAACTGATACTGAAAAACAAAACGAGAAAGTATTATTTTTTGCTGTCTTTGAAAGCCTGCTTTGTTCCTATATAGAGAACATTTTTTGATTTGCCATAAGATAAATCATTGGTGTCGGTCAAAAGAATATCAGGATCAAAGGAGTTGTTCTTAATTAAATCAAATATACTCACAAAAATATCATAATTGGCAGACAAGGCTTTCGCATCATCAAAATATACTATCAAAACCATATCTTCACCGTCACCGTCTTCAGAGATGCCGACCAAGCACGTGTCAATATCTCTAGTGAGATCAGAAAAATCTTCTTCAAATGATTCGAGCAAGCTATAGCCGGCACTAATAGCTGAAGGATCATCAAAGGCACTCACGACACTTTGAAGGGCGTAATATGCAAGTTCAGCTGCTTCTTCAGAATTTGAACTTACGATAACAGAATAGCCGTTTTTGCGCAAATTTGTCCTTGCATCTTTATAGTCTGCGGGGACTTTTGAGCAAGCAGTTAAAGAGAAAATGCAAATTATCAACAGCAAAACGGAAGTTAAAATTGTCACAATTTTTTTCATAGTTGGCCTCCTGTGTAAATATACCAAAATGGGATATTTATATTATACCGAGTTGGTATAATAATGTCAAGATATATTTTTGAGGCAGTAATGGAGTTTCGTCTAAAAGAGCTTAGAAAAGAAAGGAACTTGTCGCAATTAAAACTTGCGATGGATTTAGACATGAATCAAAACTCCATCAGTCGCTATGAAACAATGGAGCGCGAGGCTGACTATGAAACATTAATTAAATTTGCAAACTATTTCAATGTATCTATTGACTACTTGTTGGGCAGAACAAATGTAAAATAGACTATGTCTTATATAATAAAAAGGAACGGAAATCCGTTCCTTTTTTGTTGATTTATTTTGGGTTATTCTTCGGTGTCGGGCATATTGTCGATGTCGGCGGAGGATTGCTTTGCGCCTATCTTCATATCTTCAAGCTTGTAGGTGCGCACGTCGTAGTCTCCGTTGGAGAGAAGGACACGGACACGTGAGGTTTGTTTGATGAGGTCGTTTTGTTCAACTGTGCCGTCACCGTCAGGAGTCTTGACCTTGCTTCCCACTTTGGGCATTTCTTTGAAAACTTCGCTGTAATAGGCGTTTTCATATTTAAGACAACACATAAGGCGACCACAAACACCGCTTATCTTTTGAGGATTGAGGGATAGGCCTTGTATCTTTGCCATTTTGATGGACACCTTTTCAAAGTCGGGAAGGTGAGTGGTGCAACAGCAAGGACGGCCACAAGCGGCAAGTGCGCCACGCATCTTTGTGTCGTCACGCTCGTAGATTTGTCTCAGTTCAATGCGGACTTTGAAGATTGATGCCAAAATTTTGACCAGTTCTCTGAAGTCAACTCTGCCTTCTGCGGTGAAGTAGAAGATGAGTTTTGAGCGGTCAAAGGTGTATTCGGCGTCAACCAATTTCATTTGAATGCCCATTTCCGCCACCTTTTCACGGATGACTTTGAGAGCGTGGTCCTTGTCAGCAAGGTTCTTTTCCGCCTTTTTGAAATCATCGGGGGTTGCCTTGCGGATGACAGGTTTCAAGGGTGAAACGATGTCTTTTTCGTCCACTTCTTTGTTTGTTATTGACACAGTGCCAAACTCTTGACCTCTTGCGGTTTCAACGATTGCGCCGTCGCCCTCGTCAAAGGCTATGCCTTGGGGGTCAAAGTAGTACACTTTGTTCCCGTTTCTAAATTTAATGCCAACGATTATTGCCATTTATATTTTGCCTCCAAAATTGAGAAGAGAAGTGAGTCTATTGTTGCTTGAACGTTGACGTTCAAGGACAGTTTTCTTCTTGCTTGATTGATGAGAAGTATGATTTCAGATATTGCCTTCATTGAGAATCCATCTGCAAGGGTGCGGATTTGAAGACCTACGTGCCTTGACAACACAGGATTATTGCCCTTTACTGCAAGCATATCCCTGAGCACGATTGAAAGCACGTTCAAAAACTCGTCCGTTTGTTTCAATAGAACGGGGGAGTGGTCCAGCGCCACCACATCGGTGCTTCGGCTGAGTCCTTTCAAGAGAGAAAGTGCCGAGGTGTAGAGGTTGGCGTAGTCTGGGGATTTTGCAATCTTATATGCCTTGCCAAGCATACCCTCACTGCAATCCGCTGCAAGAGATGCAGTGTCCTCACCAACACCCAAATCCAACATAGCGTTTTTGACGGTGTCGTTGTCAAAGATGTCAAGATACACTGTCCTTGTCCTTGACTTGATGGTGTCAAGCATAGCGGACTCGTTGGACACACCAAGGAAGATGACCACACCCTTAGGGGGCTCTTCAAGGGTTTTCAGCAGTTTGTTTTGGGCGGCGGTGTTCATAAGATCCGCGCGGTGGATATAGTACACCTTTGTGCCAGAGAAGGACTTGATGCCTGCATCCTCTGTGAGATCCTTGATGGCCTCAACCTTTATGTTTTCACCGATGGCGTTGACAATGGCAAGGTCAGGGTGATTGCCGTGAAGCACCTTGCCACACTCGTTGCAGTGCATACAAGCGGACTTTGTTTCGCAGAAAATCGTGGTGGCAATGAGCGTGAAAAACTCCTTCACAGTGTCGTCGTCAGGGGACACAAGCATATAGGCGTGTCCAAGTTCAAGACGGAAGTCGTTGCTGAGAAGATGATATGCGCGGGAGTTTTTTAGGGTGTCTTCAAAGACAAGTTCGCTCACTTGATTGCACCTCTTTCACGAAGGGCATCGATGATGAGCCTACGTGTTATATTTTTGTCAAAACTGGGTTTTATGGGCACGATTCGACCATTTGAAGTGGCGATTTCGGCTTTATAACCTGCATAGACCTTGTTGTGGAATTCACGAGTTTCTTGTTCCATACGGTCTGCGCCAGGGGTGGCACGGAAGGACTCTGCGGGGCACAGGTCAAGGAAGATGGTCACGTCAGGCATACAGTGCTCAACGGCGTATGAATTGACCTTTTTGACAAAGTCTGCACCAAGGCCACGGGCATAGCCTTGATAGGCAATTGAACTGTCAAGATAGCGATCACACACCACAAGCTTGCCTTCTCTCAATGCAGGCAAAATCACCTCGTCAATCAGTTGCACTCTGCTTGAAGCATAGAGCATAGACTCGGTGACCGATGCCATTTCTGTGTTGGCAGGATTCAAGATGACCTTGCGGATTTGCTCGCCGATAGACGTGCCGCCGGGCTCACGGACAAAGATTGCATCTTGACCGGTTTCCTTGAGGTAATCTCTCAAAAAATTCAGTTGTGTTGATTTGCCGACGCCTTCGCATCCTTCAAACGTAATAAACATATTCGCCTTCCTTTTAGGGCATTATATCACAAATCTTCCGCCCTTTCAACAAAATGGCTCTTATTTTACAGGTTGCCCAAAATGTAATATTTTTCGTTGTTGGGTTTCAATTCCTCGCCGGTGTAGAAACTGTCAAGATAGGGCTTGATGCAAGAGGTGAGGTCGGTGTTTTCACAGTAGTTTGATGAGTTATGGCTTGCCCAAGCAACGGCAATATCTTCAGCACTATCAGTGAAGAAATTGGCTTGTTTGTATTCTGCGATGTCACTGTCAAAAGCGAACAATCCCCAACTGGAATACTCAGGATATTTGCTTGCTGCGTGCTTAAAATTCCATGTGGTGAAGGACCAACCCTTTCCACAGTAAAGTTCGATGACGCCCGCCCAAGCTTCTGCTTGGGTTTGGTCGCTGGATTGGTTATATTTGGTCTTGTCGTGGTGAGTGTCGGGCCATACGTTGAATTCACCGATGATGACGGGATATTCACGCTTGGTGACAAAATCCATTGTAAAGACTTTCAAGTTGTAGAAAGTGGAGTTAAGTGTGTTTGCAGATGCCCAGTTGTAGTGGTGGAATTGATAGAGCACGTTTTCCCAACCGTAGTCCTCGGGGTCGGGCAGGTTTTGTGCTTCTCAGCATGATTCCACTGAAATCATATGGTTGGGGTCAACTTCACGGATTGCATCGATGAGCTCATCAAAGTAGTCCCAAGTTTTCGCATTGGTCACTTGACTTTTGCCACCGCCGTTGATTGTTGCAACGCCGGGCTCGTTCATAAGGTCGTACGCTGCCACCCAAACGTTATTTTTGTATCTTTCTGCAATGCCCACCCAAAGTTCCTTGGTTTTTTCGCGGCAGGCCTCACCGATTTCATCCTCACGCCAAAGTCTTCCAACCTTTTCAGAGATGTCGCCAGTGTGGTCTTGACCAGATTGTGAGCCTACGGCTCCGTGCAGGTCAAGGATTGCGTAAAGTTCATATTTTTCGCACATTTCAAGTGCCCAGTCAAGGCGGTCGAAAGCGTCTTCACGCCAAGTGAGGTCTTTATAGTCCTTGACAACCCACTCACCAGCGCTTTCGTCATAGGTGAGAGGGTTCATAAAGTTCATATAGCTGAAGGGGATGCGGACACAGTTGAGGCCTATTGCTTTAATAGAGGCAAAGTCTTGCTCGGTGACCCAGTTGTCTTCAAACACGTCAATGAGTTCCTCCGCCTTTTCTTCACCGAAGCGGTTGTAAAGGGCGAGGTAGATGTCAAGTTGAGCAATCTCTTGTCCCGTTTCGGTGGGGCAGAGCCATTGTTCTTGCACAAGCCAACCGCCAAGGTTTGTGCCCATAAGTCCCATAGGATTTCCGTCTGGGTCGAGGACGCGTATGCCGTCCGCTTTGACAAAAGTCAAAGGCTCCATTGTATCGGGGGTGTCTTCTTTTGGACCGCAAGCCACAAAAACACCAAGGGACAAAACTATGACGAGAATTGCTGATATGAGGACGAGAGTTTTTTTCATAATGACCCCTTCAAAGTTGATAACAATATTTTAACCTCATAAAAGAGCGGTGTCAATAGGGGCGAAAACTCTTTTTTGTGTTGACTTATAGGCTATTTAGTATTAAAATTGACTATATTATAGGTAATTTTGCGTGTTTGCCCGCGTGCACGCAGCATGCGAGCAACTTGGAGAAATATGGATCTTAAACAAATCGAAGCCAAATGGCAGAAAAAATGGGCAGAAACTGGGCTTTACAAGTTCAATCGTGACAGCGTCAAGGACAAGTATTACGTCCTTGAAATGTTCTCATACCCTTCTGGGGCAAAACTCCACGCAGGTCACTGGTACAACTACGGCCCTAGTGACAGTTTTGCACGTTTCAAGCGTATGCAAGGCAAGGAAGTTTTCCACCCTATGGGATTTGACGCTTTCGGTCTGCCTGCAGAAAACTATGCAATCAAGACGGGCATCCACCCCGAGGACAGCACCATCAAGAATATTGCCACAATGGAAGAGCAATTGAAAAAGATGGGCGCAACCTATGACTGGGATTACGAAATCAAGACCTGCATGCCCGACTATTATAGATGGACACAATGGATGTTCCTTCAAATGTACAAGCACGGCCTTGCATACAGAAAGGAAGCACCCGTCAACTGGTGCCCTTCTTGCAGCACCGTCCTAGCCAACGAGCAAGCACAAGACGGCATTTGCGAAAGATGCGGAAGCACCGTTGTGAGAAAAAATCTTACACAATGGTTTTTCAAGATAACAGATTACGCAGAGGAACTTCTCGCTGGTCTTGACGGACTTGACTGGCCCGAAAAGACAAAACTTATGCAAAAGCACTGGATAGGCAAGTCCTACGGCGGTGAAGTGGAATTCAAGGTGAAGGACAGCGACGTCACCTTCCGTGTTTTCACCACAAGAGCAGACACTCTCTTTGGTGTCACCTACGTTGTTCTTGCCCCCGAAAGTCCTCTCGTTGACCTCGTTACAACTGATGCACAAAAGGCGGCGGTTGAAAAATATAAGGAAGATGCATCAAAGGTCACCGAAATCGACCGTATGGCATCCAACCGTGAAAAGACTGGTGTCCTCACCGGCTCATACGCAATCAATCCCATCAACGGCAGAGAAGTGCCCATCTTGGTGGCAGACTACGTCATAGCATCATACGGCACCGGTGCAGTCATGGGTGTTGCAGCCCACGATGACCGCGACTTTGTCTTTGCAGGCAAACTTGGTCTTCCCGTTGAAAGAGTCATCAAAGGTGCAAGTGACGACGTCAATGACGCACTGCCTTTCACCGAATACGGCGTCCTCACCAACAGCGGTGAATTTGACGGTATGACCAGCGAAGAAGCAAAGGTCGCAATCATCAAGAAACTGGAAGAAAGCGGTCAAGGCGCTCTCAAAACCAACTATCGTTTGAGAGATTGGCTTGTCAGCCGTCAACGCTATTGGGGCGCACCTATCCCTATCATCCACTGCCCTCACTGCGGAGCAGTGCCCGTGCCCGAAAGCGACCTTCCCGTCAAACTCCCTTACAACGTGGAGTTCAAGCCTGACGGAAAGTCACCCCTTGCAAAATGCGAAGAGTTTATGAACGTGAAGTGCCCCGTCTGTGGCGCAGACGCACGTCGTGACCCCGACACCCTTGACACATTTGTGTGTTCAAGTTGGTATTATCTCCGCTACGCCGACAACCGCAACAGCGAAAAACCCTGTGACACAGAGTGGATTGACAAACTCCTCCCCGTGGACAAATATATCGGTGGCGCAGAGCATGCATGTATGCACTTATTGTACGCACGTTTCTTCACAAAGGCACTGAGAGATATGGGCTATCTCCACTTTGACGAGCCCTTCCTCTCACTGGTGCACCAAGGCCTTATCCTTGGTCCTGACGGATTCAAGATGTCAAAGAGCCGTGGCAACGTGGTTTCACCTGACGACAGCATTGCCAAGTTTGGCGCAGACGTGTTCAGAGTGTATCTTATGTTCGGTTTCAGCTACGTTGAAGGCGGTCCTTGGAACGAAAACGGTCTTGACGGCATTGGTCGTTTCTTTGACAGAGTTGAACGCCTCGTGAAGAAGTGCTATGAAAACTTTGAAGAAAGAGAAATGGGCAAGGAAGAGAAGGAGCTGAATTTTGTCCGTCACAACACAATCAAGAGCGTGACTGGGGATATGGAAAACTTCTCCTTCAACACCGCCATTGCAAGAATAATGGAATACGTCAACGCAATATACGCCTACGACAATGCAGTGGGAAGCAAGAGCGCATTCTACAAGGAATGCATCAAGGATTTGGTGCTCCTCTTTGCACCTTTTGCACCTCACTTCTCAGAAGAACTTTGGGAGATGATGGGGGGAGAATACTCCGTGTTCAACCAAAGCTATCCCAAGTTTGACCCCGACTGTCTTGTCCGTGACGAGATTGAACTTGGTGTCCAAATCTGCTCAAAGATGAGAGCAAAGATTATGGTGTCAAAGAACGCCACCAAGGAAGAAATCGAGGCACAAGCCCTTGAAGCAGTCAAGGATCAACTGACTGGCGCACCCAAGAAAATCATCGTCGTGCCCGGCAGACTTGTCAATATCATCGCATAAGGCAAACCCCCCCAAAAAGAGAGTTTATGTTGCGAAAACGTGGCGTAAAACCCATCTTTTGCAAAACAAAACCAAATCAAACAACTCAAAAATAAAATAATTTCATATAGAGGACAACAATGTTAGACCTTAACAGAATAAGAAACAACCCCCAAGAAGTTGTAGATGCACTTGCAAGAAAGGGCCACACAGTGGATTTTAGTGAAGTGCTCAAATGGGATGATGAACGCAAGGCTCTCATCACCGAAATCGAACAACTGAAAGCAAAGAGAAACAAAGTTTCAGCAGAAATCCCCAAACTGAAAAAAGAGGGCAAGCCCGTTGAACACATCTTTAAGGAAATGAGAGAAATCGGCGAGCAAATTGCAAAGGGCGATGAAAGAATCAACAAGCTTATCGCAGACGTCAACGCTTTCCTTTGCGCACTGCCCAACACTCCCGACCCCGACCTTCTCCCCGGTGAAAAGGAAAACAACCAAGTTGTGAAGACTTGGAGTGAGAAGCCTGCATTTGACTTCAAACCCAAGAGCCACTATGACCTCTGTGTTGACCTTGGTCTCATCGACTATGAACGTGGTGTCAAACTCAGTGGCAACGGATTCTGGTGTTATCGTGGAGTTGGCGCACGTCTTGAATGGGCTCTTCTCAACTTCTTCATTGACGAGCACCTTGCTGACGGCTATGAATTCATCTTGCCCCCCTATCAACTTGGATACAACTGTGGCTTTGGTGCAGGTCAATTCCCCAAATTCAGTGACGAAGTATACTGGCTTGACTGCGACGAGGACAGAACACGCAATCGCTTTATGCTCCCCACAGCAGAAACCGCACTTGTCAACCTGTACGCAGGCGAGATTATCCCCGAAGACAAACTGCCCATCAAGTTGTTTGCATATTCACCTTGCTTTAGAAAGGAAGCAGGCAGTGCAAGAAGTGAAGAAAGAGGCATGATAAGAGGCCATCAATTCAACAAGATTGAAATGGTGCAAATCGCAAAACCCGGTGACAGCATGAAGGCTTTTGAGGAACTTGTTGAAAAGGCATGCCGTCTTTGCGACAAACTTGGTCTCCACTTCCGCCTGAGCAAGCTTGCAGCAGGAGATTGCTCCGCAAGTATGGCAAGAACATACGATGTGGAACTTTGGATTCCTTCAATGGAAATCTACAAGGAATGCAGTTCAGTGTCCAACGCAAACGACTATCAAGCACGCAGAAACAACACTCGTTATCGTGATGCAGAAACAGGCAAGCCTCAATACGTCCACACCTTGAACGGCAGTGGCCTTGCAACATCCCGCCTTATCCCTGCAATCGTGGAGCAATATCAAAACGCAGATGGCTCTGTGACAGTGCCCGAAGTGCTCCGCAAGTATATGGGTGGCTTGGAAGTCATCAAATAATGACTGAAGGGAAGGACTTTGTCCTTTCCTTTTTCATACATTGAGCATAAATTTGAACAAAAACAAAAAAATAAATATAAATTTTAGGAGAGAATTATGAGAGAAGAAATCAGAAAATATGCCGACGAGGCATTTGAAATCGTCACTCAAGCAGCAGACGAAATCGGCCCCCGTTTGCCCGGTTCTGACAACGAAAGAAAGTTCCACGAAGTGATGAAGGACAAGATGAATGGTCTTGGCCTCAAGGTGAAACAAGAGAAATTCCTCGTTGCACCTAGAGCATCAATCGGCGGAATCCCTTACGCAGGTTGGGTGGGCATTGCAGGAGCAATCATGCTCAATTTCACACAGCTTTACTGGCTTGCAGCAATTATGCTGACAGCAATGTGGGTTTGGCTTGTGTGCAGTGTGTTCCTTTACAAAACTTGGATTGACTGGTGCTTCCACCACGAAGTCAGCTACAACACCTATGGTGAACTGACTCCCGAAGACGGCGAATATGACTACACCATTATGCTGTCTGGCCACACCGACACCAGTTGGAACTGGAAACACAGCGCAATCAAGAGCAAACTGAACCCCGCATTTGCCTTCATCAAAGTCGGTCTTGGTGCAGTGTGTGTCATCGTCACAACCGCTCTTGCTTGGACCCTTGCAATCAGTCAATACGTGGACTATATCACTTGGATGTTTGTGGCAGAAGCATATCCCATTGTTTGCCCCTTCCTTGTGGCAGGCAGTTTCCTTGTCACCTTGTGGCTTGACAAAAATGAAAAGACCGCATCACCCGGCGCAATGGACAACGCAACCGGCATCGCCCTTGCATATATCGTCACCAAGTATTTCAAGGAAAACCCCGACAAAATGCCCAAACGTTGCCGCATCATCGACCTCAACTGCGGAGCAGAAGAAGCAGGTCTCCGTGGCTCTATCGCATTTGTGAGAAAGCACAAGGGAGAAGACATCCTCAAAAATTGCTACAACTTGAACCTTGACTCAATCGCAGACGAGGACTATTTTGAAGTCGTCCGCGGTGACGCATGGCAAGGCACCAAGTTTGACCCCGAACTCATCAAGATGTTTGAGGAATCAATGAAGGAAGCAGGCATCGAAAAGCCGGGCAACATCGTCAACCCCGTTGGCGGATGTGACTCAACCCCCTTCCACAAAGCAGGCGTGCGCACAGTCACCTTTGCAGCACAAGACCCCGTCATGACCAACTATTATCACACCTTCTATGACACCCCCGACCGCTTCAGTGTTGAAACCGTCGGCACAGGCCTTGACGTCATCCTTCGCGTAATCGACAAGATTGCTGCAGTGGAAGACGGAAAGAGAACAGCTCTTGTTCCTGCAGAAGACACTGTTGAAGTGCCCGCAGAAATCGTAGAAGAATAAGAGTTCATCACAAAACAAAAAAGGCACTCAGTTGAGTGCCTTTTTTATTTCTTGCAAAGCAATATATGCTGTGGTAAAATATATTAGGAGGTTTGTAATGTATACCGATCTTAATGAAGTATTTGGAACAATAAAAAGTGTGTGTTATCGTCATTATGATTGCATGGAAACCTTTGAGTCCATAGTTAATTCTGCAAAAAAAGTGTTGATAAGCAATGAAAAGGACACTTCTATGTATGGGCTATGTTTCCCCGATGAAACCATTGTTAAATTTTTCGGGGACAAAGGAAAGGTGACTGAAGGATTGAACAGCAAAAGAGGAACATATCACTTTGTGTACTATTGTGATGAAAATGACCGTGTTGTGGCAGGGGAAAGACATGCCGAAGGCGAATTGTTGAACCACGTATTTTACTACTATTATGATAATAGAACAGAGGTCGTTTGGTATCATGATCAAGATCGCGTAATCAGTAGTATCGGAGTAATGTATTACGAGGGAAATAAACTGGTTAGATATATAAATGGATATAATCCAGAGGTCAGGATGCCCCTTTTTGAGGAGTATTATTTTGACAGGTTTGAGGATCAGGTAGTTAAACGATCATGTATATTATATTCGTCAAAGGTTGGCCCCATGGAAAAAATTTCCTATCGAAAGATGCCAACTTGATGATAGTTTTAAGAGTGTTCGATGAACACTGCATCTATCACAAATAAAAAAACAAAATGCCCCCTAGATTAGGGGGCATTCATTTTGGATGAAATCCTGCTTGCAGGGTTATTATTCGGCGGAGTAGGGGCCCATGGCGTCCTTGGCTTCCTTGCAGTTGACATAGGTGTCGGGGTTGGCGTCGTCGGGGTCATAACTGAAGGTCCAGTTGTAGGTGGTGTCGGTGACGAAGTTGACCATGCCCATTGCCTTTGCCTTCCACACTTCTTGGAAAGTGATTGCCTTGTAGTAGCCGTTGTCCCAAAGTTCGAAGGAGTAGGTGACGGTGCTGTAATATGCGTTTTTGTCCCCTGAGCCTGTGCGGATTGAGTCGATGATACGTTCAGTAAGGTAGGGGTTGGATGTGTCAAGGACCATATCCACCTTGTAGTAGTTGCCTTCTTCGCTTTCAACGTAGGTGACGATGACGGATTCAACGGTGTCTTCAGTGATATTGTAGGGCACGACTTCAAAGATGCCTTCTTGAGTGCTGTTGTACACAGGCACTTCGCGTTCCTCTTCGGTCAAGGGATTCTTCTTTGAATCAACCCAGTCTGCGGTGGGTCTGCCGTCCTCGGTGACGATTGAGTTGGGCACTTTTTGATAGGCAAGATAATCCATATCGGTGCAGGTGTAGTTGCGCTCTGAAATGATGATTTCAAATGCGTTGCCAAAGACACGCTTCAAGGGGCAGTCCACTTCAATACGATAGTCTGCACGGAAATATTCAGTTTGAGTCTTGATGATGGTGGCGTCAATGTCAACGATGTTGTCAGAGCCTGCGTTCATAATCATAGAGCACAAGCAGTGGGCGGCAAGGGCCTCTGCATCTTTTGCAGTTGTACCGCCGTAGTTGAAGAGCATGACTGCGTATGCAATGAGGTCTTCTTCATCGGTGGGGATTGCGCCAAAGTCCTGAGCAGCACCTTCAGGGCGGACTTCGAGATGTTCAAAAGAGGTGATAGGCTCATTTGAAGGGCCTGTTTCGCCAAGGGCGAGGATGCCGAAGGCGGTGGTGAATATTGCAATGAGAAGGATGGCTACAAACACACCTTCAAAGGCTTTTGTCACGTCGCTGGTGTTCATTGATAGTCCTCCTTGTCAAGATAATATTCGTTTTCAAGTGAGCGGTCGTGCTTGTAAATCAGTTGATTTAGCGCGAACAACACCACGTATGAAAGGGCAAGGCACACGACCAAACACACTATGTACACGGGCAAATATGCGCTTTTTTCGGTGAGGCCGGGGTAGTCCTTGGCAAACACGTTGTCAAAGAGAGTGCCGTTGAACATATTGACGGTGTAGATGGTTTCTTCTGCTTTCAAAGCATATTGTGCGATGAATGCCCAACCCACAAATACCACAACGCAGATGACAATCTGCCATGAGGTCTTGATTGACAGCTTGAAGTTGCCCATCATGATGATTGAGCCGAGGAACAATGCATCGTGGACAAAGACGTTCAAAAGCAGCCACAACTCACTGGGGCGTGCCTCGATGAAGGTGTCTTGTCCTATGAAGAGCATAAGGTTGAAGATGAGTCCGGACATAAACGCCGCATAGGTGACAAAGGGGTAGGCAACTTTCTTCTTATCGCAGAACACCACAAGGGCAAAGGCCACGCAGGTGAGCGTGCTAAATTCCGCAGGAATTTTGGGTTGACCGATTGCTGCATAATATATGTACTGTATGACCTTCACCGCCAAAACAAATACACCTAGAATCAGGAGCAATCTGTTTGCAAGACGAACTCTGCCACGAAGAAGGTGTGCACCGATTGCGATGACACAAAGGAACAAAACCGTGGCTGCGCCGATGATAAGAATGTGTTGCATGTGGACTCCTAAAACCTTTATTGCTTTATAGTATAAAGCACAACCCCTGTTTTTTCAAGAAAAAATATGAGAGAATTTTGTCGAGATTATCAACAAATTTTCCTTGGTGTATAGTTAAATTTTTCCGTGGCTTTTTTAGGGTTGAAAACCCTGTCTTTTCACCTCGAAAAACAAAAAATCTCTTCCGTCTTGGAAGAGATTGATGCGCTTGTGTCTGCGCTTATTTACGTATGTTTGTTTACGCTCACCTACGCACTCTTGCATGCACTTCTGTGCCTGCGACTTCGCGCGCATACATTACTTTCGCGCCCTTGTGCCTACGCGCCGGGGATAAATCCGTACATCAGCACACCCATCACTGCGGATATAAGCACGATGAATATGGGGTGCAGAGTTTTGCCCTTGATTTTTACGTTTGCCACCACCATCAGCACGCCGAAAATGATGAGGCCGATATAGTCAAAGTGACCGACGCTTTCCCACACCGATGACATTGACAATATCACTGAGAGGAAAAGACCAAGAAATACGCTAAGGAGAAGCCCTGTCACCGATGAGCGCACCCCAGTGAAAACCTCTTGCACTGCAGGCTTTTTCATAAAGCGAGAGTGCAGTTTGACGATGAGAATGATGATGATGACCGAGGGGGCAACCACGCCAAGGGTTGCGCAAAGTGCACCAAGCAGTCCGTGCCCAAATCCACCAAGACTTTCACCAACAACCGTGCCTGTGTAGGTGGCAATGTTGACCGCAAAGGGGCCGGGAGTGCTTTCGCTTATTGCAATGAAGTCAATGAGGATTTCCTCACTTATCCAGCCTTGCGCCACCACCTCTTGCATGATGAGGGGTATCATTGCGTGTCCACCGCCTATGGTGAACAAACCTATCTTGAAAAACACCCAGAAAAGCATAAGGAATTCCATTATTTGTCCCCCTCCTTTTCTGCGGTTTGGTCTATGACGATTTCTCTCACGTTGTCTTCTGTTGCGGTTTCGTCCTCGGCAGGATTTTCTTCTGCAACGACTTCGTCCTCAATGGAGTTTTCATCTGTTGCGCTTTCATCATTTTGGGTGGATTCAACTGTGTTTTCAGCGGTGATTTTTCCTTTCTTTTTGGCGTAGGCGTTTTTCACAACCATAAGGATTATGCACAGCACGATCGTCACCAAAATGATGTATATGACACTGACGTCTGTCAGGAACGCAACGAGAAAAGCCCCGATTAGAAGCACGAAATCAAACCAATCCTTGCGCATATTGCGGAAAAAGGAGATGACCGCTTTTGCAATCAAAACAAGGACACCAGCGCGTATGCCTTTGAACACGTATCCCACCCAAAGATTGTCACGGAAGATATTTATCACGTAGGACAGTGTCATTATGATGACGATTGAGGGGAGCATAAGACCAAAGGTTGCAAAGATGCCACCAAATATGCCTGCCTTTTTTGTGCCCACAAAGGTTGCCACGTTGACTGCAACAGCCCCCGGAGTGCTTTCGGCTATGGCAAAGACGTCCATAAGTTCGGACTTGGTGAGGTATTTATGCTTGTCCACCACCTCACGCTCTATCATTGTGAACATGGCGTATCCGCCACCAAATGAAAACAGACCTATTTTGAAAAATAGGACGAAGAGGTGAAGCGCGATCTTAAGTTTTTCCTTGATTTCAGGTTTCACGATGCTATTTTAATATATTTTCCGTCTTTACACAAGTGCTTTTAGATGTTAAAATCTTATTATGGAAACTTATGAAATCATCATTGTAGCAATCGTAGCCGTCGTGGTGGCACTGGTCGCCCTCTTTGCAGTGGCAGGGTATTCCTTCTTCAAGGGCATATTCAAGCGCAAGCCCTTTAGCCTTCTTGGTGAAAAGAAACACGAAACCCAGCAACGTCTCCTCATCAAAGAGGCTCGCAAAAAGGCAATAGAGCACCTTGAAACCTTGCCCGTTGAAATGCTGGACGTCACCACCTTCGACGGACTGACCTTGAAAGGAAGGCTTTATAAAACCCCCAACGACAACCCCGACAAAAGGATTGTCATCTGTGTCCACGGCTACACCTCTCACGGCAGAAGAGAGTACGCCGCCTACGTGCCTTTTTTGCACAGCCAAGGCCTTGACGTGCTCCTTGTTGACGACAGAGCCCACGGAGATAGCGAGGGCACACATACAGGCTTTTCCGTCCTTGACCGCATTGACGTGAAATACTGGGTGGAGAAGATGAAAGCGGACTACGAAAAGATTTATCTTTTCGGCATCTCAATGGGGGCAGCAACGGTGGCTATGGTAGGCGCAGATATGCCTGAAATTGCAGGTGTCGTCTTTGACTGCGGATTCACTGAGCCCATGGAAGTGTTCAAAGCAACCGTCAAACGCCACGCTCCCGTCATCTTTGCACTGCCTGTATTCTTCTTTGGCAGAATTTGGTGCAAACTTATTTTGGGCTTTGACTTCAAAAAGGTGTCCGCTCTTGAAGAAGTGAAAAAGGCAAAATGTCCTTTCCTTTTCATACACGGCACCGCAGACCCCACCGTGCCCAAATATATGTCAGACGAAATGTACGCCGCTTGTGGCAGCGAAAACAAAGTGCAAGCAATTTTTGAAGGGGCAGAGCACGTGGCTTGCTACTATCTTGAAACCGAAAGATACGAAAACCTGTTGAAAGAATTTTTCAAATAAATCAAAATTGAGTGTACAAAACAAAATTGGTGTGCTAGAATAATATTGCGAAAGCGAAGCGACGCGGATTAAAACTATAAGGAGAATCACTATGGCAAGACTTATCAATGACGAATGCATTATGTGTGGTGCATGTGCAGACACCTGCCCCGTCAACGCAATTTCAGAAGGCGACGGCAAATTTGTTATCAACGCAGACGAATGTATCGACTGTGGCGCATGTGAAGATGGTTGCCCCGTTGGCGCAATCGTTGAAGCATAATTAACACAACAAAAGAACAAAGCGACCCTAGCGGTCGCTTTTTCTTTTGCAAAGCGCAAGGCTTTGCAGTTATATTTCTCGCAAGC
Source organism: Clostridia bacterium (assembly GCA_017461985.1). Lineage (GTDB taxonomy): Bacteria > Bacillota > Clostridia > Christensenellales > CAG-917 > RGIG4097. The sequence goes on from JAFTSA010000001.1 coordinate 84,242, forward strand.
GAGAAGTTATATTTTGCTACGCAAAGTTATATTCCCGCGAGAGAATATGTCCCCCTTCCTCACGTGTTTCCCCCATTTGCCATTCGGCAAAGCCCTACGGGCAGGGCAACACTCGGCGCGCGCACATTAAGCGGCGTCGCCTCATTATGCCACTTGTCGCTTTGGTGCAAAAAAAACAGAGCGCACCAGCGACTGCGTACAAATTCTGGTGCTTGGCACTCGCTTCGGTCGTCGCCACTGCTCCTCCAATTCCGTCTTCGAATGAGCAAGTGCTTGTATAAGACGCCCTGAATAAGCAAATTGCCACAATAGCACTTGTCTTGGGTTGCAAGACAAATAAAAAAGCACTCAATCGAGTGCTTTTTTTTAAAATCTAAATGGGATTTTGTCTTCGCAGAGATAGTGCAGTGTCAGTCCACCTTTTCCAAGGTGTGAGCCCACGATTGCGGATATGTCACCGACGTACACTTTGATGCCGGGGAATTTTTCCTCCACCATCTTCTTCAACACTTCTGCGTCGTCGTCTGCGTCGCAACTGCCTATGAAAGCCACTTTGTTGTCGTAGCCCTTCGTCTTTGCCACCATTTTGTCCACGAGGGTACGAAGAGCCAGCTTTCTGCCCATCATCGTGTTTGTGGGCACAAGTTTTCCTTCATCACTGACCATAAGCACAGGCTTCATTTTGAGGGCTTGACCAACAACAGCAGTACCTTTGCTGACACGACCACCACGATAGAGGTGATTCATATCGTCAACAGTGAATACGTGTCCTATATGGTTTCTTAATTCGGTGAGATACTCTGCATTTTCATCAATGGTTGCACCCTCATCACGCTTTCTGAGAGCATAATAGGCAAGAAGACCTTCACCGCTTGCGGCGCACAAACTGTCCACCACAACAACTTTGTTGTTGGGGTAGAGAGATTCAAGTTCCTTTGCGGCGGAGATATAACTTTCGTGGCAACCACTGAGGGCAGAGGTGAATCCGACGTGTAACACGTCGTAGCCATCTCTCAAAAATTCACCGAAAAACTCCTTAGCTTCTTCAACTGTAACCATTGAGGTTGAGGAGGTTTTGCCTTCAGCAAGAGCGGAGTAGAATTCCTTGGTGCTGAGATACGGATTTGTTTTGCCATCATAAAGCACTCCGTCCATGACGTAGGCCATATCAATGATGTGAAAATCCTTTTCAGTGTCTTTTAGGGCCGCAGGGTAGTCCGCAGTCATATCTGTTGTGATGATATATTTTTCCATACCTCAAAAATATCACAAAACTGATAAGTTGTCAATAATGGCACACCCAACACCAAAGGATTAAAGTGTCGAATTTTAGTGTGAAAAAAGTGGTGGACAACTTGAAAGAAAAGTGTTAAGTTTATAGTACCAGTAGGAGTGAATTATGTTTCAAAACAATTTGTCAGCAATAAGTGGAGAAGCCCTTATGATAATTCTTTCCCTTGTGGCAGGGGTGGCAGGCACCGGAATCGGTGGCGTCATCGGCGTTTTTTTGAAAAACAAGGGAAGCAAGGTTATGAGCAGAGTCTTGTCCTTTGCGGGCGGTGTCATGGTGGGCATCGTCGCTTTTGAAATGGTCCCCGAAGCGGTCAGTGAAACAGTGGTTGACGGCAAGGACTGGACGGGTGTCCTTATTGCGGTATCATCGGTTGTGGTGGGCATTTTGTCCATCTACGGACTGAACAAACTTCTTGACGTCCTTGAAAACGTGAGAGAAACACACCGCAAGCCTGCAGAACTTCATCACGAAACAGCAATCCTTGAACTCAACAGCAGTGGGGAACTTGGCAACGGCGTGTCAAAGAAAAGGATGCTGAAAGCAGGTCTTGTTATGTTGTTTGCTATTGCACTGCACAACTTTCCCGAAGGTATGGCAATCGGCGCAAGTGGTCTTGCAGACAAGAGCGCAGGCATCTTGGTTGCGATCATGATTGCCGTCCACGATATCCCCGAGGGTATGACCATATCAGCACCTCTTGCAGGTGGTGGTGTGGGCGCTTGGAAAGCAATAGGGCTCACCGCTCTTGCAGGTTTTGCTACAGTCATCGGCGCAGGCATAGGCTTGCTTGTTGGCGGACTGGGAGCAATCGCCACAGGCATCTGTATGGGATTTGCAGGAGGCGCAATGCTTTACGTCACTTTTTGCGAAATACTCCCTCAAGCAACCCTTATGGAAGAGGGCAGAGTGCCCGCAGTCAGTATGCTTGTGGGCATCGTGTGCACGATGTTGTTTGTCTATCTGTTCTAAAAAGGCAGAACACAAAGCCTCAACACAAAATCAAAGAAAAAAACAAAAACGGACGATGATCGTCCGTTTTTTTGATGTTAAAGTCTGTTTTTTACCACTTGTTGTGGACTTTTTCTGCAAAGCCCAGTTCGTGGTCAAGTTCAATGACTGTGCCGTCATCAAGGGTGCAAGTGCCTGTAAACCAACCAAATACTTGGTGAGGAATCATGCACATGACTTTCAGGTCAAAGGGCTCGTAGCGGTCAATGATAGGGGTGAAGGTCAAGTCCATTCTGCCGTCTTCACTCTTGAAGGTCCAGTCCTCCATATATCTAGGTTTGCCCTCGTCATCGCCGGGGATTCCAAACACAACTTTCACGGGGAGTTTGTGTGCCTTGCCGTTGTAGAAGAGCATATCTTCAGTTGCAGCGGAGGTGTTGCCAAAGCCGTATCCCAAGTTGAAGCCAAAGGTTTTGCCGTCTTTGAGACGGGTGTGGAGACTGCCCCAATACCAAGTGTTGTCATAAGTCCAAACACCACGGCCCCAGTCAAGAGTGCCCATAGAGTCTTCCTTATTGAAAGGACATTCTCTGCCATTGAGAGAGAAAGAGCCTTCTGCACTCATGCAGTTGACTTTTGAGTTGAAATAGAAATATCCGTCACGGTCAAAGGGAGTTGCAATGACCATACATTCTTCGGGTGCGTCGGTGAGGGTGACGTCCCATTTGACAGTTGTGCCACGTTTGTCTGCGTTGGGATATTCACCGGTGAGGCGACGAGTTGTGCCGTCGTTTTCAAACTTCATCCAAGTTTTGCCGTTTTTCCAGAAACAATCACCTTTTTCAAAGGTTGCAGGCATATTCAACTTGCCCATAGGGAAGAAGAAGATACTGCTGTTGGTGAATTGAGCGGGGGTGACAAAGTCGATGACAGAGATTGACAGGGCACCTACGTATCCCATATCTGCCATAGTGAGGCAGAGGGCGTATTCCTTGTTGGAGATATAGTAGTAATCCCACTCTTTCAAACGAGTGCGCTTTGCGGTGATTTTTTTGTTGTCATATTCCCAGTTGAGCCTTTTGGCGTACCCCGGCTCTGCAATATTGCCCTTGTCGTCAAGGAGCGGTTTTTTGACCAATACTTCGTGTTGTTCTTGCATAGTGGCCTCCTAATGTTTATACAAACATTTTATAACAAAAAAAATCCGCAGTCAATACGGATTTTTGCAGTTTTACACTATTAAAACACCTTTTTGGGCGGTTAAAGTGCTATTTTATCTCGTGCTCACACCAACAGCGGTTGCCACAATGAGGGCAGTCCACAAGTCGCTTGGAGGGTGAGTGCATGCTGACGAGCACTTGGAAGGGTCTGCCTTTGAACTCCATATTGCAGCAACTGCACTTGAAATAGGAGTGTGTCATCATGACGGCCATAGCCACCGAAACAAACAATAAAAACGCCCCTGCAAACACGGCGGTGACAATGGTGTTGGTGTGGTTGTCCCCCACCTTTTCAACAATGAGCAGAGCAAAGACAATCGTCACAATCAGTGACAATATTGAAAGGCTGATAAAAATTTCAAATGCGCGTTTTGCTTTTGACATAATTCACCGATAAAATTATATCCCACCTTTGGTGGAAAGTCAACGAGCAAAACTTTCAAAATGCTTTCGTTTGCTTGTGTTTCAACTGAAAAAGGAATATAATGTCCACATCGGTGGGGCTTGGTGTAGTGGTAGCACACGGGCCTCTGACTCCCTTAGTGTAGGTTCGATTCCTATAGCCCCTGCCAAAACGCAAGCAAAACACTGCTTGCGTTCTTTTTATAGCCATTTGCGTGAACAAAAGGTTTGACACAAGTGTCAAAAGCCCATATAATATATATTCGATAAATTAGTCAACCGAAATCGGAGGCAATTATGAAACTTGAAAAACTCGTCGGCGAAAGATTTAAAGAAAGACCTTCTGACTGTGTGGTGGATAGCCATGCTCTTATGGTCCGTGGCGGTTATATGAAATACGTGGCAAACGGCATCTTTTCATCATACATGCCCTTGAAGCGTATCACTCGCAAAATTGAGAATATTCTCCGCGAAGAAATGGACGCAATTGATGGTCAAGAAGTGTCATTCCCCGTGGTTATGCCCGCATCAATCTGGCAAGAATCAGGCAGATATGACAGCATCGGCAAGGAACTTGTCCGTTTCAACGACAGAAGCGGCAGCCCTGTTGTCCTTGGTATGACTCACGAAGAAGCCGCAGTGCAACTTGTCCGTGAATATGGTCAAACATACATGAAGTACCCCTTCATGATTTACCAAATCCAAACCAAATTCCGTGACGAAGCACGTCCTAGATCAGGTCTTATCCGTGTCCGCGAATTCACAATGAAGGACGCATATTCCTTCCATACATCACAAGAGGATCTTGAACAATACTACGCAAAGTGCCACAAGGCGTATGAACGTATCTTTGCAAGAGCAGGCATCCCCGAAGTCATCTCAATCGCATCAGACTCAGGCATGATGGGCGGAAGCATATCTCACGAATTTATGCTCCTCACCGACATCGGCGAAGACTCCATCGTCATCTGCAACCAGTGTGACTATCGTGCAAATATGGAGGCAACCCCCAACGTTGTTGACTACGTCCGCACCGCAGAATCAAAGGCACTTGAAAAGGTGGCAACACCCGGCAAGCAAACAATTGAAGAAGTCAGCGCATTCCTCGGCGTTGAAGCAAAAGACACCTGCAAAGCAGTGGTCTATCAACAAAACAAGGACGACAAATACGTGGTGCTTTTCCTCCGCGGTGACTACGACGTCAACGAAACAAAACTGACCAACTATCTTGGTTGTGACGTGCACCCTGCAACAATCACTGATGATTGCGGTCTTGTGGCAGGATTCATCGGCCCCGTGGGAATCACCGACAACTGCACAGTGCTTTATGACAATACGCTTAAGGGAGTCAACAACCTTGTCTGTGGCGCAAACGAAAATGAATATCACATGACAGGCCTTGACTTTGACCGCGACCTTCCCAGTGCAGAATTCCACGACTTTGCAAAGGTCAAAGAGGGAAGCATCTGCCCCAAGTGTGGCAAGCACGCTCTCACAGTGTCAAGAGGCATCGAAGTGGGCAACATTTTCCAACTTGGCACAAAATACACCAAGTCAATGAATATGACCTATACCGACAGCGAAGGCAACATCCTCAATCCTATCATGGGTTGCTACGGCATCGGCGTTGGCAGACTGGCAGCATCAATCTGCGAAGCACACCACGATGATTACGGCCCTATCTGGCCCATCGCAATCGCACCTTGGCAAGTGCATATCTGTGCAGTCCGCGCAGACGACAGCGAGGTTAAGGCTTATGCAGACAACCTCTACAACACCTTGACCGAAAAGGGCATTGAAGTCATCTACGATGACAGAAACGTCAGCGCAGGGGTTATGTTCTCGGATGCAGACCTTCTCGGCGTGCCTTTCAGAGTGGTTGTCAGCCCCAGAAATATGAAGGGTGGCATCGTTGAAATAGCATCAAGAGACAAGTCACTGAAGACCTCAGCAACCCTCGACACAGCAGTGGACGAAATAACCGCTCTCGTCAAAAACGCATTTCAACAAAACTAATTGCATTTGCAACAAATAATTAAATTAAGCATCACCATAAGGTGGTGCTTTTTTGATGGATTATAGAGATGATTTCGTGGTAGTGGCAATGAAAATATGTGTTGAACAAAGCGTGTTTAAGTGCTACAATAATAATGTATCGCATTGTTTTATCAAGGAGACAACTTATGAGAATTAATTCCGGTAGAATTATGAACAACTTTATAGAACCAAATAAAAGGCAGTTCTCAATTCCAGTTTATCAAAGGAATTATGAATGGTCTAAGGACCAGTGCGTCAAACTGTTTAATGACATAATTGTTGCCTCAAAGAGAAATGAGCCTCATTTTTGTGGATCTGTTGTGTATTCCATGGTCCAATATAAGGATGGAATCAACTATTTTATCATTATTGATGGACAACAAAGAATGACAACTGTTTACCTAATGCTCAAGGCATTGATGGACGTGGCTCCAAATGAAATCGATAAAGAACGAATCAAAAATGTTCTTATGAACAATGACCCTTTTCAGCCTTATACAATAGACGATTCAAGCAAATTAAAGCTTAAACCCATAAAAAGTGACAACAATCAATTAATGTTGCTTATAGAGGGCAAATATGATGAGATTGATAGGGGAAGTGGAATATGGCACAATTATGAGATATTCTGTGATCTTATCAAAAAAGAGTTAGATAATGGCGTGCAAATCAGCCAAATATATCGTGGAATACAACAATTAACTTGCGTTGATATAATTCTTGATGACAATGACAATGCTCAAGAAATATTTGAACGTATCAATTCAACAGGTGTTCCTCTTAGCCTTGCCGACAAAATAAGAAACTTTGTTTTGATGACAAACATTGATCAAGAAGCACTCTATGAAAACTATTGGTTGCAAATAGAGAAACTTGTCAAAAAAGACGCTATGTCTTCATTTTTCCTCGACTATTTGAACATGAAGATAGATGGATTTACAAGGGAAAGTGAAGCATATGACGCCTTCAAAACGCATTATGAAAGGGGCGGATATACAAATGAAACCATCCTTAAAGAGTTGCACCATTATGCTGAATTTTATCATGCTTTCTTGTATGGAGATGATTCGCGATATGGCACAGCCATAAATGCCATATTGCGCGACATACAACGATTGAAGCAATCAACAGTATTTTTGTTTTTGTTCCGTGTGTTTGATGATTTCCACAACGGTGTAGGCAACTTGGACGAAAATGAGCTGGCAAAAGTGCTGAAATTATTGTTGAATTACAGCATAAGACGTTTGGTTTGTGAAATCGGATCAAACTCTTTGCGTGGATTGTACAAGACGCTGTATTCAAGAATTTTTGCAAATGAAAGCAATAAGCAAACCTACTATGATTCTATAGTTTCATTTTTGTTGCAATTAACATCGAAAGACGCTTTGCCTAGCGACGAGAATTTTGCTCTTGCTCTCAAAGAAAAAAATCTCTACAGAAAGAATGCGCTTTGTAAATATTTGTTGGTTGAACTAGAAAATCAAGGGAAGGAGAAAATTATTGTTGACAATCTTTCAATAGAGCATATTATGCCACAAAACAGCAATATTTCCGAAGATTGGCAAAAAATGCTTGGAAGCAATTGGATGACTGTAAAAGAAAAATATTTGCACACTCTTGGCAATTTGACATTGACTGGCTATAACAGTGAATTGGGCGATAAATCCTTTGACAAAAAAAAGCAGATGCTTGATGATGCTGATAGTAAAGTCGTTTGGCTTAATAAAGACGTTATGTCTTGCGAAGAATGGAACGAAAGCACAATAGTTTCAAGAGCAAATCGATTGGCATCGGCAATCTGCAGCATCTATGCGATTGAGGCCCCTCAAAAATATATTTCTTTTATGGAGCCACTTGGATATTCAGAGCATACATGTGAGGATCCTGAGCAAGCAAAAGGAACTAAGCCGAATTATTTCATCTTGCAAGGGGAACGTGTTTTGTGCGCTTATTATGCAGATATGGTAAGATTTGTTATAGACAGGTTGTACGAAATCGACAAGCGCATAATAACCAATATGTGTGAGAATAAAGAAAAATTATTTAAAAATTCTAGCGGAGCATTTTTCTCTTTCAATCCTGCTGAATTATCGTTCCCAGACCAAGTTGCAGATTCAAATATTTATCATGAAAATGGTTATAGTGCACCCATGTGTATTTGGATAATAAAAGCACTTTTGGATAAATATGAAATTGACCAAGCAGAATTCACTTACAGTGCAAAACAAAACAAATAGTGTCCAACAAAATAGAGAATAACATCTAAGCGTCGCAAATAGCGATTTGTAGAAAAAAAGTCCGCGCAAGTGCATGAGCGGACTTTTGTTTTGGTCTTTCACTGCCATTATCCGCTTCGCGGAACAACTACGTTGTGGCACTCTGTGCCTAAATGGCAGTTCAGTCCACTGCGTTCGCCCACCCCAAATGCCGTGGCGCTTGGGTGTGCTTCACTTGTGGTCGGAGTGGCGAGACTTGAACTCGCGGCCTCTTGGTCCCGAACCAAGCGCGCTACCAAACTGCGCTACACCCCGACAACGAAGTTGATTATACTTTGTTTGCTTGGTTTTGGCAAGTGTTTTCAATGAATAGGTGATTGTATTGCAAAAAGAAAAACGGCGATGAAAATCGCCGTTTTTTGTGTTCTAATAGTTTGGATTATGCTTCGGGGCCTGCTTTCACAAGGGCTTTGCCTGCATCGTTGCTGGTGTATTTGACAAAGTTTTTGACAAAACGTCCTGCAAGGTCTTTTGCCTTTGCATCCCAATCGCCAACGTTTTGGTAGGTGTCACGAGGATCAAGGATTCCTGAGTCAACGCCGGGGAGTGCGGTGGGAACTTCAAGGTTGAAGTAGGGGATTGTCTTTGTGTCTGCTTTCAGGATTGAGCCGTCAAGGATTGCATCGATGATGCCACGGGTGTCCTTGATTGAGATACGCTTGCCAGTGCCGTTCCAACCGGTGTTGACAAGGTATGCCTTTGCGCCAGATTTTTCCATCTTCTTTACAAGTTCTTCTGCGTACTTTGTGGGGTGCAGTTCAAGGAATGCTTGACCGAAGCATGCTGAGAAGGTGGGGGTAGGTTCGGTGATGCCACGTTCAGTGCCTGCAAGCTTTGAGGTGAAGCCTGAGAGGAAATAGTATTGTGCTTGTTCAGGTGTCAAGATTGAGACGGGAGGAAGCACGCCAAATGCATCTGCTGAAAGGAAGATGACGTTCTTTGCATCAGGTGCTGCTGACACGGGGCGGACGATCTTTTCAATGTGGTTGATAGGATATGAAACACGGGTGTTTTCAGTCACTGAGCTATCTGCAAAGTCGCAAACACCGTTTTCGTCAACGGTGACGTTTTCAAGGAGTGCGTTGCGCTTGATTGCATTGTAGATGTCGGGTTCTGAATCCTTGTCAAGGTTGATGACCTTTGCGTAGCAACCGCCTTCAAAGTTGAAGACGCCGTTGTCATCCCAGCCGTGTTCGTCGTCGCCGATGAGGAGACGCTTAGGATCTGTTGAAAGGGTGGTTTTGCCTGTGCCTGAAAGACCGAAGAAGAGGGCAGTATTCTTGCAATCCATATCGGTGTTGGCAGAGCAGTGCATTGATGCCATACCTTTCAGGGGGAGATAGTAGTTCATCATTGAGAACATACCTTTCTTCATTTCACCGCCGTACCAAGTGTTGATGATGACTTGTTCACGTGAAGTGATGTTGAAGACGGCTGCGGTTTCTGAGTTGAGGCCAAGTTCCTTGAAGTTTTCAACCTTTGCCTTTGATGCGTTGTAGCTGACGAAGTCGGGGGTGAAGTTTTCAAGTTCTTCCTTGGTGGGTGCGATGAACATATTTTTGACAAAGTGTGCTTGCCATGCCACTTCCATGATGAAGCGGATTGCCATACGTGAGTCGGCATTTGTGCCACAGAAGACGTCCATGACGTAGAGTTTCTTGTTGGAAAGTTCGTCAAGAGCAATGTCCTTCACTGCCTTCCAAGTGTCTTCACTGCAAGGATGGTTGTCGTTTTTGAACTCGTCAGAGGTCCACCAAACGGTGTTCTTTGAGTTTTCATCCATGACGATGAATTTGTCCTTGGGTGAACGACCGGTGTATATGCCTGTCATGACGTTGACTGCACCGAGTTCGGTTGTTTGACCTTTTTCATAGCCGGTGAGAGAAGGATCGGTTTCTGCAAGGTACAAATCTTCATAGGAAGGATTGTGTACGATTTCTGTTACGCCGGTGATACCGTAAATGCTCAAATCCAGTTTTTTCATTTTTTATTCTCCAAAAAATTGTTTATCCTATTTTACTCGGCGGAGCGGATATAAGTTCATTTGAAAAATGAAACCCACATCGCCGAAACTTTGCATCGTATATTTTAGCACAAAAAAAAATTGAATACAAGAGATATCGTTCAAATGAACAAACACGAACATTGTTCATATTTTTCCCATCAATTTCTCTGGTTTTTCAGGCGGTTTGATTGCGGAAATTGAAAGAGTGGTTGACAATATTTTGTTCAATAGTTAATATATAGATATAACCTGAAACCAATATTAAAGGTAGGAAAACATATGGCAAAACAACACATTGTGGCATTGCTTTACGATTTTGACAAAACTCTTTGCACCCGTGATATGCAGGAATACACCTTCATCCCCAGCCTTGGCATGGAAGCAGACGACTTTTGGGCAGAGGCAGAAAAGGTGGCATCAAAAGAGAAGATGGACAGCGTCCTTGCATATATGTACTGCATGATTGACCAAGCCGCCAAGGCAGGCGTCCCCCTCACTCGTGACGTCCTTGTGGAGTGCGGAAAGCATATTGAATATCACCCCGGCGTCCTTGAATGGTTTGAGCGTATCAACCGCTACGGCGAAGAGGCAGGGCTGAAAGTGGAGCACTACATCCTCTCATCTGGCCTCAAAGAAATCATTGACGGCACGGTGGTGGCAAAGCATTTCAAAAAGATATTTGCCAGTGAGTTTATGTACAACGAGGAAGGCAATGCAATGTGGGCAAAGATGGCGGTCAACTACACCAACAAAACCCAATTTGTCTATCGAATAAACAAAGGCGTCCTTGACATCAACAACAACGTTGACCTGAACAAGTCACAACCCGAGGACATAAGACGCGTCTTCTTCCGCAATATGATTTATATCGGTGACGGACTCACTGACGTGCCTTGTATGAAACTGGTGAAGCAAAGTGGCGGACACTCAATCGCACTCTACCACAACGATGAAAAGGAAAAGGTGCAACCCCTCTTGAAACACGAAAGAGTGGACTGGATTTTTGATGCAGATTTCAGTGAAGGCAGTGACCTTGACAACGCAATGCATCTTCTCATCACCCAACTTGGATGTGACAATCGTCTTGAGGACGTCACTTATCATCAAAAGAGAGAAATCAAATAACAAAAGAAAATATTAAAGCACAAAAGAAAAATAAAAACGGACGAGATTTCGTCCGTTTTTTTTGTTTAGTTTGAGTGTTGGTTATGCGGTGAAGGCGAGAGTAGGATATGCGCCGTCTGCCACAATCCAAATGGGGTTTGATGATGAGGCGGTTGAGTTCAGTTTCAAGTTGCCGTTGACCCAAGATGCGTTTTGGATTGTTTCAAAACCGGGGGTGACGTCCATGACGTCTGTGCGAGTTGTCACTTCAAAGGCAGGTTCTTCCTTGTTGTAGGCTGTGCCGTTGAGTGAGATGACTGCGTTTGATGACACGTACACGTTGGAGCACACGGTCTTGGTGTCATAGACACCAAATGCACTGCCAAGTTTGGCTGTGCCTGCAGACACAACTGCCACGTCGCATTCTGCATACACTCTAGTCACAGCGCCGTTTGATGAGCTTGCACCTGCATTTTGCAGACCTGCAATTCCACCTGCGTATGCCTTGCCGTCACCCTTTGCGGTGACAGATGACGCCTTCACAATTGAGAATTGAATTTGACCTCTATTTCCGCTTTCGCAGTAGTTTGAGCCCACCATGCCGCCTGTGACAGCCACTTTTGTGCCTTCTGCCACAACGGTTGCGCCGTCAACGAGGACGTGACGGAGAGTGCTTCCGCCTTCACCCACTGCACCGCCTGCGTAGGCATTGTTGCCCTTTGCGGAAATGGTGATTGCGCTGAGAGAAATTTTTTCAATGGTGTTGTTGATGATTCTTCCTGCAACACCACCTGCATACACGCTGTTTGAGGCTGTTGCTTCAATATTCACTGAGGTTGCAGAGCACTCAGTGTATTCACCTGAGTTGATTCTGCCGGCAAATGCACCTGCGTACACGCCGTCACCGCTTGCGGTGATATCTGAAGATTTGCCTGTGCCGTAAAGGGTGAAGCCCTTGACAAAACCACGATTGTTCAGGCCGACCACGCCACCTGCATACACTTCGGTGCCCTCCACGTCAATGATGACGTTGGTTGCCTTTGATCCACTGATTTCACTGTCGTTGTTGTAGCCGACAACACTGCCCACGTGTATGGTTGTGTCTGCCTTGACCGTAGCATTGAAATAGCGGACGTCAACTGCTGATATTGTGCCTGTTGACACACCTGCAACCCCTGACGCGTAATATTTTTCAATGCCGTCACCAAGTTCAGTCATATCGACAGTCACATCGACGACTGCACTGATGAGCAACTCTTTGATTGTGCCGTCGTTGACACCGAAAAGGGAGAGATAGGGGCTTTTACCATTTGAGATTTTGAAAGTGATTGTATGTCCGTTGCCGTCAAAGACACCCTTGAAGGAGTTGTTTTCATCAAACTTTGCACTCCACTCGCCAAGGTTGACGTCTGCCATAAGATAGATGTTTGCGTTTTGCACCATTTCGTCGGTGTCATCAAGGGAATCGAAGTCGCTTGCGGAGTTGATTTCAATACGCTTTGTCCAGTTGCCGTACAGGTTGAAGACGCCTTCTGTTGTCAAGTCCAAAGTGACAGCAACGCCTTGTGATGATGCGTCAACGTAGAAACTCATATCAACCACTCTTTCTTCTTCATCATCTTTGATGATGTATGTCCACTTGTCAAAGTCGTATCCGCTGATTGAGGGTTTTTCGGGGGCGGGAATATAGTCACCAACTTTCACCACCATATCGGGGGTGTCGATTGTTTCGTTTTCAAGACCTGAGTTGAACTTGACGGTGACGTTTTCAAGTGCGCTATACCACATTGCATAGAGGGTGCGTGCGCCGTCATATTTGTATCCGCGGAGGAGTTCGATTGTGGTTGCGGTTGAGCCCTTTGCAAGGGTTTTGCTCAGTTGCACGATTTCATCACCTTCGTAGTAATACCAATACATAAATCTGTCGCCATCTCTTGTGGTGGTAGGGACGGGAAGGGATTGACCTGATGAGGTTGTTGACTCGTATGAAAGGGCAAAGGTCAAGGTTTTCACGGTGACGCCCTCCACAACCGTGTCACGGAGGTTGTATTTTTCGCCGTCAGTGACTGTCACGTCCCCGCCGTAGTAGTCGGCAACACTTCCGCTTGAAAGGTCAAGAATGTTGCCACTGACTTTTTCATCGGTGAGGTAGGCGGTGAGGTCGTATGATTTTGCTTTCCAACTGGCGTAGAAGGTGACGTTTGAGTACACTGTGTAGGTGTTGAAGTCCACCTTGTCACCATTTGACAAAGTCCAGCAATCAAATTCGTATCCTTCTTTTGTAGGATTGGTGACGGGTGCTGCCACTTGTTGACCAAATTCCACGTCCTTGTATCCCTCAATGCCTGTGCCGCCCTTTGAGTCAAAAGTGACTGTGAAAGTGACAGGAGCAGGGGTATCACCAGAGGGGGTGTCGTCTACGGGAGGGTCAATGGGGGCAGGCTCGTTGCAAGCAACAAGGGAGAGCATAAGCACTGCAAGCACCACAATAAGCAAAAGTTTCAAGTTGATTTTTTTCATATTTTTCCTATGTTCGTGGGCATAGCCCACGTAGAGTAGTATGTTCGTAATTATTCCACAAAATCCGCTCTTTTCACCCACAATTTGCAAAGGGAGTGAAAGGGGATTATGTTTATTGCAAAAATTGTTGTTTTTTGACTTTATGAGGAGAATTCCACGTAAAGTGCGCAAAGGTCGTTGACTGATTCCGCTTCAACAAACCTGTCGTGGTCAAAACCTTTGAGAGAGTTGATTGACGCCCCCATCATAAATCTTGAAAGGCTGTCACCGATATGGTAGCTGACGGTGATCTCACCAAAAACTCCGCTATCAGCGATTGCGGTCTTCAACTCGTTGTAGCAGTTGCGTTGAAACGCAGGTCTGTCACTGGTTGCCATGACGTAGACTGCAGTTGCGCCATCATCATTGAGGAGGCTGACTACGTTGCCGATATACCCAGGAGAGGGCAGGACTGTGCCTGCGGTTTCATTGTAGGCAAACACCACTTGACCAAAGCCATCCACAACAAAACTGACTATAGTGCTGTCAGTTGATGACAACCCGTCACTTAGGTCGGTGTCCTCACTGCCTCTATTAATCCACACAGACACAAAGGTGTAGTTTTCCTCTGCGGTGTCAGGCTTTTGAGTCATATAGGCGTAGATTGACACGGACAGGATTATGACGATTGCTGCAAGAATCAAAAGAATGAGAGAGGCCACTGTTTGCTTGAAAACTCTCATAGCCTTTTCATTTTGACGGAGGCGGTTTATGGGCGAAATTTTCACGCGGTCAAGGACGTCGGGTGTCATATCGCCAGACTCTTGTTTCAATTGTTTCTTTATGTCCTTGATTTTCATAGGTCCTCCTCCGAGTAGTTGTTTTTGATTTTGTTGAGAGCATTTTTATACGTCCATAGCACAGTGCCTAAGGGCTTGTCCAGCATCTCCGCTATCTCTCTATGCTTGAATCCCGATATGAGGTGCAGGCTGATTATTTGTGCCTCGCTTTCGTTCAGCACCTTCTTCATCACATTGAGTAGGGGGCTTGACACCTTGTCATCTATTGTGTATTGCCCACCTATCTTTGCACCCTTATCGTCAAAGTCAATGGACATCTCATGCTTTTGTTTGTTCAGTTCATTGAGAGTCAAGTTCTTTGCAATAGTGTATATCCACGCAAGAGTGTTTGACCCCGCCTTGTACATATTTGCAGACAGACGGATGCGGATGTATGTGTTTTGCATCACGTCTTCCGCAAGGTGATGATTGTTGCAAATGGACAAAATGAAAGAGTACAAGCCTGACTTGGTCTGGTTGTAGAGTTCTTCAAAGGCGACTTCATCACCCCTAGCGATGTGGAGCATCAAGTTGTCAAGGGTTATTCTGTCCATACAGGATATTATATCACTGTATGGAAGATTTTTCAACTGTCAATATTTGTCTGGCAAAAGAGAAAAAATCCGCTTGCAAATATATGGCTATTCGTGAGGGCAAAACCTATGGACAAATGTGCAAATTGACATATTTTTATATGTGCCGAAATGGTGAGAGAAAATATCTAGGAAGGTTGGAACGTATGCACAAATGAGAAAATCCCACCAGGTTTGACGTGGGATTTTCAAGGGGGAGATTATGTTTGTCCTATGTGTTTAGGTGATAGGGCAGGTTTTTAGATTTTGCTTGAAACGATGGTTTAAGTCGTTGTTCTGCGAGATAAACATCGTGTTTTGTCACTTTTCATTGAGGATGATGACGCTGAGAGGGTCGATGTCAACTCCGTCTTTGCTCATCTCAAAGTGCAGGTGATTGCCGTCCAAGGACTCTTTTGCCATGGTGGTGGACATAGTGCCGATGACGTCTCCTTCAGCCACTGTGTCACCTGCTTTCAGGGTGACGCCGTCACCAAGAGAGAAGTAGCGTGATTCATATCCGTCCTTGTGGGTGATGATGACGTAGTTGCCGTCAAGAGCATCGTAGCCAACTTCTTTCACTGTGCCTCCTGCCACTGCCAGCACTCGCAAATCCTCTGCAACAAAGTCCACTGCAAGGTGGGTGGAATATTGACCGAGGGTGGAGTTCCACACAAGCACTGTGTCAGAGTAGTTCACTGTCACTGTGCCCATGCAAGGTGCGGTGAAGGTGAGAGGGGTGTCTACAGGGGTGTCGCCCACAGGGGGATCAGGTTTGACGCTAGGCTTGTCGCTAGGATTGTCGCTAGGCTTGTCGTCAGGGTCACCAACGGTGGGGATATCCGTGTTGTCGTTGTTGTTTTGTTCACCATCGATGTCGATGGATTGTTCTCCAAAGTTGCCGGTGGCAGCCAGGGCAATCACCGTTGCCACAGATGCGATACACAGCAAAATAAGAAGATACATTGCGTTTCTTTTCATAAAGCCACTAAATCTTTTGGTGGCAACTGCTATTTTACTCATTGTTTTACCTCCGTGACTGAATTATTGACGGAGTGAAAAACTTTATACCTGCCATTTTAAAAATTGTTTTTTGGGCGGAAATAGTATTTTCCAAAATCCGTTGACGGCAGGAATTGAAAAAAGGTATAATAAAAATATGGATTACAACAAGACTATGTACAACTTTATGAGGGACTATCACGTGAAGGAGAATCTTCACGCGGTCACTCGTGGAAAAGTGCATCTGTCTTTTGACCGCCTTGACAGAGAAGTGCGCCGTGTTGCAGGCGGTCTTTGGAAACTTGGCGTAAGACAAGGTGACGTGGTTATGTCCGCCCTCCCCAACCTTGAGCAAGCGGTGTCTTTGTTGTATGCAACAACCCTTATCGGTGCAATCTTTGCACCCGTCCACCCCCTGTTGTCCGAAAGGGAATTTGTGAAAGAGGTCAAACTCCAAAACCCCAAGGTCCTTGCAATCTCAGACATCAATTTTTCTAGGTTTGCAAAGCACAAAGAGGGCGCAAAACTGGTGTATTGCCCCTATATGCTTCACGCATTTTTCGGGTTGCCTCTTGCAAAGCACTTTGAGGAATACAAGGGTGACGGCAATATTCCCGCCCTTCATATGCACTCGGGTGGCACTTCTGGTGTGCCAAAAACCGTTGTTTTGTCCCACTACGGCGCAAACGCACTGGTTGACAATCTGCTCACATCAATCCCCTACGACTTTGACAAAAAGGACTCAATGCTGGTCACACTCCCCATGTTCCACGGATTTGGACTTATCGTCGGTGTCCATGCATCTCTGTCCACAGATATGACAGCAGTGCTTATCCCTCGTTTCAGTGGAAAGATTGCCCTTGACGCCATAAGAAAAAACGGCGTCACCACCGTCATTGCAATCCCTAGAATGTTGACAAAATTCCTTGAAACAAAAGGATTTGAAGGACCAGACGTGTCAACTCTTGCCAACGTCTTTGTGGGCGGAGATATTCTCACCAAAAAACTTGCTCTTGACTTCAATGAAAGGATGGAAAGGGCAGGGGCAACCGCCGTTGCACAACAAGGCTACGGACTTACTGAAATCGGCAGTGTCTGCGTTTTGTCACCAAAGGACGGAGAAGTGGGTTCAATCGGCAGAACAATCAACAACGTCGTGCCTCTTATCATTGACGACAATGACAATATCCTTCCTGACGGCGAAAAGGGTGAGTTGGTCCTTGAAAGCAATCAAACAATGCTTGGATACATTGGCAGTGACGAGGAGGCTTTTGTCACCATTGATGGCGTCAAATATCTCCGCACCGGTGATATATTCTCAAAAGAGGGCAATGACCTCACTTTCTACGGCAGAAAAAAACGCCTCATCAAAATCTCTGGTATGAACGTTTTCCCCAGCGAAATTGAGAGGGTTGCAAGAGAACTTGATTTTGTGGGCACTTGCGCCGCCTTTGAAAAAATTGTCAACGGCAAAACCCAAATCAAACTTGTCATTGAAGGCACTCTCACCGAAAAACAAAGAGAAGAGGTGAGAAAATATATAGGCAAAAACCTTTCCCACTGGCATATCCCCGGCATTGTCACCACTGTAGACAAAATGCCATATACCGCAATAGGAAAGATTGATTACGTCAAGTTGCAGAATATTGATTAAAACCGTAGAACGCCGAAATCGGCACAAAGCAGGAAAATAATTTGGTTTTAAGATGCGTCACCCATTATGGGTGGCGTTTTTTACTCTTCTTCAGTGAGAGCCTTGTGATAGGCTGAGATAACGTTGGATTTGATCAGCTCTCTTGTTTCAGTGTTGATAGGATGAGCAATATCCTTGAATTCGCCGTCGGGAGTTTTTCTTGAAGGCATTGCGATGAAGACTTCGTCATTTCCTTCGATGACCTTGATGTCGTGAATCACAAAACAATCATCTACGATGATTGATGCGATTGCCTTAAGTTTTGAGTCGTCCTTTTTTACGATGCGGACTTTTGTGTCTGTGATATTAAGCATAATACACCTTCTTTTACGCGTATGCATATAATAAACATATATTAAACGATTTTTGCCTAAATATCAATAGAAAATTATAAAAATCCTATTTTCTTAAAAATATCGGGTGAAAATTTCAAGGTTTTAGTATGAAAATACATAACAATGACAAAATTCATTTTATAGGGGTTGGAGGGGCAAGCCTCAGCGCCCTTGCAAAGCTGATGTATATGCGTGGAAAAACCGTGACGGGCAGTGACCGAGAGCGGAGCGCCGTCACCCATGAACTGACAAAACTTTTCCCAGTGTATATCGGTGAAAATCCCGCCCTTGTCTTAGGGTGCGATTTGGTTGTTTTTTCCTCTGCGGTGAAAGAGGACAATCTTGAACTCAAAGAGGCAAGACGGCAGGGCATACCCACCCTTGAAAGGCATCAATTTTTAGGTAAAATTGCGGGGGAATTTGAAAGGACTGTGGCAGTTGGTGGCACTCACGGGAAAACCACAGTCACCGCACTTTTGACTCACGCGCTTATGAAACTTGACGCTCCTTTCACCGCCCACGTTGGTGGCGAAACTGAATACGGCAATTTGGTCACAAAAGGCGGTGATATTTTTGTCACCGAGGCCTGCGAATATCGGCGCAGTCTTTTGAGCCTAAATCCTCATATATCCGTCGTCCTCAATGCAGAGTGCGACCACCCCGACTGCTATCAGGATTTGAAATCCGTTTTGGCAGTCTTTTTGACCTTCCTCAGTCAAGGGGAAATTCAGGTGTTTTCAACGGACTTTGTTGGCGTATGCTCAAATGGGCATATGACCACAGATGACAATGAGAAATGGGATATGCTGGTCAAATGCAAAACCCTGTGTCAAAAAATGGGCGAAAAGGGTGAAAGTGGTGTGATTGTGTCCTCAAATGGAAAGGTGGACATATTGACATATAAGAATTTTAGGACACCCAAAATGAATAGCCCTGCAGATGAGAAAACTTGTTGCGGTGAAAATAACAGGTGCATATCAAAGGCAGATAATGACAAAGCCCTAACCGATGAAAACGAAAAATCAGCATTTGAAAACAATGCACCAGCAGATACGGGCAAAGTCCTAGTCTATGAAAATGGAGTGTACGTCACTGCGGTGAAACCCTATGATGACAATCTGTCCACTCCTGAAAATATTCTCTTTGCACTTGCGGTTTTGAAGGTGTTGGGGTATGACTATGATGAGGGTGGAAAAGCCCTTGAAAGTTTCGGCGGAGTTAAAAGACGAAATGAGTTTGTAGGGGAAATTGATGGTGCAAGAGTGGTCTTTGACTACGCCCATCATCCTACCCAAATAAGAGGGATTTTATCCTCTCAAAAAGGGAAGACTATGGTTGTTTTTCAGCCCCATACATATTCGCGCACCAAGGCGTATTTTGATGAGTTTTGCTCGTCCCTTGCTGACGCCCACACCCTTGTCATTATGGACACTTATGGTGCAAGAGAGAGTGCAAGTGACGGCGTTGACAGTGACGCGCTTGTCAGCGCAATTTCGACAAAATTTGTAAAACAAGAGGTTTATGGTGTGCTTTCATTTGACAAAACCCTTGATTTTGTCATATCAAGGGCAAAAGACCACGACAATGTTTTGTTCCTTGGTGCAGGGGATATATATCTGTTGAAGGATATGATCACACCATTTTTGGACAAGCCTAGATGACGTCCTCAAAGTTGAAGTCCAAGATTTGGTGCAGGTTTTTTGACATGGCAATGAGGGACTGACATTTGCTCATTGCATTTTTAAAGTCACCGCATTCAAGGGAGCCTTCTTGCTCGGCAAGAGCCACTGAAAATGCACGTATGTCGGGGGAGAAAGTGAAAAGTTCCATACACTTTCTTTTCTCGTTCCACCACTTTGTCAAATCCTGTGTCAAGGGGAGAGCGTTGTCATCTCCTCGGTGCAAGGCGTCTTCAATTTCATACAATTTTTGGTCTAGGGTGTCAAAGGTCTTTTCAATGTAGAAATGCTCCACAACCCCTGTGGACACAATAATCCCCAATATCAAAAGTGCAATGACCACTTTCTTCATAGGCTTTCCTCACTATCCAAAGTGACGGTGAGGCTGTCACCTTTGTAGGGTTGCACAAACACTTCACTGCCTTGCAATAGGAGCAGCAGCACGTCCTTGCTGTCCATATTGATTTTGTCAAGGAGGCGCATGATTCCTTGCTTTGTGACCCCGTCTGTCACTGCCAAATTGTTGCCAAGAAAGTTGCCTTCAAGGATAAGGGTGACTGGCATATACGCCCTTTCAACGGTGAGGTCAACATCATCGGGGCATAAAGGTCTAGTGCTTGATTTTGGCAGGACTGTCATTGAACCGTTGGTTTCAATTATGGCGTATTCAACGTCGGCGGGGTTGAATATATCCTTGCCTCGCAGTGCTTCCATAAGGTCGTCTGTGTCCATATTCAGTTCTTTCATCACTTCGGGGAGAATGTTGCCTTTTTCTATGATGACAACGGGCTTGCCGTTGAGCACCTTGCGGAAACGCACGCTTTTTGAAGCCAGTTTTGTTATGATGATATGCACTATGAAAAGGGTGAAGACAGGGATTATCCCATAGATTATGGGGATTGTGGGGTCGCTCATAGGTATGCAAGCCAGCTCGCTTGCCACAAGAGTTATGGCAAACTCAAAGGGTTGCAATTCACCTAGTTGCCGTTTTCCCATAAGGCGCATTGCCACCAGCAGGAAAAAATATATGATTATACTGCGTACAAAAATATTAAGCATAGACCTATTTTGTGCCTATGCTTATTTTTTATGAGTTTTGATTCGGTATAGATTGATTGGTTTTGGGTTGTCTTATTTATTTTAAGAGGGATTATTTCTGAGTTGCGGACGGAATTTTGGTTTTTGAGGGCTTGAAAGGTTTTTTGAGCGACGCTTGAAAGGAAGACGACAAAGTCTTTGCCCGTCGCCTTTCCCTTTCGTAGAAAGGGACACGGCAGGCGTGAATAGACGGAGATAGCCTTTGACGTCAACAATGTTGAATGCAGACACCCCGATCACGAAGAAGAATATGACGTAGAAGGCGGTGACCACCATTGAAAACCAGTATCCCAAAAAGTTGACAAGTATTCCGTTGAGGAAATATGCAGTGACGCCTAGGGGCAGACTTATGCCGACAGCGGTCAATCCTTTGCCAACACCGCTTAAATCCCCCAGTTTCTTTTTGAGGGAAACAAGGCTTAAGACTGCGGACACGGTGAAGGCAACACCCATGCCCACCGCCACAGAATACACCCCTATGAATTTTGGCAAAACAAGTATGCAAGGGAGCATAAGCACCGCCCCAACGATATAGTTGATGAAGGTGCGTTTTTCAAGACCTAGTGAGTTGAGGATAGGGGTTGTGGCGTGATTTAGTGCAAGTGGAAACACCATAGGAGCGCAGTAAGATATAAACTCGCCGGCGTGCTCGTCGCCAAAGAATAGTTTGCCAAGGTGCTTGCCAAAAGGCAGATACAACATAAAGAAAAATCCCGAAACCAAGGCGGAGAAAACAAGCAGGGCTTTCAGTTTGGTTTTGACACTTTCGTAGTCCTTCTTCTCTGCAAGAGAAGCCACGTCTGGGATAAGCACCACTGCAAGGGCAGAAATCACCGTTGCAGGTGCCATAATGAGAGGGAAAGCCATGCCTGCAATACGGCCGTATTCCGCTGTGGCAAAGGACAAACTCATTCCACTTGCAACAAGCCTTTCGGGGATTATGAGTGCGGTTGCTGTGGCGGATAATGAGGTCAAAATCCGCATTGTGGAAAGGGGCAGAGTTGAGCGGATAATCTCTTTTGTGCCTGCGGGACGACAAATCCGTCCACCCTTGACAAAAAACATAACCCCTAAAACAAGGACACAAACAAGGTCGCTGACCGTAAAGGCTATGGCAACTGCCACACCACCGTCTAGGGCAACCACACCCCCTGCAAGGCATGTGGCAAGGACAATCTTCACCACCTCTTCAAGAAACTCTGTTGATGAAAATGCAAGGAATTTCTTCCTCCCCCAAAACCAACTGCGCAAGGATTGATACAAGGTTGAAGTGAGAAGGGTGGGGAGCATGATAAGAAACAACTTCACGCACCTGTCGTCAGCAAAAAGTCTGTCAAGATGGCTGTGACAAGAGTATAGCACGACAAGCAACACGACTCCCACCACAAGGCCGATGATTAGGGTTGCACTGACAAAGGCGTTTTGTTTGTGTTTGTCTCCCTCCGCTCCTGCCACCTTCCTTGACAGCACCGTAGGTGCTCCTGCAGTCAAGGAGAAGAGAAGAAGTATTATGCTGAGGGCGATTTGATATAGTCCAACGGTTTCTGCACCAAGGCTTCTTGACATCCACATTTTGAAGAAAAATGACGTGAGCCTTGTTGCCACCGAAAACCCAGTGACGGTCATAAAAGATTTGATAGTCTTGTTCATACAATAAAGTATGAAAGGCAAAACCCATAAATACATAAAAAAAAGACAGGCGGTCTGCCTGTCTTTTTAATTTTATAATTTTTGCTTATTCGTTGAAGTCTTCGTACTTATTACGTTTTTCAACCATTGCTTCAGTGGTTGTTGTGGCTGCCTTTGCCTTTGCGGGCTTCTTCAACTTCTTGTAGATGAGGACAACAACAACGATGACGATGATCACTGCGATGATGATTGTGGGGATCATCCATGAAAGTTGTTCAAGGTTGAAGTTGTTTTCGGGCTCGGTTGTTTCATCTCCGCCGTCAACTGCACCTTGTTGTGCATCCTTTGCCACTGTGCGGACTGCCACAAAGTCGCCTGCCACTGCGCTGTCAAATTCTGCTTCGTCGACGATTTCAAATTCAATTGCGTCGAACATTGCATAACCTGTTGCAAGGGTTGACTTGTCGTCTGCATCATATTCACCAAGTGAGAGTTTGATGTTGGCTGCGGTCACGTTTTCGTCGAGGGTCTTGACGTAGAAGACATACTTGGTCCATGCGGTTGTGCCGTTTTGACCTTCTGCTGTGCCGATACCGCTGAAGATAAGGGGATTTTCCTTTTCGTTTGCACTGCCGAGATAGAACTCAATGCTTGCGCCCTTGCCAGTGACGTTGTAGGTGCGTGCCCAGACGCTGATACGGTAGCAGGTTTCTGCATTGAGGCCGTAGTTGCTGCTGGTGTAGGTGTATGCGCTTGCTGCGGTGTTGTTGATGACGAGGAAGTTGTTGCCGAGGATTGAAGAGATGTTGTTGCCGTCCTTGTCAAGAGAAGAGAGCAGTTCATATGAAGAGATATAGTTTGCCTTCATATCATTGTACATCTTTGTCTTTTGGAGGATGACCTTGATTTCTTCATCGGTCTTGCCTGCATATTGTGAGCGGACTTCGTCGATTTCTGTTTGGAGAATTTCGTAGTCTGCTGCTTTGTAGGTCTTGCCAAACAGTGAAACTGTTTGTCCCATTTCTGCGATTATTGCTGAGAAGTTGGGATCGGCTGCGTCTGCTGAATCGATTTCGTGGAATGGAAGCACTGTTGCGTCTGCATAGACAACACCGCCCTTGGTGTTTTCTGCCGTTTGGTCAGTGCCAACTGCGCCTTTCCAGCCAGAGGGTGAGGTGAGTTGGGTGTGTGCATCGATTGATTCAGAGGGGATATCAAAGCCGTCTTGGAGATAGCTGAGTTTTCTTTCTGTTTCAAGGATTGTATCTTTGGTGATTGCGTCGAATTCTTCGGTGGTTGTTGTGCTTGTGAGGGTCACGTTGTCGAAGAGAACAATGCCTGATGAGAATTCGTTGTGATCTGCAAGGTCACCTGAGATGCTCTTGTCATAGCCGAGGCCGAGGCTGAGGCGGAGTGATGAGATGCTGGTGAGACCAACTTCAACGTAGAAGGTGTAGCAGGTCCAATCTGTTGTGCCATCTGTTGTGACAACAAAGTTTGCATCTTGACCGAAGTAGGTGTTTGCACTTGAGCCACCGGTGAGGTAGATGCTGAATGTTGTTTCACCGGTTGCTACACCAATGGTCTTCACCCAAACCTTCAATTCATAGTTGTTGCCTGATGAGAGTGAGAAGGTGTCGCTGGTGAATCTACGGCTGTACTTGTGTTCGTCGTCAAGACCTGCAAGAGCAAGGACGTAAGGTGCGCCAAGTCTGCCTTCGTTGTTGAAGTATGTGTCGTAGTTTTCTTCACCATAGAGGGTGTCGAATTCGGTTGCGATGGTTGAGCCGAAGATGTTTTCGATTTGTTTTGAGTGGTTGTAGAAGTTGCTGTTGTCTGCTTCTTGTGCCAGCTTCAAGATGCCTGCCACGAAATTGTTGTCGTCGTTGTATGTCTTCTTGGTGTCAACTGTGTTGTCATTGTTGTCACCGTTGGGCTTGTAGGTCTTGTCAGAGAGTGTCCAGTCTGTGGGGAGACCTGCCTTGGTGTTGTTTTCAAGGATGCCGTCTGCATCTTCAAGACCTTCTGTTTCTGCCACGTCGTATGAGTTGAATCCGCCGTTGTCAAATGAGAAGCTGGGAGTCTTTGTTTCAACAAGTGACACTGACTTTACGGTGTTGCCAGTCTTTGCGCTGGTGTAGTCGCTGTAGTCGATTGCGGTCATGCTCATATTTGCGATGAATGCTGCACCGTCTGCAAGGGTTGATGAAGTCCACTTGTCGCCTGAGCCGAAAGCGAAGCGGAGGCTGAGAGCCTTGTCTTCAGTTTCGTGTCCAAGAATGTAGAAGGTGTATTCTGTCCAAGTGCTGGTGGTTTCATCATCTTCCTTGACGGTTGTGTTGATCTTTGCAAATGATGAGAGAGTTTCGTCTTCGCTGTCAAGGAGATAGACGTGGAGACCAGCGGTTTCTTTGACGTCGACTGTCTTGACCCACACTGAAACACGGTAGGCTGCGTTCTTTGCCACTGCAAAGCTGTCGGTGTCATAGTAGAAATAGGTGTCTGAGTTTGCCTTGATCATGAGGGCATAGTCAGAGTTGATGTTGTAGGGTTTGCCGGGGTTTTCAATGCCAAGTGCAGTGAAGTATTCATCGTCTGCGAGTGAAACACCACCAGAGGTCACGTCGATGACGGGGAGGGTGTTGTCATCTGCAACCTTGTCAAGAAGGCCTTGTGCTGAGAAACCTGCGGGAGTGCCGAGGGTTGCGTCATCATAGGTGTTGCCGTCTTGAGCAAATGAAGTGTGGTCCTCGAAAGCGAAAGCAAAGAGGTTTTCGGTGTGGAGAGAAACCTTTGCGTAGTTGTTGAAGTTGACGTCTGCTGCATCCACTTCATAGTCGGTTTCGGTACCTGCATCAACATAATCTGCGTGGCTGATTTCTTCAAGGTTGACTTCGTCAAAGAATGCCCAACCGGTTGAGAAAGTGCCGTTGCCGAGATAGGTTGTGTATTCCTTGTTGCTCTTCTTTGAACTGCTTTCCCAGTTTTCGTAGGTGTATGCGTTGTTGTCATACTTTCCACCAGTGCCAAGCCACAAGGTCATTGTGTAGGAGTAGTCCTTGTAGTCGTTGCCTTCAATGTAGAAGGTGTAGGTGGTCCAACCGCCGTTTGTGCCGTTGTTGAGGTCAAAGTCGGGGAGACCTGCGTTGTATTCTGTTGAGGTGGGGTTTGAGCTGATGCCCTTGATTGAGATGTCTTTGCCTTCACCTGAAAGGGTGAGGGTGACGCCTGCGCCGTGGACGTCATAGGTGTACACTGACACTGAGATTGCGTAGTGCTTGCCCTTTTCAATGACGATGGGTTTTGATGCTTGGAGGCCTTGTGCGGTCATTCTTTGTTGTGACAGCATAAAGACGTTTGTTCCAAGACGGTTGTCGCCGAAGTTGCCGATGACGCTTGCTGCACCACCTTCAACGGTGAGGCGGGTTGCAGGGTAGGTCAGTTCTGCACTGACGCCGTCTGCTGACACGTAGTAGGTTGAAGCATAGCTTGAAGCGTTCTTTGCAAAGTTTGCGACGTCGATGACACCATTTTTGCCAAGACCTGTGGGTGCATCTGTGCCGGTGACAACTTTCCAGTTGCTTGCTGCTGCAGATGTGCCAACCTTTGTTGTGCCAAAGTCAAAACGACCATTGTTGACCTTGAGGGTGTGGGTTTGGTTGTTCTTGCGATATTCTTCTGCGGTGATTTCGCCTTTGCCGTTTTCGCAAGCGTCTTTTTCTGCTGCGTAAACTTCGCCGTCGATTTCTTCAAGGAGAAGGTTGTCGAAGAATGCGTAACCTGATGTCAAACCGACAGTGTATTCAGAGTTGTACTTGCCAAGACCAAGTTGGACGGTGAGGGCGGTGTTTGCTGCCACTGCACTTTCAAAATAGAAAGTGTAGGTTGCCCATTCGCCGTTGGTGTTGATGGTTGCGTACTCTGCATATGCTGCTGATGAAACGTAAATTCTTGCACCGGGTTCTGATGTTTCCTTTTGGTTGCCTTCTTCGTCAAGAGTGCCCTTGATGTCATAGGTCAAAACGTCAACTGACAGTTTGTAATACTTGTTTGATTCAAGGTTGAAACTGGTTGAGGTATAGCCGTATGCGGTGGGGCCGTAGTCTTGTTTGTCAGCATCTTCGATTTCTGCTTCAGTAGGCATATAGATCATAAGGGCATTGTTGACTGCATCTTCGTCTTCTGAATAGTGTGACTTCAATGCATTGTAAATTGTGCCGTTATCTTTCCAAGTGCTCATATTGGCAGTGTAGAGTGCTTCTTCAAGGCTGATGACGCCTGCGATGACTCCCTTGGGGTAAGATCCGCTTGAATACATGGCTGCTCCAGTCCAACCGTCTGCGGTCAAGGGATAGGTTGTATCGCTTGACTTTGTGACCTTGAAGTCGCCGTTGGAAATGAGGAGGCCTTCAGTGGGATCGATCTTGACGTCTGTGCTATCGCTGATGTTGTCTGTGACTTCTTTGTCACAAGCGACCAGCATGACGATTGAAAGCACCATCATAAGTGCCATCATAAGTGCTAATACTGTAAGTCTTTTCTTATTCATACTCACCTTTTTCGTCTAAACGAGTGTTATTTATGATGTTGATACTGTTGCGCGGGGTCATATATATGATGCCCGTGCGTGCATTGTATTAAACAATATGCTTAAGTATCTTACACTAAAAACATTATTTTGGCAAACGCTTTTCATACTTTCTCACAAATTTATCAAAATAAAAATATGGATGCGGTTTTACATGAAAGAGTAAAGGGGCTTATCTCCCAAAAGAAATTTGAAAAGGAAACACCCAAAAAGAGCAAGGTGGTGAAGGGTGTGTCCGTGCTCCTAGGAGTGCTCATCGGCTTCGTCAACGGACTGTTTGGGGCAGGGGGAGGAATGCTTGTCGTGCCTGTGCTCACCTTTCTTTTGGGGCTAAATACAAAGCGCGCTCACGCCACCGCAATCCTTATTATTCTGCCTCTTTGTGCTGTCAGCGGTGTAGTTTATCTAACCCGTGGCATAGGAGGCGGAGGTATGTTTCTTCCCACGGTGGGAGGTGTCGTGCTGGGTGGAATCGTTGGGGCATTTGCCCTCAAAAAATGCAGTGGGGTGGCACTTCAATTTGTCTTTTACGGCATAATGCTTCTTGCGGGGCTGAAAATGATATTTTGACAAAATAAGCAGTTAAACACACAAAATATGACAATAAAACCTATTTTAGTGCAAAATATCAATCTATGCACATATGTTCAAAGCGATCATATTAGAGCGGTTGGAAGGGAAACGATAGGACTTAAAGTCAAGTCAAAATCCCCTTGATTTTGTCCCAGTTTTAGAGGGGTGCGCCTACATATATGAAGTGGATTTTTTACGTTTTAGTTGGAATGGCAGGAGGAGTTTTGGCAGGTATGGGAATGGGCGGTGGCACGCTGACGATACCCCTTCTTGTGTTGCTTTTGGGGGTGGAACAGACGATGGCACAGACCGTGAATCTTGTGGCGTTTTTGCCTACAGGTGCAGTTGCCCTCGGGGTGCATATAAAGAACAAATTGGTGGTGCTTGACAAAGTGCTTTTTCTTCTTGTGCCCGCATTTTGCGCCTCGGTTTTGTCCTCAATTTTTGCTACGGATTTAGGGGGAGAAGTGCTTTCAAAACTCTTTGGAGGCTTTCTTATACTCACCTCAATCGTGTCCTTTTCACTCAGCACTTTCAAAAAATAGAAAAAATAGGGTATTTACAAATACAATTTATTGTATTATAATAAGTTTGTTATCAAATATGAACATTGTTCATAACCTTCAAGCCGTTGAAAACGGCTAAATACAAAATCGAGGTATTTATGGCAAAAACATTTCGCAGGGGAACTCATCCGCCCACTCATAAGCGTTATCAGGATTTCCCCTTGAATGATTTCAAAGTGCCTGACAAACTTTACGTGTCCTTGTCGCAACACATCGGTGCACCTGCAAAAGCGGTGGTGTCGGTTGGCGACAGCGTAAAGGAAGGTCAACTCATCGGTGAGGCGGCAGGCTTTGTGTCTGCCAATATCTTTGCCCCTGTGTCTGGCACTGTCAGTGCAATTGTCAAACTGCCCACCGCAAACGGAGGAGAGGCGGACCATATCGTCATTGACAACGATTTCCGCTATGAAAAGTCCTTCCTGCCCATTCTTTCAGACCCTACAAAGGAGCAAATCGTTGAAAGAATCCGTGAGGCAGGCATTGTGGGTATGGGTGGTGCTTGTTTCCCCACTCACGTCAAATTTTCTCCCAACAAACCTGTTGACACCCTCATCGTCAACGGAGCAGAGTGCGAGCCCTACATCACTTGTGACTGTCGTCTTCTCCTTGAATGCGCAGGGGAATTTCTCCGTGGCGTCAAGTATGAGATGAAGGCTCTGGGTGTTGAAAAAGCCTTTATCGGCATCGAGTCTAACAAGCGTCCCGTCATTGACCTTCTCAAAAAGATGTGTCCTAGCGGAATCTCTGTTGTCAGCCTCATCACCAAATATCCTCAAGGGGCAGAAAAACAACTGATTTATTCTGTCACACGCCGTATCGTCCCTGCAGGCGGACTTCCCGCAGACGTAGGTTGTGTGGTCAGCAACGTGCACACAGCATACGCCGTTGCAAGAGCAATCGAGGTTGGCGAGCCTCTCTACAAGCGTGCTATGACCATTGCAGGCAAGGGCGTTATGAAACGAGGAAACTTCTGGATGAGGACGGGTGTGAAACACTCATTCATATATGATGAATGTCGTGGCTCTGTGCCTGAGGAGGCCACACGCAAGGTCATCAGTGGCGGTCCTATGATGGGCTTTGCACAAGCAACTCTTGACGCAACCACAACAAAAGGCTCGTCAGCACTTATGTTCTTTGACAAAAAGCAAACTGACGTCAGTGAGCCCACTCAATGCATCAGTTGCGGAAGATGCATTCAATGTTGCCCTATGAATCTGCTCCCCAAAGACGTGGACAGATTTATCCTCCGTGGCAACTACGACGAAATTGAAAAACTTGGCGTAATGAATTGTATCGAATGTGGCGTTTGCTCTTACACTTGTCCTGCAAAACGTCCTCTCGTCCAATCAATGCGCCTTGCCAAAAAGGAAATCAAAGCTAGGGGGGCTAAGAAATGAGCAAATACATAGTGTCGTCATCACCCCATATTTCGTCAAAGTCAACCACACAAAAGTTGATGCTTGACGTGATCATCGCTTTGGTGCCCACAGTCATCGCATCCGTAGTCCTCTACGGATTTTATCCTTTGTTTCTGCTGATTTTGAGCGTAGGCACGGCGGTTTTCAGTGAATGGTCTTTCAACACCATCACAAAACGCCCCAACAGCACAAGGGATTTGTCCGCAATCGTCACAGGTATGATTTTTGCACTGTGCTTGCCTCCCGTTGTGCCTTTCTACGTGGCAATCGTTGGTGCAGCCTTTGCAATCATCATCGTCAAGATGCTCTTTGGTGGCATAGGCAGAAACTTTGCAAACCCTGCGGTGACGGCAAGAATTTTCGTTATGCTTTGCTGGGCAGGGGTTATGACAAAATTTGTCGCCCCCATTGACCTCAGTGACGGAGCAAACCTTTTCAGTTATTTTACCCACGCAGTCAACATCAATCTCCCTGACGCAATCACCACGGCAACACCTCTTGCGGTGATAAAGGGGGCAACGGGCAACCCCGTCGAGGGCTTGTCCGCTCTTGATATGTTCCTTGGTCGCATAGGGGGCAGTGCAGGGGAGGTCAGCACCCTTGCCGTGCTCATAGGCGGACTATATCTTACAATCCGCAGAGTCATCGACGTGCGTATCCCTCTCCTCTACATCGGCTCAACAGTGGTGTTCACCGCAATCTTCTACGCCAACACCGACTTTGTCGGTGAATACGTCTGGTCAGGTCTTCTTGGCGGCGGTCTTGTCTTTGGTGCTTTCTTTATGGCAACCGACTATGCAACCTCACCCAAGTCAACGGTGGCGGTCATCATCTACGGATTGCTGCTTGGATTCATCACAGTCATCATAAGAAAGTTTGGCTCATATCCAGAGGGTGTGTCCTTTGCAATCCTCATTATGAACATCGTCACTCCTCTCCTTGAAAAGATCAAGCCCAGAGTGTTCGGTCAACCCAAGAAGGACTTTGTCCTCATTATAAAAAACAAACAAGCGGAAAGAGAAGCAAAAAAGGCTTTGAAGGCCGCTGAAGGGGGTGTCGCAAATGAGTGATCATCAACTTGTCAAAACCCCCATAGTCAAAAAGGCAAAAGTGAAGAAAACTCCCTTCTTCACAAAAGACCTTGTCAAATGCGTCGTCGTCCTTGCGTCAATAGCGCTGGTGGCAAGCCTACTCCTTGGCGTTATGAACTGGCTCACCTACGTTGATCCTGATGAAACCATAATGAAGGAAGTTGCAGGCTATTTCGGCACAGACTTGTCCGCCGTATCAAAGGACGAAAGTATGGCAGGTGAAAACGTCAATGCTTGCTTCGTCGCAAAAGACGGCGACACAGTGCTTGGATATTGTTTCTATGCAGTGGGCACCGGTGCAAAAGACGGCACTATGGAACTGCTTGTCTACATCAACGGCGACGGCGTCATCACTGAAATCACTTGCTATTCTCAAGGTGAAACCGCAGGATATTTCGACAAAGTCGAAAAGGCAAACAAATCAAAGTATATCGGCATTGACGTGGACGACGTGGATGGGCTCACCCTCATCGGCTCAAAGGATACTCCTTCGGGCGCAGGTCAAATCAATGCAATAAGCGGGGCAACCTACACCTCAAAGGGCTATCACAACGCTGTGGCGGCGGCTGTCAACGCATACAAACAAAATAAGGGGGTGGCATAATGAAGCCGTCAAAATCAAAGATTTTCACAAACGGCATTATCACGTCAAACCCCGTGTTTAGACTTGTCCTTGGCACTTGTCCTACACTTGCAGTCACCACAAGCGCCTTCAATGGCTTGGGTATGGGGCTTGCAGCAACCTTGGTCCTCGTGTGCTCAAACGCACTGGTATCTTTGCTTCGCAAAGTCATACCCGACAAGGTGCGTATCCCTTGCTTCGTGCTTATCATTGCAACCTTCGTCACGTTGGTTGAAATGTTGCTGAAGAGGTTTGTGCCTGCACTGTATAGTGCCCTAGGCATATATCTCCCCCTCATTGTGGTCAACTGTATCATCTTGGCAAGAGCGGAGGCCTTTGCAAGCACCAACACTGTTGGTGACAGCATCCTTGACGGACTTGGTATGGGTCTTGGCTTCACCCTGTCGCTGATGACGATGGGCTTCATAAGAGAATTCCTCGGCGCAGGTACGATCTTCGTAGGCTCACTTGGTGAGATTGAATTTGGTGCAACCCTCGGTGCAATGCCTGACTACGCTATGTCAGTGTTCGTTATGCCGGCAGGGGGCTTCTTGGTGTTTGGACTTATGATGGCTCTCATCAACTGGGCTATGGACAAATACGAGCAGAAGCGAAAAGCAAAACTGGAAGCAGAGGCTTTGCATATTGAAGAAAGTAAACGTTATCTTGACGAAATCGCAGAAAGCGAAGAAGTCAAGGTTGAAAACCTTGAAGGACAGGAGGTGGAAGCATGACGTATTTCCTTCTCATCATAGGCGCAGTGTTCGTCAACAACTTTGTCCTTTGTCAATTCCTTGGCATTTGTCCCTTCCTTGGGGTGTCCAAAAAGACGGATACCGCCCTTGGTATGGGGCTTGCAGTCATATTCGTTATGGGCATCGCTTCGGTGTTCACTTGGCTCATACAAAAACTGCTCGTCTTGGCAGGAATTGAATATCTGCAAACAATAGCATTCATCCTTGTCATCGCAGCACTTGTCCAACTGGTTGAAATGGTGCTGAAGAGATTTATGCCCGCACTTTACAGTGCTCTCGGCGTCTATCTCCCCCTCATCACCACCAACTGCGCAGTGCTGGGCGTTGCAATCCTCAACATCCAAATCTACGGTGTGGCATCTGGCGAAAGCCTCCTTCAAGCATTCCTCAACGGCGTGTTTAGTGGTGTAGGCTTTACCATTGCAATATTGCTTCTTGCAGGCATCCGCGAAAAGATGGACGTGGATATGGTGCCCAAACCCTTTAGAGGTTTCCCCATCACCCTTATTGCAGCCTCAATCATGGCAATGGCATTTGCCGCCTTTGGCGGAATGATAAGTTAGGAGGACGATATGAGCATATTGATTTCAGCAACGGTCAACCCTATGACCATACTTTATTCAGTGTTGGTGCTTTTCGTCCTTGCACTCATCCTCGGCGTGGCTCTTGCCGTCTGTGGTAAGAAATTCGCCGTCAAAGAGGATGAAAGAATATCACAAGTGAGAGAGCACCTTTCTGGAGCAAACTGCGGTGCTTGCGGATATGCAGGCTGTGACGCATTTGCAAAAGCTCTTGTAGAAGAGGGTGCAGACATAAACAGTTGCTCTGCAACTGCAGTTGAACACAAGCAAGAGATTGCAAAGATACTCGGCACTTCAGTCAGCGGTGAAGAAACCATAGTCGTAGTGGCTTGCAGAGGCGGCCACGACGCTCTTGACAAATATGAATATATGGGCTACGGCAACTGCCGTAGTATGGAACTTCTCGGTGGCGGACGAAAAATCTGCAAGTGGGGTTGTCTTGGCATGGGCAGTTGCGCAGACAGTTGCCCTGAGCACGCAGTGAAGGTCAACGATGGCGGTTACGCAGAGGTTGACCAATCCAAGTGTATCGCTTGCGGAAAGTGCATCAACGCTTGTCCTAAGCGCCTTATCAAGCGTATCCCCAAGAGCGCCAAAATCTACGTGGCTTGCTCAAACTGCATGAAAGGTGTCAAAGACACCAAGGCAATCTGCAAAAACGCTTGTCTTGCTTGTGGACTTTGCGCGCGCGTTTGTCCTAACCACGCAATCGAGATGGTGAACAACCTTCCTGTTATCGATTACGACAAGTGCACGGGTTGCGGACTTTGCAAGGAAAAATGCCCTGCAAAGTGCATCGTCAGCGTGGAATAAATTGAAAAATTTATGGCGCATAATCCCGTCATCTAATTGGGTTAATTGAAACAAAAAAGCAATCTAAGCAAAAAAAATCAAATTCGGTCTTGAATATCTAAAAAAAATATTATAAAATATATGCACAATGGGGAGTTTCGGCAGACGATGCGCCCTAGGAATCAATATTTATCAGTGGGCAATAGCCCAAGGAGAATGGCATTAATGGAAAAAATCGCAATAATTGACCTTGGCTCAAATTCAGCAAGACTTGTTTTGGTCAACATACTCGAAGGGGGACACTTTGTAGTTTTTGATGAGCTTAAAGAATCTGTGCGACTTGGACAGGATATGGACTGGGACGGCTTCATCAAGCCCCAACGTATCGCACAGACCATCAAGACTCTCACCATGTTCCGCCGTCTTTGCGACGCAAACCATGTGGACAAAATCTTTGCATACGCAACAGCAGCAGTCCGTCGCGCAAAAAACCAAAAGTCCTTCCTTGACGAAGTGGCAATGACTTGTGGCATCAAAATCAAGGTGCTCACCGTTGAAGAACAAGCAATGCTTGTCTATCAAGGTGTCATCAACTCAATGGACGTCCCCAAGGGCCTCATCATGGAAATGGGCGGTGGTTCAACCAACCTTATTTATTACAATCGTCGCAACCTCATCCACTACGACACTTTGCCTTTCGGCGCAGTCACCCTCACCGACCTTTTCAAAAACGACAGCAGTGAGCCCGAAGAAAGAGCAAGAAAGATTGAGGAGTTCATCGGCGAACAACTTGACAAAATTCCTTGGCTCAGCCAAGTTGACCCCGACACCAGTTTTGTTGGCGTAGGCGGTTCATTTAGAAACCTTGGACGCATCAGCCGTCTTGTGAGAAAATATCCCTTCAACATGACACACAACTATGAAGTGCCCATGTCTGAATATGAAACGATCTACGCAACCATAAGAAAACTTGACCTTGACAGCACAATGAAAATCAAGGGCCTTTCAAGTGGCAGAGCAGACATATTCCCCAGTGCACTGGCAGTGATGAAGGCAGTATTCTCACGCTTCAACTTTGACAAAATCACCATCAGCGGTTGCGGACTTCGTGAAGGTGCAATGTTCCGCTATGCAGTGCCCGGCGTCAATGAAAGACCTATAAGCGACGTCCTCGGTCACTCACTGCACACGTTGATGAAATACTTTGACATCAATGAAAACCACGCAGAGCAAGTGTACAACTTGTCAATCCAACTCTTCAAGCAACTCAAAGTGCTTCACAAGTTGCCCAGAGCATACGTGAGAGTCTTGAAGGTGGCAGCGCTTCTTCACGACAGTGGTATGCGCATCAAATATTACAACCACCACTTGCACTCAAGTTATATCATCCTCAACAGCAACCTTTACGGCGTGCCTCACAAGGACCTTATCCTTGCAGCACTGGTTGCCAGCGGACATCGTAAATCCAGCGAAATCCCCAAGGAAGACCTGCAAAGATTTGCCAGTGTCCTCACTCCTGAAGACGTGGATGCAGTGCGCAAACTTAGTGTCATTTTGCAAATTGCAGAAAGCTTTGACCGTAGCCAAAGCAGTGTTGTCACCGGCATTGACTGCGACGTCCTCGGCGACAGCGTAATCGTCAAGACACAGGCAGAAGGCGACTGCTCACTGGAAATCAAGGATGCACTGAACGCATCAGCCGAGTTCAAAGCGGCATACGGAAAGAACCTTGAAATCCTCTAAGATTATCCTAGCATCAGGCTCACCTAGGCGGAAAAGCCTGATGGCAGAGATGGGTTTCGACACAGAAATCAAAGTCCCTGAAGTGGACGAAAAGAGCGTTTTGGACCACAATCCAAAACGCCTTGTTATTAAGGAAGCATTGCTGAAAAACCGTGAAGCACGCCGTCAATTCGATTGCGGTGAAAATACGGTGATTTCAGCAGATACCATAGTTTATCGTCGAAAAGAGTTCACAAAACCCCGTGATTTGTCAACTGCGGTGGAAATTCTCACCGAACTTTGTGGCAAGTGGCACAGTGTTTATACTGGGGTTGTGGTCTATCACGGCGGAAGAGAAAAATGCTTTGCAGTGCGCTCTCTTGTTCGCCTTAAAAAGTTGACCACTGACGAGATTGTGGACTACGTCACCACCTTCAAACCCCTTGACAAAGCAGGGGCGTACGCCATCCAAGAAAACACGGTGGTGGACAGATGGATAGGCAGTTATACAAACATCGTGGGTTTGCCCACAGAGAAACTTTCAAAAGTATTAAGTTTATTAGGAGTGACCAATGGCTAACATTCAACTTTCGGTTGACCTTGGCAGCAAGTTTATCACCATCTGCCAAAAAGGTGTAGGACTCGTACTCCGCGAGCCCTGCATTGCTATTGCACAAAAAACAAAAGATCGTCTTGAAATCCGTGAGGCAGGTTTTAGAGCAGAAAGCATAATTTCCACCTCTCTTGGTGGTGCAAAAGTTGTTGCGCCCGTCCACGAAGGATTCATCGTTGATGAGGAAATGTTCACCCTTCTTCTCAAACATTTCTTGAAGAAGATTTTGCCCTCAACCTTTATCCCTCCCAGAGTGAAAGCCATCGTCAGCATCACATGCGCAATGACCAACAGTGACAGACGTGCCGTTGAAAAGTGCTTTGTGGGTGCAGGCATCAAAGAGGTCATTTTGGTGGAATCACCTCTTTCACTTCTTGCTTACACAGGAAGCATCGGCGGTATGTTTGTTGACATCGGCGCAGGAAAAACTGAAATCGCATCCGTCACAAATCGTGGCATTGCAACAGGCGTTGCAGTGAATATCGCAGGTGACGCTTTCAACAACGGCATCATTGACAGCCTTCAAAAGCACTACGGCGTGAAAATCGGTGAATACACCGTTGAAAAGATGAAAAAGAACGTGCTTTCCTTCTATATCAACGATGAAGGCACCTATACAGTCAGTGGCAGTGGCAATGACGGAGGCCCTAGAAACCTTAGCGTATCCGCAGAAGATATGCGTGATGCAGTGCTCCCCTTGGTGGATGACGTCATCGAGGTCATTATGTCCGTCCTCGGTCAAACCCCTCCCGAACTCAGCGCAGAAATCCTCCGCAAAGGCATTTTCATCTCTGGTGGCTCAACCCATATCCCCGGCCTTGTGGACTATATCGAGCAAGCCCTTGAACTGCCTGTCACAGTGGTGGCGGACGTTGAAAACGCAGTGGCCCTTGGTGGTGTAAAATTCTTTGACGATATGCACTATCTTGGCAATCTCTTGGGCATAAGACTGGACTAAAAGACAAAACAAGTTTTCTTACGACACAACAAGACACCAATTGCGGTGTCTTTTTGTTATGCTTTTTTTATGAGAAAAATTGTGATTACATCAGGAAAAGGAGGTGTGGGCAAGACAACCGTCACTGCACTTCTTGGCAGAAAACTGGCAGAAAGAGGGGCAAGGGTGGTCCTTGTGGACGGAGACGTTGGGCTCAACAACCTTGACGTGGTTATGGGTGTTGAAAACAAAGTTGTGTATGACGTCAGCGACGTCCTAGACGGCAGATGTCGGCTATCTCAAGCCCTAGTCATAGATAATGAAAGCGGTGTGGCGGTGCTCCCGTCCTCTTCAAGGAAGTTTGACGTCAGTGCGCAAGCGTTTAGGGGAGTGATAGAGTCAATTCGAGGGGCGGATTTTGTGCTCATAGACTGTCCCGCAGGGATAGAAGAGGGTTTTCATAGGGCAGTGTCGTCAGCCGACGAGTGCATCGTTGTCACAACTCCATCAGCCTCAGCCATACGTGACGCGGACAAGGTGGTTGCACTTTTGTCCTCATATCGGCTAAATGACGTAGGGCTTGTGGTCAACCGCGTGCGCTACGATATGATTGCAAGGGGAGATATGCTGTCCGCAAAAGAGATAGGCAACCTTCTGCACTTGGGGGTTGTGGGGGTTATCCCCGAGGACGACCACGTGACGGTGTATCAACAACTGGGCAGAGTGCCCGACTTTGCAGTCAGTGAAAAGTGCGCGGAGTATCTTGCGGACAACGTGGAAAAGGGAACGAAACAACTGGTTGAGCCCTATATGAAAAGGAGGTGGAGGTTAAGATGAAACCGTCAAAAATGACCTATGAGCGTATGAAAAATATGCTTGTCCGTGACAAACTTGGCGTCAGTGACGGCTTTATGCAGGTATACAAAACTGAACTCAGCAGGTTGACTGCCGACTATTTCAACCTAGACGGCAACCTGGATATGAAAATTGAACTCCTTGACGACGGGGAGTACAAGGTGCAGATTGAGTTTGTAGCCACTGAAACAAAAGGTTTTTCGGTGACAAGCGATATGAAAAGAGCGGGGTGGTGACCTCGCTTTTTCTTTGCATAAATGTGCCGAACTAGGCATAGCATATTGCGAGGTGAAATATGGAACAAACTGAAAGAATTGAAGCAATCGTCACTGAAAATGAATTTGTTGAAAACCGCGTCCAAGAAAAGAAAAAGAGATCCCTTAAAGACAAGGGCATTGACCTTCTTGACATAGCCATCGTGCCTGTTGCAGTTGGTGTGTTTGTATCCCTTGGATTTTTGTTTGCAGGGCTGTTTGGAGCAATGGGTGGAAACGTGGTTTCTGCCATTGGAAGTATGGTTTAACCGAGCATCTAACCTATGAAAATCAAAATTCACCCACTTTTTTGGGTGCTGGTTGCCATCACCATAATTTTTGGTGACGGCATAAGTTTATTGTGGACTTTTCTTGCTGTTTTTTGTCACGAAACAGGGCACATTTTGGTGGCTCGCACAAGGGGCTATCTTATGAAGAGCATGGTGCTTATGCCTTACGGCGCAGTGATGAGCGGGAGGGAGAGTTTTGACGACACGTCAAGTGTGCTTATAGGCTTGGCAGGGCCAGTCACCAACTTGATTTTGGCACTTGTCACCCTTGGTGTATGGTGGATTTTCCCCTCTTGTTATCTAGTCACAAGACCATTTTTTCACGCCAACTTATCCTTGGCGTTTTTCAACTTGCTTCCTGCATCTCCCTTGGACGGCGCAAGGGTGATGATGGGGCTTTCAAAAAACAAACTTAGGGCACTTAGAGGACTGAAAATCGTGGGGATTGTCATAAGCATTTTGTTTTTGTGCTTGTTTATTTTGTCCTGTTTTTATGGTGTGAATTTCTCACTGGTGACAGTCAGCATTTTTCTATTTTACGGCGCGGTCATGGACAACTCCGCCGAGCACTACGTCAGTGTGTTTTCACCCGTGTCAAAGGATTATGATTTGGGGGTGGAAAGACGGCACGTTGTGGTGTCAAAGGATATGCCTCTTCAACGGCTTTTGCGCTTTACTGGGCGGAATAATCTTGTCACTTTTGAGGTCTTGGACACGGACGTACGCTTTGACGAAGGGGAGTTGAAGGATATGGCACTCACCCACAAATTGTCCACTCCCGTGGGGGAAATACTCTTTCAAAAGGACAAGAGAAAATGAGAGAAGTTATAAAGCAGTGCCTGCTTTATAAATAAAATATAGAAAACATTGCATTTTCACCGATTGTATGCTAAAATTTAAAAAAACTCAAAGCACGGAGGAGTTATGTATTACGTAGGAATAGACGTCGGCGGAATGAGTATAAAGGCCGGCATCATTGACGAAAACGGCAACATTTTGAGACAACAATTCATCGTCACAGTCCCCGACAAACCATCCGATGAAATAGTGGAAGAGATTGCAGTGCTCATTGAAGACATAGTCAAAGAGCACGGACTTACACTTGGTGACCTTAGCGGTATCGGTATGGGTTTCCCCGGCTCAGTGTGGGACCAAAAGGGTGAAATCGTGTATTGTTGCAACATCAACCTTGTCAAAGTGCCTGTGGTGAAAATGCTCACTGCACGCCTTGGCGTGAAGAATATCAAAATCAGCAACGACGCAAATTGCGCCGCCCTTGCAGAAACCAGATTTGGTGCAGGTATGGGTGCAGAAAACAGCGTCATGATAACCCTTGGCACAGGCCTTGGCACAGGCATTGTTGTGGATGGCAAATTGCTCACCGGCAATCGAAGTGCAGGTGCAGAAGGCGGACACATGCAAATCAACTTTGGTGGCCCTACATGTGGCTGTGGAAAGAAAGGCCACTACGAAGCATACGCATCAGCAACCGCCCTCATTGAGCAAACAAAACAAGCCATGGCAAAGCACCCCGAAAGCCTTCTTCACGAAGTGGCAAAAATTTACGGAATCAACGGAAAAACGGTGTTTATCGCTGCAAAACAAGGTGATAAAGTGGCAGTTGCGACACTCAACAGATATATCAAGTATATCGGCATAGGTCTTGTCAACTTTGCAAATCTCTTCTATCCTGAGGTCATCATCATCGGTGGTGGCGTGTCAAGACAAGGTGACGTTTTGGTCAAACCCTTGCAACGCTACGTGTCAAGAAACGTGTACGGATCAAAGTATAATCCCAAGATTAAAGTGGTGGCTGCAACCCTCGGCAATGAGGCTGGAATCATCGGTGCAGCCTGCCTTGCAATGAACTGATATGAATGAATAC
Organism: Clostridia bacterium; assembly: GCA_017461985.1. Classification (GTDB taxonomy): domain Bacteria; phylum Bacillota; class Clostridia; order Christensenellales; family CAG-917; genus RGIG4097. Next base: position 124,416 of record JAFTSA010000001.1, read on the forward strand.
AAAAAGAAAATTGACGAGATTTTGCTCTCGGTGGAGAAGCCTGCAAGATACGTAGGCGGTGAGTGGAACACTCCCGATATGACAAAGCCCCACCGAGCAAAATTCTGTTTTTGCTTCCCTGACGTCTATGAGATTGGCATGAGCAATCTTGGCCTGCAAATCCTCTACGACGTCATCAATTCTCACCCCGATTTCATCGCAGAGAGATGCTATGCACCCTGGCCTGATATGGGGGCAAAACTGAGAGAAAACAACCTGCCTCTCTTATCCCTTGAAACAGCCACGCCCTTGAAAGACTTTGACGTGGTTGGTTTTTCAGTGCAGTTTGAACTTTTGTACTCAAACTTCCTCTATATGTTGGATTTGGCAAACATACCTTTCTATGCAAAGGACAGAGGGGAGGAATATCCCATCATCTGTGCAGGCGGACCTTGTGCAGTCAACCCCGAGCCTTTTGCACCTTTCTGCGACTGTGTGCTCATTGGTGAAGGCGAAGAAATGGACCTTGCACTTTTAAAACTGGTTGCAGACGGAAAAGAGAAGGGTTGGACTAAAGCACAAATCCTTGAAAAGGCAAAAGAGATTGAGGGCGTCTACGTCCCCTCAATGCTTGGTGAAGGTGAAAAGGTTGTGAAGGCCGTTGTCAAGGACTTTGAAAACGCACCCTATCCCACAAAACCTCTTGTGCCCAACATTGAAATCGTCCACGACAGAGCCACCCTTGAACTGTATCGTGGTTGTGCCAGTGGTTGCAGATTTTGTCAAGCAGGATATTATTATCGTCCTATCCGTGAGCGTAGCCCTGAAAAGTGCGCAGAGTACGGCAAAAAGATGATTGACTCAACTGGCTTTGGCGAAATTTCGCTTTGCTCACTTTCAACCAGTGACTACACAGGTCTTATGGACCTTGAAAAAGAGCTTCGTCCTTTCATTGAAGAGAAGAAGATAACTTTCGCCCTTCCTAGCCTTAGACTTTCAAGTTTTACAAAGGAAATGGCTCAGTCTTCAAGAAAGAGCTCATTGACCTTTGCTCCTGAAGCAGGCACACAACGTCTACGCAATGTCATCAACAAAAACGTGACAGACGAAGAGATTGACAATATCGGCAGAGCCTTTGAGGCAGGATATGACAGTGTCAAACTCTACTTTATGCTTGGTCTTCCCACCGAAACCGATGAGGATATACTTGGCATTGCAGAAATTTGCAGAAGACTGAAAAAGTTGTATTTTGAAATCCGTCACAAGAAGAATTTGAATATATCCGTGTCCTGTGCGGTGTTTATCCCCAAACCCAGCACTCCCTTCCAATGGGAAGAGCAAATTTCCCTTGACGAAATGCTCCGCAGACAATCCTTGCTCCGCAAAGCACTTCGTGAAATCAAGGGCGTGTCCTTCAGTTGGCACGGCGCAGAAACATCTGTCCTTGAAGTGGCGCTTGCAAGAGGTGACAAACGTCTTGCTCCCGTCATCGTCCGTGCATACGAACTGGGCGCAATGTTTGACAGTTGGACTGAATATTTCAACTGGGATATTTGGGTGCAAGCCTTTAAGGATTGCGGAGTTGATATGCAAGACTACGTGGGAGAAATCTCTGAGGACAAGGTTTTGCCTTGGGATTTCATCGACATCGGCGTCAGCAAAAAATATCTCCTTGGCCAAAGACATTTGGCATATCAAGGAATCACCACAAAAAATTGCAGAGAAGGTTGCAACGGCTGTGGCGCAAATAAACTTGGCAGGTGCACGATTACATGATAGTGCTGAAATACGTAAAAACTTTGGATGCAAGATTCATCTCACATATCGACCTTCTCAAACATATGTCGAGGATTTTGCGTAGAGCGGTTGTGCCCGTCAAACACTCACAAGGATTCAACCCCCATGCACTTATTTTCTTTTCACCTCCTACCGTCCTTGGTGTCAACTCCTATGCAGAGTACGTTGCCATTGACACGGATATGAAAGGGGAGGAGGTTTTCACCCGCTACAACAACTCTGTGCCCGAAGGACTGAAAGCAATAGAGTGGTTTGAGTGCGCCAAAAATCCCAACATACAAGGAAAGAGCGTGTCCGCAGACTACGTCTTTGACGTGGACTATTTTGACGTTGATTTAAGTGATGGTCTCACCGTCACCTACAAGAAGAAAGAGGACTTTGTGACTGAGGACATAAGTGGCAAGATTTGTGGCACTTTCAACGCGGACGGCCGTCTTGGTGTACGCCTTGCATCAGGCAACAACAACCTTAGAGCAGATAGACTTGCCACCGCCCTCAACGAGAAGTATGGCAAGGACATCAAAGTGACAACCATAGCAAAACTGTGTCAATACGTTTTGGTGGACGGAGTGGAAAAATCCGTTGATGAATATTTGAGGGAAACCCCATGAAAAAACTCTTGATTGACTATACGCCGGGCATTGTGCGCGTTGCTCTCGTTGACGGAAAAAACCTTGAGGAATTTTCTGTTGAATATCCGTCAAGAATGGATATTGTAGGCAACGTCTACAAAGGCAAGGTGGAAAATGTCCTTTCAGGAATGAAAGCCGCTTTTGTCAATATTGGTCTTGACAGAAACGGCTTTTTGCACGTAGGAGAATCCTTGGTCGATGCAGGCAGACTGAATGAAAATCGCGAGCCTGCACCCTTCAACGTAAGCCCCGGTGACGTCATCATGTGTCAAGTGGTGAAGGACCAATTTGGCACAAAAGGCCCTCGTCTTACCACCGAGATTTCTTTGCCCGGCTACTTCCTCGTTTTGCTCCCGGGCACCAACTTCGTCGGGGTGTCAAGAAAGATTTCAAAGGGTGAAAGACGAGATTATCTTGAAGCCCTTGCAAAATCGGTTTGTCCACCGAATACGGGGTTTATCATACGTTCTGCAGCAGATAAAGCCTCTGATGATGAAATTAAAGAGGAAATGAAGTCCTTGGTGGAACTGTGGGAAAAGGTGCTGAAAACATATCGCGCATCATCTCCTCAAACCCTTGTTTTCCAAGAGGCGGAACTTCTTGAAAGAGCAATCCGTGATACACTTTCTGACGGCATTGACAAAATCATAGTCAACGAGCCCGCCCTTGTGAAATTCCTTGAAAACAAGGTGGGAGATGCCAAAGTTGAGGTGTACGAGGGGGACAGAAATATCTTCCGCAACTACGGTGTTGACGGACAAATCAACAAACTGTTTGAAAGAAAGGTCAACCTGAAAAGCGGTGGCTATCTCATCATTGACAAGACAGAAGCCCTCACCGTCATTGACGTCAACACAGGCAAGTTTGTAGGGGGCAAGGACCTTGAAGACACGGTGTATCAAACCAACCTTGAAGGGGCAGAGGAAATTGCAAGGCAACTGCGATTGAGAAACATCGGTGGCATTGTGGTCATCGACTTCATAGACATGACTGACAAGGCCCACAGCAAGGAAGTGGTTGAGGCCCTCAAAGAGCATTTGAAGAAGGACCACAAGCGCACCTCCTCAGTTGAAATGACCTCTCTTGGACTTGTGGAGTTGACCAGAAAAAAGACCTCGTTGCCCATTGAGGAATTTATGCTTGACAGATGCACTCACTGCCTTGACGGCCACGACGTATCCAGCGTGCAAGCCCTTTTGATGATGAGGGGTGACCTCATTGAAACAGTGGTGAGAAACAAGTGGGACAAGGTGCAAGTGCGCCTCAATCCCGACCTTGTTGAAGCTTTCCACGACGTGGACGTTTTGTCAAAGGACAAGGCTGGCGTGCTGAAAGACAAAAAGGTGTATTTATTGGCGGACAATTCTACTCATAGAATTGACTACGAAATTGAAAAGATAGAAGATGAAAAGCAGGTGAGCAAAAAGGCAATTTTGCTATAAGCTGAAAATAGGGGCTAAAAAATAAAAACTATTGCAATAGTCCTCTCGTTGTGATATATTTAATACAATATGAAAAAATGGTGTATTGAAAACGAAAACGATATCACTTTGGTTGAAAACGTTGTCCCTCGTGGCGACGATGAAGTCAAAGTGAAAATGGCAAAAGTGGCGGTGTCCTCTGACGACCTCGTCTATTTTGCCACAGACGCAGACCATATCGTCCCCGGACATAGTGGTGTTGCATACGTCAGTGAGGCAGATGAATCCCTTGGATTCAAACTTGGCTCACGTGTCATAGTCAGCCCCTTTGTCAAGAGTGTAGAGCACGGCGTTGAAAAGGTCCGTGTCCTCGGTGAGGACAAAGATGGTCTTCTTGTGGACTTCATTTCACTGCCTGCCGAAAACGTTTACGCAATCCCCGACGGCATCACCGATGATGAAGCCATCTTCACCGACTATATTGCTCTTGGCAGCAACATCATTGAAAGTATGGATTCAAGAAAGGGTGACTACGTTGTCATCGTAGGGGCAAGCACCATTGGTCTTATCCTGTCACAGTTGGCTATATATTATCAACTTGTGCCTATCTTGGTGGATATGGACGCGGACAAACTCCGTGTGGCAGAAAGCTGGGGAGTGTATTATACACTCAATCCTATGTTTGACAACCTTGAAAGACGTGTTGATGAAATCACCGGCGGACGCAAGTGTGAGTTTTCAGTTTTCTGTGGTGGAGACGGAATCCCCTTTGTCAATGCAGCGCGCCTTGTCAAGGAAAACGGCGTTGTCCTCATCGCAGGCTATTCTACCCACAAGAAGCACCAACTTGATATGGACATTGTCCTTTCAAAGCAACTGACCGTGAAGGGTGTCGGTGACGGATATGGTGAAATGAGCACCGCAATCAACCTTCTTGCCAACAAAATCGTCAAACTTGACGGTCTCATCACCAAGAAAGTCTATTTTGAAGACGTGCCCGCCCTTGTAAGAGAGTGTGTGGACTATCCGTTACAGAATAATAATGTATTGATAGAAATTTAAAAAACGCACTAAATCGCGAATAGCATTGTCAAGAAAAGCACTCGTATTGAGTGCTTTTTTTACTAATTGTGTGCGAACTCCTCTAAGCATATGTCCCCCTTCCTCACGTGTTTCCCCCTTCTGCCATTCGGCAGAGCCCTACTGGCAGGGCAACACTCGGCTCTCGCACATTAAGCGGCGTCGCCTCATTATGCCACTCGTTGCGTTGGTGCAAAAAAAACAGAGCGCACCCGCAACTTCGTACTCTCGTCTGGTGCTCGGCGCTCCCTTCCTCGTCGCCGCTGCTCCTCGCGTTTCGTCTTCGCTCATTGTGAGTGCTAGTATAAGAACGCAACGAATAAGCAAAGTGCGTATTGCTTCTCACCACAACTGCGAACAGAGTGAGCAATATCACTTGCCGTAGGCAAATATAACTTTGCAAAGCAAAATATAACTGCGAAGCAATATATCTTAAAAAAAAAGACACTCAATTGAGTGTCTTTTTTAATTGTCTTAATCAAGCAAAGTGTCGTGGAGGAGGGCGTAGGTTTGTGAGGCTTTGTCTACCCAACTCTTGTACATAAACTTTGCAAGGGAGCGGTTTGCCACAACCATCTTCAACTCCATAAGAGTGGTGCTTTCGTTGTTTATCTTCATGATGACTGTGTATGTGCCGTCAGCGTTTTTGGAGTAGTCGCAGAAATAGGACTGACGCTTCTTAAATCTCATACGATTATCGCGTGCGTAGGCGGTGATTTCGTCACGGATTGAAGAGGGGATACGGGTGAAGAACAATGCAAGGCAGGATATGCCGTCTTGGGTTATGTTCAAGCACTCGCTTTTGGGCACTCTGTACACAAGATTGGTGTCTACAAGCTCTGAAAGATACTGCTTGCACTCCATATAACTGAGCCAATCGTTTTCAGAAGAGCATACGTCAAGGACGGTGGCTTCCGTAAGGGGTATAGCCATCTTCTCAAAAACGAACAAAATCACAAGTTTTTGGATTTTGCTGTCCATAGGTATAGGTGTTTTTGAGTTTGTCAAGTCCACAGTGCACTTCCTTTTTTTCGTGTTTTTGGATTGTATCACGACTGAAGAAAAAAGTTCAATCTTTTGCGACAAAATTTTTTAAAATTCAAAATGTTGTATCACAAATATTTTTCACCACAAGAAAACAACAAAAAACCGCCGAAATTTTAATCTTTCAGCGGTTTTAGACGGGGTGATTAAGTTTGTTGCGGATTAGATTTGCAGGTGTCTAAACCTCAAAAACAAGTCTTACTCAGCAAGGGTGTTGTCAAGGCAACGGATGAAGAAAGCGGTTGCCTTTTCAAGTTGGTCAACGTGGAGACGCTCGTTTATGCCGTGTATTCTTGCTTGGTCGTCAAGAGAGTTGATGAAAGGTCCAAAGCGGAACACGTTGTCCGTCAAAGGGTTATAGAATCTTGCATCACTTGCCGCGATGAACATATAGGGTGCAACTACGATGTCGTCAAAGGTTTCAAGGATTGACCTACGTATGTTTTCATAGGCGGTGCAGTGGACGTCTGCTTCGGCAGAGGGGTTGGAGTAGTTCAGGAGTTTCACCTCAACACGACCCTTTTTCACGTCCTTTTTCAGCAGTTTTTCAAGATATGCCTTGACGTCTTCCGCCTTTTCACCGGTTATCATACGATAGTTGATGTTGACCTTTGCCTCTTTTGGTATGACGTTTCTTGCGTCACTGCCCCAAAGCATAGTGGGTGCAAAGGTGGTGCGGACAAGTGCGTTTGTCATAGGGGCTGCCAAAGTGAAGATGAATTTGACAAGAGGGGACATAACGTCGCGGTTGGTGAGAGCAAACTTGAAAATTCTGCCAAGAGCACTGCCACCGCAGTAAGGAGAAAGTTCCTTGAAGGTTTCTTTTGTCAAGGCAGTCCAGCGGGTTTTCATAGGATTCTTTTCAATTTTGCAAATTGCATTTGCAAGGACGCCGTCCGCCGTAGGGGGATTGGGGTTTGAAGCGTGTCCGCCAGACTTTCTCACCACGATTTCAAGGTCGCCGTTTCCTTTTTCCGCCGCACCTATGAGGGCAACGGTGTGAGGTATGCCAAGCATTTTGCCGTCAATGACTGTGCCACCTTCGTCTATGACGAATTCAATTTCCACACCCTTGTCTTTCAGGTGTTTGACTATGCTTGATGCACCAACGATTGAAGTGCCCGGCTCTTCGTCGTGTCCAAAACAGAGATATAGGTCGCGGTCAAAGACTTTGCCTTGACTGAGGTGATACTCCACCGCTTCAAGAAGAGCGATCATATGACCTTTCATATCCTGTGTGCCTCTGCCGTAGATATATCCGTCATCAGTCAACTCACCAGAGAAGGGAGGGTGCTCCCATCCGTCAACAGGGGCAGGCACAACGTCAATATGGCTGAGATAACATCCGCCTTTCAGGGCAGGATTTTTGCCTTTAAGGTGATAGATGATGCTATAGTCCGCAATGATAGTGCGCTCCGCCTTCTCGTTGAGAAGGGGATATGCCTTTTCAAGCCAGTTGCGGTAGTCTATGAAGGGTTGGACGTTGTCCACGTAGTCCTCAACCATAGTCACTGTGGGGATACGGACGGCCTCACGCAGGTGCTGGACGGCCTTGTCCTTGTCAATTTGGACAGGGGGCGCAAGTTCCACAGGGGCGTGTTTGGGTTTGTTGAGAGCGGTGCGGATGATGAGAGCGGTGAAAAACAACACTATCACCCCTGCAATGACGATGGCGACAATTTCTCCGGGTGTCATAATTTTCTCCTAAGATTTGTTGATTTCATTATATACCATATTGAAAAATTTTCAAGAGTGACCTTTTCAGTGTTTGTGGGCGGAGTTCAGTGTTGACATATTGCCCTTTTAGATGTATAGTTTATCCTAGAGAAATATGGGGTGAAATTATGAAAAAAACACTTATTTTCATATCAATAACAATGGTTTTGGTGTTGTGCGTGGGTATGGTTGCTTGCAATCCCACTGACGACACAACCCCCGACACCGACAACAGATATCCTATCATTGACGAACTCGTCTTGACAGAGACCGTGGATTACACCACCGTTGAACTGAACGAAGAAAAATATCCCGCTCTCAGTGACCAAGGTCTTTTCATCATCACTGGTTATGACGAAAACGACTATAGCAAAGTCATTGAAGTGCCTGCAGACGATGAGGACAACATCCGCAATCACTTTGACCCTGCAAAGCCCACCCTTATCATCATCCACGGATTGCAATTGGGCGTAGGCAGAGATGGTGCGGTGTATATGACCACGGAAAATAGAGCAGAGGAAGTGAGAAGTTCAATCTACAACAAATACGTCACAGGGGGAGAACATCCTTATTTTGACAACGACTTGTACAGAGAGGAGCACGACCTTTCAAAATATTGGTTTGACGGTTGTTCAGTCAACAGAGAGCCATACAACGTGTTCTACTTCCACTATGAACGCTTTGCCGACACCATAGACGGTGCAGGCATTGGTGCAGTGGGCGCTCCCACCACCGTTGTGGACAGAATTTGGTCAAGAGACAACGGCGTGCAAGCAATGTATTTTGACGACGTAACAGGTGAATACGTATACACCGAAGAGGACGAAGCCATCGGCGGATATTCAGTGGCAGAGATGTTTGTCGGTGAATATCTCAGAGCATTTGGCTATGTGGACAGCCTTTATCCTCAATACAAAGGGGACGACAGAATCCGCACCGCAGCCCACTCAATGGGTGGCGTGGTGACAGTTGCAAGCAGTATTCTTTTGAAGCAAGTGGCAGAAAATGGTGCAATTGACCTTAATCTCACGCCGTCAAGACACATCCAAATGGACAGTTATATCTCAATGCCTTTCTTCGAGACCTCTGCAGACACCAAAATCGCTTGGAGTCAAAAGCCCTACGTTGAATTGTTGAATGGTGACGGCACTGTGGACGAAGGCAACTACTCACCCACCGAAAACTATCTTGAAGCTATCGAAACCCTTGTGCTCCGCTACAACGTGGCAATAGACTATTACGTCTTGACTGGCCTTGTCGTGCCTTTCCTTGGTATGGCGGATTGGAACAATGAAACACTCCAATGGGACAAAAACACATATCCCTACGATATGGCATTTGCCGCCAATAGAGTTATGGCAGTGACCACAATCGTCATCATCAAACCCTACTTTGCAGGTTTGAAGAATATGGTGACAACAGCAGGGCACAACCCTGTGAGAGAATGGGTGCTCAGCTCATATCTCTATGACGCTCCCACCGTGACAAAGGACGGCGTCACTTACGTCGTGCCCACCGCAGCAATGTCCAACGAGGACGTCATCGCACTCCGTGGCACACTGTTTGAAATGCGCCACCGTGACTATGACGGAAACCATCTTATGCCTGGTGACAGTGACGCGTCATCATACAGAACGGAAACCGTCCGCTGTGACGATGACGGCTTTGTAAAATTGAAATAGGGATTGTCCGCCAAATTTAGGGCAATTTGAAAGCAAAAAAATCCAAATGGGAGGAGAGCAATCTCCTCCTTTTTTTTGTTGTAAAAAAACCGCAAAAAACAAGTTTCAACAATCTTCGCAAAAAATTTTTTGCCCCAAAATCGGTGATGTAATGGGGTGAATTGCCCTGCTCGTAAAATAGGGTATTGACTTTTTAACTTAACGAATATATCATATTTTTGTATAATTTTGTGTAGGCGTGCGTATATGTGTGTGAGAGCGCGACTAGGCTCGGGTGAGAAGTCACCAAAAAGACCACAAGATTATCCCAACATTTTGTAAACTCACAATGCTCGTTGAGCTTTAGAGGTGAATTATGAGAAGTATCAAACTGAACGCAATCAAAATCGCAAGAATCGGCATCTTGGCATTTTGCTTTATCATGGCATTTGCGATGATTTTTGCAAGCCCTGCAGGCAACCTCGTTGACGGAGTGGCACAAGCGGACGAAGAAGGCACATTGAAGCGTGCAACTGGTGACCACGGCGAATTGACCCCGGACATCATCGGCTTCCCCGGAAACAATGGTGGCACGAGAAGTTGGTCCTACACTGAAACATTTGGCAACACGACTTTCTCCGCAGACAACCTTAATGCTATTAAAAATAGTAAGACTAGCAGTTCGCTTATCATCAATGGCGGCACAGGAACGTTTAGCTTTGGTATGGATGATTACTCATCATACAAATACCAGTTGTTTGCTGTGTTCAACTATGATATGAGCAGCTTCCTCACCAACTTGGTGACATCTCACTCAGACGTGACCGTGACTGCGACTTTGACTGCACGCCTTAAAAAGAATTACGGAAACAACTCAGGTCTCAAGGCAATGGCAACAGACAAGATGGTTGATGCAGAAAAGCTTTCAGCAGAAATTGACGGACAAAGCCTTGACAAGGTTGGCTTCTCATACAACAGCAGCAATGACATCACACTGTCACACACTGCAACCTTGACCGCAGACACCCCCAACCTTGCACTTGCATTTGCTTTCGGTGGTGGTGTTCAAGCGACGTGGGATGACGGAGCGGTTATGACTGTTTCAAACATCACTTTGAAGTTTGACATCACTCTCACTGAATATGCAGACAGTGCTTCAACCTTCATCAAGGACAATGAAGCACCCGTCATGAATGTCATCGGTGCAGAGCCTTTCCGCGCAGATGAAACGAATGGTGGGGGATGGAATTACTATCCCAGCAGACTTGTCCCTCTTACAAGCGAAGAAAGACAAGCATACAATGACCAAACACTGGAAGAAAAAGTCTTTGTTGAAGAAAGCATAGACAATTTTGTAGAATACACCGGACTGTTGCTGGATTCTAACACGACCTACTACAAAGAAGTTTGTCTGGCAGAAAACTTTGATACATCTGGCAAAAGGCTGGAAGGCGACAAAGATATAACGCAAAATCTAGAAGACCAAATTCTTGATTTATATAAGGCAAATGCAGACTATGCTGACAAACGTGGTAATGCTTATCACCTGAGCTATGTCAATGCAAAAACAGACGGCAGAAGTGTCGACGGAAAAACGTACTACAAGAGTGTGACCTCTGTCTATACCGATACATATGGCTACGGCCGTTTTGATGGTGATGGCAATAAAATTGTTGATACAGCAACCAAAGACACACAATGGTTTGCATCAGGCATTAAGTCAGTGCAAATCGGTCAAAAGATATTTTATCTCTATGGGGCTGTAAAAGATAACGCAGAATCAGAAGCGGTCGCCAGTGATTTGATAAAAGGTGACGATGGAATATATCGCAGTGCATTGATAGAAATAATGACTACTGATGACGACGGCAACGACGTGGTTTGCGGTTGGTTTAGAGTCACCAAAACCCATAGAGCAGAAGTCGTTGTTGAAACCTACTTCTCAAGAAACGGCAACTTCAACGTGACAGTCACCGACTACGGCGACAAACAAATCACAAGAGCAATCAACATCAGCGGTATTGACCTCCATGACCCTTCAGACATGGAAACTTTCATCGATGACACCAAGGAATATGCTCTTGAATCAAGCGAATTTGCAACCAAGGGCGGTTGGGATGCTCTCAGCTGGCACAACCTTTCAGTCCTCGCATTTGACTTCAACGAAGACGAGACCGAAGCAGAAGCAGGTCACACACCCTATATCTGGTTCTATTCAGTGGTCAAGGCAGACACTCCTGAACAGTTGACTTCCGCCAACTGGGGTAAAGAAGACTTGCTCAAGAGGTTCCCTTTTGCAATAAACGGCTTGTCCTTTGTCTATGACTTTGAAACTGGCTATGCAAATTCCATCTACAAAAACGGCGTTTTGCAATATGGTGTTGACAATCAAAATGGCACGGGCACAAACGCAACTGGTGTTGGATACTATCTCTTCACTTTCTACAAGATGGACTTGTCAGGAAGATTTGACCCTGAAAAGAACGTCATCTCATACTACGTGAAGGTGGACTACGAAGAGGCAACCCACACCCTTGAAAAGAGTGCAGGTGAAAAGGATCTTGCCAACACCGACTGGGCAGCAGGCGCACCCCTCGTCATCTCCTTGACACAAGACAAGGCAAACCTTTCAGGCAACACCCTCACCTTCAATTACATTGATAGCAAAGGAAATGAAGCAACCGCCAATATTTTCGTCAAGGATGGCACAATCATTGGTGGAAATGGCAACACCTTTGTCCTCAACGAAGGCACAGGCAAGGAAGTGACGGTCACATACGCCCTTGACGGCGCAGGCAAAGCAGTCTGGACAGTCACCTTTGGCGCAGTGCCTGAAACAACCGAACAGGGCAACGATATCTACTTCAACTACAACTACGTCACACCTTTTGACATTGCAACAGGTGTTGACCTTAATGCAGAAAACCTGATTACATACACTGACAAGGGCACCGACAATGAATATGCAAGCGGTGTCTACGTCCGTGTGGATAGAAACGCCCCCGTCACCCCCAACCTTATGAATCGTGACGAACTTGAAGGGGAATATATCGTTGAAATAAGCGACTTTGAAATCCCCGACATCGGCGATAGAAGTTGGTTCACCGACAGTTGGACTTTCCCCGGACAATTTGACTTTATGGATGAATTAGCGGCGGAATTCGGCAGCCAAATCAAGGTGTACTACGCAATGAAGAACGTGACAAGCGACGCCGACTTCACCACTGGCGAAGGGGGAAAGACCTCAATCAAAGCCTTTGCCAACGCATTCGACGCAGGATACGCTGACCTTGCCACCTACGACTTTGACTATTACACTTCACTTACAGCAGACGGTCTTGGCGACCTCAACGACCTTGACCTTGCTCTCAACAACGAACTTGGCTCAGGTATGAGAGTGTTCTTCTTCTGGATGGTTGACCAAGCAGGCAACAGAAGTGAACTGAACAAATATTATATCCTTTCAGACGCCACCACTTATTACGTGACCGGTCATATTGACAACGGCATTTTCACTACACAAACCGACGTCACTATGGTCAGCGGTGGAGCAAAGACCGCATACAAGCGTGGTCAAAACGCAGTCATCGACTATGCAATCGACGAAGACAGCCCCTACGTGCCTTACAAGTTGATGGTCAACAGCGGTGGAGAAGACCTCTTCCCCTTGTGGATAACAGATGATCCCACCTCAAAGGATATCTCCTTTGAACAAGCACCCATCACAGTTGACGGCACAACCTTCACCCTGTTTATGGACAGCGTGGACGGCACTCTCGACATCATGGAAACACAAGCAGGCGGAGTTATGGACGTCTACTTCTACTTCCGTGAATACATTGACATCGAAGTGCTCAACAACTCAGTGTACTATGAAGGCGCACCTACAACCGTGCCTTATACAATCTCAAACGAAGATGCAGTTGAGTTCATCAAATATAACTTTGAAGGCTTTGAAGAAAACGTCCGTCCTACTGACGTGGGCGAATACGTCTTCACAATGCACATCGACAATGATAGTTATATCACCGATGATCCTGCACCTATGAACTACTACATCAACAAGAAGGCAGTCACCATCACCATCAAATCAACAACTGGTGTCTTTGGCGATGCCCAAGAATTTGGCTACACCGTCAGCGGTCTTGTTGGCAAGGACCTTGCAGCATGGGATGCAGTAAACTACACCTTCGCCCCCGAATCAGGTCTTTCATTGCCTCTCCCCAGTGTGTGGATTCTCCTCGGCGGAAAGAACCTCAACCAAGACAACTGCGCAGGCAAGGACGTGGGCTCATACAAGCTCAGTTTCGACACCCTTGTGTCAAACGGAGCACTTTCAGACAACTATGAACTCCCTGTCCTCGTTGAAGCAAAGCATACTATCACTCAAAGAGAAATCGTTGTGACAGCCGTCAGCAGCAACAAGGTTTACGGCGACAACGATAGCGCAATCAACTTCACCATTGATGCAGCCACACTTCCTGCAAGTGTCAATGCATCAAACATCACCTCAGTCATCAAAAATGCAACCGTTGTTTCATCAGCAGGTGACGTCATCACAATGACAGGTGACGGCCTCATCACCCGTGAAGCAGGTGAGGACGTTGGTGAATATGCATATCGCGCAAGCACCTCATCCTTTGACACAGACAGCAACTACAAGGTTGTCATCGACATTGAAGGCAAAGCCTTCACCATCACAAAACGCACAGTCACCGTCACCCCCAACAGTGGACAAAACTTTGTCTACACCGAAGAGGGCGCATACGACGTTGTCTACTCACTTGACGACTATAGATATGCAGACGCATTGACAGCAGTGTGGTCATTTACACAAAACGGCGATCCTTCAACCGCTCTCGGCTTTGAACTCTACACAATGATCGTTGGTGCAGAATTGACCTCATCAAACGCAAACGTTGACTTTGCTCTCACCGAAGGTGTCACAATCATCGTCAAGAAGGCACTCCCCGAAGCAAAATCAATCGTCATCGTAAGAACAGCCGGCGGAATGACCAAGGTCTACGACGGAAACAAGGCTCTTGATTCAGTTGTCATCACCGCAGGGGACAATGCAGGATTCAGCCTCACCGTCACTGGTGGCGACCTCCCCGAAGGCTATCGCATTGAATTTACTCCTACAATCAGCGGAAGTGACGTGGGCAACTATGTTGTCACAGTTGACGCACTTGCAGTCAAGGTCTACGACGCAGACAGCAACGTGATTTCAGGCTACAACACCTTGGTTGAATCCTATGAGATGTCAATCACCCCCGCAACCGTCACCGTATATCCTACCTTCACCAAAACCGACAAGGTCTATGGTGATATGGACAGCGCATACGGCATCGGCTTTGCAGTAGAAGACAACCCATTCACATCAGTTGATTTCAGCACAGTCATCAACGGCTCATTTGTGAGAGCAATCTACAACGGAGCAGACTTTGATAGTTTCGGTGAAAGATACGACGGCGTTTCACAAGCAGACGGCACTTTTAAGAAGGGCGCAATCACTTACCGCTACGGCGTGGCAGTGGGCAACGTGTTCACCTCATCCAACAAGAACTTTGTTGTTGACGTGGCAGACCTCAGCGCATACGCACTTACAATTTCACCCAAAGCAATCAACTTTGCATCAGTTGACCAAAGCGGTCTTTATGCAAACAGCAAAGTGTTCAACAACTCCGCAAACGCAGTCTTCGGTGACAATGAAAAGTTGTTTATGTTTGACGTAAGCAACCAACTTGTCAGCATTGAAGACGACGTCCACGTTGATTTCACAGCACTGTTCACCGACTTCACCGAAGGTGACAACAAGACAGTTCAATTCTCAGCATTTGTTCTGGTTGGCGAAGACAGCGCAAACTATGTCCTCGTAGGCGCAGATGAAGTGGTCATCGACGTTGTGAGAACAAAGGACGGCGGAACAATCAAGATCACAGGGGAAGCACTCGTCATTGAAAAGAGATTCTTCAACATCACCAAGGTCTACGACGGCACTGCAACAATCACCAAAGACAACATCGTCATTGACAACGATTGTATGCTTGCTGAGTTGGAATTCTATATCGCTGATGAAATCTCATTCAACGGCGCAAACGTCACCAACAACTTTGCAACAAACCTCGTGCTTGTGTTCCCCGGAATCACAGAAAGCACTTTCTACTGTGATGATAGCGTGTATGAATATGGCGTTTTCCTTGCAGACGGATATCGCCTCTCATTGTCCCTCGTCCCCGGCACAATCACCCAAAGAGAAATCGCCCTTGAGGACATTGTGGCAATTGACGCAGTGGATCGCACCTACAACGGCAAGACGGCAGTGGACGTCAACGTCACCCTCAAAGATAGTGTTTACGGCGCAGGTGACGATGCAAGCGACGTACGTCTTTCAGTCACAGCAAATTCTTCAAGCGCAACCGTTGGCACAAAAGACGTCACCGTTGACACGGTCACAGTGGCAGGTGGCAACTACAAGGCAGGCTTTACAGCAGAACAACTGACTGCATATGCAGGTCTTGACGTTGAAATTTCAAGAGCAAAGGTTGAACTGAACGTCAACTATGACCAAGACAAACAATACAACGGCAGAGAAAATCAAGCACTTGTGAAGGGCAGTGACGTTATGAAGGGTGACGGCAATGCATTCCGCCTTGTGTCTGACATCGATATGGATGCAACCACGTGGGCAGATGAAATCGGCGTCATCACCTATGACTTTGACGCAGTCAACTTCACTTACACCATTGACGGTGCACCCAATGCAAACGTTGCATATTCAAGTGGCAGAGTTGTCAAGCACAACGTCCTCGTCAGCGGATTGAGCCTTACAACAACCAACCCTGATGCCCTCAACAACTACGAAATCGTGGCATACGTCTGGGACGGCGAAACAAGTGAATACAAGGCACAAAACGTTGTCCTCACCGAAGGCGCAGTCGGGGACTTTGAATGTGTTGCAGTTGCACCTATGGCACGTAGAGTTGTCACCGCAAACAACAATATCACCGTTGAAGCAAAGGTCTACGACGGCACAAGAACAGCACATGCAAAAGCAAACGATATGAGTGGTCTTGGTGTCCTCGCAGCCGATGCAGACCATATCAGACTTAAGTTTGATGCAACATTTGAAACAAAGAACGTTGGTGAACAAAACGTCCGCCTCCGCATCATCGGTTTTGAAAATGTCGATGCAGAAGGTGAAGACATTGCATCCAACTACGAAATCAACAGTGCAACCACTTGGGTGACACGTCAAAGCATCCTTCCCGCACCTATGCTTGTCAGCGCAAACGTTGGTGAAAAGGTCTATGACGGCACAACCTCAATTGAAATTGGCAAGATCAAGTACACCTTGACAGGCAAGTACGCAGAAGAAACCGACTCCTACTCAGTCAACGTCCTTGCAGCACATTACGTTGATGCAAACGTCTACGACGGTGAAGGTGTCATTGACGGTGTCAAGTCCGCAAAACTCTACGGCATTGAGCTTAAGAACTTGTCAACCTCAAAGGTCAACTACTATCCCGTTTTTGCAAGCTCAGATGAAATCGCAGGTCTTGAACAAATTCCCGCTCTCGGTGCACTTCCTGCAACAGACGGCGAAGGCAATCCTATCTACTACTATCCCATTGCAACAGAGCAAATGTACGTGCTCACCATGGCAGAATACAACGCTCTTGCAGTGAAACCCGCAGCAGAATACGTCATTGGCACGTACACACGCGCAGGCAAAACTTACTATATCATCCACAAAGACGCAGCAATCGACGGCCACAGCACAGTGGCAGTCAACGTTGATGAAAGCGCAGTTGGCAACATCACTCCCAAGGCTGTCACCATAGCAGTTGAAAAGATGGACGGCACAACCGCATTTGACAAACTCTATGACGGCACAAAGGTCTTCGGTGGTGTCCTCGGCACTGACTATCAAATCAGCACCGCAGGCGGATTCATCGGCACAGACAACACCAAGGTCACCCTTGACACAAGCAAGTACACAGTGGCATACACCAGCTCAAACGCAGGCGTCAGTGACATCAAGTTTGTCTTCGGAGACGGCGCACTCAGCGGCACACCTGGTGACTACACCTATCTCAACTACACCGCAACCGGCGCAAGCTACGTCATCAAGGGCAACATCAAGCAACGTGAAATGACGGTCGTCCTCAACGGCATCACCGCAACCTACGGCGATGACCCCAGCACCTATGACTTCGACCTCGTCTATATGATTGGCTCAACCGAAGTCACAGTTGTTGACGGCAGAGGATACGTTGAATACATTGATGAATTGACTCACGTTCTTGGATACGATGATTTCTGGAGAGCACTGAGCCTTGAAGAACAAAACGCACTCCGCTACAACCTTGTTGACGGCGCAATGGTCCAAGCAGCTGACGGCGCATACGTCATCCTCAGCGACAAGATCTCCACACCTTCAATCGTCACCAATGCAAACAAGCAAACAGTGGTTGGCACCTACAAGGCAACCCTCCTCGGTGGCAGTGCAACAAACTATGCACTCATCCCCAGTTATTCATCAGTGGACGGCAGTGAAGTTGTCATCGGCAAGAAGACCTTGACAGTCAGCGCAAAACGTGGCAGTGACGAATACAGCTACAAGGCAGATTATCTTGGCACACTCCCTGAAATCGTCCTCTCATACGCAGGATTCGTCAACGGCGACGGCGCAAACAAGATCAGCGTCATCAGTGAAAACGCAGTGAAGTTTGTCTTCTTCAACGGCACAGACTTTGTTGATATGCCCACCGATGCAAGACCCAACGACAAACTTGAAGCAGGTCAATATTACGCAGTGGCAATTGACACAGCATGCCTTGACGCACAAAACTACACATTCGTCGTTGGAGCAGATGCAAAACTCCTCATCTCAATCCCTGAACTCACAGGCATCACCGTGAAGGACACCACAGTCACCTATGACGGAAATGCACAAAACGGCAAACTTTCAGTGACAGGCGCACTCAGTGGCGTCACCAGCGACATCAAGTTCTACGCAGGCGACGTGGTTGCAGATGAGTATCTCGTCACTGAAGTGAAGAACGCAGGCACGTATACAGTTGTTGCAACCTTCACAAAGCCCATCGGCGAATATACACAATCAACAACAATCACCCGCACCATGACAGTCAATAAGACCAGCATGGAAGTCGCACCCGAACTTGGCGGATTTGATTATCACGAATACGACTTTGCAGATGACATCGAAGACGCAGTCACAAGCACTCTCGCAGGTGTTGCAAGTGCAGACGTAAACACCGTCATAGGCAACCTCGAAATCGTCATCTATGCGGTCACCGCAGATGGCAACGAAGAAGTCAGCAAGGTTAAAGACGCAGGCTCATATATGGTTGAAGTGATTTACACCGCACCCACAACCATCGCAACCGAAAAAGACGCAATCCTTGCCAACTACAACAACTACAAAGCAACCTTCAACTTCAAGGTCAGTCAAGCACCTATCACAGTGACAATCCTTGAAGACAAGTGCAGAAGCGTAGCATCATTTGATGAAACCGGCGCATTTGTCCTCCCCGAAACCTTGACAATCACCTTCAAGTATGACTTTGCAGAAGCATACAAGGCAAAATACGGCGTTGACAGTGATGATTTGGATGCAGAAAAATTCCAAGTCCAATTCACATCAGGTGACAAGAAAGTGTCTGCAGACAAGGTTATAACCGGTGCAGGCGTCTATGAATTTGTCATCGAATATCTTGAAAAGAGTGGTTCAAAGGTTGCAGCAGCAGAAGACGGCTACACCTCAATTGAAGTGGGCGTGACCGACAGCCCTGCAAAGAGCGCAGACGGCAACTATCGTCTCAGTGGCAACCACGGCGCATACACAGTCAGTGTCCTCACTCTCGGCAATGAAGACTTTATGATTGAATATCTTGACGGTGTTGGCGTTGTGGCATCTGGCGTCACCCTCAAAGTGCAAGAATTGACCGAATGGGTTGAAAGTGACGAAATGTACAACTACTTCATGGACATCGACACCTTCACTCCTTACGTGTCAACCGCAAGCCATACAGCAACCCTTGAAGTGGTCATGCACCTCCGCATGATGCAAAACAAGAACGTTGTCCAACCCAACGGCACCGTGTACGTCACCTTGTATCTCTATCTTGAACACGACGTTGATGAATATGTGTTCTATCAAGTTGGTGAAGACGGCTATCTCCATATGCTTGAAGACTACACAATGTATGAAGATGGCTATCTTGAATTCACCACAGACCGCATCGACTCAATCGCAGTGTTCCACCTTGCCAAGGTTGAGCCCGCAGTGATTGAAGAAGGTTTGCCCGAATGGATTTGGTACGCAGTCGGCGGCGGTGGCGGTGGAGCAGTTGCCCTCGCATCAGTGGTCACTGGCGTCGTTGTAGGCAAGAAGAAGAAAGCCAAGAAGACAGCAGGCGGCGACGATACTCCCGATGATACTCCTGACGGCGACAAGCCCGAAGAAGAGAAGAAGGAAGAAGCAAAACCCGAAGAGCCCAAGAAGGAAGAAGTGAAGCCCGAACCTACTCCTGCACCCAAGGCAGAAGAGCCCAAAGCACCCGAAGCACCTAAGGCAGAAGAACCCAAGGCAGAGCCCACTCCTGAGCCCACTCCTGAGCCCGCTCCCGAGCCTGTCAAACCTCGTCCTTCAAAGCCCTCCGTCGTTGGCAAGAAGAAGCCTCCTGTCATCGGTCAAAAGGTTATGGCAGAAGGTGTTGACCCCGCAACCGCAGTGTCAGCAGCAGCCCCCAAGGCAACCCCTGCACCCAAGGCAGCACCCACACCTCAACCTGCAACTCCTGCACCTAAGGCAGAAGCACCCAAAGCACCTCCCGTTGTAGGCGACAAAAAGCCTCCCGTTGTAGGACAAAAGCCTGCAACCCCCGAAGCACCCAAGGCAGATGCTCCCAAAGCACCTCCTGTGGTGGGCAAGAAACCTCCCGTGATAGGAAATAAGTAAAACCGCGCTATTTAGCGCCTAACATCGGCAGACACACCGAGTGCAACCCTTATGTACGCCAAGTACACTGCGGTCTACCCTCGGTGTTTCTTTCTTGTTATGCATCTAAATATCGCGGTTTTATTGCGTTTCTATACAAGCCTAACCTTTTAGAAATTGCATATAGAAATATTCAAGCACTCTCTTGAAATACTACTTTATGTATAGTATAATGTATACACTAATAATATAGGAGAACATTATGAAAATTGCAATCGGTTGTGATCATGGTGGCATCGTCTTGAAAGACGCCGTCACAAGCACTCTTGAAGCCCTTGGGGCAGAAGTGGTGGATCTTGGCACAAACTCTACAGACTCAGTGGACTATCCCACCTACGGCCTTAAGGTGGCTGAAACAGTGGCAAGCGGTCAATGTGACGCAGGTGTCATCATGTGTGGCACAGGCATTGGCATTTCAATCTCTGCAAACAAAGTGCCCGGCATCAGATGCGCAGTTGTCACCAACACTTATATGGCACAGCTCACCAAAAACCACAACAACGCCAACATCATTTCATTGGGTGGCAGAGTCATCACTCCCGATGAAGCAAAGGACATTGTCACGGCATGGTACACCGCAGAATACGAAGGCGGACGTCATCAACGCCGTCTTGATATGATCACCGACATCGAAAAGAAATACTCAAAGTAAACAAAAAGACGGCATAGAAATATGCCGTTTTTATATTCAATAAATACAGCTTGTTCAATGAAAAAAGGCACTGATTTCAGTGCCTTATTTTTTTGTCAATTTTGTTTTTTGTTTATCAATTATCTTTGTGCCAGTTGGAGTAGGTGCAACCGCAGTAGTCTTGGCGGTAGAGCCCCAGTGCTTTTGAAAGGCGGATAGAGCGGAGATAGCCGTCCTTCTTTTTGAAATCACTTTCAAGATATTGCACTCCGTATTTGTCACCCATCTTGTTGCCTACTTCATTGATGAGGGGAGCATTCTTGTGAGGACTGACGGTGAGGGTGGTGGCAAAGAAGTCGTAGTCGTCTTTGTGTGAGGACAGATATTCAGCAGTTTTTTCAAGACGAAGGTCAAAGCAAGCGGTGCATCTTGCGCCCCCTTCCTTTTCATTTTCAAGGCCCTTCACAAAAGAAATATACTAGTTTTCATCTTGTTCGGGCACAACCAACTTTACATCAGGAAAATGCAAAATCAACTGTTTAAGTGTTTCAAGACGCTTGTTAAACTCCTCTTTTGGTTGAATATTGGGGTTGTAGAAAAACGCCGTCACGTCGAAGCGTGCGGTCAAATCCTCAATAGACCCGCAAAAGCAAGGGGCACAACAGACTTGAAGGAGAAGCCTTGGTTTTTTTTGTACAACTTCGTCAATTTTCATAAATCCATTATATCACGGCGGTGAAAAGACTGCAACAGGTTGTTGCTCCCACTGTCAAAACTCCTTGCACGTATAGGCGTTTGAAACCAAAGTTTCAAAAAGATGGCATTTTTCAAAAAGGGTGTTGAGTGTGGGCGTATATTGTGGTATAATGTTTTGAGATATATATTTTCATATATTGAAAGGTGGTCATTATGGAAATCCTATTGAAAGCACAAGGCATAACCAAGACCTTTGACACCGGCGCAAAGACCGAGGTGCTCAAGGGCGTAGACCTGACCGTTGAGGACGGAGAGTTTGTGGCAATAGTCGGTGAGTCTGGCTCAGGCAAATCCACACTCCTTTATATCCTTGCCGGCATAGACACCCCCACCAGCGGCGAGGTGGTTTTGGCAGGTCAAAATCTTGCCACAGTGAGCGATGACGATATGGCGTCACTCCGCCGTCACGACGTGGCTTTTGTCTATCAATACGACAACCTTGTGCCTCATCTCAATGCTTATGAAAATATCACCCTTCCCCTTGTCCTTGACAAACAAAAGGAAAGTGAATTCAAGGAAAGAGTGGTGGCTCTTGCCACAGAACTTGGCATAGCCGACCGCCTGAAAAACTACCCCAATGAACTGAGCGGTGGTGAGCAACAACGTGTGGCAATTGCCCGCGCCCTTGCCATCAACCCTAAAGTCATATTCCTTGACGAGCCTACAGGCAGTCTTGACCGCGAGCGTGGCAGACAAGTTATGGAAATTTTGAAAGAAGTCAATGAAAAACGTGGAGTGACTCTCATCATGGTCACCCACTCTTTGACCCACGCAGGATACGCTTCAAGAAGAATTGAAATTGAGGACGGAAGAATAAAGTGATCTTCAAACTTGCACTGAAAAACATATCCTCAAAGCCTTTGCGCGCCGTTGCCACAGTCCTTGTGATTGCCATAGCGGTGGCGTTGGTCTTTTCTATGCTTTCATTTTCGGATGCAGTGTATGACTATCTCTTCCAAGTGGAGACGGCAGGGGCAGGCATCAGTGACGTCACCCTCAAAACCAACTCCACCAGCGACCGCATCACCGGTGTCAGCGGACTTGACGGCATAGAGGGAGTGGATAAGGTTGTGCCCACCCTCAACATGTACGCTCTTTCAAACGGACAATATCTTTCCCTCCGTGGTTTTGACAAGGGGGACTATGAAACCCTTGCGGACATTGACGTCGTTGAAGGAGACATCTCACTCCTTGACCAAAACATAGACAACGTTGTGGTCAGTGAGAGTATGGCAGAGGAGTTTGACCTCAAAGTTGGCTCATCACTTCAAATTGAATCTGGCGAAAAGAAACTCACCTTCTACGTTGTGGCAATCGCCAAAAACAACGGCTATTTCCTCACAGACAGTCCCCACGTTGTGGTTTGCAATGTGAAAGGTGTATCTCGTCTCATCTACGGTGAGTTTGCCGTCTACAATGAAATCTATCTCGTCCTTGAAGAGGGCGCAAGCACCTCCTCAGTTATCACAGAGGTCAAGTCTATGAGTGACTACAAGGATATGACCGTCAGTGAAAGCAAGGACGTCAAATACGTTGAAAATCAATCCACCTCAATGTCTGCACCTGTTGTCATTGCAGGCCTTGGAGTGGCAGTTATCGCAATAGCATTTGTGGTGCTCATATCCCTCACCTCTCTCAGTGAAAGACGAAAGTACGTGGCAAAACTGATGGGAGTTGGCGGAACAAAATCACAAATCCTCTTCATATTCCTTGCCGAAGTTTTGATTTTGGCATTTGCAGGGGCAGTCATCGGCTCAGTGCTTGCAAGCGGTGTGTTTGCAGCACTTCTTGCAGCAACTCTGTCCTCAATGATTGCTTTCAGCATATCTGCACTGAAATTGTTTGGTGCGGCGGTCATAGGCTTTGTGACGGCAGTTGTTGCAGTGCTTGTGCCTATTGCCACAACCCTCAATCGCACAGTCCGTGCCAACGAAAATGAAAAGAAAAAGTCAGTCCTTTGGACTGCATTGCCCATTGCACTTCTTCTTGTGGCAGTGGTGTCTGTGATTATTGAATTCACCGCAAAGGGCGGAAAAGGCTCATTGTCCCTTGTCAACGTGGTGCTTGTTCTCGTTGCTCTTGTGGTAAACGTGCCCTTTGTCCTTCGTGGAGTGGCAAAACTCCTTTCAAAGTTTAGAAATCCCGCAGTGCAACTTGGCTCAAAGACGACACTCCGTGAGCGCAGACATACACGGCTTCAAATCCTCACCGCAGGCATGACCGTCACAATGCTTCTCTTTATGGCGTGGAGCGTGACCACAGACATATTCACCGGCTACCTTACCGAGTTTGAGGACAAAGTGCTTGTGACAAACGTCCACTCTACAATAGCGGACAGCCCCACCCTTGAGGGCATAGCAGACGTAGATGGCGTGAAGAGTGCAGTGCCCCTTATATGGCGTCAAGGCAAAATGGTAGAGGCAGGCAAGGGCAAGACCGTCAACATCATAGGCAGTGAAAAGGCTCTTGACCTCATTGATTTTGCATTTGTCAGTGACGACAAGGAAACTATGAAGCAAATCTTGCTCACTCCCGGCAATATCGTCATCGACAAGGCCTATCAAGAGCTTTACGGCATAAACGTAGGAGACAAGGTCACTGTGGAAATTGACGGCAAGAGTGCAACACTCACCGTTGCCGGCATCACAAGACACAAACTCTTCAACGGCAACTATATCATCGCATCTCTCGACACCTTTGAAGCGGAATACGGTATGGGAGCAGACACCGTCCTTGTGGTCAGTGACGATGCCACCCTTATGGCAGAAAAAATCCGCTCAGAGTTTGTCAAGAAAAACTATTACGCAGTGGATGCTCTCACCCTCTACAAGTGGGATGCGGAGTCCCTCGGCAACGTGTTTGACCTCGTTGGCACTCTTGCAATAGTGATGGTTGTGCTTGTGTATATGGTGCTTATTGCCAGCGCCGTTGCATCTCGTCCCAACGGAGAAAAGTGCAGGACGGCAATGCTTTCAGCCGGTATGTCAAGAAAGACCTTGCTTTCCAGCGAGTGCTTTGAATATGCCCTCAACTCCCTTGTGTCCTTTGTCACGTCCTTTGCCGTCAGCGTGCTTATGACCGCATCACTCATCGGCGCGCTCCGTCTGTTTGGATTGTACTTTGAGTTTATGTACAGCGCGGACGTTGTGGCATACGTAGGCGTGGCATTGTCCGTAGGCTACACCCTGATACCCCTCCTTGCAGGGTTCAAAAAGAAATATACCCTCAAAAGACAAAAGTGATTTTGTCCTAGGAAATTATATGAAAAAATCCTCAAAAATCTTGATAATACTTCTTGTGATTGTCACCTCGGTGGCAATGATTTTCACTGCTTGCGACAAAGACGAGCAACCTGTCGACACCCGTCCTCAAACGGTTGATAGGCTTGTCAGCGTGGCACTGAAAGCCCAAAACAACAGTTGGAAAGTGGATATGACCGAGGCGGAAATCAAGGCACTTTCAGCCCCTGCAACCTACGTTGTTGCAAGAGAGTGGACTCTGTTTTTTGCAGACGTCATTGAAAGCGGAAGTCTTCAAGAAGGCAAGATTTCAAGGATAGCAGACTATCTTGAATCCGCAGAGGGCAAAGCCCTTGTGGGCGGTGAAGTGGACGTCAACAATTTCTTTGATGTGGTCCGTTCAATCGGCTTTACAGGCGCAGACGTTGAGACCTTGGTTTATGACGTGCTCCACACCTTCATCAGTGAAGGAGAGGGCATTTACAATAGGGCAATCGCGGACATTGAAAAGATAATGGGTGACGCCACCTTGACAACAGAAGCAAGAGAAAACGCCCACAATCAACTTGTCAAAATGCAGACTGGCAGGGACTCCTTCAAGCATGCCTCTCTTGGTGCTGAAGAAACCATAAAGGCACTTGAAGATGCCGAAAGTGGTGTAAAAAACCTTGTTTCGTTCACTTACAACACGGCGATGCTCTTTGGTGACGGTTCAAACAGTGGGCTCTTTGAGGCTCTGCAAGACGGCTCACTTGAGGGTGCTAGCACCAGTGAAGTTGCCACCTATCTTTCAAGCGTTGTGTCCTCTGTGAAGGATATGAGCGCAACCATTGAGAGTGATGCAGTGAGCATTCGAAGTGCAATCAACTCCCTTATGGGATTCTATGATTTGGTGGTGGTTGCAGATCCCACAATTGAAACAATCTTCACCGTGGTCAGCAACTACAAGACATTGCCCACAGTTCTTCCTCTTGCGTGCGACTTTGTTGAAAACCTTGAAACTATAGCACTGAAGGGTGATGACTATTCCTTCATCGAGGGCGTCATGGGTTGCTTCAAAGAGGGCTATACAGAGGAGTATGACGGCGCAAACTTGTATATTGCTTGGTCACGTCTTATCCTTGCAATGCTTGGCATTGATTACAGCGAGAGCCTTGACACAATCACCACACAATGGGGCAGCGCAAAGGAAGTCATCAATGATTTGATGAACGAACTAGTTGTTGGCGGAAACGAAGGGGCAGGCAAAGACCTTTCAATCTATCTTGCCTTTATGCTCAACTCAGAAAGTGAGGAAGACAATATCAATGGCGTGAAGACAGAGCGCTTTGCATCATTTGTCCTTGCAGACATCTATCTCAAACAATTCAAGAAACATTATAGAGAATACAAGAGCGGAGTGGTGACAACACCCGACTCTCTCATCGGCAGTGCCAACTTCCTTATGAAGTACTATTCTGGTGAATCAAACGTCAGCATCAACACCAACTTCACCACCACTTGGTATGAGGGCATAGTGAACGGCACTCTTTCAAAGATGGAAAGTGAAAGGACACCTCTTTACGAGGCGGCACATTACGAGATGGACAATCTCACCAAAACCCTCACCACCACCTTCATCACAGGTCTTCTTGATATGGCGTCGCTGACACCTCAAAAGGTGGGCACTGACGGCTATACCGCTCTGAAAGCAGAAGTTGAAAACATTTACACCCAAATTGCAGAAGCAATCTTGGGATAGGGGGAATATATGGCATTTTTCAAACTGAAAAAGAAACTGGTCAGCGGACTGGACAAAGTCCTTGGTGACGACAAAATCCTTGAACTCATCGCACCTCTTCCTGACGTGGAGAAGTACGACAGATTTTTGTTCATCGGCCCTCACCCTGACGACATTGAAATCGGCGCAGGGGCAACTGTGTGCAAAATTAAGCGCACCAACAAAAAAGCAAAAATCAAATTCCTCATCTGCACGGACGGCGGGGCAGGCACTTCCGACCCTGATATGACCGCTGAGCAAGTGGCGGAAATCCGCGCTAAGGAGTCAAAGGAGTCCGCAGACTTTTTGGGTGCAGAACTTGAAATGCTCCTCTTTGGTGACGGCGCACCTTATGATGAAAACGAACTGGCAAAGGAAATCGGCAGAGTCATCTATGAGTTTGAGCCTGACGTGATTTTCTGCCCTGACCCTCATCTCCCCACCGAAACGCACCCCGACCACTTGAAGTGTGGCAGAGCCACCAACACGGCACTTTTCATTTCAAGTTATCGTATCGTGGCAGAGCGCAATGGTCTCACCCTTGACCCTAAAAAGATAAAGCCCAACCACATCATCGCATACTATTACACCCATAGAGCAAACACCTTTGTGGAATTCAGCGATGAAGACCAACTGAAACAAGTGGCATCATTCAAGATTCACCGCTCACAAATGTCACCTATGCTGGCAGAAGCACAAGGCATCTATTTTGCTCTCCGTGCCAACCGTATGGGCGCAATGGCAGGGGTGAAGCAAGCGGAAGGATTCTTTGTTGAAGCCCCCATGCATCAACACTGTGTGACTGAATCAAACAACTGGTGAAAAATGTGCTATTTGGCGATTCACTGTGTCAGGCACTATGCAACAATTCTCACATACGATAAGTATGCTTCGACCTGATGCAAACGCACCTTCCTCGTTACTCATCCAAATATCCCATTTTTCAAGTGCGCGCATCAAGTGTGGCAGCAAGATATAAGAGATGCATTGCTATTTGGCGATTGACTTTGTCAAGCACTCCCACACCAATCCTCATGTACGATAAGTACACTACGGCCTGTTGTGGCAGTACTTTCCTCGTCACTCATCCAAATATCCCATTTTTCAAGTGCAAGCATCAAGTGTGCAAGTATATGCTTGTGCGCGCGATAAAAATATGTTGACAAAATAGAAAATATCGTATATATTAATTTTACAAAAAGCAATCCAAAACGATGACCTCGGTCGGAGTGTAAGACGGCGACATAATCATCTCTGCACATAGGTGCAGTGTTTCATTGACTTTTATGCCATCGTCTTTGCGGTGGCATTTTTTGTACGGAAAAAGGAGAATACTATGAAAAGAATTGGAGTGATTGGCATTGTAATCAAAGGAGATAGAGCAGTGGCAGTGGAGATGCAAAAGGTCCTTGGTGACTTTGGTGACATCATCATTGGACGTATGGGCGTGCCCCGTCCTGAGGCCAACGTGATATCCCTCATCGTTGAAGGCAGTGTGGAGAGGGTGTCCGCATTGACAGGACGTCTTGGCAAGTTTCACGAACTTTCAGTGAAGTCCGCACTGACCTCAGTTGAAATTGATTGTTGACACAAACCAACACTTAAACAGACAAAACAAGAAGATAAACCCTTTGTTTTGCAAATAATATGAATAATAAATAGGAGAAATATATATGAAAAAAATCGTAATATCATTGGTGGCAGTATTGCTCACGTTGTCCCTCTTCGCCTTTGTCGCTTGCGACAAGCCTGCCGATGACAACACCCCTACTTCAAAGGGTACGTTGACCTTTGTCATGCCTGACGGCACTCCTGCACTTGCTGCAGCAAAACTCCTCGGCACAACTGAAATCGGCGGATACACAGTCAGCACTGAAATCGTTGCCGCAAACACAATCCAAACACAAATCGGTGGTGAAAAGGCAGACATCGTCATCGCCCCCACCAACGCAGGTGCAGCCCTTATCAAACAAGGCGCACCCTACAAACTTGTGTCAGTTGCAGTGGAAGGAAGCCTCTATCTCATTGGCAGTCCCTCTAAGGTCGGCGGCGAAAGCACAATCGTATTCAACGACCTCAAGGGCAAGCGCATTGCATCAATTGGTCAAAACAACACCCCCGACAAGGTGTTCAAGTATATCGTTGACAACACCGTCGGTCTCACCTACGATGATGAAAACGACAAAATAATTTTTGAAGACGGTGCAGAAGCACAAATCGAGTGGTGTGCAGACGGCCCTGCAGCAAAAGTTGCTCTTATGAGAGAAAACAACCCCTGCGATTTTGCAATCGTTGGTGAGCCTGCAGCAACCGCATTTGGCACTCCCAATGGCGGTGGATTTAGCGCAAGAATGGACCTTCAAGCGCTTTACAGAGGCATCGGCAACAAGATGATCAACTTCCCTCAAGCAAGTTTGTTTGTCAAGACAGAGTTGACAACAGATGCTGAATTTATGTCAGCACTCTTCAAAGCACTTGAAGATAGCAAGGCTTGGGTTGTGGCAAACCCTGCAGACGTCACCGCACTTCTTCAAGAAAAGGGAAGCACCTCAACTTTCCCTGCACCCAGCATTCCTAGATGCTCAATCGTTGTCACAAAAGTCAACAACAACGCAGTGAGAGAGTCAATCGTCACCTATCTTGGTCTTATGGTGCCCGCAGTGAACTGGTCAACCGTCGACCTCTTTATATAATCAGCAATCTAAACTAATAAATGTCATTTTGCCCACGCATAGCATGTGGGCAAAATGACAAGTTATATCAAGAGCATGTCCCCCTTCCTCACGTGTTTCCCCCTTCTGCCTACGGCAGAGCCCTACGGGCAGGGCAACACTCGGCTCTCGCACATTAAGCGACGTCGCCTCATTATGCCACTCGTTGCGTTGGTGCAAAAAAAATCACAGCGCACCCGCAACTTCGTACGCTCGTCTGGTGCTCGGCGCTCCCTTCCTCGTCGCCGCTGCTCCTCGCGTTCCGTCTTCGAAGGAGTGAGTGCTCGTAAAGGAACGCCCCAAATTAGCAAAATGAGTACTCTCACTACATAAATATGGCAAAATTTAAAATCAATCAAAATACCAAAAAAATAATAGGCAACGTGGCATATCCTCTCATTGCATTGATCCTTGTCCTTGCAGTGTGGTGGATTGTGGCTGCCGTCAAGGACAAACCTCTCATTTTCCCCACCCCCGACAAAGTTGTGGTGGAGTTTTTTGGTTTGTTCAGTGGCAAGTCATTTTGGACGTCAGTAGGCTGGACGGTGCTTCGCACGGTGGCAAGTTTCCTCTTGTCCTTTGTCATTGCATTCATTATGGCGGCACTGGGCGGACTCTTCAAGCCTATCCACAGAGTTATGTCCCCCATTGTCAGCATATTCCGCTCAGCACCCACCCTTGCAATAATCCTCATCATTATGCTTTGGCTTGACGGACAGCGCGCCCCTATCATCATAGGTTTTCTCATTGCTTTTCCCATACTGTATCAAGCCATCTACACCGCAATCACGGGAGTGGACAAGGACCTTGTTGAAATGGCAAAACTCTACAAGGTGAAGCCTTTTGACGTGGTGTTTGGACTGTATTCGCCGGAGATTGCACCTGCTGTCTTTGACGTATCAAGAAGCACAATATCCTTGACATTGAAGGTGGTTATAGCAGCGGAAGTGATGACTTACGCAAAGGGAAGCATAGGCCTTGAAATGCAAAAGGCAAATCTGTCCTTTGACGTGGCAGTGCTCCTTGGTTGGACGGTGCTTGCCATAGTTTTGTCCTTTGTTTTTGAGGGAATAGTTTTTGGAATAAAGAAGTTGTGGGAGGCAAAAAGATGAAAGATATTTTGGTCAAAAATTTGTCTGTAAGTTATGGTGACCAAGTGGTCTTTGACTCCTTCAACGCAGTTTTTGAAGGTGGCAAAATCAACGTAATCCTTGGTGGCTCAGGGGTTGGCAAATCCACGCTCCTCAGCGCCATTGCAGGGCTTGTGCCTCACTCTGGCGAGGTGGTTGGAGTTGAGGGCGGAATTTCCTTCATTTTTCAAAAAGACAGGTTAATCCCCTCAATTTCGGTGTTTAAAAACCTTGATTTGACGCTTAAAGGAGTTGTAAAGGACAAATCAGAACGTAAAAAAATGATTGAAGATATGCTGTCCGTCCTTGAAATAAGTGACTGCCGTGACAAGCGTCCCACCGAGATAAGCGGAGGTCAAGCACAGCGTGTAGCATTGGCTAGGGCATTCCTTTTTCCTAGTGAAGTTGTCCTTATGGATGAGCCTTTCAAAGCCCTTGACACAGCCCTGAAACATCGCCTCTTTGACTGGCTTTTGAAACTTGAAAAGAGAAGTCAAAAAACAATCGTCTTTGTCACTCATGCAATTGACGAGTGCCTCCTTGCTGCGGACAACTATATGGTGATTGCAGGAAGCCCTGCCGAAATCGTCCTTGAGGGCAAAATCCTTTCAGACAAAGAAAACCGCAAACTGACCGACGAGGAGTTTGTAGAGATAAGACAGAGCATTTTGAAAACTCTTGAAGCGTGAAATTGAGTTTAGTCGTCCTCTGAAACGTCTGCGTCTGAGTCGCAGGCGTTTTCATTTTCAAGTTTTGTCTTTTTGAAGACGGACAGGTTTTTGTCCATAACGTTTTTGGTGTAGGGGATTTTGCAAAGAAGAAGTGAAATTGCCCCTCCAACTAGGACTGAAACGCCACCTTGCAGACAGTTGCCCGGTATGTCAACAGCGGAGGAGGTGAAGGCAACCGCCCAATCTCCACTTGACGCGCCGAGAATGATTGCACCGCCCAAGTAGTAGCCAACAATCATCTCAACTGCGCCAACCAAAAAAGCCGTTGACAAAGCAACGGGCAAGGCGATTTTCTTGTTTTTGATGAGGGCAGACAAAACCTTGAAAAGCACCCCTGCAATAAGCCCTTCAAGACCTTTCACTATGAAAGTGACGGGCATCCACACAGGGGAATACATCAAGTCGGCAAGCATTGAGCCAACTCCTCCTGCAATAAATCCGCCAAAAGGACCTAAAAACGCCGATGCAATAAAGATGACTGTGTCACCAAAATTGACGTAGCCCGACGTTGACACTGAAGGAATGGCAATGACTATGGTTGCCACGAAAACTAGTGCGGAAAACACCGCAACTTCTGCAACAAAAATTGTCTTTTTCATACTTCTCTCCCATTCCGACTATACGGGCGGTTGTGGAATCTCACCACATCAGCTGTTGGGGCTGTCGGACTAGCTTGCGCATTACCAACGGTAGGGATTTTCACCCTGTCCAGAGTTTATTTCACAAAAATGATACCCCTTGTGAGCCACGATGTCAATGCAAAAATAAAAAAATCAACACAGTTGATTAATTTTAATGTTTCTATTTGTGATGCTCAAAATAAAGACGGTGGGGCATTTTGTTAAAAAAGTGTCAACAATCCAAAATCCCCCCTTATTTTGCTTGACTATAAGACAAATTGTGTTATAATAAAGAAACTTTATGTCATATACGCGTAGGCACCATTTGGCGCGTGTGGGTGTAAAAATTAATTCTCAGGAGAACTGAACATGAAACAAGGTATTCATCCCGATTACCATACCGTAAACGTTATCTGCGCTTGCGGTCACACCTTCCAAACAGGCACAACAAAGAAGTGCGACGAACTTAGAGTTGAAATTTGCTCCAAGTGCCATCCCTATTTCACCGGCAAGCAAAAACTCGTTGACACCGGTGGCCGTGTCGATAAGTTCAAGAAGAGATACAATCTCAACTAGTTTGGAAGAAATGCAGTCACCAAATGGTCACTGCATTTTGCTTTTTTTAGAGGAATTATGGCAAAAAACGAAAAGAATTGTGCTATCAAAAGGACTTCTATAGGCGGTCAAGCCGTCTTGGAAGGCGTTATGATGAAGGGCGCAACCTCCATTGCAACGGCAGTCCGCACCGAAGCGGGCGAAATCACAGTTGAAACCAAGAGGGTGAAAAACCCCAAGGATAGAAACGTGATTTTGCGTCTGCCTTTTGTCCGTGGGGTTGTCAACCTCATCACCCAACTGTACGACGGCATGGGCATACTTATGCGCTCAGCCGAGGTGTACGGCGATTTTGCTGAGCCCAGCAAGTTTGAAAAGAAAGTGGCAGAGAAGTTCAAAGTGAATCCTATGAACATAATCATGGGCTTTTCACTTATTCTTGGCATACTGCTTGCAGTGGGCATCTTCGTGTTTTTGCCCAACTTCCTCACCGGATTATTGTTCAGGATACCTGCTCTTGCAGAGCACTCCTTGTCAAGTTTGTGGTACAGCCTCATTGAAGGCGGAATTATGCTTTTGATATTCATATCATACATACTCCTCGTCACTTTGATGAAGGACGTGAGACGTGTGTTTATGTATCACGGCGCAGAGCACAAGGTCATCAGTTGCTATGAGCACGGTCTTGAACTTACTGTTGAAAACGCACGCACTATGTCCACTCAACATAGCCGTTGCGGAACAACCTTTACGTTTTTGGTGGTGGCAGTCAGCATTTTGGTGTTCACTCTTGTCAACTGGGTCCTTGAAAAACTTGGTTGGCTCACCGACAACAATATGCTCAACGCCCTCATCAAAATGCCCTGCAAGCTGGTGTTCTTGCCTATTGTGGCAGGGGTGTCATACGAACTCTTGAAGTTCCTTGCCAAGTTTGACGCACTTCCCGCACGCATATTGCGCGCACCCGGTATGTGGCTTCAAAAGTTGACAACAAAGCAACCCACAGATGATATGCTTGAAGTCAGCATCACAGCATTCAAGACAGTGCTTGCTATGGATGCAGATCCAAATATGCCCACCCAAAAGTTTGACATCAAAATGCCCACCCCCGTGGCACGCAAGCGTGTTGAAGAAAAGGTGAAAGGCATTGAGGCAAGCGATATTGACTGGATGCTGGTTGAAGTGACTGGCAAAAAACGTGGTGAACTCAGTGGCATATCACACCTAAGCAACAAGGAATATGAAAGCCTTATGAAGATTGCTGACAAGATGGTGGACGGCAAGCCTTTGCAATATGCTCTTGGCAACACCGAGTTTTACGGAATCCGTCTTGCAGTCAATGAAAACGTGCTTATCCCTCGTCCTGAAACCGAACTTCTTGCAGAAAAGGCAATAAACCTTGCAAAGGAAAAGGGCTATGAAAATGCTCTTGACATCTGCACAGGCAGTGGGGCAATTGCAGTCACTCTTGCAAAAAACACCGCCCTTGCAGTGAGCGCAAGTGACGTGTCAACAGGGGCACTTGAAGTGGCAAAGGCAAATGCTATTGCCAACGGACTGAAAGTGAACTTCTTTGTCAGTGATCTCTTCAAGGCAGTGGAAGGCAAGTTTGACCTTATCACCGCAAATCCCCCCTATATCCCCACCGCAGACATTGACAAACTTGACGTAAACGTCAAGAACTTTGAGCCTAGACTTGCTCTTGACGGCGGAGTTGACGGCCTTGACCTCTACCGTAGAATTGCTGAAACAGCCCAGGAACACCTCAGTGACAACGGCACTTTGCTCCTTGAATTTGGCATCGGCCAAGGGGACGCAATGAAGGATATATTCAAGGATTATAAGGTGGAAATCCTCCGCGACCTTGAAGGAATTGAGCGCATTGCAGTGGTGACAAGAGGTTAATGTATTTTTAACAAAACGGAGTCAAAATAGTTATGAAAATCTCAGCAGGAATGCTTCAAAAACTTGACAAAATCAAGGAAAGATATAATGAAATCGGCGAACTCCTTTCACAAAGTGAAGTCATCGCAGACCAAAAAAAGTTTAGAGAACTTGGAAAGGAACTGAGCGGACTTACACCCATTGTGGAGTGCTACGATTTGTATTCCTCACACAAAAAGCAATTTGAGGATTGTGAGGAATTGCTTGCCATTGAAACAGACGCCGATATGCGTGACCTTTTGAAGGCAGAGCAAAACGAACTGCGCGACGTCCTCGAAGAGGACGAAAACAACTTGAAGATTGCACTTCTCCCCAAAGACCCCAACGAGGACAACAACGTTATCGTTGAAATCCGTGGTGGCGCAGGTGGTGAAGAGGCAAGCCTTTTCGGCACTGAACTGATGAAAATGTATTATCACTATGCCGATGCCAACAGATGGAAGGTTGAAGAAATCAACATTAATATGACCGAACTTGGCGGTGTCAAGGAAGCCGTGTTTATGATAACAGGCAAGGGCGCATACGGAAAACTGAAGTTTGAAAGCGGTGTGCACCGTGTTCAAAGAGTGCCCGAAACCGAGTCGCAAGGCAGAATTCATACCTCAACCGTCACGGTTGCAGTGCTCCCTGAGGCGGAAGACGTTGAAATCGTCATCGAAGAAAAGGACCTCAAGATTGACACATACCGCAGTTCAGGGGCAGGCGGACAACACGTCAACAAGACAGAGTCTGCAATCCGTATGACACATATCCCCACCGGCATTGTGGTTGAGTGCCAAGACGAGCGAAGCCAAATCAAGAACAGAGAAAAAGCGATGAAGGTCATGAAATCCCGCCTTTACGACCACTTCCAATCACAGGCGGACAAGGAATATGCCGAGCAAAGACGTGCTCAAGTTGGCACAGGTGACAGAAGTGAGCGTATAAGAACTTACAACTTCCCTCAAGGCAGAGTCACCGATCACCGCATTGGATTCACACTTTACTCTCTTGAAAAGTTTATGCTTGGAGATATGGATGAAATGATTTCCGCCCTCCAAATCGCAGTGCAAAACAAACTGCTTGAAAACGTAGAAGAATAATAAAAAAATTAGGACTTGTTTTTTGGTTATATTTTCTATAAAATATAATCAGAGGTGAAAAATGATACAACTTATTACTGGAACAAAAGGCACAGGCAAGACAAAAGCAATCATCGACAGAGCCAACGATCACGTTGAAACCGCAAAGGGTGACATCATCTTCTTGACAGACACTGACAGATATATGTATTCACTCCGCTATCAAATCCGCACAATCAACGTGTCCGACCTGCACCGTGGCACAGAAACTTACGTCCGTGAGGATATGCTTGTTGGATTCATCTACGGCGTCCTTGCAGGCAACCACGACATCGAAACTGCTTATCTTGACGGTGCTCATCGTCTTCTTGGAAAGCACATCAGCGAAATGGAACACTTCTTTATGGACCTTGAAGAAATCGCAGAAAAGACTGACACAAACTTTGTGGTCACAGTCAGCGAAGACGAAAGTGCTTTCCCTGAATTTTTGAAGAAGTATTTGACAGAATGAAATACGTCAGCACCAGAGATGCTGGGAGAGCATATTCTGCCCCTGAAACCATAGTAAAGGGCATTGCAGATGACGGCGGATTGTTTGTTCCGTCGTCTTTTCCCACTATTGACAAGGAGTTTCTCGCCTCACTCAGTGAGATGACTTATCCTGAAAGAGTGGCAAAAGTCTTGCACCTTTTTATGGACGAATTTGCTGAAACTGAACTTCTTTCATTTACTGAAAAGGCATATTCCCGCTTTGACGGAGACCCTTGCCCCGTGGTGAAGATTGAAGACGGTCTTTACGTTTTGGAGTTGTGGCACGGCCCTACCTTTGCTTTCAAGGATATGGCACTGACACTCCTTCCGTATTTGATGGTTGAATCAAAGAAGAAACTGGGCGTTGATGAAACAACCCTCGTCCTTGTTGCAACCAGCGGTGACACAGGCAAGGCAGCCCTTGAAGGATTCAAAAATGTGAAGGGCAGTGAGATTCTGGTGTTTTATCCTGAAAAGGGTGTGAGCACAATGCAAAAGTTGCAGATGGTCACACAAGAAGGAAACAACGTGGCAGTGGTTGGAGTCAAGGGCAACTTTGACGACGCGCAAACTGCCGTTAAAGAGATATTCACCGACGAGGCAGTAAAGGCAAAACTGAAAGAAAAAGGCAAAGCCTTTTCATCTGCCAACTCAATCAACTGGGGCAGACTTGCTCCTCAAATTGCTTACTATATTTCATCATACGTTGACCTTGTGGACTGTGGTGAAATCGACCTTGGTGACAAAGTCAATTTTGTAGTGCCCACAGGCAACTTTGGCAATATCCTCGCAGGCTACTATGGGTATAAGATGGGGCTTCCTGTCCATAAACTTATTGTGGCATCAAATGCAAACAACGTGCTCACTGACTTCTTCAACACAGGCAAGTATTCAGTGAAGCGTGACTTCCACAAAACCGCATCACCCTCAATGGATATCCTTGTGTCCTCAAACCTTGAAAGACTGCTTTTTGAACTTTCAGGGAGAGACACCGACCTCATAAAGAAACTTTATCAAGACTTGAAAGAGAAAGGGGAATTCACCTTTGACCTTGACCTTCTTGACAACAGCATTTTTGAGGCAGGTTGGGCGGATGAAACCGAAACAAAGGACGCCATCTACAACTACTTTGACCTTGACGACGTCACCTTTGACCCTCACACCGCCGTGGCAGGAAGTGTGTATAATGACTATTCAATCGACACCGAAGACGACACTCCCACCGTCATTGTGTCAACGGCAAGCCCCTATAAATTCCCCATAGACGTCCTTGACGGACTGACAGGCAAGAGAGAGAAAGACCCCTTCAAGGCAATGCTTAAACTGCAATATGAAAGCGGTGTTGACTGCCCCGGGGAACTATACTACATCAACGAAAAGAAAATACTGCACACAAAAGTCGTGGACAAAGACAAGGCACTAGACGCCGTCCTTGACTTTGCTCTTTAGGAGAATATATGGAAACAACACAATCAAACAAAATCGTGTACAGCGCACTGAAACCCACCGGCGACCTTCAACTGGGCAACTATATCGGCGCATTGAAAAATATGATAAGACTGCAAGACGAGTATAGATGCATCTACACCGTTGCAGATATGCACTCAATCACCGTTGACAACGTGCCCGCAGACCTTCGCCGTCGCACCTATGACTTTATGGCACTCTTCCTTGCCATAGGTTTGGACCCTGAAAAGAGTGTTCTTTTTGTCCAATCCCACGTGCCTCAACACGCAGAGCTTGCATGGGTTCTCAACTGCTACACCCAATTTGGTGAAGCAAGCCGTATGACACAATTCAAGGACAAGAGCCTGAAACACCCCGAAAATATCAATTTGGGTCTTTTTGCATACCCCACTTTGATGGCGGCGGATATTCTCCTTTATCAAACAGACTACGTGCCCATCGGCAAGGACCAAAAGCAACACCTTGAACTTGCCCGTGACGTGGCACAAAGATTCAACTCTAAATATTCACCCACCTTTGTCATTCCTGACGGCATTTTCCCAAAGCAAGGGGCAAAGATATCAAACCTTCTTGACCCCACCGCAAAGATGGGCAAGACCGATGACAATGCAGGTGGCGTTGTGTTCCTCCTTGACGATGCAGACACCATTATGCGCAAGTTCAAGCGTGCAGTCACCGACTGCGACCACGACATCGTTTTCCGTGAGGACAAGCCTGGAATCAGCAACCTTCTCACCATCTATTCCGTCTTCAACGGCACAACCATTGAAGAGGCAGAAAAGGAATTTGCAGGCGCATCTTATGCTGACTTCAAACTGAAAGTCGGTGAATGCGTTGTGGAATATTTGAAGCCTATCCAAGAAAAGTATGATTACTATATGAAGAATAAGGACTATCTTGAAGACATTATGAAAAAGGGCGCAGACACCGCAAGATACCTTGCCAACAAAACTCTTTCAAAGGTATATCGCAAGGTGGGATTTGTTCAACCTAAATAGAGGAGGAAACGATGAAAGAATACAAGGTTGTTGAATCAAGAAAGGGCAATGCAGAAAAAATAATGAATGATATGGCAAGACAAGGCTGGGAAGTTGTGTCTGTCACATATTGGAGTTGTTGGAAAATCAGCCTTCTAATCACTTTTTCAAGAGAGTTCTAATTAAAATAAATAAGTTGTAAATAATAAAGGCGAGATATGTTTGGATACGTAATTCCTGACAAAAACAATATGCTCATAAAGGACTTCAACGTCTTTCAAGGCTACTACTGCGGACTGTGTAGAGCCCTAGGAAAGACAGGGGGCCCTCTCACTCGTCTTTGCACCAACTACGACGTGACGTTTTACAGTGTGCTTCTTCACTCCCTTGCAGGACAAGAGCCAAAGATGGAGAGGAAAGTGTGCTTTCTTAACGGCAAAAAGAAACCTATGATTGAGCCTGACGATTTGTCCATCAAGGCGGCAGACGTGGCGGTGCTTCTCACCTACTACAACGTGGCAGACGACGTGGAAGACGGCAAAAAAATCCGCTTGCCAATTTTATGGCGTTTGTGGCTTAGAAAGCGCGCCGCGGCACGCCGTATG
Source organism: Clostridia bacterium (assembly GCA_017461985.1). Taxonomy (GTDB): domain Bacteria; phylum Bacillota; class Clostridia; order Christensenellales; family CAG-917; genus RGIG4097. The sequence goes on from JAFTSA010000001.1 coordinate 163,489, forward strand.
CCCGAAGTGGACAAGTTGATGAAGAGGGAATTCAAGCGTCTTGCAGACCTTGAAAAATCAAACTCATCATCCATTGACGAAGTGGCGGATTGCACCGCAGTCGTCATGAGAGATATGACAAGAGCACTTGTCAAAACTGACGACGTCGTTGACCTCTTCACCTACAACCTCGGCAGACTCATCTATCTTCTTGACGCAGTGGATGACGTCAACGAAGACAGCAAGAAAGGACGATACAACGTCATCGTCAACAACTACGGCAAATGCACAGAAAAGGCGGATTATCTCTTGAAAAACGCCGATGAACTGTCATTTCTGCTGAAATCAACCTACAACAGAATGGTTGAAAGCTACAACCAAATGGAAATAACAATAGGTGAAGGTGTGCTGTCAAACACCATCTACCTTGGACTCAATTTGCAAATAGAGCGACTGCTCAAAGGAGTGGAAAAATGCCAAACGATCCGTTTGTAATCCTCGGAATTGAAAAGGGTGCAACCCAAAGTGAAATCCTTGAAGCATACAAGGAAAAGAGAGCACATTATCAACAACTTGTCTTTGAAGAAGGCGAGACGGGTGCTGACGCAGCACGTATGCTTGAAGAACTTGACAAGGCCTATCAACTTGCCATGGAATACAGCCATGACACCGCCTCTGTCAGTGGTGAGTCATATTCATCTGACCCCTTTGAAGACGTCAAGTCCGCAATCAAGAACAAGGACTTCACAAGAGCACAAAATCTCCTTGACAATATGTCAAATCGTGGTGGCGAGTGGCACTATTATCAAGCCATCGTTTACTATGAAAAGAGTTGGCTCAATGAAAGCAAAAAGCAACTTGAAATCGCACTGTCCCTTGAACCGGGCAATGAGAAATATCAACGCGCTCTTGACAATATGAAGAAGAAGATTGACGGCACCAACGCCTTCAAAAATCAGCGTCCTCGTCAAAACTATCAAGGTCAAGAGGCGCAAGGTTATCACCGCAGTTATCAACAACAACCCGATGCCGCAGACAACTGTTGCACAGTCTGTCAAGCACTTTGGTGCGCAGACTGCTGTTGTGAATGTATGGGTGGCGACTGCATCCGCTGTTGCTAGACTATGAAAAGAAAACCCCGTCAGCAAATACTTTATGAGATAGCGCTGGGTGGCATATCTGCCGCCATGGCGCTTCTTCTTGTTTGGCTGTCGGTGGTGGTGCGCTACGGCACTATCGGTTTTTACGTGGCGGCGTGCCTTGCACTTCTTGTGCCCCTGTCACAAAAGTATTATTTTGCATCCATATCCGCCTACGTAGTGTCCTCACTTTTGGCATTTGCAATAGTAGGTGACATCCTTGCCATATCAGGCTACGTGGTCTATTTTGCCCCTATGTGCATAGCGTCTGCCATTATGCTTGAAAAGAAGGTGAAGTGGTTTATATCAGTCCCTGTCAAGGTGGTTTTCATCGCAGGGGCAATTGCTTTCCTTTACTACGTTGCAGGCACCATTATGATATCCCCCGAGCTTACTTTCAAAGTGCCTTTCTGGGCAGTGGAGCTGGTGGGCATTGTGGCGCTTATGGCAATAGATTTTCTTATGGCATACGTCTATGAGGTTCTGAAAAAGAAGGTGTCAACCGCCCTTAGAAAGCGTCTTAAAACTGAAAACGTGGAAGAAGACGAAGAGGAAGAAAGCCCCTTTGACTGCGATGAAAACTCCGTCTTTGACCATGACAAAGTGAAGGAAAATGAAGAGGTGAACGCCACCGAATCAACCCCCGAAGTCAAGGCGGATGACAACAAAGACGATGACGAGGACTTTTTCAAATAATCGGCATTCTAACCTTTTAAAACTCTCAAAATACAACAAAATTTGAAAAGAAAAAATAAGCCTATAAACAAGAAAAACCGCCAAATTTGGCGGTTTTTCTTTTGAGTAAGAAGAAAAGAAAAACGGTTGTTTAGTATCTCATATAGCCAAGATATTCCGCTCCTGCGGACAGCACGTTTTCTATCCGCTTATCCCTCAATGAGTAGAATATCACCTTGCCTTCACGCCTACACCTGACAATCCCTGCCGAGCGCAAATATCTCAGTTGATGTGAGCAAGTGGTTTGGTTGAGGGACAAAAGTGTGCAAAGGTCGGTGACGCACATTTCACTGATGGAAAGGGCGCATATTATTTTTGTCCTTGTTGCGTCACCACAAGCACTGAAAAACTCGGATAAAGAGTAGAGCACTGCGTTTCGTGGCAGATAATTTTGCACCAGATTTGCTGTTTCGCTATCAAGAAGTGTTTTCATATCTGCATATTAGCATATCTCAAAACAAAAATTTTCACTCACTTTGTCGCATGGTGGTGCATATTGTGGTAAAAAGCCGTTTGGGAGGATGTATGTTCGACAATAATTGGTATTTGTTTTTGCTGATAGTATTTTTGGTCTTTGCAGGTGACGGCGGACTCAACTACACCGAAATCGCAGTTATGGGGGCAATCCTTCTTGCTTTGACCTTGACAGAGGGAAACAACGCCTCAGGAAACGGCTGTTGCTGTGGGAATATTTGACGAAATTTTAGAGAAATATAGCACAATTTGAGGAGTGTTTTATGAAAATAATAAGCCGAAAAATATTCGGCTTATTTATATATTTACTATTTGGGATTTTTGGGGTATAATCAAGTTATGGTAAACTTCAAAGAGAAACTGAAAGACGTCCCCGAAAATCCCGGTGTGTACCTCATGCTGGACAAGGACGACAATATCATCTACGTGGGCAAAGCCAAAAACCTCAAAAATAGGCTTCGTCAATATTTCCATAACTCAGTAAAAACTGTGAAGGTTATGGCAATGCTTGACCACGTGGCGGATTTCAGGTATATCATCTGCGGAAGTGAAGTTGATGCCCTCGTCACCGAAAACAACCTCATCAAAAAGCACACTCCTCAGTATAATATTCTCCTCAAAGACGACAAGTCCTATCCCTTTGTCAGGATAAACCTTAAAGAGGATTATCCCAGCATATCTTTGGTGCGGGCGCTAAAAAATGACGGCGCAAAATATTTTGGGCCATATATGCAGTCTGTCAACATCCGTGACATATTTGACCTCATCCACTCCGCATTTCCCATCCGTGACTGCAACCGCGATATGACAAAACCCTCTCGCCCCTGCCTCAACGCTCACCTGGGCAGATGCGTTGCCCCCTGCTCAGGCAAGGTGACAAAAGAGGAATACAGGAAGGAAGTTATGCGCGTTGTGGATTTCCTTAAGGGCAACGACAGAGAAGTGGAAAGAGTGCTCACCGACAAAATGATGGAGTTTGCCGACAAGGAAAACTTTGAGGTGGCACTGAAATACAAGGAAAAACTTGCCGTCCTTGAAAAGGTGGTGCGCAAACAAGTGTCCGCCCTCCCCAAGGACTTCAACCTTGACGTGTTTGCCTATGAAACAAACGGGGTGAAGACGGCGGTGAATATGCTTGTTGTCCGCGGTGGCAAACTTGTTGGCGGTGAAAACTCCGTCTATGACGGCATTGACGACAGCCTCACCTCATATCTATATCAATTCTACAAAAACAATCCCCCTGTTTGTGATGAAATCATCACTGACGGCGCAGATGACAACAAGGCCCTTGAAGATGCACTGTCAACTTTGGTGGGCAGAAAAATCCACGTGTTGTCACCAAAACAAGGGGTGAGGAAGCAACTTCTTGACCTTGCTTACACCAACGCCCACGATGCTCTTGAAAAACACGGCACACAGGAAGAAAGAAAAACACTGCGCACCAAAGGTGCGGTAAAACAACTTGCCGACCTTTTATCCTTGAAGACTTTGCCCAACCGCATTGAGTGCTATGACATATCTCACGTATCTGGTGTTGACAAGGTGTCTAGTATGGTTGTCTTTGAGGGCGGTGAGCCAAAGAAGAGCCATTACAGAAAGTTCAAAATCAAGACCGTTGAAGGCAACAATGACTTTGCCTCTATGAAGGAAACTTTGTCACGAAGGCTTGAAAGGCTCAACAACCCCGATGAAACAGACGAGAGTTTTGCTTCTGTCCCTGACCTCATCGTCATAGACGGTGGAAAAGGACAACTATCCTACGCCCTTGACGCCCTTGCCCTCTACGGCAGGAATGACATAGAAATATTATCCCTTGCCGAAAGAGAAGAGGAAGTGTTTTTGGGCAGAGCCCCCAAGGAGAGTGTCATGCTGTCCAAAGACTCAGTTGCTTTGCAACTGCTTCAACGTATCCGTGACGAGGCACACCGATTTGCAATCACTTTTCACCGCAATCTGCACGCAAAACGTATGAGTGAAAGCGTGCTCCGTGACGTCCCCGGCATAGGCAAAAAGAAATCCGCCGACTTACTCAAAAAGTTTGGCTCGGTTGAGAATATCCTTCACGCAAAGGATGAGGACATTGCATTGCTTGACGGATTTTCAGTGCAATCCGCAACAAAACTGAAAGTAGGTCTCCAAAAGGTGCTTGACGAAAGAAAGTCCAACGACTAAGTGGCAAGTGGTTTTTGAAGTGCACTGCCACAATACCTTGTAAAAAGAAAAATTCAAAGAATTTTCTGTTGAGAAAAGACGGGGCTTTATATATAATATAAACTCGGTTGGATTTTCAAAAGGTTTCCTGCGTATATTGAGATATGATTATCTCAAAAAACGTAGAGGCAAACAGGCTGTCAACCTATGGTGGAAAAGGGGTTGTGAAAACCCTCGTGATACCCGAAAACAAAGAGGAATTTGTTGACGTAATCCGTGACAAAGGTGATGACGCTTTCATCTTGGGCGGTGGGTCAAATCTCATCATACCTGACGGCGAAAACACCAAAACCGTGGTGTCAACAAAATGCTTGAACCATATTGAGTTTGACGGTGACAGAGTGAGAGTTGATGGAGGTGCACGAGTGTCCTCTCTCATCAAAGAGTGCCGTCTTAAAGGGCTCACTGGTCTTGAATTTTTGGTTGGTGTGCCAGCCAGCATAGGCGGTGCGGTCAAGATGAACGCAGGAGCGTTTAAGTGCGAAATCGGCAGTTTAATCGCCGAAATCACCGTGTTAAGTGCCGATGGTGACGTGAAAACACTTTTTCCGCCTTTCCTCTTTTCTTATAGAAAAGGGTGTAGGGACGTGGTGGTTGACGTGACGCTCAGCCTTAAACCTGCGGACACAAAGCACATTGACAATTTGCTCAAACACAACTTAGAGGTGCGACATAGCACTCAGCCAAGAGGACGAAGTGTTGGGTGCACTTTCAAAAACGTAGGGCTTTCAGCAGGCTACTATATTGAAAAGGCAGGGCTCAAAGGTGAAAGGGTTGGTGGAGCGGAAATATCCACCCTTCACGGCAACTTCATCGTCAACAGAGGTGAGGGCAGTGCCACCGACTTTTTGACACTGGTTGAAAGGGCAAAGATGAGAGTTGAAGAACTCTTCCAAATAACACTTGAAGAAGAATTTATTTTGCTAGGTGAACAATGAAATTTATCGGCGACTATCATACACACACTGTGGCAAGTGACGGCACGGGCAAAGTCCGTGACAATCTTGCACGCGCTATGAAGAAAGGTCTTGAAGAAGTGGCAATCACAGACCACTCTTTCACTTGCTTCATTTGCCACATGACCAGAAAGAAATTCTACAAGCAAGAGAGAGAAATCAAGGACTTTTTGTTGAAGCACGGCGACAGCATAAAAGTCATACACGGCGTTGAAGGCAATCTTCTTGGATTTGACGGCTATCTTGACGTGCCCGAGGACATCATCAAGGAGTGCGGTGTGTTGCATATGGGTTTCCACCGCTATCTCAAAATCCCAGTGGCAATGAAGTACGCCAAATACGTTTTCACCAACGGCTTCGGCCCTAAAAAGGCAAAAGAGAAAATCAAGGAATTGAACACTCAGTCCTATCTCAAAGCCATGGATCGCTATCCCATTGACGTACTTGTGCATCTCGGACATCGCTGTCCTGTTGACGTGGCAGTCATCTGCAAAAAGGCGGCAGAGAAGGGTATGTACGTTGAATTCAACGAGAAGCACGTGGACGTCCTTGAAAAGAATATTGAAGCAATCCTTGAAAGCGGAGTGAAACTCATTGTTGGCTCAGACGCCCACTCACCTAAAAACATTGGCAAACTTGACAGAGTGGCAGAGTTCATTGAAAAATACAATATCCCCGCAGACAGAATATACGGCCTTGGCGTGAAGCCCACATTTAAGGATAAGAAAAATGACTGAACACAACTCATTTAGAAGCGCGGTTGTTGATGAAATCATCATGACCCCCATCGAAGACACAGACAGTGCTTTTGCACTGATTTCAGCCATAGCAAAAAACGCAGGCGTCATCACCATAAACAAGAAGCGTATCAACCTTGTTATGTCCGTTGACACCTACGCCGTTGCAATGTATCTTGTGGACACCTTGAAGAGCATATACCCCACCGAATTTGAAATCTCTTGTGATGAAATCAAGTCAGGCCCTAAAAGGGGTGAGAGAGCATTTTCAGTGGCGGTGCAAACAGGATTCACCCAGCAAGTGCTTTTGGACGCCGGCCTCATCAGCGAGGAGTTTGGTGGATTTGAGTTAGACGTGCCTGAAAAATTCAGGAAGGAATACTCCCTTGCAGTCACTTATCTTAAGGGCCTTTTCCTTGCCTCAGGTGGTATATACGTGCCCTCAACAGGTGACGAGGAAAAGAAGGACGGCTATCACTTTGAATTCCGCCTTGAAGACGAAGAAACCGCCCTCAGTGTCAACGGACTTTTGGCATCACTGGGTGTCAGCGCAAAGATAAATGAAAGAGGCAATATGTGGCTCGTCTACGTAAAGGACAAGGAAGAAATCGTCAAGATTTTGTCCTTGCTCGGCCTTGGTGAATGTGTTATGGCACTGCGCAGAATCATTGACGAAAGAGAAACCGCAAACGCGCTGAATCGTGCCGTCATCTGCGAAACCGCCAACCTTGACAAGACCTACGTTGCCGCCTCAAAGCACCTCCTTGCAATAGGCATAATTGAGGACAGTGTAGGCCTTGAAACCTTGCCTCCCGCCCTTCAAGAAACCGCAAGAATACGTATGGAATTTCAACAAGCTTCATACGAAGAAATGGCGGAAATCCTTGGCGTCAGCAAGAGTTGTTTGAACCATAGACTACGCAAACTTGTGGAAATGGCAGAGGAAATCCAAAACGCATAATCGACACTTTAACAATACGAAATGACAAGATAAAACTTCATTTGGCATACGGAGAGAAAAATGGGAAAATTTGTTCACCTTCATCTTCACAGTGAATATAGTTTGCTTGACGGGGCAGTGAGACTCACCCATCAAGTCTTCAAAAAGGACGACGAAGGCAAGCTTAAATCAGTGACCGCATATCCCCTTGCAGAGGCAGTCAAAGCAAAGGGAATGGACGCTGTCGCAATCACCGACCACGGCAATATGTATGGCGTGCACATTTTTGTTGAAACCATGCGCAAAAACGGAATCAAGCCTATCATCGGCAGCGAGTTTTACGTTGCGGACGATATGTACGTCAAAACTGCGGACGTGCTCTACAAAAACTATCACCTTGTCCTCCTTGCCAAAAATATGACGGGTTATAAAAACCTGATGAAGTTGTCTTCCGCATCTTTTGTGGACGGATTTTACGGAAAGCCTCGTATTGACCTTGACCTTCTTGCAAAGCATAGTGAAGGCCTCATTTGTTGCACCGCTTGTCTTGCAGGTGCAATCCCTCGTCATCTTCTTCACGGCGACTATGAGGGAGCAAAAAACTACGCCCTCAAGATGAAAGCAATGTTTGAGGAAGGTGACTTCTATATTGAACTGCAAGACCACGCAATCCCCGAAGAAAAGAAAGTGTTGCCCCTTCTTTACAAGCTTGCAAAGGACATCGGCGTCAAAGTCGTTGCAACCAACGACGTCCACTACATTGAAAAGGCGGACGCCGACATCCAAGATACAATGGAGTGTATCAACCTCGGTTGCAAAAAGGACGAAGTCAACAAGGCAAGATTTGAAAACGACAGCTTCTATCTCAAGGACTATGACGAGATGAGTGAGCTGTTTGAATGGTGTCCCGAAGCCCTTGAAAGCACCGTTGAAATCGCAGACAAGGTTGACGGGGACTACTACGTTGTTGACGCAGGCACAAACTATATCCCTAAATACACCAACGAGGATATGGGAGATAGAGACACAAAGCAATATCTCCACGACATCGCTTGGGAAAAAATCAAGACCAGATATGATGAAATAACACCTGAAATCGCAGAAAGACTGAATTATGAACTCAGTGTCATTGACGAGTGCGGTTTCAACGACTACTTCCTCATCGTGTGGGACTACGTCCATGCAGCCCAACAAAAGGGCATACCCGTAGGCCCCGGCCGTGGTAGTGGTGTTGGCTCAATCGTTGCATACGCCATTGGCATAACAGACGTTGACCCCTTGAAATATAACCTTCTTTTTGAAAGATTCCTTTCAAAGGAAAGAGTTTCAATGCCCGACTTTGATATTGACTTCTGCTTCGTCCGCAGACCTGAAATCATCGACTACTGTGTTGACAAGTACGGCGCAGACAACGTGTCACAAATCATTGCATATTCAACAATGAGTGCAAAGGCAGCATTCAAGGACGTTGCCCGCGTATACAACATATCCTACAACGACTCCAACAACTGGGCAAAGACGATTCCCGGCGGAAAGGTTATGCTGAAAATGTGCTTGACTCCCGGCACTGATTGCTATTCAGAGGACTTCAAAATTCTCTATGAAACCAACCCTCAAGCAAGAGAAATAATTGACGTTGCAATGCGCCTTGAAGGTATGCCTCGACAGACCAGTGAGCACGCGGCAGGTGTGGTTATCTGCGGTGAGCCTATTGTGGAGCACGTGGCGCTTTCAAGAAACGGTGACGACATAACCACTCAATACGACAAGGTTATGATTGAGCGTCTTGGCCTCCTCAAAATGGACTTCTTGGGTCTTAAAACCCTGACCGACATCAGCGAAGCAATCAAATATATCAAGGAAGACAAGGGTGTTGACATTGACTTCCACAAACTGGGCTATGAAGACCCCAAAGTGTACGAGTTGATTTCATCTGGTGACTGCGTTGCCGTGTTCCAACTTGAAAGCGGTGGCATGACCAAGTTTATGAATCAACTGCAACCCTCTTGCCTTGAAGACGTCATGGCAGGCATCTCAATGTATCGTCCCGGTCCTATGCAATTCCTTGACGACTTCTTGAAGGGCAAAAAGAACCCCGACAAGGTGGAATATGCCCACCCACTTCTTAAAGAAGTGCTTGAAGTGACTTACGGCTGTATCGTCTATCAAGAACAGGTTATGCAGATTGCACAAAAGGTGGCAGGCTACTCCTTCGGTGGTGCGGACATTATGAGACGTGGCATCGCAAAGAAGGACTTGAAGAAACTGGAAAAGCAAAGAGAAATCTTCTTGCACGGCGGTATTCTTGACGGGGATAAGACAAAGAAATACGTCCCCGGTGCAGTGGCAAACGGCATGGAAGAAAGTGTGGCAAACCACCTCTTTGAACAGATTTTGAAGTTTGCAAGTTATGCTTTTAATAAGTCACACGCAGCGGCATACACCTTCCTCACCTATCAAACTGCATATCTCAAGTGCTATTATCCCACTTATTTGATGGTGGCAGTCATCAACAACCGCATTACAAATTCAGACGAACTCCGTCACTACGTCAACTACTTGCGCCGTCAAGGTGTCAAGATTATGGCACCCGACATCAACCGCTCAAAGAAGGTTTTCTCCATTGAAGACGGCAACGTCCGTTATGGTCTTATGGGCATAAAGAACGTGGGCGAGCAGGCTATGGAATATGTCCTCACCGAAAGACAAAAAGGACCTTTCAAGGACATCAAGGATTTCATTGAAAGATGCTCAGGTCAAATCAACAAGCGTATGGTGGAAAGCCTTATCAAGGGGGGTGCAATGGACTGCTTTGGCAAGACTAGAGCCACCCTTATGGCATCATACGAGCGCATTATGGCGACGGTCGCCAACGACAAAAAGAGCAGTATGACAGGTCAAATGAGCCTCTTTGACGAGTTGGTTGAAGACGTCAGCGTCCAATATACTGAACTTGACGAATATCCCAAGCAACAACTCCTTGCAGGTGAAAAGGAAGTCCTCGGCATGTACGTCAGCGGACACCCTCTTGACGACTACAAGGCAAGAAAAGGGGAATTCAACTTTGACACCAGTATGATTTATTATGCTGAAGATAGTGCTGAAAACACCTATGACGAAGAAGAGGTTGAGGACGAGCAACAAATGAAGGTTGACACCTCTTGGAGTGGCAAGCAAGTGAGCCTTGGCTGTATCGTTTCTTCTTATGAGAAGAAAATGTCCAAAAACAACGGACAAAAATTTGCAGTTGGCACTCTTGAAGACAAGATGGGCGCAATCTCTTTCAGTATGTATGCAAGGGCATACGACCAATACGGCGCACTGCTTGACACCGACGCACCCGTCAAGGTGTACGGTCGCATTGACCTCCGTGACGAGTCCGACCCCAAAGTCAACGTGGACAGAATCGAGGTCTGGCAAAACAACCAAAAGGAAACCTCTGCAACAAGAAGCGGAATCCTTTATGTCCTCATAAGCAACCTCACCGAGCAAAAGTTGGTGGCAGGGGTGCTTACAATGTTCCCCGGTGACACTCCCGTCCAAGCACAAGTGAAGCGTGACGGCAAATCTATGCTTATGGCGTATCCTATGAAGGTTGAAATTTGTGATGAACTTTTGAAGCGCATCGCCAACATCGTAGGAGAGGAAAGAGTGAAGTACGTGAAGAAATAACGGCATTCTAACATAGTATTTTAAGCTGAAAACGAGCAAAGTCCAACTGGCTTTGCTCTTTTTTTTCGTTTGCAAAGCAAACGGCTGAATCTTTACAAATCCACCAAAAATTATTTTCTCTTGCAATGCAAGAGATAGTGTGCTAAACTATACAAAGATATTATGGTGGGAGTATGTGCCCACAATGGAGACAGCTATGGAATACGACAAAAAGAAAATTGCGGTGCTCACAAGCGGTGGCGATGCTTCAGGTATGAACGCTTGCATCCGTGCAGTAGTCCGCTATGCAATGGCACAAGGCTACACCGTCTATGGTGTAAGACGTGGCTATGTTGGTCTTATTGAAGACGACATCTTTGAAATGCAATACAACAGTGTGTCCAACTGCGTGCACACTGGTGGCACTATCCTTCGCACAGGCAGAAGCAAGGACTTTTGCAACCCCGAAGTGATGAAAAAGGCAGTGGACAATCTTTTGAAACGTGGATGCAATCATCTCGTAGTCATCGGCGGTGACGGCTCATTTAGAGGACTTCAAGACATCCACAAAATGACGGATATGCGTGTCATCGGCATCCCTGCAACCATCGACAACGATATGGGCTACACCGATTTCACCATCGGTTTTGACACCGCTTGCAACACTGTTATCGACGCAATCCTGCGCCTCCGTGACACAATCACCTCTCACGACAGAATTATGATCCTTGAAGTCATGGGCAGACACTGTGGGGACATCGCCATCAACTCCGCTCTTGCAGGTGGAGCAGAATACGTCATCGTTGGAGAAGTACCCGTTGACGTGGATGCAATCGCGGACAGCGTCAAGAGAGGCTTTGACAAGGGCAAGACCTCAACAATCATAGTCCTTGCAGAGGCAAGAAATGACCTTAAAGACGAACTCATTGAAAAGGTGGGCGCAGCAACAGGCAGACGGGTCAATCACGTTTCACTTTCATATATGCAACGTGGTGGCTATCCCGCAATGGCGGATAGAGTGCTGGCGTCACGTATGGCAGTGAGAGCAGTTGAACTCATTGACGAAGGTCAAAGCGGACGAGTTGTTGGCGTCAATGGCAACGATATCATTGATATGTCTGTTGGCGAAGCATTGAAAGTGCCCAAAAAGTTCAATCAAAAGATTTACGACATCGCAACAAAGATCAGCAAGTAATCAACAAATAATGCGTAGCATTATCAAATAAACAAAAATAAAAAACAAACATATTTCTCAGGAGAAACAAAATGAAAAATTTGGTTGGAGCATGTATGTTCGGTCAAAGCGGTGGTCCTACCTCCGTCATCAACAGCAGTGCAGCAGGTGTTTTCACCGAAGCATTGAAGCAAGGCAATATCACAGCAGTGTACGGCGCAGAGCACGGCATTCTTGGCATACTCAATGAAAGATTCTTTGATATGTCCAAAGAAGACCCCAAGGAACTTGAACTTTTGAAGTACACCCCTTCAAGCGCACTTGGCTCAGCAAGATACAAGCTTAAAGATGCAGACGTAGACGACACCGACTACAAGCGCATCCTTGAAGTGTTCAAAAAGTACAACGTCCGCTATTTCTTCTACAACGGCGGAAACGACAGCATGGACACCTGCAACAAGATCAGCAAATATATGCAATCAGTGGGCTATGACTGCAACGTCATCGGCGTGCCCAAGACCATCGACAACGACCTTTACGGCACAGACCATTGCCCCGGCTTTGCAAGTGCAGCAAAATATATCGCAACCACCGTCATGGAAGTCAGCCTTGACGCAACAGTGTACAACTATGGTTGTGTCTGCATCATCGAAGCAATGGGTAGAAATGCAGGTTGGCTCACCGCAGCAGCAGAACTTGCAAGCCACAAGGGCCACGGCGCAGACCTTATCTATCTCCCCGAAGTTCCCTTTGACGTGGACAAGTTTGTTGATGACGTCCGTCACGTATGTGAGCGCAACAACAACAAGTGCATCGTGGTCGTCAGCGAAGGCATCAAGAACAAGGAAGGCAGATACATCAGCGAAAGTGACATCGGTTCAAACGACGGTTTCGGCCATGCACAACTTGGCGGACTTGCAGCAAAACTCGCAGCAATCGTCAAAGAAAGACTTGACGTCAAAGTCCGTCCTATCGAACTTTCACTTATGCAACGTTGTGGCGCACACCTTGCATCAAAGACCGACGTTGAAGAAGCATTTGCAGCAGGTGCATTTGCAGTGAAGAGCGCATGCGAAGGCGAAACAGACAAGATGGTCATCTTTGAAAGAGATATGAGTGACGGCACTTACAAGTGCAACTGCGTCCTTATGCCTTTGGAACTTGCAGCCAACACCGAAAAGACAGTTCCTCTTGACTGGATTGTCAACGACGGCACAGGCATCAGCGAAGAATACGTGAAGTATGCACTTCCTCTCATCCAAGGCGATGCAAAAGCACCCCTTGAAGATGGTCTTCCAAGATTTGCAGAACTTCGCAAAATCTTTGCACAAAAGTAATAGTTGACTGACGGCAACTTTGGTTGCCGTCTTTTTGAAAAATAACTTTGAAATAACATTGTTGGACGGCATTTTTGCCGTCCAGCAAGGGCTTTTACGGGAAATTATGGACAAGACAACACGCGCAAAAGAAAGACAACTGAACAAAGAGTTTAGGAAAAAATACGGAATGTTCCGTCATCCACTTATGGCAGACGTCTTTGACGTCTTTGAAGGAAGCAGAGCAGTGCCCAATGGCAGGACTCCTTTCAACGATGAAATCAAAGTGGTGAAGGACGTTGTTTACAAATCAGTAAACGGCGAGGACCTTGTGATGGACGTCTATCTCCCCACCTTGAAACTGGACAAACACCCCGTTGTCCTAGACATCCCCGGTGGTGGCTGGATGATACACAACCGCAACCGCCGTGACGGATATGCACGCCTCTACGCAACAATGGGGGCAGTGGTTTTCGTCATTGAGCATAGAGTATCTCCTGCGGTATTTTTCCCTGAACACTTGATTGACGTGGTTGACGCCATCAATTTTCTTGAGTCGGTCAAGGACACTTACAACCTTGACCTTGACAAAGTGACCGTCACCGGTGACAGTTCGGGAGGACACCTTGGCTCACTTCTCGGCGTTGCCAGTGTCAATGAGGAATACCGCAAAAAACTTGGTCTTCCTGAGGTGAAGGTTAAGCCCGCAAGACAAATCTTCATCAGTGGTGCATTCAGCTTTGACGTTATGTATCGTATCCCTTGCACCCACCTTCTTATCGTCAGATATTACTCTGGCAAGCTGTCAAGAAAGGCATTTAGGGCTTGGGAGTTTTATCGTGAGTCAGACCCCTACAACTTCCTCACAGCGGACTATCCCATCACTTACAATAATGGTGGCGGACTTGATTTCCTCTGCGCAGGGGAGGCAAAACGCTTTTCAAAGGCACTGACAAAAGCAGGAGTGCGCAATGATTACTACGTGGGCAAAAACGTGCTCAACAACTCACACTGCTACGTCCTTCGTTTGCCCTTCAAACCTGCAAGACAGGACATGCTGAAAATCATGACTTGGTATCGTGACGAAATGCTCTCTTTGGGCATAGACTTGACTGAAGGTCACAGCCGTGTAAAGACCTTCCTTGACAACTACAAAAAAGCACTGAAAGGAAAAGTGAAATGCTAAAACTTCTTGTCGGCGACGTGATTGAAGGTGAGGTCATAGACCTTGGTGTCACAGGTGAAGGGGTGGTGAAATATGACACCTATCCCATCTTTGTGCCCCTTGCATTACCCCACGAAAAGGTGAGGGTGCGCCTTTCCTATGTCAAGAAGGATTACGCCTTTGGTGAACTGATTGAGGTTTTATCACCCTCAAATGATAGGATAAAACCCCGTTGCTGTTATTTTGGCAAGTGTGGTGGATGTGATCTTCAACATATGTCAAAGGATATGCAACTTGAACTCAAGAGGGAAAGTGTAGAGCGTAGCCTACGCAGAAACGGTGGCTTTGACTATGACGTCCCCGCAGTCATATCCCTCAATGAATGGGGATACAGAAACAAACTTTCATTGCCCTTTGGCATCAACGGTCTTGGTGACGTTGTGGTTGGATTTTATGAAAAGCGCACCCACAAAGTTGTGTCAATGAAACACTGCGCCCTTCACGGAGATTGGGCAAGTGAGCTGATTGAGATTGTCACCAAGTGGGCAAATGAAAACAAACTTTCAGTGTATAACGAGAATACTGGCGTTGGACTTCTTCGTCACCTTGTTGCAAGAAAGCTGGACAACCTTTCAGTCACCCTCGTCATCAATGGTGACAAAGTGAAAAACGTTGCTGAGCTAGGCAAAGCCCTTGATGAAAAATTCGGGGAAGTGACAGTCCACCTCTCATCCAACAAAAGGGACACCAACGTTATCCTTGGTGACAGCGCAGTCCTTGTTTACGGCAAGGAGAGAGAACAAAATCTTGGCAAGTTTTCCGCCGTGGTGTCACCTGTCAGTTTCTTCCAAGTCAACGGCGCAGTCCGTGACGCAATCTATTCATCGGTTGCAGACAACCTCAAAGGTTTCAGTGGTGAACTTGTAGAGTTGTATTCAGGTGTTGGACTGTTGACAGCAGAACTTGCGTCAAGACTGAATTGCAAGATTGTGTCAGTCGAAATCGTCAAGGACGCAGTTGAAGACGCCAAGGCACTGATGAGCAAACTGGGCTTTGAGCATAGGGTGGAATGCCTGTGTGATGACGCCACCAAGTTTATGGCAAGACAAAAGGGCAAAGGCTCTGCCATCATCCTTGACCCGCCCAGAAAAGGTTGCACTCCCGAAGTGCTTGAATCAATAGTGAAAGGCCAGTTTGACAAGGTGATATACGTGTCCTGCAACCCTGCCACCCTCGCAAGAGACTTGAAAGCATTGTTGCCCCACTACAATATCGAAACCTTGCAACCCTACGATATGTTTCCGCAAACGGCGCACGTTGAAACCCTCGTTTGTCTGACTAGGAAGAAGATATGACACCGAAAGAAATTTTTATTGTGGTGATGATAGTTTTGGCGGTAGTTTGCGCTATTGTAGGGATAGGAGTGCTTGCGTTGGCAATCACAAAGTATTTCTATAGAAGGTGGATTGTTGAAAATAGTGTTGCTCTTAAAAAACTGAGAGCAATCAATGCAAAGTACGTGTTCAAACGCGTTGAACAAAGAAAATTGACCCAAGAATATGACGCTAAACACAACTATGACAATGTGTCGCCAAAAGACTACTTAATATATCAATTGGTGTATTTGCAACATCAACTGAAAAATGATTTTGCCTCAGCAAAAGAAAATATTGAAACATATAGAAAATATCGAGAAGAAATAACAGCTGAATGCAGTGTTGTCGATTATGAAAACGTCAAGTGGATTTTGTTCAAAAAGTATGCTCAAAAGATTGAGCGCAACTTGTTGAACAAAGTTGCTTTGAAACCAGAAACAAGAGTCACAATAATAGTCGAACTTTATCATGTGAATAGCAACCACATCTTGAAGTCAAGGAAGGGTGAAACGTTTTATGAGGATGAAATTATTAGTCTTATAAAACGGGTAGGAAACAAAAGAGGAAACTTCTATCAAGACAGAGAAATTTGGGATGCTATTTGCCGAGTGGAAAGAGCAAGAGTGTCCAATAGAATGCGATTTAGCATTTATAAAAGAGATGGCTATCATTGTAGAAAATGTGGAAAAAGCGGTTGGTCCCACTATTTGGAAATAGACCATATAATCCCCATTTCAAAAGGCGGAAAGTCAACGTATGACAATTTGCAGACCTTGTGTAGAGAATGCAATTTGGAAAAGGGAAGTAAAATAGAGTAACCAATTTGAAATAAGGAGAAAGATATAGATGACCACTACTATGATTGTTGCAATAGTGCTGTTTGCAGTGACCTATGTGTTGCTGTTTGCACTGCCCAAGTTCAAACCGTATATCGCCCTCGCTTCTGCGGTGGTGTTTTCAGTGTGGCTTGCCATTGACAAGTCAGTTGATTTCAGCTTCTCAACCTTTATTGGTGCAATCGACTTCAACGTGCTTATGATGATTGCAGGCACAATGGGCATAGTGTCCCTCTTCATTGAGTCCAAGATGCCTATGCGCATAGCGGACGTTATGTTGTCCAAGTTCAAAAACGTGCGCGCGGCGGTTGTGGCTATGTCAGTGTTTGCAGGGGTGGTGTCCGCATTTATGGACAACGTGGCAACGGTGCTTATCGTTGCGCCCATAGCCCTTGCGGTGTGCAAAAAGCAAAACATATCACCCATTGGCCCTATCATCTGCATTGCTGTGTCCTCAAACTTGCAAGGTGCGGCAACCCTTGTTGGCGACACAACCTCAATCCTTCTTGCAGGGCAAATGAATATGACCTTTGCGGATTTCTTCTGGTATCAAGGCAAGCCCGGCATTTTCTGGGCGGTTGAACTTGGTGCGGCCCTCACCGCAGTCATCATATTCTTCCTTTTCCGAAAAGAGAAACAAACCCTCACCCTCAGTGAAAAGACAGAGGTCAAGGACTACGTGCCCAGCGTACTTCTTCTTTTGGTGGTGGTGTTCCTCATTGCAGCATCATTTATCCCCAGACCCACAGACCCTGTTGCACTTGGCGTCTATGACCACCGCAACGGCATAATCTGTATGGGATTGCTGATTGTTGGTATTGTCTACAACCTTTGCAAGACAAAAACCTTTGCAGGCACAAAGCAAGTTTTCAAGGAGATGGACTATCAAACCTTGCTTCTTCTTGCATCACTGTTTGTTGTCATTGGATGCATCGACCACGTTGGCGTCATCGACAAACTGGCAGAAGGCCTTGCAAAACTGGGCGGAAGCAACGTTTTCTTGATGTACACGTTGTTGGTGTTCGTGTCGGTGGTGGTGTCCGCATTTGTGGACAACATCCCCTACGTCATGGCAATGCTCCCCGTTGTGTCTGGCGTTGCAACATCTATGGGTGTTGACCCAACAGTGCTGTATTTTGGACTTCTCGTTGGCGCAACCCTTGGCGGAAACATCACTCCTATCGGCGCAAGCGCCAACATAACAGGTATTGGCATGTTGAGAAAAGAAGGCTACAACGTGAAGGCAAAGGACTTTATGAAGATAAGCGTGCCTTTCACCTTGACGGCAGTGCTTTCAGGCTACGCCTTCATCTGGATTTTCTACGGAATCCTGTAAGAAGGATAAACGAAAGATATGCTGGCATCTTCAAAGAAAAAATTTATAGTTGACGTGAAAAGAGCATTGCGCCTAGGAGCATTGCTGATCTTCATTGCATCTTTTTGCTGTTATTCGGTTATGCTTGCTGAGTTTGCCAAATTCAGCGAAAGCCCTCGTCCAAGCAACGGCGAAACCTTGCAACAGCCCTTTTTGAAAGGCACTGGTGGCAGTGGCAATTTCCGTATTCCTGCAATGGTCACCCTTGATGATGGCAGTATAATCACCGCTGCAGACGCAAGATGGAATCATCTTCAAGACAGTTCCGGACTGGACACCATCGTCAGTGTTTCCCAAGACAACGGCAACACTTGGGGATATACTTTTGCCAACTATTTTGGGGACAACGGCAACGTGAGAAACGATGGATCAACCTGCTTTATTGACCCTGCGCTTGCCACAGACGGAACAACGGCATATATGATCGTTGACGTCAATCCGTCGGGGTACGCAACAAGTTCTTCAACATATATGCCCTTGAAAGGCAAAACAGGCTTTGATGACCAAAACAGACTTTTATTGAGAGAAAAAGATAGTGTAAAACTTGATTTTGGCAGTTTGAGTTATGGTCTTGCATGTCATCTTGCGCCATACGATTATTATCTTGACTACTTGGACGACACCAAGTCCAAATACGGCATTTTCGTGAGAGAAAGCGGTGAAAGAGTGGAAGGATACGAGGTGGACTTGTTCTTCAACGTCACCTATTACGAGGGTGGAGAGAAGATGACGAGCAATCTGTTTTACGTCACGTCACCCTTTCAAGTGTATCCTGCGCCCTATCTCTATCTCACCTCAACCACAGACGGCATAAACTGGTCTGCGCCCACCTTGCTCAACCTGAAAAGCAATGATGAGGAATCCTTGCTCGTTGGTCCCGGCAACGGCGTTTACGATGAAAAAAACGACAGACTTGTGTTCACGGCATATTATCACAACTGGAATCAACCTGAATACGCAAGTTTGATTTGGCGTGACGGAGACGGCGTCTGGCATCGCAGTGAAAATATAACCACAAAGGGATGGAGTTCAGAGTCCTCTGCGGTGCTTTTGGATGACGGCAGAGTGCGAGTATTTTATCGTGGAAGCGAAGAAGTCCTTTGCTATACCGATATGGTCTTTGATGAAACGAGGGGCAATTATTTCCGTGATCCTAATGCTAGTGAAATTAAAACCTCAGCCCCAAAGACGGCAAATTGTCAACTGTCCGCATTGCTGTACAAACAGACATACGGCGGAAAACAATGGATTTTTGTGTCTGCACCCACAGGAACAAACAGAAAGAGAATTGATGGCGTTGTCCACGGCTTTGTCCTTGAAGAGGACGGCAGTATGACGTATATGGCATCTCGTCCTGTGAAGGAGGGCTCCTTTGCATATTCCTGCTTGACTGAGCTAAATGACGGACACCTTGCCATTTTGTATGAGGGCGAGGCAGGAGAAATTCTTTTTGAAAAAATCAACGTCACTTGGTTTTGGGATAAATACAACCAAATGTAAGAGGGCTGAAAATGACTATGATTGAAAACAAAATAAACTTGAAAGCACTGAGGATTGCCAACTTGATTTTCACAATTCTTGCAGTGGTTGGTCTTGTGGTGTCAATAGTGTTTTTTGTGGCAACCATCAACAGCTACAATGATATGAAAGCGGAAACCGATGCAGGCAACACCATTGGCGCAGGCATAGGCTTTGGCTTTGGCGCAGTGTTTTATATCATCTTTGCAGTGGTGACTATGGTCCTTTCAGTGATAGGGGCAGGGTTGTCCCTTGGCAAACTTCTTGACAGAAAGGTGGAGTCAGTCCTGCAACTTGTCATCAACCTTGTGGCACTGGTTGCAGTGGTGGCAATGCTTGTGGTCATCGTAATACTTGGATAACAAACGCCATATTTTGGCAGAGGGATAAATTATGAAACTGAAAAACTTTTTGATGAAATTTTTGGGCTTTGGAGGAGTGCCTGCTGAAGAGGGCGGAGATAGACTTTCTTTCCGCAACTTCTTTATGTATCCTCTCGGCACGTTGGGTAGAGACTTCCTCTACAACCTTTTCAACGGCTATCTTCTTGCATTTGTGTTGTTCACCAAGAACTTGACCGATGGGCAGTTTGCTTCAATCACAATCATCATCATTGCTGCAAGAATATTTGATGCTTTCAATGACCCTATTATGGGTGGTATCGTTGAAAATACCAGGTCAAAGTGGGGCAGATATAAGCCTTGGCAAACCATAGGCGCAGTGCTCACAGGCGCGGTCATTCTTATGGTGTTCTGCTTGCCCGTGGACGGTTGGGCATTCATCGGTATGTTGGCGGCGGCATATCTCCTGTTCAGCATCACCTTCACAATGAACGATATATCATACTGGGGTATGATGCCCACACTGACCACCCACAACGAAGACCGAAACAAACTGACCTCTTTCACCCAGATATGCGCAGGTGCAGGTGGCGGACTTGTGGGCCTTGTTGTGCCTATGTTCACCGCAGGGGCACTTTCATTTGTTGGTGCAGTCAACGCATATCGTATCCTTGCAATCGTGGCGGTCGTTTTGATGATAGGGTTCCAACTCTTCACAATCTTGGGCGTCAAGGAAAGACCTTTGCCTAGAAATCTTAAAAAGGAAGACGCACTGAAACTCCGCGATATCTTCAAGACAATCTTCAAAAACGACCAACTCCTCATCAGCGCACTGGTGCTCCTCATCATCAGCATAGGCAATGGCGTTGTGACAGGCGGTCTGCAAATGTCCTATTTCTATTTTGAATTTGGCTATCAAGGCGGTTGGTTTACAACCCTCGGCATAGGCGGTGCAATCACTTCAACGGCTATGGTTGTGTTGTATCCTTGGCTTTCAAACAAGTTTGGCAGAGATAAGGTGCTGTATTTCACCCTTTTCTGTATGGTCATCGGTTACGCCCTCTTTATGGTGGTTGGACTCAGTTTCAGCGCAGGGGCGTATATGTCAACAACTTGGTGGATCAAGTTTGTGCTTATGGCAATCATCAGTGCAATCACCGGCTTTGGTGGAGCGCACTATATGATCATGATCATCAACATCGCAAACACCATCGAATACAACGAGTGGAAGCACGGCAGACGTGACGAAGGTCTCATCTTCTCACTGCGCCCCTTCACCGCAAAGATGGGCAGTGCATTGCAACAAGGTCTTGTGTCAGCAGTGTATATGATTGCAGGTGTCCTCACCTACACCAACCAAATTTCTAGCATTGAAAACGCAGTGTCCTCGGGAGATATTGCCGCAGAGATGAAAGACACACTCATTGCAGAAGTCACCACCAGCGTCCCTGAAAAGAACAAGATGATTTTGCTTGTGTGCATGTGTCTTATCCCTATGGTGTTTGTGTCCGTGGCAATGATTATCTACAAAAAGAAGTTCCACCTGAACGAAAAGGAACTTGAAAAGATGATGGCGGAAGTCCGTGCAAGAAAGGCGTACAATGAAATCCCTGACGGCGACGTTGCTGAAGAAATCGGTTTTGGCACAGTGGCATAAAGGGTGGAAGGATAAAAAAGTCAACAAAAAAGAGCAATTCGTGCGACGAGTTGCTCTTTTTACGTTTAGATTTTTTTTCGTCAATCTATTTTTCGTCGCTAGGTTGAGAGGAGTCTGTTTCTGCAAATACTTCTTCAACTTCGTCTGTTTTTCCCTCGGTTTCTTCTATCGTATTCTTTTCCGCCTTGTCTTGGAGAAGAAGGAGTTTGTGCAAAGGCTTGATTAGAGGGTCTTCGCCAAGGAATAGGCCAATCACTTTCCCTGATAGGTGTATGATGGGTGCGCTTATTATGGTGGTGACGATTGTGCCAAGGCCGATATGGTGGAAGGAGTGGGTGTAGATGGTGCTCCAGTCAAAGGTGGTCACGTCCCCGAACAATGAAAAGGCAAGGATGATGGACACTGCGAGGCAAGAGAAGTCAAAAACCCATTTCACTTTGTGGAAGTTGAATTTGCGTACTCTAGCGATTTCGTGCACACAAAGTTCGTAAGCCTCAACAGGGAGGTAGGTGCGGAAGAAGAAAGCCACACCCACTGCGGTGACTATGTCACCAACAATCAGCATAATCCAGCGCATCCACAACTCCTCAAAGGGCTCAGTGCCGATGATGAGCATCCACATATCGATGAAATAGCCGTATATGACTGCAGTCAAAAAGGACAGCAGATAGCGCCAGTTGAATCTTTTTACTATGAGGCAGGTCAAAAGAACGATAAAGCCTTGCACCAGATATTCTATGACGCCAATAGAAAGGGCATCTGTCACTTGTAGAAGGGCGTCGTGGATTATAAACGCAGGGGCAGCAATCATGCTGACACCAAGGTCCGCGCGGTTGCATATAGCCACGCCCAAGGACACCAAGAGCGCCCCCAGCAACCAGTTCAGTTCGCCTGATTTTTTTATTAGTGGTGATGAAAGTTTCTTTTGCATGTTTTTATATTAGCATAAAAGGTTGAAATTGGCAAACGAGAGTTGAAATCTACGGTCAAAAGCAAAATTTTTCACCTAAAAAGAGAGAAAATCCCCTTATTTCAAAATAAAAATAATTTACTATTGAAATAGTTTTCACGGTGTGGTAGAATAAAAATACCAAGATAAAGGAGAAAATTATGGCTGATTTATCAAAGATTATCAACAACAAAGAAGCCCACGCACAGTATATGGCTGACGAAATCAAACACGTCTGCACAACTATGCCCAAGCGTGATCCCGGCAGTGATGGTGAAAGAATGGCTTGCGAATATTTTGCAGACGTCTTGAAAAATCAATGCGGTTGTGAACGCAGTGAAGTGGAACACTACAAGGAAAACCCCGGCTCATTTATGGGTTGGATCTACATCACCGTCACTTGCGCACTTCTTGGCATGATTTCATTCTTCTTCATCCCCGTCCTCGGCGTCATCCTTTACGCACTAGGCTTTGCAATTATGTTCCTGCAATTTGGTTTCTACAAGAAAGTTGTTGACAAATTGTTCCCTGAAAAGATTGGATCAAACGTCACCGCCATCAAGAAATGTACTGGTGAAGTGAAGGGCAGAGTGTTCTTCAACGGACACCCTGACGCAGCCTGGAACTGGCCTTTCAACCACAAGTTTAACGGCGCAGTCCACGATGCAGTTATGATTTCAGCAGTTGTTGGCGCATTGGTCTCATTTGCTCTTTGCATCGCAGCAACCATCGTCACAAAGTGCTACGTTGGCGTTGCAAGCCCCTTGCTTTACGGCGAAGGTCTTTACTACACCGGCTTTGCAGTGTTGGCATTTGTGCCCTCACTCATCGCAATGTACTATCTCTGGGATGAAAAGACCGTCGTTGACGGCGCAAACGACAACTTGACAGCTTGCCTTATTTCAGTGGCAATCCTGAAAGCACTTCACGATGAAGGAATTGAGTTTGAACACACCGAAGTTGGTGTCATCCTCTCCGGCTCAGAAGAAGCAGGTCTCCGTGGCGCAAAGGCATGGTGCGAAGCACACAAAGGCGAGTTTGACGACGTGCCCACTTGGATTTATTCATTTGACACAATCCATGACCCCAAATATCTTGCAGTCAACTATCGTGACCTCAACGGCACAGTGAAGGCAGACAAGGAAGTCAGTGACTCCTTTATGGAAGCAGCCGAACAACTTGGCATCCACTGCACAAAGGGTATGGTGCCTCCCTTCGGCGGAGCAACCGACAGCGCAGCATTTGCACAAGCAGGCTTTAGAGCAACCGGTGTCACAGGCCTCAACCACATCATTGAAAAGTATTATCACACAGTGTACGACACCTATGACAACCTGAATATGCAAGGCCTTGCAGATTGTTTTGCAGTGGCAGTGAAGTGTCTTGAAAACTTCGACAACCGCTTCGGCAAAGATGAATAATCAACCTTCCTATTAAAGACGCAGTCCCAACGGACTGCGTTTTTTTATACACCTGTTGAAAAAACCGCACAGCAGTGCAGTCAAATAGGCGGAGAAATGCTGATGTCGCTATTGATATGAGTTTTTGCATACTGTATAATGAAATCACTAGAATGATGAAAGCGAGCGAAAGCACGCAATCTGCGACTTGTATTCTATGACAACGGAGGAAAAACTTATGTCAAAATTCTTCTTCTGCCGCCATTGTAATACGGTGGTCGGCGTGACAAACGGCTCAGGGGCAGGGCTTCACTGTTGCGGTGAAAAGATGCAACCCCTGAAAGTGCACAACTCCTACGACGAGGGCTGGGAGAAACATCTGCCCGTGGTTGAAAGGGACGGCGACGAGATTGTGGTGAGAGTGGGCAAGATTGAGCACCCTATGATTGACACTCACCATATCGACTGGATTTATGTGGAAACCCTGCGTGGAGGACTGAGGCAAGTCTGCCTTGACAGCCCCTCTGCCAGATTCCACCCTATAGGTATGCCCGTTGCGGTGTATGCCTACTGCAACTTGCACGGACTTTGGATGGTGAATTTGTAAAATTAACTGCCAAATGAACACCCTATGTTGACCATAATTTGACCGCACTAAAACTCAGTGCGGTGGATTTTTTTGCCGAAAAGAGCCACTTTAAAATGTCCTATTGACTATTAAAGTGGCTTTTGATATAATAATCGAGATAAATATAGGGAGAGAGCAATATGGCAAACTCAACACTCAAAGAAAAAATCGCGGCAAACAACGCAAAACTCAGCGCAAAATGGCACGCCTATGCCGAAAATCACCCCACTGCAAAAAAGATTGTGGATTTCGTAAGCACCCACCAAACCTTGATGCAAGCAATCAAATTCACCCTCATCAGCCTTGTGGCTTTTGTGTCTGAATTTGCAATCATGTACATCCTTCAATACAGCCTCCTTTCAACCTGTGGTGAAGAAGACTTCACTTGGTGGATTTTCCACTATGCAGGCGGAAGAACTGGCGCATTTGGTCTTGCTGGCTTTATAGCAATGCTTGGCTCAAAGTTCGTGGCAGAAGTCATATCCTTCACACAAAACTGGAAAAAGAACTTCAAAGCCAACTCCAACAAAGTGTTTGGCGTCACAGTGTACGTCCTCACAGTCATCGCAATCATCATCTTCACACAATGGCTCTCAGGCGCACTTGCAAGTGTCATCAAGAATGAAGCAGGCCTCACAGTCTGCAAGATGGTCGGCTCAATCGTCAGCTTTGTTGTTATGTTCCTTATGGACAAGTTTGTCATCATGCGCGTCAAAAAGGACAAGAAAGCCCCTGCAACCGAAGAAGCCCCGGCCGATGAAACAGCAGAAGTGGTTGAAGACGCAGAAACCCCTGCAGAAGACGTCCTTGACACCCCCGCAGAAGAAACTGAAGAACCTGCAGTGGAAGAAGCCGCCGCAGACCAAGAATAAGATTTTAATAATAATAAAAGGCACTCGGATGAGTGCCTTTTTTGTTTGCAGTTTGCTTATTTTGAGCGTACTTATACAAGCACTCACTTGTTCGAAGACGGAACGCGAGGAGCAGCGGCGACGAGGAAGGGAGCGCCGTAAGGAACGGAAGAGCGTATTGCTACGGCGGAGCCGTCAATCGCGTCGCACCAGACGAGAGTACGAAGTTGCGGGTGCGCTGTGATTTTTTTGCACCAACGCAACGAGTGGCATAATGAGGCGACGCCGCTTAATGTGCGAGAGCCGAGTGTGTCCCTGCCCGAAGGGCTCTGCCGTAGGCAGAAGGGGGAAACACGTGAGGAAGGGGGACATATTCTTGATATGTTTGCACTCTCTATTTTATAATAACAAAAAACCGTCTTTGGACGGTTTTTTACATAAGGTCGTCTATGGTGGTTTGGCTGTAGATGATGAATTTGTCAAAGAAGTCGGCGATGTCTTTCCACACTTCTTCACGGTTGGTTTCGCCGTGCATTTCGTGTCTGCCACCGGGGTAGAGGTGCATTTCGGTGTTGATGCCGTATTTCTTGTAGAATTTGTCCAGTTTCTTCACGCCTTTGCCGTTGCCACCCACAGGGTCCTTGTCTCCACAGAACATACCGATTGAGGTCATAGGGGTGAGGTGTGATGCGGATTTCTTTGAGTAGAGTTTGCTTGTCTCGTTCATCATATGGAAGGAGAAACCTACGCTCATATTTGCTTGTGAATACTGATCTTCAATGTGTTTCTTGCGCCACTCGGGGTCACGAGAGAGCCAAGCGCAAGGGAAGTTGTCCCCCTTGTATCTCATCATTTTGTCCCCAACCTTCAAGAGGAATTTAGGACGCCATTTGCCTGCCACAAGGGCTATGGGCGCAACTGCCACCTTGCCAAGGGCGAAAGCGGGGTTGCAGTATCCGGTGCCACCAAGGCCGATAGCCTTGCAGTCTGTGCCTGCCTCGGCAAATGCTTGACCGATGAAAGAGCCATAACTGTGTCCGTAGAAGAACACGGGGAGTGAATATTTCTCAATGAGCCACTCACGGAAAAAGAGTTGGTCATTAAGGGTCTTTTTGAAGACGTTGCCGGGGTGTCTGCCACGGTCCTTGTCACTTTCAGTCCTGCCGTGTCCACGGTGGTCGTCTGCAAAGCAAATATATCCACGGCTGTTGAGATAGGTGGCAAGCATATCGTACATGCCTGCATATTCACTCATGCCGTGACATAGTTGGATGACACCTTTTGGTGAGGACACGTCATCCCACAGCGTGACAAAAATTTCATAGCCGTCAAAACTCTTCAACTTGAACTGTTGCATAACGCACCTCCCTTTAGTAAATTGATTTTAGCACAGGAAAAAACCAAATTCAACTCTTATCTTCTTTTTTTGCTTGAAAAACTATGTTTTTGTGTTAAAATTGTCTTATGAAGGTAGCGATTTTTTTGAATAGTGGTTCAAAAGTGGATTTTTTTGAAGGCGCAGACAAAGTGGTGTGCGCTGACGGAGGCATGACGGTGTGTCCTGTGACACCCCATCTTTTGGTTGGGGATTTTGACTCCTTTTCTTCAACTCCAGAGGGAGTGGAAATCATCCGCCACAATCCAAAGAAAAATGACACAGACGGCACTCTTGCTGTCAAGAGCACAATAGAAAAATTCGGCGCAGACGCCATAGACTTTTACGGAGTCTTTGGCGGAAGACAGGACCACGTCCTTGGCAATTTGACCTTGCTTGCCCTTGCAGACAGTTTGGGGGCAAAGGCAAGAGCAGTGGAAAAGGACTTTGTGGTGCACTTTGAAAAAGGTGTGGGTTGCTACCATTTGCCCGAAGGCACGACCTTGTCCATATTGCCCTATGGTGGCAGTGCCACTGTGACGGAGTCTGTTGGCCTTGAATATCCTCTTGACAACTTGACTTTGACCCCCATTGACACAAGAGGAGTGTCCAACGTCACCTGCCAAAAGACAGTGTCCTTCAAAGTGACACAAGGGGCAGTGCTGGTGTTTTGTCATAAAAGTCAACAAAAAATAAAGTAAACAAAAAACCCAACCAATCGGTTGGGTTTCTTTTTTTTGTTTCAAGTTTAGATTTCTGCGGTTTCTTCTTGACTGTTGTCAGTCTCTTCATCATCGCTTTCTTCAACCACTGCAGGTTGAGATGCCAAAGTCATTTGATTGACAAAAGATTTTGAAAGGAGCATCAATGAGCCCGCCACAATGGCTATTGCCATATCCACAAGAGCAAACGAGTTGTAGGCAAGGCTGTAGACGGCTGCGCTGTCATATTTGGACATCAATTCACTGTCCCAGTAGAAGTAGTCTGCAAAGGCAAACACACCGCTACACACGTGGCAGGCGTATCTTAGACCCACTGCCAAAACTGAGCCCAAGACAAAGCCCACGATTTTGTTTTTGAACAGATTTTTCTCCACAAAGATTCCACTGACACCAATAAGACCAAAGGCAAGAGGGTAGTCCAAAAGGAATTGCATGGGGTGGATGATATAGGGGTCTTGCAAGGCTTGAAGTGTGCCATAGACAAGGCAGACGAGAAGTCCTCTGCGAGTGCCAAACATCATGCAGTAAATCATTAGGGGCAAAAGGCTTGCAAAGGTGACAGAGCCACCTTGAGGGAGTTTGAAAAGACGAGCATAAGAGAGGGCAAATGAAAGTGCCACTGCCACTGCACCATACACAAGGGCGCGGGTGTTGTTGACGTCTTTCTTTCCGCCAAGGATATACACCGTCACAAGAAGTGCCATAATGACCACTGCGGACACAATCATGCCGACGGTTGAGGCGTGCTCATAGTCACTGCCCACAAGGTCAAATTGCTTTGACATGCACACCATAAGTGCGATGAAGCATCCAAGGGCAAGTGCACCTGCAACGCACAAGGTCACACGGAAGGCTTTTTTGCCAAATGAGGAGGCAACAAGGAGTGCAATTCCGCTTGCCAGCACTGTCACGAGGGTTGCAAGGACGGGATAGAAGAGGAGGGGCTCAACGTCCGTGTCCTGCATTTTGACGTAGGTCATTGTCACAAGCACCGCAACAGCAATGCCGATGACCACGCCGGAGAATACTTTGACAAAGTCTTTCAGTTTTGAAGGGTTTGTCTTTTTGAGGACTACACCTGTCACCAAGCCAAGGCCCAAAACTGCCACGGCAAGGTACAAAACAACATAACCGAGTTTGTCAAAAAGTGCATCAATTTCAATCATAACGTACCACCTTTTTGATTTATTAGGGCAAAAAAAAGCCCCGGTTATGCCGAGGTGAATGCACTACACGTGCAAATCATTGATTACGCTTCCTTACGCAAGAATTATCTTACAAGTTCAAGAGTATAATCTCAGCTGTGTTCAACAGCACCCCTAGCGAAAACAATGTTAACACCGCGAAAACCCATTGTCAACCCCCAATTTTTACAAAATTAAGGAAAATTTAAGCAAGATTTCCCATTGCCCGTTGACAACGGGCAACAAAAGTTTTATAGTTTTTGTATCAACCAAGGAGATACGAATATGAAAAAATTCAAAAAGCCCGAATTCAAACTTATAAAAGAATTCAAGAAGTTTATCACCAAGGGCAACGTCGTTGATCTTGCCGTTGGTATGATTATAGGTGCTGCATTTACCGCAATCGTCAACGCACTGGTCAACAACATCTTCAAACCCCTCATCAACGCAATCCCCCTCGGTGGCGTGGAAGGTCTTGTGACAATGCTCGTTGAAAAGAACGCAGACGGCCTCACCGCAGCACAAATTCCTGCCGGCACAGAGTTCGTCGTGGACCTTACAAAGTCAGTGTACATTGACTGGGGCGCATTCATTATGGCAGTGGTCAACTTCTTGCTCACAGCAGTGGTGCTCTTTGCAATCATCAAACTTATGAACAAGTTCCGTGATGGCATGGGTGGCATGAAGAACAAGGCAGAGCTTGTCGCATCCCTTACAGACGCAGAAAAAGCAACCTGCAAGAATCCTCTCATTCCCACCAAGAAGGAACTCAAAGCAATCGTCGCCGCAAGAGCAGAAGCAGAGGCAGCCGCAAAGGCAGAAGCCGACGCCGCCGCAGCAGCAGCCGAAGCAGAGAAGGAAACAACAGAAGATATTCTTAAGGATATTAGGGATCTTCTTCAAAACAAATAACAAAAACGCGCTATTTGGCGCCTGACTTTGTCAGATACAACCCACAGGATTCTCACGTACGCCAAGTACGCTACGACCCCTGTGGGTTTTTCTTTCGCGTCATGCATCCAAATATCGCGTTTTTGGAAGAAACTTGTTCAAAGCGTTCTTAGACAAGCACTCACATGTTGCGTGACGGAACGCGAGGAGCAGCGGCGACGAACAAGAGAGAGCTAGTATAAGAAAGTAACGAATAAGCAAAGTGCGGATTGCTCCCACCACAACTGCGAACGGAGGGAGCAATATCACTTGCCGTTAGGCAAATATAACTTTGCAAAGCAAAATATAACTGCGAAGCAATATAACTAAAAAAGCCACCTGCTCGGTGGCTTTTTTCAGTGCATTCTTTTCAAATGGGGCAGTGCGTAGGGGAAGAAATTTTTGTAGGCGGTGCACTTGTCAAGGTCTATGCGCTCACGCTTGCAACCGTTTTTGCAAAGGCGGTAGTAGTTGCACTCCTTGCACTTTTCCTCAATGCCCAGACTTTCCTCAATAAACTTGATTGCCTTGGGGCTACGTTCAAGTTTTGCAAAGTCGGTGTCAAGGATATTGCCGAGGGAGTATTCGTCAGTGCAGTAGAAGTCGCAGGGATAGACTTCGCCGTCCGCTTCAATGACGTATTGATGAGTGCAGTGTCCGTTCATACCGCATTGCTCGGCACGTTGTGAGTGGGCAAGGCGCACGAAGTTGTCAAAAAGACGTATTGAGGTGTATCTGCCGTCTATGTAGTCACGGGTGTAAAGAGAGAAGGCCTTTTTGAGGAAAATTTCGTAGTCATCTGCGTTGATGTGGAAATCCTCTGCGTTCATCATATTTTCTGCCTCGTCTCCGTTTTCGTAGAAGGATTCGGGGGTGTCCGCCTTGGGCATACCGAGGGGTTTAAGACAGGGTATGAATTGCAGGTGTTTAAATTTGTTCTTTCTAAAGAAA
Organism: Clostridia bacterium; assembly: GCA_017461985.1. Taxonomy (GTDB): domain Bacteria; phylum Bacillota; class Clostridia; order Christensenellales; family CAG-917; genus RGIG4097. The sequence goes on from JAFTSA010000001.1 coordinate 194,059, forward strand.
GAATACACTCTGCTTATGTTGTCCACAACAGGTTTTGTGATGACGGTGAGGATGTTGAAATCCACCTTTTTTGCTTGGAGCATTTTGGCGGCAGAGTACACTCTGTCAAAGGTGTCCTCACCCTTTGCGTCTATGCGGAGAACGTTGGTGACAGCATCTCCGTCAAGGGATAGCCCTACAAGATAGCGGTTTTTGAGGAAAATATCACACCACTCCTCATCAATCAAAGTGCCGTTGGTTTGCACTCCTACGTGGACTGCACTGCGCTTTGTGTTTAGGCGGGGGAGCATAGCGGCAAAACCCCTGAAAAAGTCCTTGCCTGAAAGGAGAGGCTCACCCCCTTGAAATGAAATCATAACCATACTGCCGTCTGCAAACTCAAAGGCCTTCTTCAAGATGTCTTCAAGGGTAGTGAGAGTCATCATGCCGTGAGAAGGCATCTCTCTGCAAGACGCGAGATCGTGGTAGAAACAGTATTTGCATCTCAAATTACAATTTGAGGATGCAGGTTTGATCATCAGTGAGACGGGGGGCATAATTACCTCTAAATTTTTCCTCTGCGGTTGCCACTGAAATCTTTTCTTGCGGCGATGAGTTGAGCCTTCATCATTTCAGCAATTTCAGGGTTTTTCTTTGCGATGTTGTATCCTTCCGCAGGGTCGGTGTCCAAATTGAACAAGTAGTTTTTGTAGAATTGGTCAATGAATGCGGAGTTTTCAGAGTGTACGTTGTCGTAGTATTTGAAGTCAAAAGTGCCTGCAGGGGTGTCCACTGCCATTTGCAAGCCTTGAATCTTGCCTCGTTTCATATAGTACAACACGTCGTGGACACGGAAGTCACTGGGCATATTGCCAGAAAGTACGCTCTTCAAGGATACGCCGTCAATTATGCGGTCTGTGGGCAATTCATAGTCGTCACCCATGACGTAGTTGAGCACGGTGGGGAAGACGTCTTGAAGCATTGCGCTTGTTTGCACTTTCTTTGTTGTGCCGTAGCGGATAACGTTGCCGTCGTAGTCGGTGATGGGGAAGGTGGTGTCGGTGACAGCAGTGCCTGCGCCCACTCCGCCGTTGGGATAACTCACCAGCATAGGCACTTTCATACCACCTTCAAAGGTGGTATTCTTTCTGCCACGGAGGTTGCCTGCAACGCCCTCTCTGCCGGGGCCGTTGTCTGAAGTGAAGATGATGAGGGTGTCGTCGTAGACGCCTTTTGCCTTCAAGTTGTCAAGGATTTCACCAAGACCTTTGTCAAATTCCTCTATGCAATCAATGTAGGTGTCGTCAGTTGTGTCACCCTTGCCGTTTCCGTTGTTGTCCGAGTAAATGGGGTGATGAGGCCAAGGAGTTGTGTAGAACATGAAGAAGTTTTCATCATTGTCAACCGCCTCGTTGATTTTTTCATTGACCTTTTCTGTGAGGAGAGCGTTTGTTTCACTTTGGTCCTTGTTGTCGGCGTGTGAGCGGACTTGAGTGCCAACACCGTCCACTTCTTCCACCCAGTCGTAGGGTGTCATATCGTTGACGTAATAACTGCCGTAGAAGTAGTCAAAGCCTTGGTTTGTAGGCAAATATTCGCCATAGTCACCAAGATTCCACTTGCCAACGCAAGAGGTTGCATATCCAAGTTCGTCAAGGGCTTCTGCGATGGTGATTTCATCACCAAGTATGCCGTCAACGTTGTGGAGGAATTGATAGGGGTTGAGGAAGTGTGTAGGGGAGAAGGTAGGTCCGTCCACCACTGTGGGGAAGATGACGTTGTCAATATATCCACGAGATGCATATCTGCCTGTCAATGCACTGAAACGTGAAGGAGTGCAAACAGGTGCAGATGCGTAGAAGTCTTCCATAAAGATTCCGCCGTCTGCGATTGAGTCAATGTTGGGGGTGTTGATGGTTGCTTCACCCTCTGCCATCATGCTGTATGCCGAGATGTCTGCATAAGCCATGTCATCCATAAGGATGAAGAGCACGTTGGGTGCGTCGTTTTCTGCCTTTGTGGGGTTCAGTGAATTGAGATAGTCGTCATGACCTTCCCAAAGACGGTCAACTGTGGGGTTGAGGCGGAGATTCATGAAGAGGAAATACACCATTGAGGTAACTGCCATAAGTCCTGCACACACTGCGGTGGCAATCTTCTTCTTTTTGCCCTCAATCTTGATGAATTTGATGAGGACTGCAAGGCCGATAGGTGCAATGGTCAACACCAAGTTCCACCAAAGGCTCTTGCCAAAACTTTCCGCACTATGTCCAAGATGGAAGAGAAACGTGCCTGCAATAAGCACCAAATATGCGCCCCAAAGGAAGATGGGCATTTTGTTCCACTTGATGACTGAAAGAAGGAGGAGAAGAGCACTGACAGCGGAGAGCACCACTGCAACAAGGGGGAAGAAGTTCCATCCAGTTGCCCACATGACAATCATAAAGAGATATGCCACGGCGGCATAACAGACGGTGAAGATTGTAAACTTTTTGGGCACAGTCTTCACGCTGTCCTTGTTTTCTACGGTTTCAATTGTGTTGTTGATTTCGTTTTCCATACGCGTACCCGTAATATAATCTATATATACCTATTCTAACATAACAAAAAAACAATTTCAAGATAGGATTTTGGTTTTGTGCTTGGGCTTGGAGTAAAACGGGATAAAGAAAGAAAAACACAAGAAAAGGGATAAGTAGAAAAAAGAAAATAGGACTCGTCGAGCCCTATTTTGTTCCATCCGTGTCATCTGTTGAGAACATAGTAATCGTGAAGATGGGATGGAGAGGTCAGTCCTTGACAAATTCATTATTTGTGCATCGTGGACATTTGGGGAGAAGGTCGTAGTCGCCTATTGCCACTTGTTGATGGCAGTTGGTGCAGACGTAGACGCCTTGTCCTGGGGATTGTCCTGTTTTCACTGTGTCAAGCATATTCACCTCGTGTTGTTATTGTGGGATATAGGGGGCAAAATATGCAAAAATACCATTTCCAACATTTGGAAACTTGACATTTTCCGTCATTTTGGTATCATATCACCGATAAAAGGAGTGACTATGGACAGAGTTCAAAAAGCAAAAGACCTTTTCAGCAGTGGCTACACTTGCTCACAAGCGGTTGTCCTTGCCTACGACGACGTACTGGCAGTGGACAGAGCAGTCCTCGCACAAATGTCTGCCCCCTATGGCGGCGGAATGGGAAGACTCCGTGAAGTGTGCGGAGCAGTGTCCGGCGCAGTTATGGTCATATCCCTCCTCACCGGCCTTGACACCCTTGTCCCCGAAGAGAAAAAGGAGCTTTATGCCCTTGAAAGACAGGTGGCAGAGCGTTTCAAGGAGAGAGCAGGCAGTTATATCTGCCGTGACCTCATCGCAGTCCACCCCCACGGGGACACCCACAACTCCCACAAACCTGCATGTAGAGAACTTGTTGGTTTGGCAGTGGAGATACTTGAAGAAATAAAGATTACGGAGTATAGAAAATGACAAGCAAACAAAGAGCAACTTTGCGCAGTATGGCACAAAGCATCCGCCCCATCTTCCACATCGGCAAAGGTGGAATCAACGACAATATGATCAACGACATCGTGACCGCCCTTGACGCTCACGAACTTATCAAAATCGACGTCCTCCGCTCCTGCGAAAACACCGCAAAGGAAATCATTGACGGCCTTGCAGCAGCAACCGGTGCCGAACCTATCCAAGCAATCGGTGGCAAAATCGTCCTCTACAAGCGTAGCACCCGTGACAACGTAAAGCACATTGAGTTTTAATGAGAAGCGAAGACAAGACAAAATTGAATCCTATCAACGAGCCAAAAGCCCCGCCCAAAACCGAGGCAGAGAAGCACGCCCGCGAACAACTGAAAAGAGAGCGCGAACGCACTCAAAAGTTCAAGCGTGACTACTTTGACTATTACGATGACGTCAAAGTTGGCAGACGAGAAGACTGGTAAACAAAAAGGCACTCAAACGAGTGCCTTTTTTCACGGATTGAATACTATGGAGTGTCGGCAAAAGAGGAGGAGCGCCGACTATGTTGAGATTGGATTGATTGAGGCCACCGCATCATCATTTCGCACACCAAATGATTTGATGATGCAGAGCCAAATTTAATTTGCGATTATTTGAAATATCTTTCGAGCAAGCCTTGGAAAGCCTTACCATGTCTTGCTTCGTCACGTGCCATTTCGTGCACTGTGTCATGGATTGCATCAAGGCCTTCTTCCTTTGCGCGCTTTGCAAGTTCAAATTTGCCGAGGGTTGCGCCGTTTTCTGCGTCAACACGGAGTTCAAGATTCTTCTTGGTTGAATCGGTGACGACTTCGCCGAGAAGTTCTGCAAATTTTGCTGCGTGTTCTGCTTCTTCAAGAGCTGCCTTTTCCCAGTAGAGACCGATTTCAGGATAACCTTCACGGTGTGCAACTCTGCTCATTGCAAGGTACATACCGACTTCGGTGCATTCGCCTTCAAAGTTTGCTTTGAGGCCCATGTAGATGTCTTCGGGAACGCCTTTTGCTACGCCAACGACGTGTTCTGCTGCCCATTGAAGTTTTCCTTCTTCTTGGAGGACGAACTTGCTTGCAGGTTGTTTGCAGAGGGGGCAAAATTCGGGGGGATTAGGTCCTTCGTGTACGTAACCACAGACTGTGCATTTCCATTTTTTCATAATAAATTCTCCTTATTGCTTATAGCTTTTATATTTTTATTTTTTATTGTATTTGGGTTTTATTTGTTTGTTTTGTGTTGATAAAGTTCGTTTTCGGTCAGCAGTTGCAGTTTGAGCATATACCCTTGAACACCACTTCTGCCTCAACAATCAGGTTGCCGTTTGTTGACAGAGCGTCCAGCATTTCCTTGCCGAAGGTGGTGGCAATGTCCATCACTGATCCGCACTTTGAGCAATGGAAGTGAGCATGGGTGCAGGTGGTTTTGTCAAACCTATCAGGAGCACCGGGCACGGCAATCCTTCTCACCCTACCGCTGTCCACCAAGTCGCCAAGCACTCTATACACTGTGCCAAGACTGACTGTGGGGAGCATCTCTTTCACTCTTTGGTAGATGGTGTCTGCCGTGGGGTGGTCGCAGGAAGACAGCACCACGTTTTCAATTGTGCTTTTTTGGAGTGTGTTTCTTCTTACGACTTGTTCCATACTTTCCTTTTTGTTGTTGATTTGATTGCTTATTGATAATGGTTATCGTTTACAATAACAATATACACTAGGATTGAAGTGTTGTCAACAAAAATTTTAAAATTTCTAAAAATTTTTTTGAAAATTATTTTTTTATCAAAAAAGGGTATGAATCCACAACTGCGAACAAGGTGAGCAATATCACTTGCCAAAGGCAAATATAACTTCTTGCTTGCAAGAAATATCACTGCGAAGCAATATAACTTTGCAAAACTTTTTTGCAAAATAAAAAGCACTCGTTTGAGTGCCTTTTGTTTTGTGGGGTTTGTTTTAGATTCTGGTGGTTTTGTCTTCGCCGATGCCAAGCATGCCGTCAACCACGTATCTCTTGCCGTTGGTGTCGGTGACGTAGCCACTGATGTTGCCGTAGGGCAGTGCGTAGTAGACGTCAACAAGTCCAAGGTGGATTGGCATATAGAAGACATCTTTGATTTCAAATTTCACGTCAACGATGCCTTCACCCTTTTCGTCAACAACGTGCCACTCTTTTGCCTTCTTTTTGCCGTCTTTATGCTTGAACACGACAGGCGGCATAGGGAAGGACTCGTTTTCAATCCAAATGACGTTTTCATTGTAGTTTTCTTGGTCAACGGATTGATTTCTTGTCAGGTTGAAAGCAAAATATTTCTTTTCGCCGTCCATATCGATTGTGCCCATTGTGGTGAGCCAGTCGTAGTGAGCGCGGAAGGGATAATATCCTTTGTGGTCGTCGATGATGCCAACGGAGTTTTCGTTGGTGTCGTATCTTTCACCATTGACGGTGATATGACCTGTGGCTTTGAAAAAGTCCTTTTCACTGTACAGAGGATTTTTGAAATCACCTTTCTTGTCCTTTTTCAAAGGCATAACGCCGTTTGCGAGGGGAGAAATACGTTCAAATGCAATGTCAATCTCAAAAGTGCCTTTCTTGGACTTTGAAAAACCTTTTGCGCTGGCTTTGCCGTTCAAAAAGTCGTTGTTGATACGGTATTCGCTGTTTTTTGTGGCAAGATAGCAGTGGTCGTCTATGAGTTGGCTTGCCACTTTGCCCTTTGATGCAGGAAAAACGAAGTTGCGCCATGCGCTGATTTTTTCGGTCTTTTTGTCGTACCACACAAAGATGTTGAAAGCAAGAGGTCCCATGATGTAGACTGCACTGATCAGTGCGCCTTCATCCATATGCACTTCAAATGCTTCCCATTCGGTCAGTCTGGCACGTTTCATCTTGTCGGGCATACGAGGTCCGCAGGGTTTGTCTGCATCAAGCAGATTGAGGTTTTTGAAAGGTGCGTCAAAAGTGCCGTAATGGACTTTGCCGTTTTCAACGATTGATTCAGGTGTGGGCGCAGGTATGCGCTTGGGTGAGATATAATGGCTCATAATTTTCTCCCTTATCTTTATACATCTAGGTTATCACGAAAACAGTCCCATTTCAATAGACGAATTCGCTGAAGTGTTGAATATCTCCCTCAATTTCATCGTTTAGGTATAGATTTATATTGAAAGGAGTATATATTATTAGAATATAAAAAATTCAACTTTGTGTGAAATCTGCTTGACAAACGCATTTCAATGCCGTATTATAAGCAAGCATCGTCGCGGGGTAGAGCAGTCGGTAGCTCGTCGGGCTCATAACCCGGAGGTCGTAGGTTCAAGTCCTTCCCCCGCAACCACAAAAAAATTGCACTCACGTCAGTGGGTGCATTTTTTTTGTGGTTGCATTCAAGCCACAGGCTTGGTATGGCATCACGCGCCAGCGTGTATGGAATTGCCGAAGGCGTATGGCATCACCGAAGGTGCATTTTCCTGAGGCTTGATTCCATACAATGCTTTGCATTGATTCCATACCGTAACAAGTTACGGATTCCATACACGGCTCTGCCGTGATTGAGTGCGAGAGTTCAAATCCCGTAATCAAAAAGATATAGCCGCGAAAAGCCTTGATTTTCAAGGCTTTTTTGTTTTTCTGCCCTTGACTCGCATAGCCACGAGAAAAAGATATTGAACACTTACGGGATTTGAACTCCTCGAAAGATTATTTTCTTCGTGATAGACAAATTTTATTAAAACTTATATAGCTTTGAAAATCCAAATTAATATGTTGACTTTTTTGTTCCGTTATGGTAAAATAATCTTACCGTATTGGTAAAGAGGAGGGCTTAATGTGTTAGATTATTTTGCAAATGATAAATACAAGGTCTTAGAGTGTATGTTCAAAAGGCAAATTGCCGTCAAAGGAGAAAACGTTGTAAAATTGTCACAACAGGAAATCGCGGATATTTTATCTTTTACGAAGCCGAAGGTTAATTCAATAATCGCAGACTTAAAAAAGGACGGTTATATAATTCAACACAGTTGCAGAGGAAAATACTCATTAACGAGCAAAGCGAATGCAGATTTAATTAAAATGGGATGCAAGGAGGTAGC
>JAFTSA010000002.1 GCA_017461985.1 Clostridia bacterium
TTGGGATGAACTCGAAGCACTTTGCCGTCAAATCAAGGCAATCGATCCTACTTGCATTCCTCTCGGCTACGACAGTGAAGCAAACTGGTTCATCACCATGTGCGAACAATATGGTTCACCTTACACCAGCGCAGAAGAAGGTAACCACCTCCTCTTCAACAACGACACAAACAAGGGCTTTGTCAAGATGATCCGTGACTGGTATGACAAGGGCTATGTGACCACACAAAACATCTACGGTGGCTACACCTCAGGTCTCTTCACATCAGCAACCGGCAGAAGAAGTTATATGTGCATTGCTTCTTCAGCAGGTGCAACTCACCAACGTCCCGCAAAGGATACCGCAACCGGTGAATATCCTTTCGAAGTCGGCATCACTTCAATCCCTCAAGTCAATCCTGCCAACCCCAAAGTCATCGCACAAGGACCAAGCCTCTGCATTTTTGAACAAGAAGATCCTCTTGAGGTTGTGGCAAGCTGGTTGTTTGTCAAATTCCTCACCACCAACGTAGAGTTCCAAGCAGAGTTTTCATTGGCATCAGGTTATGTTCCCGTTTTGAAGTCAGTTGGTGAAAATGCAGCATATGCAGCATTCCTTGCAAAGGCAGATGGTGGCGCATACATCTCAGCACTTTCTGCAAAGGTCTGTCTTGAACAAGAAAGCGCATACTACACTTCACCTGCATTCAATGGTTCGGCAATTGTTAAAAAAGAGGTAGGTACGCTTCTTGTCAGATGCTTGTATGAGCGCACCACCGACGTTGACAAACTGATTGACGGCTCATTTGAAGAGGCAATCGAAGAGTGCGAATACCAAATCAATTAGAGTTGCAATTCAAAAAATCAAACAAAACGCACCTATTTGGGTGCGTTTTTTTTGTTGTAAGTTGAGGTTGAAATGGGGGCTTGTATATGATAGAATAAACATATTAAGCGAGAAAAACAAAACTAGTCAGTTTTGTTTCGGGGGCAAATATGCGATTTTTGGCGACAATAATTTCTTATATTTATATTGCAGGCGCATTTTTGTCCTCTCTTTTTTCTTTTGGCGGAGGGGATATGATTCCCTTTGACAACAATTACACAATCCCTGATTCTATCCCTGCATATCAAACAATATCCACCGACGAAAAGACGGACTGGCAAGCCCAATGGATTTGGGACATAGAAAACATCCACGAAGAAAACACTTGGATGTGCTTTTTCAAGAGTGTGAATCTTGACACCGTGCCTTCAACCCTCACCGCGCATATCTCAGCAGACTCCAAATACTGGCTTTATATCAACGGACAAACCGTTGTCTTTGAGGGCAGTTTGAAGCGTGATAGCGGACGAGGATATTACGACAGTGTGGATATCGCACCCTATCTCAAAGAGAGGGACAACTCCATTTGTGTTTTGGCGTGGTATTGGGGCAGTGAGGAAAACTACTCCTACGTCAGCAGTGGGCAGGGTGGATTCATCTTTGAGGCAATAGGTGAAGATGTCACAATCCTTTCAAACAGCACTTGGAAGGTGAAGAAGAATCACTCCTACGTCAACCGATTCCTTTATCAACCCAACTACCGCCTTCCCGAATTCAGCATTTACTACGATGCAAGGCGAGATATGGTGTCTTGGATGAAAGAGGGCTACGACTTCTCGTCTTGGGATAGCGCAACCGAATACGGAGTTGGTGGCAGTGGTGTGTATGGCAAACTATATCCTAGGGGAATCCCTATGCTGAAGGACTACGGCCTCAAGGACTATGAAAACTCCGCCGATTATGAAAACTACGTTGTCACCAAAAACAACGAGAAAATAACAGTCACCATACCATACAACGCACAATTCACCCCCTATTTCAAGGTTATAGCCCCCGAGGGTGAGAAGATTCGCATTACAACTGAAAACACACTTATAACCGGCTCAGTGTCCACAACATATATAACAAAAGAGGGAGAGCAAGAGTTTGAATCCCTTGGTTGGATGAACGGGGAAGAAGTGACCTACAAATTCCCCAAAGGCACAAAGATACTTTCACTGCAATATCGTGAAACCGGCTACAACAGTGAATTCAGTGGGGATTTCAACTGCGACGACGAGTTTTTGAACACTTTGTGGCAAAAATCCCTCCGCACTCTTTACGTCACTATGCGCGATAACTTTATGGATTGCCCTGACAGAGAGCGTGCTCAATGGTGGGGTGACGTGACAAATGAAATGGTGATGACGATGTATGCTATGGACAGCAACTCCTATCTCCTCTATCAAAAGGGAGTTGAGGATATGCTCTCTCACCTTGACGGCAGTGATATTCTTCAAACCGTCGTGCCCATAAGCGGTGACTATTTTGAACTACCCGTCCAACAGCTTGCAGGGATTGTTGGTTTCCTCACCTACTATCAATACACAGGTGACAAGGCTTTCCTTGAAAAGGTGTATGAGGCCTCAATCAACTATTTGAAGTTGTGGGAAATTGGGGAAGACAACTTGGTCGTCCACCGCGAAGGCTCTTGGGATTGGCCCGATTGGGGAAGTAAAGCGGATATGACTGCCATTGAAAATGCGTGGGTATATTACGCCCTTTCATCAGTTGAAGAAATGGCGGCGGTTTTGGGCGTAGAAGATGATTTGTCCTTTATAGCAGAAAGAAAAGAGCGTATAAAGAGCGGATATCAATCACTTTGGACAAAGAAAGGCTTTAAGTCAAAGGGAAAACTGAAACCAGACGACAGAGCCAACGCCCTCGCCGTCCTCAGTGGTCTTGCAGAAGAGTGGCAGTATGACACCATAGTCAAGGTGCTGACCTCCACCAAAAATTCAAGCCCCTATATGGAATACTACGTCCTTGAAGCGTTGTGCAAGCTGGGCAGATATGATGAGGCTGTTACGCGCATTAAGGATAGATATGAGGATATGGTCAAGGAGGACTATTCCACCCTTTGGGAGTTTTGGAACTCTTGGCAAGGCACCAAAAATCACGCATGGAGTGGCGGACCTCTTGTGATAATGAGCAAGCATTTTGCAGGCATAACCCCTCTCGAGGCAGGATATGAGGTGGTTGAGATAAATCCTCAATATCATCTGTCAAGCAACCTCACTTGCACCGTGCCTAGCGTGAAAGGTCTCATAACCTTTGGTTATGAAAAGATAGACGGACAATACACTCTCACTCTCAATCTCCCCGAAGATATGCAGGCAGTGTTGTACGTGCCCAGCGGTGCGGTTGTCCGTGTCAATGGTGCAATTTATTTTGAAGGCGGCGGATATTCAAACGGCGCAGGAAATATCGAAATCATTGAAAATAGGTGAAATATGAAAGTCAACGTTTTCCCCCTTGTGTCAAGCCTACACAGTCAAGACAAAATCAACGAAAACACAAAAAACCTTCTCGGTGAACTTATGAGCGCCAGTGACGTTGAGTTCAACGTGACCTCTCTTGACGACTTGTATGAGGGTGATTTGGCACTTATATTGATTCAAAGCGGTGGCAGTGAAGGGCTTTTCCTTGAAAACTTCTCAAAGCTGAAAGCCCCTTATTATCTCCTCACCTACGGCAACAACAACTCCCTTGCTGCATCTCTTGAAATCCTGTCCTATCTCAAGGACAACAACCTTGACGGAGAGGTGCTTCACGGCTCAAATGAGTATATTATTGACCGCGTGAAATCCCTTGCAAAAGGGGAGGCAAAATATAGGCTGGGTGTCATAGGCAAGCCTAGCGATTGGCTCATTGCAAGTGCTGTCAACTATGACAGCGCAAAACGACTTCACGGCATAGACCTTGTAGATATTTCAATTGACGAAATCCGCACTCGCTATGCTGAGAGCATAAATGACTACAACCTTACCTTTGACTACGACAATGAGGAAATTGACAAGGCACTCCGCCTTCACAAAGTCCTTGAAGGGGTAAAGACCGACTACAATCTTGACGGACTCACCATAAGATGCTTTGACCTTTTAGGAGACCTCAAAACCACCGCTTGCTTGTCACTTGCACTCCTCAACAAAGAGGGCATTGTGGCAACGTGTGAAGGGGATATCCCCACCATGGTCAGCATGCACGTCCTCAACAAAATCACTGGTCAAAGGGGATTCCAAGCCAACCCTAGCAGAATAGACGTTGAGGGGAGCAAAATGATTCTTGCCCACTGCACCTTGCCTCTTGATATGGCGGACAAATTCTATCTTGACACCCACTTTGAGTCGGGCATAGGCGTTGCGGTCAAGGGCTACCTCAAAGAGGAAAAAGTCACCATATTCAAGCTGAGCAGAAACTTGAAGGACTACTTTGTCACCACAGGAAGAATCCTCAGAAACCTTGAAGAGAGCAACCTTTGTCGCACCCAAATTGAGGTGGCAATAGACAACAGCATCAACTATTTCCTCACCCGTCCCTACGGCAATCATCACGTAGTCATCTATGGTGACCACGCGGATGCAATCCACAAATATATGAGAAAATTATCATAAAGCGCAGTTTAATGAACAAAATAGCAGGTTAAAACTGCGTTTAGGTCAAAAGATAAAGCAAACATTGACATTGAACAATATGGATATATAATATAATTACTATACTATGGGAGATTAATTATGAAACACGCAAAACTTTTGTTGGCAATCGTTTTAATTTTTATTCTCGTTTTTATGCTGGTTGCTTGCGGTGAAAAAGACCCCGTGGACAACGGCGGAACACAAGGCCCTCAAAACGGAGTTGGCGCCGGTGACAATCCCGGAGATAATCCCGGTGAAACCCCTGACGACAACCCAGATGACAGCCCCGTAAGTGACATTGATTTGGTTGTGGGTGCAAACGGAAACTGGTTCTACAAAGGCGTTGACACAAACATCAAAGAGGAGAATTTTCCATCACTTGACATGATTGTGAGTGGGTCACCTCATGGCTACGGTGCTCCCGATGCGTCAATTGAGCCAGGCGGTCTTAATGCATATATAGACATGGACAACTTGGATCTATATATGTATCAAAATGGAGAATGGCTTTTAGAAGGCAACATTCCTTGGTTTTATGCATCTCATGAAGGCACTTACGGATTGAAGTTTGTCAAGATAAACGACACAGAGTGCGTTGTTTCCGCAGGTGACACTTATGAAATCAACGAAATAGTTGTTCCCTCCACATATCTTGGTTATGCCGTTGTTGGTTTCTTAGAGCGTGAAACCGACTATGGTGGGGTGGAGGGCGCATTCCAAGGACGTTCAAACATCACAAAAATAACACTCCCCGATACAATCAAAACCATAGGCAAATGCGCATTTTATGAATGTGTCAGTTTGGTAAGCATTGTAATCCCTGAAGGAGTGACTCTTATTGATGAGGCTGCCTTTGCGGGTTGTACAAATCTTAAAAACGTGACAATTCCAAGCACCGTAGAGAGCTTTGGTGCAGCGGTATTTAGAGGCTGTGAAAATCTTGAAAGCATAACTATCCCCGAAGGCGTGACAACCATACCTGACAATGGATTTTCTAGTTGCCTTGCACTTCAAACAGTTGTCATCCCCAGCAGCGTGACCATAATAGACAACTCAGCGTTTAGCGGATGCACCGGGCTCAAATCCGTTGTGTTTGGCGAAAATAGCAAACTTGAATTTATCGGCGGTTACGTCTTCTACTGCTGTTCAAGTCTTGAAAGTATTGTAATCCCCGACGGTGTGACCACTATTGGTGCAAAAGCATTCTACATGTGTGAAAGTCTGGTCAGTGCAGTAATCCCCGACACCGTGGAAAATATATATGAATATGCTTTTGGCGGATGTAACAATGCAACAATTTATTGTCATCACGAAGAACTCCCCAGTGGTTGGGATGGGACATGGAACTCTTCAGGTAGACCTGTCTGTTGGGCAGGAGAGTGGGAATACGACGAAGACGGCAATCCTAAGCCCCTTGCATAATTCACTGGAATATAAAATAATAAACGCACCGATTGAGGTGCGTTTATTTTATATATTGTTTGTCTTTGTCGGGGATTGGGGAGTTGTCTGTGAAGCGCTGGACGGTCATTGTCAGGTTGTACTTTTCTCTCAATGACAAAATTTTGACCATAATGGGGGAGAGGTGGTGGCGGTCAAGGGCCTCTTGATTTTCCCACACGTCAACCAGCAAGATTGTGCCGTCCTCTTTGAGGGGAAGATAGTAGTCATATTTCAAGTTGCCGTCCTCACGGCGGATTTCGTCCACTATGCCTGATGACAGCATTTCCTCAGCAAACTTTCTTGCGTTGTCGCCGTCACCCTTGTATGTCACGTTGATTGTCAGTGCCATTATTTCACCAAACTGCTATTTTTGATTTTTTTCTTTGATGCCAAGATGAGGTTGTCCACTTTTTTTGTGGTCAGGCTGAGGCGCTCCGCAATCTCCTTGTAGGAGTAGTTTTGAAGGTACAAGCACATCACCGCATATTGGTCGGGGGTGAGCAAGTCTTGAAGAGTTTTATAAAATGACTTCACCTCGTCCATACGGCTGAGCACGTCAAAGGGTGTAGGCTCTTCAGAGGGGATTGCACCGATGAGTCCGTCATCCTCCTCTTGACCTTCTTCAAGGATAGTGGGGGCGGTGATGGACACCGTTTGAGGCACTTTCTTCCTTGACATATCAATATACTTGTTGTTGAGGGCGGTGCGGAGAAGTCCCTCAAAATGCCCCTTGCTTTCGTCATAGATTTCAATGAGACGGGTGAGGAGAATTTTGCCTTCTTGCACAAGGTCCTCAACCCCATATCCAGCAATGTTTTGATAGCCGGACGCCACGTCAAAGATTTCCTTGTCGAAGTGGAGAAGGATTTTTTCTTTGGCGTTTTCATCGCCTGCTTTTGCTTGGATAAGGGTGTGTTTCAAGTCCATTATCTTCTTTGTCTAACTGCCTCGTAAAGGATGATGCCCGTGGCAACGGATGCGTTCAATGAATTGATTTTGCCGTACTCGGGGATTGTGAGTGTGTCATCACAAAGTTCCTTTGTCAACTTGTGGATGCCCTCGCCTTCACTGCCGATGACGATTGCCACGTTTCCAGTGAGATTTGTCAATTTCGGGGCTTTACCGTCAAAATCTGTTGCATAAACCCACACATTGTGTTCTTTGAGCATTCTTATTGTGTCATTTATGTTGGTCACTTTTGCAATGAGCATATGCTCGGTTGCACCGCTTGCAACCTTCACAACTGTGTCGTTGACACTCACGCTTCTGTGCTTGGGTATCACTATGCCGTGTGCGCCAAAACACTCCGCACTTCGGACGATTGCGCCCAAGTTGTGGGGGTCGGTTATGCCGTCAAGGAGCACGATGAGAAGGTCCTCGTCTTTCTCTTTTGCCAACGCCAAAATGTCCTCAACGGAGGAGTAATCAAAGTCGGTGATTTGAGCAAGCACTCCTTGATGGTTGCCACCTTCACTGAGTTTGTCCATGGTGAATTTGTCCACGTAAGAAATCACCGTGCGCTTTTCCTTTGCCATTTTGTAGATGGGTGAAAGCACGGGGTCGGGTGCGCCCTTGGGCAAGTAAAGTTTTTCAATGGTTTTGCCTGCGCGATATGCTTCTTTCACAGGGTTTCTTCCGTAGATAATCATAAGCTCTCCTCATAGGACTTTTCAAGAAAGTGGAAAAGTCTCGCACTATTTGCTGTCACAAAAAGATAGCCAAGGACGGCTTCAAAACCGCTTGCTTTGCGATATTCACCTCTTTCGGCGTGTTTTGCAGAGGTTTGGATTTGGCAGTTTCTTGCTCTGCGGAAAACGTCTGCTTCCACCTCGTCAAACTCTTCGTGGATGAGGTCGATGACGTGGGCTTGCGCCGTTGCTTTGACCACTTTGGTCACTTGTTTGTGAAGGATTCCCGTCTTTGATGATGAACTCAAAGATATTCTAGTGCGGGCGTAAAGTGCCTGCACTGCATCGCCTATGAAAGCCAAAGTCATAGGGTGCAATTTCAGTGCTTCCTCTGTTGATATGGGGGTGTTGAAAGAAAAATCTATTTGTGACATACCCATATTTTAGCACAGTCTTTCAATATTGACAACATCTCTTAATTAAGTTAATATGTTATTAGATACACGCACACGCGCGAAAACATTATGTTTTGGCAAAACTCGCCGCAAAATTGTTGTATTATTAACAAAACAAAGAGAAACAGGACTATGAAAAAACTTACTTTTGCAAAGTTTATTATATTGATAGTGCTTGTGGCAACACTCCTTGCCACCCTCACCGCCTGCTCAATTTTTGAGGGGCTTTTCCAAACCTCAAAGGATACGCCCGAGGTGACTGACGTCAGCATTACAGCAACCGGTCTCACCAAAGTGTCAACGGGGGTGTACACAGCAAAAGTTGGCGAAGAATTTACCCTCAAAATCAAGCTCAACGAGGACGCACCTCAAAAGCCTACATATAAGTGGTATTTGAAAAAGGACAGCCAAAAGAAGGCGGTCATAGACGGCGCAACTTCAAGCACCTTGAAATACACTTTTGATGAATACACCGACAGCACCTTTGTTTTTTCTGCGTCAGTGGATGGAGTCGAAAGCAAAAACACAATCACCGTCACCCTTGAATATGCTGATAAACTCAGCGATGTATCAATCACCTCGTCAACTCACGACATAATTGACGGAGCCGTGCAACAAGACCTAAAAGACGTCGCGCCTATCACCTTCAATGCAAATTGGAACAAATCCGCTCTCCCCGAAGACACTGAAATTGATATAGAGTGGACAGTCGATGACGATGACACGGTTTTGTCAACAGAAGAGGAATTTGTCTTTACACCCTCAGGAGAGGGCACTTTTGAGGTTAACCTCGCCGTGACAGACGGCACAGACACCCTCTCTGCAACAGTGAAAGTGGTGGTCATTGAAAGGTTTTCTGCAGTGAGCACAGCAACAATATCCGTTGAAAGCGGAGCAGATCCTTTTGGTGAAGGGGCTGAAACACAATATCTTCAAATTGTTGACAGTGAAGATAGAGATGCCGTCACCTTGTCACTTTCAGTGACACCAGTGGGAGAAACCGACCTAACTAGCCCTGTCACTTGGACAGTCCGCGACAAGGACGGAGAAAGAAACCTGTCCGGCAAGGGCAGGACCGTCACCTTCACTCCCGCTTATGGTGAAACTATGGTGACCGTCACCGTTGACAACGTGGTCAGCAAACACGTGGTTATCTTTGCTTTCACCGAAAGCGACTACACCGCCAGCGAGAAATACGTGGAAGCCACTTTCGTTTGGGATGGTGGTGTTGAAAACGCATACTTGACCGACCAAACAGACCTTAATAGATTTATGCAATATGCCGTGTCAACCCGCAAGGTGACAGCTTTTGCAGGAGGCAGTGCAGTCAACCCTGAAAACGGATTCCCCTTTGAAACTGCGCCCACCTTTGACTTTATAGCTAACAACGAAGACCATCCCAAAGCATTGAATACAGCACTTAATTCCATGGACGAGGCAGGCAACTTCTCAATCCGTACAGGATATAGCCAAAGCGGTGACAAACTCTTCAACTACGTCCTCTATCTTGACGAAAAGAGTGCGTTTATGAATCCTACCGAGCACTATTCACCGGCAGAAGACGTCACTCAAGATGAAACAGGGCTTGTTCATTACAAGGAACTTTCTTCAAGCGAAAAGAGAAGTGCGCTCCCCATTGACGACAACCCCGAATATCCCACCGCAATAACCGACAGCCAAATGCTTTACCGTGTGGTTGGATGGGGCTATAAACCCACTTTTGACTCCACCCCCGAAAGCCAAAAGATGAAGGCTCTTTATGACGAAATCCGCAAGGTGGCAATAAACTACGTCACCGATGATATGACGGACTATATGAAGACACTCATATTTTATGAGTGGATTGCAGTCCACACCGACTATGACTACGCAATTGTAGCTGTAGAAGACGACTCCCCGGAAAGAGTGGACAAACTTGACTACAATGCTTTCAGTCTTGAAGGCGTTTTTGCAGATGCAGACGGCGAAGGATATGGACAAGCAGTCTGTGACGGCAGAGCAAAGGCCTTTGTCATCCTCTGTGGGCTTGAAGATATAACCGCAATCCGCATCACAGGAGATGCTCAAGTGGGTGGCGAAAGCGAAGGTCACGCTTGGAATAAGGTGCTCATTGACGCCAATGGCGACGGAGTCAAGGAGTGGTATCTCTGCGATACAACCTGGTCGGATAGAAGCAGTGCTGATGACAGGGTTGAAAGACTCAACAAGCAATATTTCCTTGTGACAGATGCCTATGTCAGCGCAACCCACATCCCCGATGATGAAGCATACAATCCTCCTTGCACCACCACCTTTGACTACTACGCAAAGACGGTCATTGAAAACGGCAACAAGGACTTTGACCTTTTCATAAATGGTTATGAGGAATTGAAAAACGCCGTAGTCTATGCAAGAGACAACGGCATCCTTCTTGAAATCAAGGTTGCATCACCTTATGTCACATCTGCCAATGAATTGCTATACAAAATCCAATCAATCTTTGCAATCACAGGTGGCGGAAGTGTTGAGGGCATAATCCCGCTGACAACCGCCTCAACCTATGGCATATACTCTATTATATTTGGTTAGAGATATTCTCTGAGTGCTTTGATGCACTTGTCGTAAAACTTGATTATTTCACCTGCAATAGACGGCATTTCGGTGCCGTCTTTTTTCATTTCGTTGACGCACTTTTGCACGCTGTCCACCCCCATAATATAGCCGTCGATGAGCATAGACGCCATATGTGAAGAGGTGTTGTTGAACACGGCGTTCATATTGACACCTGCTTTCAGCATTGTCTTTTCAATGATTCCGCTTTTGGCTTGCTCTTGCTCGTCACAGGTCAGTTGACAGATTGCTTTGTCATAAAACTCACGAAGAGTTTCTTGTTGTGAGAGGATAAGTTTTTTGAAGTCCTCCTCTTCAACGTAGGGCATAAGGTTTGATATGGACTGAATGCCCATTTCGGTGTTTCTTACGATTTCTCTAAATATTTTCATAGTTGCTCCTTTATTATTTGAATATTTTGTCAATGATTTCTTTCACCCAGGATTTGTATTCCACCTTTTCTCCGTCCCCCTCAGGCACGAAGCAAAGTGGAGGAAAAGCCACGCACCACCAGTTGTCGCCGTCCCCTGTGCCCAGTTCAATTATGAGGGCATCGTAGACGCCTTCGGGGAAGTTGAGCCCATCGTAGGTTCTATCAGGAAAAAGTTCCTTTTTCACCGAAACGGCACTTTTATAGCCAAATCCGTGATGATAAAGTGTCGTATTTGCAATTTTTGTCAGTTCATCAAGGTGGTTTTTGATTGTGGAAAGAGATTGACTTTTTGTTCTGCAACCATCAAGCACCTCTGTGAGATAGGCGGTTATTTCATCGCGGACAGCCAACTTCACTTGTTGGTCAAGAGGGTTGTTGGAGTTTGCTCTGATATGTATCCGCACCACTTTGTCAGCTATATCCCCATCAAGGGATAGGCTACCGCAGGCGGTGAGGGAGAGAGCAAATGCGATGAGAACAACCACCGCTACAATTTGAATCAGGTCTTGTTTCATAGCCCTATTATTGCCAAAGGGGCGAGAAATAATCATCTCTGCATAAAATCATCACGCTGTTGCAAAATAGGTGGGAGGTGAATATGAAAAACAAAAAGAAAATAGTCATACTTTTTTCTGTGGTGTTTGTGTTTCTCTTCTCGGTGTTGCTGACCAGTGTCCTCACCGCAACCAGTGAAGAGGGCGTTGCAGACGCCGCAGTGCTGAAAAGAGGAAGTCGAGGCTCAACCGTCCGCACCGTCCAAACCAAACTGAAAAACTGGGGATATTACAAGGGCGCAGTTGACGGCATATACGGCTCGCAAACGGTCAGCGCAGTCAAATACTTTCAACGGCGAAACGGGCTTACCGCAGACGGAATTGTGGGCAAGCGCACGGCGGCCGCTCTTGGCATAACTCTGTCCTCTTCGTCAAGTAGTTCATCGGGGCAAATCACGTCTTCAGACTTGAACTTGCTTGCAAGAGTCATCTACGGCGAGGCAAGAGGTGAGCCATACACAGGACAAGTTGCCGTTGCTGCGGTTGTCCTCAATCGTGTCCGCTCGGCGTCCTTTCCCAACACCATTGCAGGGGTGATTTATCAGTCGGGGGCATTTGATTGTGTCAGTGACGGGCAAATCAACCTCACCCCAAATCAATCCGCCAAAAACGCCGCACAGGACGCTCTCAACGGCTGGGATCCAACCTATGGTTGTCTGTATTACTACAACCCAAAGACCGCCACCAACAAGTGGATGTTGTCCCGCCCGGTGAAACTGTCCATTGGCAATCACGCATTTTGTTAGAGGTGAAATATGAGCAATACAAAAATAGAAAATGAAACAAAAACTCGTGACAACCGCAAGGAGATGAAAAAGGCTCGCAGACACAGAACACTACGCAATGTTATGCTGGTTGCAGTCCACGCCCTCGGTGTGGGGGCAATAGTGGGACTTAGTGTTGCACTATACTTCAGTCAAGACAAGATTGAAATGCAAGCCAAATATCAAAACCAAATGGAAAGCGTATACGCCAAGGCGTACTACAACCTTCTTGACGGCGTCAACGACGTGGACACCACAATGGCAAAGCTGTCTGTTGCCAACAGCGAAGAAAAGCAAGAAGCCTTGCTCTATGAAATTTGGTGCGCCTCAACTCTTATTGAAGAATATCTTGCCACCTTTGAAAATCAAGACGAAGGAGTGCGGACTGCGGTGAAGTTTGTCAACCAGCTGGGTGACTATTCGCTGTATCTTGCAGGCAAGTTGTCAAGAGGTGAAAGCCTTGACGACAACGACCGCGAAACATTGCGTAAAATGCGTCCTATGGCAGATGCTCTCAAAGAATCCTTGAAAAAGGTGGGCACTGACCTTGACGGGGGCAAACTATTCCTTGAAGAGGACGGCGTCCTTGAAAGCTTTGCGTCCGCCTTTTCCACTTTCAGTGAGCCAGATTTCAACTATCCCGAAATGATATACGACGGACCTTTTTCAGACGCTCTTGAAACAAGGGTGGCAAAAGGACTTGAAGGACAAAAGGAAATAACAGAGGAAGAGGGTGCGGCAATCATATCAAAATTCTTTGACGGCGCAACTGAAATCAACCACATCGGCAGATTTGAAGGGCATATCCCCACCGAAAACTATTCCTTCACTTATGATGGACACCCTGCCTACGTGCAGTTGTCCGTGCTGGGAGGAAAGGTGGTCAACTACACTTTGTCTACAACCGAAGAGGGTGACACCGAAGTCAGTGAAGCAGGGCAGATTGCCATAGACTTTGCCGAAAAACTTGGTTTTCAAAACATGCAAGTTGTGTGGAGTGCCACTGCCCACGGGCACACCTACGTCAACCTTGCTCCTGTCGTGGAGGGCATTATCCTCTATCCCGACCTTGTGAAAGTGAAGATTGACGGAGACAAAGTGGTGGGATTTGACAGCGCACATCACGCCTACAATCATAGGGATAGACATCTTCCAAAACCTGCAATAGGTGAAGACGAGGCACGAAAAAACTTGTCCGTCACTCCCGTCCGCAGTGGCAGGCTAGCCCTCATACCCGACGGCGGTGAAAAAGAAACTTTGTGCTATGAATACGAGTGTGAAGCGGAGGGCACTTACTTCATCTATATTGATGCTTTGACTGGTGCAGAAACCGAAATCCTCTACGTCATAGACGACGTTGATATGGGCGAAAGCATGATGTGATGAAGGTGCAAAACACAACAAAAAACACAAACAAATCAAAACACTAAAATATATGTGACTAAACCAACGCAAACAGGGTGACGCTCACAATCAAAAACTATGAAAATCCCCTCAAAAAACTTAGTTTTTCAAGGGGAAAGCGCAAAAAGCGCAAAAAAAAGCCACGACAAAATCGTGGCTTTTGATTTAGGTTTAATTGCGCAAGTTTCGTCTTATTCTGCCTTTGCTTTCTTTCTTCTGACGCCCAGTGAGAAGAGGGAGGTGAGGAAGGAAAGGATGCCGAGGCCGGGCACTGCAAATGCAACGTAAAGTCCTGATTCGATGATTTCAAAGACGGGGAGCATGAAGAGTTCCATTGTGCTGGGGGTGTATTCGCCACCAGTGAGTTCAGCAAGAAGTTCAGGATATGCCATGAACATAAATGTTGTTTGGAACAAGCAAGCCACGCCACCTGCAAGGATAAGCAGTCCCCAAATCAGGTTGTACACTCTTGAATAGGTGCCCACTGCACAGCAGATGATTGCGACGATTGCATTGATCACTGCAAGAGCAAGGGTGATTGTGGGGAGGAGTGCCAAGATGATTGCGATGATTTCCATCTCTGCTGCGCCTTCGATGATGAGAAGGAGAGGAGTGATGGGGTCAAATGCTGCAAGACCGCTGAGGAAGTCAACGTCAAGGCTGCCAGTGTTGACCAAATATGCAAGACCGAGGACCACGGCGAGCACTGCTGAGAAAATGAGGACAAAGATGTTTGCTGCACGACCGTAGGGTGCTTTCTTTGCCTTTGCAGGTGCTTGAGCGGTTTCTGCGGGTGCTGCATTATAGACAGGTTCACTTGAAACTGCGTTGGGATTTTGAGGAGTAAAGGTGGGTTGGACTGCGCTGTCAAGACGAGGAATCTTGACG
Source organism: Clostridia bacterium (assembly GCA_017461985.1). Taxonomy (GTDB): domain Bacteria; phylum Bacillota; class Clostridia; order Christensenellales; family CAG-917; genus RGIG4097. The sequence goes on from JAFTSA010000002.1 coordinate 14,638, forward strand.
CCGATGGTCACGCCACAGCTAGGGCATTTGATTTTGTGCTTGTAGCCGTCAGGAAGTGACGCTGCGTTCACAGGGGGTTCAAAACTGATTTCGGCTCTGCAACTTGGACATCTGGTGTACATAGTAGACGCTCCTTATTACTTAATTTCTTTATGATTATAATATTTTTATTCCGCGCTGTCAATGATATTTTTCTCTCAAATATTTTGAGAGAGGGCGGATTACAAGACAGATTTCGAGGTTTTGTCTTATATCCAACTTTTTTTCGTCATTGAAAATCATCTTCTAGGCGGTTGTTTTTCAAGGAATTACCCCTTTGCACGCCTGTCTACACAGGCAAGCGTGGGTGCTGTGCGCATAGGGTATGCAGGCTGAAACACTTGATTTTTTCGCGCTTTATGCTAAAATATCCTCGTTGTATGGTGCTTTGTGGTACGCCATGAAGATAATCGGGAAGAGCAGTGCAAGTCTGCCACAGCCCCCGCTACCGTGAGGAAGTGATGAGATTATGCCACCTCTTGGGAAGGTACTCCGACCACTATGGTCGTCCAAGTCGGGAGACCGGCCTGCAACGTAGAACACAGTTTCGGTGGGAAGCGGGTGTAGGTTTTCCTATGCACAAAACCCTCCGAAAATAAAGTACGGAGGGTATTTTTTATGAAAAAATCAAAAATTGCAGTTGTCTTGATTGCTGTGCTTTTGGTGTTTTGCCTTTGCATTTTCACCGCCTGCGACAGCTCACTTCAAGACGAAATCGACCGCTTGAAACAAGAAATCAACGACATGCAACAGCAAATCGGTGGCTATGAAGCGGACTTTGAAGAGAAGACAGTCACCGTCTATATCGGCGAAAAGTGCTTTGAAGTGACCACACGAAAGGCCTATTTCCACGACCTTTTGAAGGACCTTTTGGAGGAAGGAAAAATCTCCGCCTACGAGTATGGTGACGATGACCTCAATCCCTTTATCACCGCCATTGACACACTTCAACAGGACTACACTTCTGGCAAGTATTATTCTGTCTGGCACAACGTAAACAACTTCTCTTTGAAGGGTGTTTCATCAAGTTGGGGCAACCCTTCACGTGCCACAGTTGAAGACGACGGATACGGCAATATGATGGTGACGACAACCTATCAAAACACCAAACTTTATTATTCAGCAGTGGGTGTCAGCATACTTCCTCTTGTGGACGGATGCACCTATGCAATCCTTGTTGACTGACATGCCGATTGCAAATGAAAAACGAATGGTGAAAACAGACCGCAACAAGTGAAAACTAAAACAATAAAATGGCAAAACATAGACTTTAATGCGACAAAATAAGACAATAAACATCGTGTTTTGAAGATTATGGCAAAAGAAAAAGCAAGAAAAGACAATCAAAATTTACGTAGAAAAACAGTGCTTACAGCCTCCTACGTCACCCAGGTAGCAGTGATGGCAGGGATGCTGACTGCACTGAAATTTGCTCTGTCTTTTGTGCCGAATGTTGAGGTTGTCACCCTTCTCATAGCGGTGTTTTCCGCAGTGTGGGGAGTGAAATATTCCGCCCCCGCCACAATAGTTTTTTGCCTTGTTGAGATGGCAATTTACGGCATAGGTGGGTGGGTGATTTTGTACTTTATCTACTGGCCTTTGCTTGCGGTTGTGTTTCACTTTGCACTACGTAAACTGAGGGGTTGGAAAGCCCTTGCAGTGGCAACGGCTATTGCCATTGTTTTCTCTGCATTTTTCGGTGTGCTTTCTGCTTCAGCAGAAACCCTCATCGTCATAGGCAACGTATCCCCTGACAGGCTTGGCACTTTCTTTGTGTCCTACTATATCAAAGGGCTTTGGTTTGATCTTGTGCATACGGTCAGTGCGGGGGCAAGCATCATCGCACTTTTCCTCCCTCTCGCCATAGTTGGAGGAAAACTGAAAAACGGACTTGACAAGAGAGTGCACGCTTTTGAGGAAGAAGACGTAGAAAGTGAGAAAGAGGACACTGAGAGCGAGGAAGAGGACGCCAAGAGTGCCGTTGATGAAATCGAAGCCGACGAAAAGGTGCAAGATGACACTCCTGTCGCAGACGCAATAAGCGACGGCGTAGATGAAAACCGCCCTCAAACAGAAATGGTCGAGGACGAAAAATAAGAGAAATTGTTGAAACTTGTCTTTTATTGACCGAACCAACTTCTTGCGGAAAATATGTGCTAATATTGCCACGGAGGCAATTATGAGCAACGTACATCATCCGTCCTGTGCCATACGTGATTTGGCACTCAGCGCAAAGAAAAGATTGGCAAAGCCTGACGGCACTTATTTCCCGTCCGGTCTTGAGCCCCCTGACACCTTGACTCCCTCACAAAGGGAAGTGTTTTTGAAGATACGCACCATATACGACAGCGGCGGTGAAGTGGTCAACCCCATCAAACAGTTGGCAGACCACAAGTATATGGCAACTCTTTCACATGAGGCTAGGCAGAGATATATCCTCATCCTCTGTGGTGACTACGTTGAGATGAAGAGATTATTTCTTCAACGTCTTGCCGAAAGCCCGACGGGCACGAAGCGCCCCCGCAATCTTGCTTAGGGCTTTCACCGAAAGCACAACTCCCAATGTAAACGCCACCACCGAATAGGCGGTGATTTGTCCTTTGCCCCCAAACTCAACAGAAAGAAGATAGAGCAAAGTCATTATGACCGAAGCAAAGAGGTCCACGATGGCACGCTCTATCTTGTTTATTTTTCGGGGTTTTATTATTAGCAATTTTGCAACAACTCCACCAAGAGTCCCAAAGGCAAATGCCGTGAGAAAGTAGACCAGTTGTCTGCCCCAACTTACACCAAGAATCATTTGAACAACCGCTTTAGAACGCCTGTTTCCACATTTCCAGAGGAATATTTGAGCCCAGTCACGAAGCCCGTTGCCACAAGATTGCCTCGTTCTAGATCAAGGAGTTTGATTTCAAGATTTTGTCCTGACACAAGCATATTTTCGTCTTTTAATAAAACCTTGATTTCCTTGTCTGAAAAGGAGGGCACGCCTTTCACTCCCGTCACCGACAACAGACTATGATTGTCAAGTTCAACTTTGTGGTGAATATCACCCTTGTCATCCTTTTGATTTGTGGGCTTTACACCGCCTTGCAAAGTGCTTACGTTTGACGATGAAATTGACTTCTTTTCTGCAAAAGAATTTTGCAGATTTTGACTTCTTTCAGTAGGTTTTGAATTTCTTTCCATACTGCGAGTATATGCGCGGGTGCATAAATAATTGACATACTACTAAAAAAATAATAAAATAAATGCTATGGGAAGAGAGAAACAACAACTGAAAAGATACCCTTTGGACAATTCCGCCCTTTTTTACCCCATTATGGCAACAAAAAAGGCGCAGAGTTTATTCCGTGTCACAGTCCGCTTGAAGGACGAGGTTGACGGCAATCTTCTTGAAGAGGCCCTCAACAAAGTCCTTTTTCGCTTTCCCACCTACAAGACTAGACTGAAAAAGGGATATGCTTGGCATTATCTTGAAGAAAACACCGAAAGAGCATTGGTGTTCAAAGGCTTAGGTCCTATGCTTTGTCCCATTGACACAAAGGAGACCAACGGCTATCTTTTTAGAGTGGTTTACGAGGGCAAGACTGTCTATTTTGAAGTGTTCCACGGTCTTTGTGACGGCGTAGGCGCAACCATATTTGTCAAGGGACTTTTGGAAACCTACCGCAATATGCAAGGCGTTGCCGTCAGCGGTTGCGGTGTTGACCTGAGTATGGAGCCCACTGAAAACGAAATCGAAGACGCCTTCAAGCACTATTATGAGCCTATCAAATTCAGTGACGTACAACTGAAAGAACTGACAGGCGCAACCCCGCAACTGATAAGTGGCACAATCAATCCTGACGGCTATACGTCGGACTCAATGGTGACAACCTACGTTGACGTCAACCGCATAGCAAAGGAAATGGGCGCAACCTTCACCGCCTTCACCGCAGGGCTTGTGGCACACACTCTTTCAAAGATGAACTTTGGCAAATTGCCTGTTGTGGTAATGGTGCCCGTCAATCTCAGGACGGTGTTCCCCTCAAACAACGTCCGCAACTTCGTCACCTTTGTCCGTCTCACCTTCAAGAGAGGAGAGTGCAACACCATCGAGGAGTTTGTGTCCTCTGCATCAATCCAACTGAAAGCCAAGACTGAAAAGAGCAAACTGAACCAAATGCTTGCAACAACGGTCCGCACTGAAAAGACAGGGCTTTTGAAGATTGCTCCCTTGTGGCTTAAAATTGCAGTGGCAAAAACGGCACGTCATTTCCTCAAATCACGTCAAACGATCATCGTCAGCAACATAGGAAAATTTGACGTATCCGAAGAAATGGGAGTGGAGAGGGCATCACTTAATATCAACGTTTCAAAAAATGCAAAAGTCAATCTTGGCATACTGTCCACAAAAGGAAACGTCACCTTTTCTTTCACAAAGAGTATAGTGGAATCCAGCGTGGCAGATCACTTTTTCACCACGTTGAAGGAACTGGGTGTCAATCCCATAAATTAACACAAAACGTAGTTTATTGGTCAAAAATGACCGTTAAAGGTAGGAAATATGAAAAAATTTACATCAAACGAACTTAGAAACGCTTGGCTTGATTTTTACAAAGCAAAGGGCCATGCAGTGATCCCTGCAGCATCACTTATCGGTGACGGCACAACTGGTGTTATGTTCAACGTGGCAGGCATGCAACCCCTTATGCCTTATCTTCTTGGCAAGGAACACCCTATGGGAAAAAGACTTTGCAACGTGCAAGGTTGCGTGAGAACAGTGGACATCGATTCAGTTGGTGACGCAACTCACTTCACCTTCTTCGAGATGATGGGCAACTGGAGTCTTGGTGACTATTTCAAGAAAGAAAAGACCGCTTGGACATTTGAACTTTTGACAGAAGTCTTTGGCTTTGACAAGGACAAAATCTGCTCAACAGTCTTTGAAGGCAACGCATCTGCACCTCGTGATGAAGAAACCGCATCATACCTCAAAGCCCTCGGTATCAAGGAAGAAAACATCTTCTATCTTGACAAGTCCAACAACTGGTGGGAGCTTGAAGGCACGGTTGGCACACCTTGCGGACCTGACAACGAGTGGTTCTATCCTCGTCACGAAAATCCTTGCTGTGACAAGTGCGACGTGGAGTGCGACTGCGGAAGATACGTTGAAATCGGCAACGACGTCTATATGCAATACAAGAAGCTAGACGGTGGCAAGTATGAGGAACTCGAACACAAAAATGTGGACACCGGCTTTGGACTTGACAGACTTCTCCTTTTCTTGAACGGACTTGACGATGGATACAAGACAGACCTTTTCCAAGGTGCAATCGCACACCTCCAAGAAGTGTCAGGCAAGACCTATGGTGAAAACGACAGCGACACAAAGGCAATGCGTATCATTGCAGACCACACCCGCACCGCAGTTATGCTCATCGGTGACGTCAACGGCATCCTTCCTTCAAACACCGGCGCAGGCTACATTTTGAGACGCCTCCTCCGTCGTGCAATAAGATACTGCAAGAACCTCTGTATAGCAGCAACTGAAATGTGCGAAGTGGCAAAGGTCTTCATTGAAAAGGTCTATTTTGAAGCATATCCTCTCCTCGTTGAAAAGGAAGCCTATATCCTTGACGAAATCACCAAGGAAATCAAGAAGTTTGAAGTGACTCTTGCCGGCGGCATGAAGGAATTTGACAAGATTGTCGGTGGCATGGAAAGAAAGAATCAATTTATGTCACAAAAAGATCCTGCCTACGTCCCCGAAACTGAAATTTCAGGCAAGCAAGCATTTAGACTTTACGACACCTTCGGCTATCCCCTTGAACTGACAATCGAACTTGCAAGTGAAAGAGGACTCACCGTTGACGAAAATGGATTCAACGAAGCATTCAAGGCACACCAAGAACTGTCAAAGGCACAAGCACAAGCAGCAAAGGGCGGTCTTGTTGAGCACTCAGCAGCAACAACCAATCTGCACAGTGCAACTCACCTTCTCAACTACGCATTGAAGAAAGTGCTGAACGATGAAACAATCCAACAAAAGGGCAGCAACATCACCCCCGAAAGATTGCGCTTTGACTTCAACTTCTCTCGTCCTTTGACTCTTGAAGAAATCAAGGCAATCGAAGACGTGGTCAATGGTGAAATTGCAAAGGCATCTCCCGTTGTTTGCGAAGAAATGACCGTTGAAGAAGCAAGAAAGGCAGGTGCAGTTGGTGTGTTTGGCGACAGATACGGCGAAGTGGTCAAGGTCTACACAATCGGCGCAAGCAAGGAAATCTGTGGCGGACCTCACGCAGACAACACCAAAGATTTGGGCAAGTTCCGCATCGCAAAGGAACAAAGCTCATCTGCAGGCGTAAGAAGAATCAAGGCAGTGCTTGAATGAAAATAGACACACACGTTCACACAAGGAATAGCGCGGATGGTCGCGACAGCATAAGTGAGATTTGCCGTCAAGCAGTTGAAAAGGGCATATCTTTCCTTTGCACCACCGACCATCTTGACTATGACCTGAAATATGGTGGACACGCCGCAGTCCCTTGGAAACATATTGACCTTGACGAATACAAGGCGGAGTGGCTCGAAGCAAAAGAAGCCCTCGGTGAGGATAGCGGACTGGAACTTAGGTTTGGCATAGAGGCAGGTTGGTCAAAAAAAGCGGAGAAACATCTTGAAGAGTTGCTCCCTAGATACGACTTTGACCAAGTGATCAACTCTGTCCACTTTGTCCTTGGCTGGGACGTGTATTTCCCTCAAGCATTTTGGTTTAAGCCAAAAAAGAGATTGTATAGTCAATACCTCAAAAACGTCCTTGAAAGTTTGGATGCCCCCTACGAGTACGACGTGGTGGCACACTTTGGCTACGTGACAAGAAACGCACCCTACAAGGACAAGTCCTTGAATTACAGCGACTATCCCGAACTTTTTGACAAGATATTGTTGAAAGTGATTGAAAAGGGCAAAGCCCTTGAAATCAACACCCACAAGACGTGGTATCCCACCGACGAGATTTTGAGAAGATATTACGCCCTTGGCGGACGGAAAATATCTTTTGGCTCAGACTCTCATCGCGGACAACTGTGCGAGGACTATGAAAAGGTGTGCGCTTATCTTCTTGACATAGGTTTCACTCATTTTAGTGTATTCCGCAAGCACGTTGAAAGCCTAGTGGAAATCCCAAGATTTTAATCTCTTGAACAAAAAGAGCACTACACTTTGTGTAGTGTTTTTTATATCAAACAATTAAGTCGCTTTTACGGGCGACTTTTTCTTTTTTGGTGTATGCTATCATAATCACACCTTAGGAGGAAATTATGGTTTACGGCTATATCCGTGTCAGCACAGAAAAGCAAACACTAGAAAATCAACGATTTGAAATTGAGCAATTTTGCAAAGCAAAAGATATGAAAGTGGATAGGTGGATTGAGGAAACAATCTCTGGCACAAAATCCCCCGACAAGCGCAGACTTGGGGCACTTCTTAATGAAATCAAAGAGGGAGACGTCATCATCGCCACTGAAATATCTCGTTTTGGCAGGACACTTTTTATGGTTATGCAGATTCTAAACATATGTTTAGAAAGAGGGAGCCGAGTTTGGACAATCCGTGACAACTATCGTCTTGGTGATGACATTCAGTCAAAGGTGCTAGCTTTTGCCTTTGGATTGTCCGCAGAAATTGAACGAAACTTCATATCTCAACGGACAAAAGAGGCGTTGGCAAGAAAGAAGGAAGAGGGGGTTGTCCTTGGCAGAAAAGTGGGTTCTAAAAACAGCAAATTGAAATTGGACGGCAAAGAGGATCGAATTGTCAGCATGATGAGACGGGGAGTGAGCCAAATGGCAATATCAAGAAAACTGGAGGTCAACAGGGGCACTCTTGCAAAATTTGTTGAAGAAAGACGACTGAAAGAGTTTGTGAAAGTGAAAGGAGTGCGCCCGTCACAGTATTATGAAAAGTACGGCTGGGACCTAAGCCATCTTCAAAACTGGCCATCTGAAAATACAAAAGTGTAAATCTGTCCATATAAAAAATTTAGATTACCAGAAAATAGTGGTCGTTTTTGTTGGACAAAAAATTCTTTTTTGCTATAATAGTTGTAGAAAAATTAAGTTGGATAGAATTCCAAAATCGGAGATAGAAATGAACAAGTTTGAACTTCAATCAAAACTCGACTTGCAAAAATGGTTGGACAGTGAACGCAACCACAGAGATATGTGCGGTATGTATGACTATTGCAAGTACTGCGACAAGAACGATGCAACACCTTGCGCAACAGCATCAATCGCTCTTGAAGACGCAATGAACTCAATCAACGACGTCAAATATGCACACTCTTCACTGGGCAAGAAATTTGACTATGAAAAGGTTATGACCAAGAAGGCAAACCGCAAGAGCCTCACCTTTGCAGAAAAATTTGCACTCAGTGACGACATCGTCAAGGAACGCTACGAAATCTTGAAGAAGGCATTTACAACCACCGAAAAGGGAGACCTTCCCATCAAGAGCAGAATTTCAAAGCAATGTGATACATATCGTCGTGGCGGAGACATCATCGGCAAGATCACCATCATCGGCACGTCACTCCGCATCAATCTTCCCCTTGACCCTGACGCAGCAGAATACAACGATGGCAAGACACCTCACGTCAATATGGGACACAAGAAAGTCTATGAAGAAGTGCCTTTCCAATTCAAGGTCAACAGCAAACTTGCTTTGAAGCGCGCACTTGCACTCATCGAACAAGTCAAGGCTCTGTAAGAAAAACCGACAAAATGAAAGCACCACGAAAGTGGTGCTTTTTTCAACCGCAAAAAAGAGAGAGAGGGGGGATAATACGCGGTTGAGAGAAGAAACAACAATGAGAGGTTTGTTTACAAACATATGATAAGGAGACAGTGTTAAAGGGAAATTAAAGATTGAAAAAAATTTGATAAATTCAAAAAACACAAAATAAAACCGACAATGGCTGTCGGTTTCGTTTTTGGTTTTGATTTGGTTTGAGGGTTATTTTGCGCGTTTCTTTGCAAGGGGCAGGAAGACCTCAAACACAGTGCCTTTGTTTTCAACGCCGTGGCAGGAGATTGTGCCTCCGTGGGCGGTGACGGTTGCCTTTGCAATGGCAAGACCAAGACCAAAACTCTTGTTGTCAGGGTTTTGTCTTGCTCCGTCCGAGCGGTAGAATTTGTCAAAGACGTGTTTTGCCTCTTCCTCGGAGATTGCAGAGCCAGTGTTCATCACTTCAAGGTGGAGTTTTTTGCCAACCGTGCTAAGACGACAACCCACCTTTCCTTTGTCACCGCAGTATTTGAGGGCGTTGTCAAGAAGGATATACACAAGTCTTTCAACAGAAGCCTTTTCTGCAAGTATGGTTGCACCCGCTTGAATGTCCGTCACAAGGGTTGCGCCCTTTTCAAAGGCTACGGCCTCAATTTCAAGGCAAGCGGACTCAACGACGGCGCTGAAATCCACAAGGTCTGTCTTTATGGTGGTTTGCTCCAGTTTGCTCAGTTCAAGCATACCTTTCACAAGTTCGTTCATTCTGTCCACTTGACCGGATATTGACTCCATCCACTTTTCGTTGTCACGGACGGAGGAATCCTTTTCACTGTTCATGACCGCAAGGTTGGCGGATATGATTGCAAGGGGTGTCTTCAACTCGTGAGATGCGTTGGCTATGAGGTCCTTTTGCATATCAAAGGCATCTTTCAAAGGCTGAGTTGTCTTTGCAGAGAAGAGATAGGCAAGGATGGTGATTGCCAACATACACAAAACGTACATGGCAATGAGGGTGAAAAGAAATGAGCGTATGCGCAACACGTCTGCGGTTCTGTCATAGACGGCGTACATGGTGTGACCGCCTTTTTCCTCACTCTTCACTGAAAAACGATAGCCTGCATATTTGAAATTGCCCTCTTTTTCACTGACTGCCTTGTCGATTATGCCGTTTATGGCATCGCCATAGTACTCCACGTCGTTTTGATAGGCAGGGGAGTAGTAGGCGGTGTTGCCAGACAGCACAAATGAAAAGCACCTATCACTGCCCACACTTTCGGGGCGGGTGTCGGTGTATGATGAGTGGAGCACATCGTCAAGGACGTTTTCTGCGTGGACGTCAAGGGATATGAACATTGTGCCCACGGCAATACCGATCAAAATTGCAAGCAAAATCCCCGCCACTCCAGTGACGTACCAAGTGTGCTTTTTCCTAAGATTGGATATAATGTCGGCCATATCCCCTCAAAAGTCTATTTTTTGGTCAGTCTATATCCTACGCCACGGACGGCTTCGATGGAAAAGTCCGCCCCCACATGGCCTAGTTTTTTGCGGATAAATGAAATGTACACTTCAAGGTTGTTGGACTCAAAGTCGCTGTCAAGCCCCCAAGCCTTCAAGATGAGGTCGTCCTTTGTGGCGACAAAGTTGGGGTATTCAAAGAGATAGCGGAGAAGTTCAAACTCCTTTGAAGTCAATGAAATGCTCTTTTCAGCAGTGGAAAGGGTGTATGCAGACAGGTCGAGAGTGGTGTTTGAATAGACAAGTCTGTTGTCTGCCACCAACTTGCCTCTGCGGCGGAGAAGAGCACGGATACGTGCAGAAAGTTCTCCATAGGAGAAAGGCTTTGCCAGATAGTCGTCTGCGCCCTTGTCAAGGCCTGCCACTTTGTCCTTTTCATCACCAAGAGCGGTGAGCATAAGCACAGGTGTTTCAAGCCCACGACGGCGGATTTCAGTCAGTACCTCAAAGCCGTTTTTCTTGGGCATAATCACGTCCAAAATTATCAAATCGTAAAGACCGGACAATGAAAAACTGAGTCCGTCCGCACCGTCGTAAACGGTGTCCACGTCATAGCCCTCTGTCATCAGCATTTTGGCAAGAGCACGTGACAATTCTTTTTCGTCTTCAACAAGCAAAATTCGCATAATTCACCTCGTATTTTCTTCATTTTGTCACGGCCCTATTAAAAAAGCATTAAAGAAGAAAGGATTTATTAGGGTTTATTTGCACCTGTATGTCTGCGTATGCACAAATCAATATGATTATATCAAAAAACTCACCACTTCGCAACGGCAAATTTCAATGGAGACATTTGGTTTTTGAAAGGGAAGGAATTACACCAAAAAATTAAAAGCCCTTGGAAAAACATAGTTTTTTGGGGTTTTTGTATTGACTGCACGCCTGCGTGAGTGTATGATATAACCATGAGAAAGTCATATATCACAACATTTTCAATATTTATCCTTGCTTTTGCCATTTTGTTGGTAACGGTTTTTGCAGGGGATTTTTCACAATCAGTGGCAAGAGCAACGGGCACAGAAACCTTTGTCTTTGACGCGGACGACAACAAGTTTGTTGTGACGGTCAAGTCCTCTGGTGAGGAGATTTACCGCTCTCACTTTGACGAGGACGCGGTCATTGCTGCCATCAGGTCGGTTGTAGGGGACGAGGACTACTTGGTTGAGTTGACAGCCCCCACCGTCACCCTCAATTTGACCTCTGGTGAAACCACGATGCCTTACGGGGACACAAACTCCTTCCAGTTTAAGGCAAATGCAACCCACGGCTTTGAAAATCTTGGCATAATGGGATATAGAGGCGCAGACCCTTCCAATGACTATCTCTGGCACTTTTCACGAAACGGCGGTGTGGAAACCAAGTTTGGTGGCTACGGCGCAGATATGCCTTTTGGTGCAAAAAACGCCTTTGGTGAATACGAGATTTACGCATCTGCCACAATCTCGCTGACCTTTGACGGAGTCAAATATACAGCAACAGGCAAATCCAAAGGATTTGAAATCGAAATCGAAAAGTCATCGGCCAATCTTCCTGACGTCAGCGAAGATGCCCTCAACGTCACCCATGCCTATGGCAAGACACTTGCTGAAATCGTTGATGCAGAAAACGTGTCTTCAAGAAACTTTGCCTTTGTCCTCCCCAAGGACAATGACGGAAAGGAAATTTTGGGAGTTGGCACTCATGGTGTTGAGGTGGAATACGCAGTGGGCACTTGGGCAGGCGGTGTTTTCACAAAAGACGAAAGTGTTGAGTCAGTCAAGTTGCCTTTGACTGTCAACATCAACCCTTACAACGTGTATATCCTTTTGCACCACGTCACAGTGAAACAAGGTGATGAATTCAAATTCACCTATGAGCTTATTGCCCCCAGTGCACTTCCCAACAACGAGAAGACCACGGACCTCAAGCTGAACATCTTTGCCGAGGGTGACACCACTGAGCCCGGTCAATACACAATCAAGGGCGAGAGTGGAAACCCCAACTATCGCGTGTATTTCTGCAACTATGAAAACCGCGACAATCGTGACTACTCAACTTGGGCAACTTTGACAGTGCGACCTACACAACTGACCATAGAGGAGGGCGGACTTCGATACACCCTTTCACGCACTGACGGATTCCAGTATGGTGACCAAATCCTGCTTTTAGACACCGAAAACGGCGGAAAAACCCTCAAAGTGTACAACAACTATGAGTCAGTCACCTACACAGACCTCACCCTGACCATTGAAAAAATAGCCGATAACGTGGACTATATTTCAGTCACTATTGGCACTGACAAGAGGGATTTACATTTTGGTGAAAGCGGTGTCATCACAATGAATTACTCCACCGAGCAGGCAAGTGAATTTTCTTGCGTTGTGGTGCTGAAAGACGTAGATGAAAAGAAAGGCAACGTTGAATATGCCGCAATCTTGGTGGCTTTGGCAGGGGCACTTCTTGCAATGTATTCCTTCCTTAGACGTAGGAACTGGCCTCGTGATATTTACGTCCGTGAAACTCGTCCTGAAAAGGCAGATGAAGAAACCGCAAAAGAAGACGCAGCCGAAACCTCTGTTGAAGAAAAGGTCGAAAGCGTAGAGGGCAAGACTGAAAGCAAAAAGAGAGTGTTGACTCTTGAAGAAAAACTCAGTTTGCACCCCGACTTTGAGCCTACCCCCTCCCTTGAAGAAGCATTCAAGGAAAGTGACAATGAAGAGGAAGTCGATGAGGACAAGGACGTTGACGAAGGTGCAGATGAAGGCAAAATCACCTTCAAGAGCAAGATGCTGTCCGCATCAACTGAAAACAAAGCAATCTACAACGCACTGAAAAACGAACTTTTGTCCTATCGTGGCATAAAGAGCAGGGTGGTCAACGGCGGTGATTATTTCCGTCGCCCCGGAAAGCAAATCGTCAAAATCATTTTCATCGGCAAGACAATCCGCTTGGCACTGGCGCTGAATCCTCAAGACTATGACTACAACCTCTATCACCAAAAGGACAGAGGCAATATGAAGAAATACGCCGACACACCTATGTTTGTCAAGGTGCAATCCCTTCTCGGCGTTCGCAGAGCGGTGAAATTGATAAGCGATCTTATGGCGAAAGAGGGAGTCAAACGCAACAAAAAATATACCCCCGACGACTTTATGTATGACCTGACCTACGGCGTTGACGGAGAGGAAAACTAAGACGTAAACGCATAGCCTTAAACGAAAAAGTGAAGAGAGTGGCAACCCGCTCTCTTTTTTTATCCAGATTTATAAGCGGACAAGGTGTTCTTTTATAGAATAAAAGACAATATTGACAGGTGTATGGATATCTGCTAAAATACAAGATAGGCAGGTGGTATTATGGATAAAAAAACAGACCTTAGAATTCAACGCACTCAAAAAGCCATCATAGACACCTTCTATGAATTGCTTGAAGAAAAGCATTTTTCCGCAATCACAATCATCGACATTTGTGATAGAGCACTCATCAATCGTGGCACTTTCTACACTCACTTTCAAGACAAATATCAACTTCTTGAAAAGTGTGTTTACGATATGATGATGGCACTTGACGAGGAAGTTGACCGCGTCCATGGTGACAGCGATATGGTTGTGTATTACAACGATATGTTTGACGTGGCAATCGCTTTCCTTGAATCAAACCGCAGACGTATCAAGACCATCATAACAAAGGCGGACAGCAACCTCGTTTTTAACAAGGTCCACGAAATCATCAAGCAAAACATTATGAAAAAGGTGGGCAGATTGCCTTCAAAGACAAGAGTGCCCCTTGAAGTGCTTGCGGAGTTTTTCGCAGGTGGACTTATCCAAGTGGTCAAGTGGTGGATCACCGAAGACCCCATTTATCCTGCCGAGCAAATCAAACTGCACCTGTATAACCTTGTGAAAAACACCTTGAAATTCTACTACGTAGTAGACTAGGAGTGGCTATGCACGAAACTATGAAAAGGGTGCTTTCCCACGGAAGTGTGGTGGCACACAGAGGCTGTTGGAGTATTTTTCATCCCGAAAACTCTTGGACAGCATTGAAACGCGCCGCAGACAACGGATGCGCCATTGAAATTGACGTCCACCTTATGAAGGACGGCAACGTTGCAGTATTCCATGACTTCACCCTCAACCGTATGTGCATGAGGAAGGGCAGGCTTGAAGAGTTGACAAGAGAAGACGTCAAGGACTGCAAACTCCGTTTTTCAAAGGAGAAGATTGTCTTTTTTGACGACCTTCTCAAAATGGTAAATGGCAGAATCCCCATCTACGTTGAGATGAAGTGCAACGGCAACGAAATTGAACTTTGCGATGCCCTCATCAAGATGACAGAAGGCTATGAAGGTGACCTAGTTTTCATAGGCTTTCACCCGAAGGCAGGGGCATATATGAAGGAAAAGGGATACGCCGTTGGCTACTCCTGCGCAAAGCCCCCGAAGAAACTGCCTTACGAGGCGGATTGTATGATATGCCACATTTGGGGCGTGCCTTGGTCAAAGAAAAAGAGAGATGAATATCCACCCTTCGTGCCTTGGACAATATACGGCTATCTTGGCAAAATCCACGCAAAACTTGTGTCAAAGGTGGCAATGTACAACACCCACCTTTTCCTTGAATACCGCAAATATTACAAGCGCCACAGGGAAACGAAGTGAAAAGTGAAAAGTGAAAAATGAAAAATGAAAAATGAAAACAAAAGAGCATCGGTTGATGCTCTTTTTTATTGGACACTTTTGTTTTGTCAATGGCAAATTTCTTTTGTGCCCAGGACGGTCTTTTTAAGGTTGCCGTCACTGTCAAGGACAACAAAGTCCGCCTTGTCGCCAACCTTGATTGAGGTGGGCAAGCCCATATATTTACGAGGATTCAGTGACACACAGTGGAGCAGTTTGTCAATAGGATAGCCGTAGTCAAGAGAGAGGTGAAGCATACGATAGAGGTTTGTCACACTGCCTGCAATTGAGGACATATCCTTGAGGTAAGCCACGTCACCAGCGTTCAGTATGTCGTGGTCACCAAGCTTGTATTCCCCTATGGGCATACCTGCAGGAGAAAGGCTGTCGCTGACGTAGATTACCTTGTCAAGGGGCTTGCATTTGAAGATGAAATTGACCAGTTCTTTTGACAGGTGTTTGCCGTCAGCAATGACTTCAACTGCCAAATCGTCACGATAAAGTCCCGTTTCGGTCAAACCGAGCAGTTTTTCAAAATCTGTTTTGCCACGGACAGAGGTGGAGCAACCGCAGAAGATATGGGTGACTCCGTCAAGACCTGCATCAATGCATTTTGCAATGTCAGGGTATCTTGCATTGTCGTGTCCGCCTTGCACTTTGATGCCCAGTGACACAAGCAATTTCACCAACTTTTCAACGCCCTTGACCGCAGGGCAAAGGGTGACTATGCCGATATGGTGGCGGTGCTTTTCAAAAAACCAAGCGTGCTGGTCGGTGTATTCAGGCAGTATGTTTTCTGCCGGTTGTGCGCCCTTATGTTCAAGGCTGATGAAAGGGCCTTCAAGGTGAGCAGGGAGCATACGCGCATAGTTTTGTTTCAAGGAGTAGAGCCTGTCAAGCCTTTCGTCAAGCACTTCAAGAGGAGTTGCCACAAAGGTGGGTGAGAAAGCGGTGATGCCGTTTTCAAGATAATACTTGCTGACAGCGTCAAGTGCTTCCTGTGTTGCCACACTTATGTCAAAACCCATAGCCCCGTGGCTGTGGATTTCACAAAATCCCGGCAAGAGGATATTGCCAGAATTGTCATTGACGATTTCTTCAACAAAACCATCACCGTCAACTTTAACAGAATAACCTTTCAAAATCTTTTCCATAAGGGTAGTATATATCCTCGCTCCGCCGTTGTCAAACGGCAAAATTCTCCACACCGAAAAAAGACAGGATAAGTCAGGGATTTTGTTATTCTGCGGATATGGGTATTGCAATATGGCGCAAGATGGTTTAGAATATAATAAAATTAAGTTTTAGGGCAGTTTGCCCTAAAAAAAGGAGATAGTATGAGCAGTTTCAAAGATATGAGAATCGTGGACAACTTCTATCAAACGTCGTCCTTCTTTCCTATGCCTACGGTTTTGATCTCAACCCTTGCAGAAGACGGAAGCACCTCAATTGGCAGTTATTCACTTTGTTTCCCCTACTACATCGCAGGCAAGGGCTATTATGCCATGCTTCTTGAATGCAGAAATTCATCAAACACCGCGCAAAACATACTCCGCACAGGCAAATGCGCTCTCAACTTCCTTGAAGACGACAGAGCAGATTTCAAGGAAACCGTGCGCCTTGGTTTCCCCGGTGAAACCTCAGCAGAGAAGATGAAAAACTGCAAATTCCAACTGGAAGACGGACTTGCTTGCGCAGACGGTACTGCACGCCCCAAGGTCATATCAAAGGCCTTTCAAGTGTTTGAATGCACTTGGGATGACAGCCTTGAAAACGGATATGAGGACAAGGCACGCATAGGTCAACTTGAAGGGGTCGAGCCTCCCTATAAAGACTTCAACGGCATCACCTCAAAATTTGGTTGCCACTTCATACTCAAGGTTGAAAAAATCTTGATGAAAGAGAAATACTGGAACACAATCATCAACGGCGTCAAGGCAAAGGGATTCCCCAAAGTGCCTGTGGACTACGGCTATCGTGACAGCACCAACTTCTGGTACACCAAATTCACAAAGCCCATTGCAGAAAAAATCCCTGCCGGCAAAGAGGCAGACCTGGGCAGTGTTATGTATGCAGCAAACCGCGTTGACGACGTGGTCAAATTCAGTGAAGACGCCTGCGAAACCCTTGTCAAAGTGCCCAGAGTATTTTTGAAACTGGTGCTTCAAGGCTGTGTTGACTGGGCAAAGGAAAACAACTGCACACTCATCACCGCAAAAGAGATGCAAATCATCAACGACAAGCGCAAGGCGGAAAAGGGCAAGAAATAATCGTTCATTAAGCCCAAACGTGCACGCGTGCGCGCAACAAAATAAAAAACAAACCCAAAGGTGAGTTATGAAAAAGCCATCCATATCAAAACTTGTAAACTTCTTCATCGCCCTTGCTCAAAGCACAGGGGGTGAGGTTGACCACTCTCGTCCTACCACAGAGGAGATGAGCCGTCTTGCCCGCAAAACCGGGGCAGAGGGCATAGTGCTCCTGAAAAACGACGGGGCACTGCCCTTGAAAGACAACGACGTGTTGTCTGTTTTCGGCAGAGTGCAAAACGACTATTTCTACGTTGGCTACGGCAGTGGCGGTGACGTGAAACCTCCCTACAAGGTTAGCCTTATGGAGGGCATCAAAAACGCAGGTATCACCATAAATGAAAAACTTGCAGGCATATACAGCGACTGGTGCAAGAAAAATCCTCCCGATGAAGGATTTTGGGGACACTGGCCTTTGTGCTTTCCCGAAATGCCCATAGCCGATGACGTGGTGGAAGAGGCAAGCAAATCCTCAACGGTTGCCGCAGTGGTCATAGGCAGAGCCGCCGGTGAAGATAGAGAGCAAAAACTTGTGAAGGGTGGCTATCTTCTCACCGATGACGAAAGAGCGTTACTAGGAAAGGTGACAAACCACTTTGACAAGGTTGTCGTCCTTCTTGACGCGGGCAACATTATGGATATGTCTTGGGTGGAGGAATACGGCGACAAACTGTCCGCAGTCCTCTGTCTCTGGCAAGGTGGTATGGAAAGCGGAAACGCAGTGGCGGACGTCCTTTCAGGCAAGGTCAACCCCAGCGGACACCTGACGGACACCATTGCAAGAAACTATGCCGACTATCCCTCATCAAAGGACTTTGGCAAGCGCAAATTCAACAACTATCGTGAAGACGTCTACGTTGGATATAGATATTTTTCCACCTTTGACGAGAGCGCTGTCATATATCCCTTTGGCTACGGACTTTCATACACAACCTTTGACACCAAGGGAGATTTCGCCTTTGACGGCAAAAATGCACGTCTCAACGTCACCGTGAAAAACACAGGGGATAGAGAAGGCAAAGAAGTGGCGCAAGTCTATGTGGAAGCACCGCAGGGAAAACTGGGCAAACCCCTCCGCAGTCTCGTGGCGTTTGCAAAGACTGACGATATCTCTGCAGGGGAAGAAAGCACTCTCACCCTCAACTTCAACCTTGACGACGTAGTGTCCTATGACGACAAAGGTCACACGGGATATAAGAGTTGTTATATCGCAGAAGTTGGTGAATACAAAGTCTATCTTGGTGACAACGTCCGTGACGCAGTGCAAGTTGGCACTTTCACCCTTGACACCCCCTACGTTGTCAGCGCAGAGGAGTGTTGCCCTGTCCGAGCAGGGGCAGAGTTTGACGTGCTGTACCCTGTGGTGAAAGATGGCAAAATTGAAAAGGCATACAGAAAGGTGGCGGTGGAAAGCCGTTGCTTGAAAGACAGAATAACCAGCAGACTCCCCAAGGAAATTGAGCAGAAAGTGGACTTTAACATTGACTTTTGTGATGTTAAAGACGGTGTTGTGTCACTTGACCGCTTTATATCGTCACTTTCAGACACTGAACTTGAGATGCTCTCTCACGGGGATTATCGCATGAATAGCCCCCTTGGCACAAAGGGCAATGCAGGTGCATTTGGTGGAATATGCGACAGCCTCCGCGCTCGTCACGTGCCCCCTGTCACCACAACTGACGGACCTTCAGGCATACGCCTTTTGGTGGGAGCATCACTCCTTCCTTGTGGCACGGCTCTTGCCTCAACTTGGAACGAAAAGCTCATAGAAGAGTTGTATTCCGCAGTGGGCAAAGAGATGGTTGCCCGTGGCAGTGACGTCCTTCTTGCCCCCGGCATGAACATCCATCGTGACCCCCTTTGTGGCAGAAACTTCGAGTATCTCAGTGAGGACCCTGTTGTGTCTGGCCGTATTGCCAGCGCAATAGTGAAGGGTGTGCAAAGTGAGGGTGTCAGTGCTTGCCCCAAACACTTTGCTTGCAACTCACAAGAGACCAACCGCAATCACAACGACAGCCGTGTCAGTGAAAGAGCACTACGCGAAATCTATCTCAAAGGATTCAAGATTGTTGTTGATGAGGCAAAACCCAAACTCATCATGACCTCATACAACCGCATCAACAGCGTGCTCAACTCCAACAACTATGACCTCACCACGTCCATACTCCGCAGAGAGTGGGGCTACACCGGCCTTGTGACAACAGACTGGTGGATGGTCAACGAGAAGTCACCCGACTTTGACGGAATCCGTGCAAACGCCTATCGCATACGCGGTCAAGTTGACGTGCTTATGCCCGGCGGAGATAGGCTCTTTGCAAAGGGCAACAACAGCACCTTGAAGGCACTGAAAGAGGGCGCATTGACAAGAGGGGAACTTCAACGTGGTGCAAGAAACGTGTTGAACTTTATCTTGAGCACCCCCGTCCTTCACGACAAAATCAAGAAATAACGACAATACGGCTCGCACAACATTAAAAATATAAAACAAACTTATATCATATAAAAACAATATTAGGAGATATATATGAGAACAAAAGTAAGAGATTTGCCCTACGTGAGGGCTGACGTAAAGGCTCTTGAAAATGCCTTTGCAGAATTTGTCGAGGCAGAAAAGAACGCCAAGTCAGTTGACGACGTCCTTTCCGCCCGCAAAAAGTGGCTTGAAGCGGTGGAAGAGGCAACCACAAACGCATCTATCGCAATGAGCAGATACACCCTTGACACAAGAGACGAGTTTTATCTTGGTGAGCAAAATTTCTATGATGAAGTGTCACCCCTCCTTGGCGAACTTATGACAAAGTACGCAATGGTTATGATGGAAAGCAAATTCCGCCCCGAACTAGAAAAGATTTTGCCCGAAACCATCTATCCTATGTATGAGTGTCAAGTGAAGTCATTTAGCCCCGAAATCATACCCGATATGCAAGAGGAAAATGCATTGACCACCAAGTATAGCCAACTTCTGTCACAACTGACAACAGAGTGGCGCGGTGAAAAGAAGCCTATCAGTTTCATCCGCGGATTCCTTGAAGACAAGGACAGAGAAGTGCGCAAAGCCGCCGCAGAAGCCATAGACCGCGCTCTAGCCTCAGTCAGCGACCAACTTGACGGAATTTACGATGACCTTGTCAAAGTGCGCACACGCATGGCTAGAAAACTTGGTTATGACAACTATATCCAAATGGGCTACTATCGCATGGGCAGAATTGACTACAATGAAGAAATGGTCAAGGTGTTCCGTGACAACGTAAAGAACTCACTTGTGCCCGTCATCACAAAGATGAAACGCCGTGTGGCAGACGCCCTTGGCATTGACCAAATGCACTTCTATGACAACGACGTCATTGAAGGTGAAGGCAATCCTCGTCCTTATCCTGACGAGCAAGGCATACTTCTTGCCGCAAAGGAAATGTATCGTGAAATGCACCCCGAAATCGGTGACTTTATGGACAGCATGATGGAGGCAGAAGCCTTTGACGTCACCGCAAGAGACGGCAAGAGTGGAGGCGGATATTGCACCACCTTTGACAAATTCCGTCAACCCTTCATCTTTGCCAACTTCAACGGCTCATCTGGCGACGTGGACGTTGTCACCCACGAGTTTGGTCACGCCCTTGCAATGAACTACGTCTTTGACCACGGCGATCCCGAAGTGGCAATCGGTTCAAGTGAAACCGCCGAAACCCACAGTATGTCAATGGAATTCTTCAGTTGGAAGTTTATGGACAAGTTCTTCAAGGACGTGGACAGATATCACTACACCCACTTGTCTGGCGCGCTCACCTTTATCCCTTACGGCGTCATCGTGGACGAATTCCAACACATCGTGTATGGCAACCCCGATATGACCCCCGCAGAGAGAAATCAAGCATACCTTGACCTTGAAAAGAAATATCGCCCCTATCTTGACTATGCAGGACTGCCTTATCTTGGCAAAGGCACGAGATGGCAATATCAATCCCACATCTATGAAAGCCCCTTCTACTACATCGACTACTGCCTTGCACAAGTTGTGGCATTTGAATTCCTTGCCGAAATGCAAAAGGATTATGACAGCGCGCTGAAACGCTATATGGACCACTGCAAACGTGGTGGCAAGCACGCCTTCAACAAACTTGTATCCCTTGCAGGACTCAAGTCACCCTTTGAAGATGGCGCACTTGACGAAGTGGCAGAGATTGTTGGTGACATTATAGACAGCTGTCGCAAGCAATGATGCTCACTTCGTGAGGTTATATGCACTTCGTGCGTTATATTCACCTGCGGTGAGTTATATGTCCTGCGGACGTGATATTCGCTTTCAGCGAGTTGCGGTCGAGAGAATATAAACCACAACTTCTCGCTTTGCGAGAAATATAACTGGCGAAGCCAATATAACTGCCGTAGGCAATATAACTTTGCGAAGCAAAATATAACTGCAAAGCAATAAAAAAGCACTCCAAATGGAGTGCTTTTCTTTTTGTTTAAAACAACGCTTATGCCCAAGCTGAGCCGTTGTAGGTGTAGGTTGTGCCGGCTGAGCCTTTGGTTGTGCCGTTCAGTGTCAGGTCTCGGACTTGTGAGTTGGATTCACTGAACGTGAACACCATATTGAGTCCGCTTCTTGCCATTGTGCCCGTGCCTTCAAGGGACTTGACTGAAGTGACTGTTGTGCTTGCGCCAACAACCAACTTGCCACCTGTTGCGCCAAACACGTCGCCACCGATTGCCTTGTTTGCGTTGAGTGTGCCTGCGACAACAATCCTTGCGTCTCCTCTATTTGTAGGATAAGGATATGTGGCAATATCCGTAAATCCATTTTTGTAGGTGATGAGAGTGTGGTTTGAGGTGAGGGTTGCGCCACTGTTGACGGTGAGGGTTGCGCCGGGGAGCAACTTGTATTGATAGTTTTGGGTGAACGTTCCGCTGTTGATGACGAGGTCAATTCTGCCATCAATAGGGAAGATAACCTTTTCACTTGTCATCTTGACGGTCTTTGAAATGACGTTGGTTGAAATGTCTGCGTAGCCGTCTGCGATTGTTCCGTCTGTGGTGATGCGGACTCTGTCATTGCCAAACGACTTTGTCACCTTTGCATCTGCACTGAGCATACGGATAAGAGCACTTCCTGTATCAGTTGAAGATGAAACGATGTTGAAGTAGCCTTGGTTGACTGCTGCGTCTGCGCTGATGCTCATAACCTTTTGTTCACTGGTTGCAATCTTGATGATACCGCGGAGGCTTGTGCCGTATTGCAATTCAAGTGTTGTTTGGATTGCGCGCAGTTCATATTGATTGAAGGGGAACATTGTGGGGCTGTCAACGGTGTAAGTTCCTGACGTTGTGAAAGTAAAAGCAGAAACAGACTTGCCTGACGCTGTGCCGATGAAACGTGCGGCACTGATTGAGCCACCCATCCAGCCACTGAGGTACATATTTTCAGTGACGGCAGTTGATCCTGTTGCTGTGATTTTGCCTGTGCCCTTGATATAGCCGTAGACGTTGAGTGTTGCGCTGTTTACAACGATATTTCCGCTGAGATTGATTTGTCCATAGCCACCGGTGACGTCATTTTGCTTTGTGCCTGCATCTTGCTTGCCTGTCTTTGCGCCGACGGTCAACGTACCACTGACGTTCAGTGTGACGCTTGAAGGAATATCAAGACTGACGTAAAGCACGGGAGTTATGCTGTCGCCATTTTGCACGTTGGGGTGTGAATTATATTCGGTGCTTCCTGCCTTGCCACCGTTGATCCAACCAGTTGTGTCACCATCTTTGTAGGGGAGGAGGAGGGTAACGCCGGATTTGACGGTGTAGTATTGTGAGCCGTTGTAGTAGCCAACCACACTGCTGAATGCGGTGTTTGCCTTGACGATGACGTTGCCACTTGTTGCCACGTTCAGTGCGTCTTCAATGGTGTAGAGTGTTCCGCCCACGTCAACTGATTTGATGATGAATGTGCAGAGGACACTGCCTTCATAGTTCACGTGGCTTAACGTTGCGGTGAATTGATAGGTGCTTGCCACTGTGTAGGTGGGGATACCAACGTATTCAAATGAATCGGTGAGTTCAACTCCGTTGAGGGTTTCAACCAACAAATCCTTGTTGAAGGTGTAGGTGCTGTTTGCACTTGTTTCAATCACTTGTGTTGCGTTGGTGATGTCGAGGTGTGCCTTGTTGACGGTCAATGTGCCGTTGACGATTGTGACGGCATAGTTTGCGCTGGCGTTGCTCACCACAGGAGTGATGGGATAAGTGCCTGCGTTGTTGCCGGTGGAGTAGAGTGTTGTCAGGCTGACGTCAAGGGTGTCGCCACTCAAAAGACCGGTGACGGTGTAGCCTACGGTTGAGAGGTCCAAAGCATCACCATAGGTGATTGTCTTGCTGTCGGCGGTGACGGTTGCAGGTCTTTGTGCAACTGTCAAAGTTCCGTCCACTGCGGTGACGTTATAGTTGGGATTTGCGCCGAGGCTGACGGTGATATCAAAGTTTTGTCCTGCGTTTGCGCCTGCGGTGTAGGTTGTGCTGAGAGTGTAGATGACAGGGTAGCCAACAACTCCGTTGTTGACTGTTGCAGTAAGGCTGGGCACTGCATCGCCATACACCACGTTTTTGTTGTCTGCGGTGACGGTGACGTTACGCTTTGTGACTGTGATTGCACCTGCGCTGAGGACGGTCACGTTGTAGTTGGGGTTTTCACCAAGAGTGACTGCAACGTCAACTGTGCCAACACCAGTTGCGCCTGCGACGTAGTTGTGGTCGAAGGTGTAGTCCAACGTGTCGCCTGCAAGGACGCCTGTGGTGGTGATTGTGAGGGTGGGCAGTGCATCGCCGTAAGTGACGGTCTTGCTGTCAACACTGACTGTTGCATCTTTGGGGTTGACAGTGAGTGTTCCGTTCACTGCTGTGAAAGCGTAGTTGCTGTTGTTTGCGTGAGGCACGATTGCGTACGTTCCAACGCCACTGCCTGCGAGATAGTCTGTTGAGAGGCTGACTGTTGCAGAGTCGCCGTCCAAGAGACCCGTGATTTCGTATGCGGTGAGGTTTGCCACGTCGCCGTATGTGATTGTCAAATCGCCAGCGGTGACGGTTGCAGGTCTTTGAGCAACTGTCAAAGTGCCGTTCACAAACGTGAAGTTGTAGAGGGCGTGTTCACCACTTGAAGGGATGATTGTGAAGGTTTCACCTGCATTTGCGCCGGGGGCGTAGTCGGGTGCGGTGAGGGTGATTTCAACTGTGCTGCCTTCCACAATGCCAGCTGCGGTGAAACCGTTGTGGGCAAACGCATTGCCATAAACGACCATTGCATTGTTTGCGGTGACGGTGATTTCTTTCTTGACCACGGTGAGAGTTCCGCAGTGGTAAGTGAAGGAGTAGTTGTCGTTGTTTGCGCTGGCAAGGATGCCAAAGGTTGTGCCGGGCACCATATTTGCAACAAAGTCTGCAACGCCCACTGTGACTTCCACTTCGTCACCATCAAGAATACCTTCTGTGACGTATTGCAACTCTACTGTGTCAACGCTATCGCCGAAAGCGATGGTCTTGTCCAACGTGGTGATTGATGCCGCCTTGGGGCTGACTGTCAACGTGCCGGGGACAAGAGTGAAGTTGTAGTTTGAGTAGGTGCCATTGAGGACAGGAGTGATTGTGTATGTGCCTGCGTTTGCACCAGTGGTGTAGTCGGTGGTGTAAGTGACATCCACTGTGTCTCCACTGACGATGCCGTTGTGGGTGTAGGTGTGTGCATTGAAGTTGACTGCATCACCATAGGTGATGGTCATATCGTCTGCGGTGATTGTGACAGCCTTTTGATTGACTGTAAGTGTGCCAGCGACAACCTTCAAGGTGTAGTTGTCTTGTGTGGTGGCAAATTGTGCTGTGATTGTGTATTCACCTGCGTTTTTGTCCACTGCATTGTTTGTGAGGAGATAGTTGATTTCAACTGTGTCGCCGTCAACAACACCTTCCACTGTGCCAGTGAATTCAGGAGTTGTTTCGCCATAGGTCTTAACCTTGCTGTCCACGGTGACGGTCACCTCTGCCTTTGCGATATGGAGGGTGAAAGTGCCTTCTGCTGCATCGGGATAGTAGATGCTGTCTTCAGGTGTGATGCGGTAGGACACAGCGTAGTTGCCTGAGTTTTCAAAGGTAGGCACTGTTGCGGACCATTCACCGTCACCAACCTTGTATTCAACGGTGTAGTCTTGGCTTGATGCGTCTTCGCTGAGGACGATGTCGCTGACTTCGATTGATTGACCTGCGCCGTTGTAGGTGACGTATTTGTCCTCTGCGGTGAATTCAAAGTCACGCTCGATGAGGGCAACTGTCACGGTGAAGGTGACGTTGTAGTTTGAAAGAACGCTGTCTTCACCTGCCTTGATGTCAAAGGCGGTTGTCCAATCAAATCCGTCAGGGTAGGTGTATGTGCCAAGTTCTGTTGCGGTGAGGGTCAGTGTACCGCTTGCAAGGTGACCTGAAACAAGGTCATCGCTTGCCCATATGCTGTTTGACCAAACTGATGCGGTTTCACCTGTTGCACTGAAAGCAACGTTTCTTTGTGCCACGGTCAAAGTGCCGTCAGTGACTGTGACGTTGTAGTTGTTGTTTGTGCCGAGGAGGGCAGTGATTGTATGGTCGCCCACTGCGGTGACACCTGCCACGTAGTCCACTGAAATGGTGTAGACAAGGCTGTCGCCGAGGACTGTGCCTGTCACCTCTGCGGTGAGAGTAGGAAGTTGGTCACCATAGGTGACTGATGCGTCATCGAGAGCGACGGTAGCATCCTTTTTCAGGACGGTGAGGACGCCGTTGATGAAAGTGACGTTGTAGTAGTCGTGCGCGCCTGCGGGGATAATATCAAAGGATTTGCCTGCGCCGTCACCCACAACGTAGTCGGTGGTGTAGGTGAGGTCAATTGTGTCTTCACCAACAAGACCAACCACCTCTGAGGTCACTGCTGAAAGGTCTGCTTCGCTGCCGTAAACAACGGTTGCATTTCCTGCGGTGACGGTGACGTCTTTCTTCACAACGGTCAGTGTGCCGTTTGTGACGTTGAAGTTGTATCTATTGTCAGTTGAAGTTGCCTTGATTGTGAAGGTTGTGCCGGGCACTGCGCCTGCCACGTAGTCCACTGCTTCAAGGGTGACAAGCACTGTGTCAACCTCAAGAGCGCCGGTGAGGGTGTAGGTGAGGTCAACCGTGTCGATGTCTTCGCCATAGACGATTGTCTTGTCGTCCACGGTGACGGTGACATCCTTTTTCACAACGGTCAAAGTGCCGTCCACAAAGGTGAAGTTGTAGTTTTCGTTTGATGAGGTTGCTTTGATGGTGAAAGTTGTGCCGGGCACTGAGCTTTCAACAAAGTCAACCACTTCAAGGGTGACGCCAGAGGGAGCAGATGCAACCAAGTTTTCTTGTGCGTAGGTGAGAGTGACTGTGTCAAGACCTGCGCCGTAAACGATTGTCTTGTCCTCTGCGGTGATGGTGGCATCTCTCTTTGTGACGGTCAAAGTGCCTTTCACGTTGTTGAAGGTGTAGTTGTCGTCTGAGCCACCGACGATTGCGATTTCGTAAGTGCCAACACCTGTGATGCCTGTGGTGTAGTTGCTTGATGCGTTGGGCCAAGTGTCAATGACCTTTGCAGGGTCTTCGCCCTCTGCCATATTGTCAAAGGTGATGCCGTATTTTGTCACAAGGTCACCGAAGACAACGGTTTGGTTGTCGGCGGTTGCGGTGACAACTCTCTTTTCAACGGTAAGTTTGCCGTTGATGAAAGAATACTCGTAGTTTTCACTTTCCACGTAAGGAATGACGTCAACCACGTTGCCTGCGCCGAGAGTGACGCTGTACTCAGGTGCGGTGTAGGTGACGGTGATTTCATCGCGGATGAAGTCGGAAGGTGAATAGGTGAAGACTATGTCTTCAATCTTTGTGCCGTAGGGCACTGTGACGTCCTTTGCGGTGATTGTGACTTCCTTCTTTTCAACGGTGAGAGTGCCGTTTACGTATTCAAATGTATAGTGATCGTCTTCACCGCCGCCAACGGTGATTTCATATTCACCAACGGGGCTATTCCAAATGTGCTCACTTGTTGCCGCGGGGATTGTGTCAAGGTTGTCAATGCTGTCACCTGCGATAAATCCGCTGTATGAAAGAGGATAGTAGACGACAGAATCGCAATAGGTGATGGTGAGGTCGCTTGCAGTGACGGTCAAGACCTTCTTTTCAACGGTGATGACGCCGTTTGACACTGTCAAGGTGTAGTTGGTTGCGTTTACACCGCCCACGTTTGCAGACACTGCAAATTCACCGATTGTGAGAGTGTTTGCCACAGAGGGCACAAAGACTATATCACCACTGAGGACTGACTGGTCTTCGCCGTCCACAAAGCCTGTGATTGTCACGTCGTAGGTTGTGGGAAGCATATCGCCGTAAACCAAAGTTGTAGGAGCAATAGTGCCGTGGAGGGCTTTCTTTTCAATGGTGTAGGTGACAGGCTCAATTGATTCGTAGGTTGCGTAGTTTGCTCTTGAAACTCTATAATACACGTTGTAAGTGCCTGCGTTTACAAGTTCAAGATTTGACGTCCAGTCGCCACCTTCAACCTTGTATTCAACCACGTCGCCGGGGAGAGAATTCACTGTGATGTTGTGTGCTTGTCCGTCGTAGGTGATTGTGTCGCCCACTGCGCTCACGGTCATGTTTGCAGGAGTGACGGTGAGGGAGAGGGTTGCTTCTCTAGATACTGTGCCGATTGAAGTTGCAGTAGCGGTTGCCACAACCTTGATTTCGTATGTGCCAACGTCAAGACCGCTGACTGTCAATGATGAAGAAGTGACGTTTTGTTCCACGCCGTTGATTGTCCAGAGGTAGGAGTAGAAGATTTCGTATTCATCTCCTGAAATGATGGGCATATCTGCGGTGTAGGTGACGGAGTCATATTCACCATAGGAGTAGATTTCATAGTTGGGCACATTGCCGACGATGTCAAGATATTCAATGTCAACAAGTTCATACACTGCAAAGATGTCGATGTCTTCATTGGGAAGGACAGCAGGGACGTCTTCGTCAAAACTTGTCACCCATTTGACAAAGCTCAAACCTTCAGGCACGACGATTTCGTCAAGAGCGGTGTTGAGGATGAGGTTGATGTCATCACCGGGCTCAAAATCGTAGGACCAGAAAAGCGCACCAAGAGAGAAGAATTCTGCTCTAAACTTGGTGGATTCTACGTAAAGTGCCTTGACCGTCAAATTTGCAGTGACTGCGGTGAAATCCACGTCCCAACCCACAAATTTCATACCGGAAACTGCGGGGGCTTCGGGGGCTATTGCAGGCTCGCCGTGGAACACCGTTTGACTGTCGATTATCATATCGTCAGCGCCAACAAACTCAACTGTGTATGACTTTCTTGTGAACTTTGCATACAAGGTGAGGTCGTCTTTCAACTGATTGTCACTGGACAACTTTTCAGTGAAGTTGGTGTCAAGATACCAACCGTCAAAGGTGTAGCCCTCTTTTGTGGGCTTGTAGAAACCGTTGACTCTTGAGAAGTTGTCAAGCTCGGCAGTTTTCTTCACTTCGCCGTCAACGACGAAGGAAACCGTGTAGGAAACACTGCCTTTGCCTGTATTACAGGCAACGAGTGTGGCGGAAATCACCACGAGCAGTGCAACTGCCACAAGTACAATAAATTTTCTGTTTTTCATAATTGCTCCTTGCGTGGGTTATGCAGGGATAACCACGTACGCTTCGTTGGACTCAATGAGCTGTTGTTGTTTTTCGTATGAAAGGGTGGAGTCCGTGTTGTACATATAGAATTTGAAGTCTGCGCCGCCTGCCGCCATGGGAAGCATTGAGCCTTGCATATACAAGGGGTCTGTTTCGGGGCGGAGGTTGCCGGTTGCATCTTTTGTGAGGATTGACAGATTGACGTTGTAATCCGCAAACATTTCGGAGGTCATGTTGGTGAAGTCCACGTATGAGTAATTGTGTCCGCCGCCGTACATTGCAATTCCGCTATGGACGCGATATTCTTCGCCTTTCTTGTCAATTATGTCTTCATAGCCTGTGGTGCCTGCAAATGATTCAAGCATTTTGGCTATGTCGAGTTTCAAGAATTGGAGATTTTCAGTGAGGTTTGAGGTCTCAATGAGGGTGCTACTGTCCACGTTTGCCATATTCTTCCAGTCAAGGATACGCACGTCACCAACCATACGGAGCACGCTGGGAAGAGCGGTTGCCGCAAGGTTTTTCCAGAAGTCCAGTGAGATTCCGCCAGTGCCTGCCAGCATTTCCCCTGCAAAGTGGGTTTCCATGCCGATTGCAAAGATGCCAGATGAGGCCAGGACGCTGTTTTTCAGGGTGACATCGGTGAGGACGTAGGTGTCGTAGAAGTAGTCGTCTGTGTTGTTATTGTAGTCGTAGGGTTGATAGAGGCTTCCATTTGCCTTTGTCAACTTGCCTACGCCCAGGTTATTGTTGTTGCCGTTGTGTTTGATTGCACGGTTTGAGCCAACTTTCAAGAGGAATTCTCTTGCCATCGTCATAATTGAGCTTTCAATGGAAACGTTGATGCGTTCATTTTCAACGTCCACTTCGTCAATGCTGTCCACGATGGGTTTTGAGCCGTCGCCACCAAATACGCGGGTGACCGTGCGACCATTTGATATGCGGCAGTTCTTCACAGTTGCGTTTGAACTGATTTCAAGGGTTGTGCCAACGTAGTTGAGGAGTGAAAGTTCAAACTTGCCTTCGTTATAGAGGCTGTCATCGCTGCAACCCTTGAGGGATACGTTGTTGATGGTCACGTTGTCACCAGAAACCAAGAAGACGATGTTGTCTTGTGCTTTCACTGATGCCATTGAGCGGGCAGACACAAAGTCCAAAGGTCCTTTGAAGAGAAGGGGTTGACCGGTTGCGTCTGTTGCACGGGTGATATAGTCACCATTGATTTCAAATCCGTTGCCGTAAAGGTCGTTTTGGAAGTTGATGAGATAGTAGACCGTGGGGCGTTCAAGACCTTGATTTGCGTAGAAAGTCCAGTCGTAAGTGGTGGGCATCTTCGTTGCAAAGGTTTCAAGTTCAGTGACGGTTGCGCCTTTCTTGCCAAGCATAACGTTGTCGGTGAGGACGACGGGTTTCTTTGCTTCGGTGGCTGACCTGAGGTCAGCGTAGGTTGCCACATTGACGCCGTCTTTCACTGCAGTGAGGGTGATACGTGAGGACACAGATTCACCAAAGTAAGGGCCGTATTTCCACTTTGCAGTGAAGGTGACGGTGCCAGTTGACACCACGTCAACCTTGAAGTCGTCAATGGTGAGGAAGGGCTTTGCAACCGTTTCATCACTGGATTCAAAGATGATATCTTTGCCTGCATATCCTTCAACGTCTCCGTTGCCGTAGGTCAAAAGCATCTTTTGTGACACTCTGTCACGTTGCAAAGTCTTGCCGTTGTAGCGTGAGTCGCCCACTGCAAGGAAGTTGCCTATGCCGTGTGTCTTTGTGTTTTCTTGGAACTCAATGGACATAATGGGGCGGACAACGGTGACGGTCTTTTGCACGGGTTTGCAATTCTTCATTTGCTCCCCGTCTTTCATAGCGCGGACAGTGAGGACTGTTGTGCCAGTTTTGTTCGCCTTTATTGATGCTGTGCCGTCATTATTGTTTGTGACGGTGATGTTGTCGTTGTTGGTTGTCCAGTTGTAAGTGACTCCTTCAAGATGCACTTCTTCGTCCACCACGTAGGTGACGGAGGAGTCAACTTTTTGGAACATATCGTTAATAGACCAGCCGTCTGAGCCGTCGTTGGTCTTGTTGTATTCAAGGTGTGTGCGTGAGGTCAAATCAAAGGCAAAGTTGCTGAAGGACAAGTTGACCACGTTTTCAGTGCTGAAGTCGTCCACAGAGAATTTGACTTGTGCTGCTGAGGTGAAGGCATCAAAGGACATCTTCACAAGCACTCTATTGTCCTTGTCGTCAAGGGTATCGACGCTGTCAACTGTGACGGTGACGCCTGCGCCTTCAATTTTAAGGTCGTCTTTGGTTTTGCCTTCAGGCAGTTCAAGGACCATTGTTGAAGTGGGCAGTTCGTTGGACACAAACACCGTTCCACCATTGCCACCGTTTACAGTGATGCCTGAGTTCGTCCAAGTCTTTGTCACGTTAAACTTGATTTTCTTTTCAAGGTTGCCGTGGATTCCGTCAGGGGAGGACACTGTGACGTAGGTCGTGCCTGAAAGCATAGCTTTCATTTCACCGAGGGCATTGACGCGGATTGCATTTTCATCATCGGATTTCCAACTGAGGTTGCTGTGTGAAAGGTTGCTAGGGTGCATTGCAACGCTCATATGGTATGAGCCGGATTCAATGGTGGCTTCATAGTCCACACCCTCTTCGGTTGAAGGAGTCAGTGCCACTGCTGATTCAAAGACGTCTTCGGTGAGAGAAGGGTACAAGTTGATGAGTTTAGAGCTGGTGACAGACACGATGATGCTGTCTGTGAAAGCACGCTCGTCACTGGTGACGGTGACTTTTGCCTTGCCTGTATCATTGATGACAAGAGTGCCGTCATTTGTAAATGAAATAGGTGCGTTTTCGCTGTCCACAGGGTCGACGGTGATTGAATAGCCCCTATTTTTGGCCTCTGCGGGAAGCACTTGTGCTTCAAGGCGGAAATCGCCCTTGTATTCTGCCATATCAAGGGAGAGGAGGCCGTCTTCATGTTGAGAGGTGATTTGTATGCCGGACACAGGTATGTCAACCACAACGGAGATGGTTTTGCCAACGCCGTAAACCACCAGCATAAACAAGAGGGGGATTATCATTATGAGAAGGATGATTTTGTTTTTCATAAATTAATTGCCTCCTGTCAGTTGCTTGAATTTCTTTTCTATGCCTACGCAGAGGTAGGTGACGCAGACTGCAAGCAAAGCACCGGCAACAGCAAATGCTATGCCAATGATTGCATCTGAAACGTCTTGTCCACGATAGTTGCCGTAGAAGATTGATGCATACAGTGAAATACCGCCGATGACAGCAGAGGTCAAAAGGGTTGCAATGACAATTGTTGACACGGTGGTGTTGCTTTCACGGACCTCGCAGTCGTCGTCTTCAGAGAAGTTGGGGCGGTCAAGGTCTTTTCTTGTTGCAAAGCAGATTTGTGCTTCTGAAAGGATAAGTGCGATGAAGAAGAGCACAAGTGCTTCCCACCAAAGGATATATCCAAGGGCGTACACCAAGATGACGCTTGCTGCCATGCTGAGCACTGTGACGATACTGCAGAAGAGCACCTTGACGCCTATGAATTCTTGCCAAGGTATAGGAGTGGATTTCAGTGCGCAAAATGCAGGACCTTCACGGCTGATATTTGTTGCGCAGAAGGTGTTGGTCAATCCGCCGAAGACAAGGACAAGGAAAAGGGCGAGTTCAAAGTTGCTTTCCACCATAATAAGACCTGACAAGAGGTCTGAGCCGATGCCCATACAGAAGAAGACCATAAGAGGCATTGTGATTGCCACTGAAAAATATTGAAATGCGTATGAGGGTGTGCGAAGCACAAGGAGGAATTCCTTTTCAAGCAGTGCGTGGAAACGAGTTCTTCTCTTGTGTGCAAAGTTTTTGTTGAGGGCATTAAAACCTGTCTTTTCAAAGGTGCGGACGTGGATTGCTTTCACGTAGAATTGTTGCACGATGACAAAGCCGATTGCAGTGATGCCCACAAGGATTGCAAGGAATATGCCGATACTTTCACCAACGTTTCTGCCAAGGAGTATGTTTGCAATCATATTGCAAGGATAGCTGTACTTGACGATGTCCATGATGACAAGCATTGTCCTTTCGTTGAAGAGGAATTTCACTTCGCCTGTCGTCACAAGGGTTTGCACAAAGGCAAGGATTTCGGAGTATCCCCAGAAGATGATGCCCATGGCGGCGGTTATCAAGATGAGATAGGTGACGTATCTTGATTGAATCAGTCTCTTCAAGAAGTACACGGGCAAGCAGAATACTGATGAAATTGAAATTGTGATGAGGGGGAAGATGAAGCACATCACCACTGACATGCCGATATAGTAAGCACCCAGGTGATTGACTATGCCGAAGGTCAAGTTTGTGGTGAGGATTGTGATTGCGGTGAAAGCAAATTGACGGATATACACCACTGCCAACTTGCTTGCAAAAAGCACAGATGACTTGATGGGCAGGGTGATGAGGATATTTTTGTCACTGCTTTCAAAGATTGAGAAGTTGAGATATTTGACACCACTGAACACGCCGACCACAAGGAGGACGGAGTAAATCAAGGTGAGAAGTTCATATTGTCTTGTTTCCACGTCTTGGACGTTGTGGAAACGGACGTCCGTGTATTGCTTTGCAAAGGTGGACAGCACGAAGATCAAGCCAACGATAAATGCCACAATCAAGATTGCCGTTGTGGTGACGCCCAGCCAGTCCGCCTTCTTCTTGTCGCGCTTGAACACGGAGAAGAGTTCTATGAAATATTTTTTCATCAAGACGTTAAACATTATTTTTCGTCCACCTTTTCTTCATTTGTGTCGTCTGCGACTTCGTTCATAAAATAGTATTTTTCAAGTTCACCTTCTGATGCGGTGAAAACTTCTCTTGACACGTCTGCCACCATCTTTCCGCCGTTGATGACGATTGCGCGTGAGCAGATACGTTTGACTACGTCAAGGTTGTGTGATGAAAAGAGGATTGTTTTTCCGCTTTCCACGTATTCCTTCATGATGTCGGTGACCGCCTTTTGTGTGCGGGGGTCAAGACCGACCATAGGTTCGTCCATAATCCAGAGGTCGGGGGAGTGGACGAGGCTACCCATCATACAAATCTTTTGTTTCATACCGTGTGAGTAGGATGAAATAAGATTGAACACCGCCTTTCCAAGGTGGAAAGACTCTTCAAGTTTGTCAAAAATCTCTTGTCTGTTCTTTGTGGGGACTTTGTAGACGTCCGCCATAAAGTTGAGATATTGCACGCCAGTCATCTTGAGGAAAACTGAGTGGTTGTCTGTGACAAATGAGAAGTGATTTTTTGCAGCAACGGGGCTTGAATCAATGTTCTCACCGCAGATTTCCACTGTGCCTTCTGTGATGGGGAGTATGCCTGTCACGCATTTGAGGGTGGTTGATTTGCCTGCGCCGTTGGGGCCGAGCAGACCGACCAATTCGCCTTTCTCAATGGTGAAACTGACGTTTCTAATGGAGAAGTCCAAGTTCTTGCCATATTTTTTGCCAAGATCTTCAATTTTCAGTGTAGGTGCGTCGATGTTTTGATGGTTTTTCACGATGTTGTCCTCTGGGTTTATATAATATATAAACAATTTATTTTCTTTTTTCGCCAACTTTTTGCGGTATTCATAAACATTTTGCCCTTTCAAGATATGTTTTTCAGGGGTTTTGCGTGCGATACGCCCGCTCGCCCCCGCACGTAATAGCGTGCGCACTTTCAGGAAAATTAGGTATATTTATTAAATAACGCAATAGGCCATTTTACTCATTATACAATAATGGATATTTTTGTCAACAAAATACAACAATTTGTCAAAACCCCTCAATTTTTGACAAAAAGTGTAGCCGAGATGTTTGTTTATGCAAATATGCAATATTTTCTGCATAAAATCCGCTTATAGAACAAATTTTGTGTCAATAATGTATTTTTTGCAAAAATTTAATGCAGTTGAAAAACTAGAGATTTTTAGAAAAACGGAGAGAAACAAGCCGAAAAATTTTTATTTTAAGATAAAAATTCCTGCGCACATGAGGTTTTGTCAGTTAAAATCCTTGAAAGTGCGGACAAAACCGTGCAATCAGTTTGCGGAGAAAGGGCAAAAGTGCAGGGATTGAGAGAAGGTATAAAAAAAAGAAAACCACGAAAATCGTGGTTTTCAATTTATTTGTTTTGGATTTGATTACTTGATGAAAGCGGAGAAGGCTTTGTGTGCTTCGTAAACGTCTGCCTTTGAAACAAGTTCATAGGGGGCGTGCATTGAAAGCACGGGCACACCAAGGTCAACGGTGTCAATGTTGTAGTTGGCAAGGAATTTTGCCACTGTACCGCCACCACCAAGGTCAACTCTGCCAAGTTCACCGGTTTGCCACACAACGCCGTCCTTTTCAAAGACTGCACGAAGGTGTCCAATGAATTCTGCGGATGCATCGTTTGAACCGCTCTTGCCACGTGAACCAGTAAATTTGTTCATTGCCACGCCGTAGTTGATGAGGGACATATTGCCGTCAAAACTGCCGTTTTTGGGTTCAAATGCGTCTGCATAGTTGGGGTCGTAGGCCGCTGTCACGTCAGCTGACAAGCACATGCTGTGTGCTCTCACCACTGCTGATGACACGCCGTAGCTGTCTGCGAGGATATCAAGGATATCCTTGATGAGGATACATTGCATACCGCTGTTGCCTTCTGAGCCAACTTCTTCCTTGTCTGCAAGGATTGTGAGGACTGTTTGGTCTGTTTCAGTTTCAAGGGTTGCGGTCACTTCGGGATATGCGCAAACTCTGTCGTCGTGGCCGTAGCTTGCCACAAAGGCTCTGTCAAAGCCTACGTCCTTTGCCTTCAGGGCAGGCACTGCTTCGATTTCTGCGCTCAAGAAATCCTCTTCGGTGATGCCGTACTTTTCGTTCAAAAGTTTCAAAGCATTCGCTTTGACAAGGTTTGCTTCGTCGCCGTCAGCAGGGATTCCGCCAATGAGCACGTTGAGGTTTTCACCCTTAAATGCGCTTGCAACGGTCTTCTCATTGTATTCTTGTGAGAGGTGAGGGAGAAGGTCGGTGATATAGAACACGGGGTCACCGTCTTCTTCACCAACGTTTAAGTTGACAACTTCACCACTCTTCAAAGCAACGACGCCGTGAAGGGCAAGGGGAAGTGCAAGCCATTGATATTTTTTGATTCCACCATAGTAGTGTGTCTTCAAAAATGCCATATCTGAGCTTTCGTAAAGGGGCACTTGTTTCAGGTCAAGACGAGGGCTGTCAACGTGTGCAACCAGTATTCTAACGCCGTTTTTTGCAAGATCTGCCTTGCCAGCCTTGATGATGAAGAGGGCTTTGCCACGGTTGTTGTAATACAGTTTGTCGCCGGGGTTGATTTTGTCGCCGAGGGTGTATTCTGTATATCCGTTTGCCTTTGCCAGTTCAATGGTTTCGGTGACGGTTTCTCTTTCGGTTTTGCCGTTGTCAAGATACTTTTTGTAGCCTTCGTTGTAGTCGAAGATTTTTTTCAATTCTTCGGGGCTTGCGGATTTGAAAGCATTTTGTCTTTTGTAAGTTAAACTCATATTTCGTCTCCTATGTGTTAATGACAAAATTATACCACAAACCAGTGTAAAATCAACAAAAACTTTACTGCGTAAAGAAAATGACGGCATTTCGCCGTCATTTCTTTGAAACTCGTCTTGTATTTTCACCAAGTTGAGTCTTAATTTCGTGATTGAACTTTTACTTGCAATCCTTACAGCATCTGCCCACTGAGGTATTGTCACAGGTGCGGTCTTGCAATTCCTTCACAGGGTTTTTGCCCACCTCAAAACGGAAGTCCTCTTTGAAGTTTTTGATATAAAGGTCGATGACTTGGTGAGAGGGTGTATGGTCACCACAGCCGTTGAGTTTGCCTTGCCACACAAAGTAGGGATATTTGCAGTCCATATCTCTCACGTCAGCGTAGCCCTCTCCCACAGAGGTGTACCAAGCAGTCTTTTTCAACACTCCACGTACGTAGTCGATGTTGTCCGTGCCAAAGGTGAGGGGTTCAGGGAAGTCGGGGCAGGGGAACACGTCTTTGTAGGATTTGCCCTCATATTTTTCAAGGAGGCAAGCCACTTTTTGAAGGTGTGCAAGCTCTTGTTCAAGGCAGGTTTCCCAAATGGTTTTAATGCGTGGGTCTGTTTCATCTTGAACGCAGGACCAGTAGAGATAGCACTCCACGTATTCGTGTTCAAGAAGTCCGGTGAGCCAACTGCATTTCACGTCCATAAGTGAGCCGTATTGTGTCACGTGTTGCTCCTCAATCATAGCGATTTCACTGAACATTTTTCTGCCCAATTCACTGGTGTAAAAACCTGCCACGTTCATATAGTAGTTCATGGTCTGTTGTTCCGCTGCAGTGATGATTGCAGAGCACAGTCTTGTGAAGGGGTCAGAGTGCTCTGCGTCAATGTGATGACGGACGTCGTCAGGGGCAAGACGATGCTCTGAAATTGTAGGCCTGCCGGGGGTGATTTCAGTCCGTTTGTCAACAAGAACAGAGGCGTCAATGCCGTGCTCCATTTTGAGAAGATTTGAAAAACGATATAGGTGGTCAAAGTCTTCAAGGAGAGCAAAATTCAAGGCGTTTTTCACATCCTCGTTTTTCTCTCGGCGGGCAAGATTTGCAGTCAGCTCAACGGCAAGTTGCTCGTAGCCAATGGTGGTTTCAAGGATGCTTTCACCAAGAGGTTTCAACCCTGAAATCTTTTTTTGTTGCTGTTGTTCAACTCGGCGTATTGTTGCAATTTCTCTCCGCAAGTCTTGGTCGGTGCAGTGACGAGAAAACTGATGAGAGTACCAGTTCGCTTCAAATTCAGTGCCGTTCATAAGAATGACACGGAGTTTTGTGAAGGGGTCTGTTTTTGTTTTGTCATAGGGTTCGACAAAGATTTTTTGCCAAGATTCAAGGCCCTTTTCAACGGTGGTTGTTTTTTGTTCAAATGGATTAAATGACATTTTACACTCCTTTTTTGTATTGTTAAAGTTGTTGTTTGGTTATTATCTTTGTTTTCAAACACTTGTTAGGTGCAAGTCTCACAGGGTGTGCCTGCCCCCATTTAAGTATTCCTTTCAAAGTTGATTTTATACAAAAGGGAGAGATATACTTTCCAAAAAATCCTGGGTGTGTTATACTAAATGTATGAGTGAAATCAAAGTGATTTTGGCAATTGAATCCAGTTGTGACGAAACGGCTGCAGCCGTGGTCAAAGAAGGCAGAACAGTGCTCGGTTCTGCAGTTTCTTCACAGATTGAAATCCACCGCAGATACGGTGGTGTTGTGCCTGAAATCGCTTCAAGAAATCACACCCTAGCCATTGAAAACGTGGTGAAAGAAGCCATGGAAAAAGCCTCTGTCACTCCTGACGATATTGACGCCATTGCAGTGACTTATGGTGCTGGTCTTCTTGGTGCATTGCTTGTTGGTGTCAACTTTGCAAAGGGGTTGGCTTTTGCTTGGAAAAAGCCCCTTTACGCCATCTCTCACATCAAGGGACATATCGCATCAAACTACATTGACAGCACCCTCACTCCCCCCTATCTTTGTATGCTCGCAAGCGGTGGCCACACGGCCGTTGTCCACGTGAAAAACTACACTGATATTGAGCTTGTCGCATCATCTCGTGACGATGCCGCAGGTGAGGCTTTTGACAAGGTTGCTCGTGTCCTCGGTTTGCCTTATCCCGGTGGCCCTGAAATTGAAAAACTTGCCCTTGAAGGCAAGCCCTCTATCAATATGCCTGCCCCCAAATTCAAGAGAGGGGAAGCACCATATTTTAGTTATAGCGGACTTAAAACTTTCGTCATAAATTACGTCCACAACTTGACTCAAAAAGGCAAGGAAATCCCTCGTGCAGACGTGGCTTGCTCCTTCCAAAAAGCGGCCATTGACCAAATGGTGACAGTGACGGGCATTGCCCTTGAAAAGACAGGGCTGAAAAAGGTGTCCATTGCAGGTGGCGTATCCGCCAACAAGCACCTGAGAGAGTCCTTTGAAAAGTTCAGTGAAAGAGGAGTTGAAGTGCATTATCCCAAACTTCAATACTGCACCGACAACGCCTCAATGATAGGCGCAGCCGCCTACTTTATGATTGAAGAAGGGCTTGCACCTACACCCCTTGACTTGGACGCCAAAGCCACTGTCCCATTAAAATAAAAGCGCACTAAATCGCGAATAGCATTGTCAAGCCCCTTATATTCCACCCTCACGTACGCCAAGTACGCATCGGTCGGTCTATAAGGGGCTTTTCGCGCTCTTCATCAATTTATTGCGCTTTTATAACACGCAGCAGATTAGGATGTTTTGTGCAAGCACTCACTCCTTCGAAGACGGAACGCGAGGAGCAGTGGCGACGAGGAGGGGAGCGCCGAGCACCAGACGATAGTACAAAGATGCGGGTGCGCTGTGATTTTTTTGCACCAACGCAACGAGTGGCATAATGAGGCGACGCCGCTTAATGTGCGAGAGCCGAGTGTGTCCCTGCCCATAGGGCTTTGCCGAATGGCAAAAGGGGGAAACACGTGAGGAAGGGGGACATCTACTTTATGGTGTATAAAAGCTTTTTATTTTTCTTTTGGGGAAATCCGCGTTTTGCACTTGGTGCCGAAGAGGACGTCGTCTACGTCTATGCGCTCGGCGGTGCAGATGCCGTCGTGGTTGAGGGCACACTCTGCTGAGCACTGCACAAGCACTTCGGTGCTTTCACCAAAAAATTCTTCACCTGCCTCTACGTCCGCAAAGGATTGTGCCAATGCGCCCCCGTCACGTTTAATACGGCTGAGGCATTTTGCGGTTTCACCTACAGCGATGACTCCTGCAAGGCACTTGCATTTTACGTTATGTTCACAATTTGAGGTTTTGCAATTTATTTCTTTCATAGTCGCTCCTTTTTGTTTTTTGTTAGTATTGCCCCAATTTGACAAAATAAACCGAAAATTATATGAGAATATAATCGTTGAAAAAAGCGCGCCTTCGTGATACAATAAAGAAAAGGAGTACATTATGAAAGTTATTCTTCTACAAGACGTAAAAGGTCAAGGCAAAAAAGGCGAAATCATTGAAGTCAACGACGGCTATGCAAGAAATTGCTTGCTGAAAAAAGGTTTGGCACAAGAGGGCACTGCACAAAATCTCTACGTTGCAGAGCAACGCAAAAAGGCCCATGAAGCCAAAATCGCACAAGAAAAGGCTGATGCAAAGGTCCTTGCCGAGCAACTGAAAAAGATCAAGCTCACCGTCAAAGCAAAGGGCGGTGACAACAACGGCAAGATGTTTGGCAGTGTCACCAACGACAACATTGCATCTGCACTTCAAGAGCAAGGCTACAACGTTGACAAAAAGAAAATCGAACTGAAAGAGAACATCCGTGACTTCGGTGACTTTGAAGTGACCGTCCGTGTCTATCCCGAAATCACCGCGACCCTCAAAATCACAGTGGTCAGAGCCTAATGAGTGAATTTGTCACTTTTCTCACCGATGACTACAAGGTGTTGCAGGACGACGACGGCTATCTTTTTTCAGCCGACTCAGTTTTGCTTGCAAACCTTGCAAAGATAGGTAAGGATGACACCGTCCTAGACTTGGGCTCAGGCTCAGGGGTTATGTCAATCCTCGTTTCGGTGAAGAAAGGCGCAAAAAAAGTTGTTGGCGTAGAGATTGATAGTTGCATCGCCGATATGTCAAGGCGAAGTGTAAAGATGAATCATCTTGATGACAAAATCGAGATTGTCACCGGTGACGTCAAGGACGTGAAAGCATTGCTCACTGCAGGCAGTTTTGACAAGGCAATTTGCAATCCCCCCTATTTTGGTGGAGATGACGGACTTGAAAAAACTTCACAAAGGGCAGTGGCAAGAAAGCAAGGTGATTGCATCCTCAACGACTTTGTTTTTGCTGCGTCTTACGCTCTCAAAAATGGCGGGGATTTCTTCATTGTTTACAAGGCGGACAGGCTTGTTGAACTTATCACAACTCTTCATCAAAACGGTCTTGAACCAAAGCACATAACCTACGTTTACCCCAAGTTGTCAAAGGGTGTTGACACGGTCATCATCTCCGCAAAGAAAGGTGGCAAATTGGGGCTTCAATCCTCCACTCTTATCCTTATGGACGAAGAGGGAAAATACACAGAAAAAGTCAAGGAACTATACCGCTGATGGCAAAACTCTACGTTGTTGGAACACCCATAGGAAATCTCAAGGACATCACCCTCCGCGCACTTGAAACTTTGAAGAGCGTGGACGTCATCGCTTGCGAAGATACACGCCACTCACTTGCCCTCCTCAACCACTATGACGTGAAGGCAAAGCTTGTGGCATATCACAAATTCAACGAGAAGGAATGCGGTGAAAGACTGGTGCAAGAAATTGAGTCTGGGAAGGACGTTGCCATCATAACAGACGCAGGCATGCCTGCCATTTCTGACCCCGGTGCAGTGCTTGTCAAAATGTGCCGTGAAAGAGGTGTTTCGGTTGAAGTCGTGCCCGGCGCAACTGCCTTTGCAAGCGCAGTTGCAATGAGTGGTGTAATTTGCGATGGTTTCACGTTTTTAGGGTTTTTGCCCGACAAAAAGAAACTTAAAGTGTCGATTCTATCAAAATATGCTTCTTCAACAGTACCTGTAATTTTCTACGTTGCACCCCATGACCTCAAAAAAACAGCAAAGGATATAGAGGAAATTTTTGGAGACAGAAAGGTGTATGTTTGCAGAGAAATCACCAAGCTTCACGAGAGTGTCACCATAACATCTCTCAGTGATTTTGACGCCGAAGAAAGAGGAGAAATCGTCATGATTGTTGAGGGCAAAACCGAAGAGGACAACCCCCTCACCGATATGTCTATAGAGAACCATCTCCGCCATTATCTTGACAGCGGCATGGACAAAAAAGAGGCTGTGAAGAAGGTGGCAGGAGAAAGAAATCTCCCCAAAAACGATGTCTATCAAGTGGCGTTAACACTCTAAAAATCCAACAAAAATAAGAAATTTTAAGACAAGAAAAGTCTTGTCACGACAAAAGAAAACATAATTCAACCTTCAAAAATTGCTACCATTTTTTTGGAGGTTTTTTTATGGAAACTTTTGAAAGAAAAGAGAATATATCAGGCACTGAAATCTTTGTTGGCAGGGGAGTTGAAGGGCTGAAAAACACCTTGTCTTCTCTCATTGAAGGAGGATTTGTTGCAGTGCTTTACGACAACAATTTGCGATCCTATGCCGAGGATTTGGCACGTGCTTTTAGTGACAAAAAACACCCCGTCCTCAGCACCTGTCTTGTCAGTGAAATCCCCGACCACACGCGGTTTATTTTGGGAGTAGGCACCGGTGCAG
Organism: Clostridia bacterium; assembly: GCA_017461985.1. GTDB lineage: Bacteria > Bacillota > Clostridia > Christensenellales > CAG-917 > RGIG4097. Next base: position 57,011 of record JAFTSA010000002.1, read on the forward strand.
TGGCGTATGCGGTAAGGCGCAGAGCAACCGCCCTAGGCATAGATTGTGCTTTGGTTTTTTCTGCACCGACAACGGATACTATCCTCACCAAATGGAAAAATCTCACCTCGCTGAAATACGTGTTTTTGGACAGCGACCTCATTGACAACTGCCCAAAAGAGTGCCTTGCCTCAGGGTGGGGGATTATTTTATCCCAGCCACTTCGCGCCTTTGAGGACTACTACAACGAAAAAGTCTTGGATGGCAAGGTGAAAAGGGAATTGACGCCGTATTTATCTCCCGATGCAAGCGCTTTAGATTTAGCATATCGGCTTCTTCAACTGTCCGTGGATAATCGCACCGACGACAATGCCACCGTCATGGCAAAGGTGCTATACGACAGCGCAAAACGGCAGGGCGTGCGCACCCGTCTTTTAGGGGAGTACAAGTTTATCTCTGCATCGGTGATTGCCACTATGTATGAAAGTTATCTTTCATCCCCCTCAATAGACTGCGCAATTCCCCCATCTCACGACCAAAATCTTGACAAATTGCACAAACTGACAGGACGGCCTATGGAAAAGTTGCTGAAAGCATTTGACATTTTCACCGCTGACGGCTATTTTAGAGTTGGTTATATATTGAGTGAATATCGTCTTGACCTTTTGGACAAGTTGAAAGGGGTGGACTTCCACTCCGCTCAAAAGAGGTGGCGTAGGATATATCCCGATGCCGGATATTGGCTCAAAAGCGCATTCACAACAAAATCGTTGCTCACCGCAATGAAACTGTCGGCAGAGATAGGCCACGGACTCCTTCGGTATATTGCCGAAAGCGGGTTCCAAGAAGCCTGCTGACAAAAGGATACAAAGGATATGAAAAAAGACATCAAAGACGTAGAACTTTTCCTGTTTGACCTTGACGGCACCGTGTATATCGGTGACAAGGAAATCGACGGCGCATTCAACGCCATCAACACCCTTCGTGCAATGGGCAAGCGCATTTGTTTCTTCACAAACAACTCATCTCGTATGCACACCGACTACATTTCAAGATTGAATAATCTTGGACTCCGTGTGTACAGTGACGAAATCTACACCAGCGGTCAAGTCACCTGCGAGTATATCCTTGACAAATACCGCGGCAAAAAGGTGTATCTCCTTGGCAACGAGCGTTTGAAGAGTGAGTTTGACCTCTACGGCATTGAGGTGGTTGAGGAAGACCCCGACATCTGCGTCATTGGCTTTGACACATCTCTCACCTATGACAGATTGTATCGTTTCTGCAAGTATGTCAACGAGGGCAGACCTTATATCGCAACCCATCCCGACTATTTCTGCCCCGCAGAGGAATGTCCTATGCCCGACATCGGTGCACTGATTGAAGCAATCCGCCTCACAATCGGCCGTACCCCCGACGTGGTTATGGGCAAGCCCCACAAGGAAGCAGGTTTGCGTATTGCAAAAAAATATAACCTCCCCGCAAAGAAAATCGCTATGGTAGGCGACCGTTTGTACACCGATGTTGCCTTTGGCAAGAATTGCGGATTCGTGTCTATTTTGGTGCTTTCAGGTGAAACAACCGCAGAGATGGCAGCCTCTAGCAAAATCAAACCCGACTATATCCTTGACTTCGTCAAAAACATCCCCGAAGCCATCCAAAAATAGAAAAAGCCCCTACATTGTCAAAATCGGTTGACAAAAAAATCAGTTGGATATATAATTTCAACGCTAAAACGCAACTCTATCTGCGTTTACGTGTGTAGCATTAGCCCAGCTGGATAGAGCGTCTGGCTACGGAACCGAAGGTGCAAGAACGAAAATTTAATATCAAATCCCCTTTTTAGGGGTTATGCGCCGTTAGCTCAGCTGGATAGAGCGTTGGTCTACGGAACCAAAGGTCAGGAGTTCGAATCTCTTACGGCGCGCCAAAAA